>JANRJS010000021.1:0-217519 GCA_033763835.1 Bryobacteraceae bacterium | reverse complement strand
GCGCGCGGCGAAGGCGTCGAAGACCCTTCACATCACCAACGGCGGTGTGCACAAGATGCCCGTGGGCGAGCGTCCGCAATGGTGGCAGTTGAATACCGGCGGAGCGATCGAGGGCACGCAGTTGATCATGATTTCGTCAAGCCGCTCGAAGACGAAGGCTGCACCGGCATCTGCCTCACCATCGACATCATGTACGTATCGCACCGCGACCGCAATATCCGCAATCGCTTTGAGCGAAATTGGTGCGAAATCGGTATCCCGCCGCGCGACGCGCAAGGCAAGCTGCCGCAAGCGGTGAATCCGGAGCAAGTGGCTATCTATCCTTCTCGCCGAACGCCGACGCCGACTTGGGAGAATCTCGCGGAGCTTTGTTCGCTAACGAAACTGCCCGTCGTCGTGAAAGGCATTCTCACCGCCGAGGATACGGAACGCTGTATCAAGGCTGGCGCGAAGGGCGTCATCGTGTCGAATCACGGCGCTCGTCAACTCGATCATGTGGGCGGCACCATCGAAGCGTTGCCCGAGTGCGTGGCGCAGTCGCGCGGGCGCATCCCGGTTCTGATCGACGGCGGTATCCGGCGCGGCACCGACATTTTGAAAGCGCTGGCGTTGGGCGCGACCGCCGTTTGCATCGCTCGCCCTTATCTCTACGGCATGGCCGCGTTCGGGCAGCGCGGCGTCGAGCGGGTCGTCGAGTTATTGCGCACGGAACTCGCGCTCGACATGGGGCTCGCGGGTACGCCGAACCTCGCCGCCATCGACCGTAGTCTCGTTCGTATTCGAGGAGGAAGTTTTTGATGTTGAACCGAAGAACGTTTGCCGCTTCGCTGGCCGCCGCATCGCTCAAGGCCGCGAACAAGCCCTACAAGATCGAGAAGCTGTTCAAGACGCCGGAAGGCCATCCGAACGCGATGGAAGCCACGCCGGAAGGTCTCTGGATCGCCGAGCAGGGTTCCGACAAAGCGTACCTGCTCGATTGGAAGAACGGCAAGATATTGCGCCAGTTCGATACGGAATCGCACAACACTAGCGGCATGGCGTTCGGCGGCGGTTATCTGTGGATGGGCGCGAACGGCAAATCGCTGTTCCGTCCGGAGCGGCCTACCGACAAGCCAATGGGCGAGATCATCCAGTGCGATCCCATGACCGGGAAAACGATCGAGCGCTACCCGATCCCCGATGGCGGCGGCGTTCACGGCGTCGTGTGGGACAACGGCACGCTTTGGATGACGTGTTTCAAGTGGAAAGCGCTGGCGCAAGTCGACGCGAAGACGTTTAAGGTGCTGCATCAAGTTCCCGTGAACTACGGGCGCGCGCACGGGCTCGCCATCGACGGCGACGCCATCTGGTGCGTGTTCTCGACGGATTACTTAATTCAGAAGTTGTCGCGTAAGGACGGTAAGGTGCTCGACGAAATCCAGCTAGTGAAGGGCGTCGATCCCGATCCGCACGGCATGGACATTTACAAAGGCCAACTGCACTACTGCGACGCGGGCATGGCGCATCCGAATCCGAAGTTCATCGAGACGGCGACGTCGGGTTACATCTTCCGCATCGTGCGCGCATGATTCTCGCGCTCGATCAGGGCACTACCAGTTCACGCGCGCTGCTCATCGATGGCGAGGGACGCGTGCGCGCGCTGGCGCAACGGGAGTTCCGGCAGATTTATCCGCAACCCGCGTGGGTGGAGCACGATCCCAACGAAATCTGGTCCACGCAGTTGGGAGTGGGGGTGGAAGCGCTGGCGCAAGCCAATCTCACCGCGCGCGACGTTACGGCCATCGGCATCACGAATCAACGCGAGACCACCATCGTGTGGGATCGCGCGACTGGAGAACCGGTGGCGAACGCCATCGTTTGGCAGGACCGGCGCACGGCGGGAGCGATGGACCCGACGCACGCTTCGACGATCACCGCGAAGACCGGACTCATCCCAGACCCCTATTTTTCGGCCTCGAAACTGGCTTGGATCCTCGAACGGCACTCGCGTCCGGGCTTGGCGTTCGGCACGGTGGATAGCTGGCTGCTCTACAAACTCACGGGCGGCCGGGTCCATGCGACCGATGTGTCGAACGCCTCGCGCACAATGCTTTTCGACATTCACCGTGGCGCGTGGGACGGCGAACTGCTCCAAATGTTCCGGGTGCCGCGCGACGTGCTGCCGGAAGTGCGTTCGTCGAGCGAGGTGTTCGGCGAAGCTTCCGCGCCGGGACTGGAAGGCATTCCTATCGCGGGTATCGCGGGCGATCAGCAGGCGGCATTGTTCGGTCAAGCGTGCTGGTCGCCGGGGCTGACCAAAAACACTTATGGCACCGGATGTTTCATGCTCGAGAACACCGGCGCGACGCCTGTGCCCTCTTCGAATCGCCTACTCACGACCGTCGCCTGGAAACTGGCAAACGGTGCGATGGAGTATGCGCTCGAAGGCAGCGTCTTTATCGGGGGGGCGGTAGTGCAATGGTTGCGCGACGGACTCGGATTGATTCGAACGTCCGCCGACATCGAACCGCTCGCCGCATCCGTTCCCGATTCGGGCGGCGTGTACTTGGTTCCCGCATTCGCCGGATTGGGCGCTCCGCACTGGGACCCGCACGCACGCGGAGCGATCGTTGGCATCACGCGCGGCACTTCGGCGGGGCATATCGCGCGCGCGGCGGTGGAATCGATCGCGTATCAAGTGGCGGACCTTCTCGACGCGATGCGCGCGGACGGAGGTCCGCCCTTAACCGAACTGCGCGTGGACGGAGGCGCGGCGCGCAACGATGCGTTGCTGCAATTCCAGGCGGACGTTTTGCAAGTGCCGGTCGTGCGTCCGAAGATGACGGAGACCACCGCTCTCGGAGCGGCCTATCTCGCAGGGTTGGCCACTGGGTTCTGGCCTTCTCGAGAGGCGCTCGGCGAGCAATGGCAAGTGGACCGGCGATTCGAGCCCCGAGCGCCCGTCTCGCGCGAGCGTTGGCATGCGGCGGTCGAACGGTCGAAATCGTGGGATCGCTAGCCACGCGCGCGGAAACGCTCACCCGTGTCCGCTCGCGCCGCGAACCCTGGGACATCGCGATCATCGGCGGCGGCGCGACCGGCGCGGGAATCGCTCTCGACGCCGTCTCGCGCGGTTACGAAGTCTTGCTTGTCGAGCGCGGCGACTTCGGTTGCGGTACTTCGAGCCGTTCGACGAAGCTAATTCACGGCGGCGTTCGTTATCTCGAGCAGGGTAACGTCTCGCTGGTGATGGAAGCACTGAAGGAGCGTGGATTGCTGCGCCGCAATGCGCCCGCCTTCGTAAGCGAACTCGCGTTCGTCGTTCCGCACTACGACTGGTGGGAAGCGCCGTTCTACGGCATCGGTCTGAAGCTTTACGATCTGCTCGCGGGCCGCTACGGATTCGGCGCGTCCAGCCTGCTTTCGCGCGAAGAGACGATCGCGCGCTTGCCGACGATCGAGACCGAAGGCTTGCGCGGCGGCGTGGTCTACTACGACGGCCAGTTCGACGATGCGCGGCTGCTGATCCACATTCTGATCGCGGCGTCTGAGCGCGGGGCGTGCGTGCTGAATTACGCGGAGGCGGTCGGGATTGGCGGCGAGTCCGTCCAGATTCGCGACGTCGAGACCGGTGAGGAATTGCATTGCCGCGCGCGCGCCATCGTGAACGCCGCCGGACCGTTTGGCGACGAAGTACGGCGGCTTGCCGATCCCCAAGCGCGGACGCGCATGTCGCCGAGTCAGGGTATTCACTTGGTGTTCGCGCGCGAGTTTCTGCCGGGCGATTCCGCGATCATGGTGCCGCACACGCGCGACGGTCGGGTGATGTTCGCGATTCCGTGGCTGGGGCACACGCTGGTTGGGACTACCGATACTCCGATTGATGCTCCGGTGCGCGAACCGCGCGCGCGAGAGGAAGAGATCGCGTTCCTGCTCGAAACCGCGGCGCAGTATCTCGACCACGCACCCACGCGCGACGACATATTGAGCGTGTGGGGTGGGATTCGACCATTGGTGGGCGCAGGAGCGGGATCGACGGCGGCGCTGTCGCGCGATCACGCCATCCACATCGACCCCAATGGCCTGCTGACGATTAGCGGTGGCAAGTGGACCACCTATCGCCGCATGGCCGAGGATTGCGTAAACCAAGCGGCGATGGTCGCGGGGCTGCCGGAGCGCGATTGCGTGACGGCTACGCTCGCCATCGAGCCGCATCCCGAGTTCGAGACTTGGATGACGCGCCGCATCGACGATGTGCTCGCGCGGCGTCGGCGAACGCTATTCCTCGATGCGAAGCGCGCAATGGACGAAGCTCCGGCGGTGGCGCGGGGCTTGAACGTTGGCAAAAAAGAACTCGCCGAGTTTCGAGAACTTGCGCGCGGTTACTTACCCGAATAACGCGTTGATGGGCTTGCCCTTGCCGTCGCGTGTCACGTAGATCGGCCGCCGCTCGTAGACGTAGTTCGTCGTCGGCGCGATCCCCATGGCGCTGTAAATCGTCGCGTGCAAATCCTCGATGTTCACCGGATTCTCGATCGTCTTGCACGGCCGTTCGTCGGCGGTCTTGCCGTATAGCAATCCGCGCTTCGCGCCGCCGCCGAAGAGCAGCACGCAACCCGCTTCGGTGAAGTGGCGATGCATGCCGTAGTGCTTCGGATCGGTCATCACTTCGGGCACCTGCACCTGATCTTTCACTTCTTTGCCGGGCTTGCCTTCGGTGACCATGTCGCGTCCGAACTCGCTGGCCAACACGATTAACGTGCGATTCAACAATCCGCGCTCTTCGAGATCGAGCACCAATTGCGCGACCGGTGCGTCGATCTGCCGCTTCATCTCCACCACGCGCTCATGCCCGTTTTCGTGTGTGTCCCAATTGCGGAAAGGAATGTATTCCGTGGTGACTTCGATGAATCGTGCGCCCGCTTCCGTAAGCCGTCGCGCGAGTAGGCACCCGAGCCCGAAGCGTCCGGTGTTGTAGCGGTCGTAGCTCGCCTTTGGTTCTAGCGAGAGATCGAACGCTTTCGCCGACGGCGAATCGAGCAAGCGGTGCGCGGCTTCCATTGAGCGCATGATCGACTCGCGCTGATCTCCGCCCGCTTGCGCGAGCGGGGAGTTCTTCGTCAATTGCCGCCACATTTCGCGGCGAGACTGGAATCGGCGGTCGCCCAATTCTTTAAGCGGACGAACGCTCGCCGTGGCGTCTTGTGGATTCACGATGAGAAACGGGCCATGCTCCGCGCCGAGAAATCCGGCGGTATGGAACGCCTTTACCGCTTGGCTCTCCGCGCCGATCTCAAGATCCTGCCCGATGTCGATGAACGCGGGCATCTCGGGATTCCGCGGACCCAGCGTGCGCGAGATCACCGAACCGATGTGCGGCATCGCGACGGTCTGCGGCGGCGCGTAACCCGTGTGCCAATGGTATTGATGGCGCGAGTGCAGAATGAAGCCGAGATCGCCCGCCTGATAGCCGCGAATCAGCGTGCCGCGATCCATGACTCGCGCGATCTTTTCGAGACCCGCCGAAATCTTGATGTGGTCCACCGCGGTGTCGATCTCGGAGAACGTGCTCAGCACCTTGCTCGACGGCGTGCCCGCTTCGTAGGGCGTGTAACGTTTGGGATCGAACGTCTCCGTCTGTGCCATGCCGCCCGCCATCCAGAGCACGATCAGAGTATCGGCGGTGGCCGTGGGCTTCGCGCCACTCAGATGCTGCGCGGGCAGGGGAGCGGCGAGAGCGGCGGAAAACTGGCGGCGCGTCATCATCGAATGAGTTGAAACTCCGGGGTCATAGAAATCGCCCACAGCAGGTCCGCGACATCCTCGGTGGAACCTTTGCCGATCATGGCGCGTTCGGCGGGAGTGGCTTCGCGGCCCAAGGCGTATCGGAACATTCTTTGCGCCAATTGTTCTTTCGAAAGGACGCGATCGTCGGATGAGACGGGACGCTGTGCCGCGACGGGCACTAGCCGGTCCGGGTTCGGCTTTTCGGCGAAGACGAAGAAGCGGATCGACGGCGAGAAGTCGCTACGGTTCGATTTGGGATCGACGCGCACGGTGCCGCGCAGCCGCGTCGCCCCACGCAACGGGTACGGGCGAACTTCGCCGACGCGTGGGTCGAGCGTCTGCGATCCCTCGAAGGTCCAGACTGTACGAACATCGTCCGGCGAGTACGATCCCGAATCCGCGACCACGAGATACACCCGCTCCCGCCCCCGAACGTCGATATCGAATGGCACCGCTTCCGTATTGCCGCGCATCACGAGCGAATCGAAAAGATTTGCCGGGGCGGGAGGCGTCGCGCCGGTGAGCCGTTGCGCGCCGCGATAAATCCGGGCGTAGAGATCGGTTCCATTCACCAGTTCCAAGCCCTGCAGCATGGTGGCCTCCGTGGCGCGTTCAGTGATTACCTGATCGCGGAACGGACGGCCGAGCGCACGAGTGAGCGGCGTAGAAGCCAACCGCGCCTCCCGGACGTAGCGCGCCTCGCGAGCGTTCGGCGGCGTGTATACCGGCCACTCGCCGGTAACGGCCGCGAGCGAATCGGCGAACTGCTCGGCGGTCATACGGCGTACCAGCGGTCCGCGAAAGACTGCGTCCGGCTTGTCGACACTCGAAAGTTGATATGCGCGAGAGTTCATGATCGTCGTAATCAGCCAGTCGAAGTCGTAGCCGTTGGCCGCGAAGTCCCGCGCGAGCCGGTCGAGAAGTTCCGGCGACCAGGGCTTGCGGTCCATCTCGTCGATAGGCTCGACGAACCCGCGTCCCAACAATCGCGCCCAAACGCGATGGACCATCGTTCGCGATACGCGAGTGTTGCGCGGATCGGTGAAGATCGCCGCCGCCGCCGCGCGTCTCTCGGCCAGCGATTCTCCGGCGGACCGGTCGAGATCGGGATAGAGATAGTGCGCCGTCGCGAACTGCCCCGTCTTCGCGTCGCAACGCTCGATCTCGATTTTCGGTTCCGGCGAAAAGAACGCCGCCAGCGAGTACGCATCCTTCAACTTCCATTTGCTAATGAAGCTGTCGTGGCAGGAATTGCACTTGAGATTAATACCCAGAAAAACCTGCGCGGTGTTCTGCGCGGCCTGAATCCAGGGCATCTGGCTGGAGTTCGCCTCGCCGCGCCAATTTACGCCCGCCAGAAATCCATCGGGATCTTCCTTCGAGCGGGGGTTGAGCAAAGCCATCAGCATTTGGTCGAACGGCAGGTTCGATTCGAGCGCGCTTTTCAACCACGGGCTGATCGTCTTGCGGTCGCCACCATAGGTGCCGAAGCGATCTTCATTGCGCAGAAGATCGTTCCACCAAGTCAGCCAATGCTCGCCGAAGTTTTCGCGATGGGCCAGCAGTTGGCGCACCAGACGCGCGCGCTTGTCCGGGCTTTTGTCGGCGGCGAACTCGCGTTGTTGTTCGGGCGAAGGGACAAAGCCCCACAGATCGAGATACGCGCGCCGGATAAACACATCGTCGCTCACCAATGCGGCGGCTACGTTGTTTTTCACCAAGTATTGGTCTAGCAACTCGTCGAACGTTTGCGCATACACGCCCCCGGCCGCTAGCAGAATCAAAAGTCTCATGAGCCGATCTTCAACCAATCTCTCACGGCTTGTTCCACTCCGGGTGCGCAACCCACCGAATTGCCGCCGTAGATCGATGAGCCGCCGTCGAGGTTCAAGAAGCGCGCGCCCGATTCTTCGAGGATGAGCTTATGCGGAGCCAAGTCCCAAGCAGCCACCTTCGGCTCCAGCCACACTTCGGCCTCGCCGCTCGCCACCATGCACGCGTCGAGACTTCCGCCGAGCGATCGCACGGCCCAGAATTTGGCGAAGTGCGAAGCCAGATCGCCTCCCAATCGCTCGCCCAGTAACGACCCCTGGATGTTCGCGCAGCCGTTGATCAATAAAACGCTTTCGCCAAATGTTGTTTTGGAGGACGGCGCGAGTCGTTCGCCGTCGCGAAACGCCCCACCGCTCTTCGTCGCCCAGTACGTTCTCCCGAGAGCGGGGAAATGCGCTACGCCTACCACTACTTCGCCGCGATCTTCGAGTCCGATCAAGTTGCACCAAAGCGGATTGCCGCGCACGAAATCGCGAGTGCCGTCGATGGGGTCGATAATCCACTTACGCCCGCTCGATCCCGCGCCCGAAGCTCCCTCTTCGCCCAGCACGCCGTCGTCCGGGAAAAGGTGCCCCAGCATCGACGCGATCAGCTTTTCACTTTCTTTGTCGGCGATCGTCACTGGCGAGTCGTCGCTCTTCGATTCCGGCGACACTCCGCGCGATCGATACTCCATCGCTAGCCGCCCCGCCTCGCGCGCCGCCGCCCGCGCGGCGTTCAATTCGTCCCGGTAGTCCACCTTCGCTATGGTATCGGCAGCCTCAAGTAAACTTGCGTTGATGCCTTACACCACCGTGTTCAGCGTGCTCGATCAGGCGGCCTCGAAGTTCGGTAAAGCGGTTGCGCTGCACCAGCCGATTCCCGGTACCAAGCCCACGCAGTACAACACGTGGACATGGATCGAGTACCGGCAAGCGGCGGTCGAGATCGCCTGCGGATTGCGCAAACTTGGCGTAAAAGCGGGCGACATCGTGGCGCTGTATTCGGAAACGCGCGCCGAGTTCTATCTCGCCGATCAGGGCGTCATGGCAAACGGATCGGTGGCCGCGGCGCTCTACACCGCAAATCCATTGAACGAAAACTTGCGCAACTTGCGCGCATCGGGTGCGCGCGTACTGTTCGTCGAGGACTCGAAAACCAAGCGCATGCTGTTCGAGGGAATGCGCGAGCAACCGATCGACCTAACGTGGATTTTGTTGAGCGGCGAAGAACCGCACACCATGTCGCTCGACCAGCTGCGGGAGATGGGCCGCCAAGCCCTGCACGGCGATCGCGACTACTTCAAATCCATCGCCGCCGAAATCGATCCCACCGCGCCGGGCATTCTGTATCTCACCAGCGGTGCGACGGGCGAGCCGAAGATGGGTGTCGTAACGCAAGAAGCGGTGGTTCGAAATTTGGAGATGGGGCCGGACGTTCTGCCGCTTACCGACAAGGACTGCACGATCGCGTTCCTGCCGTCGGCGCACATCGCGCAACGCGTGGTCGTCGAACTACTGCCGCCGGTGTATGGAATGCCCGTTTGGTTTTCGGAAAGCCTTATGCGGCTGCCCCAGGAGATGCAGCACGTCAAGCCGACCATGCTGCTCGCGCCGCCGCGCGTGTGGGAGCGCATCTACGTGAGCGTCGGCGCCGAAATCAAGAAGCGCGGCGGACTGTCGCAAAAGATGTTCTACGGCGCGGTGGGATTAGGAGCGAAGGCCGCCGAGTTGCGTCGTGCGGGCAAGGGCGTTCCCGCTTGGATCGCCGCACCGCTCGCTTTGGCCGACCGCGCGATCTTCTCGAAGGTCCGCGCTCGCTTGGGAGGCCGTTTGAAGTTCCCGATTTCGGGGGCCGCGCCGTTGGGCCGCGATCTTGCGCTGTTCTACGAATCGATCGGCATGCCGTTACTCGAAGGCTACGGGTTGACCGAAGGAGGCGTGACGCACTTGAATCCGATCGGCCGGCCGATCCCCGGCTCGATCGGAAAGGCGCTGTCGCCGAAGATCGAATGCAAGCTCGAAGAAGACGGCGAACTGGCGATCAAGAGCCCGACTCTGTTCAGCGGCTACTTCAACGATCCGGCGGCGACGGCGTTGGTGTTGCGCGACGGCTGGCTCTATACAGGCGACATCGCCGAGATCGACAAGGACGGGTATTTCTACATTACGGGCCGCAAGAAGGAATTGCTGGTGTCGTCGAACGGCAAGAAGATCTATCCCGCGCGCATCGAGACTCTCTTCAAGGGCGATCCGTTTATCAGCCAGGTGGTGCTGATCGGCGACCGGTTACCGTACGTCAGCGCGATCTTCACGCTGCGCGACGAAGCGAAGAAGAACATCGAAGGCGCGCCCGAGGATCACGTCAAGAGCGCGGTGAAGAAGGCAAATTCGCAACTCGCGCAATTCGAGCAAATCCGCAAGTTCAAGGTGCTCGAAACGGACTTCACGGTGCAGTCGGGCGAACTTACGCCGACGATGAAGGTGCGGCGGGGGAGGGTGCTGGAGAAGTACAAAGAACTCGTCGCGGAGATGTATCAGGGGAAAGAGGAGTCGCATTGATCGCGACTCGCCACGCGGGGGGAAGCAGATGCTCGAAGCGTTCGCCCCACTCGATCAGCACGAGCGCGTCGCGGTCGAAAAGTTCGTCGAGACCGAGCCCCAACACTTCGCGATCCGATTCCAGCCGGTAAAGATCGATGTGATAGACCCGGACGGGCAAGCCGTACTCGTGGATCAGCGTAAAGGTCGGGCTCGAGACTTCGTCGATCGCGACGCCCGCGCGTTCGGAGGCGATCCCTTTCACCAATGTCGTTTTTCCCGCGCCTAAATCGCCGGTGAGAATGACGGCCGCACGCGATGGCAGTGCCCGAGCCAACGCCCGGCCCACTTCCACCATCTCCTCTTCAGTGCGCGCTTCGAATTGCATGAGGAACGAAGTCGAGCAGGTCCGTCGCGAGCAAGCAGCGCTCCGTCCAGCGCACCGCGCCGAGTTCGCCCGCGCGCCCATGCAGCCAAACCGCCTGCTCTACGGCCGTCTCGCCCGGCTCTTGCGCATAAAGACCGGCGATCATCCCCGTGAGAATGTCGCCGGAGCCCGCCTTCGCCATCGCCGGAGTGCCGGTGGGGTTGATGGCCACTCGCCCGTCCGGATGCGCGACCACGGTGCGTTGCCCCTTCAAAACGAGAGTGACGCGATTTGTTTGAGCGAATGCGCGAGCGTCGGCGACGCGGTCCTCGACCGGCGCGGCGATCCTAGCGAACTCGCCGGGATGCGGCGTCAAGATGCGCGGCGCGGGTGGCGGCGGAAGCGTCCATCCGCCCAACGCCGTGATGGCGTCGGCGTCGATCACCATTGGCAAAGGGCATTCGGCGTACAAAGGCCGAACCAACTCCGGCCGCACTCCAAGCCCCGGTCCGATCGCCACGATCGTCTTCCCCTCGAGCGGCAATTGGTCCACGTCGCAAGTCATCAATTCGGGATAGATGGAAGACACCGGAGCGCTCACGGTCGTCAGCCCCGCGCCCGCGCGCAGCGCCGCGATTCCGCACATCGCTGCCGCGCCGTTCTTTCCCGGGGATCCGGCGATCACCAGCACGTGACCGAAGTCGCCTTTATGCGCACCACGCGCCCGGGGAGCGAACTGCGGCGGATCGATTTGCGTGAGATCCGACGTAGCGGGCAAAAGTCCGATATCTGTCACCACCACTTCGCCGCAGAAGTCGCACCAGGGCGGTAGAACATGCACCGGCTTTAGCACGTTGAACGTTACTGTCGCTGTCGCGTGCACATGTTCTCCACCGGTACCTAATCCGCTGGGAACGTCGATCGCCACCACTTCCGCCCCTTGATCGTTAATCCAGCGAATTCGCTCGAGAGCCTCGCCTCGCGCCTCTCCGCGCAGCCCGATTCCTAGCACCGCGTCCACGATCAATGTCGGCGACTCGTCCACGATCCGCACGTTGCGCTCGCGGAGAAGACGTTCCACCTCGCGGCCGTCCGCGCCGTTGTTGCCCTTGCCGCTCACCACGGCTACGCGCTCTTGATGCAGGTGGAAGCGGGCTTCAAGAAACTCGACGACACGCGCCGCGGCGCGCTCGATTAGCGTTTCCGGGGGCGTTCCCGCCGCGATGGTGCGCCGGTCGAGCGCCTGCGCCTCTTCATTGGTTAGGACGATCACGATTTCGCCTCCGCCAACATTCGTTCCAACTTGCGCAGCGACTCCGGTTCGCCCATGACGATCAGATGATCGCCGGCCGACACCGGCTCCTCCGGCGCGGGATTCACTACCATCTGGCCGCTAGTGTGCCGGATGGCGAGCACGCTCACGCCCAGTTCGCGCCGCAACTGTTTCAACTCTTGGAGAGACTTCGACACGAACTCGCTGGATTTGCCCACCAGTACCTGCTCGATCATCACGTTCATCGCGGAGCCGCGCGTCGTGAAGTCGAGAAACTGCCGCACATGCGGTTTCAGCACGAACTGCGCCAAGCGCGCTCCGGTCGAATAGTACGGCGCGAACACCATGTCCGCGCCCGCGCGGCGCATCTTTTCCTCGCTTTCCTCTTCATTGACACGCGTCGAAACTAGCATCGCCGGGTTCAATTGTTTCGCCGATAAAGTAAGGAACAGATTTTCGGAATCGGAGGCGAGCGCGCACACCAGCCCGCGCGCGCGATCGATACCCGCGCTCCGCAACGTTTCGTCGCGCGTCGCGTCCGCCTGTACGGCCAGCATCCCTTCGCGCATCGCCCATTCCGCGCGGTGGTCGTTGGAATCGACGACCAGAAATGGCACGCCGGCCTTTTTCAACTCCCGCGCCGCGCCGCGGCCTACGCGGCCGAAGCCGCATACGATCACATGCCGGTCCAGTTGGTCGATCATCTTTTTCGTCCGCCGTTTCCGGAATACCTCGTCGAGTTGCAATTCGAAGATCGTCGAAGTCATCAAGCCGATGGCGAAGAACAGCGTTCCCGAACCGATCAGCATGAAGAACGTATTGAACACGCGGCCCGCCGGGCTGAGCGGCCGCACCTCGCCGTAACCGATGGTGGTAACGGTCATCACCGACATGTAGATGGCGTCGAGCGGTGAATAGCCCGCCACCAGCATGAAACCGGCGGACCCCACTAAGAGAACGCCTACCACCATCGCGGTGAGGATTTTCAACCGCCGCCGCAGCAAATCCATATGGGGTTAGCTTCGCCGAGCCACTAGAAGTGTCATGTCGTCTTGCAGCTCTTCGGAACCCGTCCATTTGTTCACTGTCTCGACGATCGTGTCGATCAGTTCGGCGTCCGGCCGGTGCGCGTGCTTCAGTACCAAGTCCGCCAGCCGGTCCTCTCCGAACATTTCGCCGTATTCGTTTTCGGGCTCGGAGATTCCATCGGTGAAGTATACGAGCAGGTCGCCCGGTTCGAGCGTCTCGGTCGATTCGCCGTATTTCGCGAACGGAAAGGCGCCGATCACCATGCCATCCACTTCGAGGCGACGCACCTCGCCCCGGCGGACCAGAATCGGTTGCAAGTGGCCCGCGTTGGTCGAATGCAAGACGCCCGTCCCTTCGTCGAAGATGCCGAGTACAAACGTCGCGAACTTCTCCGGCGGCGTGTTGGCGTGCAGCTGTTGATTCAATTGCGCGACCACCTTCGACGGCGAAAAATCGCTGGCGTCGGCGCATTGTTGCAGCAGGCCGCGGAACCCCGATTGAATCGTCGCCATCAGCAGTGCGGCGGAAATTCCTTTGCCCGCCACGTCGCCGATGGCGAGCGCCAACTGGGTGTCCGACAGTCGCCGGTAATCGTAGTAGTCGCCCGACACCATCCGCGCGGGCTTGTAGTAAGCGGTGAGGCTCAAGACACTCGACTCAGGCACGCTGCGCGGATAGAGCTGCTTCTGGATCTCCCTTGCGATCTCGAGTTCGCGCTCGATTCGTTCCTTCTCTTTGGCCACCGCCAGCAGTTGCTCCACGCGCTCGGTCATGCGGTTGAAGCTGGAGCTCAGCTGCGCTAACTGATCGCGTCCCTTGACGCGAATGCGGTGCGAGAAGTCGCCCTCCATGACGCGCTCCGTGCCTTCGTAGAGATTGTGCACGGCGTTGGTGATGGACCGGCTGAGCGAAACGCCGATGGCGAGCGCCACCAACTCGATCGCCAGGAACAGCACGCCGAACGCGTAGATGAGGATCAATGCCCAACTGTTGTCCCAGTCGGCTTTTTGCGAGAACATGACGCGGGCCACGCTGGAGATCCGGCTGCGCACGGTGATCACGCTACGCGTATCTTCGGGCTCCTCCTTGGGCGTGTTCCAGTGCACGATCGTCGCGGGCGAGGCCCAGAATACTTCGAGGTCCAACGCGTTGAGGGCCGCGGGTAACTGCGCGGACGGCGCCGGCAGAGGCTGTCCGTTCACCAGGATCGCGCTGCGTTTCTGCTTTGGCGCCCGCTTTGTGCCGGTGCGGGGTATCGCGACGGTACTCGCCGAGCCCAACTGCGGTACGAGGCCCGAAAGAAACTCAGTGGTCAGCGGAAACAGCAACGCCAGCCGTCCGCGATCGCCGGCGAAATGCGCCCAAGCGAACACCTCGCCGTTACGCGACACCAATCCCGAAGTGTCGCCGAACGCGGGATCGGGCAGTTGCGTCGCCGACGCCTCCGGAAACGACAGCCGCCGTCCATCCTCAAGCACGATTTCGAGTCCGGGGTAGTTCGTCGAGAGAAACGAACCGAGTTGCCGCACCCGCTCCGCACGGCGCGGCGGGGCTTCCCGCAGGATCGACTCGCCGCCGCGCCGCAACGTAGCGATGCGCCGGTTCAATTCGCTCGTCACTAAGTACACCGCGAGCTGTCCCGAAAGCGCCCACACCGCCACCAGCGCAAGCGCCGCGATGAGCACGATCGGCACCAGAGCTACGAACAGATAAGCGACGATCAGCCGGTTGCGAAGTCTCCAGATCGATCCGCGTATCGTCATGCGAGCGGCGCGGATGGCCAGCCACATGCCCGTAACGAACAGAATCAGGTCCGCGACGTCGATCGCCTCCTCAGGCGCGCCGAGCCAAATGCCCGCGAACCGGAGCGCCAGCGCGACTGCGAACACCTGTCCCACGCGGCCTAGCCGCTTCCAAAGGGCCAGAATGTCGCTCCACAACTTCATCGAAAGCTACACGCGGGACCGCGCGATGTCGGGCGTCAGCGTCTCCGCCACCGGCGCCTCGACGTCCGGTTGCAGATAGATCCTCGACAGCCCGTCGCGTAGGATTTCGAACGCTTCGGGCGGTGTGTCGGCATAGTGGAACAGCCGCAAGTCTTCGGGCGAAATCAAGCCTTGCCG
Organism: Bryobacteraceae bacterium; assembly: GCA_033763835.1. Lineage (GTDB taxonomy): Bacteria > Acidobacteriota > Terriglobia > Bryobacterales > Bryobacteraceae > JAPKYZ01. Next base: position 202,609 of record JANRJS010000021.1, on the reverse strand, counting down.
CGCCAGCGCTTCGAGATTGAGCGCTTCTTTCCAAAAATCCGTTCCATACAACACGATCACGATCTGTTTGTCGAGCTTATGCGTTTGCGCGAGAGTCAGCAACTCGAACAATTCGTCGAACGTACCAAAGCCGCCTGGAAACACCACCAGCGCTTTCGCCAGATAGGCGAACCAAAACTTGCGCATGAAGAAGTAGTGGAACTCGAAGGTGAGTTCGGGCGAGAGATACGGATTCGGCTCCTGCTCGAAAGGCAGCGCGATATTCAGACCCATGGTCTTGCCGCCCGCGTCGCGCGCGCCGCGATTGGCGGCTTCCATAATCCCCGGCCCGCCGCCCGTCGTAACGACAAACCGCCGCTTGGTGTGCGTCAATCCGTCCGACCACACGGTCATCAACCGCGCCAGTTCCCGTGCTTCGTCGTAGTAGCGCGCCAACGGATGCCGCGATCCGTCGGCGAGATGGGTTTCCGAGCAGATGCGCGCCGATCCGAAGAACACGATCGTGTCGTGCAATTTCTCCCTACGGAAGCGACCGAGCGGATACAGATATTCGGAGAGAATGCGCACGCTCCGCGCCTCCGAACTCTCCATGAACCGTTCGTTCCGGTAGGCGAGAGGCAAACGGCGCGCGGCGGGCGTTTCGGAACCGGGTTCGGCTTCCGAGTGAGTCTCAGTCTCGTCGTTTTTCATCGGCGGAAGGCAAAAGCCGCTCCAATTGTCGCACCCGGCGGACCAGTTCCCCGAGCTTCTGGAATGCCGTTACCGACCGCAACCAATCCCGGGCGTCGAAGGCCGGCGATCCCGAGACTACGGCCCCGGCGGGCACTTCGTGGCCGATTCCCGACTGCGCGTAAACCACCGCATTGTCGTTAATCCTGACGTGCCCCGCGACGCCCACCTGTCCAGCCAACAAAACATTTTTACCAAGAATTGTCGAGCCGGCCAAACCCACTTGTCCGCACAAAATGTTGTCCTCGCCTACTTCGCAGGCGTGCCCGATCTGGACCAGGGAATCGATGCGGGCGCCCCGGCGAATGCGCGTCTCGCCCATCGTCGCGCGGTCGACCGAGGTGAGCGATTGGATCTCGACGTCGTCCTCGATCACCACGATCCCCGATTGCACGATTTTTCGGTGACGGCCCTCGGAGTCCTTCGCGAAGCCGAACCCGTCGCCGCCGATCACGACGTTGTTTTGCAGCGTCACTCGGTGGCCGATGCGGCAGAACTCGCGGATCGAGACGTTCGAGTGGCACAAGAAATCGTCGCCGATCTCGACGCCTTCGTAAATCGCGGTGTGGGGATGGATTTGCGCGTTCCGCCCGAGCGTTACGTTCTCGCCGATCGAGACGAACGCACCGATCGCCGCTCCGTCGCCGACCTTCGCCGTAGGCGCGATCCAAGCCGACGGATGAATTCCGGCGGGCAATCGCGGCGGCTGGTAGAACAGGGCCAGCGCGCGCGCGAAATCCAGGTAGGGGTTGGACGAAATTAGCGATGCGAGATGCGAGAGGGGCTCCCGGGTGACGATCGCGCTCGCTTGCGTGTCTTTGACTTTCGGTGCGTATTTCGGGTTCGACAGGAACGTCAGTTCTCCCGGCCCGGCGCGCTCCATCGGAGCTACCGCGCGAATCTCGATGGACGGATCGCCCACCAGTTCGCAGCCGAGTTTCGCCGCGATCTCGCCCAGCGTCATGCGCTCTTGCCTTCGACGCACGCGGTCGAGCAGTAGAAATCGGAACCCTTGACTTTGGGGGCCATGGCTACCGGCGCGTAGGTACCGCAGCGGACGCACTTGCGCATCTCGCTCGCGCCGGGACGCGCGGCCTTAGGATTGTCTGGACCGGAGGCGTAGTTCGAAAACGCCCGGGCGATCAGTCCCGCGAACATCCTCACCAAACTGATGAGGAAGATACTCGCCAGCAGGACCAGGACGGCGCGGACCAACGTTGTAGGACGGTCAAGAAGCCGCTACTGCTTCTTCTTGGTCGTCGCTCCCTTTTTCTGCTGCGGGGCGCTCGGATTCTGGAACGTCGTCTCGACTTTGCCGCCCATCGTGGTGAGCATGCCCTTCGCCGACTCCGCCATCGGACCGTCGGGCTTCAAGGCCAGATACTTTTCGAACGATTCTTTCGTGCCGGGAGGGAACGTCATCGAACCATCGGCATTCACTTTCGCTTGGCCGGTCAGGAAGATGCCGTATTGGTAGTGTGCGTCGGCGTAGTTAGGATCGAGCTCGATCGCTTTCTTGAATGCGCTGCCCGCCGGTTCGTTCTGGCCGGTGTTGACCAGAATCGCGCCGAGGTTGTAGTAATACTTACCCGCGCCCGCCGGATCGAGCGCCGCCGCTTTGCCCAGGCTCTCTTCGGCTTCCTTGAACTTTTTCGTGCGCGCCTGCGAGAGCGCCAGGTTGTTGTAGTAAGCCGCTTCGTCGGGCTTCAGTTCGATGGCCTTGGTAAAGCTGTCCTGCGCCTTCGCCTCCGTGGCATCTTTCTCGGCGGGCGAAGTTTGCGTCTTCGACAACCCGACGTAGGAATCGGCGAGCTGCGCCCAAATGACGTGCTGCTTCGGATCCATCTCGGACGCCTTTACGAACTGCTCCACCGCCACGGCCCACTGTTGCGTCTTGATGGCCTCCATGCCGCCGTTGAACGCGTCGTTCAGCGCTTTGTTCTTCGCCATCGCCGCGGAGCGCTCTTTCATCTGCTTCTCGAGCGCGGCCTTCTGCTCCGGCGACATGTCGCGCTTCATTTCCTCGGTCATTTGACCGGTTTGCGCGGCGGCTTGCATCGCTTGACGCCGGGACGCCATCTGCTGCAAGTCGAAGTTGATCGGCAGCGGATCGCCCAATCGGGTGCGGACGTTGCCTACCTTATCCACTTCCTTGCCTTCGAGGAACAAAGTGATGTTGTAGGTGCCGAGCGGCAAACCGGCGTGGAACCAGCGGCCCTTTTTGTCGACGTGAGTTTGATACCGGCCCTTGATGTCGGTGCGTTCGAGAAGGACGTAATCCGCCTTCTTGTCCTTGCCTTGATAGGGCTTGCCGTCTTCGCCCTTCACTTCGCCTTCAAGCGACGCCGTCTGCCCCCAAGCGCCCATCGCGCCCAGCAGCAACGTAGCTGTCAACAAACCGATTCGCCGGATCATGCAAAAGCCTCCCTCAATCGTGCTTCCGCTTTTAGATTACTATTTTCCCGCATCCTTCGGGGTGGCCCTATGCGTCACATACACTAGAAAAACAGTATGTGGACCGGGGTTCTTATTCGCGTTATCTTCGCCCTTTTGGCCTTATCCCAGGGCCTTTTCGCCACGAGCGCCCGTGAGTTGTATTTACGCACCGAGTACGAGAAGGCGCTTGCGCTCATCCAGGCGATTCCCGAAAAGTCGGCGGCGGATTGGCAACTTTTGGGTCAGATCCACTTCATGAAGACGGATTTCAAGAAGGCCACCGAAGCGTTCGAGAGGGCCACCGCCTCCGCGCCGTCGAGTTCCGAGGCTTGGCTATGGCTCGGCCGCGCCTACGGCCGCCGGGCGGAAACGTCGTCCGTGTTCTCCGCGCCCGGCCTGGCTTCGAAGTCGCGAGCGGCTTTCGAAAAGGCGGTCGAACTCGACCCGCGCAACAAAGAGGCGCTCAACGATCTGTTCGAGTTCTATTTGCAAGCGCCCGGATTCTTGGGAGGCGGCGAAGCGAAAGCCCAAGCGCTGATCGAAAAGATCGCCAAACTCGACCCCGCCGAGCGGTACTTCGCCGAAGCGCGTCTGGCCGAAAACCGGAAAGACCAACGGACGGCGGAAGCGAAACTGCGCCGCGCCGCCGAAGCCGCTCCGCAGCAGATCGGCCGATGGATCGATCTCGCGAAGTTCCTCGCCCGTCAAGGCAGGGTGGAGGAAAGCGAGACGACGTTTGAGCGCGCGGCCAAGATGGACCCCGCCGCTCCTCAACTGCTTTTCGAACGCGCGGCGACTTACGTCGAAGGGAAACGGAATCTCGAAACGGCGCGGACCCTGCTCAAGCGCTATCTGGACAGTCCGTTAACTCCGGAACATCCGTCGCGCGAGGAAGCGCGCCGCCTCCTGAAGCAAGCCGGCGGGGCCTAAATTGGGCTTTCGCGAAATCCTGCGTTCGAGCCTTGCGGCACTGCGCGCCAATCGCGTTCGAACGTTCCTCACCGCGCTCGGTCTCGTGATCGGCAACGCGAGCGTGATCCTCGTCGTTACCATCTCGCTCACTTCCACCGACTACATCCTCGAGCAGATTCGCGGACTCGGCTCTAACGTCATCTGGGGCTATTACGACGCGGGTACGCGCGAAGCCGATACCGCCGACGCGGACTTCGTCAAGATCGCCGACATCGAAGCGATCCGCAAACAATTGGGCGACCGCATCGTCGCCGCCACCGGAGTCATTAACACCGGCGACCGCATGCTGATCGGCGGGCGCGAGGAGGACGTGCAGGTGATCGGCTCCGACGAGGAGTATCCGAAGGTCCGCAATCTGGTGATCCTCGCCGGGCGCTTTATGGATCGCGAAGAGGTGGCGTTGCGGCAGAAAGTCGCCATGCTCACCGAGAAGATGGCGGCGCGATTGTTCGGAAGCCAAAGCGCGGCCGTTGGGCGGACGATCAAAGTGCAGTCGCTCGAATTCACCGTAATCGGCACGTTTCGCGAGAAGACCGAAAGTTTCGGACTCTCCGAATTGTCGGAGCGAACCACATTGATCCCGATCACGGTCGTCCGCTACTTCGTCCGCACCGAGCGCATCGACCCCTTTTACGTACAGGCGAAGCGGGCCGAGGACGTCGAGCCGCTCACGGCGGTGGTGCGCTCGATCATCGAAAGCCGCCACCGTCCGGGCGCGCGCTACTTCGTCGACAACCTGGGCTCGATTCTCGATGCGGCGGAGAACATTGGCCTGATTCTCACCATCGTTCTCATCCTGGTGAGCGCCATTGCTTTGATCATCTCCGGCATCGGCATCATGAACATCATGCTGGTTACCGTCACCGAGCGTACACGCGAAATCGGGCTGCGCATGGCGATCGGCGCATCGAAGCGCGCGGTAACGGCGCAGTTTTTGACGGAAGCGGTGCTGATCTCGATCGCGGGCGGCATGGTGGGCATCCTGCTGGGGCTCGCCGTGCCGGTCGGCGCCCGGATCGCGCTCGACGGCGCGCTCGACATTCGAATTTCGCCCTGGAGCGTCGCGGTGGCGTTCGCGGTGTCGTTCTTTGTCGGGTTAGTCTTCGGCTTGCTCCCCGCCCGCCGCGCCGCGCAATTGTCGCCGACCGAAGCGCTGCGGTACGAGTGACTCTACTGCGGCTTCGCCTTCTTTTTCGCCGCGTCTTCGGCGTCCTGCCTCTTCATTAGCTCGGTATGCAGACGCTTGTTTAACTCGGCGTCGCCGCGCATCCACACCCACAGCCGCACCACGCCATCCTGATGCGCCGAGGCGAGAAAACTGCCGTTCTTCGAGAAGGCCACGTACTCGGCGTTGTCCACCGGTTGCGACTCGTGCACCAATGTCCAATCCGAGACGCGGATCGCGCGAATATGCGGGTCGTGACCGGCATAAAGCAAGTGCAGACCGTCGGGATGGAACGTCAACGTCTCTACTTTGCGGCCCGTGAAATTCAGCGCGCGCACCAGTTCGCCGCTAGCTAAACTCCATACCAACACGTGGCCGTCGTGCCCCGCCGCCGCAACCAATCGTCCGTCCGGCGAGAAACGCCCCGCGATCGTCGGCGAAGTCCCGTTGCGGTGGAGCGTCTTCACCGTCTTCATTCCGTCCGTCCCGAAAATCCGCACGCCGGTCTTGTCGCCGACCGCCATCAGTAGCTTTCCGTCGCGCGTGAAATCGAGTTCGTTGATTGCCCCCACGATTTTTCCTTGACCCATCGGCGCGGCGTCCGGCATTCGCCACAACCGCACGATTCCGTCTTCCTCGCCCGTCGCGAGCATGGTCCCGTCCGCCGACCAGCGCAAGCTGTCGATTCCCGAAGTGTGCGGGATCGACTTCAGCAACTTGCCGTTCGACACGTCGAACAGGCGCAGTAAATCGTCCTCGCCGCCCGCCGCAAGCGTAGTCCCATCCGGCGAGAACGCGACGCGCTCCACTTCTTGTTCGGCCTTCACGCTCCACGTGAGCGCACCGTCGGCCACGCGCCAAACCGAGATGTCGTTGCTGTATTTGGTCGCCGTCGCGATATAGCGCCCATCGGGGGAAAACTCGGCGCACTCGACGGACCCGAGTTCGCCGTTGAAGTCCGCGATCCGGCCCCAGATCATTCGGAGGAACGGGACGCCCTGGGTCGGCGCCGGCGCTTGGGCTAAAGCGCCGCCCACCGCCAGGATCGAGAGGGAGATAGCCTTCATTGCGATGCCGCCATTGTAAGCCGCGCGAACGCCCGATTCCGGGCTTCGTCCGCCGCGCGCAACCGGGCACGCTCCTCGCCGAGCCACGCCTCGAGACCCGCGACCCGCGCCCGGTGGCCGGCGAGCATCCGCTCCATCTCCGCCGGTTGCGGACCGCCGATTCCCCGCCGCGACTCGATGAAGTGCGTCGCGCTCATCGCTTCCTTCACTCGCTCCGCCGTTAATGGAATCGGTCCCCCCGCCGCCTTGCGGTACACCTCCGTCACTTCCTCGAAGGTCAGATCGGCCGGCCGCTTTCCGTTCGCGCGTCCGTATGCCGCGAGTTCCGACGCTACCTTATGCCCGGTGCGGAACGGAACTTGCGATTCGCGCAACAGGGTGTCGGCGAACTCGGTCATTACCGAGTAATCCGCATCCACCAACTCGAGCGTTCGCTTCGGATCGACGCGAATCGCGCGCACAAACCCGGCGAGGGTCGAGAACATCTCCTCCGCGGCGCGAGTCACCACCTCGGTGCGTTCCACCAAATGCACGCGAATGTCGGCGATCTCGCCGCCGGGGGTGTTGTGCGCCGTCAGGGCCACCGTATGTGCGTCGCCGACAACCGCACTCGCCAGAATACGAATACGCTCCGCCTGCCGCGGATTGCGTTTCTGCGGCATGATGCTCGAATGACCGACGGTCTCGTCCGCCAGATTCAACCCCGGGCGCGAATCGCTGTACTGAATCGCGAACTGCTGCGCGAAGCGCCCTACATTGATCGCCGATAGCGCGAGCGCGGAGGCGAGTTCGGCTTTGCTGTCGGCGGTGGAGACCATGATGGCGTCGTAACCGTTCTCGAGGAGCCCCGAGAACCCCATCAATTCCGCCAGCCGCCGCCGGTCGAGAGCGAATCCCGAAGTCGTAAACGCCGCCGCACCCAGCGGACACCGGTCGAGCCGCGCGTAGGTTTCGCGCAGCCGCGCCTCGTCCCGCTCAAGCGCCGAGATGTACGCCGACAGGGAATGCGCGAGCGTTGTCGGCTGCGCCTGCACCGAATGGGTGAAGCCGGGAATCACGGTCCGGACATTTTTTTCGGCGAGTGCGATCGCCGCCTGGCGGGCTTCGGCGAGCCGTCCGAGAATCGCGAGCGTGTCCTCGCGCAGGATCATGCGCTCGGAAGTCGCGCCGAGGTCGTTGCGGCTGCGGCCCATGTGAACGTTCGAAGCTTCGGGTCCGATGGACTGAACGAGTTGTTCCTCGAGATCGAGATAGTTCGCCGAGAGTTTCCCCGATTTGCGGTTCCTCTCGTCGATCTCGCCCAACGCCCGGGCGAGCTTTTTCGCGAGCGCCCGCGGAATCAGCTTCCCCTCGTCCAGCGCGACGATCTGCGCCTTGTTCTGCTCGATCAGAAACCGGTAGAGTCGATTCTCCTCGCCAACCGCCGAGACCCCGAAGGCAATTAGGGCGAGGAGGAGGCGCTTGCTCATGACCCCTATTATGGCTCCGCTAGCCTGAGAGCGTGATCTCCCTACTCTTTCTCGCAACCGGCCTCGCCGCGGAAATTCACACGCTTACCCTCAAGCAGTCCGTCGAGATCGCGGGCAAGCAGAACCCCGATCTGCTCGCCGCCCGCTTCGACGAGCGCAAGGCGCAGCAAGCCATTCGCGAGGCGCGCGATCCGTTTTTCCCGAAACTGATCGTCGGCAGCGGACTCGCCTACACCAACGGCTTCCCGCTCTCGATCGAGGGCTCGGCGCCCAGCCTGGTGCGGGCCGACGCGATCCAGACGCTCTTTAACCGCCAGCGCTCTTACGACGTGGCCAAAGTCCGCGAACAGGCGCGGGGATCGGCCCTCTCCGCCGAGGCCAAACGCGACGACGCGGCGCTGAAAGCCGCACTCGCGCATCTCGAAACGGAACGCCTGCGCCGCGGAGCGGAGATCGCCGCCCGCCAGGCCGAAAGTCTCGAAAAAGCCGCAGAGATCACCCGAATCCGCGTCCGCGAGGGCGAGGAACTGGAACTTGAAAACAAGAAAATGGCCGCCCGGCTCGCTCAGGTTAAGCACCGCGCCCGAGTGCTGGAAGCGGCGGCCACGATCGAGGAAGAAGCGCTCGCGCTGATCCTGGGATTCCCGGCGGGCGACCTCGCCCGGCCCGCGATGGAAGAGCGCACTCCGGCGAAACCGCCCGCCACGGAAGAGGAGCTAGCTGCGGCGGCCCTCGAAAACTCGAAAGAGCTCAAAACCCTGCAATCGAAAATGCTGGCGGCTGGGCTCGACATCAAGGCCAATCAAGCCGCGCGGCTCCCCAAAATCGAGCTGGTCGCGCAATATGGGCTGTTTGCGCGCTTCAACAATTACGACGACTTCTTCCGCAAGTTCCAACGCCATAACGGACAGTTGGGCGTGTCGTTCCAGTTGCCGATCCTGCCCGGTTCGGCGGCCTCGGCGCGGGAGCGTCAGGCGGAAGACGAATCGGCGCGTTTGCGCTTAGAGACAAATACCGCTCGGCAGAGGATCGCGCTCGACGCCCGGCGCAAGCATCGGGATTTGCGCAACGCGGAATCGGCGCGCGACGTGGCGCAGCTCGATCTGGAAGCGGCGAGGGAAGAATTGGCGGTGGTGTTGGCGCGCTTCGGCGAAGGACGGGCGCTTTCGCGGCAGGTGGACGAGACGCGGTTCCTCGAAAACGAAAAGTGGCTGGCGTTTCTCGACGCGCAATACGCCGTCGAAAAACGGCGGGTCGAGGTCTGGCAAGCTTCGGGGGATCTGCTCGCCGCCCTGCGTTAGCAACTCAGCCCGGGTTTTCGGGGTTATACTGATCTGCGCATGCCGTTCCGGTGGGGTCTCGCCCTAGCTGCATTTCTTTTCATTCATTTAGCGAACGGGGCGACGTTCGGGACGGAGATCGAAGTGCCGGGCGGGGTGGCCGATATCGTGCTCGACGCTCCGCGCAACCGCCTGTATTTAATCAGCTTGTCGGACCGGGTGACGGTTTATTCCATCACCCAGCGGCGCGTGCTTTCGACGATTACCACCGGCGCGCTACCGCTCGCGGGCGCGATGTCCCGGGACGGGTCCCTGCTCTACGTGGCCGCGCATAACGCCTCCGCGATGAATGTGATCGATCTCGAAACGCTGGGCGTGGTGCGAACCATCAATCTCCCCGCGCGGCCCGAAGGCGTCGCCGTGGGCGGAGACGGGCGGGTTCTCATTTCGACCATCGGCGCAGGAGCCAACAACGCGCTGAGCGTGCTGTTGCTTTTCAATCCCGCGGAAGAGGCGAATCGGCAGCTTTCGTCGATTTCGGTCGCGCCGCCCGCTCCCGCGCCGCCCAGCCTGCCTCCGGTCACCGGCGCCGCCCGCAGCAATCGAAGCTTCCTCGCGGCTTCGGGCGACGGTTCGACGATTGTCGGGGCGAACGTGCTCGCTAACGGCTCCCGCACGGTGTTCGTCTACGAAGTGGCCTCGGCCACGGTGCTGCGCAGCCGGAATATCGGTAACATTTCAAACGTTCTCTCGATTTCGAACGACGGCCGCAAGTTTATGGCGGGATTGACTTTGTTCGATTCTGCGACGCTCGAGATTCTGGCGCAGCAGAATATCGCCAATTCGCCCTACTTCATCGCCGCGAACACGAATTTCAATCTTGCCAACACGCAGGGGGGCAGCGTATTTTCGCCCGACGGTGGCACCGTGTATTCGGCGTTCAACATCACGACCGCCGGTTCTTTGGCGCAGTTAATGCTCTCCGATCCCGAAAATCTGCTAATCCGCGCCGGGATTCAGTTGCCCCGGAGCCTGACCGGCAAGCTGGTCTTAAGTCCCGATGGCGCGGGACTGTACGGCATCTCGGAGTCGGGCTTTATGATCGTCCCCATCGGTACGCTTTCGCAGCAGCCGATCGCGCAAGTGGACCGGACCGCCGTGCTGCTGGCCAACGATCAATGCGGGGCGTTCGCTAACCTGCGTTCGGGGCGTGTGGCGGTGCGGAACGAGGGGCGTGGGGCGCTCGGCGCGGTGACCGCTACCTTGCAGATCGCCCCCGGAGGTCCCGCCACGGGTGCCGCTACCGCGCCTACGGTACGCTCGCAACCTGTGGCCGGCGGAACCGATTTTGAGTACACCTTTAGCGCGGCGAACCGCACTACTCTGGGTACGGTCAACCCGTTCCACGACTACGCCATATCCGCGACGGGTGCCGTCAATTTGCCTCCGCAGGTTCGTGTGTTCCAGAACAATCGCGATACCGACGCGCGCGGCGAGGTGATCCCGATCCCGGTGGGAATCTCCGCCGCCGAAGGTCTTACCGACCTCGTCTACGATGCGGCGCGGCAGCGCGTTTACATTTCGAATTCCGGGTTAAATCGCATTGAAATCTATGATATACGGACTCGCGCTCTGCTCGCGCCAGTGCCCGTGGGGCAGTTGCCGCGCTCGATGGCGCTGTCGTTCGACGGATCGCGGCTTTACGTGGCCAACTCCGGATCGGAGGGGATTTCGATCGTCGACCTCGACTTGCGGCGCGTAATCGGGCGGGTGCGCTATCCCCCCATCCCTTTGAACGCGGGGGTCGCTCTGGTCGCCCCTTCCATTGTCGTGTCCACGCAAAGCGGACCGCTGGTGATGATGAGCAACGGTACGCTTTGGCGTGTCGTGGGCGAGGATCTCGTCCCCCGGCGGCTCGAAGCGGAGGTTTTCGGCACGGCCACGACGCTGCCCGCGCCGCGGGCGATGGCTTCCACCCCGAACGGCGAGTACGCCATTGTGGTGGCCGGTAACGGAATCGCCTACCTGTATGACGCGTCTGCCGACCGGTTTATCCAATCGCGCCAAGTGTTTACGGCGGCGGCGACGACGGGGTACATCGGTGGAGCCGCCGCCGGGCCGCGAGGAACGTACTTTGTCGTAAACGGGATACCTTTGAATTCGGCGCTCGCGCCCCTATCGAGTACGGCTATCACCGTTAACCCTATCGCCGGACTTACCTCCGTGAGTGCAACCACTTACGCGCGGCTCAACCAACCTTTGCGGGCGAACGCAACGGCGGCCATCGCTTTACCTTCGGTCGAAGTGGTGGACACCCAATCGGGACTGATCCTCCGCCGCGCCACAGTCCTCGAAAGTCCCACCGCCGTTCCCGCCTTGAACGGACGGAGCGCCGTCGATTCCCGAACCTTGGCTCTCGACGCTTCGGGGACAACGGCTTACGCCCTAACCATCAGCGGGTTGAGCATTGTCCCGCTCGATACCCCTATCGTCTCCGACCGCCCCACGCCAAACAACGGCGGGATCGTGTCGTTGTCCAGCTATTTACCGTCCTTTGCGCCGGGCAGCTTTATCTCGATCTTCGGACGGAACTTCGGCGCGGACGCCGCGGTAGGCGCAGCCCCCTATCCCACGCTGCTCGGCGGAATGTGCGTGACTCTCAACAACACGCCGCTTCCCTTGATTTCCACCTCTTCCGGGCAGATCAATGCGCAGATTCCGGCAAATTTGACCGTTGCCGCCGCAGGATTAAATGGGGCCGTTCTGATCCGGGCGGTGGATCGAAGGGTCTCGTCCACCGCTCAGACCATCCGCATCGCCCGAACCGCGCCAGGAATCTTTCCCCAGGTGTACGATAGCCAATCCGGTCAACAGGTTACGCGCGAGAATCCAACAACGCGGGACCGTTACCTGACCCTCTACGGTACCGGCTTCGGCACGCAATTCGATAACATCCCGCTCGACGCCGATGTGGACGGCATCCGCCGTTTGGTGCAGGTGTACATCGGCGACCCCACGATTCGGGAGGCGCAGATGGATGTGCGCTGGGCGGGAGCGATTCCCGGTTTGCCGGGCATCTACCAGGTGAATATTTACGTACCTTGGTACAGATTGCGCGGAGAATTGCCGTTGACGGTGCGTGTCGCGGGCGTCGATAGCCAAAAGACCGGCCCTGTAGTTCCTACGGTTTCGGTCGATTAGCAACGTACCGGTACCTAGCGGGACGAAAGCGCGATTGCCGCTGTCTGACGCTTGTGGTTATCTTGAATAGGAAAGATCGAAGGTTTTTACCGCCATGCGTTATCCCCAGCTTCTACTCCTCGCGGCGCTAGCCCTGTTCGCGGGCGCCTGCAACCGCGATCCGAAAGTCCAGCGGCAAAAGTATCTCGAAAGCGGCAACCGCTACTTCAACAACTCGAAGTTCAAGGAAGCGTCGATCATGTACCGGCGCGCTTTGCAACAGGACATGCGATTCGGCGAGGCGTATTACCGGCTGGGATTGTCGGAACTGCGCTTGGGCCGCCCGGTGGACGCGTTACGCGCATTGCAGCGCGCCGTCGAACTGGAACCCGACAATCAGGACGCGCCGGCGAAGCTCGCCGAGCTCTTTCTCGCCGCCTACACGTCGAATCCGAAGCACCCCGCCGAGTTCTTGAAAGAGGTCGAGGATAACGCGAAGAAGATTCTGACGCGCAATCCCAAATCCTACGACGGGTTGCGGCTGCGCGGTTACGTCAACCTCGCGAAGAAAGACCTGGACGGCGCGGTGGCCGATTTCCGGGCCGCCAACGAAGCGAAACCCAACCAGCCGGATTTGACGTTGGTGCTTTGCCAGACGCTGGTCGCGAAGAACGAAGCCGCGGAGGCGGAGAAAATCGCCCGCGCCGAGATCGAGCGCGAACGGGGCTACGCGCCGCTGTACGATCTTCTCTACGCCCTTTACGCCCGCGGCAACCGCATTCCGGAAGCCGAGGAGATTTTGAAGCTCAAGTCTTCGAACAACCCGCGCAACCCGGTTTTCATTCTGCAACTCGCGGGTCACTATATCGCCACCAAGAATCCGGCGGCGATGCAGCAACAGATCGAGCGCATCACCTCGAACTCGAAAGACTTCCCCACCGGCCGCTTGCTGGTCGGCGATTTCTTCTTCCGCATTCGCCAACTCGACAAGGCGATGGAACAGTACCGCACTGGGCTCGCCTCGGCGAAAGATTCCGACAAGCCGCTTTATCGCAAGCGCGAGGTGGAAGTGCTGGTGGCGCAAGGCAAGGTGACGGAAGCGAACGCGTTGGTGGCGGAGTTGCTAAAGGCGAACCCGAAGGACGACGACGCGCTCGCCATCCGCGGCGCACTGGCCTTGCGGAGCGGTTCGCGCGAGCAGATTCAACAGGCGATCAACGATCTGCAGTCGGTGGTCAGCCGCAGCCCGGAGAATCCGGTATTGCGCTTTAACTTGGCGCGGGCGCTGCTGGCCAAGGGCGAACTCGACCAAGCCCGCGTCCAGTTGCTCGAAGCGATCAAGCTCCGCGCGGATTTCGTGCCGCCGCGTTTAGCGCTGGCGCAGATTTACGTCACCAAAGGCGACTTCCCGAACGCGCAGGCGACGGCCAACGAGATTCTGCAGTACGATCCGAATAACGTCGCGGGTAAGCTGTTGCGGTCCAGTTCGCTGATCGGCTTGAAGCAGTACGTCGAGGCGCGTCAGGAGTTGAACGCGCTGCTCGACACCAATCCGGCGCTGGCCGACGCGCAGTTCCAATTGGGCATGGTGAACTACGGCGAAGGCAAGCTGAAGGACGCCGAAGCCGCGTTCCGCAAGCTCTACCAGACCACGCCGAACGATCCGCGCGGCCTGCTTGGCACCGTCGAATCGCTGGTCTCGCAGAAAGATTTCCCGAAGGCGATGGAGATGCTGAACGCGGAAATCAAGAAAGCGCCCGAACGGCAGGATTTGCGGCTCGCACTGGCCAATACGGCCTATCGCGCGAAGAACTTCGACATGGCGATCGAAGAGTACAAGAAGCTGATCGAGAAGAATCCCAAAGAGATCAACCTGATGATCCGGCTCGGCGAGGCCTACCGGCTGAAGGGCGACCCGCGCGCGGCGATTTCGATCGTCCAGAAAGCCGAGGCAATGGCTCCGCCGAATAATCCAGTGCCGACGTTAACACTCGCCATGCTGCTCGAAACCGTGGGCGAGATGGATAAGTCGAAGCCGCATTACGAAAAAGTGCTGCAGATCGAACCCGACAACGCGATGGCGCTCAACAATCTCGCCTACATCATGGCGGAGCAGGGGACCAATCTCGATCAGGCGCTCACGATGGTGCAGAAAGCGAAGCAGAAGTTGCCGAACAACCCGGAAGTCGCCGACACGCTGGGCTGGATCTACATCAAGAAGAACCTCGCCGACTCCGCCATCGGGATCTTCACCGATCTGGTACGCACCAACCCGGAGCGCTCGACGTTCCACTATCATCTGGCGATGGCTTATTTCCAAAAGGGCGACAAGCCGAAGGCCAAGCAAATTCTGCAGACGGCGCTCTCGAAAAACCCGGCCAAGCCGGAAGAAGCGAAGATTCGCGAACTGATGGCTAAGTGCGGGTGAAGTTCCGGCTCACCGGAACCCTCCTATGAAATCGCCGCACTTCCCTTGGGTAGCGCCGATGGTGCTGCTACTCGCCTTCCTCCCCTTGCGCGGCATGATCGGGCCGCTCGAGTATCCATTGCAGGTGGCGGTGTTGTCCGCGTTTCTGTGGTGGTCCTCGCGCCACATCATTTCGTTCAAAACCGTGAACCTGTTGGGTTCGATCGCGCTGGGCACGGCGGTGTTTTTTCTCTGGATCGGGCCGGACGTTCTGATCCCCGGTTGGCGCGCGCACTGGCTATTCTCGAACTCGATCGTCGGGCAACCCGGCTCGACCGTCGCGCCCGAGTGGCGATCGGACTGGCTGGTGCTGATCTCGCGCACGATCAAGGCCGCGGTCCTGGTGGCGATTATCGAAGAGTTGTTCTGGCGCGGCTGGCTAATGCGCTGGCTGATCAAGCCGGAGTTCGAGTCGATCCCGCTGGGAACCTACGGCGTGCAAGCCTTCTGGGGCGTGGCTGTGCTGTTCGCCTTTGAGCACGGTTCTTACTGGGAAGTGGGTCTGCTCACCGGCATCGTCTACAACTGGTGGATGATCCGCACCAAGTCGCTCGGCGACATGTTCGTGGTGCACGGTGTCACCAATTTGCTGCTGAGCCTGTACGTGATCTTCTACGGCCAGTGGCAATATTGGAGCTAATGACTATCGCCCAAGCGCGCGCCGCGCTCCGCCGGAAACAGGTTTCCTCGGTCGAACTCGTCGAGACGTGCCTCAAAGCCATCAGTGCCCGCAACCCCGAACTAAACGCGTTCATTACGATTACCGCCGAGGAGGCGCTGGCCGCGGCGCGCGCCGCCGACCGGGAACTCGCCGAAGGCCGCGACCGCGGGCCGCTGCACGGCATCCCCATCGCGCACAAAGACCTGTTTGATACCGCGGGCGTGCGCACGACATACGGGTCTAAGATCTTCGCGAACCACGTGCCGGATCGCGACGCGGCACTGGTCAAGAAGCTAAAGGACGCGGGCGCAGTTTCGCTCGGCAAACTCGGCCTGCACGAACTCGCCTACGGCATCACGTCGAACAACCCGCACTTCGGCGCGGTGCGCAATCCGTTCGACCCGTCGCGCATCCCCGGCGGATCGTCGGGCGGCTCGGGTGTCGCGGTCGCCACGGGCATGGCGCTGATGGCGACGGGAACGGATACCGGTGGATCGATTCGCATTCCGGCGTCGTTCTGCGGGATCGCCGGCTTGAAACCGACGTTTGGGCTCATCTCGACGGAGGGCTGCCGCGCGGTGGCCGAATCGCTCGACACCATGGGTCCGATGGCGGCGACGGCCGAGGATGTCGCGCTGTCGATGGAGGCGATCGCCGTGCCGAGTAAACCGTTTCCGCTCGACGCTCCGGCGGGATTGCGGCTGGGCATCCCGGAGAACTTCTTCTTCGATCACGCGCTACCGGAAGTTTCGGCGGCGGTGGACCAGGCCGCGAAAGCGAGCGGGTTCGAACTGGTACGTGTACGCGTGGACGGGATCGAGGAATTGCACGACATCGCCTTTGCGATCATTCTCGCCGAAGGCGCCGATTCGGCGTCCGACATCTTTTTCGGTTCGGGGGACCGCCGCGCGGATATCGGCCCCGACATTCTCGCCCGTTACGAAGCGGGGCGCGCGCAAGACCCGGCGAAGTATCTGCGCGCGCAGCGTGAGCGGGTCGCGGCGACGCGCCGGTTCCTCCAGGTCTTCGATTCGTGCGACGTTTTGCTGACACCCGCCACTCCGGTGCCCGCTCCGAAACTCGGCGAAGACAAGATGACGCTCGGGGGCCGGGAGTACGACTTGCGGGTGGCGGTCACGCGGCTCGCGAGGCCGGTCAACGTGACTGGCGTTCCCGCCCTTGCCCTGCCTGGCGGGCGGGACGGCGGAGGACTCCCCATCGGCTTGCAACTGCTCGGGCGGCGGCACGAGGACGCGATCGTCGTAGCGGCGGGCGTCGCCATCGAACGCGGGCTCGCGTAGGCAACTTGTGAAGACGAGCTAACGAAAGCCCCCCGCTGTGCCGAAGAACAAGGTGAGAAGGAGTCTCTCCCAAGCATGCTCACCTGGGAAATCGGCGCTATTGCACTGGCGGGCCTCGCGGCTACGGCGGAAGACCTAGTACGCCGCACGATCTCGAACTGGATTCCGGTATTCGCTTTAGCGGCCGGTTTGGCGATTCACGCCGCGCGTTCCGGCTGGGGCGGTTTGGCGGCATCGCTTGGCGGCGCGGCTTGCGGATTCGCGGTCTTTCTCGTTTTCTATTTGCTGGGCGGCATGGGCGGCGGCGACATAAAGCTCATGTCCGGGATGGGGGCGATTCTCGGGGCCTCGCGCGTATGGACCGCCGCTTGGTGGACCGCGATTCTGGGCGCGGTTCTGGCGCTGGCGGTTCTCCTATTGCGGCGCACCGGGCGCAAGGCGTCCATACCCTACGCGCCGCCGATCGCTTTAGGGGCGTACATCGCGATGGCGAGTTAACGCTATGGATCGACGTTTTCTCACGGTTCTCGGAGTCAGCCTGCTGTTCGCGCTCGTCGTGTCGGGCTTGTTCTTCCAGCTTTCGCGGGCGACGGGAGGCTCGGCGAAGGCCGCCGGCCCGCAAGAGTCCAAGGACTTGGTCATCGCCACTAAACCGCTTACCGTCGGCGCGATCTTGAAAGCCGAAGACGTGAAGCTCGTTAAGACCCCGGTGAGCGCGTTCCCGAAGGGCGGCTTCTCGAAGATCGACGATGTGGTCGATCGCGCGGTGACGTCGAACGTGTTGCTCGAAGAGCCGCTTGTCGAAGGACGCCTCGCTCCGAAAGGCGCGGGTTGGGGACTGGTGTCGATGGTTCAGGTCGGCATGCGGGCGATGGCGGTGCGCGTGACGGACGTTGTGGGCGTGGCGGGCTTCGTCCAGCCCGGCTTGCGTGTAGACGTGCTGGTGACGGGGCGTCCTCCAAGAGGGCAGGTTCCCATCACCACCACGGTGCTGCAGAACATCAAGGTGCTCAGTTCCGGGCCGGCGCTAATGCCCGACGCGCGCGGGCAAGCGATCAGCTATCAGTCGGTGACGCTTGAAGTGACTCCGGAGCAGGCGGAGATTCTGACGCTCGCGACCAACGAGGGCCGCATTCAACTGGTGCTGCGGAACTCAAAGGACGATTCCACCGCCGCCACGCCGGGCAGCAACGCGGCGAAGCTCTATGGGCTGACCGCGCGGCAGATGCGCGAGATCGGCGTCGAACCGCGCGTTACGGGCGAGGAGCCCGAAGAGGAACAGCCGAAGCCCCGCCCGCGCCCCAAGCCCGCCCCGGCGGCCGCGCCCGTTCCCTTTATTCCGAAACTCCTGCCGCCCGCGCCGCCCGACGAAATCGTCATGCTGCGCGGCGATAAGAGAACCAAGGAGGCCGTGGCCCCGGCCCGCGCCCCGGCGTCCGGCGAAACTCAACCCGATTCTTCCAAGCCCGAAACGGAGCACGAGCCATGATGGCGCTTCTTCTCGCTGCGGCCATGACGGCCGCCGACGCTACTTCGCCCACGCTTCCCGCGCACAAGAGCGATCTGACGATCGCCGATTTGCGGATGACCGTGGGACGCAGCCTGCTGATCGACTACCCCGCGCCGATCCGGCAGATTTCCACTAGCGATCCCGCGGTGGTGGACGCCGTCGGCGCGACGGTCCAGGAGTTTCTGCTGCACGGAAAAGCGCATGGCACGGCCACAGTGGTCGTATGGGCGCGCGACGGACGGCGCACGCTATACAACGTCACCGTCGACCATAACGTCGAACCGATCCGCACGCTCATGAAGGAAACCTTTCCCGGCGAACCGATCGAGATTCGCGCGGCGCGCGACGAGGTGACCCTGATCGGTCGTGTGTCGTCGAAAGAGGTTGCCGACCGCGCCACAGCCCTAGCGGCTCCGTTGGCCAAGACGGTCGTGAACAACTTGCAGATCGCCGCACCGCCGGTAGCGAAACAGATTCTGCTTCGCGTGAAGTTCGCGGAGTTAAATCGCAACGCCGGACAATCGTTCGCCGTGAATCTGGTACCCACGGGAACCGGAAATACGATCGGGCGCGTCACCACAGGGCAGTTCTCGCCGCCCACGGTCGCGATCGAGGACGGGCAGACCAAGGTCACGATCTCCGATGCGCTGAATATTTTCGCTTTCCGGCCGGATCTGAATTTGATGACGTTCGTGCGCGCCCTGCAAAATCAGGGTCTGCTGCAGATCTTGGCCGAGCCGAATCTGGTGACCACGGCCGGCAAGGAAGCGAGCTTTTTGGTGGGCGGCGAGTTTCCCGTGCCTGTTGTTCAGGGCGGCGCGAACGCGGGCGCGATCACCATCACCTTCCGGGAGTTCGGCGTGCGCTTAACGTTCAACCCCACGCTCACCGAGCACGGCACGATCAAGCTTTACGTCAAGCCCGAGGTGAACACACTCGACTTAGCGAACGCGGTTTCCATCTCCGGTTTCACCATTCCCGCGCTGGCTACCCGGCGCGTCGAGACCAACATCGAACTCGCTCAGGGGCAGAGCTTCGTCATCGGCGGCTTGATCGACGACCGGGTGACGGAAAATCTCTCCCGCATTCCGGGGCTGGCGGCGATTCCGGTGCTCGGCACGATTTTCAAGAGCCGCAACGAGAGCCGGGCGAAGACGGAACTGGTAGTGCTGGTGACGCCGGAAATCGCGAATCCGCTCGAACCGGGAGCGCCGTTGCCATTACCGGTTATGCCGAAGGAAACGCTACCGCCCGCCACTCCCGCGAAGATCGCGCTCGATCCGGCGAAACCTAAAGAGAAGAAAGCCGCGAAGACCGCCGTCGCGCAAGGGAAGCCGGCGCCTTCGCCAAAACCGGCCCCCGCTGCGACCGCAGTTCCCGCTCCAGTTCCGGCGCCGAGGCCCGAAAAACCGCGCCGCGAAAGTGGACTGACCGCCGTGCCAGGAGGGAGCCGGTAGCGGTGGCCGACTTCGATCTCGAAGCGCTATTGATTTGCCCGGCGCGGGGTTTGGCGGACGAGTTTCTCCGCACAGTGCCCGGCGTCCGTGCGTTTCAGGTGCTCGCCGATCTGAAGAACTACCCCGAAGAACAAGCGCTCGAAATGCGGTTGCGGCAATTGGAGCCGCATGTCGTTCTGCTCGACCTCTCGACCAACCCGGAGCGGGCGGGCGAGCTGATCGATTACGTCCTGCGCACGCGCCCCAACACGCCGGTGATCGGGTTGCACACGGACAACGATCCCGATGTGATTCTGCGCAGCCTGCGGCGCGGGGCGTGCGAGTTTCTGTTTCCGCCCTTCGATCCGGCCATCCAAAACGAGGCCGCAAACCGCGTACGTCGCCTTCGAAAACCGGTGGAGCGGGAAGAGCGGACGCGCGGGAAGCTGGCCTGTTTCGCAAGCGCCAAACCGGGCGCGGGCGCGTCGCGCTTGGCTTGGGAGGCGGCGATGGAACTCGAACGGCGCGGGGCGGGACGCATACTCCTAATCGACGGCGACGTCGAGGGAGGCACCTTGGCCGAAGCCGCCGGCGCCGCCCCCGAATCGCGCGAGAATCTATCGCTCGCCGCCGTACTGAACGGCGAGGCGGGCCAAAGCTGGCAGCGGCGGACGCTGCGGATCGAAGGGGCGGCGAGCTTAGAGTTGCTGCCCGCGCCGCTACGCGCCCCCGGCGAGTGCCCGAACCTGATGCGCTTGAGCGAGGCGTTCGAGGCCGCGCGGCAAAGTTTCGATTGGGTGATTGTCGATCTACCGGCGATTTTCGACCGGATGAGCTTGCTGGCCATCGCGGAATCCGACGCATACTTTCTCGTAACTTCCAGCGATCTGGCCGGCCTGCATCACGCGCGGCGCGCGCTTACGCTGCTTGCGGGCTCGGGCATCTCTCGCACGGCGACGCGTGTGGTCGTGAACGGCGTGGGTAAGCGCGACGGACTCTCCACCGCCGATCTGGTGAAAGTGCTCTCGGGACCGGTCGAAGCTTCGGTGCCCAAAGAATCGCCGGGAGCGAAGGACAACGATTTCGGCAAGGCCATCCAAACGCTGGTGAATCGGATGCAAGCCATCGCCGCCGAAACGGCGGAGCGCCAGTTCGCGCCCGCCGCGTAACGAACCATCACAAACCGGAGGAATCGTGAATCTGCAAATCCCCATCCCAGGCGCCATACCCGGAACGATGCCGCCGCCCATGCCGCTCAAGGCCCCGGGCGCGGCGCGTCCGGAACATCAAGAACTGAAGTTCACGCTGCACCGCAAGCTGCTCGACAAGATCAACCTCGAAGCGTTGGCGACGATCGATAACCAGCGCGTGCGCGGCGAAGTGCGGCAAGCGCTGATGGCCCTGCTCGACGCCGAACCGACATTACTGAGCGCGGCGGAAAAGCAGCAGCTCGCCGACGAGGTGCTCGACGAAGTCTTCGGGCTCGGGCCGCTCGAAACACTGCTCAAGGACCCGACCGTATCGGACATTCTGGTCAACACCGCCAAGCAGGTGTACGTGGAACGCAAAGGTTTGCTCGAATTGACGCCCATCCAGTTCCGCGATACGCCGCACCTGTTGCGGATCATCGACAAGATCGTCAGCCAGGTGGGGCGGCGGATCGACGAATCGAACCCCATGGTCGACGCCCGCCTGCTCGACGGATCGCGCGTCAACGCCGTCATTCCGCCGCTCGCCGTCGACGGGCCGCTGCTCTCGATTCGTAAGTTTTCGAAGGACAAGCTCACGCTCGACGATCTGGTGGAGAAAAAAGCGCTCACCGCCGGGATGAAACAGATTCTCGAATCGGCGGTGAAGGCGCACCTGAACATCATCATCCTGGGAGGAACGGGCGCCGGTAAGACGACGCTGCTCAACGCGCTTTCGGGATTCATCGCGCCGCGCGAGCGGATCGTCACCATCGAGGACGCGGCGGAATTGCAGTTGAAGCAGCCGCATGTGGCGCGTCTAGAAACCCGTCCCGCCAATCTCGAAGGTCACGGCGCGATCCGCCAGCGGGAACTGCTGGTGAACAGCTTGCGTATGCGGCCGGACCGCATCGTGGTCGGCGAAGTCCGCGGCGAAGAGGCGCTCGACATGTTGCAGGCCATGAACACCGGCCACGACGGCAGCTTGACGACGATCCACGCCAACACGCCGCGCGACGGAGTGTCGCGCCTCGAAGTGATGGTGTCGCTCGCCAATTCGAATATGAAACCGACGGCGATCCGGCAGCAGATTTCAAGCGCCGTGCACCTGTTCGTGCAGGCCGCGCGGCTCACCGACGGTTCCCGCCGCGTGATGTCGATCACCGAAGTGACCGGCATGGAAGGCGAAATCGTCACGCTACAGGATTTGTTCGTATTCGAAAAGCGCGGGCTCGACGAAAACGGGAAGGTGTTGGGGCGCTTCGCCGCGACGGGCATCCGGCCGAAGTTTTACGAGAAGCTGCAGGCGGCCGGGATCGAACTGCCCGCGTCGATCTTCGACGAGACGCTGGAAATCTAAGGAGCGCCACCGGTGGTCACCTACGTTTTGATCGCGGTCGGCGTCTGGGTCTTGGCGCTCATCGGCTGGTGGGCCGCGACGAAGTATCTGCGTTCCGCCGACGCGAAGGAGATCAAGACTCGCCTTACCGATACCGGCGGGAAGTCGTCCAAGAAAAAAGGCAAGGCGAAAGGCGGACAAGCGCTAATCGCCGCCGAGGACCGGGAAACCGGGCGCATCGTGCTGCGTATCCTGCAGCGCTACCGGCTCGTCGAGAAGCTCGAACAACTGCTCGAGCAGGCGGGGCTCAAGTGGAAGCCCGCGCGTTTGGCGCACGCCTCCCTGGGTCTGTTTTTGCTGGGATTCACGATCGGCTGGCAGGCGATCCCGGGCAACCGGATTCTGGTGAACCTCGCCCTCGGCGCGGCGGGCGCGGCGTTACCGGTGATGCATGTCATGCGGTTGCGCAAGAAGCGGCTTGGCAAGTTCGAGGAGCAGTTCCCGGAATCGCTCGAGTTCGTGGCGCGGTCGATGCGCGCGGGGCATGGCTTCTCGGCGTCGCTCGAAATGGTTCACAAGGAGTTCGAGGACCCGTTGGGCGGCGAGTTCAAGCGCGCCTTCGACGAACACAACTTAGGATTGCCGCTCGATTCGGCGCTGCAGAAGCTGGGCACGCGGATTCCCTCGCTCGACTTACAGTTCTTCATCTCGGCGGTGCTGCTGCAGAAGCGCACGGGCGGCAACCTCGCCGAGATTCTCGACAAGCTGGCCTATGTGATCCGCGAACGTTTCAAATTGCGCGGCAAGATCAAGGCGATTTCCGCGCACGGGCGCATGACGGGCACCGCACTCAGCTTGATTCCGTGCGTCGTCGGCGCGCTGATGTTCTGGGTGAATCCCGAGTACATCAAGTTTTTCTTCGACGACGAAACCGGCCAATATATGGCGGGCGCGGCGATCGGCCTGCAAATTCTGGGCTACATCATCATCAACCAGATCGTGAAAATCGAGGTGTGACTTGACGCTGGGGCTAACGGCAATACTCTTCGTTCTCGTCGCGGGCGTGGGCGCGCTGATCGGCAAAAAGCTTTGGGTGGAACCCAATCGAGCGCTCGACCGCGTTACAGGCGCGGGGGTGGAAGCGGCGATCGAGAAGCCCCGGCATCCCAGTCTTGTCCTGCACGACCTGCTGAGCAAGATGGGCTCCGTGCTGCCCGCCTCGCCCGCCAACGCGTCCATCATGCGTAAGCGAATGATGCGCGCGGGCATCCGGCATCCGGACGCGCTGAAGATTCTCTATGGCGCGAAACTGCTATGCGGAATCGCGGCTCCGGCGGCGATGGCATTCGCGGTTTCCGGGACGGAGGCGGCGGTCGAGAACAAGGTGCTGGCCGTCGGCGCGGCGTTCGCGGCGGGGTTCTTCGGCCCCAACGAGTACGTCAAAATCCTGAGCGGCCGCCGCCAGAAAAACATCCAGCGCGGGTTGGCCAACGCCCTCGATTTGATGGTCATCAGCGTCGAATCGGGGCTCGGTCTCGATCAAGCCATCATGCAGGTGGCAAACGAACTGCAGCACGCTTACCCCGACATCGCCGAGGAATTCATGATGGTGAACCTCGAGCTCAAAGCCGGTAAGCGCCGTATGGAGGCGTTGCGCAATTTGGCGGACCGCTCGGCGGTGGACGATCTGAAAAAGCTGGTCGCCGTACTGATCCAGGCGGACCGTTTCGGCACCGGCATCGCGCAGAGTTTGCGCGGACATTCCGAGTACATGCGCGTGCAGGCGCGTCAGATCGCCGAAGAGAAGGCGGCGAAACTCGGCGTAAAGCTCGTGTTCCCGATCTTCTTCTGCATACTTCCGTCGTTGTTCGTCGTTACGGTGGGGCCGGTGATCGTGCGGATCATCCGCGATCTGCTGCCGATGATGAACAACATGTGAAGACCAACAACGATGAACAACATGGGAAGACCAACCGGCGACGAACGACATGGGAATCGCTAACTCTTCCCGCGAATTCGACCGATAAGCGGTTGTGAGCGGGCGCTCCGAAAAGCCCGGCTCACTAAGGAGACTCGACATGGACGTTTCGATGATTCGCATTGTGTGCGCCGCGATCGCGGTAGTGCTGCTGGGTCTGATCGTGCTGCGCCGCAAAAAGAACGCCGACGAATAGGACGCAATTGAACGGCACGGAGCGGGAGTGACTCGGAAAATGTCGCGGCGGCGATTATGGATCCTATTGACGTTGACGGCGGCGCCTGCGGCCGCCGCGCCGTTCGGCCGCGTCGTGCCGTTGGGCGGACAGGTGTCCGACATCGCGCTGGACGAAGCGCGCCAAGTGCTCTATGCCGCCAATTTCACGGCCAACCGGATCGATGTCGTCTCGCTCGGTTCGGCGTCGCTCCAAACGTCGTACAACGTCGCGGCCCAACCGGGGTCGCTATCGCTTTCTCCGGACGGCCGCTGGCTGGTGGTAACGCACTTCGGCAACTTCGAGGCCCCGCTCGCCGCGCGGAACGCGCTGACGCTGATCGATCTCACAACCAACGGCCGCCAGACGTTCGTCATGGCGAACCCGCCGTTGGGCGTACAGTTCGGTATCGACGGCCAAGCGCTGGTGATCACCTCGAAGGAGTTCCTCCTCTTCGACCCCGTTACCGGCGTTCTGCAACTGTTGGGCACTCTCGAAAATCTGGTGGCCAACGTGTTGCCGAAACCGATCGGCGAATCGTATCCCGCCAATCTGGTCGCGGCCGCGATGGGCGTTTCGGGTGACGGGCGCTGGATCTACTGCCTGACCGATTCTTACCGCTTTCGCTATGAAGTGTTGCCCCGCCGCATGCAGGCGCTGGGCTATACGTCCGATCCCACGATGGGTCCGCGGGCGGTGAGCGTCAACTTCGACGGCACACTGCTCGCCACCGGTTGGACGTTGCGCAACCGCGCGGGCAACAACATCGCGCAGTACATCAACCCCGCGGGACTTTTGAGCGTCGGCAGCCACGCCTTCGACTGGCGGCGCAACGTAATCTATTCGCAAGTCCCCGAGGGTAAGGAAATCAAACTTACGGCGCTGCCTCCCCCGGTCTTGAGTGTCGTAGCGGGCGACAATCTGGAACTCATCGAAAAAATCGAGCTTCCCGAGAATCTCGCCGGCCGCTCGGTGATGAGCGCCGACGGGCAAGCGATGTACTCGGTATCCGATTCGGGCGTCATGTTTCTGCCGGTGGGGCGTTTGAACGAGGAGCGCCGCGTCACGGCGCTCGAAGAGGATGTCGTCTTCCGGGCGAACTCCTGCGACCGCAAAGTGCAGTCGGGCGAACTACGCATCGCCGACTTGAGCGGGCGCGCGACGGCGTTCTCGCTCTCGACGGCGACTCCCGGAATTCGATTCTCGACGACGGCGGGCGTAACGCCGGCCACCGTTCGCGTTACGGTCGATCCGAACGCGATGCCATCGCAGAGCGGAACCGTGACCGCGACGGTGACGATCGCCGCGCCCGACAGCGTGCGCATCCCCGATCCGGTACGGCTCGTGATCAATCTGAAAGATCCCGATCAGCGCGGCACGGTGGTGAACGTTCCGGGTAAACTCACCGACCTGCTCGCCGACCCGGCGCGCGACCGCTTCTACATCCTGCGCCAGGATAAGAATAAGGTTCTCGTTTTCGACGGATCGACTTACCAAAGAATCGGCGAACTGCGCACGCAGCAAACGCCCTGGCAGATGGCGATTACCATGGACCGGCGGTACATGATCGTCGGCCACGACAACGCGCAGGCGGCGAGCGTCTTCGATCTCGACACGCTCGAAAAGTTGGACCCGATCGTCTTTCCCGGCGGACATTACCCGCGGTCCATCGCCGCTTCGGGCCGGGCGATTCTCGCGGCGACGCGCGTCGCCGGGCCGAAACACAAGATCGACCGGGTGGACCTTGTCGCGCGCACCGCGAGCGAATTCGCGACGCTCGGGCCGTGGGAGAACTCGATCGACGACAACACGGCTCTGGTTGCGGGCGCGAACGGAAGTTCGATTCTTGCGGCGCAAGCCGACGGCAATCTGCTGCTCTATAACGCATCCACGGATTCGTTCACGATTTCGCGCCGCGACGTGGAGAAGCTCGGGGGCGCCTATGCCGCTTCGAGCTTCGATCAGTTCGTGGTCGGCAACGCGTGGCTCAACTCGTCGTTGGTCACAACACGGAGATTTAGCGGATCGGCTTCGGCGGGTTTTGCGTTCTCGGGTGCGGACGCTTTGCGATTCACCGCGCCGGGCGTGATGGAGCGCATCGATCCGGCCACCGGATCGACGATCCGGCCTACGCGGATCGCCGAAGCGCCCATCGAAGGTAGCGAAGCGTCGGGCAACGTGTTCAGCCGCTCGACGGCGATCCTCGCGAGCCGCAAGGCCGTCATCGCGCTAACCGTCTCCGGCTTTACGGTGCTGCCCTGGGACTACGACGCTTCCACCGCGCCGCCACGCATCGACCGCGTAGTGAACTCGGCCGATGGACGCTCGGGAGCCGCGCCCGGAGCGCTAGTTTCGCTGCTCGGCTCTAACCTCAGTCCGATCAATTTGGCGACCAACGAAATGCCTCTGCCCACGGCGCTTGGCGAAAGCTGCCTCACCGTGAATGGCGCGCCGACGCCCATGATTTTCGTTTCGCCGACACAGATCAACGCGCAGTTGCCTTTCACGATGGAAGGCAACGTCACGATGGTGTTACGCACACCAGGAGGAGTGAGCGACAACTTCAATCTCACGGTCGCGCCCGCCGCGCCCGGTGTGTTCCGGTTGAACGTCGATGGCCTTCCCGATCCCACGCCCGCAATCTACAACGCGCGAAACGGCGGTTTGGCCACCGGATCGAATCCATTGAAGCGCGGCGACTCGATCGTGATCTACCTCACCGGCATGGGCCGTACATCGCCCGCCGTCGAAGCGGGGCAGCCCGCTCCGGCCGACCCGCTCTCCGTTGTCGATTTCCCGCCCACCGTGTCGCTGGGCGGCGTGGAATTGCCGCTCGCCTTCGCCGGACTCGCGCCGGGTACGGCGGGCGTTTATCAGATCAACGCCATCGTCTCGAGGTCGTCGCCGGTGGGGATGAACGTTCCCCTTGAAATCCGGCAAGGCGGCGGCGGGACGTCGTTTTCGATGAGGGTGATCGAATGAAACATTTTTGCCTCTTTTGGGTTTTCGCCGCCTCAGCCTGGGCCCAGCGCTGGGAGATGGGAATTGGCGCGGGCGCAGGCGTCTACACTTCGCAGACGCT
Organism: Bryobacteraceae bacterium; assembly: GCA_033763835.1. GTDB lineage: Bacteria > Acidobacteriota > Terriglobia > Bryobacterales > Bryobacteraceae > JAPKYZ01. Next base: position 175,136 of record JANRJS010000021.1, on the reverse strand, counting down.
AAGCTCAGCGGGCGGCGCGAAGGCCAGCGCGGGACTCGCACCGGCGGCGGCGATCACGGCGCACATCGGGCAGGATATGTACCGGCGCTTCGGCGGCGAGGTCCGCTATACGTGGCAGATGAGCCAGTTGAAGCTCTCTTCCGGCGGGCAGGACGTGCGATTCGGCGCGCAAAGCCACGCCGTCGAGTACGACGCGATGATCCACTTCGGCGGCGTCGAGGCGAACGTTCGCCCTTACGTCATGTTCGGCGGCGGTATGAAGCTCTTCCAGGGCACGGGCGCGGAGCAGGTGGTGCAGCCGCTCAACCAATTCGCCTATCTCACACAGACCAGCGAATGGAAACCGATGCTGTCGGCGGGCGCGGGCGTAAAGTATCGCGTGGGCCGGAAAGCGCTATTCCGTATCGAAGCGCGCGACCAAATGACACCGTTTCCCGGCAAACTCATCGCGCCCTCGAACGGGCAAGCCCCCGGCGGTTGGCTGCACGATTTTCTGATCCTCGCCGGACTTTCGTATTCCTTTTGACACACGCCCCGCATACAATGGGGGCACGTGCGGTTAGCTTCTGGGGCGTTTCTACTCTCCGCGTGTCTTTTCGCGGCCGGCGAGTATGCCGGTAGCGACCGTTGCCGCGCCTGCCATCCGGACATCACTTCCACGTTCTTCCGCAACGCCCACGCGAAGAAGATTCTCGGCGGCAAAGAAGACGTTACTAGCGCCGACCTCTCGCGCCGCGGTTGCGAAAGTTGCCATGGACCGGGCAAGGCGCATGCCGATGCCAAGGGCGGAAAGACGAACATCGTCGCGTTCTCGCAACTGACAGCGGCGAAGACCGTCGATCAGTGCCTCGCTTGCCACACCCAGCAGTTCCCGCGCTCGAACATCCGCCGCTCGCCGCACACCACCGGCGAAGTGGGATGTTCGAGTTGCCACTCGATCCATAATCTCGCCCGGCAGCGTTTGGAACAAAGCCAACTCGCGCGTCTGAGTTCGTCGATTCCCGCGGTCTCGTCTCCCGCCGCCGTGGCTCATTCCGCGCGCGGCTCGCTGGCGCTGGGTCAACCGGAACTCTGCTACGGCTGCCATCAGAACGTTCGGGCGCAATTCTCGATGCCGTTTAAGCACCGCGTGAACGAAGGGTTCATGCAGTGCACGGACTGCCATAATCCGCACGGAGTTTCCGCTCCCACGTGGCGCATGGCCGCGCGCCCCAGGATGGTGGATCAAGCGCTGATCAATGAAGAGGCGTGCCTGAAGTGCCACGTCGCGCAGCGCGGTCCTTTCGCCTTTGAGCACGCCGCGACGCGCGTCGACGGTTGCGAATCGTGTCACACGCCGCACGGCTCCGCGAACGCGCGATTGCTCAAGCGCCCCGCCGTCTTCACGCTCTGCCTCGAGTGCCATAACGGCGCGCCCGGCTTCGGCCGCGACCCGAGCATTGGCGTGCCGATTCAATCGCCGTCGCACTCGATGACCAACCCGCGATATCAAAACTGCACGGCGTGCCATGTGCGGATTCACGGCTCGAACGCGGACGCGAGGTTCTTGCGATGACCGCGCTGGCGCCGGTCCTGACGATGCTGGCGCTCCTCGCGCAGCAGCCGGTGGCTCCGACGCCCGAGGTGGTCGGCGCGGCTCGCGGAGAAGATTGGCTGGGCTACAACATCCGCCAGTCGTTTGAGTTGGGAGTGCGGACGATGACCGTCGATGGCGATCGCGACAAGTACCGCAGCGATGTCAACTACCGGAACGGTCTGCGATTGCTCTCCTCAAAGCTAGACATGCAGTCGCGAAATGGAGACGGAAAGCTGTTCGACCGGCTGTCGCTTTCGACGCTCGGTTTGGGCAACGATCCCTATCAGTTCGCGAGTTTCACGGTCGAGAAGAATTCGATCTACCGCTACGACCTCGTCTGGCGCGAGAACGCGTACTTCAATCCTGCGGCCGCGATCGCGGACGGACGCCATCGCCTGGATACCACGCGCCGCTTGCAGGATCACACGCTGACGCTATTCCCGGGCCGCAATGTTCAGGTGTTCGGCGGCTACTCGCGCAACTCGCAATCGGGACCCGGACTCACCACTTACAACCTGTTCGATCAGCATCGCGGAGATGTTGCGACTTTGCTCGCCGACGTGCGCCGCCAGCAGAACGAATATCGCCTGGGAGGCGAGGCGAAGTTCGCGGGCTTCAAGCTGATCGCCGTTCGCAACTGGGAGTTCTTCAGGGACGATACGCGCGACTTTGCGGACACCGCCACGCCTGGGGAAGATCCCACCGATGGCACGACGCTCACGCGGTTGTCGCGCGCGCAACCGAATCATGGATCGTCGCCAGGGTGGCGCGCGAATCTGTTCACGGAACGCGCGAAGAGGTTTGCCGTCAATGCCCGGCTCACCTGGGTGGCGGGCAAGCGCAACTTTATGTTCGACGAAACGGCGATCGGGACGGACCGGTTCGGCAACGGGCGCAACCGGCAGACCATTGTCGTCGGGGACGCAAGACGACCGGTGTTGGCCGCGAACGCCACCGTCAGCGTGTTTCCCACCGAGTCGCTGACGATCACCAACCATACGAGCTTCACCCAAACCCGGATCGAAGGCGAGTCGCGATTCGCCGAGTTCAATAACTCGCTCGCCGGGATCAACTTCACGAGCTTCGAGTTCCTCGGCATCCGCTTGATTTCCAATTCCACGGACGCCCAGTTGCAACTCGGCTCCAAGGCAAGCGTCCACGGCGGCTATCACTTTTCCGAACGTCGCATCCGCTCGATTCAAGACGAGATCTTCACGGAACAGACCAATCGACTGAATGCCGGGGCGCTGGGATTTCGTCTGCGGCCATTCGCCGGGTTTTCGATTCACGTGGACGGCGAACTCGGTCGCGCCAACAATCCGTTCTATCCGACCAGCGAAAAGAACTATCACGGTCTTTCGTCGCGCGTGCAGTATAAGCGGCGAGCGCTAACGCTCGGCGCGCAGGCGAAATCGAACTACAACTTCAACTCGGTGAGTTTATTCGCGCACAGTGCGCGGGCGCGATCTTACTCCGTGGACGGCTCGTGGCAGGCGCGCGACTGGCTGGGCTTCGACGCGAATTACTCGAAGCAGCATCTCGACACGCTCACGGGAATCGCCTTTTTCTACCAGGGCATTCTGAGCGAAAACGAGCGGTCCTGGTACGTCTCGAACGTGCACACGTTTTTCGGCGGCGTTCGCGCCAGCATCCGCAAGCGCGTCGATCTTTACGCTTCCCACAGCTACGTGAAAGACGCGGGTGGACCTTCGCGACCCAACGTTCTTTCCTACTTCCAGACCTTTCAGTCGCTGCCCTTCGTTTTTCAAGCGCCGATGTTCCGCATCTCGATCCCGGTAACCCGCGACATCCGCTGGAACGCGGGCTACCAGTTCTACAAATACGGAGGACCCGTGGCAGACGGCTATCGCGCTCATACCGCATACGTTAGTCTGCTTTGGAGTTTTTAGAAGGACCGGGCGCTCGGGTAGAGTAGAGGCGTGTTCTTCGGCATCCCGCTCACGCCGTTCAACGCGATTAACTTCGGTGTGCTCATGGCGGCCGCGCTGGTCGCGTGGATTCGCTATACGCGCGGCTCGGCGTCGAACGTACCGCTCCTTTTTTGGGTGGGACTTTTCGCGCACACGCGCGCGTTCTCCGGTGGATTGTCGCCGGGGTGGATTTCCGCCGGGATTTTCTGCGCCCTCATGCTGCGCTTCGAGTTCATGAACGAGCGCTTCGAGAAGGTCTTCCAACTCGGCGAATTCGCGGCGATCGTCTACGTTGTGTACCGCGCCGTCGGGCTCATTCTCTTGTGGTAGCGAATCGTCTAGCCTGATATTGGCGGAGCTTATCCTTGTGGCTCAATACAAGAACTATCGATGGATTGTCGCCGATCCCGATTGATGGGGCGGCGAGCTCGCGGTGCGCGGAACGCGTCTTTCGGTGGCTCTCATTTTGGAGTGTCACTCCAGCGGCATGACGATCGAGGAAATCGACGAGGCGTTTGATCGCATGTTTCCCCGAGAAGCTTTGCCCGAGGTGCTCGGCGTGGCGGCGGAGTTGGCCGCCCTTTCGAATGGCGACTTGGTCCAAACGGCTTACAGTTCTGGGTTCGACACCCTGCTTACGCGAGATCGGTTGTTTGGAGAGTCGGCGGCCCGAGCCCTAAAGGCCTTTCCCAAGTTTGCCGTTGTAATCGTTTTCGCTGCCGCAACGGCCCTGGATGCAATATCAGGCGGATTTCGACGAAGCTTGGCGTGACGCTCCGATCATGCCGTCACCGGAGCGCTTGATCGAGTGGCCCCGCCGCGAACGATAAAGGTCATTTCGTCGTAGGCAATCCGCTATCTAGAATCGCGCGCCAACCGCCGTCGAGCGAGACCGCGTTCGTGTAACCCATTTTTTTCAGATTGTCCGCCACCAGCGCGCTGCGGAATCCACCGCCGCAATACAGGACCAGTTTCGCGTCCCGATCGGGGACTTTGTTCTCGATATCGCGCTCGATCGTGCCCTTCGACAGATGCATCGCGCCAGCGGCGTGTCCGGCCGCCCATTCGCTTTCCTCGCGAACGTCGATCAGTAAGTGCGGCTCTTGGGCGGCGGCCAATGTCTTGTACGCCTCGATGTCGATTTCCTCGACCCGCGACTTCGCGTCGTTGACTAGCGCCAGAAATCCCGGACTGTGTTTCATCTACCCCTCCCTCGCGATTTGCGCGCCCGCGCTCGCGAGCTTCTTCTCGATCGTCTCGTAGCCGCGGTCGATGTGATACACGCGGTCGATCACCGTCTCGCCCCGCGCGGCGAGCGCCGCCAGCACCAGTGACGCGCTCGCGCGCAGGTCGCTGGCCATAACCGGAGCGCCCATTAAGGGCGTCGGTCCGGCGACGATCGCCTGTCGTCCTTCGACCCGAATGTTCGCCCCCATGCGCCCCAACTCCGGCACGTGCATGAAGCGATTCTCGAAAATCGTTTCGGTGATAAAGCTGATGCCCGAGCCTTGCGTCATCAGCGCCATGAACTGCGCTTGCAGATCGGTGGCGAATCCGGGATGCTCCTCGGTCTTCATATCGACGGACCGCAACGCGCCGCCCGTGCGGACTCGCAGCGCTCCCGGCGACTCCTCGGTCACTTCGACGCCCGACTGCTGCATTTTGACGATTAAAGCCGTGAGATGCTCCGGCACGCACCCCGTCACCAGCAGATTGCCCCGCGTGATCGCGCCCGCGATCAGGAACGTACCCGCTTCGATGCGGTCCGGAATGATCGTATGCGAAGCGCCGCCGAGTTTCGCGACGCCTTGGATGCGGATCGTCGATGTGCCCGCGCCGTCGATCTTCGCGCCCATCTTGACGAGCAGCGTGCACAGGTCTACCACCTCGGGTTCGCGGGCGGCGTTCTCGAGAATCGTCTCGCCTTGCGCGAGAACGGCGGCCATGATCAGGTCTTCCGTGCCGGTGACGGTGATCCGGTCGAAGTGGACCGTCGCGCCGCGCAACCCGCCGGGAGCTTGGGCCTCGACGTAGCCGTACTCTTGCTGAATTACCGCGCCCAGGCGTTCGAGCCCGGCGAGGTGAAGGTTAATGGGACGCGCGCCGATGGCGCAGCCGCCGGGCATGGAAACGCGAGCGCGGCCGCAACGCGCGGCCAGCGGACCCAGCACCAGGCTGGACGCGCGCATGGTTTTCACCACTTCGTAAGGAGCTTCGGGCGCGAGAATCTCGGGCGTCGAAATTCGCAGCGCCTCGCCCTCACCGACGACCGTCGCGCCGTTGTGCTTCAGCAGCGAGATCATCGTGCCGATATCGCGCACGCGCGGGATTCCAGACAGCACCACGGGCTCGTCGGTTAAGAGGCAGGCGGCCAGCACGGGTAACGCGGCGTTCTTCGCGCCGCTAACGGCGATTTCCCCGGCGAGCGCGCGCCCGCCTTGGATGCGGAATCGGTCCATATCTTACTTATGAGCTTCGCTCATGGGGCACCTTGAGCGCTTCGCTCACGCGCCCCTGGGCGTCGCGCAGCCGATTCTCCGCCTCCGCGCGGCCCACGCCGAGCTTGCCCATCACGATGGAAGTCTTCACCGATCCGTCGGTCTCGTTGAGCAGAGCCGTCGCACGTTCGAGAGGCACTTCCGCCGCTTCCGCCACGATGCGCCGCGCCCGGTCGAGCAGCTTTTCGTTGCGCGGCTGCACGTTCACCATCCAGTTCGAATACACGTGGCCGAGCTTGATCATCGCGCCCGTCGAGAGCATGTTGAGTACCAGCTTGGTCGCCGTGCCCGCCTTCAATCGCGTCGATCCCGCGATCGCTTCCGGTCCGGGAAGCGGGGCGATGGGGATCGCCACGTCGCGCGACAGATCCGAATCCGGCGTGCAACTAATGCCGATCGTCGCCGCGCCTAACTCGCGTGCGCGCCGGATCGCGCCCAGCACGTAGGGAGTTCGTCCGCTGGCCGCGATCCCCACCAATACATCGCCGCTCTGGAACCCATGGGCGTCGAGATCGCGCGCTCCCGCTTCGGCGTCGTCCTCGCTCGCCTCGGTGGCTTTCCAAAGCGCGTCCATGCCGCCCGCCATGATTCCGGTCACCGTATCGGGCGGGACGTTAAATGTCGGGGGACACTCGCTCGCGTCGAGTACCCCTAGCCGCCCCGAAGTCCCCGCGCCGATGTAGAACAGCCGGCCGCCGTGCCGCAGGCGTTCGGCGATAGTGTCGACAGCCATCGCGATCCGCTCTAATTCAGGAGTTATGGACTCCGCCACGCGCCGGTCTTCCTCGTTGATCACCCGGAGCATGTCGAGGGTGGACATGGTGTCGATCGACATCGACGCCGGATTGCGCCGCTCGGTGAGCAGCCGTTCTAGTTCCACACTTGCGCCTTCCGCATTACGGCCGCGGTCGTGTCGAAGGCCAATTGCACCGCCGCCTCCACGGGCATGTCTTTCAGGCCCCGCCCGAACACTTCGACGCTTACCGCGTCGCGATAGCCGGTCTTCTGGATGGCCTGCAGGAACCCTACCAGATCGATTTTGCCTTCGCCCGGCATTAAGCGCTCGTTGTCGCGCACGTCCTCGGGAGCTTGGGCCGCCGCATCGTTGATATGAATGTGGACCAGACGGTCGCCCGGCGTGTTCAGGATGTCCTTTACCGTGTTGCCCGCGTGATGCCAATGCCAGGAGTCGAGTAGCAGCCCGACGTTCGGTCCGCAGTCCTGGGCGAAGTCGAGCATGGCGGTTAGGTCGTAAATAAATGGATAGGGCAGGCGCTTCCGTAAATGGACCGGGCTGACGAATTCGAGTCCCAGCCGAACATGCGACCGCGCGAGGATGTCCGCCACCCGGCGCAGCCTCTTCAGAAATAGGGCGCGCTGCTCGCGATAGGGAAGCTCGGCGGAGGGAACGATGTAGGTTGCCATCCGCGGGCACCCGAGAGCGGCTCCGAACTGCGCCGCCGGTTCCAATTGCGCGAGTGTGGATTCGAACGTCGCCTCGTCCCGCCGAAACTCGACCGGAAAAGAGACGACGGCCGGCTGGATCTTAAGCGCCGCTAGGGCCTCCCGGGTGGCCGCCAACCCGGCGGCTTGCGCCCTGGCGGCGTTGAGATCGACGGCGGGAAACCCCGCCTTTGACGCTAGTTTGGCAATGTCCGGCCAATCGGCGCGGCCGGTGACGATCGTTGGGTTGAGCGCGGGGTACATTTGTGTGGATAACCACCCGAAAGACATTGTTACGCAGGTCTGGCCGGGAGTGCGAATGTCCAACACTCCCGTAGTATATAGGTACTAGTACCCAAGGACTCCTGATGCCCCCATTCCCAGTACGGATGCGGCCTGTAAAACATCATTAAGGTGTTGACACGAGTTTGGTTTGGGTGCTAACTTGACAAAGCTGGGCAAGACAGCTAAGCCCGGAGGAGAACCAACATGAAAAAACTACTCGCCCTTCTGGCGTTTTCGGTCGCAACCGCTTCCGCCACGCCCCTACTCTTCAACTTCTCGAGCGTTGTCGGCGCATCGGTCGTGTTCGACGGCGCAACGGATACGTTCAGCTTCCCGAACACCGGTGCCTACGACTTCGAGATCACCCTGTCCGACGAGCCGTCCCTGGTCGGTCTCTTCGGTACCATCCACGGTACGTTCACGATCGGTGCGATCGCCGGTGGTCTTACCCAGACGGCCCCAGTCACCGGTACTGGCATCTTCACGATTGACGACGGCAAAGGCTTTACCTTAACCGCCGACATCGACATGTTGTCGATCTTCAGCAAGGGAACCACCGTCGGTATGAACGATGTCGGCGGCATTAACCTTTACAACATCTCTTACGGCGGCCTCAACAAAGGCTTGCTCGAACTGACGACACTCGGCAGCGCGGTTGCCACCCTGTCGGCCCAGTTCATCCCCCCGCGTTCGCTGAAGACGCTCACCGCTGGTTCGCTGGTGAGCTCCACCAGCTATTCGGGTACGGTCGTCTCGAACATCCCTGAGCCTGGCGCCTTCGCCCTCATCGGCGGCGGTCTGCTAGCGCTGGGCATGCTTCGTCGGCGCGCTTAGTTCTTTAGGTCTCCGGTTGCTTCCGACGGGAACGAGCCTTTGGGCTCGTTCCCGTTTGTGTTTTCTACGAGTATTTTTTTTTGAAACGAGTTTGAAATCGTACCAGTACCGCAGGCGATATTCCAACCCCAGTTTGTTCCGGATTTCCACCTGAAAACCCCTCTCAGGCGTTGACATTACGAAGGATCGGGTGGTAGTCTACTAGAGCTAGGTAGCACATACAATTCCTGGAGGAACAAACACAAAATGAAGAAAATTTTCGCGCTTCTCGCTCTCGCGGCTTCGACCAGCTTCGCTTCGCCGCTCCTTTTTGACATCGCGAGCGTTACAGGGGCTGAGATCGTTTTCGACGGTACCACGGGCACGTTTAGCTTTTCGCCTGGTGCTGGCGGCTGGGATTTTGAAGTGACCAACTCCGACGAGCCGACGATGATCGGCTTCTCCGGCAACCTGACCGGTACTTTCACCATCGGTGCGATCGCGGCCGGTGCGGCTCCCGTCACTGGCAAGGGCACGTTTTCGATCTTCGATGGTGTTAACACATTGACCGCCGATATGGTCTTGGTCGACATTTTCCAGAAAGGTACCACAGTGGGTATCAACACTGCGCCGTCCATTAACCTGTCGAACATCGTCTACGCGGGGACGAACGCCGGTTTGCTAGAAATGGTGAGTTTCGGCAACGCCGCGATTACCATTTCGACGCAGTTCGTGCCTGCCGTTTCGCTGACCACATTGAAGACCGGTGGAGCGACCAACTCGACCTCTTACTCCGGTTCGGTGTTTACGCCCGACCTGATCATCCCCGAGCCCGGCGCGATGGCGCTGGTAGGGTTTGGTCTCCTCGCAGTCGGCGCTATGGCGCGCCGGCGGGCGGCCTAACTAAACAAGAACGAGAAGTGCTTCTAGCGGCAAAGCGCCCGGCGTAAGCCGGGCGCTTTCGCTTTTGGGGAACACGGTTCCAAAAAGAAAAGGTCCCGGTTTCCCGGGACCTTTCTGCATTTCCGCGTTTTGGGGTGCTACACGCTAAACGAGCTGCCGCAGCCGCACGTAGATTTGACCTGCGGGTTGTTGAACTTGAAGCCCGACCCCTCGAACGTTTCCACGTAATCCACTTCCGCCCCGTCGAGATAGAGCAAGCTTGCTTGATCGACGTAAACCTTGAGTGGACCGAAGTTATACGTCTTGTCCAGCATGCCCGGGGCGTTTTCGAACGCCATACTATAGCTGAAGCCGGAGCAGCCGCCACCCACAACGGCAATCCGCAATCCCGCGGGTTTGGGCTCCTGAGTATCCAGAATCTCCTGCACTTTCGATACGGCCTTTTCGGTCAGTTGAATCACGATCCGTTCTCCTTTTCTAATTGTAATGGATTCACCTAACGGCGTCCGCGATGCGGGCTTCTAAGTTCAAGAATCTTCACCTTACCGAAACCCAGGAAAGGTAAGCCGCGTCCGCTATGATGTATGAGCGGCGTTTACGGAGCGGCGGCGATACCGGGTCTTGGGTTTCCCGCCACAACTACGGCTCCGGCCTCGTCCCGCGGACACAGGACTTTGGAACACCGGCAGACAGATGAAGCGCGCCTCGTCGAGCGCGTTCAAGCCAAGGACGATTCCGCGTTTCGGGAACTGGTGGAGCGGTACCAAAACAAGGTCTTCTCGATCATCTACGGCATTCTCCGCAACCAGAACGACGCGGAAGACATTTCGCAGCAGGTCTTTACTAAGGTCTATTTCTCGATTGGCAACTTCGACGCCCGGTCGAGCCTGCTCACCTGGATCTACAAGATTACCGTCAACGAGTGCTACGACTATCTGCGGAAGAAGAAGGTCCGTAAGCTGGTTTACGAAAGCGACTTCTCGGAGGAAGACTCGCAGCGGATGGACAACTCCGAGGCGGGCGCCGATCGCGGACCGGCCGTCGATGCGCAGTTGGCGCAACGCGAATTGCTGACGAAGCTGCTGGCGAAGGTAAGCGCCGAGGACCGCAATCTAATTCTGTTGAAGGAAGTGGAAGGCCACTCCGTCGAAGAGTTGGCGCAGATGACCGGAATGAACGAGAATACGATCAAGGTCAAGCTGTTCCGCGCCCGGCAAAAGCTGCTCAAGGCCGCACAGCGGCTCATGCGGCGTCCGGGAACGCCGGCTACGGCATAGCGGTTAGGTACTCGATTATGAACGCGCGAATCCAGAACGACTTGGAAGATTACCTCTCGGGCAAGCTGACGCCCGCCGGGCGGGCCGCGTTTGAAGAAGCGCTAGGGGGACCCGCCGAGCGCGAGATGATAGCTGAGATGGCGGAACACTCCCGGACCATTCGGAGCGCATTCTCGCTGCCCGCCGAATTAGCGCCGGCCCCCGGCCTCTACGCGCGCGTGATGGCGCGCATCGAGAACGAATCGCAATCCAGTTTCTGGTCGATTTTCTTGCAGCCTTTCGGCGCGCGTCTGCTGTACGCTTCCGCCGCTCTGTTGCTGTTGATGAGCGTTGCCGTTTTTTCCACCGGTTCTAGCGGCGAAGTGGAAATGGCGCAGGACGCTCCGGCGGAAATCCTGGTCGACGACCATCCGGAAGTACATCTGGTGGGCGAAGAAGTCGAGGATCGCGGACGCGTGTTCGTCACGTTAACGGCGATGGAGCAGTAATCCGGTGACCTCGCGCATTTCGTGGTCGAATCCGCGAGTGCTCTCCACCCTCCTCCTGGTGTTCCTTTGCGGAGCGGCGGCGGGCGCGCTCGCCATGAAGTTTGCCGCCCGCCAATCCGCCATTAAGGCGTCCACGTTGCTGCGCACCGGAAATAAGGCCGAACTCTTGACTCGTTTCCAACGCGATTTGGAACTCACACCCGTGCAAGTGGAGAAGATTGAGATTGTGCTCGACGACTTCATGAAGTACATGTCCGACCTGCAGATGCAGATGGACGATGTGCGCTTGCACGGGAAAGAGCAAATTCTGAAGATCCTCGACGAGAACCAGCGGCGCAAGTTCGAGAAGAGTCTCGCCGATTTGCAGGCGCGTCCCGCCCGCTAGACTTGGCATTTGACCCGCCCGGCGCCCTCCACGGATCGCGAAGTTCACTCGCTGGCCGCACGGATCGTCGAGCTTTGCCGGTCGGGCGAGCGGCTGTCGCGAATTGCCGTTACCGTTCCCGGCGAGCATCCGTACCGGGCCCTTATCTCCTCCACCTTCGAACGTTACGGCATCCCGCTCGAAGAGGATTTCGCGGACCGTTTGGAAGAGCGGGCGCCGGTGCGTTATGCCGCCGCCGTCGTGGAAGCGTTGCTGTCGGGCTGGGATAAGCGCAAGCTGATCGACGTAGTCCGGCTCAGCGAGGCCAGCCCCAGACTCGACCAGATGACGATCGACCGGATCGAGTTCGACTTGCTGGCCGCGATTCCGGGTTTCGGGCTCGACGAGCTGGGCGCGCTGGCCGGACCGCTAGCGGAGATGGAGGGCTGGCGCACCGCCAAGCGATTACCGCGCGTCTGGGCAAAGGCGGCTGGCGGATTGGATTCGAGCGGCGAACTTCGCGCGTGCCTCGAACGCGTCGCGGAGCACTTGCCGCAAACCGAACGGACGCTGGCGGATTTTTGGGACGCCTCTCGATCGGCCGTCGCCGCCGCGCGCATCCGACCGGCCGCTCCCGCCGGGGAGTCGGTGCTGCTGACCGCAGGCGTGCCGTGCCGTCCGGTGGTTATCGCTTACGGCGTGCCAGTTGAATCGTTCGCCGCCTATCGACCCGCGCCCGGTCCACGCAAGAACGCCGGACACGCTGCCTACCTTCCCGCGCCCCCCTCGCTTCAAGAGCGCCGCTGGACGCCCACCGAGCTGGAAACGTTCTTAAAATGCCCGTTCCAGTTCTTCGGCCAGCGGACCCTCCGTTTGCAACTACCGCCCAAACCGCCCGAAGAACGCTTTGGAGTTCTCGACCACGGCACGCTGGCCCACCGGTTTCTGCACGAGTGGACGCGGGGGGCGGCCGCGCCATTCGAGGCGCTCTTCGACCGGCTGTTCCGGGAGATCTGCCGCAAGAACCATGTCACCGTGGATCACCATGTCGAATGGCACCGGCTCGCTCTGGAGCGCAATTTACGGCGCTATCTCGCGCAAGCTCCCCGCCGCGAAGGCTGGACGGTGGAGGCCGAGTGGCCGTTCGAGTTCGCTCTCCGCCCCGATCTCATCGTGAAGGGTCAGATCGACCGGTTTGATCGCAGCCCATCGGGAGACGTGTACGCCATCGACTACAAGTACTCGGCCGCGAGCGCCGTCAAGAACCGCATGGATGCCGCCGAGACGGTACAAGGCGGACTGTACCTGCACGCCCTAGCGTCGAACGGCTATCGCCCCGCGGGTTTTGCCTATGTAGCGCTGCGCGGCGAAACGAAGGTTGTCGAGGCGTCCGATCCGAATACTTTGATGGAAGAGGCGGAACGCCGGGCCGTCGAAGCGGTAGAGTCTATCCGGGCCGGGAGAATCGCCGCCCAGCCCAGCGATACGGATATCTGCCGGTGGTGCGATTTCCGGGACGCGTGCCGGATTCGCGAAACCGCCGCGGCCGCCCCGGCGCAAGGAGCGGGCGCATGAGGTTGACCGAAGCGCAGCGCGCCGCCGTAACGCGCGAGGGTCAGGACGTCTGCGTCGTCGCCGGTCCGGGCAGCGGTAAGACGCGGGTGCTGGTGGCGCGCTTCGTTTGGTTGGTGCGGGAGCGCGGCGCGAACCCGCACCGTATCGCCGCGATCACGTTTACCGAGAAAGCCGCCGCCGAAATTCGGTCGCGCCTTGCCGCGGAACTGGGGCCGGAGGCGGAGAAAGCCCCGGTCTCGACCATTCACGGTCTGTGCTTAGGGATTCTCAAGCGCCACTTCGAAGCGGTGGGGCTCGCGCCGAACTTCGCGATTCTCGACGAACGCTTGGCGCAACTTACGCTGCGGGAGGCGATCGGCGCGGCGCTCGACGAGATGCTCGCGCGCGATCCGGCGCGGTTGCGCGCGCTGTTTCACGCTTGGAGCACCTCCGATCCGGTGGGCGATCTCGCGTCCGCATTTGAAGCGATCCGGCTTGCGGGCGATGGTTTTCCGCCGCCAACCGCTCCGCCCCCGGCCGACGCCATCGGGACCCGATTTGCGAGCGAACGGGAGACGCTTGACGCCGTGTTGCGCGAAGCCGCCCAACGCTACCGGGAAACCAAGAGCGCGCAAGCCAAGGTCGATTTCGACGACCTCGAAGAACTGACCGCCGCTTTGCTCGACCGCGACGAGCGCTTGCGCGAAGAGATCGCGGGCCAGTTCGACCACATTCTGATGGATGAGTTGCAGGACACGAATCCGGTGCAATGGCAACTGGTCGCCCGCCTGCGCCGCCCGGGCCGGTTCTTCGCGGTCGGCGATATCAATCAAGCCATCTACGGATTCCGCCACGCAACACCGGACGCCTTTCGCGCCTATCGCGAGAGCGTCGAACGCGCGGGCGGCGAGATCGATTACCTGCGCGAGAATTTTCGTAGCCGGGCCGCCATTCTCGAAGCCGCCGAACGGGTTTGTTTCGGCATGCCGGGGATCGAGAGACCGGGACTCAAGGCGGCGCGCGAGTTCGCGAACGTCGACGCTCCGGTGGTGGAGTTGACGGCGATCGAGAACTTCGACGCGGTCCTTCGTTCGGCGATCGAAGCGCGATGGGTAGCGGGCGAAATCGCGCGCCTCACCGCCGAAGGCCGCCGCTACTCCGATTGCGCCGTGCTGTTCCGCACCGGCGGGCGGTTTCCGGATTTCGAACGCGCGTTTCTCGATGCGGGGATTCCGTATATCGTCACCGGCGGTAAGACGTTTTTCGAGCGCCAGGAAATCGCCGACCTTTTGAACTATCTCCGCGTACTCGCGAATCCGCGCGACGAGATCGCGCTATTCGGCGTTTTGCGCTCCCCGTTTTTCGGGTGGAGCGACGCGGAGATTCTGGCGGCGCGGGATCCGAAGCGGAGTTTGGCGGAGACGGTATCGCTTCCCGCGCTCGACGAGCGCCGGCGCTTGCGCAACCAAGTTTCGCCGGACCGGCTGCTGGCGCGCGCGATGGACGCCTGCGACTACGAAGGCTCGCTCGACGCGGCGGGCCGGGCGAATGTGCGCAAACTACTGGCATTGATCCGCGATCTTTGGGCGGAACGCCCCCGCACCATTGCCGCCATCGTCGCCCATTTCGACCGGTTGCGCGAAGCCGCCGACGAGCCCAACGCCCCGGCGGCGGAGTCGCTCGATGCGGTGGAGTTGATGACCATCCATTCGGCCAAGGGCCTTGAATTTCCGGTGGTGTTTCTCGCGGCGCTCGACGCCATGCCGTCGAACGAATCGGCGAGTTTGGTGTACTCGGCGGCGTCCGGCTTAGGCGCGAAGTGGCGAATTCCCGATTCGAAAGGAAACGAGGACGACGCTCGGGACAGCTTCGCCGAGACGCACCGCGCGGCCCGGCTGCCCCGCGAAAAGGAGGAGGCCAGCCGATTGCTATACGTTGGGATGACCCGCGCGGAGGATAGGCTGTATCTCAGCTACGGGCAGGGGAAGAGCGCCAGAGGGTGGACGAAAGACGTCAAGAAGCTGGGGATTTCGCGAGTGTTAAGCCGGATCGAGGAGATCCCGCTCGTCCAGACCGGCTTCGTTAGCGCCGCAAAGGAGATAGCGATAGAGCCGCTAACGCCGTCCGCGATCCCCGAAAATCCACGGGAGCCGGAGCCGGGTCAAATGAGCCTGTTCTAGCTGGTGGCCGCTTCCGAATGTTCGTGCGAATCCTGATGGGAATGCTCGCACTTTTTGGCGGCCATTTTCTTCGTTAAAGCGTTCATCAGACGATCCCGGATGGCGCTCGGCAGCTCTTTCGGCTCCATGCCCTTGAAGACCTTAAGCGTCTTCTTGGTGGTGTCGAAAACCACCCAGCAGTTCGGGCATTCGTTGACGTGCTTTTCCAAGTCGCGCTTCATGGCCTGGTCGCAGGTTCCGTCCAGGAACTCGCTCACCTGGCGAAGAAAGTCCTTACAGGTAAGCAAAGACGTCGTCCCCTTTTCGTTGGAAGAATCGAGTGAGTTTTTCGCGCAATTGCAGGCGGGCGCGTAGCAAGCGGCTCTTCACGGCGGGCACGGAAATGTTTAGCGCTTCGGCGGTTTCTTCCGTCGAAAGCTCTTCGACGTCGCGCAACTGAAAAACCGAGGAATAAATCGGTTCGAGCGACGCTACCGCTTTATCGAGAATTTCGCGGATTTCGTCCTGCGAGTACCGCTGCTCGGGATTGTCGTCCCAAACCGCGATCTCCCGGACCAGAGTATCCTCGCCCGTGTCGAGCTGTTCGTCGAGCGACACGGTTTTGTCGGTCTTGCGCTTGCGCAACTTCATTAGCGCTTCGTTCACCGCGATCCGCACCAGCCACGTATAGAACTTGGAATTGCCTTGGAAAGTGTCCAGATTGCCGTAGGCCTTCATAAAGCTTTCCTGGAGCACGTCTTCGGCATCCTCGTCATTTTGAGTGATGTTTTTCGCCAACCGGAAGATTCGCCTTTCGTAGTGGTTGACGAGATCCCCGAAGGCCGAATCGTCGCCGGAACGGGCCCGGGCGACCAGTGCCGCCTCGTCGAAAGGGGCCGGTTCTGGCATAGAACTCCCCACTATAGCAATCCCGTTCGAGGACGCCGCGGAACGCGGTAGACTGTGTGTCGCCATGAAGACTCTAGCCGAGACCGCCGCGGTTGTATTCCTCGCCACCTCCGCCCTATCCGCGCAAGATAAGAAAGCCGCCGCCATCGTCGCCGCCGACAAGGCTTGGGCGGACGCGGTCACAAAGACCGATACCGCTGCGCTCGAAAAGCTGCTGGCCGACGACTTGGTCTACACGCATTCCACCGGCTTGATCGACACCAAGCGCCAATACATCGACAACCTGAAATCCGGGGCGCAACAATATCATTCGGTGACTCACCTGGACCCCAAGGTTCAGGTCTACGGCGATACGGCGGTGTTGACCTCCGGGCTCAAAATGGATACCACGTCGAAGGGTGCCCGGCAGCAATCGAGTTTCCGGCTGATCCACGTGTGGGTCAAAAAGCCGGTTGGCTGGCAGTTGATCGCCCATCAGACCACGCGGCTGCCGTAAAGCTGGGTTCATGGGACGATGAAGGCTTAAAGACCACCATCGAGATTCCGGACGAGCTAGCGCGTCAAGCCGCGGTCATCGCCGCCGATCGCGGTGTTCCTATCGACGAACTCGTGGGCCCGGCAATACGTTCGCATTTATCGCGGGAAGAAACGCCCGAACCGGCATGGCGAAAGTACTTGGCGCTCTCGCTCACCTCAAGGACGAG
Organism: Bryobacteraceae bacterium; assembly: GCA_033763835.1. GTDB lineage: Bacteria > Acidobacteriota > Terriglobia > Bryobacterales > Bryobacteraceae > JAPKYZ01. Next base: position 158,232 of record JANRJS010000021.1, on the reverse strand, counting down.
AACGCTCGCATCATGAAAGTCATCGAGGAAGAGTTCGGTCAAGTCAATCCCAACGAGTGGAAATGATTCTCGACACCAACGCCTTCTCCGCCTTAGCCGAAGGAGACCCGGAAATCGACCGATTGGCGAGGTACGAGTTCCCATCGATCACGGCGATCACCCTCGGCGAGTACCGGTTTGGAGTGGCGGGTTCGATCCGCCGAGCGAAATACGAGGATTGGCTGGACGGAATCCTCGGCAGCATTCGAGTGTTTGGCATATCGAAGGAAACCGCCGATTACTACAGTGAGATCCGTCACGACCTAAAGCGAATCGGCCGTCCAATTCCCGCGAACGATTTATGGATCGCGGCGATCGCTCGGGAACGCAACGAAACCCATCGTCACCCGCGACCGCCACTTCGACGCCATGCCGAAGCTCACTGTGATGTCATGGTAGACACCCCGCAATGCCCGACATTCACGTTACTCTGCCCGATGGCAGCAATAAGGCTTACCCGTCCGGAACCGCCCCTCTAGACATCGCGCAGTCGATTTCGAAGCGGCTCGCCGAGGACGCGATCGTCGCCAAGGTAAACGGCGATCTTTGGGATCTAACCCGGCCGCTCGAAGGGGACGCGTCGGTTCAGATACTCACTACGAAAGACCCGAGCGCGCTCGAAGTGTACCGGCACTCCACCGCCCATCTGCTCGCCGCCGCCGTGCTGGAGTTGTATCCCGAAACGAAACTCGGGATCGGCCCGCCCATCGAGAATGGCTTCTATTACGATTTCGACCGGCCCGAGCCGTTCACACCCGAGGATCTCGAGAAGCTCGAAAAGAAGATGGCGGAGTTGGCGGCCCAGGATCTGAAGTTCGAACGTCTGGTGATCGAGAAAGAAGCCGGTCTCGCCAAGTACCGCGGCATGAACGAGCCGATGAAGGTGGAACTGATCGAAGAGAAGGCCGGCGAAACGTTTACCGAGTACACGCTTGGGCCGCACTTCATCGATTTCTGCCGCGGTCCGCATGTGCCGACCTCGAAAAAACTGCGCTCGTTTAAGTTGATGTCGATCGCGGGCGTCTACTGGAAGTCGAACGCCGCGAACAAGCAACTACAACGGATTTACGGAACCGCCTGGTTCAACGATAAGGACTTGCAGGCGCACCTCGACCGCCTTGAGGAGGCCAAGCGCCGCGACCATCGCAAGGTCGGCGCGGAGCTCGGCTACATCTCGATCCAGGAATTAGCGGGCCCGGGCCTCATTTTCTGGCATGAAAAGGGCGGACTCATCCGAAAAGAGCTAGAGGACTGGATGCGCGCCGAGTATTTGAAGCGCGGCTATTCGCTAGTGTCCACGCCGCATATCATGCGCAAGAAGCTTTTCGAGGTGTCGGGTCACGAGGAACATTACGCCGAAAACATGTTCGACGAAATGGAACTCGACGACGCGGTCTACCGGGCCAAGCCGATGAACTGCCCCGGCCACGTGCTGATTTACGCGCATGGGCAGCGCAGCTATCGCGACCTGCCGGTGCGGCTCGGCGAATTAGGCACCGTGCATCGCTACGAAAAGTCTGGTGTGCTGCATGGTCTTCTGCGCGTGCGGGCGTTCTGCCAGGACGACGCTCATATCTTTTGCCGTCCCGATCAGTTGATCGACGAAGTGGTCTCGTGCCTCGATTTCGCGGTGCACACGCTGAAGACGTTCGGATTCGAGCAATACGAAGCGGAGCTTTCGACATGGGACGGCGGCGTCAGCGGAAGGTACGACGGTACGCCGGAGCAGTGGACGATGGCCGAGGATGCGCTCGCCAAGGCGGTTGCGCGCGTCGGCCTCGAAGTGAAAACCATGCCCGACGAAGCGGCGTTTTACGGGCCCAAGATCGATGTGAAGCTCGTGGACGCGATCGGGCGCAAGTGGCAGCTTTCGACGGTCCAATTCGATTTCAATTTGCCGCGCCGGTTCGACATCAGCTATATCGGCGAGGACGGCCAGAAGCACCAGCCGGTGATGGTGCACCGCGCACTGTTCGGTTCGGTGGAACGCTTCTTCGGAATTCTGCTCGAGCATTACGCGGGCGCGCTGCCGGTGTGGCTGTCGCCGGTGCAAGCCGTTGTACTGCCGATTACCGACCGCCACACGCCGTATGCCGAGACCGTCCGCGAGACGCTGGCTGCGGCAGGCATTCGAGCAGAAGTGGACGCCCGTTCCGAGAAAGTGAATCTCAAGATTCGCGAGGCGCAGTTGCAGAAGGTGCCCTACATGCTGGTCGTTGGCGACCGCGAAGCGGAGCAGGGAACGGTGTCCTTGCGGCAGCGGCGCGGGGGCGATTTGGGTGCGAAACAAGTACAGGAGACGGTCGCGGCGATCCGGCAGGTGATCGACGCGAAGACGCCAATCGAGTGATCCTCCTCGCCCTCGGTTCCGCCGTCTACTGCATCCTGGTGGTGGTTGCGTTGCGCAACTTCCTCGCCCAGGAGCAGAAGCGCAACACGGAACCCGTAACGTTTGTAAAACCGCTGCGGGGCGTGGACGCGGGCCTAGAGGACAATCTGCGATCCGTGTTCGGACAACGTGGGCAGTTTCAAATCGTGCTGGCCGTCGAGGAGCGCAACGACCCCGCCTACGCCGTCGCCGAAAAGTTGATGGCCGAATATCCGCAGGTGGACGCGCAACTGATCGTCACCGGCGCGCCGCAGTGGGCCAACCCGAAAGTGTGGAAGCTCGCGCAGGCGTGGATTCTCGCGCGCTACGACCTGATCGTCATCAGCGACTCCGATATCTGGCTGCCGTCGCGTTTCGTCGAGCAAGTGGACCCGCAGTTCGACGTCGCGACGTACCCATATCGCGCCGTGGGCGGGCCGTCCGTGTGGTCGAGCCTGGAAGCGATCGGCATGAACACGGAGTTCCTCGCTGGAATGCTTGTCGCGCGCTTGGTCGAGGGCGGCGTGAAGTTCGCCGTTGGGCCGACGATGCACGTGCGCAAGGGCGTGATCGACAAAATCGGCGGCTGGCAAACGCTGAGCGAGTATCTCGCCGAAGACTTCGTAATCGGACAGCGCGCCGCCGAACAAGGGATGAAAGTCGGCATCGCTCGAACCGTGGTCGAGCATCGCATCGGCAGTCAGGATCGCTCTACCAACTTCGCGCACCGCCTGCGTTGGATGCGCTCGACGCGGGCCTCGCGCGGTTGGGCGTATCTCGGCCAGTTCTTCGCTATGCCGACGGCGGTGGCGCTGATCGTGGCCCCGTTCGCGCCCGTCGCGTCGGCGGCGGTGATGGCTCTGTGGCTGGCGGCGGCGATTTCGGTAGCGCGCGTCGTCGAAGCCAAAATGACCGTCGCGCTGCTCGCGCAAGACATCCTAAGCTTCTGCTTCTGGTTGGCGGGATGGTTTGGGCGCGACATCGTTTGGCGCGGACGGAAATACACGCTGCAACCGGACGGACGGTTCGTCCGCGCGTAAGCCGCGCCGCAAGCACTAAAATGACGGCATGACTTTTGCCGCCCTCGCGATTCTGCTCGCGCAAGCCCCCGCCTACGACCTGCTGCTCAAGAACGGTCACGTCATCGACGCGAAGAATAAGCTGAGCGCCAAACGTGACGTGGCGATCGCGAACGGCAAGATCGCCGAAGTGTCGCCCTCGATCGACGCCGCGAAGGCCAAACGCACGGTAGATGTCGCGGGACTTTACGTCACGCCCGGCCTTGTCGATTTGCACGTCCACGTCTACTCGACGGCCTCTAAGCCCAGCGCGTATTGCGGACAGCTCTCGGTGTTCCCCGACGATCACACGTTCCGCAGCGGCGTGACGACCGTGGTCGATGCGGGAACTTCGGGATGGAAGAGTTTCCCCGAGTTCAAAGAGCGCGTGATCGACCGGGCCAAGACGCGGGTGCTCGCGCTGCTCAACATCGTCGGTACCGGCATGTGCGGCGCCGTCGAACAAGAGACTACGGAGATGGACGCCGAACAACTGGCGGCAATGGCGAAGAAGCACCCCGGCGTCATCGTCGGCGTCAAGACCGCCCATTACGCGGGTCCCGAATGGATTGCCGTCGATAGCGCGCTGAAGGCGGCGAAGGAGGCCAACATTCCCGTGATGGTCGATTTCGGCGTGTTCCGCATCGAGCGTCCGCATGAGGAACTCGTGCTCGACCGTCTGCGTCCCGGCGACATGTACACGCACATGTACCTTGGCGCAGTGCCGATGCTCGATAAGAACGACAAGGTGCGCGAGTATCTGTGGCAGGCGCGCAAGCGCGGCGTGCTCTTCGATGTCGGCCACGGCGCGGGCAGCTTTCTGTTCTGGCAAGCGGTGCCCGCGATGAAGCAAGGGTTTGTGCCCGATTCGATTTCGACCGACCTGCACCAGTCCAGCATGATCGGCGGCATGAAGGACATGACTAACGTGATGTCGAAATTTCTGAACATGGGGCTGTCGCTCGATGACACGATCGCGAAATCCACGTGGGCTCCCGCGCGGCAGATCAAGCGGGAAGATCTCGGTCATCTGAGCGTGGGCGCGGTAGCCGATATCGCCGTCCTGCGCCTGGAAAAGGGGAACTTCGGCTTTACCGATATCGCGGGCGGAAAGCTGATGGGCACCCAGCGGTTGGTGACGGAAATCACGCTGAAGGACGGCGTCGCGCAGTGGGATTTAAATGGGATGACTCGTGACGAGTGGACGAAAATGCCCTTCCGCTACAACGCCGGGACCGCGATGGATCCTCGGCGGCGGCCGAAATAAACGCTATTGCGGATCGAAGTCGCGCGAACCGAGCGCACTTCGGTCGATCATCGCCCGCGCTTCGGCGAGCGTCAGCGGCGGCTTGCGGTGGTGCAGGAAAGCGTGGCAGTTGGGCCAGACGGGAGCGAGATCGTTCACGGGATCGACCTCGTAAGCCGTACCGATTTTTGACAGCGCAACTAGATGGTGAACGTGAATGAAATCCGCCATCCCATCGCCATACCGGTCGAGGAAGCTCATTCCGCAGACCGAGCATTGTGTCCCATGATGGGCGATACAGGCCGCTCGGGCTTGCCAGTCGCGCTCATAGCGATTGACTAGCACAGCGATGCGGCTGCCCTCGGAAAACGTCGCTGGAACCTCGTCCAGCGGATTGGACTGCCGAAGAATCCGGTCCGGCGAGCTAACGAACGCCACTACTCCAGGAGAATGGGCGCGCCGGGCCACTGGCATTGGCTTGCGCTGTGCGGCGATCGACAGCGCAGCTAAATGGGCTTCACTCAAAGCCGGTAGCGTTTGCGCGATCGACGACTTGGTGAGGCTAACCATGCGGCAGCCTGGCGCCATTTTGTATGGATTCTCTTCCGGTTCGAAAGGAACTCCAAATGGCGCCGTCTCCATCTCGACGAGAATGCGAAGGCCGTCCGGATGAAGAACCAAACACTCTACCCACCCTCCATTTAAACGAACAACGTTGTGAAACAACGTAACGGACCAAAACTGTGGGCGATGAGTTTGCAAATAGCCGATCGAAGCGCCCCAGAATGCGATTACGTTCCGCACCTCCGAAGACGGCAAGTCGCCGAGCAGCATTTCGAAGACAGCACTAGCGACACTTGGGTCGGACCTTTCCGCTGGACTAATTGCATTCCGATACCCTACGGGCGCGCCACAGCAGCCGGCGACTGCACGTCCCTCGGCCGCACGTAAAACTCAAGCGCCACTTCCTTGCCGCCCAACCCCGGTTCCTTCTCCGCATCGGGGTGCGTCGAGCGGAAACGGTCCACTAAGAGCGACTGCATCTGCGCGACCACCTGCGGCTGCTTCGCCGCTACGTCCGTGAACTCGCCTGGATCGTTGCGTAAATCGTACAGCCGGTGATAACGGCCCGGCGTGGGATTATCCGTCTCGTAACCGTCCTCGCGTTTCCGCTTGCCGGAGCAGAAAATGTACTTCCAACGGTCCGTGCGCACGAACGCCTCTTCGTTTTCCATATAGACGCTCACGATCGACGACCGCGCCTCGCCGGTAAACAAAGACCGCCCTTGCGTCTCGGGCAGGGGATCGATTTCGAGAAGCTCGGTGAGCGTGGGCGCGACATCGACGTGCTCGGTGAGCCGGGTAATCGTCTCGCGCTTGATCTTGCCGGGCCACCGCATCATCAGCGGTACCGTTAGCGCCGGATCGTAACCGCAATGCTTCTCGAACCGCCCATGGTGCCCCAGGCAGTAGCCGTGGTCGGCCAGATAGACCACCAGCGTGTTCTCGTCGAGCTTCAGATCGCGCAGCTTCGCCAGCACGCGGCCCATATTGTGGTCGAGAAACCGAGCCGAGGTGTAGTACGCCGCGGTGAGTCCGCGCGTCTCTACGGCCGTTAGATCGCGGAAAATGTTGGGGATTTGCCAAGCGTCCTCCGGACCCACGCGCGGTGCGGCGAACTTGGCCGGATCCATGCGCCCCCGATCCTCCACCGGGAAATCGAACGGCGAATGCGGTTCCTGCAAACTCACCCAAAGCGCGAAGGGCTTCGCGGCGTTCGCTTCCATCCATTCGGTGGCTTGGGAGACGCAATAGTCGGACCGCATCTCTCCATTCATTCGCGGATAGGGCAGCTTGCCGGCGTTCAGCCAAATGCGCGCGTGATCGCGAAACGGCCGCCATTGCGGTTTTGTTTCGACTCCTTCGGGCAAGGAGCGCGGTTTTACGTCGCGCTGCCAGCCGCGAGTGATTTCGCTTTCGGTCATACACGTATCGAACCCATGCAAACCGGCGCGTCCCGGCTGGTTGAAATGCATCTTGCCGAAAACGGCGGTGGAGTAGCCCGCTTTCTTCAATTGCTTCGCCAGCGTGACTTTCGATTCGGAGAGGGGGGTGGTCAATCGCGTCACTCCCGCCGCGTGCGGCATCAGCCCGGTGAGCAGACCCTGCCGCGACGGCGTGCAAACGGGCGAGTTACAGAAGTGGCTCGCAAACCGCGTGCCTTCGCTCGCCAGCCGGTCGAGATTCGGAGTCTCGGCCAGCCGATTCCCGGCGCAACCCATCGCATACCCGGCGTGGTCGTCGGCGATCAGGAAGAGCAAGTTGGGGCGGGACCGCCGCGCGGCTTGCGCCGCCATTCCGCCTAGAAATTCGCGCCTGTCGATCATCGGCGCTATTCTTTCAAGCTTTGCGTGCGGCGGCAATCTCCGAGCTGCGGCGAGACCCGTATCGGCGCGAAAAATGATGTTATCCTGGGTAAGTTGGCGAGGGGACGTAGCTCAGTTGGTTAGAGCGCCGGCCTGTCACGTCGGAGGTCGCGGGTTCGAGCCCCGTCGTCCCCGCCATATCCCACCCGCATTCCCCTATGCAACCGAAAATCACCACCGTTAACGCCCCGGAGTATCGCGAGTCGTATTGCAATAGCGTTCAGATCCGGCCGAGTTTGTGGGATTTGTTTCTGATGTTTGGCACCGCGACGCAAACCTCTCCCGACGCAGTGACGCTCAACGTGTTCCAGGGAATCTACGTGAGTCCGCAGCAGGCGAAAGCGCTGGCGAACCTCCTGCAACAGAACGTCGCGCAGTACGAGAGCATGTTCGGGGAAATCCGCCTCGAACCGGCCGGTACCTCTAATACTCCAATTCAGTAGTTGCTGCGGTAACATCTCTGGTGCGTGAAGCGCATCTACTCAAGTATGGGGATTCGTGTGTCCGTGGCAGCCGTGTTTGCCGCGGCGGTGGCGAACGCCGCCGAAACCGGTAAGTTCGAGCAGGCCGTGCAACCGGTGCTTTCGAAGAGTTGCGCGCCGTGCCATAACGAACGGATGGCGTCCGGCGGATTGAATCTAAAGGCTTTTTCGACTCCCGATTCTATCCACCAGTACCGCGAAGGCTGGGAGCGGATCGTACTGAAAATTCGCACCGGTGAGATGCCCCCGCCCGGCGTTCCGCGTCCCGATCCAACGCAGGCCGAAGCGTTGATGAGCTTTGTGCGCGGCGAATTCGAGCGCGCGGATCGAGCTTTGAAACCCGACCCCGGCCGGGTGACCGCCCGCCGCCTCAATCGCGCCGAGTACGCCAACACGATCCGCGACCTCCTCGGCGTCGAGTTTCAAGCCGACAAAGATTTCCCGAGCGACGACTCCGGCCACGGATTCGACAACATCGGCGACGTGCTCACTGTGTCGCCGGTATTGATGGAAAAGTACCTGAACGCCGCCGAGCGGATCGCCGCGCGGGCCATCGGCGGGGACCCGATGCCCAAGCCGATGGAAGTATCTTTCGAATTGAAAGACAAGAACTTACGTCGAGTCGGGCCTTCGGCGGTCGAGACCACGGGCCGCCTCGATTGGGACGGCGAATACCAGGTGATTATTGGGATGCCGGGCGAAAGGGGCAAGGATGCGGCCCCGGTGACACTGGGATTTTGGGTAGACGGCAAGCTCGTGCACACGATGTCGGTGGAGACCAAACCCTCCGGGCTGGTGTACTTCAATCCGTACTCCGAAGCCGAATTCCGCATCCGGCTCACTGAAGGCGAGCATACGTACCGGGCCGGGTTTATCGGCGACGAGTTCGTCAAAACGTTGTCCGAAAAGGAAGTTTTCAACAACCAGAAGAACAAGTTCCTCAACATGATCCGGTTTATCGGGCCGCAGCCGTCGAAAGACGGCCACCCGCTGCGATCTAGGGTCGTCGTATGCGACCCGGAAACCGGCGCGGCTTGCGTCAACCGAATCGTTGCGACGCTCGCGAGGAAAGCCTACCGCCGTCCGGTGACGGCTACCGAAGTCGCGAAACTCGCCCGGTTCGTCGATCTCGCGAAAGCGGAAGGACTTAGCACCGATCAAGGCATCCAGTTAGCGATCCGGGCGATGCTCGTTTCGCCCCACTTCCTGTTCCGCGTGGAACGCGACCCCGATCCGAACGACGCCGTGAAGGTACACCAGATTTCCGACATCGAACTCGCCTCTAGGCTCAGTTATTTCCTGTGGAGTTCGATGCCCGACGAGGAGTTGCTGAAATTGGCCGAGACTCGGAAGTTGCGACCGGCGCTCGACCAGCAAGTGAAGCGGATGCTCGCCGATCCGAAAGCCGCCGCGTTCGCCACGAACTTCGCCGGGCAGTGGCTTGAAGTTCGTAACCTCGAGAGCGTCAAGCCCGATCCGCAGAAGTTCCCGGACTGGGGGCCCGAATTGCGCGAGGCGATGAAAACGGAAACGCGCATGTTCTTCGAATCGCTGTTGCGCGAGAACCGGCCGATGTCGGATTTCCTCAACGCCAAATACACGTTCTTGAACGAACGGCTGGCGAAACACTATGGAATTGAAGGGGTTACCGGCCCTGAGTTCCGGCGCGTCGAACTCACCGATGGGCGGCGCGGCGGCATCCTCACTCACGCCAGCGTACTGACCGTCACGAGCTATCCCACCCGTACGTCACCCGTCATTCGGGGTAAGTACATCCTGCAGAATATCCTAGGGGCTCCGCCGCCTGCGCCGCCGCCGGACGTTCCGGCGCTTGACGAAGAAGCGGTGGGTAACGCGGGATCGATGCGGCAGCAGCTCGAAAAGCACCGCTCGAACCCCACTTGCGCTTCGTGCCATTCGCGGATGGACGTGCTTGGGTTTGGACTCGAGAATTACGATGCGATCGGCAAGTGGCGGACGGCGGACGGCAAATTCCCGATCGATGTGGGCGGCACGCTGCCCAATGGAAAGTCGTTCGCGACGCCCGCCGAGATGAACGTGCTGCTCAACGCCGAACTCCCGGACTTCGCGCGTTGTCTAACGGAAAAAATGTTGACCTACGCCCTGGGGCGCGGTCTTGAGAGATATGATCGGAGAACCGTGGACGACATTCAGCGTAAGCTGGCCGCTACGGGCTACCGGTTTGAGACACTGCTGCTAGAGACCGTGCGCAGCCTGCCCTTCCAATCGCGGCGGGGCGAGATCAGCCAGGCAAAAGAGAAGCCGAAGGAGTTGGCCGTTCGATGATCACCCGAAAAGCTCTTCCGAGACGGATGTTTCTGCGTGGCGCGGGCGCGGCCATCGCGCTGCCCGCCTTGGACGCGATGGCTCCGGCGCTGGCGTCGAGCCGCATTCCCGGCAAGGCGCCGGTTCGCATGGCGTTCGTCTACGTTCCGAACGGGATCGATATGCGTCACTGGACGCCCGAGAACGAGGGCCCGCTCGACAAACTGCCGCGCATTCTCGCGCCGCTCGAACGGCACAAAGACAACATTACGGTCCTGAGCAATCTCACGCACAACAACGGGCGGGCTTTGCTGGACGGTGCGGGCGACCACGGACGTTGCTGCGGCGCGTACCTGACCGGTGTCCAGCCCCGCAAGTCGGTGAGCGATATCAAGGTAGGCGTTTCTTGCGATCAGATTGTCGCGCAACAAGCCGGCGGCCAGACGCGTTTCGCTTCGCTCGAAGTGGGACTCGAAGACGCACGGCAGGCGGGCGATTGCGATTCCGGTTACTCCTGCGCGTACACGAATAACCTCGCGTGGCGCAGCGAAACACAGCCGCTGCCTCCGATTCTCGACCCCCGAGCGCTGTTCGAGCGGCTATTCGGCAAGGGCGTCGCGCTCAGTCCCGAAGCTCGGGCGCGCGAAGGCAAGTTCCGGCGGAGCATCCTCGATTTCGTCACCGAAGATACGCGCAGTCTGCAAGCGAATCTGGGACCGACGGATCGACGCAAGCTGGACGAGTATTTGACCTCGATTCGCGAGATCGAGGCGCAGATCGCGAAGGCCGAAAAAGACAACTCGCAAATCGACCCCGGCATGGCGAAGCCCTACGGCGTTCCGGCCGATTTTGCCGAGCACTTTAAGCTGATGACCGACATGATTACGGTGGCATTCCAAGCCGATCAGACGCGCGTACTGACGTTCCTGGTGACGCGCGAGGGAACGTCGCGCGCCTATCGCGAGATCGGCATCCCGGACGGCCATCACCCGCTCACCCATCATCGCAACGACCCCGCGATGATGGAGAAAGTCGCGCAGATCAACACGTATCACGTGGAGCAATTCACGAAGTGGCTCGACAAGTTGAAGGCGGCGAAAGAAGGCGATTCGAACGTTCTCGACAATTCGATGATCGTCTACGGCGCGGGCCTTTCAGACGGCAATCGCCATACCCACGAGGATCTGCCGACGCTGATCGCCGGTAAGGGCGGCAATCATTTCAAGACGGGCCGCCGGATCGTCTATCGCAAGGAGACGCCGATGTCGAACCTGTTCCTGACAATGATGGATCGCATGGGCGTTCACGCAGAGCATTTCGGCGACTCGACGGGCCGCGTCGAAGGTCTCGATCTGGCGTAGCATTCCATGCAGTTCGGCAACGCGAAACCGCCGATGGGCGTCGTCTTCGACTGCGACATGGGCGAGTCGATCGACGACGCGCTGGCTCTCGCCGTATTGTACGGGCTCGACGGCAAAAACGAGTGTCGCGTCGTGGCCGTATCGACCACCAATCCGACACTGGCATCCGCGGCGTTTTGCGAAGTGGTAGGGCGCTTCTATGCGGGCGCGGTGAGCGCGCAATTCGCGGCGTCGGGGCGAACGCTACCGGTCGGCATGGCGACGTCGGGCATCCCCAAAATGGAGACTCCGATGCTGACCGCGCCGCTCTCGCGCAAGGGCGCGGACGGGGCTCCGATATACCCGCACGGCATCCAAAAAATAGTGGACACGGCCGATCCCGCCGCCGTGGTTCGGAACGCTTTCACGGCGCAGCACGATCAAAACGCGGCGATGGTCCTCGCGGGTCCGGCGGTGACGTTAGCGGCGGCGCTCGCGCTGCCGGGTGTGAAGGATCTGATCGCGCGCAAGGCCCGGTACTTAGTGGCCGTTGAACGTGGTTTGGCCGCCCATCCGGCTTCCGCCGGGACATTGTTTGCCGAATGGCCGGGATCGATTTTCGTCGTGCCGGAGTCGATGGGTGAGCGATACAGGTTTCCGGCGTCGGCCATCGAGACGGCGTTCGCGTGGAGTCCAAACCACCCCGTGGTAGACGCATTTCGCGCGTCGGGAAACAAAGACGCTCCGGCGGCCGGAGTGCTCGCGGCTTTGCACTGCGTGCGGACCGACAAGAAATACTTCGGTGCTTCGGCGGCGGGGACTTTCGATCTCGGCACCGGCGGCAAGTTGACTCTCAAGCCCTCGGCGGAGGGTAGGCACCACTGGCTGGAACCCGATCCCGCGCAATCCGAAGCGGTGATGGCGGCGATGGTGGAACTGGCGAGCGCGAAACCGGTGGTCCGGCAGCGTTTTCGCCCGCGACCGGTCGAGCAGCAGGTTGCGCCGCCGAAGCCGCCGGAAGCGAAACCCGCTAAGCCGTAGCCTTCAAGAAACGGCGTTAAAGCAATTCGCGAAACCGCTCTAACGTGAGACCGGCCGCTCTGACGATTGCGTCCGTCCTACGCTTCGGCCACTTCCGGAACGGGCTCCGAACCTTCGATACCAAACCACTCCCGAATGGCCACGCGGATGTTGTCCAGCGCCTCCTGACGGGACTCTCCTTGCGAAAGACACCCAAGGAGCGCCGGGCAAGAGACGGCATAACCTTCTTCCGACTTGATCAAGACCACCCGCAGCGTCACATCACCATCCTACTTCTTCAACTCTTCCGGGAACACCGCGTAACCCGACGGCGGCGGGAACGCTTCGGCGAGCAATTCGAGGCGCTTGCGCATGTGGCGCGTGGCGAGTTGGCGCGGACCGGTATCGACATCCAGGTCGCAGCAAATGCCATGCAGGTAGAGCGTCAGCGTGTCGATGAACGACTGCCGGGCGTAGTCGCGCAAGCCTTTATTCGAGGCGTGCGGCGCGCTTTTCGCCCCAACGGGACGCTTCTCGAGAAGCGCGATCTTTTTCTCCCAACTGAGTTCGTCGGCTTCGCCATGGACGTTGTTGCGGAGTTCCTGCCGGATCAGGTCCATGTAAGTCTTCTCCACTTCTTCCGGCCAATGGTCCGCGGTCAGGCTCGAGACGAACTGAAAAAACCGGTAGTGATATTCGCCGACGTCGCGATCCTCGAAAGCAAAGAGAAATGTCTCGGCTTCGGCGGAGGAATGCGTAGCATGGTTTAGCGCGAGCTCCTGCGCGGGACGCCGGAGAGCGATGGCCGCACCCGACCCTCTGCGCCCGTTATGGCGGACCGGCTGGCGTTCGAGAAACGGAACGAATATCAATCGCACCGGTGGCAGTAACGCCAAAACCCGGGGCGGCAACGCGGCGGCGGGCTCGTCAAGAAACTCTTTGGTCTCTTCTTCGGTAGGCGTCGCAGAGAAGAAGAAATACGAGAACGCGCTGTTCAACGGAACCGTTTCACCCGCGACGCTATCGAGAAACTCGGAAACGGGAATCGCGTTCGCGGCCAGAAGGGCCGCGTTCGGAGGGGAAGACATCGTGCCCTCTAATGGTAGCGGACAATAGCCGGAGTGAAGGTTCCGGCTTGAAGGTTCTCGTGTCGGCGGGCGAGGCGTCGGGCGACTTGTATGCGGCCGGTGTGACGCGTGCCCTTGGCCGCCGTTTTCCCCAAGCTAAGTTCTTCGGCTGCCCCGGCCCCCGTATGGAAACCGCAGGCGTGCGCGCCGTCATCGACCAGCGCAAACTCGCGGTGGTGGGATTGGTCGAAGTGGTAAAGCATCTTCCCGCGATCCACGGCGAGTACCGCAAGCTGATCGCGGCGGCGGAAAAAGAACGCCCGGCGCTCGCTATTCTCACCGATAGCTCGGGTTTTCATCTGCGAGTCGCCCGAGCTCTGAAAGACCGGGGAATCCCCGTTGTGTATCTCGTCGCCCCGCAAGCCTGGGCGTGGCGAAAAAGTCGCGTTAACGCGCTCAGAAGAAACGTAGATCGGCTTTTGTGCATCTTCCCTTTTGAGGAGGAATTTTTTCGGTCGTTTGGGGTGGCCGCGCACTACATTGGGCATCCTTTAACTCGCCTGATCGCGCCGCGTGGTACCCGCGAGGAGTTTTTCGCGCGCTACGGACTGGCGCTCGGTAAGCCGCTGGTAGCGCTGTTACCGGGAAGCCGGACAGGCGAAATCGCCCGGCACCTGCCAATCTTGCGAGACACTGTGGCGCGTATCGAAGCCCAGTTCGTACTCGCCACTCCGGCGGGACTCGACGATGGGTTCATCCGCGAGGCGTTACCTGCCGTGCGGATCGCGCGCGGCGAAAGCTGGGATTCGATGGCGTATTGCGACGTAGCTTTGGCGGCCAGCGGAACCGTCACCGTCGAAGCCGCGTTACTGGGCGCGCCGATGGCCACGTTCTATCGAGTGTCTGCGCTAACGTGGTGGTTGGGGCGGCGGATGGTGAGAGTGCCGTTCTACTCGATGGCGAACCTGGTGGCGGGACGGCGAATCGTCGCCGAACTGATCCAGGACGATGCCACCGGCGAACGGCTTGCCGCCGAGGCGAACCGGTTGTTAGCGGACACCGATGCTCGCGCCGCCATGCGCGAGGACCTTGCTGGTGTCGCCCGGGCGTTGGCCTCGGACGGCGATCCCCTAGAACTGGCGGCGGATCACGCGGCGGAAACGATCGAAAGACATCGACATGCACTTGGGTAAAGCGGTGGCGTTAGCGGCGGCGGCCGTAGGACTTGCGTTTGCGCAGACTTCGCGGCGGGCGCGGATCGATGTCGAAGATATGAAGGTCGAGGCGCTGGTGAACATGAACACGCAGAGCCTCACCGCTCGCGCCACCATTCGATTCCTTCCGATCGACGCCGGCACCCGGGCGGCGACGTTCGAATTGAACGAAGCGTTAAAGGTGTCGGGTGTCGTCGATGGCGCGGGGCAGGCGCTTTCCGCTACGCGCGGCGAAGAATCTACGTTGACGGTGAACTTCGCGGAACCGCTGGCCAAGGGGCAAGCGGCGACGGTGGTGATCAACTACGACGGGCGGCTTTCGGGACAGGAGGAGTCTCCGGTATTCGGCATCCGCTTCGCGGCGATCCGCAACGATTTCGCCTACCTGATGTACCCGGCTCGCTGGTTCCCGGTGAGCGATTACACAGCGGACCGTTACACGGCGACGTTTCTGATTGGCGTTCCGTCCGGATTCAAGGTAACGGGCGGCGGCCTTGAAACCAGCTCGGCCACCGCAACCGGCGTGACGTGGGAGGTCAAATACTCGCAGCCCGGCTTCGGCGGCAGTCTGGCGATCGTGCGCGGCGAACCGGCGCGCGTGCAGGCGCAAGGCGCGAACTCGACGATCTACTTCCGCGAGAACGCATCGATGGCGAAAGCTTACGGCGATGAGGTAGGCAAGATTTTGTCCTACTACGCGGGTTTGTTCGGACCGCCGCCTTCCACCGCGTTGACTCTGGTGGAGACGGAGAAAGGTGCGCCGGCGGGATACTCGGCGCCGGGCATGATTTTTCTTTCGCCGGGCACGATCGGGCAACAAGTCAACTCGCGAGGACTCGCGAATCAACTGGCGAGGCAATGGTGGGGAGTTTCGGTGTCGCCCACCACCCGCAATCACATCTGGATTTCGAACGGCCTCGCGCGTTACTCGGAGTTGATGTATCTCAACGAAACGGGCGGCGCGGGTGTATACGATGCCGAAATTCGCGACGCCTACACGGAAGCCTTGACGCTCACCGAGCCTCCCGTGATCCAGTCCGCGCGGCTCGAAGATTACTCGCCGGAGTTTTGGGCGATTACGGGCGGCAAAGGCGCAGCGGTATTCAACATGCTGCGGTTGGTGGCGGGCGACGAGAAATTCTTCGCGGCGCTGAAAGCTTTCGCACAACGTTACGCGAATAAATCCGCGAATACGGAGAATCTGCGGAAAGTGTTCGAAGAGCAAGTCGGGCAAGACCTGGGCTACTTTTTCCTGCAGTGGATCGAATCGTCGGGCGCGCCGGAATTCAAGCTGGAATACACGGTGTTCCGCACGGCGAAAGGCTTTCGCGTGGTCGGCAAAGTGGCGCAAGACTTGGATACCTTCCGCATGCCCGCCGAGTTGAAGATCGAAACGGAAGGCAATCCCGAAACCAAGATGGTAGAGGTAGCGGGCACGTCGAGCGAGTTCGCGGTCGAGACGTTCGGCAAACCGACGAAGCTGACGCTCGACCCCGATGGGAAGGTGTTGCGGTGGAGTCCGCAGGTGCGGGTCGCGGTGGCGATCCGGCGCGGCGAGCAGTTTGCCGAAGTGAGCGATTTCCCCGAGGCGCTCAAGGAGTACCAGAAGGCTTTGGACGTGGCGCGCAATTCGTCGCTGGCGCACTACCGGATCGCGGAGATTTTCTTCCTGCAGAACAACTTTCAGAGCGCGGCGAACGCCTTTCGCGAGGCGCTAAACGGCGACCTGGAGCCGAAGTGGACGGAAGTCTGGTCGCGCATTCACTTGGGGAAGATTTTCGACGTCACCGGCCAGCGCGAGCGCGCGGTGAACGAATACAATCTTGCGCTGCGCACGAAAGACAACACGCAGGGCGCGCAAGAAGAGGCGGCGAAGTATCTGCGCGAGCCGTACAAGCGCGCCGCGAATACTAACTGACGCCTACATTCGCCGCATCGGTCTACGCCGCACCTGGGTTGCCGTTACAACGGTGAACCAGCCGAGAAATTCTTCGTGATTGGTAAGCGCCAAAGCTAGAGCGCTCGCGACGGTATCGGCGGGCTGGGAACCGAAGCGTAGCAGAATAACACCGGATCGCCGGGTTGCGAGCCGTAGACAAGCGATCTCCCCGAAGTCTTTGTCTTGCGTGATCAACACGCTCCCAGACTCTTCGCAGCTTCTGAAAATTTCGGCATCGGACAGTCCGGGACTCGCGATTTTGATCCAGGTCACATCATGGCCGAGTTCCCGCAGCCGCCGCACGATTGCGAACGGAACGTTCTCGTCGGCGACGATCGTCATCCGGTGACAACTGGATACAGCCGTTCCTCGGTTAGAACCTCGGCGGCGTATAATAGGCACGCCCGAATGTCGTCGACGGACAGTCCCGGATAGCTCGCAAGAATCTCCTCGAAAGTCCATCCGTTGCCGAGCAAGGAAACGATCAGCTCGACGGATAGGCGGGTGCCCCGGACTACAGGTTTACCCACGAGAACTTCCGGGTTGGCTGTGATTCGTTCGCGCCACTCCATACCGTCATGATACTCGCGGGCCATACAATAGGGCTGCAAATGAAGGCAGCCATTTACGAACGCAGCCGCACGCTGAGTGTGGGGATATCGACGCCGCAGAGCCCTGGAGCGGGCGAGGTGCGGCTCCGAGTGTCGCACTGCGGAATCTGCGGCACGGACCTGCATATCTTTCTCGGCGATCTCGACGCGCGCACGAAACCGCCGCAGATTATCGGGCACGAAACTTCGGGCGTGATCGAAGACATCGGCCAAGGCGTTGTGGGGTGGCAACCGGGCGACCGCGTGACCGTGCTGCCGGTAGTGTCCTGTGGTGTGTGCCGTACGTGCCGGTCCGGCCATCCGCACGTGTGTCCGAAACTGCGGGTGCTGGGCGTGGATGCGCCTGGCGGGATGCAATCCTCGTGGACCGTACCGGCGGCGAATCTATTCCGGCTTCCCGATGCGATGCCGCTCGATTTCGGAGCGTTGATCGAACCGTTGGCCGTCGCCTGTCACGATGTCGCGCTCGCGAAAATCGAACGCGGCGAAAAGGCTCTCGTCATCGGCGGTGGGCCGATCGGTGTGCTTTGCGCGCTAGTGGCCAAACACGACGGCGCGGACGTGGTCGTGGTCGAAGTGAACTCGTTCCGCGTCTCCCTGATGCGGAAGCTCGGGCTGACGGTGGTCGATCCGCGGGAAACGGATATTCAGAGTTATGTTTCCGAATGGACCGGCGGCGAGGGTGCGGACTTGGCGTTCGAAGTTTCGGGAACCTCTTCGGGTGCGGAGCTGATGACCGAGGTACTGCGTCCCAAGGGCCGCATCGTCCTGGTGTCGGTCTTCGCGATGAAGCCGCCGGTGAACCTCTACCGCTTCTTCGCGCGGGAGCTAAGCCTGATCGGCGTCAGGCTCTACGGACCCCAGGATTTCGAGCGGGCGATCGCGCTGGCGGCGGGCGGGGAGCTGCCTCTTGCGCCGCTGATCACGGCCGTGGAGCCGATCGACCGCATTCAGGAAGTGTTCGACGATCTCACCTCGGGCGGCCCCGCGATGAAGGTATTGATCGCGATATGATGCGGCCATGGGCCGCCGCCTGCTCCCGCTAATTGTGTGCGCGGCGGCATGTGTACCGGCAAGAGCGGACACGAAAGTCCCTCCCATTTGGCCGCAATTCCAGGGCCTCTTTCCGCGCGGCGGGCAACGCGGTACCGAAGTTCGGGTCGCGATCAAGGGGCGGAATCTGCAGGATGCGAAGAGTGTCGTCTTCCGCAGCCCCAAGATCGAGGCGCGAGTGGTGAAATCGGACGCTTACTCGGCGACCCTCGCCATCAGGATGGCGGCGGATACGGAGCCGGGGCGGCACGATTTCCGGTTGCTATGCGCGCACGGATCGGCGCTCGGTTACTTCGATGTGGGCACGTATCCCGAACGCGTCGAGAATGAGCCGAACGACGACCGCACGAAGGCGGAGCCGCTCACGTTTCCCGCGCTGGTCAACGGCAATTTGAAGGCCGCCGATTACGACTACTTCCGGTTCTCCGCGCAGGCTGGCGAGACGATCGTCTTCGATGTGAAGGGGACGAGGATCGGGGCGAATACGGATTCGGTTTTGAGTTTACTGAACGAGTCGGGCGAGGAAATCGCGTATTCGGACGATTACTACGGGTTCAAAGATCCGCACTTGCGGTACAAGTTCGCGGCAGGTGGCACGTACTACTTACGCGTCTACGGTTCGAGCGAAGCGGGTTCGGACACCGCCGACTATCGGCTGGTGGCGGGCAAGATGCCGCATGCCGATATGGCGATGCCGGGCGGTGGAACCCGCGGCGCGACGGTCGAATTCACGCTGCGCGGAGTGAATCTGGAAAGCGTTGACTCGGTGACGCTCGGCGATGGATTGGCGAAGGGCGAGATTCTCTCGAACAGCTTCGGCGAAGCGCGGGTGCGAATGCGCGTGCCGGAATCGGCGGAGTTGCGCGAGTACAAGCTGCATGTCGGAGGGGCGATGCTGCCCGTGCCGTTCGTTGTGTCGCCATACAAAGAAGTGACCGTGGCCAACGGCTCCGCGCGCAGCCGCCGCGATCCGAAACCGGTGACACTGCCGGTAGTGGCCAACGGGGTGATCGACAAACCGAAAGCCGCCGACCATTTCATTTTTCGCATTGACGAACCGAAGACCGTCGTGCTCGATGTGCAAGGGATGCAACTCGACTATCTGATCGATCCGCTGGTCCTGATCTACGACGAATCGGGCAAACGCGTCGCGTATCAGGACGAGCCGACCACGAACACCGGCAAAGAGCCCGCGAATATGGACCCGCATTTGGTGGTGAAGCTCGAGAAACCCGGGCGATACATCGCCGCGATTCGCGACGCGGCCTTCCGCGGCGACCCCACTTTTCTATACCGGCTGACGATCAAGGATGCCGAGCCGGATTTCTCGCTGCGCACCATCGGTACGGACGAAACGCTCTATCGCGGCCGGGCGAATTCGCTGCTTGTGCGAGTCCGACGTCTCGATGGATGGGATCAACCCGTCGAAGTTTGGGCTGAGAATTTGCCGCCGGGCGTGACCGCCAAACGTGCGATCGCCGAACCGAAGAACACCCCGTACACGGGCACGTGCGGTGAGACGCATTATCTCGACGGAACCAACGTCGAGCTGATTTTCGATGTGGCCGCCGACGCTCCGCTTACGCTGTCGCAGATTCGAGTGCGAGGGCGCGGCGTGCAAACCGGGAAGACGGTGGAGCGCACGGCGAAAGCGCGCTACTTCAAAACGCGGATCCGCCATATTGGCGACGCCGAAGAGGAGGAGTTGCGGGCCACGGTCGCCGACGCGCCGGGCGTCGTTCTGCAGGTTCCGCAGAACTTGACGCTGAACAAAAATCGCGCCGAGTTCACGGCCATCGTGACTCGACTCGACGAGGCGAAGCAACCGATCGATTTGAGCCTGGAAGCGGCGGGCGAGGGTCTGGCGATGGAGCCTTTGCAGGTGGCGCCGGGCGTGACGCGCGCCGACGTGAAGCTGCGCGCGCAAGAGAAAGCGGTGGGCGAGTTTGTTCTGGTAGCGCGCGCCGGAGATCAGGTGCTGGGCAAATCGCATCCGGTGCGGGTGAGGATCGCGAAATGACGGCACTGGTATTGGCGGCGCTCGCCGCGGACCCAACCGTAAGCTTCGTCAACGACGTCAGCCCAATCTTTACGATGTCGGGTTGCGCGGGCGCAAACTGTCACGGCTCCATTCGCGGGCAGCGCGGGTTTAAGTTGTCGTTGTTCGGCAACGATCCGAAACTCGATTTCGACGCCGTGCAATCGAGGATCGACAAAGCGAATCCGGCGAAGAGTTTGTTGTTGCAAAAAGCCACGACGCAGACCGCTCACGGCGGCGGGCTTCGATTTACGCCGGACTCGTTGCAGTACCGCACGCTCACCGCTTGGATCGCGCAAGGCGCGCAGTACGATCCGCCGAATGTCGTCCGCCTCACAAAGCTCACGGTGACTCCCGAGGAGTATTTGCTGGTGGGCGTTGGCCAGTCGATCCAATTGAAAGCGACGGCGAAGTACTCCGACGGGTCCACGCGCGATCTTACAAAGCTGGTGCAGTACGTCGCCAACGATCCGGACACGATTCAGGTTGACGCCAAGGGTCTGGTGAAAGCGCTGCAACCGGGCGAGAGCGCGGTGATGGTGCGCACGATGGGACAGGCGGTGGCCGCGCGAATCCTGGTGGCGGAATCGGCGGCTTCGGCGGACTATCCGGCGGTGGCGCGGAACAACTATGTGGACGACCACATCTTCGCCAAGCTTAAGCGGCTGAATATTCGGCCTTCCGAACTCGCCTCCGACGAGCAGTTCCTGCGGCGCGTCTATCTCGACACGATCGGGCTATTGCCCACGCCCGAGGAATCGCGCGCGTTTCTCGCGAATCCGGATCGCACCGCGCTGATCGACCGGTTGCTCGCACGCCGCGAGTTCTCCGAGTTATGGGCGATGAAGTTCACCGAGCTGTTCCGCGCCGGGACGCGCGAAGCCGGGGCGAAGGGCGCGCGCATCGTCTACGACTACATCAAAGACGCTTTCCTAAAGAACAAGCCGTACGACCGGTTTGTGCGCGAAGTGCTGTTGAGCCAGGGCTCGCACAGCTTCAGTGTGTCGTCGATGGAAGGCGTGCCGCATTCGCCGACGAGCTTTTACAACATCAGTTTCGACTCGAACGCGCCCGATCACGCGACCAACATCAGCCAGTTGTTTCTAGGCACTCGCCTGGAATGCGCGAAGTGCCACAACCATCCTTGGGAGAAGTGGACGCAAGACGATTTCTACGGGTTCGCGGCCTTCTTCGCGCGCGTCGGGATCAAGGAAGTGTACGAGAACGACGAGAACGCACACCAGTACATGGAAGAGGGTTTCGTCGAGCACCCCAAGACGAAAAAGCGAGTGGACGCGAAGTTCCTCGACGGCGGCATCGTGAAGGACTCGCAAGACGCCGACATCCGAGAGGCGCTGCTCGATTGGATGACGTCGCCCAAGAATCCGTACTTCGCGCGGACTATCGTCAATCGCGTCTGGAAGCATTTTCTGGGACGCGGCTTCGTCGAAGAAGTGGACGATTTTCGCGTGACCAACCCGCCGAGCCATCCTCAGTTGCTCGACGCCCTAGCGGCGGACTTGGTGAAGCATAAGTACGACCTCCGCCACCTGATGCGCACAATTTTGACTTCGCGGACGTATCAACTATCCGCCGAGCCGAACGAATCGAATCGCGCGGATTCGCGTAACTACTCGCATTTCGGAATGCGGCGGTTAATGGCGGAGGCAATGCTCGACGCGATGACGCAGGTGACGGGCGTCGAGGAGAAGTACGGCGGGCATCCGCCGGGCACGCGCGCCATGCAACTCGCGAGCGGGTCGAGCTACATGTTGAGTTCGTTCGGACGCTTGGGCCGTGACATTATCTGCGAACGCGACGCACAGCCGGACATGGCGCAGACCATGCATCTCATCTCCGGATCGACGATCCAGAAGAAAGTTACCGCCGCAAGACTCCCATGGGAGTTGAACGACGACGCCCTGATCGACCGCGTCTATCTGTCGTCGTTAGTGCGCTCGCCGCGGGAAGAGGAACGCGCGGCCGTGAAGGCGAGAATCGCCGCCGGAGATCGGAAAGCGGCCTACCAGGATTTGCTCTGGGCGATCCTCAATTCCAAAGAGTTCATGTACCAGCACTAGGAGCCAACGATGTTCGACCGCCGGGGATTTTTACGAGTGGGTTCGATTGGAGCGTTCGGCTCCTTCGCGTGGTCCGACATCCTTCGTGCCGCGGGTCCCGCACCGAAAGATCTCTCGATCATCCATCTGTGGCTGGCGGGCGGCCTGTCGCATCTCGATACGTTCGACATGAAGATGGACGCGGACCGCAAGAACCGGACCGCGTTTAAGGAGATTCCGTCGTCGATCCCCGGACTACGCGTCTCGGAGCATTTGCCGCGAACCGCCCAACGCATGCACAAGCTGACGCTGATCCGCTCGATGACGCACAAACAATCGGCGCACGGCGCGGCGCAGACGTTGATGCTGACCGGGCACAACGCGCTGCCGACGCTGCTCGCTCCGGCGATGGGATCGGTGCTGCATAAGGAACTTGGCGCGCGCAACGAAATGCCGCCCTATGTGATCGTGCCGCAGCCGCGTGGCAACGGAGCGCGCGCGGGA
This sequence comes from Bryobacteraceae bacterium, assembly GCA_033763835.1. Lineage (GTDB taxonomy): Bacteria > Acidobacteriota > Terriglobia > Bryobacterales > Bryobacteraceae > JAPKYZ01. Next base: position 135,481 of record JANRJS010000021.1, on the reverse strand, counting down.
TTTCTTGGACCCAAGTACACGCCGTTTTCGGCGGGCGAGGTGAATGTCGCCAAGTACGCCGTGCGGGACATGGACCTGCCGATGGGCGTCGATTGGGCGCGCATGGAAGGGCGGCACAGCCTGCTGAATCTGGTGGACGCGAAGATCAAGCCCTGGGACACCACCGACACATTCGATTCGCTCGATAGCTACTACGCGGCGGCGTTCGATCTCATGAAATCGCCCCGCGCGAAAAAGGCGTTCGATATCGCCGAAGAGCCGGAAAAGCTACGCAACGATTACGGCCGCACGGCGATGGGGCAGGGCTGCTTGCTGGCGCGGCGGCTGGTGGAAGCGGGCGTGCGATTCGTTAGCGTCGGCAAAGGCGAGAACGCCTGGGATCACCACGGTACGATTTTTCCGGCTTACGCGAACGAGTTCATGCCGGAGCTCGACAACGCATTCGCGGCGCTGCTTGACGATCTGGAACAACGCGGCATGCTCGGGACCACCATCGTCTTGCTCACGGGCGAGTTCGGACGCACGGCGGAGATCAACGTCAACAACGGGCGCGACCATTGGCCGAACTGCTTCTCGCTCGCGATCGCGGGCGGCGGCGTTCCGGCCGGTCAAGTGATAGGATCGTCGGACGCGGACGGGATGTATGTGAAGGACCGTCCGGTGGAAGTGCCGGATTTCATGGCGACGCTGTTCAAGAAGTTCGGCGTTCATTACGAGAAAGAGTACGTTTCGAATATCGGGCGGCCGCTACGCATCGCGGAAGGCAACCCGGTGAATTTTCTGGGGTAGCGGGACGGCCGGGGTGGCCGGGAAACTGGAGCGAAGAATGACACGACGAGACATGATGGCCGCGTCCGCGCTTGCCGCGGCGGCTACTCCCGCGATGGCCGCCGCGCCGAAACGCATTAATAAGGCGGTGGAACTGCTGGCCGCCAAGCAGCCGATTTACTACACCACCGTCTCGGGCGGCGCGGGCTACGACGAAGGCAAGAAGATGTCGCAGACCTGGGCCGACTACATCACTTACGAGATGGAGCACGGCTCGCTGGATTTCACGGCGCTGCGGCGCTTCATGCAAGGACTGGTGGACGGCGGACCCACGAAGAGCGGCCATCGTACGCCGGCCGTTATCGCCACGCTGCCCATTCTAGGCGTGAACGAAGCGCACATGAACGCGAATTTCTGGGTGGCGCAGCAGGCGCTGCTCTCGGGCATCCACGGGATTCTCTTGTGCCATGCGCGCGACCCGCAGGCGATCCGCATGTTCGTGGCCGCTTGCCGCTACGTGAACTCGAAGCCGGTGGACGGGATTCCCGAAGGCATGCTCGGCAACGGAAGCCAAGGCTATGCGTCGCGCATCTGGGGCATCACGCCGCAGGAGTACATGAAGAAAGCCGATCCGTGGCCCCTCAATCCCGACGGAGAGTTTCTACTCGGCCTGAAGGTCGAAGACAAGTACGCGTTGGCGAACGCCGACAAGGTCACGGGTGTTCCGGGGATCGGATTCGCCGAGTGGGGTCCGGGCGATATGGGGCTTTCGCTGCGGCTACCCGACGGCCACGGCGCGAACGAGACGCTGCACCCGCAAATGCGCGATGCGCGGTCGATCGTGCTGTCGGCGTGTAAGAAGAACAAGATCGCGTTCCTAAACACGGTGAGACCCACCGATGTCGAGGAGATGATCAAGGAAGGCGTGATGATCGGCGCGGGCGGCGAAGAAGCGGCGAACAAGGGACGGAAGTTCACCAAGCGCGAGATGCCCTGGTAGATCGCCGTTCAAGCAAAAGAAAAGGGCGCGAGGAGAAATCCCCGCGCCCCTTTTTGTCTACAGAAGCGTGTTAAGCGGCGATCTAGAACTCGTAACGCAACGCGAACTGCATGACGCGAGACGGAACGGAGGTCGCCGAGAATTCGCCGAACGTGGCGGCGGTGGAGAGCGCCAAACTCGGCGTCGTGAACGACACGTTGTTAAATGCGTTGAACGCTTCCGCTCGAATCTGCATGCGGTGCCGGTTGTCCGACGGCCCCCAGGGCAGCGGGACGAACTTCGCGACGGCGAAATCCCAGTTAATGAGATTGTCGCCGCGAACGACCGCGCGCGAGCCCACCGCTCCGGGATACTGATCGACGAATGCGCTGGTGGCCGCCGTGGTGGTGAACAACGACGGGTTGTTGCGATTGTTGTAGCCGATCGAGTTGTCGAACGCTTGGCCGTTAGGGATCGCGCGTCCTCCCAGCCAGTAATTGGTGTTCCACACACCGGTACCGCCGATGTTGTAGGGCAGGCCGCTGCGGTAGCGAACGATCGCCGTGGTTTGCCACCCGCCGATCAGCAAATCGGCTGCGGCGGGAATGCCCGACAGGAATTTCTTACCCTTGCCGAAGGGCAGATCGATCACGGTGTTCGCATTGATGTTGTGCCGGATGTCGAAGTCCGACGAACCGCGGTTGGCTTGCGGGAAGAAGACGCTTTGCAGCGTGCCGCCGAACTGGCCGGCTCCCGATTCCGCCGCGGAACCGTTGTCGATCGAGTGGCTCCAGGTGTAGTTGAAGTCGTAGCCGAAGCCCTTTTGCAAGGCGCGCCGGAACGACAGAGTCATCGCGTGATAGTTGGACCGGCCGGCGTTCATCCACGTCGGGTTCGCCGAGCCTTGCAGAGCGAAGAACGTGTGGCAGCCGAACGAGCTGGCACACTGTCCGGCCGGGGCGGCGTAACCGCGCACCCGGTCGAGCAGGTGCAGCCCGTCCATGTCGCTACCCTGATTTTCCGCGTAGATATGGTAGAAGTAATTCGCCGTGGCGCTGCCGGGGAAGTAGAAGTTGCGTAAGCCGGGCCAAATGTTCTCGACGTAAGGAACCGTCGAGATGCGTCCGGGATTCGCCTCCACCGCCTCGGGAGTCAAGCCTCCGTCATACAGGCGGCGCAGGCCTTGCGACATGCCGATCCAATCCTGCCCGGACTTAGTGTCTTTCAAGTTCAGCGGCGTGTAGATATCGCCTTGCAGGAGCAGCTTGCGGCCTAGGCGTCCGGCGTAGCCCACTTCCATGGTCATGCCCATCGGCAGTTCCTTGGTGTAGTTCATGTTGAACAGGAACGAGTAGGGTGTCTTGAGACTCGGGAAGATCCCAAAGAACGTGCCCGCGACGGCCGTAACGTCCGGCGGGGTGAAGGGGAAGGTCGCCGAAGGCGAAGCCGGTAGGGCTGGCGTTGACCCGTTATAGCGCGGCGCCGTTTGCATGTTGTAGGAAGCGGGGAAAGGATTCGGCGTCGAAAGACCGACCGAACCGAGCGAATCCACGTTGATCACCATGTCGGATCCGAACCGGTCGTAGATCATCGCGCCGCCCGCCCGGATCACGGAACCCTTGCCAAAGAGCTTCGAGAAGAAGCCCTCGGTGTTGGTAGGCGCCCAGGCGATCGAGGCGCGCGGAGCCCAGTTGTTGTTGTCGCGCTTGTACCATGATTGTTGACCGTTCACCGGGCCCGAGAGCGCATAGCTCAACCGCGAGTTCGGCATCTGATTGCTCGGCGTGCCCTGCTCTTGGAGGAACGCACGCTGGCCGAAGTACTTGTCGAGATCGTAGGTGGTGTTCACCTGCACGCCGTTCCGCTCGAATGGGGGCTGGTAATTGCCATACCGGATGCCGAGCGTCAGGGTGAAGGTCGGCAGCAGCCGCCAGGAATCGGCGACATAGAACTCGTACTCGTTCAGCCCGAAGGAGCGTGCGAGCGGCTGCCCGATCGGGATCGCCGAACCGTCGCGGCCGAAGTTGTAGGTCAGGCCGCGATTCGTGAGCATGCCGAGAAGCGTCCCCATCGCCTCGATGTTTGGATTCGGTTGTGTCATCGCCAGCGTGGAGATCCCCGAACGTTGGCGGATGTAAGTGTTGATCGCTCCGCTGATATCGGAGCCCAAACCTTGCATCGTGCCGCGGCCCGAGCCGAAGGCCACAAAGGACGAGGCGAAAGAGAAGCGGTCGTTCTGGATTAGGCGAAAGTTAATGCCCGCCGTCAAGGTGTGCTTGCCCTTGATGAAGGTGAGGTCGTCGGAGATGTTCCAAACCGGAACGATGCGGCCGAACCCGCGGGTGAAGTTCTGCAGCGTCGAAAGGCCGGAATTCTGGGCGAAGGCCAGCGAATCGCCCGTGGCGCCCGATTGCTCGATGCCCTGCCGCGTGAGGCCGACATTGACCACGTTCACCAAATTCGGCCGAATCACGCCCGAGTAAACGGCGGCGAATCCGCGGCTATTGTTCAAAATCTTCGAGGCGGGCGCTTGGCCGGGAAACTGCGCCAGCGCATTGGGATTGTCGGTGGAGTTATCGGCGAGCGTTCCGCGCCAGGAAAACGTGTGGTTCCCGGCCGAGTCCAGCTTGTAGTCCACTTTCGCGACATACGCTTTGTTATCCAGCCGGAATGGCGCGTTAAAGCGCAACCCCATGAAATTGAGGCCGCTATCGGCGCCCAAATTGAAATCGTTCCCAGCGGGGAATTGCCGCAGGTACTCGAGCATCGCCGGAGCCACGCCTTGGCCTAGCGGATCGAGTCCGCGGATTTCGGCGGGGCTGAGTTCACCGATCTGGCCGTTATTCTGGCGAAAACGCAGGGTTCCGGCTTTGAAGCTTTCCGTGGGCACCGTGCGCACCTGCGCCGCGCCGCTCGCGTCGATGCGCTGTTCGTAATTGAAAAAGAAAAACAGGCGGTCTTTCTTGATCGGCCCGCCGAGCGAGCCGCCGAATTGATTCCGCACCAGCGCCTCGCGCGCGACTCCGGCACGGTTCGAAAACCAGCCGTTGGCCGACGTGATCGTATTGCGGTGGAACTCGTAGAGCGACCCATGGAAGGCGTTGGTGCCGCCTTTCGTCACCAGCGACACTTGTCCGCCGGAACTGCGGCCCTGGTTCGCGCCTTGGCCGCCCACGGTCACGCGGAACTCCTGCACCGAATCGAGCGGCACCGGCAGCACGCTGCCGAACGCGTCCGGAGACTGGTTGTCGTTCACGTCCGCGCCGTCGAGCGTCACGTTGTTCTGATCGCGCCGCGCGCCCAGCACCTGCCCGCCGATCGCCGCGCTGGGCTGGTTGCCCGCGTTTTCGGTGGCGACGACGCCCGTTTGCAAGCTCAACAGTTCCACAACATTGCGGGTCAAGAGCGGCAACTGGCGGACCTGCGTCTCGCCGAAGGCGTTGCCAACCGTCGCGTCCGAAGTATTGATCTGCGCCGCCGACGCTTCCACGCTCACCGTCTCGGAAACGTTGCCGACTTCGAGAGTAAGATTCTGCGTGGCGGGCGTATTCACTTGCAGCACGATGCCCTGCTTGACCAGAGTCGCGAAACCGGGCCGCTCGGCTTTCAGTGTGTAGGGACCGGGCGGAAGCTGCGTAAACGTGTAGACGCCCTGTTCGTCGGAAAGGCCGGTGCGAGTAAGGGCGACGGCGGTCTGCGTCAGGGTTACTTTCGCGCCCGGGATCGCCGCTCCCTGCTGATCGGTGACCAGTCCGCGGAGCGAAGTCGTCGCTTGGCCGAAAGAAGCGGATGCGCATAGCGCGGCAAGGAGAAAACACTTCGCCCCGCGAGGCATGTTGAATAACATCGGGAACCCCCCAGAAGATTTGTCGTAACGGACGACGAACGGTGTCGGGCCGCGAAGCTCGGCGGCCTCTCCACGCGTTACCTCGGGGGAACGCTAGCGAGATTTCCAAAGTTTACGGGATATTGACGTCCCGGTCAAGGTGGCTCTACACTCGCGATACCGGCTCGTTTTCGGTTCCGGCCCGCGATGACTCGTTACTTCACCCTCGTTTTCACGGCCGCCGCGCTCGCGCAAACGCCGCCCGCCGCGCCTAAACCGGAGGCCGCGAAAGAGCCATCCGAGCCCGGCATTCCGGTCGCTTCAGAGCTGGTGAAAGCGAAGTGCGCCGGTTGCCACCGGGCCGACGACAAGGGCAATCTGACCCGCATCTCCTGGGAACGCACGACGCCCGAAGGTTGGCAGCAAATTATCAAGCGCATGGTGCGCTTGAACGGTTTGACGCTGACTCCGGCGGAAGCTCGCGACATCGTCAAGTCGCTGAGCGAATCCCACGGTCTTGCGCCGGAAGAAGCGAAGCCCGTCGCTTGGTATTGGGAGAAACGGCAAATCGAAACCGAGACGCCGCCTAGCGATACGTTGCGCGATTCTTGCGCGGCGTGCCATCCGCTCGCACAGCCGAATTCGTGGCGGCGGTCGAAAGAAGAATGGTCGCTGCTGGCGAGCATGCACCGCGGCTACTTCCCGGTGGTCGAGTTTACTTCGTTCCGTCGGCCGTTCCGTCCGCAAACGCCGCCTGCCGCGACGGGCCGAGGCGGGCGTGCAGCCACTCCCGCTCCGCCAACGCCTCCAGCCGATCCGCGCGAGCCGTTCGAGATTGCGATCGAGGAGTTCTCGAAATCGAACCCGCTGCAAACGCCCGAGTGGGCCGATTGGCAGGCGACGCGGCGCGAGCCGAAGCTCGCCGGGCGTTGGGTGGTATCGGCGTATTTGCCGGGCAAAGGAAAGTTCGTGGGCGAAATGACGATCTCGGGTTCGGGCGACGACTACACGACCGCCGCCACGCTCACTTCGCTCAAGACCGGCGACAAAGTAACGCGCGTGGGCCGCGGAGTCGTTTACACCGGTTACGCGTGGCGCGGCAGTTCGAAGTCCGGCGCGAATCAGGAACGCGAGGTGATGGCTTTTTCGCGCGATCAGCAGTCCGCCGAAGGGCGCTGGTTCTGGGGCGGCTATAACGAATTCGGCTACGACGTGACCATGAAGCGCGCGGGCGACGGTCCGGTATTGCTCACGACGGACGTGCATTCGCTGCCCTCGGGCGAATCGACCGTGAAGATTTACGGCGACAGTTTGGCGAGCGGTCTCAAGCCTGCCGATATCGATTTCGGCAAGGGCGTTTCAGTGACGCAGGTCGTCGCGCAAACGCCGTCGGCGGTGACGGTGAGAGTGAATGTCGATGCAAAGGCGGTCACGGGCCGTCGCGACGTGTCCGTACGGCGAACCACACTGCCGAACGCCGTCGCGGTCTACCAGAAGATCGACTACATCAAAACTCCAGGCAGCGCCATCTCCCGCTTAGGCGGGACGACGCACCCGAAAGGCTACTTCCAATTCGAGGCGATCGCGTGGTCGAACGGCCTCGACGGTAAGCCCGAAACGGCGGATGATGTCGCGCTGGGGCCGGTGGCGGCGCAATGGTCGATGGAGGAGTTCTTTTCGCGCTACGGCGACGACGATAAGGAGTACGTGGGATCGCTCTCCGCAGAAGGGTTATTCACGCCGTCCATCGAAGGACCGAACGAAAAGCGGAAGTTCGGGTCGAACAATTTTGGCGAAGTTTGGGTCGTCGCCACTTACAAGCCGGCGGGCGCTGAGCAGCCACTGACGTCCCGTACATACTTCGTCGTGACCGTTCCACAGTACATGCGATGGGATCAGCCGGAGGTCGCTCAGTGACCGCTTCAAGAAAGGTCGCACAGTAGTGGTTGCGACCGCGGCACCCGTCAAGCTTGGCGAGTTTCACGCGTTCCGCGCGTCGAACGTCGATTTCCTCTACCTCGTGCCGAGCGGCGGAATCTTCGCCGTCAGCCCAGCCGGCCGCGAGGCGATCGAGATTGCACACCATGGCGACGTAAGTCCTGTAGAGTTGCGCTCGGCGTTGATCTCGCGTGGTCACTCGACGCTCGACGCCGAAGAGGCGGTGACGGAGTTAATCGAGGCTCGCGTGTTGCGCATGGAGGGCTCGCCCGCCGATCCACCGCAGGACCCGGTGGAGAATTTCCCCTTGCAGTCGTTGGTGATGAATCTCACCAACCAATGCAATCTGTCGTGCCAGTATTGCTACGAGTTCGGCGAGGACAAAGTCGCGACGCCCGAGGGCAAGCCGAAGTTCATGTCGCAGGACGTAGCGCGGGCGTCCGTCGATCATCTATTTGAATCGGCGCAGGGACGCCGCGCGGTGCACATTACGTTCTTCGGCGGCGAAACGCTGATGAACTTTCCGCTGCTGAAGTGGGTTGTCGAGTACGCCAACACGCAAGCGCGGGAACGCGGCCAGTACATCGATTACTCGCTGACGACGAACGGTACGCTGCTCACGCCCGAGATTATCGATTTCCTCGTCGAGAACTCGATCGGCGTAACGGTGTCGATCGACGGTCCGAAAGAGATGCACGACGCCCTTCGCGTTTACTCGAACGGTAAGGGTAGCTACGACGTGATGGCGCCGAAAGTGAAGCGGCTTATCGCCGAGCATCGTACGCGCCCCATCGCCGCGCGCGTTACGCTCACCCAGCAAGTGTCGAGCGTGGCGAGCATCTTCCGCCACTTGCGCGAAGAGATGGGATTCGCCGAAGTAGGTTTCGCGCCCGTCACCGCATCTGCGAAGCAGCTTTACACGATCGAGACCCGCAAGATGGATTCGATCTTCGATCAGTTCACCGAACTCGCCCAGGAGTATCGGGATTCCGCGCTGGCGGGCGTGATGCACGGCTTTTCAAACGTGTCCGACACGCTCGCCGAATTGCACGCGGGGATCAATAAATCGCATCCTTGCGGCGCGGGGCTTGGACTGGTCGGCGTCGGCCCTTCGGGCGATATCGCGCCCTGCCACCGCTTCGTCGATTCCGACGCGCACGCGCTCGGCAACGTGCTCGACGGAGGGATCGACCGTGCCAAGCAATCCGAGTTTCTCGCGCGTGGCCACATTGGCGCGAAGTACGCGTGCCATTCCTGTTTTGCGCGGCCTCTTTGCGCCGGCGGCTGTCATCACGAAGCGTTTGTGCGCTATGGGGACACCGGCCATCCCAACCTCCACTTCTGCGATTGGATTCGCGGGTGGACCGATCTTTGTTTGAATATTTATGGCGATATCGCCGTCAATAATCCTAGGTTTCTGGATCAGTTCGAGAAGCGAAAGCCTCTCCAGTAGGAGCGATCGATGAAGCACTTGCGAGCGGTAAACAAGAAGGCGCGGCGGATCGAGGAATACGTCGCCGCGGCGCACGGCGATATCTACGGGTTACAGCAGGGCGGCCCGCAGCAGGCGCGTCCGCACTATCCGGTGGGATGCTCTATCGTGTTTTCGCCCGGCTGGGAAGTGGATTCGGCGGGCGGCACCGCCGGTCTCTGCCAACCGGCGGAGCGCGATCTTTACGATTGCTACGTGACGTGTTTCTGGCCGGCGCAAGTTCCCGACCACTACAATAACTATCCGGACTGGGCTTCCAAGTGCGCAAGCGCGACAAAGGACTGGCGCAATATCGATTTGGTGTTTCCATAAATGACGGCCCAACTGCTGCTGTTGCTCTCCGCCGATCCCGCGACGCTTTACGTGGGCGCGTGGCCGCGCGACCTGCTGGTGATCGACGAACAGAAAGTCGCCGTAATCGACCGGATCAAGCTGCAAACCGACGTCGCGCGCGCCATTTGGCACACGCACGATAAGAAGAGGCTGATCGCGGTCACAACCAAAGATTCGGGAATCGAGACGATCGACCTCGCGACTCGCAAAGTCGTCGATTCGTTTACGCTCGGGACCGCTAACCGCAAAGTGCGTTTCGGCGGCGGCGCGCTCGATCCGACCGACCGTTACATGTACCTCTCGGCGACCGTCGCCGAGAAGAAAATCGACCGCTTCGAAATCGAGAAACCCAAGTTCATGGTGGTCGATCTGGTCGAGAAGAAAGTGGTGCGCACCGGCGAGATTCCCGAGAAGGCCGCGTCGTTCGGCGGACGCGGTCAGATCGAGATTTCGCCCGACGGACAAACGCTTTGGATGTTCCGCGACAACATCTATATCCTCAACACTTCGGATTTCAAGCTCGTCGAGACCATCGAACTTTCGCGCCCACAATTTCCGGGCATGGAGTCGATTTTCCTGTCGCCCGCCGACGATCCGTTCGACGCGCCCGGCACGATGACCGCCGTGTTTAACACCACCGATCCCATCGTGCACAAGCGCGTGTGGGGCGTGGCGAAAGTGAATCTCAACACGCGCAAGATCGACTTCACGCCCGTCGGTCCGGCCGTGCCCGGCATGACCGGCATGCGCATTTCGCCCGACCGGAAGTTCGGCTACACGGCGACGATTTCGGGCGAGCATGGCGACCGTTATTGCGAACTGGTCGTGCTCGACTTAACGACGCGCAAAGTCGTCAAGCGCGCGCAGTTTCCCGGACGCACGCGCTTTAGCATGGGCCTCACCACCGACGGCAAGAGCATCGTGATTTACGGAGCGGGCAACACGATCGAGATGTTCGACACGACGACGTTGCAGCCGACGAAAGCGGTCGATGTCGCCGCCGACATGACCACGTCGCTCGTTGCCGTATTGCCTTAAATCGATGGAGGTGTCGCTCCAGGTTCGCGACGCCGCCGAGTGCCGCGCGACTCTCGCCGAAGCGTTCGCTTGGGAAAGGAGCGCGAAATTAAGGCCGTATCTCGACTCGATCGCGCCGCGCCTTACGCACCTGCCGGTCTCGCGAATCGCCTCGGGAACCGAGTTCTGCGAGCATCTGATCCCGCACTCGATTCGTGCGATCCGCGACGCTTGCGATAAGCCGTTTACGTTGCTCACGCCGTACGTCGGCGATCGCGGTCTGGAGAAGTTGCGATGCTTGTTCGCCGAACTGCGCGACGGCGACGAAGTGGTCTTCAACGATTGGGGCGTCCTGAATCTATTGCGTCGGGAGTTTCCCGGGCTCGTTCCGGTGCAGGGCCGTTTAATGACGAAGAGCTTGCGCGATCCTCGCGTGATGGGAATTTATGGCGACTCGTCCACACCGGCCGGCGCCTCGGCTAACGCCACGCTGCGCGTGCTGCAAGGCTCCAATCTCGATAACGCCGCTTACACCGCCATGCTCGGCAACATCGGCGTCGCGCTCGCCGAAATCGACGGCTTGCCGCAGGGCAACGCGCTCGAATCGGCATTGGCGCTCGCGGCCTACTTGCCGTTCGGATTCGTCGCCACGGCGCGCGTTTGCCAAGCCGCCGGATTGGGCTACGCGAAAACCGAAAAGTTTCAGCCCGCGTCTCCCTGCCGGCACGAGTGCCAGACGTTCCTGGCGGAGCACACCTACACAAACTCTCCCTTCGAGAACCGCGATCAAGTGTTCTGGCTTAAGGGCAATACCTACTTCTTTACCCATCCCGCTCACTTGATCGATTCGCTGCTCGAAGCCGCGCGCGCGGGCCGCATCCACCGCTTGAATATTCAGCCGCGAGTGCCGATGCTAGAGGTATCGTGAAAATCCTCGCGCCGATTCGCGAACTCGACGAACTCGAGATGCTCGCGCAAGCGGGCGCGGAAGAACTGTATTGCGGTTACGTACCGCGGGCCTGGGTGGAGCGCTACCAGGGCGCCGTGTGGTTGAACCGGCGCTCGACGCGTGGGTCGTCGGTCGAGACTCTCGAAAATATGCGCGCACTGGCCGATGCGGCGCACGCCCGCGCTCTGCCTGTCTTCGTAACGCTGAATGCGCCGTACTACACCGCCGAGCAAACGGCCCTGGTGCTCGATCTCGCCGAACGTTTGTCGGGCGAGTGCGGCGTGGACGCGTTCATCGTCACCGATATCAACTTGATCGTGCGGTTGAGCGAGTTGAAGCTCGCCGCCGCCACGCATGTCAGTTCCGTCGCCGCGTCGCTCAACGTCGAGGCGGTTCGCTTTCTGCTCAACTTCGATGTCTCGCGCGTAATCCTGCCGCGTTCGCTGACGCTCGCCGAAATCGAATCGATAAAGCGCGGCGTCGGCGGCGATTGCGAAATCGAAGTCTTCCTGCTCAACGACGGGTGCGCCTTCGAGGAAGGTTTCTGCGCCACTACGCATCATCATTCGGTGGGCGCGTTCTGTACCAGTCTTTCGGGGATGAGAACCGACTTCGAATGGGCGGGCGGATACTTCTCGTCGCGCCGCCAAGCGTGGCTCCGGCGCAACCTAGAAGACTATCGCGAGTGGGTTTGGTACCTCAACGGCAACGGCTGCGGATCGACGGCCAAGGGCTTGCCGTACGGTCCGTGCGCGCTGTGCGCCGTACCCGATCTCGCGCGCATCGGCGTCGATTCGCTCAAAATCGTCGGGCGCGAGGCGTCGCCTTTCAAGAAACTGGCGAGCGTCAAGATGGCCGCCGACATCGTCCACCGCGTACGCCATGGGGTTCCCAAACCCGTGGCGATCGATCGCGCGATTTCGCTGCGCGGCGAGCCCGAGCATTGCCACGCCGGTTACATGTGTTACTACCAAGTGGATCGCGATTGCTAGCCGAATACCGGCGCGTACTGCCCTATCTCGCGCCGCACCGTTGGACGCTCGCGGCGATCGTTTTCGCCAGTCTCGTTTCGACGGCTACCGGTCTCGCTCTGCCGCTGATCAACCAACGCCTGATCGATCAAGGCTTGCTCGCGCGTCGGTTGGATGTTTTGTGGCAGTCCGTTGCCGTGATGGCGGCGGTCACGGTGCTTGGTTTCGCGCTTAACATTGCGTCGAGCTACGCCTATGTCCGCGTGTCGGCGGCGGCGCTGTTCGCGATGCGGCTCGACGTCTACCGCCATTTGCAGACGCTTTCGCCGCGCCGCCACGCCCAAACGCAAATGGGCGATTTTGTTTCGCGCCTCAATAACGATGTCGCCGAGGTGCAGCGCGTGACGGCGGATACGATCCTCTCGCTGCTCTCGAATTTCGTTTTCCTCGTCGGCGCGGCGGCGCTAATGCTGAAGCTGAGCGGGGCTCTGACTCTGGTGAGCGTGGCCGTGCTTCCCGTAACGCTGTGGCTGGTGAGGCGTATGCAGCAACGCATGGCCGCGCACGTCAAGACAATGCGCGAACGCAGCGCGGGAATCGGAAGTTTCCTGATCGAGTCGCTTACGGGACTGAAGCTTACGGTTCTCTCGAACGCCCAAGGCCGCGAGTCCGGCCGCTTTCGCGCGGAGAACTCGCGCTTCGTCGAGGCGCTACTCAAGATGCAGTTCACCGGATTCGTTGCGGGCGCGATTCCCGCCACCGCCGTCACGCTTTCTACGGCTGCGGTGTTCCTGGTGGGCGGGCAGCAGGTGCTCGACGGGCGGCTGACTCTCGGAGCGCTCGTGGCGTTTCTCGCCTTCCATGCACGGTTGCTCGCGCCCGTGCAGAACCTGATGTCGATCTACGGCAACCTGGTCACGGGCGCCGTATCGCTGAGACGCGTTCGGGAGGTGCTCGACATTCCGCCTGGTGTCGTGGAATCCGCTACGCCTCGCGCGCTTGTCTCCGGCGCACTCGAATTCGATTCCGTGAGCTTCTACGACACCTTGCGCGATGTAAGCCTGCGTGTCGAACCCGGCGAATGGGTGGCCCTTACGGGCGCTAGCGGCGCGGGCAAGTCGACAGTCGCGGAACTGGCCGCGCGCCTCGCCGATCCGAGTTCCGGGCGCGTGACGCTCGGTGGAATCGATCTGGGGGAGTTACCGCTCGACCGAGTGCGCGACGCGGTCGCCGTGCTCGAACAACCGCCGATCGTTTTCGGGGGAACCGTCGCCGACAATATCTCCTACGCACGCCCGGACGCGAGCACAGAAGAGCTCGCTGCGGCGGCGCGCCGCGCGGCTCTCGATCTTCCACTCGACCGCCCTACCGGCGACCGCGGCACCGCGCTCTCCGCGGGCGAACGCCAGCGCATCGCCATCGCCCGCCTGCTGTTACGACGCCCACTCGTCGCCGTTCTCGACGAGCCGACGACCGCGCTCGACGCAGACGCTCGCGATATCGTGATGCGGTCTTTGCGCGAAGCTTTTCCCACCGCGCTACTCATCACGCACGACGCGGCGCTCGCCGCCACTGCGGATCGCATCGTCCGCTTGGACGCCGCATGAAAGCCGGCGTCGCAATCCTCGACAGCGGCATCCACCCCGGCCATCCGCATGTTACCGGATTCGCGGCGGGGCGCTGCTTCGTTCCCGGCGAACCGCCGGACGCCTATCTCGACTATCTCGGCCATGGCACGGCGGTCGCTGGAGCGATCTGCGAAAAGACTCCCGACGTTTCGCTTTACGTCGCCAAAATTTTTCACCGCCAATTGTCGACAAAGATCGAGGTGCTGCTCGCCGCGATCGATTGGGCGCTCGAACAACCGGTGCAACTCGTCAACCTGAGCCTGGGAACTTCGAACGAGGCGCATCGCGAAGCGTTCGTATCCCGCGTTGCGCTAGCCGCCGAACGCGGCATCCAGATCGTCTCCGCCGCCGGATCGCTGCCCGGCACTCTCGAAGGCGTCGCCGCCGTCGAACTCGACGACACCGTTCCTCGCGACCGCTACGCCGCTCCGTTTCGCGCTTGCGGCTGGCCGCGCCCGATCCCCGGACTTGCGCCCGATCGCAACTTTCACGGCATCAGTTTCGCGGTGGCGAACGTCACCGGTTACCTCGCGCGCGAGCTTACTCGGACGCCTTCCCCTGTTTCGATAGGCTCGCGATAAACGCGTCGGCTTCGGCGATCGACACGTCGATGTCCTTCACCAAACTCGTCACTTGGGTGTCGAGCTGCACCGCCGTGTTCTTCAGCGACCGGATCGCGCGGGCGTTCAGGTTGTGCTTTAGGAATAACACCTGGTCGCGGAAGATTTTCAACACAGGCTGCATGCGCCGTTCGCTATCGCGCATCTTGTCCATCAACAGCGCCTGTCGCCGTTGCGTGTCGCGCAGCATGTTGCGGCTTTCGAGCTTGATCTGCGCGTTCGACATCGTGTCGATTTCCGCGCCCCACTCTTTGAACATGTCTTGCGAGACTTTCTCGATGGACGCGATCTGCTCGCGTACATCTTTCGCGCGCGCCTCCGCGCTTTCGAATTCGTTGTTCAGCTTCTTATAAGTTTTCTCGAGATCGCCGCCGTCGAACCCGGTGAGCGCCTGAAACGCCTCGAGCGTAGTCTTGAACTGCTCCTTCGCCTTCTCCTGATCCTTCTTGCCTTCGGCGATCCGGCTCGCGAGAATGTCGCGCTTCTCTTTGCCGATCTTCTCCATGGCCGAGTAGTACACGCCGGAGCAGCCGGGAAGCAGCATCACGGAGGCGAATACGAATGCTCGCATAGGCTCAGA
Organism: Bryobacteraceae bacterium; assembly: GCA_033763835.1. GTDB lineage: Bacteria > Acidobacteriota > Terriglobia > Bryobacterales > Bryobacteraceae > JAPKYZ01. The sequence goes on along the minus strand of JANRJS010000021.1, from coordinate 120,380 downwards.
TTATCGCGGCAGCGGCTCCGTGCCTTCGCTCAGGATGTCGAGATACTCGCCGTAGGCGAAGAACCGGTCGCGCTGCTTGCCGGTAATCTCGCGCACGACGCCTAAGCGTTCGAGTTCGCCGATGGCGCGCTTCGCCGCGTGAAAGGACACTCCAAGCGCCCTGGTCACCGCGCCGATCGATAGAATCGGGCGGCCTTGAAAATAGCGATGAGCGTGTAGTGCCGAAGAAGCTAATCGCCCAATCGCTTCGATGCGCTTTCCATCCCGTTCGAAGACGGCAAGCAGCCGCTTCGCCGTCTCGACCGAGCGAGTGGCACTCTCTGCGACACCGATCAGAAAGAACTCGATCCAAGCTTCCCAGTCGCCGTCGACTCGAACTTTTTGAAGCAACTCGTAGTAACGCTCTCGATTTCGCTTTAGATATAGGCTCAGGTAAAGCAGCGGCCTCTCCGTCAATCCATTGGCGAGTAGCATCAGGGTAATCAGCAATCGACCCACGCGTCCGTTGCCGTCGAGAAACGGGTGAATCGTCTCGAACTGGACGTGTGCCATGGCGGTCTTTATCAACACCGGGAGTTCTCGATTTTCGACGTGGAGGAACTTCTCGAAGGCGTCGAGACATTTCATGAGATCGGCGGGTGGGGGAGGAACGAACACCGCGTTCCCCGGACGCGTTCCGCCGATCCAGTTTTGGCTCGTTCGGAATTCGCCGGGCTGCCTATCGCCCCCTCGCACTCCGGTCATCAGGCGCGCGTGCACCTCGCGAATCAGCCGCAAAGAGAGAGGCAAGTCGGCGAGGCGCTGCTGGCCATGAAGCAAAGCGTTGACATAGTTGGAAACCTCGCTGACATCGCTATCGACCGGAGCGCCGGGTGCGTCTTCGCTCTCAAAAACTAACAAGTCGGACAGAGAAGATTGCGTGCCTTCGATCTGCGACGAGACGACCGCTTCTTTGCGAACGAAACTATAAAGGAGCGTGTCCGGGTCCGGCAAGAAAGCCGCCAGCCCATCTAGTTTGCCAAGCGCGGCTCGCGCGTCTTCCAGGAGGTGTACGAAATGCGAAACCGACACTGGAGGATCCGGCGGCAGAGGCGCTGGAAGGTAAGCGCGCACCTCTTCCCATCCTCCGTTGAGAGGAAACCGTGTGAGAATGTAGTGGCCAAGCCGGTTGGTCATCGCGCTAATTGCCGTAACGGCAATAACGGATTCAACTATTGCATTTTTTGCCGTTAATCGTCAATAGTGAATATGTCCTCTATCCTCCTCTTCTCCGACATTCACTCCGATCTTCAATCTTTACAATCGCTTATGGACCTCGACGCCGACGCCTACATCGCCGCCGGGGATCTGGTGAATTGGGCGAAAGGGTTGGACAAAGTGGGGCCGGTAATGCAGCGAAGGGCGGGGAAGACCTATGTCATCCCCGGTAATCACGAATCCGAATGCGACATCACCCAGTTCGCTCAAACCTACGGATTCGCCGCTCCGCACGGTCAAGTGATTGAAATTGCAAGCCGATCCGTCGGATTTCTAGGCTACTCGAACCGCACGCCATTCGACACTCCCGGCGAATATACCGAGGATGAGATCGCTCGCCGCCTAGTCCCGCTCGTTGGCTGCGAAGTATTGGTCTGCCACTGTCCGCCGTTCGGAACTGCGCTCGACCAAGCGGCCCCCGGCAAGCATTTCGGCAGCCGGGCTATCGCCGAGCACATCAAGCGCAATCAGCCCGAATGGTTCTTCTGCGGACACATCCACGAAGCGGCGGGAGTCGAGACAACGCTCGGCAAAACCCGCGCGCGAAATCTAGGCAAGCGCGGCTATCTCTTGCGCGTATAAAGGGAAGTCATGAACCGCCGCCATTCGCCTTCCGGCGTTTGCATGTGACCGGAGAAGCGGTAATGGTCTTCGTCGATCCACTCGATCACGTCCTTGTACTTCGCCGTGCCTTCGCCTTCGAACGCCGGACCCTCGGTGTGGAGCGAAAGTGTGTCTCCATCGCGCTCGCCGTCGTACACCCAGAATTCGGTCATCATCGAACCGACCCAAGTGCCGACATAACGCCCTTTTTTCGGATCGTAGCCGACGGTCAGAACCATGATCGACGGGCTGCCGCCCGGCATGACTCCACGGCCTTCGCCGACGATCCAAAGTCCTCCGATGGAACGGACCGTCTGGACGCCCGCGCAATTCTCGCCCGGAGTGGGCGTCTCGCTGTCAAAGGCCCATTCGCCCACCAATTTGTGAAGCCATTCGTGCTCGGCTTGGGGTTTCGCGAACTCCATCGGGTCCTCCTGTCTTGTGTTCCCCGATGCTAGCATTGCTACCCTAAAGCCGTGACCCTCGAAGAACTCGAGCGCGAATACGCCCCGCTCCGCCAGCAAGCCGAGTCTGTGCGGAGCTATCTTTGACGCGCCCGCCAAGAACCATCAACTCCAGGAACTCGAAAAACTGATCGCCGAGCCCGACTTCTGGTCGAGTCCCGAGAAAAGCCAGAAGATCATGCAGGACCGCAAGCGTCTGGAAGAGGCGATCGGCGAGGATCGCTCCGTTTCCGGCATGACCGACGAACTCGACACGCTATTCGAACTGGCGCGCGAGGGCGAAAGCGTCAACGGCGATATTGCGCACAACCTCGCGGGTTACCGGCAGACGCTCGAAAAGCTCGAGACGCGGATGTTACTGTCGGGCGAGAACGACCGGCGCAGCGCCATCGTTACCATCCATCCCGGTGCGGGCGGAACGGAATCGCAGGACTGGGCCGAGATGCTCTTGCGCCTCTACCTGCGGTGGGCGGAGCGGATGGGCTTCGGTACGGACGTTACGGACCGGACGGAAGGCGATGGCGCGGGGATCAAGTCGGCGACGTTCGAGGTCAACGGCGAGTACGCCTACGGCCTGCTCCAAAGCGAAGTTGGCGTGCACCGGCTGGTACGAATTTCGCCGTTCGACGCGAACGCCCGGCGGCAGACTTCGTTCGCCAGCGTGTTCGTCTACCCGCAGGTGGACGACGATATCTCGATCGACATCAAACCGGAAGATGTCAAGACGGACGTATTCCGGGCGTCGGGGGCGGGCGGCCAACACGTCAATCGGACGGAATCCGCGGTTCGCATGACCCACTTACCGACGGGCATCGTCGTGCAGTGCCAGAACGAGCGCAGCCAGCATAAGAATCGGGCGAGCGCGATGAAGCAGTTGAAGGCGAAGCTCTACGAGTTCGAGCTCGAAAAGAAGCGTGTCGAGCAGCGCAAGGTGGAGGATTCGAAGCTCGAAATCAATTTCGGCAGCCAGATTCGCAGCTACGTTCTGCAGCCTTACCGCATGATTAAGGATCACCGGACGAAGCTCGCGGTCGGAGATGTGGACCGCGTGCTCGACGGCGATCTCGAAGCTTTGATCCATGCGTTTCTGGTGTTCAAAAAGACGGGGCGCACGGCCGGGACCGGCGGTAAGGACGATGACGACGACTAGCCCTCTCGACGGACAAATCGAGCAGGCGGCCCGTATCATTCGCGAGGGCGGACTTGTCGCATTCCCCACGGAGACCGTGTACGGTCTAGGAGCGAACGCTCTCGACGAAGCGGCAGTGGAGCGCATCTTCGCCGCGAAAGGCCGGCCGGCGTCGAGTCCGCTGATTGTCCATGCCGCCGATACGGCGATGGCCAGAGCGCTCGTGTCCGATTGGCCGCCACTTGCCGAAAAGCTAGCCAACGCGCATTGGCCCGGTCCGTTGACTTTAGTGCTACCTAAAGCCGCGCACGTGCCGGACCGAGTGACGGCGGGATTGCCGACGGTCGGCGTCCGTGTGCCCGATCATCCGATCGCCCTCGCCCTCATCCGAGCGGCTGGAGTGCCAATTGCCGCTCCCAGCGCCAATCGCTTCACCCAGCTTTCGCCCACGGAGACCGCGCATCTCGACGCCGCGCTCGCCGACTATGTGATCGACGGGGGACCTTCGCGTGTAGGGATTGAATCGACGGTCGTGTCGCTGGCTGGCGATCGGCCGGTGTTGCTTCGCCCGGGCGTACTAGCGATCGACGGACTCGATTCGTACGCCGTACCGGCAAATGGCGCGCACCCGTCGCCCGGCATGCATCCCAAGCACTACGCGCCACGCACGCGGCTGGTGCTCGGCGAGCCGCCGCCGCAAGGGCACGGGCATGTTCTTGTCCTTCCCTCCGATCCGCGGATCGCCGCCGCCGAGCTTTACGCTACGCTGCATAAGCTCGACCGAATGCATTACGACTGGATCGCCGTCGCGTTGCCGCCGGACACACCCGCGTGGGCGGGCGTTCGCGACCGTCTGCAAAGGGCCGCTTCGTGAGCGTCGAACTCGTCTGGCGCGGCGGGCGGACGTTCGGCGTGAGCTATCGCGGAATCTCGTTTTGCTTTGAGCCGTCGATGGAATTGGAAAACGCGGACCTGCTGATCGCCAGCGGTACGGAGGCTCTGAACCCCACCCTGGCCGCGACACTTGCGCGCCGCCCGAAAGCGAAGCTGGTGATTCCGAAGAGCGTCGCCGAACCCGCACGCGCGATGGGAATCGATTACTCGCGCATGACCACCACGGACGCCGCGTTACGCGTCGAGTATTTCAAGAACGGCGAATATGGCCGTGTGTACGGAGTGCCCGCCGCGCGAGCGAGCGGGAACGGCCCGCAACTCGACTATCACCCTATTGGCGGCTATCCGCGCATCGGGTTCATGGCGCGATTCGGCGCGACGACGATTTGGCATTCGGGCTGCGGCGTGCCGTATCCCGAACTCGCGGAGCGTCTGCGGCCGTACAGTCTGAATGCGGCGATCGTCTCGATCGGTCCGGATGCGTTTAGCGAGGTGGAAGCGGCGGAGTTAGCGGAGCGGCTGCAAGTGCCGTGGCTGATTCCCGCTCCGGCGACAGGCGCTTTCCTCGATCACATGCTGTTTCATCGCCCGTCGCAGCGGTTCAAAACGTTCGAGTTGGGCGAGCGTTGGGAAATCCCGGCAAGTTAAAGGTCGGCGAAGAGCGAGTCGAGATCGAGTTCCAGACCAGGTACAACCGGTGTGGTGAGCTTGCCACCGGGCCCAAGCCGCCGCACACCGCTCGCGGAGTGGACATACACACGCCGGGTGTGGATGAAGAACACCCAGACTTCAAGAACGCCATGGTCAAGGTAGGCGGCGACTTTCACATCCAGATCCGACGCGCCTTCTGTTGGCGACGCAATTTCGACGGCGATATCGGGAATCACGCGTACGGGTACGCGGTGGCGGTCCGCCAGCGCGGCGTTCTCCGCACGGATCAGCGCAAGGTCGGGCCGCATGCGGTGCTCGCCGAATACGAAGTCTGTCTCGGGTATGTAGTCGCCCCACTTCGAGCGTCTAAGTTGCGGGCCGGTTTCTTCAATTGTGCGTGCCAGGAACTTATTGTGTTCGTAATTTGCGCTCACGATTTCGATCGCCTCGCCATGGATCAATTCCAGGTCCGCGCCATTCGCCACGAGGGTGTCGAACTCCTCGGCGGTCATGAGCGTTGCAGTCGCCATGCCTCGATGTTACTCCGCCCCTTCGTCCACCAGCGCAGCCTGCGGGGCGTTACGCTTCACCGACGCGATGCCGTTTTCCATCGCCGCCGCCGACGAGTACATTTCGCTCTTCCCGATCGTTTGCCCGTTGGCCGCCTTGAGTGTGAAGTAGGGCTGGCCGTTCGACGACTCCTTGCGGTCGTAGCGCTCGTCGAGAGGCGCGTTGGCTCGCACCGATTCGACGCCGTTCTCCGCGCCGCTCTTCGATTCGTAGGTCTCGCTGGTGAGTATGATCTCGCCGTTGCCCGCGTGCAGGTTGAACATGAACTTTCCGCCCGCCGTTTTCTTGACCTTGAATTTCGCCGCCATGGAAATTTCCTCCCCGGCGATTCTACACCTCGCTCTGAGCCGCTTCCCAATCTTCGGGACGCCCGATATCGCGCCATACGCCGGTGAGCGGATGGATCGCGACGCGGCCCTTGGCCACCAGCGCTTCGACCGCGCTTGTCAACTCATACTCGCCACGCGTGGATAGCGGCACGCGCGCCAACTCTTCGAACACATCGGCGCGAAAGCAGTACACGCCCGCGCTGCCCCAACGCGTCGCTGAAGTTCCTTTGGGTGGCTTTTCGACGATGCGCGCGACCACGCCTCCCGCTTCGTAAACCGCCGCTCCCGCCCACGGATCGTCCACCTCGCGGACGGCTGCCACCGCGTCGTAGCCCAAGTCGAGCAGATCGATCATGGCGCGATAGTCGCGCGATTCGGTAAGGATGTCGCCGAAGGTGAAGAGGAACGCCTCACCGCCAACCCATTCGCGCCCAAGCAGTGCTGCGCGCGCGGTGCCGTCGATCGTCTCCTGCCGGAAGAACGAAATTTCCGCTCTCCCGGCGAAGTGCCGCTCTACGGCTTCCGCGCGGTAGCCGATCACAACGCCAAACTCGCGCAAACCTGCCGCGGTCATCCGCTCGATCAGATGATCGAGAATCGGGCGGCCTTTCAGCGGCAGCATGGGCTTGGGCAGATCGACGGTCAGCGAACCCATGCGCGTGCCGCGTCCAGCGGCCAAAATCAAGGCTTTCGAAATCACAGTTCTATAATCGCCAGATGCCCGCGCGCTGGTGGATTCTCACGCTCCTGTTCTTCGCGACCACCATCAACTACCTGGACCGCATCGTTTTCTCCACGCTGATTCCGGTGATCCGCGAAGAGATGCGTCTCACCGATTTGGACTACGGCTATATCAATGGGGCATTCCAGATGTTCTACACGCTGGGGTTCCTGTTCATGGGCAAGTTCGTCGACCGGTTCGGCACGCGCACGGGCTACGCGGTGTCGATCGCCTGGTGGTCGCTGGCGGCGGCGGGGCACGTGTTAGCGCGCGGAGCCTGGCAGCTGAGCTTCTGGCGTGCGCTGCTCGGGTTGGGCGAGGCCGGTAACTTCCCGGCCGCGATCAAGTCCGTCGCGGAGTGGTTCCCGAAGAAGGACCGGGCGCTCGCCACCGGGATCTTTAACGCAGGCACGAACGTCGCCTCGATGATCGGGCCGCCGCTGTTCGCCTGGATGGTGCTCCAGACGGGATGGCGCACCTGCTTTCTCGTCACTGCCGGAGCGGGGTTCGTATGGCTGGCGTTCTGGCTCGCCGCGCCGCGCCCGGAAGCGAGCGAAGAAGAATCGCGCGAGCCGAAACTGACCTGGACCCAGGCGCTCGGCTTCCCTCAAACCTGGGGATTCGCGCTGGCCAAATTCTTTTCCGATCCCGTCTGGTGGTTCTATCTCTACTGGCTGCCGCCGTACTTTTTCGACGTGCGAAAGATGAATTTGAAGGAGATCGGCTGGGCGCTGCCAGTGATCTACCTGATGGCCGATATTGGGAGCGTTGGGGGCGGCTGGCTGTCCGGCCGGTTCATCCGCCGGGGAATGACTCCCGGGCGCGCGCGCTGGACCGGCATGGCGATGTTCGCCGCGATGATGCCCATCGCCGCCACTAGCGTTCTGGCTTCGAATCCGATCGTCGCGATCGGGCTGATTAGTCTCGCCACCGCCGCGCATCAAGGCTGGTCCGCGAACCTGTTTACGACTACGTCCGACGTGTTCCCGAAAAACGCCGTCGCGTCGGTCACCGGCATCGGCGGCTGCGCGGGCGGTTTCGGCGGAGTGCTATTTTCCGCGCTAATTCCCGGTTATGTGGTCTCGAATTTCGGCTATGTTCCCGTGTTTCTCACCATGGGCGCATTCCATCTGATTGGCCTCGCATGCGCCACATACTTTATGGGCCGTATGGAACCGATCCGGAGCGAGGGCTAAATTGCACGTGCGAATCCATCGATAGAATAAGGACGATGCTACTTGGTGTCCGGTGCATCCTGGACGTACTGGTAATCGCGCTCGCTGTAGCCTTTCAGACCGGCGTATTCGAACGTTTATTCGGATTCGATTTCGCGAAGCGCACGGGGCCGAGAATCCTTTTTGCCGCTAGTGCCTGCTTTCTTTTCGCCGGTTTATTCCTGGCGTCCGAAATGGTATGGTTTGGGCGGACCGCGAATATGTTCGCTTTTTTCCGCGCCAGTAGCCTGAGTTGGGCGTTCACCATGATCGGGATGGCCGTCCTATCTTCGCTGCTTGTGAGGACCGGCCCGGAGAATGAGCCTGCCAACGGGAGAAGGCTCTTTCTCCGAAGCGTGGCGCGCGCAGCCACACTAGCGCCCGCGGCGGTGGCGGGATTTGGAGTCGCGATCGGTCGTAGCCAATACCGGGTGACCGAAGTAGACGTTCCCATCGCGAACCTGCATCCGGATCTAAATGGTCTGCGGATTGTCCAGATCTCGGACGTCCACTTGGGGCCGTTTCTTTCGGAGTCCGAGTTCGCCCGGGTAATCGACATGGCGAACGAAACCAAAGCGCAGGTTGCGGTCGCCACCGGCGACTTGATTTCGCAAGCCGGCGACCCGCTCAATCATGCTTTGCGGCAGCTAGCGCGATTGCGATCCGACACCGGAATTTTCGGTTGTCACGGCAATCACGAACACTACGCGGGCGCATTGCACTACTGCACGAAAGAGGGCAAGAAGCTCGGGATCGAGTTTCTGCGGCATGGCGCGTGGGACCTGAAATTCGGCCAAGGCCACCTGCGGCTGGTGGGCGTGGATTATCAGAGCGTTCTCAATCCTTACCTGCAGGGTACGGACAGTCTGCTCCGGCGGGATGCGACGAACGTGCTTTTGTCGCATAATCCCGACGTGTTTCCGGTCGCCCGGCGGCAGGGGTTCGATTTGACGCTCGCCGGGCATACTCACGGCGGGCAAGTGAACTTCGAAATTCTCGACCGGCATATCAACGTGAGCCGTTTGATTACCCCTTATACGCAAGGACTCTATCGAGAGGAAGGAAAGTCGATTTACGTGACTACGGGAGTGGGCACCATCGGGGTGCCGGTCCGCTTTGGAGCGCCGCCGGAGGTGGCTTTGATTCGTCTGTGCGCTACTTAATCGTCAGCGACATTCACGCCAATTGGCACGCGCTGGAAGCGGTGCTTGAGGACGCGGAGGGCGCTTACGACCGGGTCATCTGTTGCGGCGACCTGGTTGGTTATTGCGCGGACCCCAATCCCGTGGTCGATTGGGCGCGGTCGAACGCGGTATCCACCGTTCGCGGCAATCACGACAAGGCATGCGCGGGACTCGAAAAACTCGAGTGGTTCAACCCTATCGCCCGCAGTTCGGCGTTATGGACGATCGGCAACCTGACGCGGGAAAACGGCGAGTATTTGCGCGAGATGCCCAAAGGTCCGCAACCGGTGAATGGGTTCCATATCCTGCACGGTTCGCCCGCCGACGAGGACGATTATCTGACCGCGCCGGCGGAAGTGGCACTCGTGCGCGAGCGCCTCTCCGCCAAGCTGACCTTCTTCGGACATACCCACGTCCAGGGCGGCTTTCTGATCGTCCGAAACGGCGTGTTGCGTATTCCGCGGACCCCGTCGAACGCCAGGGAGCAGACACTGGGCTTTGAAAACGACGTGCATTATCTCGTCAATCCCGGCGCCGTCGGCCAGCCGCGCGACGGCGATCCTCGCGCCGCCTACATCCTTTACGATTCCGATTCCGAAGAACTGACATACCGGCGCGTAGCCTACGATGTCGCCGGCGCCCAGGCAAAAATCCGTGCGGCCTGTCTACCGGGTGTTTTGGCCGACCGCCTCGCCGCCGGGACTTAATGTATTTTTCGCAAAAGCGCTTAGAATCCCCTTGACGTTGCACAAAAAAGGTAAATTTCCGATGAAATGTAAACTTTCACGGAGGCTTTATGTCTTCTCGCCGAACCTTCATTGCGCTTTCCGCTTCCGCCCTCCAAGCGCAAAATCGCCCCTTCCGTAGTGAACCTCAGCCCGTAAAGCGAACTTTCCGAATTTCGAGCGCATCCGACCGCCGGGTCATTCAGTTTGCTAGTCACTATGGCCGGGAACTCAGTTTTCTTCTGTTCGATAAGGTCGGCGGCAGTCAATCGGTTCGTAAGCCGCTGCCGCCCCTTCGGGAGCAATCAGCAGCAATTCTCCATCGCTCGCGAACATCACAGCGGGAACGAACCGGAACATATCCGGCAAGATGCAATCGAAACTTCGCCGGCTAAAGCCATTGAGGCCAAACGACTCGACGCGAAGCCCGATTGAGCGCTCATAAGGAAGAAGGAACGTGATCAATTCATCACTCTCCGAGATGGCGAGCGCTCCAAGAAGAAGAATGTTGCGCGAAGGGGATGAGGCAACCTGCGCCTGGCGCTCCTCGATTTTGGCGCGGCTCAACGATAGTCGCGGCGATTCGAGTGTGAAATCGGCGGAGGGTCGATCGCTTAGCGGAAGAACACAGCCGGAACCGCTGCACATGTCCATCGCGACCACCGTGTCACGCGAATTCGAAACCAGACGGAGAGAGCGCGCCGCCCCACGGCACACGGGGCGACTTCGCCATGAAATCGCCGGCGCAAGAAGGTTGGCGAACTCTAGACGTTCCCCTCGAAAAGCGATTATCGTGCCGCCCGCCATCGTAGCGGGGCCGACTTGTCGTTCAGGCGAAGGCAGCGGTTCCGACTTCAGGACCTGTCCGTCGAAAGAGCGGATCTCCATGAGAGAGCCTCCCCGTCGATCCCGGCCCAGCAAAGCGACAGTTCCATCCTGGTACGCATGTACAGATGCGTATAACGTAGAGGTCGGAAGCTCGATCTGGTGGATACGACGACCGTCCGTGTCCGTTACCAACGATCTTTAGACCTAAAAGGAGTCGCCATGATTTGGCTCATTACCGTCTATCTAACTTTAACTTAGTCAAGGGTCCGGGCAATCTTGCCGTTTTTATACCTACGATTGCTCCGGTATCGCGGGTTACAGTCAAGGCTGCCCCTGGGGTGGTGCCGGAAGCTCCGTTTACAGTGAACCAGCAAACACCGGCCTCTTCTACGTAAATCTCGGTACTTCCGCACGGCACATAAGCGACTCGCCAATAAAAGTAAGTACAGTAGGAGCAGCCGGCGGTGCACCAAGCGCACGTTTGTCCATACCATATCGGTATCGCGCTTGGCTCTTGAGCCGTGAATATGTTTGCTGCTTTCCTTAGCAAGGATCGATCCTAACCTATCAATCGGTTAGCACCTTTTTCGCCACCGCCGGACCGACTACCGCCGACACCGCCGCGAATCCCGCCTCTTTCACCCGTTCGAGCGATCCGAACTCGGTCAGTAGTTTCTTGATCGTCTTGTCGCCGACGCCGGGGATTTGTTTCAACTCCGAGGTCAGCCGCGACGTGTTGCGGCGGTTGCGGTGGAACGTGACGGCGAACCGGTGCGCTTCGTCGCGCACTTGCTGAATCAGGTGCAGTACGGGCGAGTACCGGTCCAGCTTCACCGGATCGTCCTCCTGCCCGAACACGTAGATGATTTCCTCGCGCTTGGCGATCGAAGCGAGCGGCTGGTTGATGACCCCGATGGCTTCGAGCGCGCCCGCCGCGGCGTGCAACTGCCCCAAACCGCCGTCGATCAGGATCAGACCGGGAAACGGTGCGTTCTCTTCCTTGAGCCGTGTGTAGCGCCGCGTCACCACTTCGCGCATCGAAGCGAAGTCGTCGTTACCGACGACCGTCTTAATGATGAACTTGCGGTAGTCGGCCTTCTTCATGCGGCCGTTTTCCCAGACCACCATACTCGCTACTTTGTCGGTGCCTTGGATGTGCGAGATGTCGAAGCATTCGATCCGCTTCGGCGGATCGGGGAGATTCAGCGTCTCGGCGACGGCTTCCGAAATCTGCGCGGACGAAGGCGATAGCACTCGGAAGCGCTGGTTGAAACTGTGCTGGGCGTTGGTCGAGGCGAGATCCAGCATGTGCCGCTTCTCGCCGCGCTTGGGTGTGTGGATCTCGACTCGGCGGCCGCGCTTTTCGGTTAGTAGTTCTTCCATCGTGTCGCGGTCTTCGAACTCAACCGGCACATGGATCGCCGCGGGAACGTAGTTTTGATCCAGGTACAACTGCAAGAGCAGCGACGAGAAAAACTCGCTCGCGTCGAAATCCTCCTCGGGCAAGTCCTCCCAAAAGAATTCGCGCCGGTCGACGATGCGCCCGCGCCGCAAATGGAACAGGTTCACCGCGCCGAGCGGCGGCTCCGCGTAGAACGACAGAATGTCGATGTCGTCGTTCTCGGTGGAGGCCATCTTTTGGCGTTCCTCCATCTCTTCGACCGTCGAAATCAGATCTCGGAGATTGGCCGCTTCCTCGTAGCGTTCCTCGCCAGCCGCTTCCGCCATGCGCGCGCGAAGATCGCGGACTAGGTCGCGATGCCGCCCGTCGAGAAACGCCCGCACATCCTTGACGTGGCGCGAGTAAATTTCGTCCGTCGTCAATCCGGCGACACACGGCCCTAGGCAGCGGTGTATGTGGAACTGCAGGCACGGATTCTTATGGGTTCGGCCGAGATCCACTTTGCAGGAGGGCACCTTGAAGTGCCGGTGGATGAAGTGGACTAGCCGGTGCGCCAAATTGCCGGGAAAATAAGGACCGAAGTACGTGGACCCGTCTTTCCGCAACCGCCGCGTAACGTATACCCGCGGGTATCGTTCGGCGGTGAGCTTGATGTAGGGGTAGGTTTTGTCGTCGCGCAGCAGGATGTTGAAGCGCGGTTTCCACTGCTTAATCAGGTTGTTCTCGAGCGCCAACGCCTCTTTTTCGTTATCGACCAGGATGTAGTCGATGTCGGCGGCGGTCGAGACGAGGGTCGAAGTTTTGGTGTCGCCGAGCTTGTCGTCGTTGAAATAACTGCGCACACGCGCACGCAAGCTCTTCGCCTTGCCGACATAAATGACCGCGCCGCCGGGGTCCTTGTAAAGGTACACGCCGGGACCGGTAGGCAGTTGCCCGGCTTTTTCGCGAAGGCGGTCTCGGAAATCGGGACTTATAATTCGAGTGTGACACGCAGGTGGGTGTTCGCCGCGCCATTGGCCGTCTTCGCGCAACAGCAAAAACCGCCCGAGCAGGAGCCGCCCGAGGAAGACGAAGAGATCAAAGCTCCAAAGGAGTACACCTTCAATCCGCTCCAGGCGGAAAGCGAAATGAAGGTGGGAGCGTACTACTTCAAGAAAGGCAGCTTCAAGGCCGCCGCCCGGCGGTTTGAAGAGGCGACGAAGTGGAATCCGTCTTTGCCAGAGGCGTTCTTGCGGTGGGGCGAGTCGCTCGAAAAATTCGGCGACCGCAAGGGTGCGAAAGCCGCTTTCGCCAAGTTTCTGGAGATGTCGCCGGAGGCGAAAGAAGCGAAGGCAGTGCGGAAGAAGATCGATCGGATGTGAGTTTATATGGAGTTTTCGGAAATTATGCTTCTGGCATAAACTGCTTATATATTAAAAATCTCCTTATAATGTAGATCGATGGACCCGACAACGGCGACTTGGAAACCGATCTGGCCGTCCTCTTGAGCGAAGTGGGTCAAGCCGCCAAACGCGCCGAAACCGCTGTCGCGATTTTTATCGACGAACTTCAATATGTTCCCGAACCTCAACTGGCGGCTCTCATAGTCGCGCTGCATCGGGTCGCTCAAGATCAGCTTCCCGTCACAGTCGTGGGAGCGGGGCTGCCGCAACTTCGCGCGAACACGGGGAACGCCAAGTCCTACGCCGAGCGGCTCTTCGATTTCCCGGAGATCGGCCCGCTCCCAGACGCAGAAGCGCGGAGAGCGATTGTGAAGCCGTCCGCTGAAGAGGGCGTTCAGTTCGAGTTCCACGCGGTCGAAGCGATTATCGAAGCGACGAAAGGGTATCCTTACTTCTGCAAGAGTGGGGAAAGCGTGCCTGGGATGTAGCCGAACGAAGCCCCATTACCGTCGCCGACGTGGAGCGTGCTTCCGTAGAGGCGGTGGCCGCACTGGACGAGAGTTTCTTCCGGGTTCGGTTCGACCGGATTACTCCGGCGGAACGCCTTTATCTTCGCGCCATGGCAGAACTCGGCGACCGCATCGCTCCGGCGATATTGCCGCGAAAATGAAGAAACGGGTGTCGGCGTTTGGTGTGGTGCGCGAAAGTCTCATCGCCAAAGGCATGATCTGGAGTCCGGCTCACGGCGACACAGCGTTCACGGTTCCGATGTTCCACGAGTTCATGAAGCGCATCGTGCCCGAATTCGAGCCATGAACAAAAATTAACTCTCACTTAAGGTTCCGTTCATATCCCTTCGCGAGAGTAAAACTGAAACGATCCCCTCCGGGTTCGCGTTCCACTTACAAGGAGACCTTTCGATGAAGAAGCTCATGACGATCCTGCTCGGCACGTCGCTGATGTTCGGCGCGGCCACCGTCGCGTTCGCCGCCGACGAGAAGAAGGCGGAGAAGAAGGAAAAGAAAGAGAAGAAGAAGGAAGAGAAGAAGCCGGCCTAACGAGCCCGCCCGCCTCCTTTCATGAAGTTCTGCGCCGTCTGGGAGAACCGGGCGGCGCTTCGTTTTTGGGACCGGCGCCGTTGCGATACAGTCGAGCCTGATGCTCACTCGACGCGCCGCTCTTTCGACTTTCGCCGCCGCGCCCGCATTCGCGCAATCGCGCCCGAAGAATATTCTGTTCCTGATCGCCGACGATCTCGGGCTGCACACCGGCGCCTACGGCGATTCGCACGCCAAAACCCCGAATCTCGACCGGCTGGCCAACGAAGGGGTCCGGTTCGCCAACGCGTATTGCACCACCGCCAGTTGCAGCCCCAGCCGCAGCGTAATGCTGACCGGTCTGCACAATCATGCGAACGGGCAATATGGGCTCGGCCATGCGGTGCATCATTTCGCGACGATGGATAACATCCGCCCGACACCGTGGCTGCTGAAGCAAGCGGGCTACAAGACCGGCGTCATCGGCAAGCTGCACGTCAACAATCCGCATTTCCAGTGGGACCTCGATAAGCAGGGCGGGCTGGGCCGCAATGGCGCGCCGATGGCCGCTATCGCGAAGGACTTTATCTCCGCGGCGGGATCGTCGCCTTGGTATCTGCACGTCGGCTTCACCGATCCGCACCGCGACGGTACGGGCTTCGCCAATCGAGACTATCCAGGCATCACCCGCAACCGGTTCGATCCGGCGAAGGTTCCGGTGCCGAGTTTTCTGCCCGACAACACCGCCACACGAGGCGAGATGGCCGAGTACTACGAGTCGGTCAACCGGCTCGATCAAGGCGTGGGGATGTTCCTCGATCTGCTGAAGACGAGCGGTCAACTGGACAACACGCTCGTCGTTTTCATCAGCGACAACGGTATCCCGTTCCCCAACGCGAAGACCAACTGCTACGAGTCTTCGACGCACCTGCCGATGCTGGTGCGTCATCCAGGGCAATCGAAGAGGGGCGTGGTCAACAACGCGATGGCGAGTTGGGTGGATCTAGTGCCGACGTTCCTCGATTGGGCGGGCGCGAAACCGCCGCAGTATCCGCTGCACGGCCGCAGCGTCCTGCCGATTTTGGAACAAGAGAATCCTGCGGGCTGGGATCAAGTGTTCCATTCGCATACATTCCACGAAGTGACGATGTACTACCCGATGCGCGCCATTCGCACCCGTCGGCACCGGTACATTCGCAATCTGGCGCACGGGCTCGAGTATCCGCACGCCAGCGACTTGTGGGGGTCGAAGATGTGGCAGAGCCTGATTCCCGAAGGCCGCAACGCCAAGATCGGCCAACGCAGCGTGGGCGCGTATCTCAATCGGCCCGAAGAAGAGCTTTACGATCTGCAAACCGATCCGCACGAAGTGGTCAATTTGGCCGGTAAGCCGGCGCATAAGGCGTTGCTCGCCGAACTTCGCGGGCGCGTGCATGAGTTCCGCAAGCAAACGAAAGATCCGTGGATGATCTTGAGTAAACATTCGGGCGAAGATCCCGCCGCCGATCCGCCGAAATGAATCCCAATTCGCAGTAAGCTACTCTAAGGAGCAGGCTGTTTAAGGGACAAAAATGAAGGGCTACTTCCCGGGCTGGCGGACCATCTTCTCGACGATCGCGGTTCTTTGCGTTTCCGTGATCGTGATGAGCTATCCGCGCCGGGACCTCTCGCATAAGACGTTCCTCCCGATGGCGCTGGCCGCGGGCGACGATTCCGCGAAGGTCGATTGGCGGACGCTCCGCGGACTGAACTACCGCACCGGCGAGAAGTCGGAACCGCTGCAAAAAGTCGACGGCAAGAAGGTTAAGGTGCCGGGCTTCATGGTGCCGCTGGAAGACGAAGAAGAAATGGCCACCGAGTTTCTGCTTGTCCCCTATGTCGGCGCGTGTATCCACACTCCGCCGCCACCGCCCAACCAGATTGTTTACGTAAAGATGGAAGGCGGCAAGAAAACCAAGATCAGTTTTTGGGATCCGGTTTGGGTGCATGGGAAGCTCGAAATCCAGAACGTGCGCAGTCCGTATGGCGACGTTAGCTTCAAACTCTCGTCGAATTTGATCGAGCCATATAAAGACTAGTCTCCTGAAACCTGATAGGCTATTCTCAACATGCGAATCCTCACCATCGTTTTTTGCTTTGCCCTAGCGGCGTTTGCGGACGAAAAGGGCAAGAAGCATTCGCACGACAAGAAGGGCCACGGGCATAGCCACGGCGCGCACACGCACGATACCGCCGAGATCAACATCGCCGTGGACGGCGTGAAGGGCGACATCGAACTGCATGTGCCCGGTATGGGTGTGGTCGGCTTCGAACACATCGCCACTACCGCCGCCGACAAGAAGAAGCAAGCCGACGCACTGTCCGGCCTCAAAGGGAAGATCGGCCAGATCGTAGTGTTTGACGCTGCGGCGGGATGCAAGATCACGCCCAAAAGCGTCGAAGTCGAGCAAGAAGAAGAGGACCATTCGCACGTAGACGCCGATTTCGCGGTTTCGTGCGCCAAGCCGTTGGGCGGAACCAAAGTGACTTTCGGAATGACGAAAGCGTACCCTTCGATCACGACCGTCAAAGTGCAAGTGATCGGCGCCACCGGTTCCACCGGCGCGGAAATCAAGAACGACAAGGGTTCCGTTACGCTATCCAAATAGCGCATGCCCGCGTCCGTCGAACTGTCCGGTCTGAAGTTTCACTACCGTTCCGGGAAAACGATTCTCGACATTCCCGCGCTCTCGATCGATTCCGGCGAGCGGGTGTTTGTTTTCGGACCGTCGGGTAGCGGCAAGACTACACTGCTCGGCATCCTAGCCGGGGTCTTGCGCGCGGTGTCGGGCGGCGTACGCGTGCTCGGCCGCGACCTGATGGCGATGTCGCCCGCGCAGCGCGACGCGTTTCGCGGCAGCCATATCGGCTACATCTTTCAGTTGTTCAACCTAATCCCTTATCTGAACGTCGTCGAGAACATCATGCTGCCGTGCCGGTTGTCGGCGGAACGGCGGGCGCGCCTAAACGGCAAATCGATGGACGCGGCGGCGCGCGAGGTTGCCGAACGCTTGGGGATTGCCGGGCTTCTCGATGAGCGCGTGACCGAACTCAGCGTCGGCCAGCAGCAGCGCGTGGCGGCGGCGCGATCGTTGATCGGTACCCCAGAACTGGTGATCGCCGACGAGCCGACTTCCTCGCTCGATCACGACCATCGCGAACGGTTCATTCAACTGCTGTTCGAGGCGACGCGCGCGGCTGGCTCCACGTTGATCTTCGTGAGCCACGACCGTACTTTGCAACCGATGTTCGACCGGGCGATCGCGCTCGACGAAGTGAATCTGGCCTCGCGCGTGGAGAGGGCGGCGTAATGTTGGTTCTATCGCTCGCCTGGCAGTCGCTCAAGAATCGGAAACTGACCACTTGGTTGACGATTCTCTCGATTGCGTTATCGGTGGCGCTATTACTCGGTGTCGAGAACGTCCGCGTCGGGGCGCGCGAGAGTTTCTCGGGGACGATCTCCGGCGTCGATCTGATCGTCGGCGCACGCGGAGGCTCGTTGCAACTGCTGCTCTACGCGGTGTTCCGCATGGGCGCGGCGACCAACAACGTGAGTTACGCCAGCTATCGCCATTTCGCCGAACATCCCGCCGTCGCCTGGACCATTCCGTATTCGCTCGGCGACAGCCATCGCGGATTTCGCGTGGTGGGCACGACTAACGATTTCTACGAGCGGTACCGCTTCAGGCGCGACCGGACGA
Organism: Bryobacteraceae bacterium; assembly: GCA_033763835.1. Classification (GTDB taxonomy): domain Bacteria; phylum Acidobacteriota; class Terriglobia; order Bryobacterales; family Bryobacteraceae; genus JAPKYZ01. The sequence continues at coordinate 102,250 of JANRJS010000021.1, read as the reverse complement.
TCGAGTTTGCGGCGGGCCGCGCGCCGGACGGAGTGTTCGACGTTGTCCTCGGCTCCGACGTCTCCGCGACGCTCGGCTACAAACTGGGCGACCGCGTGGTGATCGCGCACGGCGTTTCTTCGACGGCCATTCAACAGCACGACGACAAGCCGTTCACGGTCGTCGGTATCTTGAAGCGCACGGCCACGCCCGTCGATCGCAGCGTCTACATCTCGCTCTACGGCATGGAGGCGATCCACGTCGATTGGCAGGACGGCGGACCGCCGATGATCGGCGAGGAAATCCCGGCGGCGAAGATCAAGAAAGAAACGCTCGAGATCAAACAAATCACGTCGTTTTTGTTGCGAACGAAATCGCGCATCGACACCCTGCGCTTGCAGCGCGAGATCTCGACCTACACGGACGAACCGCTACAGGCGATCATCCCCGGAGTGGCGCTGGCCGAGTTGTGGCGCTCGATCGGTTACGCGGAAGACGCGCTGCGAGTCGTCAGCCTGTTCGTGCTGATCGTCGGACTGCTAGGAATGCTCGTCTCGCTCTACACGTCCCTCAACGAGCGCCGCCGCGAGATGGCGATCCTGCGCGCGATCGGCGCGGGACCCGCGAAGATTATTTCGCTGCTGGTGCTGGAATCGGGATTGCTGTCGCTGGCCGGTAGCGTGCTGGGCGTGGCGATTATCTACGGGCTCTCGTTCGCCACACAGGGTATTGTCGAGCGTACGTTCGGGCTGTACTTGCCTATTAATCCGCCCACCCAAGCGGGCTGGATTTTCTTGGGCGCGGTGGTGGTCGCCGGACTGCTGATCGGCTTCGTTCCCGCGTTCAAGGCCTACCGCAACGCACTCTCGGACGGGCTTAGCGTACGACTATAGAGATATGAAACCGCTCGCGGCCCTTTGTCTGATACTCGCCGCTTGCACGCCGAAGTACAAGCTCGTCGAAGCGGAGCCCGAGCGCGCCCGTCCCGTCGAATCCGCGCACGGTATCGAAAGCCTTGGCGAGGAGCCGGTCTCCGCGCCGAAAGACGATTCGATCCATCGCAAGATCGAATGGCGCGCCCTGCGCGGCTTGAATACGCGCACCGGCGAAACCGCCGCCGACCTGAAGCGACTGGACGGCGCGGCGATCAAGCTCACCGGGTACATGGTGCCATTCGCCGACGAGTACGACACGGTGGAGGAATTCCTGCTCGTGCCCGAAGCCGGCATGTGCGTGCATGTGCCACCGCCGCCCGCGAATCAGATCGTCCATGTGCAGGTCACGACGGGCTCGGCGAAGGTCGAGTGGAACAAGCCGATCGCCGTGTCGGGCATCCTCGAAATCGCGCAGACCGACTCGCCGTTCGGCAAGGTGGCGTTCAAAATCGACGCGGCCGCGGTGAGGATCGACGACAGCTACCGGTAAGCGTCTACGCGGCGCGCGGTCATCGAGTAGAACGTCGGGCCGTAGGGGCTCGACCGCCGGCCAACGAAGATCGTGCCTTCCACCCATACGGCGTCCATCAGCGCGAAGCTCGCGCGCTCTCCGCGCAGCATCTTCACGTAGACCATCTGGTTGGCGGGCGGTGGCGGAGTGTGGATGCACGCGCCCATGTACGGGACGAGCAGAAACTCGGTGAGTTGGTTCGAATCGTCGTCGAGCGGCACGATATAGCCGGGCACGCGCACGGTCTTGCCGTCGATGGCTTTCACCTCGTCCGATTGTTTACCGGTGTGATGATCGAGGCCGCGGAGCGTCTGCCACTCGACAGTCAGAACGCCTTCTCGAGCGGAACCGGTGGCGGGCAACGTCCCGCCCACACCCTGTCCGATGGGCGATTCGCGGGTGGCCAGCAGCGCCAGCGCGGCCACCACCACCATCAGCAGGATCGACGTCCTCCAGCTCACACTCTCATCCTAGCCTTTGAAACTGATATTGGTGTATCATAAACATCGTGTCCGCTCGCCTTGATCGCATCGGAATGTGGGTTTCGGCCGCTTGCGCCGTGCATTGCGCCGCGTTACCGATGATCCTCACGCTGGCGGGCATGGGCTGGCTAGGCGACGCTCGCCTGGAATGGGCGATCATTCTCCTTTCCTTCACCATCGGGTCCGTGCGGTTGTTCCACAGTTACTTCGAGGAACACCACCACATCGAAATCGTCGCACTGTTTCTCGCGGGTGTCGCCACGATTCTCGTTGCGAAATCGGCGATCGTGCCGCTGGTGTGGTCCGAGCCTGTTCTAATGTCTGTTGGCGGATTGACGATCGCGTACGCGCACTGGCGGAACCACAAGCTGGGCCGTTGCGGGCATTGTCACTAGCTCCGCCGCCCGACGCATGCCCTTCATCCACGACGATTTTCTTTTGACCGGCGCCGTTGCGCGACGCCTCTACCACGATTTCGCCGCGCCGCAGCCGATTCTCGACTACCATTCGCACCTGCCGCCCAAGGACATCGCGCAGAACCGGCAGTTCGCCAATTTGTTCGAAATTTGGCTCGAAGGCGACCACTACAAGTGGCGCGCCATGCGCGCGAACGGCGTCGAGGAGCGCTATTGCACAGGCGACGCCTCGCCTTACGAAAAGTTTCTCGCCTTCGCGCGCACCGTTCCGTACACCGTCCGTAATCCGCTGTATCACTGGACTCACCTCGAATTAAAGCGTTATTTCGGGATTGACGATCTTCTCGACGAATCGACGGCGCCGCGAGTCTGGGATCGCGCGAACGAGCAACTGCCGCACCTTCGCGTGTGGGACATTTTCGGCAAGTTCGAGGTCCGCGCGGTTTGCACCACCGACGACCCATTCGAGGATTTGAACTGGCATCGCGAGATCGCCGCGTCCGCGTGTCCCGCCAAGGTCTTCCCGACGTTCCGGCCCGACAAAGTGTTCCGCCTGCCCGATCCGGCGTCGCACGCGGACCGGCTCAAACAACGCCATGCCGACTTTCACGCTATGGGCGGGCGGCTGTCCGATCACGGCTTGACGGCTTGTCCCACGGAAGGCGTGGAACTCGATCTGATGCTGGAATTCGGGCGGTGGGACGCGGCGGCGGGCTGGACCAAACAACTGCATTTGGGCGCTCGGCGGAACAATAATGCGCGAGCTTTCTCGACACTCGGACCGGACACCGGGTTCGATTCGATGGGCGACTATCGCCAAGCCGATGCGCTCTGCAATTACCTCGACCTGCTCGACCGCGACGATGCGTTACCACGCACGATCGTCTACAACAATAATCCGGTGGACAACTACGCCTTCGCGACCGCGATCGGCAATTTCCAGGGAGGCGGTATTCCAGGCAAAGTGCAGTTCGGCAGCGGCTGGTGGTTCCTCGACCAAAAAGAGGGCATGGAGATGCAGATGAGCGCGCTCGCGAACTGCGGCTTGCTGGCGCGCTTCGTGGGCATGCTCACCGATTCGCGCAGCTTCCTCTCGTTCCCCCGGCACGAGTATTTCCGGCGGACGTTGTGCAACTGGCTGGGCCGCGACGTCGAGAACGGCGAGGTTCCGGAGTCGCTCGCAGGACCGATGGTGGCGGCGATTTGCTACTCGAACGCGCGCGATTACCTAAGGTTGCCCGACGTAAAATAGAGGGGTGGACGAGCGCGAGTTGATGCGGCGTTGGGTCGATACTTGGAAGCGAGCCGGACCCGAACTGGAAGCGTTCCGCCGTAAGGAGATCGCGGAAGCGGACAACTTTCAGGTGGTCCAGTTGCTGGACGATGCGTTCGAGCACGCGGTGCGTTCTCTTCCCCCGCGCGAGTCGTCGGGTCTAGTGGAGATGCAGCGCTGGTTCGCGAAACTGCCCCGATGAACCCGGTCTTCTCCACGGCCCTCGCGCTCCAGCGCTTTTGCGCATCGAGAGGGTGGGACTTTTGTTTCATCGGTGGTATCGCCATTCAGGTTTGGGCCGAGCCTCGCGTAACGCGCGACGTGGACCTGACCGTACTGACCGGTTTTGGCGACCGGCAAGAGCCGATCATCGCGGAACTAATGAAGGAGTATCCGCCGAGGCGGGCGGACGCGGCGGACTTCGCATTACGGAATCGAGTCCTTTTGTTGCAAAACTCGGATGGAGTTGGCATCGACATCTCCATGGGCGCGCTTCCATTCGAGACGAACGCCGTCGAGCGGGCCGAACTTCATTCCTTGGCTCCAGGCATCGACCTTCGAATCGTCGGCGCGACCTTCTCGACGTGGAAACGATCGCCGCCCGTAATTTCGGCAAGATCGATTGGGCATATGTCGAGGAGAACCTTCGCCCGCTCGCCGAGTTGAAGGAAGCGCCGGAAATCATGGAAGAGTTGGCCCGGCTGCGGCGTCTGCGCCTCTAGAAAATCCGGCCCACCTGGAAGAACCATTTGGCGTGGCCGCTATCGCCCACCGCGCCGCCGATCACGACCGGTCCGATGAGTGTTTCCATCGCCACGCCCGCCGCCGCGTTGTTCGGCAATCTCGTCGTCTGCCGCCCGTAGGCCTTGCCGAGTTCGTACTGTGCTATGCCATACACGCCGCGCCCGATGAACGGCGGCAACTCGTAAACTTTGTGCAGGTAGCCGAGCCTTCCGAAAAAGTATTGGTTTGCGAGAAATTCGTTCTCGCCATACGCGCTTAGGCGGTTGACGCCGCCCAGGACGAAAGGCGGCAAGCCCACATTGCCCGACCCAAACACCGTGCCGCCTTGTGCGTTGAAGAACACCGATCCCGGATCGCTAACGCGTCGAAAGATCGAGTAGTTCGTTTCCGCGGCGGGAAACACGCCCGTCGATGCGACGCCCTTGTTCCAAATCTCGAATCGAGAGGAAAGAAACTGCCCGTGGCGCGGAATCTGCGGACTGTCCAGCTTGTCCATCACGACCCGGAACGAAGTGATGGAGTTCGTGCCGCTGAGCGAAACGAGCAGCGGGTCGCCGATTTGCCGGGCCAAACGTATCCGTGCGACGGAATAACCTGCGCGTAATTCGACGAAGCGATTCAAGCTATAGCCCAAATCCGCGCCGCCGCCCACGGAGCGAATGCGGTATTGCGCCAACCGGTCGCCGCGCTGGTAAAAATCGATCGGCGAATCGCTGGCGAAACCGCGAGGAGCGATGAACCACTTGCTCGCGCCGGTAAAGGGCCGGAAGTATTCGCTCTGCACCGCGTAGGTGGAGCCCACAAGAATGTCGGTGCGCAACTCCCGCCGATATCCTCCGAAATCGAGATTTAGAATTCTCATGCCAAGGCCGAACTGAATCTGTTGGGGATCCGATCCGTCGACGGCGATACCGGGAATCAGCAGCGGCGGCGAGTATTGCTTCTCCTCGGCGCGTACGAACAGCCCCGTTTTGCCGTCGCGTTGGCCGATCGTGTAGTCGAGCCGGCCGAACCTGCCGATGCCGGTGATCTGCGTAATGTCGCGCTCGATCCGCGAAGGATCGATGGGGCGGTTGAGATTGCCGCGAAGATCGTTTTCGATGCGGCGGTTCAGTTCTGGTGTCGTGCCCGACGCCGCGACGAATTCGGGAACGGGAAGCTCGCGAATCACGCGCGCGGCGATGCGCGCCTGGTGGCGCTGGAACTCGGACGCGGGCACCGCGAGCGTCGAAAGAATCGCCGCCTTCTCCGCCGCCGCCTTTTTGCCGTCGTCGGCGATCTGGTCGCCTTTCTTGTAATCCGTGCCCGAGTATTTTTCTACCGGCACGACGATCAGGATGTCGGCCTTTTCACGCCCGCGAAGCTCGTTAACGGCGATCACTACGCCAATCGACCGGCCCAAGGTCCCGAACGGCGAGTTCAGATCGGTCGGCGAGTAACCGGCGGTCTGCAGATGGACGGCGATGGTGATGTCGGCGCCCATCTCCTTCACGACGTCCACCGGCAGGTTGTTGAGCAGTCCGCCGTCGGCATACACCTTGCCGCCGATCTTCACCGGCGTGAACACGGCGGGAAGGGACATTGTCGACCGTAGCGCCAAGTGCAGTGGACCGTCCTTGAACACCTCCGCGCGGCCTTGCGTCAATTCCGTGGCGACGCAGCGGAAGGGAATCGGCAATTCGTCGAAATTCTTGATTCGCGCATAGGGCAGCGCGGCACGGTCCAGGATGAACCCGATTTGCTGGCCCGCGTTCAGACCGCTGGGTAACGAGAATCCGTCGCGCAGGCCGAACTCGATGGTCGTCGGAAACTGCCGGCGGTCCTCCTTGCGGCGGAAGATCAGATCGCGATAGGCCACCTCGCCGCGGAGCGCTTCGTCCCAATCGATTTCACGCAGCAGCGTTCGGATTTCGCCCGGCGATTTGCCCATGGCGTACATGCCCGCTACCAACCCGCCCATACTGGTACCGCCGACGTAATCCACCGGAATGCGCCGCTCTTCGAGATACTCGAGCACGCCCACGTGGGCGAGGCCCAACGCCGCCCCGCCTTCGAGCACCAATCCGATTTTCGGGCGTGGGCTTTGCGCCATGGCGGACGCTGCCAAAAGGGCGGCAACGGTTGTTCGGAATATCACGGACCTAGTATCGTAGACCGCGTGGGCAAGATTCCCGTTCTTCTTCTCCCGGTGGCGCTCGCCGCGCAAACGCCCGAAGCCACCTCGTTGCTCGGCAAGCCGCTCTATGCGACGCCGCCCACCGGCGAAGCGCTAGCCCGGTTGACGAAAAACCTCGACGAGGCGCGGGCTCGATACCAGAAGACTCCGTTCGACACCGACGCCATCCTCTGGGTGGGGCGAAGGCTCGGATACCTGAGCCGATTTCAAGAGGCGATCGAGATGTTCTCGAAGGGCATCCAGATCGAGCCGGAGAATCCGCGCCTGTACCGCCATCGCGGGCACCGCTACATTTCGACCCGGCAACTCGATAAGGCCGTGGCCGATCTAACGCGCGCGTCGAAGCTGATCGCCGGACGCCCCGATGAAATCGAGCCCGACGGCCAGCCGAACAAGCTGAACCAGCCGCGCTCGACGTTGCACTTCAACGTCTGGTATCACCTGGGCCTGGCGCACTATCTGAAGGGCGACTTCAAGAAGGCGCGCGACGCCTACCTCGAGTGCATGAAGGTCTCGCGGTCGAACGACGACTCGCTGGCCGCGACGTCCGATTGGCTCTACATGACGTATCGCCGGTTGGGCGACAAGAAGGCCGCGGAGGCGGTGTTGGAACCGATTCGCGAAAAGATGGACATCGTCGAGAACGACTCCTATCATGTGCGCCTGCTGATGTACAAAGGGCTGCGCGCTCCGGAATCGGTGTTGGACCCGGCGGGCGCCGACGATCTCAAGATCGCGACGCAGGGTTACGGGGTGGGCAATTGGTATCTATACAACGGCGACCGCGCGAAAGCGAAACAGGTGTTCGAGAAGGTGGTGGCGGGTAAGCAATGGGCGGCGTTCGGCTACATCGCCGCGGAGGCGGATTTAGCGCGTTGGCGCTAAATCTCGGAACACGACGCGATCGGCGAGCGTTAACCGGTGGTTGGAGGCCGCTTTATGCTCTCTCTCTTCGCGCTCGCGCTTTTCGCGCAGCAAACCGGTCATCCGGTGTTCGGCGTCACGACCGTGATTCCCGGCGGACTCAAGGGCGACATCTACCACCTGAGCGAGAATACTCAGTCGCTCGACATTCTGACGTCGCTGAAACCGGTTGGCTCCATCTACACGCATACGCTGAACATTCCGCCGCAGGACTTCTCGTTTGGCTTTCCGGGTGTCACCGATCGGTTCGAGTGGTTCGCGGTGGACTATCGGGGAAAGTTTTGGATTGAGACTCCAGGTATGTATCGCTTCCGCTTGGTGTCGGACGACGGCGCGTTGTTGTTCATCGACGACCAGTTGATCGTCGACAACGACGGCGTGCATAGCCCGGCCGTGCGTTTGGCGAGCCTTCGGTTGTCGGGCGGGATGCATACGATTCGGGTAGCGTATTTCCAGGGTCCGGCGCATACGGTGGCTCTGACGCTGGAGATCGCCCCGCCCGGCGGGCAAGCGAAAATTTTCTCGACGGAGGAGTTCAAGCCGCCCTCGGACCCCGAGGCGTGGCGTTTTGCCGCTCATCCGCCTACTGCGTCCGACGACCCAATGCTGGCGAGATACATTCCGCCGCGGATCGACGCTCCCGTGGAAAAAGGGAAGCGCCGCAAGCGGCGTTAGGTTACCTCTGGGAACCGGTGGGCGCTAGCCGCCGCAGCATCCCGAGAGCGCGTTCGCGATACTCCGGCGGAACGATATCGAGCCGCCACGCCAACGCCGTGTAGACGAGCCCGAACACCGCTCCCGCGATCGCGACCATCATCCACGCCGGGCCGCTAGAGGGGGCGACGGCTTTCGAAACCAGCGCCGCGATGAGAGAAGCCAGCGCCGCGCGCGCGACGGGAGCAAGGTGGCGCCAGTCCGAGCGCTGGAAGCCAACGACCGCGAACACTTTTATCGTCACGGCGATTCGTTCGAAGAGCATCACGCCGACAATGACGCCCACGGCTCCCATTAACCCGAAAGCGTCCAGCGAGTATTTCAACGCGGCGACCAAAACGATCAGCAACACAATCCGCAGCTTCAGAAGAAAATTGCGGCTGCGCTCGTAGGCGCGCAGCGCCGGATCGTTCACCACGATCGAGATGGGAATCGTGGTCAGGAACACCTGAAAAATCGGCCAACTCGCCTCGTACTGCTTGGTGTAAAGCGCGATCAGAAACTCGCGGCCGTGGACGATCAGGAAAGCGTAAACGGGCAAATAGAACGCCGAAATTCGCGAAGTGGCGAGCAGCAGCACGCGCATCACTTCCCGATGTTGGCCTTGGTGTTCGAGCGCGCTGATGCGCGAAATCAGGACCCCGGTGAGCGATTCGCGCAACAGATTGAGCAGCGGCAACTGGAAACAGCCCACCGCGTAGATCGCAAACGTTTCCGGCGGAAAACGTTTCGAGACGAAAAAATTGTGCAGGTCGGTCTGCATCGTGTAGACGACGCCCGCCAGGCCTAGCGGTAACGCATAGGCGATCTGCGTCCGCAGCAGCTTACCGTCGAGCGGTCCCCACATGCCCGGAAACCGGCGCTGGGCATACCAGCCGAGCACCGCGAACTGCACCGCGCCTTGCGCCATCGCGGCATACAGCAGAGCCTCCGGCGTCTTCCAAATCAACGCCGCGGCCACCATGAACGCGCTCTTGAAGAATTGCGCACCCGCGATGAATATCGTCGAGTAGCGCACGTCTCCGTCGGCGGTGGCGACCGTTTCGAGAAAGTTCGACGCGATCCATAATCCGGTGACCGCGCCGATGATCGGCGAGTACTGCGCGATTTCCGGCGTTCCCACCAGCCAGACGCCGATCGCCGGAACCAGCGCGAGCAGCGCGAACGCGAGCAGGCCCACCCCGCCGTGAAAATAGATCGTGTTGCGCACCACGCGCGCCTTGGCGTCGGGCATACGCGGCAAAAAGTAGAACGCGCTCATCGCAAACCCCAACGGCAGAATCGATTGAGCCGTCGTCACGATCAGAAACGATTGTTTGTAAACGCCAAACGCGCGCGGATCGAGCAGCCGGACGACCAACAGCGGCAATGCGAAGCTGAAGACGAAACCGAGCGTCTTCGCCATCAGAATCCAAAAGGCTTGGCTGGCGAGGCTGCGCGGCCGCGTTTCGGCGGTCATGGTTTCAATTCCAGCCTCATCCAATCCGCGGGGGGCGGTTGCGACGGTACGGTGGCCGGATTCGCGAGCGCCCGTTCAAAAATCGCCGCCGTTTCCTCCGCGCGGTCGAGCGAAGACGCTTCCACCAGATACGGATTCCCACGCTGCGCCGCGAACTCGCGCAGCTTATGGTCGTAGGGCAGGATGGCGCACGGACGCTCGAAAGCGGCCGCAAGAATCGCGGCGTGCAAGCGCATGGCGATCACCAGATCGGCGCGGGCGAACAGGTTCGCGACTTCCGGAATCCTCGACGTCCAGCCGAGCATGACCGTTTTCGTTTCGGGCCGCAGCAGTTGCCGCAACTCGGCGTGAATCTTGTGGTCGTCCTCCGCGTCGTGCGATTGCAACGGAAAGAAGGCGAGCGTTCGCCCGCCCGCCGCCAACCGGTCGAGCGCCTGAGCGAGCGCTTGCATCCGTTGGGGAGTCATGGCGTACTGCCCGTACACGTTCGCATGGGCGCGAAGGCAAATCAAGGCGTATGAGCCTTCGATGCCCACCTCCGCCCGGCCCGCGCGGCACTGTTCGGGAAACAACTGCGGCAGCGAGTACACGATGTCCGGCGCGTAGCTGGCAGCGACGCCCGCGCGCTCGCAAATCGCCAGAGACCGCCGGTCCCTGACGACAATCTGGCGGCAACTCCGCAACGCGTGCGGCGTGAGCGCGCGACCCAAACCGGTGCGCATTTCCCCCAAGCCGGTATTCATGAGATACGCTGGACGGCCCAGCGCGCGGCTAATCAGCAGCTTCTCGATCGAGAAAAGAAACGCCGCGCGGCTGAAGTCGTCGCGGATAAAGTCGCCGCCGCCCGTTACGAGGCCGTCGTATTCGCGCATCGCGGACAGGAGCTTGACCGCTTTTCCCCGAAACCAGGTGTCGAACCACGCCCATTCGCCGAGCAGCGGCACGTTGCGGACGGTTTCGTACTGCGGATAGAGAGCCGCCGTTCGTTCCGGCTCTTCGGTAAGTAGCGCGACTCGAACGCCGAAACGCTTCAACCAACGCTCCAGACACAGAAGCATTAGGTCGTCGCCCAAATTCTTCGCGCCGAAGAAACTCAGCAGGAAGCGGCGCTCGCGATTCATGCCCGCTGCCGCACCGAAAGAAGCGCTTCGAGTTTTTCGAGTCGCTCGGGCGTTCCCATGTCCATCGTGAGTTCGTCCGTGTCGTAGCCGAATATCGGTTCCCCGGCCGCGATCGCTTGCGGAATCACGTCCTGAATCCAGTCCCAGGTACGGCGCTCCGTGGGCAGGTAGCGCAGAATACCCGGCTCGACGATCATGCTGGCGGCGTTGCCGATGTTGCCGAACTCGTAGGACCCCGGCTTGTGGTGCACGCTCAGCACTCGAGCGCCCTCGCCCAGGCGCACGACATCCGAATCGTGCGGCCGGTGCGTTTCATGCACCACCAGCGTCGCGAGCGCGCGCTTCTCGCGGTGATACGCGGCAAGCATTCCGATATCCATCTCGCTGTAGACGTCGCCGTAATGAACGAGGGTAGTACCGGTTACTAGATCGCGAAACCCGTTCAGCGCACCCGCCGTGCCTTGGAGCGACTCTTCGAGCGAATAACGAATCTGCAATCCGAACGCGCATCCATCGCCCGCGTAGTCGCGAATGACATCCGGCAGGTAATGCAGATTGATCAAAGCGCGTTTCACGCCATGCTTTCGCAGCCAATCGAAGTGATAGCCGAGCAACGGCTTGCCCAGAATATCGACCATGACTTTCGGCTTGTTCGCGGTGCGCGCCCCGAGCCTGGTACCCAAACCCGCGCTCAGCAAGACGGCGGTGTCGATCATTTCCCGTTCCCCAATAACCAATCGACGGCGGCGGCCAAATCCGGCACGGTCAAATCCGGCACGACGGCGCTTTTTCCGTCGCGGCCCGCAAAGCCGGTCTCGACCAGAATCGCGCAGCCGCAGCCCGCCCGCCGCGCCGCGTCGAGATCCACCGTCCGGTCCCCCACCAGCGCCGTCCGCGGAGTGTCGAGCCGATGATCGCGCGCCGCTTGCAGAATCATCCCGGGATGGGGCTTGCGGTCGAAGCTGTCTTGCCGGTACTGCGGCAGGTCCGCGTTCTCGTGATAGGGGCAGAAGTAGTAGGCGTCCACCGCCGCGCCGCCCTCCTCGTCCAGCATCCTTTGCATGCGCTCGTGAATCCGCCGGATATCGTCTTCGGTACACAATCCGCGCGCCACCACCGGCTGATTAGTGACCACGATGGCCGGAATTCCCGCGTCGTTCAATCTTCGGATCGCCGCCGCCGAGCCCGGTACCAGCAGGAGTTGCGCGGGGTCGTACAGCAAATCCACCTCGCGATTGACGACGCCGTCGCGGTCGAGAAACACCGCTTGCGGGGGCCGGACGAATTCCGCCATCAGTTCGCCGCCGACTCGCCGACGTAGATGATCCGGCTGCCCTGACCGTCGAAACGCACGTCGAAATTCCGCAACCCGAACCGGTCGCCCACCGCGCGTACCGCGTCCTGCGCGCCTTGGCGGCAGTACATCAGCAGGAACCCGCTGCCGCCCGCGCCGAGCAGCTTCCCGCCGATCGCGCCCGCTTCCCGGCAGGCGTTGTAATACGTATCGATTTCGCCGGTTGAGATTCCCGCCGTCACTTGCTTTTTCAATTCCCAGGCCGAATGTAGAATCTCGCCGAACGAATCGAGATCGTTCGCCTCCAGCGTCGCCTTCATCTCTTGCGCTCGCTCCACCATCGCGGCCAGGACGCGTTGCGCCGCGTCGCTCGACGCCACCTGTTTCTTCTGCCGGTTCAGCAACTGCTCGTTCTCGCCGCGCAAGCCGGTGAACAGGATCACGATCCGGTCCTGCAACTCGCGCTTGGTTTCGGGGCGGCAAACGATTGGGTCCACCATCACGGTTTCGTCGGCGTGGAAACGGATGAAGTTCAGCCCGCCGTAGGCCGCCGCATACTGATCCTGCTTGCCGATCGACTTGTTCAGCGTCTCGATCTCGATTTCCGACGCCTCGCGCCCCAATTCCTCCGCCGACCGGTGTTTCCCAACGTACGCGTAGAGCGCCTTGAGCAACCCCACCGTCAGGCTCGACGAACTACCCATGCCCGTGCCCGCCGGAATGTCGGCGACGGTGGTCACCTCGATTTGCGAATCGATGCCCACCCGCATCAATCCGGCGCGGATGATCTCGTGTTGCAGGTCTTCCGGCCGTTCGACGATCTCGGTTTTCGTGTAAGACACGCGGATCGTCTTCTCGAACCGGCGGTTCACCGTGACATACATGTATTTGTCGATCGCGGTTGAAAGCACGGCCCCGGGGCGGTTCGCGTAAAACACTCGCATATCGGACCCGCCGCCCGCAAAACTGACGCGAAAGGGTGTTTTCGAGATAAACATGGGAAGGGTTACGCGAGTACGTATCGGCCGGGAGTCGGCGAGAATTCGCCCGCCTCTCACGATATCAAAACGTTCGACTTGTAAAATGAGACGAAGAGTAATGGGAGACTGCATTTAGATGAAACGGAGATCCCCGGACCGATGAATCAGGTAGCGGCCGAACACGCGGGCGAAGTCGCACGCGGCGAACGGTTTGAGTTCGGCAAAAACTGGGCGCGGTTTCTCGAATTGCTCGACGACGAGCGGATTCGCCTCGCCGAGGAGTCGCTGAAGGAGATGTTGGACCGTCCGCGCCTGGACGGCCTGACCTTCGTCGATATTGGCAGCGGCAGCGGATTGTTCAGTCTGGCCGCGCGGCGGTTGGGCGCGAAAGTCCATTCGCTCGATTACGATACGAATTCGGTCGCCTGTACGCGCGAACTGCGCCGCCGCTATTTCCCCGACGATCCGGATTGGAAGGTCGAACAGGGTTCGGCGCTAGACCCTCAGTATCTCAATAGCTTAGGCCAGTTCGATATTGTGTACTCCTGGGGCGTCTTGCACCATACGGGGTCGATGTGGGCCGCGCTCGGGAATGTCGATCCGATGTGCAAGCCGGGCGGGCAACTGTTTATCGCCATCTACAACGATCAGGGAACGCCCAGCCGCCGGTGGACGACGGTGAAGAAGATTTACAACCGTTTGCCCGCGCCTCTGCGGTTCCTGGTGACGTGGCCGTGCTTTGTGATGCTCTACTGGCGGCCGATCGTCAAGGACACCGTGTTGCGGCTTGATCCGGGCAAGGTATTCCGCGATTACAAAGGCTTGCGCGGCATGTCGGTCTGGACCGACTTGGTCGATTGGGTGGGCGGTTATCCATTTGAGGTGGCGAAGCCGGAGGAACTGTTCGAGTTCTACCAAAAGCGCGGCTACCTGTTGACCAAACTTCGAACGCAGGGCGGCACCATGGGTTGTATCGAATTGGTGTTCCGGAAAGAATCGAGAGGCTAACGATGGTAGGCGCGGCGCTCAGGATGGTGCGGGATTTTCGGGATTCCGCCCGCCGTAAACGCGCCGCTTCGGAAGACGCGAAACTGGAGCTGACGTGGCGCAAAGCGGGCGACTGCCCCTTGCGGCGAATGCTAGGCGAAAATCTGTATCCCGCCAAGCCGTTTCCCGAGGTGGAGAGAATCGAGGCGCTGGCGGATGCTACGGCAAAGCGCGGCGAGTTTCCGCTACATGCAAGCTACGGCAAACCAGGCGACGTTCGAAATCCCGATGCCGTCCGGAGCGCCGCCGACATCGGCCGTCTCTACCGTTGGTTGGTTCTGGAGAAGCGTCCCGACGTTGTCGTGGAATTCGGAACCGCATTTGGAGTTTCGGGGATGTATTGGCTCTCGGGGCTCGAAGCGATCGGCCATGGCGAACTGCTGACCTTCGAGGTGAACGAAATCTGGCGAAAAATCGCCGTCGACAATCTCGGACGGATTGGGCGGCGATTCCAATCGATCTCCGGGGCTTTCGAGGAGAAGGCCGACGCCGCGCTGGGCGAACGCCGGATCGACATCGCGTTCATCGATGGCATTCATACCAGCGCATGGGTACTCCCGCAGTTCGAGGAGGTTGCGCGGCGGTGCCGCGCGGGGGGGGCGTGGATTGGGTTTGACGATATCGACTTTTCGCCCGACATGCGCGACGCCTGGGAAACGGTGATTTCGGACGGGCGGGTGAAGTCCGCCGTCGAGGTGCGAGGGCATCTTGGGTTAGTGGAAACGTTTTAGTTCGAGGGAAACGATGAAGGAATTTTTGGAAGATTACCGGCGGCAGACCGTCCAGGCGATCGATGGAGTGAACCTGGGGCTGGTGGCGCAGGCGATCGAGTGGATCGACGCGGCGCGGCACGAAGACCGGCAAATTTTCGTGTGCGGCAACGGCGGCAGCGCCTCCACGGCTTCGCATTTCATGTGCGACATGATCAAAGGCGCCAGCTACGGCTACGGAAAGCGGTTCCGGCTGATGGCGTTGACCGACAATCTGGCCACCATTACCGCCTATTCGAACGACGTTTGCTACGACGACATTTTCGTCGAGCAGTTGAAAAATTTCGCGCGGCCGGGCGACGTTTTCGTCGCCATTAGCGGGTCGGGCAATTCCCCGAACGTCGTCAAGGCGATGGAGTGGGCGCGCGAGGCGGGCCTGAAGACCGTCGCGATGACGGGCCGCGACGGAGGGCGTCTGGGCCGCGCGGCCGAGTTGAACGTCCACGTCGCCGCGCCGCACATGGGACGGATCGAGGACGCCCATTTGGTGGTGTGCCACATGATCGCCTATTGCTTTATGGAGAAGTTGAAGGCCGCGGCGTGACGCCCCCACTAAAGCAATGAGCGCAATTGCACCCACCGAAGCGGCGGCGGTCGAGTGCCGGCCCGCGCTTCGGGAAGAATTCGACGACGTAGCGCGATTCCTGCCCGAACTGGGCGGACCCGCTTTCGCCGACCGTTTTCCCGGGCGCACGGTGGAGGACTTCTATCGCTGGAAGTATCTCGAGAATCCTTTTGGCGAGGCTTTCGTAGCGGCGGCCTTCGCCGGGCCGAGAGTCGTGTCGATCGCCGCGGCGATTCCTAAGCGCTTCCGGATTCGCGGCGAAAGCGTCTTGGCCTACGAACTGGGCGACTTTCTCACCGCCAACGATTTCCGGCGGCGCGGGCTGTTCAAGAAACTAGTCGTAATGGCCGTCGAGCGGGCCGCACAGGCGGGCGCGGCGTTCGTCTACTCGCGCCCCAACGATTCGTCGTTCCCCATTCTTTCTTCTCTCGGATTCGACGAATGGAGGCAGATCGACGAGCGCAGCCACCTGGTTTGGGGCGCGGCGCTCGCCCGCAAAACCCGCCTTCCTCTCGCCTTCCTCGACCGCATCGCCGAACGGGCGCATTTGCCCGAATCTCGCTTGCCCGCCCAACGGATCGAGCGGTTCAATGGCGGGTGGAACGAGTTCTTCGGCCCGCGCATGTTTGGACTCGCGATCGATCGCGGCGCGGAGTATCTCAATTGGCGTTACGCCGATTCGACCGCGCCCTATCGCTTGTGGGCTATCGAAGGGCGGGGCTACGCCGTGTCGCTTTACACGGAGCGCGAATCGATCGGCTATCTGGTGGACGTCTCTTGCGCGCCGGACGACGCCGAGGCCGCCGCCGCGCTTTGTTCCGCCGCGTTGCGCGATCTGCGCCGTGCCGGAGCTAGGAGAATTTACACCTGGACGCTGCGCACCGCCCCGCAAACCGCCGCCGACCGCCGTTTGCGCGAGCTTTGCCCATCGCCCGAACCGGTAGCGTTGCACCTGGCGGTGAAGCCTCTCTCTCGCGCCGATTGGTTCGCGCAGCCGGTCGCTCCGGCGCACCTGGTCATGGGAGACTTCGATGGCGTCTAGTCCGCCTCCGGGCGCGGAAGCGGTTTGGAAGCGCGAAGCCGCCGAAGTGTTTCGCGCCGAGCGCGAAATCTACGAATCGGAACGCGAAGCGCAGTTCTTTTTCCGCACGCAAATCGCGATCGTCAAGCGGATGTTGGCGGGCGTACGTGGCCGGCTGCTCGCCATCGGCTGCGCGGCGGGCGGCGAGATTCCGCCTTTGCGTGCGATGGGCTTCGATTTGGTCGGCATCGATCTGATCGGCGAGATGCTCGCCCCGGCCCGGCGGCGTTTCGCGGGGGACCCCGGGGTTAGCTTCTGCCAAGCCGACATCGAGAAGCTGCCTTTCGCGGCGGAGAGTTTCGACGCGGTGGTTTGTCTCGGCGTCTTCGAGTATGTCCCGAGCTACGAGCCGTCGCTCGTCGAAATCCATCGCGTGTTGCGTCCGGGCGGGCGGGCGTTGATCTCGCTGCCTTCACGCGTAAGCGCGTACGAAACGGGAATCCGCGTGGCGCAACCGCTGCTGCGTTGGGCGAAGAAGCTCGCCGGTCGCGCGACCGCCGCGGCGCCCCCGCAATTTCGCAACCTTTGCGATCCGCCCCGGCTGCGCGAACTCGCCCGGGCTCACGGTCTCGCGCCCAAAGACGACGCCTTCACGGCTTTCTTGATTTACCCGCTCGACCGGCTATCGCCTGCGCTATTCGATAGCGTGGCGCGCACGCTCGAACCGCTAAGCTCGGTTCCCGGCCTGCGGACGGCGGCGTCTCAGTATCTGCTCTCGGTGGAGAAGTCCTCGTGAAGGCGCTCGTAAAAGGCGCCGTTCGTTGGGGACTGCATCATGCGGGCGGACTCTCGTGGTACCGCCGTCAAAACGCCGGCGCGCTGCGCATTCTCTGCTACCACCGCTTCTCGCGGCACGAGCGCGATCTGGCCTCCGATTGGGAAGCGCAATGCCGCCTGATGCGCGAGCGCTACTATCCGGTTTCGCTCGCCGAAGCGGTGCGCACGTTCAACGACGGGCGGGAGCTTCCGCCCCACGCCGTGGTGGCGACCGTCGACGACGGCTACCGCGACTTCTACACCTCGGGCTGGCCCGCCGCGCGCAAGTACGGCATCCCGGTCACGGTGTTTCTGACCACCGGATTTCTCGACGGCGAGTGCTGGATGTGGTGGGACCGGGTGCAGTACGCCGCGCTCCACACTAAGCTCCCTACGCTCGATTGGGAGTTCCGGTCGGGCCGCCGCTTTGTGAGGCCGTTAACCGAATCCCCTCCCGAACGCCGGGCCGCCGCGCACGAGTTGTGCGACGCCGCGACACACGAATCCGATACCGAGCGCCGCCGTTTGGCGAACGAAATCGACGCCGCGCTCGGCGTGGATATGCCGGAGCGTCCGCCCGCCGTCAACGAACCCTTGCTTTGGGATGAAGTTCGCGAAATGGCCGCCGCCGGCATCGACTTCGGCGGGCATACGCACACGCACCCGATTCTGACCGCGCTGCCCGAAGAGGAGATCGGCGAAGAGGTGTCGCGCTGCCGGTCCCGAATCCAGACGGAACTCGGACGCGAAGTTCCGCATTTCTGCTACCCCAACGGCGATTTCGACGAACGCGTGCTGCGCCAGGTGTCGGCGGCGGGGTACCGCGCGGCCACCACCGTCGAGCGGGGCTTTATCCGTCCGCCCGCGCATCCGCTGCTGCTGAAGCGCATCGTGGTGGAACCGGACTTTCCCTTTTTCTATTTCTCGGAGCAACTCGCCGGATTCCGCATCGGCGCGTAAAAACCAAAAACAACAATGACTCAATATCAAACCGACGACCGGCGCGATCCGGCGCAAAAACCGGAAGTTTCGATCATTATGCCGGCGTACCGGACTGCGCAGTACATCGCGGAGACCCTCGACGCCGTTTTCGCGCAAACGTTCTCGAATTTCGAGTTGATTATCGTCAACGACGGCTCGCCCGACACGGCGGAACTCGAAGCGGCGATCGCGCCGTGGCGGCATCGCATGCTTTACGTGTCGCTTGCCAAGAACGGTGGAGCGAGCGTGGCGCGCAACGTCGCGATCCGGCTCGCGCGCGGAGAGTATCTGGCGTTACTCGACGGCGACGACATCTGGCTGCCCACGTTTCTCGAACGGTGCATGGCGGCCCTGCGGGCGAATCCCGCGCTCGACGTATTCTGGACCGACATGACGCTGTTCGGCCCCCCGGCGCTCACCGGCAAGCGGATCATGGCGCTGCATCCGCCGCGCCGTCCGGTGGAGTTCCGCGACATTCTCGAGTGCAAGTTTCAGCCGCTCACCTCCGCCGTGCTGGTGCGCAAATCGGCGGTGGACGAAATCGGCGGCTTCGACGAGGAATCGATTCGCGCCGAGGATTTCGATTTATACGTGCGGCTGGCTTGGGCGGGCAAGATCATGGACTTCCTCGACGAGCCGCTAGTCCGCCGCCGCCTGCACGCCACCGCGAATTCGGCCAGCTACACCATGTGCCAGGATTACGTGGTTCGCGTGTTCCGCAAGTTGCGCGCGCTGCCGGGCATGGATACCGCCGCGGTCGATGCACAGATCGCCAAACACCAGGCTTACCGCGATCTTTACGAAGGCCAGAACCGGATTCTCGCGGGCGAAGGCCGCGAAGCCGTCGAACCGTTGAAAGCCGCCAACCGCTACTTGCGCTCTCCGAAACTCGGGTTGCTGACGCTCGCTTTGCAGATCGCCTCGCCGCTGGCGATGCCGCTGGCGCAACAGTGGGCGCAACGGGAGCGTCCTACAGCGTGAAGATTCTCTGGGTCAACACCAACTTCATGCATCCCACGACCAAAGGGGGGCAAATCCGCACGCTCGAAATGATGCGGTGCTTGCACCGGCGGCACGATATCCACTACGCGGCCATCGAGAACCCGGCGGAACCCGAAGGTCCGCGGCGCGCGCACGAGTACTCGTCGCACGCCTACCCCTTCAAGCACGAGTTTCCCGATAAGCGTTCGATCGGGTTCGCTTGGCAAGTGTTGTCGAGCGTCTTCGATTCGACGCCGATCGGCATCACCCGGTTTACCGTGCCCGCCCTGGGGCGGTTTCTCGAAGATCTGAATCGCAAGGAGAAGTTCGATCGTGCGGTCTGCGACTTTCTCACGCCCGCCGGATACTTCCCGCGCATGGATCGCGCCGTGCTCTTCCAGCACAACGTGGAAACGCAAGTGCGCGAGCGCTACGCGGAGCACGCCGCCAATCCCCTAGCCCGGTACTACTTCGGCTTGCAGGCGGACCGGATGCGGCGGTTCGAAACCGAGATCTGCCGCTTGGCGGGTCACGTCGTTGCCGTATCGGAACCCGACGCCGAACAGTTCCGGCAAATGGGCGCCACGCGCGTCACCGCCATTCCCACGGGTGTCGATATCGATTACTTCACGCCGAAAGAAGCGAAGGCTCCTTCTACGGATATGGCCTTCGTGGGATCGATGGATTGGCTGCCGAACGTCGACGGCATGACTTGGTTCGTGAACGAGGTGCTGCCGCTCATCCGAGAGCGGCGCCCCGAGGCGTCGGTGTCGATCATCGGCCGCACGCCGCCCGCGTCGATTTCGGCGATGGCCGAGCGCGACCCGAAAATTAAGGTCACGGGCACGGTCCCCGACGTCCGTCCGTACCTTTGGGATTCCGCGATCTCGATCGTTCCCCTGCGCATCGGCGGCGGAACGCGCTTGAAAATCTACGAGTCGATGGCGGCGCGCGTGCCGATCGTTTCGACGGCGATTGGGGCGGAGGGGCTCGACATCAATCCTCCGGCCGATATTCGCATCGCCGATACGCCGCGCGATTTCGCCGACCAATGCCTGGAACTGCTTGGCGATCCCGCCGCACGGGCGCGGCAAGCGAAAGCGGCCTGGACCATGGTCTCCGAAAACTTCTCGTGGGAGCAAGTGTCGCTGGCTTTCGAGCGGATTCTCGAAGCGTCGCCCAGCTACAACTAGACTCGCGCTTCCGCGTCCGGATCGCCGGCCTTCGGCGCAATGTTGCGCGCGGGTACGCCCACCGCCGTCGCGCCGTCGGGCACGTCGCGAATTACCACCGCGTTCGCTCCGATGCGGACGTTCGATCCAATGGTCACCGCGCCTACGATCTTCGCGCCCGCGCCGACAAAGACGTTATCGCCGAGCACGGGAGATTGGTAACGCTCCGCGCCGATGGTCACTTGGTGCTCGAGCTTCACTCCGGCGCCCCCGCGCACCGAGCCGTTAATCACCACCCCGTGACTGTGGATCAAGACGAATCCCGGGCCGAAGTCCGCGCCGCGCCCGATGATGCAACCCAGAACTACGTTGATCTTGTTGAAGACCATCGCGAGCGGCCCCAAACCGGCGCGTCGCGACGCCTGCATCAACCGGTAAACGATCATCGACGGAGTGCCGTCGGTCGAGAGCGCTTTCAGCACGCTTTTGGGCGAGCCGTCTTCGTAAAGCCACTCGGCTTTTGCGATCAAATCGGAGCGGATGAGGGCGAAGAGACCGGCGGGCGCGCTCAAGCTACCCGAACGATAGCATAGAGGCTAGCGATGAAAAGCGCCTGGCGCTTACTGGCGGTTGGCGGCGCGATCCCGCTTCTCGTACTCGTCACGCCGCTAACGGAATGGTGGGCGCGCGCCTACGCGGGCGATTGGAACGACCCTAGCGGCGAGACCATGATCGTGCTCGCGGCGGGCGACGAATACGACCCGCGTCTCTTGTCATACAGTTCGTATCTGCGCACGCAATATGCGTGGCTCGCCTGGAAAGCGGGCGGTTTCGCGAAGATCGTAGTTTCCGGCCGGGCCGCGCCCAATATGGCGGACAACCTGATCGCCCGGGGCGTACCCGCCGCCGCCGTCCTCGTCGAATCGCAATCCGTCTCCACGCGCGACAGCGCGGAAGCTTTGGCGGCGATGGCCGGAAAGTGGCCGCCGGAGCCGGTGCTCCTCACCAGCGACTATCACATGTACCGTGCCCGCCGAGCCTTCGAAAAGGCCGGACTACGGGTCCGGCCCCGCCCGTTCCCCGATGCGATTAAGGCCGCTCAACGCGTAAACGGACGCTGGACGGCCTTTTGTCTGCTGGTCGAAGAAACCGCCAAGATCGCCGCCTACCGGTGGCGCGGTTGGACCTAGGCGGAGTCTCGGCTAACGCAAGAAGAAGACCGTGGACCGTCCCTCCGGCACGAGCGAGCGCACTTGGTCGAGCACGCTTTGCTTCACCCCGGGAGTTTCGCCGTACTCGCCCTTCCCCCAGTAAGGAGAGGCGGGCGAGAGTCCATAGTTTCCGCCCGCCGCGTCGATGAAACCGGCTTCGGCGAACGTCGCGGGAAAGAAGTTATCGGTTGGGTAGAACTGTTGATTCGTGCCCGCCCCGACGATAACGTTCTTCCGGAAGAAACTACCCGGGAAATAGGCGGTCAGCGTTCCTTTGCCGACCGCGGTTCCCGTTCCCGTCACGCCGTACCGCCCGTGGGTCATCACGTTGTTCTGAAAGTACAGCCCGGTGCTTGGCGCGCCGCTGCCGATCAGCATCGCGTTCTGAACCGGATTCGAAACGGCGGTGTTGTTCGTCACGTTGACGTTCTTGGCCCCGGCTTGGATTTGGAACGCGTTTCCGGTTATACCTTCGAACGAGTTCCAGACCACCTTGACGTTCGACAACTGTCCCGCCGCCGCCTCGTAGTAGGTGAACGCCGTGGGCGCGGCGAGCGTTGTAGGAGCCGCCGCCGTAAGCGTCAACATGACGTTACTGACGATCGAGGCGACCGTCAATGTAACGCCCGCCGCGACGATCTTGTCGGTCGGTTTCAGTTCCGTCAGAAACTTCGTTCCCGATCCGAACACCGAAGTACCCGATGCCGAGATCGTGCCCGTCCCAGGTTTAGCGCAGGGCGCGCGATAGTAGTCCTGGCCCAGAATATTGACGCCCTGCGGTGTATTGCGCACGACGTTCTCGCGAAAATCGATGTTGTCCACCACCGCCCACGAATAGTCGCCGCTCTCGCAAGTGCGAACCGTAAATAGGACCCCATAGCCATCCTGCGCCGCCGCCCAGTTATTCTCGAGCAGATTTTGCTTGATCGAAAAATTCCGGCCGTGCTTTATTTCGAGCAAGTTCTTCACCGCGTACAACCCTTTCCAGGCGAGCGGGCGCGCCATATGGTTGCTTTGGATCACGACGTTCGACGGGGTGAGCCCCACGATCTTGGGCGCGGCTCCGCCAAACAGAATCGGCATTCCGGAGGCTTCCAAGTAGTTGTTGGTGATGTTATACGGGCCGGGACCGGCGAAACACATGATCCCGTGCGTTTCCTGCCAGCTCGAGAAGAATCCATCGATCGCCGAGTTCTTGATCACCACGTTCGCCGCGTGCATCAGAATTCCCTGTTTGCCGCCCACGGTTTCGTCGCCGTGGAACCAGCTATGCGACACGGTAAAGTTTTCGCCGAGTTGATCGGCGGCGGTCGCATTGAGCGGACCCAGACGGACTAGATCGTAAACGTACGGATTCGTACCCGGAGCGGTGGTGAACTCGATGCCGCGAATGTTGTAGTTGCTCGCGCCGTTCTCGGTCCACAAGGCCGGATTGGCGTTTGGAGTGACAATCCGCGCCAGATACGGCGCATGGACGCTCGGCGAAATCCGCCGCGTATCGATCGGCAGATAACCCGCGAGCGTGGACGTGATCGTAATTCGCGAAGTGGACGCCGCTTTCTTGCGCAGGACGAAGTTGCCCTGAAAGGTCGCCCCCGATTGTAAGATCACTTGATCTCCGGGCTGCGCCGCGTCCAAAGCGGCCTGCAGATTGCCGCCCGCCGGAACGTTGAAGTTAGCGGCTTTCGCGTTAGGAGAAAGCCAGAGAGCCGCGGACGCGACGACAAGCGCCACGGCTGAAAAATGTGGGCGAATAAGGTGCCCACGAAAGCGGGGGAAGTCCCGCGGAATGGAGACGAGCTTCACCCGGCCCGCCTTTTGACACTTCGGCATGGATAGTCTCCAAAGTTTTTAGATCCATGTGGAAACGTGCCGCGTCCGCGAACGGGTCAATAGCCCGCACTCGAAACGCAACACGGCCTGCTCGACCGGAGGGCGGGTACGGTCTATGGTTTGAGCAGAATCCCGTTACTGGGTTGTTATCGTCTGTTTTCCTAAGTAGCCTTAGGAATCCCCATGCACCGGATTCAGAAACTTAGCACGTTAACAAGTGTTTCCGCAAGCCAAGAATCGTTAATGGAATGGCCTATTGGGTGGGGTTGGAGAGGTTTTGTACGCTGATTCCGCGAGTTACGAGATCGAAGATTTTCGTAAGCGATACGATGTCGGCGCCCGGATCCCGGCCGTTGGCCGCTTTTCCGTGGAATGGAGAAGAGGAGGACAGTTGGTAATTGCGCGCCGCTATATCCACGAAGCCCACCTCTTCGGTGGTGCCCGGGAAAAAGTTACTTTGCGGGTAGAGTCGAACCAAACTGGCGGGGGTCCCATGGATCACGTTCCCCTCGAACACACCGTCGGGAAAATACCGTCCGATCGTGCCCTGTCCGGTCCCCACACCCGTGCCGAGAATTCCGAAACGCCCGTGCGTCACCACGTTGTAGCGAAACACCAATCCTGTGGTGGGCGCGCCGTCCGCCGAGATTAGCGTGTTGCCCGCGAATCCCGTGTTGTGCTCGAACACCACGTTCTTCGGACCCTGCGTCACCTGGAATAATCGCCCGCCCGCGCCCTTCGCGTCGTGAATGCCTTCGAAAAGATTATTGCGAACCGTGATATCGCGGGCCTGTCCTAATAGCGCCGGGTAGTGCTTAAAGGCGGCTCCCTCCAACACGTCTTCCGGAAACGCCTGCGTGAGCGTCAACCTCTGATCGTCAATTACCTCCGCGACAATTCGGAACACGTTGCCGATCTGCAGGCGGTCGGTCGCCTTCAACTCCTCGGTGAACTTAGTGCCCGTCCCGAGCGCTTCCTTGCCGCTAGTGGTGACTGTGCCTGTGCCCGTCGCCGCGCAAGGGGCGCGGAAGTAATCCTGGCCCAGGATGTTGACCCCGCCGCCTTCGGAGTCCCGAACGACGTTATAACTGAAATCGATGTTCTCGACGACCGCCCACGGATAGTTGCCGCCTTCGCACGTCCGCACCGTGAACAGAATTCCGAAACCGTCCTGGGCGCTGGCCCAATTCCGCTCGAAGACGTTATACCGGACTTTTACGTTACGGCCATGCTTAACCTCGAAAAAGTTCTTCACCGCCATCACCCCGCGCCACTCCACCGGACGGGAGAAATGGTTTCCAAAGACCTCGATGTTCTCGGGCGTCAGTCCTTGAATGCGCGGCGCTTGGCCGCCGAAAAGAATATGAATACCCGAGGCTTCAAGAAAGTTATTCCAGATGTAATACGGACCGCGCCCGCTCCAGCAGCCGATGGCCGCCGTTTCCTGTCCGCGGGCGAAGAACCCGCTAATGTGTGAATTTTTGATCACCACCGAGGAGGCGTGCATCATGATTCCGCGTTTGCCCCCCTGATCTTCGCTGCCGTGAACGTACACGTGATCGAGTTCGAAGTTGTAGCCCAGTTCCTCGTCGTTATTGGGCTGCAAAGGGCCTAACTTGACCATGTCGAACACGTAAACTTTCGGATCCGCCGTGAACTCGATTCCCCGAATCGTATAGCTATGCGCGCCGTTCTCGGTGCGGAGCGCGGCCTCGGCATTTGGAGTCACGATTCGCGCAAGAAGCGACCTGTGCCGGGAAGGATCGATGCGTTCGGCGTCGCCGGGTAGGTTGGCGCTGGTCGTGATGACCACGGTGCCTTCACCCGATTTCTTGCGTAGGATAAAATTGCCCTTGTACGTTGCGCCGGCGGTGAGAATCACGGTGTCGCCCGGAACGGCTTGATCGAGCGCTCTTTGCAGGTTGCCGCCCTCGGGAACCACGATCTGCCCGGGAGAACTTTGCGCGGAAACGCACCCCCCGGTGACCACCGCTCCCGCTAGAAGCGCCCAAGGCGCAGTATTACGAAAAGTCATGCCAATCCCCTTTTCGGCGCGTTTCGTTCGATGTTGGAACGCATCCCGTGCATCGCGGGCCGGCGCGGAAACCCGGATGAGACTTCTCCCAATATACCCCGCGCGCTTACAATGAGACTCGGCGAACCTGGATCGCGGACATTTGCGCCGATGCGTTCTTTGGGACGTCCCTCATGCCCGAATCCGTTACCCGAAAACGCGTGCTGCTCCTGTCGCGCATGCTCACCCAAGGCGGCAGCGAGCGCCAGTTGACGTTGATGGCCCTTAACCTCGACCGCCGCCGCTACGACGTCCGCGTTGGCGTGATGATCGACAACGGGATACGCGCCGACGATCTCCGCGCTGCGGGCATCCCGATTTCGGTGTATCCGATCCGCAAACTGGTCTCGCCCGGCACGCTGCGTCAAGGTTGGGCGCTCAAGTGCTACATCGAGCGGGAGAAAATCGATCTGGTGCATAGCTTCGACGTGCCGATGAACGCGATCGGCCTGCCCTTTGCCAGGATGTCGCGCGGAGCCGTGATTCTCTCCAGCCAGCGCGCGCATCGCGAACTGTCGGACGGGATTTACCGCCGCCTATTGCGCTTTTCGGACCGTCTGGTGGCCGGAACGGTAGTGAATTGCGATTTCGTCCGGCGGCACTTGATCGAGGACGAAGGCGTGGCTCCCGGGCGAATCCATCTTTGCTACAACGGGCTCGACCTCAGCGCCCTTGCGCCGTCGCGCGCGCGGCCCGCCGCGTTCGGTCCGGCGGAGACGGTGGTCGGTGTGGTTTGTGCGTTGCGGCCCGAAAAGGGATTGGAAACGCTCTTCGAAGGATTCGCGCATGTGGCCGCCGAGTTTCCCGCGGCAAGGCTCGCGTTTGTAGGCGGCGGGCCGATGCGCGAGCCCCTTACGCAAATGGCTCGCGAACGCGGCCTCGCGGACCGGGTCGATTTCACGGGCGAAACCAAAGAAGTCGCGCGAATGCTCGCCGGGATCGATATCTTCGTTTTGCCCTCCCGCTCGGAGGCGCTCTCCAACTCCTTGATGGAAGCGATGGCGATGGGCTGCTTTGCGATCGCCTCGCGCGTCGGCGGAAATCCGGAATTGGTTACGGACGGCGAAACCGGGCTGCTGTTCGAGCGCGACCGTCCCGAAGATTTGGCGCGCGCGTTACGCCAGGCGCTTCGAAATCCCGATTGGCGCCGGGACCTAGCTCGGGCGGGCGAGCGGCGTATGCGGACGGAGTTTCCCGTCGAGCGCGCCGCGCAGCGTATGTCCGAAATCTACGAGCTGTTTCTGGGGAACCGCGCATGATCGCCATCGCCGCCGCTTCGTTGGCGCTCGCCGCGATTTTCTGGACGCTCTTCGGTTACCCGCTTTGGCTCGCCATCCGCGCGCGCCACGGCCGTGCCGTTCGCAAAGCGCCTTTCGAGTGCGACGTCACCGCGATTGTCCCCGTGCGTAACGGCGGACCCTGGGTGGCGGACAAACTGCGGAGCATCCTCGCGCAGGACTGGCCGGAGGACCGCTTGCGTGTGATCGTTCTCGACGACGGTTCCACCGACGACACTTACTCGCAAGCCGAGCCCTTCCTTGGGCCGCGCGTCTCGATCGTCCGGTTGCCGCGCGGCGGCAAGGCGGCCGCCCTTACCCGCGCCTTCGAACAAGCGGCCGGGGACCTGCTTCTGCTTACCGACGTGCGACAGGCTCTGGCGCCCGATTGCCTGCGCCGCCTCGCCGAAAACTTCGCCGACCCGCAAGTCGGTGTGGTCAGCGGCGAATTGGAAATCCGCCGCGGCGTTTCCGCCGAAACCGCGCAAATCGGCCTCTATTGGCGCTATGAAACCGCGATCCGCGACAACTTGGGCAAGGTCGATTCCATGCTCGGCGCAACCGGCCCGATCTACGCGATCCGGCGTTCGCTCGCCCGCCCCGTGCCGCCTTCAACCATCCTCGACGACGTGTATCTGCCGATGCGCGCCCTGCTCGACGGCTACCGCTTGGTGATGGAACCGCGGGCCAAAGCCTACGACTTTCCCACCGAACTCAAGAGCGAGTTCCGCCGCAAGGTTCGCACGCAGGCGGGAATTTATCAGTTGCTTTGGCTGCTGCCGGAACTGCTCGGACCGCGGAACCGTATGCTTGGCGCGTGGATCTCGTTGAAATTTGGGCGTTTGTTGTTGCCCTGGATGCTGCTCGCATTGGCGATTTCGAGTTTCTTTCTCCCGCCGCCTTGGCGCGAGGCTCTGCTCGCCGCGCAAGCGTTAGGCTACGGGCTCGCCCTTCTCGATCCGGCGCTGCCCGAAGGAACGGCGCTGAAGCGCCTGACGTCGCCCTTAAGGACTTTCGTCACCCTGATCCTCGCCGCCGCCGCGGCGGTCCGGATTTTCTGGGTCCCGCCCGCCGAGTTGTGGAAGGAAACCCGCGTCGGCAAAACCGCGTGATTGGTTTGGAGAAGGCGGTGTTATTCTCGGATTAGTCGTGCTGGACGAAGAGAAACGATAGATCCATGGCTGCGCCTCTTCGCCCCACGTTCCGCGTTCCGCAAATGGCCGGGGCGCCGGGACCTATCGCTTTACCGCCGCTTCCGGTTAATCCCTTAAGTCTCGCGCCGGAATCGGATGTCTTGACTCGCGTCGCCGGATTTTTCTGCTGTATCTACCTGTTTCTCACCTACAGCCGGGCGATGGAGTTTCTCCCCATCCCGCTAATCCTGCTGGCGGTGGGCGGCTTTACTGGATTGGCTATCGCTTTGAGCGGCGGATTGTTGGCGTCGATGCGGACGCGCTCGGGCGTCTTGTTAACCGTCTTGACTCTGTGCATCGTTGCCGCCATTCCTTTTTCCGAATGGCCCCGGCTGAGTCTCGACATCTTCAATAAGTCGTGGCTTCGATCCGTCGCGGTGTTTTTTTTCATCGCCGGAGCCATTACCGGTTTGCAGTCGTTCCGGCGTCTGCTGCTGTTTCTCGCGCTCGCCGTTCCGGCGACGCTGCTCGAGGTGCAGATTTACGGCGCCCCCGACGACACCGGACGGTTGGGCCTCGAAGGCACGACGATCGGCAATCCGAACGATCTCGCGACGCACCTGCTCATGGGGTTACCGTTTTTGATCTATGCGGTCCGCTCCTACGGTTTGTTTAGCGTCTGGGGATTGCTTTGCGGAGCCTCGATTCCGATTCTTGTTGCCGACGTGTTCCGCACCGGCTCGCGTGCGGGCCTGATCAGTCTCACCGGGTTCGTCCTCTACGTGTTTATCCGCGGTTCGGGATTAATCCGGGTTTCGATGATCGCCATGGTGATCGCGGCTTTGCTCCTGGTGCCGGTGCTTCTGCCCGATACCGTCACCCAGCGCTTTTCCTCGATGTTCGGCGAGAAGCCCGCTAATACTCGCGAGATGGCGATCGCCGAGGGCTCCGCCGAGGCGCGCCTGGAGATTCTCATCGCGAGCGTCAAAGCCGCTCTGACCCATCCGTTATTGGGTGTCGGGCCCGGCGGATTCCAGGCGTATCACGCGCGTGTGCAGGGCCAAGCGAACAAGAGCGCCTATTGGAACGACACGCACAACACGTTTACGCAGATGGCGAGCGAGGTCGGAATCCCGGCTGGGCTCATTTATACGGTCTTGCTAATCGGCACGGTGCGCCGCGGCGCGCAGGCGATGAAGCTCGGGCGTCGGTTGAACAATCCGCAACTCACCGCGATCGGCGACGCGATTATCATGGCCGTGCTTTGCTTCGCCTTGGCGGCGTTCTTCGGCAACTACGCCTACATGTTCTACATGCCATTGCTGGTTGCGCTCACCGAGGTACTCCGCCGCATTACGGAGCGTGAGATTCAGGCGAACCCCACAGCCGCGATTCCCCCGTCGTCGGCAGCGGTCCCCGGTATCGCGCCACCACCGCAGTCGATGGCCGCCGCGCTGCGTGAGCGTCGGAAATCCAGCTTTCCGCCGATTCCCTCGCCCATCCGGCGGGCGTAACCAGCCGCTCCGGATCGCCGGCGTTCCACCTTTGCTCGATCGTGTGTTCGCCGGGCGGGCCGTCCACCGTATCGAGAATTCGAAGACCGCGCTCGTCCCATTCGATCCTCCGCCGGTGGTTGAACCCGCGGTAACGGCACTCGGCTTCGATCCAATTTTCGCCGCGCCCCAGCAAACGGCTTTCCGGCTTGTGGTGCCAGCGGAACGGCCCGGCCGGGTCCGCTTGATCCATCCCGTCGATGCGGATCGTGTTGTGAAAGCCGGTTCCGCGAAACCGATTCCGCTCTTCGGGATCGGCGATGTAGGTGTAGGTGCCGGGGTCCTCGAGTAACTCGATCGGACCGCGGCGCGCCACCACCGACAGCGCATGCGCATGGCTATGTCCCGCGCCGAACGCTCCAAAGCCGCGAATATCGATCAGCGCTTGAAAGTCTCCGCCGCCCAGCGAACCGACGCCCGCGTCGTCGAACCATGTGCCGCAATTTGGCGCGCGCCAGGGACGATCCGCCGTGTCGAGAACCTCCGCCCCCAACCACCACGCCGCGATCTCCGCTCGATCTTCGAGAGGATTCGGACCGTCCCACGCCCCCTCCGGCGTTCGCTCGAAATACGCCGCGCCCGCCGCGAGCGTCGCCCGCCCAAACGTCTTTCGCTCGCCGTAAGGATGAAACAACCGCCCGCCGTCGTCATCGCCGAAAAACGGAATGCGCCCCGCCGGTCCGCAGAGCGTCCACAAGTAGTCCGCCGCGCGCCGCAGCCGCGAACGATATTCGCCGCTCACGTCTTCGATCGACGCGTGGAAGAGAAAGAAATCGACGGCGTAGACGTGATAGTAGCTCGACTGCTCGAAATGGCTGCCGTCCTCGCGCATCTGCGCGAACATCTGCGCCGCCACCACTTCTCGTCCGGTCGTGCGCCAGCGCGCGGCGCGCGGCAGCGTCGGGAATAGCCGCCCGATCGCGTGTAGCGCGATCGCTTCGCCCAGCAAGTGCGTATTCGGCGAAAAGTAGTGCGACAGGTTGTACTCGAGATGCCAACCGTGCCGCCAAAGCCCTTCGATCATGCGCGCGCGCAACCCGCGATCCAAATCCCGATCCGCCAGCCGCAACACCCAGATCCACGACAACGCGCGGAACGCCACCTCAAGCGCGCTGGTCCACTGCATCCCGCGATGGAACGGATTCGCGCGCAGCCAATCGTCGAGTTCCGCTTCGATTTCGCTCAGATACTCGCGCCGCTCCGTGAATCGCCACGCCTGCGCGAGCGCTACCCAATGCTGGTGGCGATTCAACTCCCAAATAATCTTGTGATCGCCCACCTGCCCGAAATCGAGATAAGGAATCGTGCGAAAGTAGCGATTCGGATCGCGCCACTCTTTTTGATGTTCCGTATCGCGGGACCACGCGATTCCGCCGGGCATCGAGATCGTCAACCCAAGCAATGGAAACTCGCGCGCGCGGATGCGGTCGCCAATCTCGACGATCGATTCGGCATAGGCGCTTCCCCATAGCTTTTCGATCACCGGCGCGACTGGAGGCAGCGCGCTCTCGTCCATCGCGTGTTCGCCGCGCAGCGTCGGCGGCCGCAAATACAACGCGAGATTCGCCGCTTCCTGCCGCAGCCGGAACGCGATCTCCGCGGGCGAGCGTCCGCGCAGTCTCACCGGGCGAGCAACTCCTCGTAAAGATCGGCGATCTTTTCGATGTTGGATTCGTCGCGGCCTTCTCTGCGGCGCTCCGGATTCGGCGCCCGCACCACGCGGCTTACCGCATCGCATAGGGCGTCCGCGTTCGAGGCGGGAATCAAGACCGGACCCTCGGGCCGCATGCCGTTATCCGTCGCGATCACCGGCGTTCGCAGGAACAGCGCCTCCCGCACCGACACCGCGTCGCCGTCGAATAATGTGGTGCGCAGCAGCGCGCGGCAACTCTGGATCGCCTTTAGCGTCACCGGATGCGGAACGTCGCCCGCCAGCAGCAGATGTTCGCGATACGGCTTCGACGCGATTCGCTCCCGAAGCGCCGCTTCGTGCGAGCCGGAACCGATCATCGCCAGACCGGCGTTCGGGAACTCGATCCGGATCCGCTCCATCGCCTCGATCTGCAGCGGCAAATCGTACTCGTACTCGAGCAACCCCACCGACAGCAGCACCGGATCGTGCGCGGCGAAAAAACTCCGGAGCGGCTCCGTCAACTCGATGCCGTCCGGCGGCGTGGAAAGCACCTGCGGATAGATAAACCGGATCCGCTCCTCGCGCACGCCGAACCGCCGGAACAGCTCGACCATCTCCCGGTTCACCACCACGATCCGGTCGAAGCGGCGGAAAATCGCTCCCCGCGCGGTCCACCACTTGGCCGACTGGCCCTCTGGCGCGGCGGCATACCCGCCCGAATGGAACGAGAACACCGTGCGCTTTCCCGGCACGCACGTCGCGGCGAACGCCAGCGCCCAAACCTTCGGTGGCGGAAATCCGCCCACATGCAAGTGCAGGATGTCGTACGGCAATCCGAACAGCAACTTCAGCAAGGCGCCCGGCGATTCCGGAAAATATAGATCGTCATGATCCGTTTGCCGGTTTCGCGTTATGTTAGCCGCCAAGGCTCGCCCACCCCGCCGCCGGACCAGATCGCGAATCGCCATCAAATTCGTTTGGACACCCCCATGTGGGGGTGGAATAGGGCCGAGTTGCAGGACAGTCATACGGTCTAAACTTTGCCTGTTATACAATCGAGGACGGTGCCGCCGCCTAAGGCCCTAATTCGACAGGTTCGGTGTGTCGCTTGCTGTTTAACTCGTTCCATTTCTTAGTCTTCTTCCCGGTCGTAACCGCGTCTTACTTCGCGCTTCCCCACCGGTGGCGCTGGTTCCTGCTACTCATGGCCAGTTGCTACTTTTACATGGTCTTCCGGCCCATCTACATCTTGATCCTCGCCTTTACGATTCTGGTCGACTACTATGCGGGGATCCTCATCGGCGAGGCGGAAGGCAAGCGGCGAAAGCTCTATCTACTAATCAGTATCGCCGCGAATGTCGGGGTCTTAGCGTTCTTTAAGTATTACAACTTCCTCAACGACTCCCTCACCGGGCTGCTCGGGGCGGCGCAGATGGCGAATCCGATTCCCGCGCTCGACATTCTTCTCCCCATCGGCCTCTCGTTCCATACTTTCCAGTCGCTCAGTTACACGATCGAGGTCTACCGGAAAAATCAGGAACCGGAACGTCACTTCGGCCTCTTTGCTCTGTACGTGATGTTCTACCCGCAGTTGGTCGCCGGCCCGATCGAGCGTCCGCAGAACCTCTTGCACCAGTTCCGCGAATACCACCGCTTCGACTACGAACGCCTCGGCGCCGGACTCCGCTTGATGTGCTGGGGCTTGTTCAAGAAAGTGGTGATCGCCGACCGGCTCGCGCCTTTCGTCAACGCCGTCTACCAGGACCCCACGCAGTTTCCCGGAATTTCGCTGCTGATCGCGACCTTCTTCTTTGCCTTTCAGATTTATTGCGACTTTTCCGGTTACTCGGATATCGCCATCGGCGCGGCGCAAGTGATGGGATTCGATCTGATGAAGAACTTCCGTCAGCCGTACTTCAGTTCTTCGGTCGGCGAATTTTGGCGGCGCTGGCACATTTCCCTGTCCACTTGGTTCAAGGATTATCTGTACATCCCCTTGGGAGGAAGCCGCGTCGCACTGCCGCGCCAGTACTTCAACTTACTCGTAACTTTCCTGGTAAGCGGTCTTTGGCACGGCGCGAACTGGACGTACGTAATTTGGGGAGGACTAAACGGAATCTACTTAGTCGCCGAACAGATCGTCGAGCAACGCTCCGGGCTGCTCGAAAAAATTCCCGCGTGGTTCCGCTCGCCCTATCGCGTCTTCCGCACGGGAATTACGTTCGCCTTGATTTGCGTCTCGTGGATTTTCTTCCGCGCCACGCATGTCGATCAAGCGTTCTACATTCTGCGCCACTTAGGCGATGGGCTCACCGCGCTACCCGCCAACCTCCGCGACCTCGCCTTTATTCGGAGCTATGTGCTCATGGGCCTTGATAAGAACGAGTTCCTCATCGGGATTACGGCCATCGCCTTGTTATTGGCCGTCGAATTCGCGCAAAAGAACGCCCATGTCGGCGAGACCATCGTTCGGCAACCGGCGCCTCTGCGTTGGGCCGTCTATTACGCTGCCATCGCGGCTGTAGTGTTTCTCGGAGCCTTTAACTCCGCCCAAGAGTTCATCTATTTCCAGTTTTGAACTATGGATCTTGAACTATGGATCGCCCGATTTGAACTATGGATCGTCTGATACGAAGCGCTTTCTTGTTGCTGTTGCCCTTCGCGATGCTCGCGGCGGCCGTCGTGTGGATCGATCCCTTCGATTTTTTCGGAATCTCGAAAGCGATTCCCGCCCAAGCCAAAAAAAGCACTGCGTGGGCTCTCAATCCCTGTATCGGTAAGCTCTCGGAGTTTCGCCGCGATCCTTCGCCGAACATCCTGCTGGGCGATTCGCGTATGGAATCGTTGGACGCCGATCGCGTGACGCTCGCGGCCGGCGAACGCTACCGGAACTTGTCTTACGGCGGCGCGAGCATCCGCGAAATCGCCGACACGTTCTGGCTGGCGGATTCTCTCGTGCCCCTCAAGAACGTCTACATCGGTTTGGGCTTCAACCTCTATAGCGATTACAACGTCACTTACCGCACCGACAGCGTCAAGGCGATGTTCGAGAATCCGTTGCTCTATTTCACCAATCGCACGGTGCTTAAGTCTTCCTATCTGGCGGCTCGGGCCGCCTGGACCGGAGCCGATCCGCGCCTGGGCGCGCCCACCGAAGACAAAGGGACGTTTTGGAATTCCGTGCTTGCCACCTACTCGGAATGGTATGGCCGCTATACCGAGCCCGTCCGCTACCGCAAGGAACTCGAAAAGATCGCTGTCCACTGCCGCACCAAGGGCATCGCCCTTCGTTTCGTCGTCTTCCCCGGGCACAGCGACGTTCAAGCCTTGGTCGGCCGGCGCAAACTCGATTCCGCTTACGCCGTCTTTAAGTCGGACCTGCAAAAGCTGGCCCCGACTTACGACTACGATGTCCCCAGCGAAATCACTTCGTCTCGCGACAACTATCGAGATCCCGTCCACTTCAACGGCCGCATCCGCGACTTACTCATCGACGACATTTGGAGACGCGGCGGAGCGTTGGCCGCCCACTCCGCCGCTCCTTCGGGACCTACATCCCGGCCGTGAACCAACCCTCGCGGTACCGCCCGTTGCAAGTGACCCGGTACCAGTAGGTTTGTCCGCGCGTGAGTCCCGTGACGACCGCCGTCCCCGATCGGCCGGCGCGAGTTTGCGACACGCTCCCGTCGGCCGTCGGAAATCCGCGGCTCGTCGAGATCTGCCAAGTACAAGCGTTCGTCGAATAGGCCGTAAATTCGAGCGTCGCCGTCGTCGCCGTCGTCCGCAATCCCCGCACTTGAAAATCGAGATAGGGGTTCGCGAGCCCGGACACGGTCGTTTCCGTCGCCCAATCCACCATATCGAGCGGCGCACCCGGATCCGATCCATCGGTCGCCTGATTCTTGTAGAGCCCGCCCGCCGCCATCCGGTAGTTCCGAATTCCGTAGTTGGTCAGCGCCGCGTCGGCTGCGATCTCTACCGCCGTGTAACTTCCCGCGGCGGCCGTCGTCGCGACGCGTAGCTGAGTATTCGTTTGCTGTGTCAGTACTCCCGAAGGATTCAAAGTGGGCACGATGTAAGTTCCCACGATCCCCGAAGGACTCGCCGAAACAATCCGGAATCGCGTCCCTTGCAGTAATCCATGCCCGCCCGCGCCGAAATTCAGAGTTAGAAATCCTCCCGACACCGATGCGGAAATCACCGCCGCCCGCACGCCGGAACCGTTCGCCTTCCACGGCCATGCCCAGTCCGGACAAGTGCCGTCGTAAGTCGACGCCGAAGCTCCGTCGGCCCATTGCGACGTGTTCACAATCACGTTGCGGCGTAACAGCGGAGACCGCAGATTAGTGTCCAAGTTGCCGTCGCATCCACTTTGCCCGCCCGTCGCGCGCACGACTTGATTGCTGAAATTCGCGCCTTCGTGCAGATTATCGTTCGCTTGAAAACCCCGAACCACCCGGTCGTACCAGGACAACAGCGGTAATTGCGTCGGCATGATCATCGTTCCCATGTGGAACGACGGCCCCAAATGCCTCCGGATAATCGTGTTGTGGCCGAACGTTACATCCGGAAACGCCAACAACAACGCGCGGCCTTGCGTCACGCTGTAGAGCGCGCCGCTATCGTTCGGGAAAGTCGCGCAACAGTTGGCGTTCGTATGCGACGGCATCGTGCCCAGCCCGTCCCATAAGTTTTCCTCGATTCGGATTCGCGACGGCAGTTGATGAATAAACTTAATCGCCTCGTCCTCGAACCGGACGCTACCCGTCAACGCGCCCAAACCCGTCGAGTTAAATGGAATCGTGAAGTCCGTCGAGTTCACCGGAGTGGCCACCCACCGGCCGTTCGCTCCGCTCCAAAGACCGGTCGCGCCTTCGATATTCAACACATACGTCAGCGAGGTGCTCAGCCCATGAGCCAAAGACGCGGTAAACCGGGCGGCGGCAGCGTTCGTCGCCGAACTCAGCGTTCCGCCCGTCGCCAAGCCTCCCATCTGAACGCCGGTCGGAACGTCGCGGATACGATTCAACCGGATATCGACGTCGCGGATTGTGGTTGTTAGCCCGCTTTGTCCGGGTAAATAGTTAATCAACATCGCTGCGCCGAACTGATTCAGAAACGTTGGGTAGTAAGAGGTGTGCAGGAAGTTGCCCTCCAACAGCACGCCAATTCCTTGCTTCAACTCCCACAGGTTCTTGAACCCCCAACCCTGGAACGCTGCGCCGCCGATGCCCGTCGCCGTGCGATCCGCGCCGACGGCGACCCACATTCCCGATTGGCATTCCCAGTAAGTCGGCGACGCCGATTCGTTGCGCCAAAACGATCCGCTGAAGCAAACTTCTCCCGGTTGAACTCCGTCCACCGGAACCCAGGTCGTCGTACCGGCGTTGTAGACGTACATTAACCCTAAGTCGGTCCGCCAGAACGGCTGCGAGTTCACCGGCCCCCCCGTCGGCAACGTCCCCGTCGTGGGAAACACCGGACCGGCTGGATTCGCCGCATATCGAACCACTAAGTGGGTCGCTTGTTTCGACATCTGATTTCCCAGGTATCGAAGAAACATCGGCGTCAAGAGTGGCGAAGCGGCCCGCGACCCGCCGGTCAAGCTGGCGATGCTGCCCCCAGCGATGTAGTTGTTCCGGATTTCGAGCGGCCCGGTGAAACTCCAACCCGCTACCACTTGCGATTCCGCCGTCGTCGCCAGTAACTTAATTTCGTCGATATGCGAATTGAGAATTCGCACGTGATTGGCGTTATGCGCGATCCCCCTGCCCGGTCCTTGATCGAAGGGGATCCCGTGGATATAGCACCGGTCGATTTCGAAATGGCTCGATACTTGATCCGGCCGTAGTTCCGAAGAGATATCGCCCAACCGGATTAATTCGCCCGTATGTCCCAAGTTCACGGCGCTCAGAGTGACTTCCAAACCTTCCAGCCGCCAGTAAGTGACGTTGGTGCCTAACGTGCGAATCACCGGAAAAGCGCCTGCGCCGGTGGTGATTCGTAGCTTGGGCATGAAACTCGCGTCCGACGGACTTACTCGCTTTCCGGGCGGTAAGTCCCGCAGCCGGTTCGAACGGATGGTCACCCACCCCGTCCCCGTTTTCGGCGTCAGCCGCCAACTATTATTCGTGTCGTAGTTCTCGCCGGCGTTGAGCTCCAGCACCCAACCTCGCTGCGACGCGTCGATCGCCGATTGCAGGTTGCTGAAATCGCATCCGGACGCGCACACCGACTTGATGACCGGTTGCGCCCATCCCGAAGCCGCGAATAGCAGAACGCAAATAAGTCCTCTCATCACTTGGCCACCCAGCCGGTAGTTCCCGTACCCGCTTCCTTCACATACAAAGTCGAGCCCGCCCCGCCGTCGGTGCGCGTGAACATCGATCCGACCGGCGCGGAAACGACGCCTTCCGGGCTACCCGATCCGGTGCGCCAAAGCGGCGACGTTGTTGCGCTTGCCCCTAAGACGATCGTGCCCGAGGGAACTTGCGTCAAGTCGCCGGTGCGCCCTAAGACCACGCAGTTCGAGCAGTCGCCGGTCGCTTCGGCGCCCACTACGGTTAAATAACTGCGAGCCGTAGCCGAACCCTTAGCCGTAGACGCACCCAACATCGTCACGTACGAATCGGTGGTAAGGTTGTTCGCGCCCACTCCCGCTTGAAACCCAACCGCCGTTACGCGTTGACCGGTGGTCACGGCGTTCCCCGTCATCGAGCCGATGAACGTATTCGCGGCGCCCGTCGAGACCACTCCGGCCTGATAACCGAGACAAGTAATGTGCGCGTTCGTCGTGGTTGCGCCGCAGGCGTCGTTCCCTAAAGCCGTTACGAAGTTCCCGGTGGCCACGTCCGCCGCGCCATGGCCCACGGCCGTAATCCCCTGCGCGCTAACCGCCGCCGCGCCGGCGTTTCGGCCCACTCCCGTAAATCCCGTTCCGTTCGTTAAGGCCGCGCCCGCTCCCACGCCGATCGCCGTCGCGCCGGTCGAACTGATGTTCGGAGAAATGCCGCTTCCGTAAAGGGCCCAACCTTGGCTCGCGTTAATGGTGTTCTGAAACTCGTTGTAACCCGGTGTGCGTTGCGCGCGGTTGGGGATTCCGCCGGTTAAGTACGTGAACGTGGCGTCGTTGGCGATCTGGTAGCCGGAATTTCCGGGATGAGTGGGATCGTTCATCAATCCTCGGGCGTTCGCCTGCGCATAATTGCCGAGAACTTGTTGCACGTCGAAAAATCCGTAGCCGTTCAATACCGACGACGACAGAATTTGATCCCGGTACTGCGTCATCGTGAACGGCAGTCCCGTGCGTCCGTCGTCGTTTTGCGCGAACAGCACAATGTCCGCCAGGGGGTTCGCCGCCAGGCAACGATTCGCCAGCGACTCCATGTTCGTCCGGTAGGTCGCCGGCAGTACGCTCGCGCCAAGGTCGTTCAAACCCAATGCGATCACGCACACATCGGGACTAAGATTCGCCAATGCCGCGTTCCAATTCGACTCCGTGTAACTCAAGTAAGTCGCCGTCGCGTACCCGCCCACGGCGATCTTGTGGACCCGTGCGCCTCCATGCGTATTGCGGCGCAGGTTCCAGCCGATCACGCGAACCGTACCCGAAGTCGCTTGAATATCGATCGTATGTTGGCCGTAGGTAAGCCCCGTGATGTTGACGATACCCACGCTGGTCGCCGCGTTCGTGGATTGAGAAGTGTAAGCGCCGCCGTCCACCCGATACTGGAACGTTCCGCCCCCGGTCATGTTCAGAAATTGAATCGACGCCTCGGTAAAGGAACCGCTCACTTGTAACAGAGAAGTTGTATCGGCGTTCTGAGCGTGACAGCCGTTGAGCTGTCCCATCGTCTGTCCGTTCGAGCCGGCCCAGGTACCTAAGGTTACGGTCACGCCGATTCCGGTTACCACGGGCGTGCAGGCTTGATTGGCGCTCACAAATCCCGCCCCGGCGAATCCGAAGCTTTCGTAGAGCGCTCGCGCCACGCCGTCCACGTAACCGGCCGTTACCGTCGAATCGCCGATGAAGGCGACGTTCAACACGCTCGTCGTCGGATTATTCCGGCGGATCGAAGCGAGCCGCTCACGAGTATTCCGCAGCACTCCGCGGAAAAACTGTGTTTGCGAGTCCTGGGCCAGCGTTCCGGTTCCACTTACGAATGGGACCGCGCCCACGCGTGTCAGGCCCGCCGCGCCGAGAACGTCGCCCGCTCCCCCGCCGCCTCCGCCCGCCGGTGCCGTGAATACGTTCGTTGAGGTGCAGTCTTTGCGCACGTTGGTCGTCGTGTTGTAAATCGATTCGCCCACCGTGCACGTCGGCGGATCGGCGGTCACCATACGCGAAGGGAAGGTCCGGGTCGCCGTGCCGAAGTTGTTCTCGCCGATCCAGGCGTTCGCGCCGGCCAGCGTCGGGACCACCGCTGTATCCACGGCGACGCTCGCCAACCCCGCCGCTTGGCTCACCGCGATACCCAAGCCCGCCATCACCGGATTCTGCGAGATGAACACCCGGTCGTCGGCGTCGACGGTCACCGTGCCGCCCGTCACCGTTAGCGATGCTACTGGAACCGATCCTGCCGGATAGCTCGCCGTCGGAGCCGTGACGAACGTGCCCGACCCCGTGGCGATAGCGCTCAATCCCGTCGTACCTTGGCAAAACAGATTGCCGCCCGAGGTGACAAAAACCCGGGCGCTCCCCGAGCCCGAAAATGTGAAGGTCGATGTTGCGAGCGTGTAGGCCTGTTCGCCGAAACGAATCCGCCCGCCCTCTACCGTCGCTACATTCGCCGCGGCGCTCACCGCCAGGTCGTTAATGAATCGCGCCGGTATCGCGCGCGCTTGCGACGGCAGGTGAAGTTGCGTTTGCGTCCAGCCGGCCGGGGCGGCCACCGCCGCCAACCAAGTCAGTTTCAAGAGTAGTTTCATCCACAGCGCTCCCGGCACTTATTCCGGAACGCTGGGCCCCTGCGGCTACGCCCGCCGCAAGGCTAACTGACTGTCGGATCAGGAAATCGATTCGGCTTCGACCGGTGACGCGGTCGGACTCAGCTCCCGGTCGAGATCGATCGCCATCGGCTGGCCCAACCTCGCCGATTCGAGCATCTTCAGCGCCACCACCGTCGCCCGGCTGCCATCGCGCACTCCGACGCTCGGCTGCCGCCCGGCCTGCGCGGCGGCGAGAAAATCTTCGAGCAGCGCCTCGTAGCCCTTCTTCGCGAAGTAGGAGGAAGTCTCGCTCCGCCGGCCCGTCGCCACCGTCAGCTTCTTGAAATCCTCGGAAAACAGCCCCAATCCCTCCGAGAAAATTTCCACCCGTTCGCCTCCGGAACTCCCGCTTCCGATCGTCGAGTAGTTGAACGTAGCGATCGATCCGTCCGCGAAATCGATCGTTGTCGCCAGATTGTTCTCCCCGATCGTTCCCGCGCCCTTTACCGGCAAGCTGCGGCTATATACCGTCACCGGCTCCGCATCGAGCAGCCAGTACATCAGGTCGATGAAGTGCACCGCTTCGCCCAAAATCGCGCCCCCGATCGACGGATCGGCCATCCAGTACGCCCCCGCGATGCCCGGCGAGTTCATGCGCACGTTGATCGTCACCGGGTTGCTGCGCCGCGCGAGCTTCTCCTTCATCGGGATGTAGAACGGCGAAAACCGGCGATTGAACCCCACCGAAAGCGTTTTCCCGCTACGACTTACCGCTTCCTCGATCTCGCGGCATTCCTCCACCGTCAGCGCCATCGGCTTCTCGACGAACACGTGTTTGCCGGCGTTTAGCGCGGCGACGGTTTGCGGGGCGTGCTCGGCGTTCCGGCTCACGATCAACGCGAAGTCGATCTCTTTATCGTCTAGAATTTGCTGGAGATCGCTCGCCGCGTAGGCCGCTCCGAACCGATTGCCGTAGCTCATTCCGCGGGCCCCGGAAGTGGAGAAAATAGCACGTAATTCGCCCTTTTTCGACGCTTTTAGGTTCGGTAAATGCGCCCATTTGGCCAAATTTCCCGCGCCCAGCAAAGCGCCCTGGAGTACGCCTTTCTCGACCGGCTTCGCCGCGATCGCCACCTTGTGTTTCGGAATGTACGCCGTTTCTTCGCTTTTCGCCGCCGGATAATCCAGCACCACCGCGAGCGAACTCGTCCCCGGCGTCATGATCGTGCGGTACGCTTCCGGAGCGTCGCCCAGCGCATACCGGTGCGTGATCAGCGACTTCACGTCCACTTGCTTTTTCGCGATCAGCCGGAGAAACTCCTCCATGTTGCGGTTCTCGGTCCACCGGACGTAGCTCACCGGATAGTCGATGCCGCGCTTTTCGTACTGCGCGTCGTAGCTTCCGGGGCCGTAAGCGCGCGAGAACAACACCTGCATTTCCTTCATGTAGGCCAGATACCAGTCGAACGCCATCTGAACCGCGCCCACCACCACGATCTTGCCCCGGTCCCGGCATAAATCGATCGCCAACTGGCACGGAGCCGCCGATTTCGCCGCCGCCGCGATGATCACGATGTCCGCGCCGCGCCCGCCCGTCACCGCCAAGAGCCCTTCGCGCGTGCCGTCGCCCGAGAATCCGTACTCGGCGCCCAACTTTTTCGCGAGTTCCACGCGGTCGGCGCGCAGGTCCGTCGCACACACCACCGCGCCTTGCGCCCGCGCCAGTTGTACGCACAACTGGCCGACCAGTCCCAGCCCAATCACCGCGACGGAATCGCCCAACCCCGGACTCGCCACCCGGATCGAATTCATCGCGATCGCGCCCAGAGTGGCAAACGACGCCTCGTCGTAGCCGACGCCCTCGGGAATGCGCGCCGCTAAATTCCGCCCCACCAGCAGCGCCTCGCCGTGTCCCGTTCCTTCGCCGCCGTAGGCCACCCGCTCGCCCAAAGCCAAATCGGTCACCGAGGGGTGTTTCGCCACCACGACGCCCGCGCCCGAGTAACCCAACACCGCGTAGTCGCTAAATTTCGCCTGCACCTCGCGGAGCGTGGAGATCGGGCCCATCTGCTTCATTACATTCAGGATTTTCTGGATGTGGCCGGGATTGTCGGCGACCTCTTTCACCAGATCCGACTTGATCGACGCCGTCTCCGTTCCGCTGGAAATCAGCGAGGCGTGCGGCTGTACCACCACGTGATTCGCCGACGCGACCGGGTCCGGCACTTCGGCCACAATGATCTCTTTCAGTCCTCTACGAATGACTTGTTTCATGTTTATGTTTGGAACAGATTTACTCGGGCAGGCACATCACTTGCACTTCGCCGGGCGTAATCGAGTGTTCGATTTGATACGGCCGGCCGTCCAGGCGAATGACGCGGTAGCGGTGGGGCGCTAGCGCTTTTAACACC
Organism: Bryobacteraceae bacterium; assembly: GCA_033763835.1. Lineage (GTDB taxonomy): Bacteria > Acidobacteriota > Terriglobia > Bryobacterales > Bryobacteraceae > JAPKYZ01. Next base: position 59,836 of record JANRJS010000021.1, on the reverse strand, counting down.
CGCTCCGCCGCCGTCACCGAGTGCAACTCACAGCAAATAATCGGTTTCTTTTTCGCGAGCGTCTCCTGCCCGCCGTCGAGCACGTGCCCCTCAAATCCCTCGACGTCGATCTTCAGGAAATCGGGCGCCGCGTTTGCCGCCGCAAACCGGTCGAGCGTCGTCGATTCCACCGAAATCGTCGGCCACTTCGTCTGTTCGTTCGCGATCGTCGAGCCGTAAGCCGTATCCGTGATCGCGAACGTTACCGTTTCGACTCGATCGCTCACCGGATTCGGAACCAGCGTCACTCGCTCGCCGAACCCGTTCGCCGCCGCGTTCCGGGTCAATTCGCGTTGCGCTTCGGGCGAAGGCTCGAACGCATAGACATGCTTGGCTTTGCGCCCCATCAGGATCGAAAGATACCCGATGCTCGCGCCCAGGTCGTAGCAAACCGAGCCCGCCGGCTGGTATTTCGCGATGGCCTCCTGCGTTTCCCGCTCGTAGGTGCCGCCCAGATGGGCATGAGAGATATGCCGGCTCAAGGCCAACTTCAGCCCCGCCATCGGGCCGTCCGCGATGGTCTCGTTGCCGCTACCGAGCGCCCAGCCCATGGCGTTACGCAGGGCCGTGTCCAGCCCCACCTGGTTGTGAATCCACTTCTTCCACGAAGTCGGCAAACCCCGCGCTACCGCCACCGCCATATCCCGCACCACCGGCATGGTTCTCCCCCTATCGCCCTTCCGAAAAATTCCGCGCTTTTACGAAACCGCCGCGTACTCGTCGAGCCGTTCCGCCCGCTTGCCCGTGAAGAACAAATCGCCCCAGATTTCGAGGTTTAGCAGCCGCCACAAACGGTCCGTCGCATCCTCGCGGCCCGCGCGATGCGCCTCGACGAGGCGGGTCACCTCGCCCCGGTCGACGTAATTCGCGATGAACGAACCGGCCTTGGTCAGCGGATCGACGATCTCGCGAGCCTCGGGCGCGGCCAGCCACGCCTTCAACGGTGTCGGGAATCCCATTTTCTTGCGGAACAAAATGTCGTTTGGAATCAGATCTTTCACCGCTTCCTTGACGATGTACTTCTGCACCCGGCCGCGAATCTTCAGGTTGTCCGGCACGCGCGTCGAATACTCGACGAACGTGTGATCGAGAAACGGCACGCGGCTTTCGATCGAAACGGACATCGACATTTGATCCTGCTTCATCAGCAGTTCGGCGAGATACGTTTTCTGGTCGGCGTAGAGCATCTGCGACAGCAAGCTCGACCCCTCGCGCGCGTCCCAATACCGCCGGTAGCTCGCGTAAATCGATTCCCGATTCGCCCCCGCATGCATCCGCGCAATTTGGTCCGCTCCAAACGCCGCGTAAAAGTTGTCGAGATGCAACGATTCGACGCTCCGGTCGCGCCCCAAGAATGTATGCCCCAGCTTGCGCCGCAAGTCGCCCGATAACAGCGGACTCGTCGCGATCAGGCTCCGCACGCCGCCGCGTACAAACCCCGGCATCGCGCCCCACGCCGCGCCCCATTCGAGATTCATCCGCGTCCAGGCGTAGCGCTCGTAGCCGCCGAACATTTCGTCGGCGCCCTCGCCCGTCAGCACGACTTTGACGTGTTGCGCCGCGAGTTTCGAGACGAAGTGCAAGGACACGCTCGACGGCCAGACGATCGGCTCGTCTTCGTGCCAAATCATGCGCGGCAACACGCCGAAGAAGTCGTCCCGGCTCACCTTCACTTCGCGATGGGTGGTGCCGAGATGCTTTGCCACTTCCGCCGCGAAGCTTAATTCGCTGTATTGTTCTTCCGCGTATCCGACGGAGAACGTATTGAGATCGCGGCCCATCGTGCGCTGCATCAGCGCGGTGATCGCGCTCGAATCCGCGCCGCCCGATAAGAACGATCCCAGCGGGACGTCGGCCATCAGGCGCATTTTCACCGTCTCTTCGAGGCGCGCCCGGCATTCGGCAATCCAATCGGCGTCCGATTTGCCGGTTTCGGGCTTCGCTTCCGGCACGTCCCAGTAGCGCTCGATTTCGAGCTTTCCCGTTCGCGTGTCGAGCCGCATCCAGTGCCCCGGCATAAGGCGCTTGACGCCCCGGAACATCGTGTCCTCGCCGCTCAAATACCCGAACGCCAGGTATTCTTCGAGCGCTTCGTCGCGAAACTCAGGCGAGATTCCCGGAAACTCGAACAGCGCCTTGATTTCGGAGGCGAACACCAGTTTCCGTCCGTCCCAGACGTAATAGAACGGCTTAATCCCCAGCCGGTCCCGCGCCGCAAACAGCGTTTGGCGTTCCCGGTCCCAGATGGCGAACGCAAACATCCCGCGGTACCGTTCGAGCGATTTCGGCCCCCACTCCTCGTAGGCGTGCAGCAGCGTTTCCGTGTCCGAGTGATTGCGGTAGCGGTGCCCGGCCCGTTCGAGTTCGGGACGGACGGTGGCATGATTGAAAATCTCGCCGTTATAGATCACCCAGTGCGATTCGGTCTCGTTGGGCATGGGCTGATGGCCGCCCGACAGATCGACGATCGACAAACGCCGGTGCCCCAGCGCCACCGGACCGTCGAAATAGTGCCCTGCGTCGTCCGGCCCCCGGTGCGCGATGACATCCGTCATGCGGCGCAGCGTGTCGCGGGCGTTGGAATGCCCGTCCAAGGTCACAAATCCGGCGATGCCGCACATAGCTCAAGTATAGAATCGGTGGATTTGAGGCAGATTACGAAAGAAATCGAATAAGAGCGGTGCGGTTCGCACCCGATACGGGCTTTGCGTCGCCCGCCCATCCGCAAGCTAAACTGGTGAGCGTGGTAACCATAGAACCGCTGCGGGTTGAGGTGGAGCGGGAAGAAGACGGGCGAATTTTGGCCTCGGTCCCCGACCTACCCGGCGTGCTGCCTTCGGAAGCGGTATGGACGAAGCGGTTCGCAAGGTCAAGGCGATCGCTCTGCAGGTCTTAGCAGACATGATCGAAAGCGGCGAGGAAGTCCCGGAGCCGTTCCGTGCGCTGTTTGCGGCGTGAGCGCGGCGCGTTTATGCGGCGCTGTTGCGTCTTGGCTGGACGCTAAAGAAACAGGTCGGATCGCACCGGAAACTGCAAAAGGCAGGCTGGAGGAACTTTATCTTTAGTTTCCACGACAACGAAGAAGTCGGCCCGGGCGCGTTAGCCAGGATCGGAAAAGACACGGGTCTTCGCCCGGAAGACCTATAGCCGCCGCCGGACGATCGCGCGAAATTCATTGCGGTCTCTGTCGTCTTCGAAATCGATCCTCGGGTACTCGCGGAGAGCCCGGCGGACACCCGTTCCCAAGCCGCGGTAAGGAAGAATCCCCGTAGCGTAAGAAGCCAGGATCGGATTCCGCATATTCGAAGTTCCGCTGCGGATGTTCTCGACGGTTAGGTTATTGGGCAAATGCCCGGGGCTGACGATCTCGATCCGGTCGTCGAAAACGAATAGCCGGACCGGCGCGGTGACGAAATAGTCCCTATGAATCAACGCGTTGGCAATAAGTTCCTCGAAGACGATGCGAGGGATTTCGAGTTCTCCTAAAGAGTTGATGTCTCTTCCGTTTTGAACCCGCCGCAAATGCCGGAGCGAAAAGGCGAGCGCACCCTCGAATTGCGCTTGCAGACGCCCGGAATAGTCCGCGCTTTCGAGGTATTCGACAACGTGAATGTCCGTTCCGGGATAGGCGACCGCTTTCACGTGGAAGGCGGGAAGAAACGATTCCGGAAATTTCGCGAACAGTAAAGCGCCACTGACGGTCAACCGCCCGCCCGCCTGCAAACGCATGTTGGACAGAGCGTTTTCGAGCGTCAAGCCCTCTTCGTCGAGGTCCCGCTCAAACCGCTTGCGAAAAAACTCGCGAAAGTATCCGGCATCGAGATCGGCCACGGACGAGCCGGGGATGGGAACGTCGTCCCCGTGGAGCAATCCCCCCACTTGAAACATGCGCTGGAGTTCCTCGCGCGAGGTCACGCGGCGTTTGTCGGCGCCGCTCTTCACCCAGATCGCGCCTTGGTTGTCCATGTAAGGCTTGCTCAAGCCCGCCGGAACCGTAACCACCACGACGACTCCGCCGTTCACGGCAACGTTTTCGGTGGTCGGGTTGATCGCCGGCCGGACACAATTCGACGCCGCGTTTGCGATGAGTTCGTTGAGCCGCCGGACGCTTGCCGGATCGTGCGGACGAAGCGTCCCGTCGTCCGCCACGCCGAGGAAAATCCGCCCGCCGCTGCCGTTGCTCAACGCCACCATTTCCGAACCCAACGCCGCGGCGTGGGTCGCATCCGCCTTAAATTGACGCGAGCTATCTTCCCCTAAGCCGATTTCCCGTAACGCTTCCGGCGTTTCCATGTCGAATCGTTTTCCAGCGTCTCACGAAGCGTATCGGAAGAGGAGTCGGATTTTCCCCACTTGGTACGATGAGTCTACCGATGCCCTATCCGATCTCCCGGACCGCCGCGCGACTAGCGGCCGCGATCTAGCCGGTATGTGCGGAATCGCCGGATTCGTCCGCCGGGAAGGCGCGGCGTCGCTCGATCTCGTCCAGGCCATGAACCGCCGGATCGTCCATCGCGGCCCGGACGACGAGGGCTACCACGTCTCGGGGCGGTGCGCCATCGGGATGCGGCGCCTCTCGATTATCGATCTTTCGGGCGGTCATCAGCCCATCGCCAACGAGGACGAATCGGTCTGGGTAGTCTTCAACGGGGAAATCTATAACTATCTGGAACTGAGGGACTTTCTCCTCTCGCGCGGCCACCGGCTCAGGACCCATTCCGATACGGAAACGCTGGTGCACCTTTGGGAAGAGGAAGGTCCGGATTTCGTCTCCCGGCTGCGCGGCATGTTCGCCTTCGCGATCTGGGACGAGCGCAAGCAGCGCCTTTTTGTTGCCCGGGACCGATTCGGCAAAAAGCCGCTCTATTTCGCCAATTTGTCCCACGGTTTCTACTTCGGCAGCGAACTCAAATGTCTTCGGACCGCCGGCGTGCCGCTCGAAATCGACGAAGACGCGCTGCGGCTCTACTTTCAGTTTTCCTACATCCCGGATCCGAAAAGCGTTTTCAAAGACATTCGTAAAGTAGCCCCGGGAGGATGGATGCTCTACGAACCGGGCGCTCCGGGCGAAACTCCGAAGCTCCGCGAAGGCCGCTACTGGACCATGCCCCGGCCCGCCGAGAATCCTCCGGTCGATCTCACGGAAGATCAGGCCGCGAGGGAACTGGCCGACCTGTTCGACGAGTCCGTGCGCATTCGATTAATGGCCGACGTACCGCTTGGAGCGTTCCTTTCGGGCGGTATCGATTCGTCTCTGGTGGTGGCGTCGATGGCGCGCCAGACCTCCGAGCCGGTCAAGACCTTCTCCATCGGGTTCGAGGAAGCCGAATTCAACGAGCTGCCTTACGCCGAAACGATCGCCCGCCAGTACGGAACCGATCATCAGTCGGCGATCGTGAAACCCGATGTCGCCGAAATCGTGCCGCGTCTGGTCGATTTGTACGACGAACCGTTCGGCGACTCATCGGCTATCCCCACTTATGTCGTTTCGCAGTATGCGGTGCAGAAAGTGAAAGTCTGCCTCACGGGCGACGGCGGCGACGAGTTGTTCGCGGGCTACGACACGTTCTTCGAAATCGAAAAGTTGCGCTGGGTGGACGCGATTCCAGGTCCGATTCGTCGCTTGATCGGCGGCGTAGCGCGGGCGTTACCGTATGAGGCGCGCGGCAAGAATTACTTGCGGATGATCGGGCAGCCCACGGCGCTCGACCGGTATTTCGAGCAGTACACGCCGTCTTCGCTGCTTGAGCGGCTGTTGCAACCGAAATGGTTGCCGCCCTTCGAGATGGCGTATATCGAGCGCCACTTTCCGGGTTGTCTGCTGGCCGATCCGAAGGCCGCGACTCTCACCCAGGCGATTTATTTCGAGGCCACCGCCAAGCTCACGGGCGACATGCTGACGAAAGTGGACCGCGCGTCGATGGGCGCGTCGCTGGAAGTGCGGTGCCCGCTGCTCGACCATAAGTTGGCCGAATTCGCCGCCCGTCTGCCGCATTCCTGGAAAATGAAGGACGGCAAGGGGAAACAGATTCTCCTGAAAGCCCTGGGCGACCGTTTGCCGCCCGAGTTGATCCACCGCAAGAAGCAGGGGTTTGGCGTACCGTTGGCGCATTGGTTCCGCGGCGCGTTGAAGCCGATGCTCAACGATCTGGTTCTGTCCGATAAGTTTCTGGGGCGGGGCATCGTGCAACCCGAATTCGTCCGCTATCTGATCGACGAGCATCAGCGCGGCCGCCGCGACAATTACTACTGGTTGTGGCGGTTGCTGTTTCTCGAACTTTGGTTCCGCAACCTGGAAGCGGAACGCCCGGCGGCCTAACGGGCCACGCGAAAGGAAATATGTCTCAAAACACTGGCAAAGCCAACATTGTGATCGCCGGTCTCGGCTACGTCGGCTCGGTTTCGGCGGCGTGCCTCGCCTCGCTGGGCCACAAGGTGGTGGGCGTCGATCCCGACCCGCATAAAGTGGCGAGCGTCAACGCGGGGCAGGCGCCTTTTTACGAACCCGGCCTCGCGCCGATTCTCGAGAAGGTCCGCGCGGAAGGCTTGATTTCGGCCTCTCCGAGCTTCGAGGGCCAACTGTCCGAAGCCGATGTGGCGCTGGTTTGCGTCGGTACGCCGTCCGAGCGCAACGGCAACATCGGGCTCGGCTATTTGAAGCGCGTGAGCGAAGAAATCGGCGCGGAATTGAAAGCCCGCGGCCGCAAGTCGCCCAAGCCGCTGATTGTCGCCGTCCGCAGCACGGTGTTCCCCGGCACGTGCGAGGAGATCGTGCGTCCCGCGCTCGAAGGCACACCGGCCGTGGTCGTCGACAATCCCGAGTTTCTGCGCGAAGGCGTGGCGGTGGACGATTTCCTGAAGCCGTCGCTCTTGGTGGTGGGCGGCGACGACAAGGAAGCCTGCCGGTTCGTCGCGGACCTCTACGCGGGGTTGCCGATCGAAGCTTGCATCGTCAGCCTGCGCACGGCGGAGATGATCAAATACTCCTGCAACTGCTTCCACGCGGTGAAGGTTGCGTTCGCGAACGAGATCGCGGCCGTGTCGGAGGCGCTGGGCGTCGACGGTCACGAGGTGATGCATACGCTGTGCCAGGACGTGAAGTTGAACGTCTCGCCCGCGTACTTGAAACCCGGATTCGCGTTCGGCGGATCGTGCCTGCCGAAGGATTTGCGCGCCATCGTGTACCGCGCCCAGCGCATGGATTTGACGATCCCGCTGCTCGAAAACACGCTGCCCTCGAATCAGCGCCACTTGCAGCGCGCCGTACATCGGATTCTCGATCTAGAAGGCTCGCCGATCGCGATCTTCGGGCTCGCGTTCAAGGAGAACACCGACGACCTGCGCGAAAGCCCGGTGGTCGAGCTGATCGAGCAACTGCTCGGCAAGGGGCGCAAGTTGCGCATCTTCGACCCGCATATCCAGCTCGACCAGATTTACGGTTCGAACAAGAGCTTCTTGTTGAACGCCATTCCCCATATTTCCGAATGCTTGTGCGGTTCGATCGAAGAGATGGCGAAGGGCGCGAAGCACCTGGTGATCGCGCAGAAGCCGTCGGCGGAGATGGCGGCGAAGCTCCGGTCCACCGGACTGCCGATGGTGGATATCGTCGGCGCGAAGATGGGCGCGAAGATGTAGGTTACACGCTGACGACGGGGCAGGGCGACATCCGGATCATCGAATACGCGTGCGCGAACAGGCGCCGCACGCCGCCTTCGGCGATGTCGCCGCGCCCGGTCACCAGAAGGTCCGCCGATTCCGCCTGCGCCAGTTCGCAAATCTGATGCGGCGGGTCGCCGAACGCCACCAGGATCTGCGCGCCTTCGACGCCCGCCTCTTCGAGCAAGTTCCGCATCTTCTCCTTCGCCCGGTCCGCGAAGTACTCGCGCCAGCCGGGATCGAAGTACTCGCCGGTATGCCCTTCGAGCGACGGCGCGACGTTGGCCAGAATCAGCCGGGCGCCATTGGCTTTCGCGAAATCGGCGGCCCACCGCAAGGTCTTCCGGTCTTCTTCGCCGCTTTCGGCGCCCGCCAGTTCCACCGCCGCAAGAATCCGCCGGAACTCGATCTTCTCCATCGGGGGCGCGGTTTCGAGATGCACGCCCGTCAGCACGGGGCACGGCGAATCGTGCAGCGTCTTCGCCACCACCGAGCCGAGCAGCAAGCGCCGGAACGCGCCGTAGCCGTGCGTGGCCATCGCGATCAGATCCGGGCGGAACTCGGCGGCCGCTTCGACGATCGACGACGCGGCGTCGCCGTAGCGCACCTCCCGCACCACGTCGAAGCCTTGCATTTCCTCTTCCAGGAACTTCGCCAGCCGGTCGCGCGCCCAATCCTTTCGCTCGCGCGTGATGTCGGCCAGCGCCGCGCCGCCCACTTCCAGGGCCGCCGCCTCGTAGTGCACCGGCGGCACGGCGTGCAGCATGCCGATCTTCGATCCGAAGCGCCGCGCCAGCGCCTCGACATAGCGTCCGGCGCCTTCGCTGCGAGGCGAAAAGTCGACGGGGAAAAGAATTCGTTCGAGTTTCATGATGTCCTCCCTCGGGCCGCTCCCGATTGTCTCAGTGCGCGGCGATTTGCGCGCGATGCTTTCCGAAGCGCTCGAAATAGTGCCGGACGCGAAGGTCCGCCGCCATCACCGCCAGCACCAGCGTGCCGAACGGCTCCTCGCCGCCCACCACCGTGCGTACGCCCCGGTCCCAAGCCCAAGCGCGCTCGCGAGGATCGAGGCCCGCGACCGCCACGACGCGTTCCGGTTCGGGGATGGCCGCCGCCTTCAGCCACGAGGCATCGACCACGATCACCCCACGGTCCGACACGTCCGGTTCGTCCACGCATTCCACGCGCTTGCTGCAGGTACTCAGCAGGACCGCCCGCAACTTGGCCGCGAGCCCGCCGTCTTTCAGCGCGATTTGAATTCGAGTCACGCCCTAGGAGATGCACGCCGGGGGCCACGGCCATGCAGGCGATTTGTAAAGGTTTGCGCGAATCTGGTGCGCCTATTGCCCCACCGCCGCGCGATATCCCCCACCCGCTTGCCCCACTCCGGCGGCGCTCCGTCCTAGACTGAACTCGTGCCCGGCAATTTGCTTGACGCGCTGTTTCGGCAAGCGCCCGAAGGGATGCTGGTTTACGGCGAGGATTTGAAGGTCACCGCCGCCAACCCGGCCGCCGGGCGCATTCTTGGGCGGCAACAAAGCGAGTTGATCGGCCGGTCCTGCCGCGAGGTGTTCGGCTGCGCCTTTTGCGAGCCGGATTGTCCGATTCTCGACGGTCCCACCGAATTTCCGGCGGAGAAGCACGGCATCTTAACGATTCATGGCGGCAACCTAAATCGAGCCGCGATGATCCGTACCGTGCCGCTGACCGGGGACTCCGGCAAACCCGGAGCGTTGGCCGTTTTCGAACGCGTGGGTGAGGAGTTTCCGACCGCGGAGCGCCTCCGCGTCGTGGCCGAATCGCCCTCGATGCGCGGCGTGTTGCAACTCGCGCGACGCGTCGCCGCCAGCGAAGTGTCCACGATTCTGCTCGAGGGCGAGAACGGTACGGGCAAGGATTTGATCGCCCGCGCGATCCACCAAAACGGCCGCGCCCCGGGCGGGCCGTTCGTCGCGGTCAATTGCGCGGCGCTGCCGGAAACGCTGCTCGAAAGCGAGTTGTTCGGCCACGAGAAAGGGGCGTTTACCGACGCCCGCGGCCTTAAGCGCGGGCTATTCGAACTGGCGCGCGGCGGTACGTTGTTTCTCGACGAAATCGGCGAGATCGCGCCGCCGCTGCAGGCGAAGCTGCTGCGCGCGCTCGAGGACCGGACCTTCCGGCGGCTGGGCGGGGAAGCGGATTTGGAACTCGACGCGCGGGTGATCGCGGCCGGCAACCGCAATCTTCGGGAGGCGGTGAACGAAGGGGCGTTCCGGCGGGATTTGTTTTTCCGGCTGAACGTGATCCGCATCGAGATTCCGCCGCTGCGGGAGCGCCAAGCCGATATCTTGCCTCTCGCCGCGCTGTTCGTCGAGAAGTACAACGTCAAATTCAAGCGCCACATCGAAGGGCTGACGTCCGAGGCCGAGGCGGCTCTGTTGCGTCACGATTGGCCGGGGAACGTGCGGGAACTGCGCAACGCGATCGAACGGGCGATGATCCTCGAAGACGGATCGCGGATCGGCGTGGCGAGTCTGGCGCTCGACGTAACGGGCCGCGAGACGAAGGGGCCGGCGTTCGGCGAGATCTGGCCGCTCGCCGCGCAGGAGCGGGATCTGCTCGAGCGAGCCTTAGCGGCGGCCGGCGGCAATCGTACGCAGGCCGCGCGCCTATTGTCGATCACGCGCGACACGCTTCGCTACAAGATGAAAAAGTACGGCCTAACGTAACCCTTCCGTACCCCCCCCTTGACACCGGCCCCCGGCTGCGATACAACCGCACGCAACCCGGTTACCGTCAAAACCGGGATTTGGGGTTTGGGGAAAGGTGCAACCATGAACGTTGTGCGATTGGCGCGGCTTTGCGCCGCCGTTTCTCTCGTGAGCTTCGCCGCTTGGGCGCAGCAGATTTCCGGGACTATCGCGGGCGTCGTCCGCGACAACCAGCAAGCCGTAATCGCCGGGGCGAAGGTGACGCTCGTCAGCGCCACGCAAGGGTTCCAGCGCGAATCGCAGACCAACGCCGAAGGCGTGTTTACCTTCGCTTCCGTGCAACCGGGCACGTATGTCGTGTCGGTGGAATCGGCCGGCTTTAAGAAGTTCGAGCAGCGCGACGTCAAGATTTACGCGAGCGACCGTTACGAGGTGCCGGTGACGATGGAGGTAGGTTCGGTGTCCGAAACCATCACCGTCGAATCGGAATCGGTGCAGGTGCAGACCACTGGTGCCGAGCGCGCGGGCGTCCTAACCGGCAAGCAAGTCGTAGACCTCGCGTTGTCGGGACGCAACTTCGTCGATCTGGTTCGGACGATCCCGGGCGTGGTCTACACCGGCGGTCTTGGCGGCATCCAAGCGAATGGCAATCGCGGTAACCAGAACAATCTGCTGCTCGACGGCGTGACCAACGTGGACACCGGCTCGAACGGCGGCCTGCTGGCGACGACCAATATCGACATGATCGCGGAGTTCAAGGTCACCACCAACGCTCAGCCCGCCGAGTTCGGACGCAGCTCCGGCGCGCAAATCCAGGTGGTGACCAAGAGCGGCACGAAGGACTTTCACGGCACCGGCTACATCTTCCACCGGCACGAGAGCCTGAACGCCAACAACTGGCGTAACAATATCGAGGGCCGCCAGCGGCAGCTTTACCGCTACAACTACGCGGGCTACAACGTGGGCGGTCCGGCGTTTATTCCGAAGCTGTTCAATACCAGCCGCGAGAAGCTGTTCTTCTTCGTCGGCATGGAATGGCAGAACCAACTGCAATTCAACGCGCTGCGCAACGTGACGGTGCCGGGAGCGCTGGACCGGACGGGCAACTTCTCGCAAGCGCGCGAAGGCGGCGGGTCCCCCGTTGTCGTGCGCGATCCGCTTAACAACGGCGCGCAATTCCCCGGCAACATCATCCCGGCGAGCCGCATCAACCCCGATGGCCAGAAGATTTTGAACTTCTATCCGCTGCCGAACGCGGCTGGAATCGACCCGTCGTTCAACTACCAAACGCAGCAATCGCACTCGTTCCCGCGCCGCGAGTACATTTACCGCGGCGACTACAACATCAACGAGAAGTGGCGCTTCTACGCCCGCTTCAACAAGACGGTGAGCGCCGAGAATCGGCCTTACGGACAATGGAACGCCGACTACAACATTCCCTTTGGACCGATGAACTTCGGCAATCCGGGCTGGAGCGCGATCGCCAATCTAACGACGCTCATCAGCCCGACGCTCACCAACGAGTTCATTTTCGGGTCCTCCAAGAACGTCCTTAACATCGACCCCGTCGATCAGGCGTTCGACCGCGGCAAGCTGAACCTGAGCTACCGCATGCCTTTCCCCGACGCGGACAAACTGAATCTCGTCCAGAACTGGCGGTTCGGCGGAGTACCGAATGCACCGTTCACCAATTTCTCGGGCACTCCGTTCCGCAATTTCAATCACACCTGGGATATCTCGGACAATCTCACCAAGGTCCTGGGTGCGCACACGATCAAGGGCGGCATCTACATGCAGCTGAGCCAGAAAGATCAGACCGCATTTACCTCGATCAATGGCGACATCTGGTTCGACCGCGATTCCTCGAACCCCGGCGATACCAATTGGGCCTACGCCAACGCGCTGCTGGGCAACTTCCAACGTTTAGCGCAGTCGAACGCGGCGTTGAACGGACAGTACCGTTATTGGAACGTCGAGTGGTACGCTCAGGATTCCTGGCGCGTGAATTCGAAGCTGACGATGGACTTCGGGATGCGCTTCTATTGGATTCAGCCGCAGTTCGACAAGGCGTTGCAGACTTCGTCGTTCAACCCGGCGTTGTATAACTCGGCGCAGGCGGCGGTGCTGCGGCAGCCGGTTTCGGTGAACGGTGTGCGGCAATCGCGCAATCCGGTGACGGGCGAAATCGGCCCGGCGGCGCTCATCGGAACGATCGTCAACACGGGGCAGGGTTTCGTCGGTCCGCTCTATGCCAACGGAATGGGACGCGCGGGGCAGAACGGTTACCCGGCGGGTCTTATCAATGGTTCGGGCATTAAGCTTGCGCCACGTATCGGCATCGCCTACCAGTTCCTGCCGAAGACCGTACTGCGAATGGGCGGCGGTGTGTTCTTCGACCGCTTCCAAGGCAACCCCGTGTTCGACATGCTACCGAATCCGCCTTCCACCACGCGGCCCACGTTCTTCTACGGCAACCTTTCGAACATTCAGCCGGCCAGCGCCGGTGTGTTCGCGCCCGCGTCGGTGAACGGGTTCGATGTCAACGGCAACGTCCCGACGACGTACAACTGGAACGCGTCGATCCAGCGGGAACTACCCGGCAACATCGTGCTCGATGTGGGCTACGTCGGCAGCAAGAGCACGCACAACATTTACCGGACGAACGTGAATTCGGTACCGTTTGGCAGCGCCTGGCTGCCGCAAAACCAGGACCCGGTGAATCCGAATCCTCAGTTCGACGGCACGACGACGAAGCCCGTCAATCTCTACCGTCCGTTCCCGGGTTTCGAGAACACCAACGTGCTGAGCTTCGGCGCGCCGTCGCACTACCACTCGCTGCAAATCAGCGCCAACCGGCGAATGACTCGCGGGTTGACGTTCGGCATGGCCTACACGTGGTCGCGCACGATCGGATTGGTCGACGGCGACGGCAGTTTCGTGCATCCCGTTTCGCCGAAGCTCGCCAACTACGGTCCGCTCGCCTACGACATTCCGCACGTGTTTGTCTTCAACTGGGTGTACGACGTACCGAGTTTGGCGCGGAGCGGCAACTTCTTCGACAACGCCGTCGGCCGGGCCGTGTTCAAAGGCTGGCAGATTTCGGGCATCTGGGAAGCGCGCAGCGGAAGGCCGGAAAACGTCGGGTTCTCGATCGACGGCGTCGGCAATTTGAACGAGCGGTACACCGGCTCGGTGAACATCGGTCCGCGCGTGTTCATCAACGGCAACCCGAATAAGGGCGGGCTCGATCAGTTTTCGTTCATCAACACCAACGTGTTCTCCTTGCCGCAACCGAAGCAAGGCACGGGTTACGAGCACGGCAATTACCCGGTGCGCCTGCCCGGCTTCTACAACGTGGATGCCTCGATCTTTAAGAACGTGTCGCTAGGTTCGGAATCGCGTTTCCTGCAATTGCGGATGGAGATGTTCAACGCCTTCAACAATCCGCAGTTCAACGATTTCAACCGGAACATGGTGTTCAACCGCGCGGGGCAGGTAATCAATCTGCCCACGGCGCTGGGCGGCAACGGCGGACGGTTCGGGTTTGGCGCGGTGACCGGCACTCGCGATCCTCGGATTATCCAGTTGGCGGCCAAAATATACTTCTAATTTGGCTGCGCTCATCTTGATTTGCCTGCTGGCCGCGGAGGACGCTCTCCTTCGCGGCCAGCGCGCGTTTCGGGCGGGCGATTTGGCGCTGGCGGAGCGGGAGTTTCGCGCGCATCTCAAAGCCTTTCCGCGATCCGCGGAGGCGACCAGCAATCTCGCGGCCACGCTCGCCCGTCGCGAACAATATATGGAGGCCGTCGAACTCTACCGCCGGGCTTTGCAGCTAGACCCGAAACTGACGCCCGTGTACTTCAACCTGGGAGTCGCGCAACTGCGTTCGGCGGACTACGCCGGGTGCGCGTCGAGCTTCGACCGCTTTACGAAGGCGCAGCCGGGCGAGGCTCGCGCATGGCAACTTCTGGGGCTGTGCCGGCTGGAATCGGGCGACGCGCGGTCCGCGATCGCGGCGCTCGAGAAAGCTCCGCGCGAAACGGCGGCGCTCTTTCTGCTGGCGACGGCGCACGCGCGCGAGGGCGACGAGAACCGGGCGGTGGAGTTGCTGGCGGCTCTCGAAGCCGCTCCCGCCCAAGCGCGACTCGTCGAGGCGCTGATCGACATGCGCCGCGAACGCTACGCCGAAGCCCGTCCCAAGCTCGAAGAGGCGCTGAAGCTCGACCCCGCTCTCGCGCCCGCCGAGACGGCACTGGCGCGGCTGAACCTGCTCGAGAATCGCAATGAAGAAGCGGTCGCGCAGTTCGAGCGGATTCTCGCCCGCGCGCCACATGACGCGGAATCGACGTATCAACTCGGCGTGCTCTACGACCGCTTGGGGCGCTCCACCGAGGCGCGGGCGAAGCTCGAACGGGCGTTGACTTTGCGGGCCAGCTACGCCGATCCGCATTATCAGATCGCGCGCATCGATTTCCGGGAGAGGAAGTTTCCCGCCGCACTGGCGCATCTGGAGATCGCCGTGAAGCTGGTACCGAATCAGGAGTCGGTGCGCCTGCTGCTGGCGCGCGTGTATCAGGCGCTCGACCGGAAAGCGGATGCGGACCGCGAGTACGCCGAGGTGCGGCGCTTGAAGCAAGAAGCGCTGGACCGCCGCCGCCTGGCGCCTGTGCCGTAGCGCCGCGAATGATAAAATCCGGCGAATAATCCGTGACGCGGGAACTGAACGATAGCGATTTCGAAAGATTTTGGCGGCGTTTGCAGCAGGCGGGGCTGAACGCCTACGAGGCGCGCAGCTATTTGGTGCTGGTGGGGCATCCGCGCTTCAAGGCCCTGGAGTTGGCGGCGCGAGCGCAAGTGCCGCGCCAGAAAATCTATGAAGTGCTCGATAGCCTGGTCGAAAAGGGCTTCGCGCGGGTGATCCAGGAAAAGACGAAGCTCTTCTCGGCGGTCGAGCCGGAACTTGCGATTCCCACCTACCTCAACCGGCGCGGCAAGCAACTGGAGCAGGAACTCGCGGAGCAGTTGCGCGCGGGCGATTCCCTGGTGACCGATCTGAGCGCCGCTTATTCGAATGGGCAGGGTGGGAAGGGAACGCTCGACTATCTCCACATCGTCGGCGACCCCATGCAGGCCGCCGCGCAATACCGGCGCATGCTTACCGACGTGGAGCGCGAGTATCTCGAGTTCTCGCGTCCGCCTTATGCCGTCGATCCGCTCGACGAGCAGTTGGTGAAGCAGGCGCGTGCGCGGGGCGTGCGGTGCCGGTTGCTGATCGAGGCGGGAACCGTCGATTCGGCGCACCGGCAGCGTCTCAGCGAGTATGCGGTGGCGGGGGTCGAGGTGCGCGAGACTTCTTCACTACCGCTGAAACTCGCGCTTTTCGACGGACGCCAAGGGTTGACCGCTCTGCTCGACCCGGTGATCACCAAACCTACCTGGACCTCGATCGTTTTCGATCACGAGGGGTTCGGCGAAGCGATGCAGGGTTTGTTCGAGGAATACTGGCGGCGAACGATCGACTAGAACGTCAGCCCCAGCAGAAACTCCACCGCCGTGCCGCCCGCACCGGGAACGCTCGAAATGTCGTATCGCGTGTAGCGAATCTCGGGCGTGATCTTGAGAAAGAGCGCGCGAATGCGCACCCCGCCGCCCACCGCGAAACCGCGCTGCGAATCGAGCGTCAAACCGGGATACCAGCGGAACGTCGGTCCGGCGCCGACGAACGGCGACGCGAGTAAGTTGCGCGCTTCGAGCCGCACCATGATCGGGACATCCCACACCGCCGATCCGGAATCGAGGCGCTTGTACAAAGCGTCGGCGACGACCCGGATGGGAACGACCGGAATGCCCACCTCTACCGTCGGCCCCGCCGTATAGGGCTTTAGACCGTCGCCCCCTCGGGGCACACCGGCCCGGACGCCAACCGAAACCTGCGCAAGCGAAAACGCCGCGCTACATATAAAGGCCGCCGTTAACATTGATCACCGCTCCCGTGATGTAACTCGAGTCTTCGCTCGCCAGAAACTTCACCGCCGCCGCAATGTCCTCGGGCCGTCCGAACCGCTTGAGGGGAATCGCCGCCAGCGACTTATCCTTTACCTCTTGCGAGAGTACGCCGGTCATGTCGGTTTCGATAAATCCGGGCGCGACGCAGTTGACCGTAATGTTGCGCGAGGCGAGCTCTTGCGCCAAGGACTTCGTCAATCCGATCAATCCCGCCTTGGCCGCGACGTAGTTCGCCTGACCCGCGTTGCCCGATTGCCCGACGACGCTCGCGATGTTAACGATGCGGCCCCAGCGCTCCTTCATCATGCCGGGCATGACTTGCTGGCAGGCGTAGAACGCGCCCGAAAGATTGGTTTGCAGCACGGCTTCCCAATCGTCGCGTTTCATTCTCATCGAAAGTCCGTCGCGCGTGATTCCGGCGTTGTTCACCAGGATGTGGATGGCTCCGAGTTCCTTCACGGCGAGCGCGAACGCCTCCTTGATCGAATCGGGCGAAGCGAGATCGAGCGCGACGGGGAGCGCTCCGGTGGCGGCGGCCACTTGATCGAGCAGTTCGCGATTCCGAGCGCCGATCGCGACTTTGTAGCCGGCGGCGGCCAATTGCTCGGCGCAAGCGCGGCCGATGCCGCGGCTCGCGCCCGTGACGAAGGCGTTTCTGGAATTCACTAGTTCGATAATAGGGGTTCGATAATCCGAAACAGTAATGGCCTACACCGATCTGCGCGAGTTCGTCCGCGCCTTAGACAAAGCGGGCGAGTTGAAGCGCATCCCTTTCGAAGTCGATCCGCACCTTGAAATCACCGCGTTCGCCGACCGAAGCGTGAAGTTGGGCGGTCCGGCGCTGCTGTTCGAGAAACCGAAAGGCTCGAACGTTCCGCTGTTGATCAACGCGTTCGCCTCGAAGCGCCGGATGCAGATCGCGCTCGAAGTGGACGACTACGATTCCATCGCGCAGCGGATCGCGGACTATCTGCAGATGAAAATGCCCGAGGGCATTTTGAACAAGCTGAAAATGCTGCCGATGCTCGCCGAGGTCGGGTCGTTCTTTCCGAAAATCGTAAAGGACGGAGCGTGCCAGGAGGTCGTGCTGCAGGGCGCGGACGTGGACCTCAAAAAGTTACCGGTTCTGCACTGCTGGCCGGATGACGGCGGCCCGTACATCACGCTGCCAATGGTTTTCTCGAAGAATCCGATTACCGGAAAACGCAACTGCGGCATGTATCGCATGCAGGTTTACGATTCGCGGACCACCGGCATGCACTGGCAGACGCATAAGCAAGGCGCGGAACATTACCGGCGGCTGCTCGCCGAAGGTCAAGTGACGAAGATGCCCGTCGCGGTGGCGATCGGCTGCGACCCGGCGACGATGTATTCGGCGATCCTGCCGCTGCCGCCCGATATCGACGAGATGATGATCGCGGGCTTCCTTCGTACGAAGCCGGTCGAGATGGTGAAATGCCGCACGTCCGATCTCGAGGTTCCGGCGAACGCGGAGATCGTGCTCGAAGGCTATGTGACGCTGGGCGAGTTGCGGCGCGAGGGGCCGTTCGGCGATCACACAGGATTTTATTCGCTCGCCGACGACTATCCGGTGTTCCACGTCGAGTGCATTACGCACCGCAAGAATCCCGTTTACGCGACAACGATCGTCGGTCCTCCGCCGATGGAGGATTTCTATATGGGGCAAGCGATCGAGCGGATTTTCCTGCCGCTGATGCGCATGCAACTGCCCGAGGTTCTCGACATGTGCCTGCCGGCGGAGGGCATCTTTCACAACTTGATGCTCGTGAAGATTCGCAAATCGTACCCCGGGCACGCGCGCAAAGTGATGCACGCGATTTGGGGCTTGGGGCAAGCGATGTTCACTAAGGTCATCGTGGTGATGGACGAGGACACCGACATACACAATGTGAGCGAAGTGGCCTGGAAAGCGCTCAACAATATCGACCCGGAGCGCGATATCGAGTTCGCGCACGGTCCGATCGATTCGCTCGACCACGCGTCGCGGTTGCCGAATTACGGTTCGAAGATGGGGATCGACGCGACGAAGAAATGGCCCGCGGAAGGCTTCACGCGGCCTTGGCCCGACGTAATCAAGATGTCGCCCGAGGTGACCCAGAGGGTGGACGCGATGTGGAAGAAGGCTGGGCTGAGGTAGCGACACACGGTTGTCATACCGCCGTTATCCGTCGCTGACATTTGACCGCTAGCCTAGGCGGTCATGCGGGGACTCCTTCTTTCAGTAGCGCTGTATTCCGGCGCATTGCAGGCCCAGTCGATTTTCGGCGAAATTCGCGGAATTGTGACGGACGCCACCGGCTCGGTGGTCAGCAAAGCGAGCGTCAAGGCGACCCGCACATCGACGGGCGATATTCGCAGAACGGAGACGGATGAGAGCGGCAATTACGCGCTGAGTAATCTCGACGCCGGGATGTACGATGTGTTGATCGAGAAGCAGGGTTTCCGGGCGGCGGTGTCGAAAGAAGTCGCCCTGCGGGCGAGAGAGGTGACTCGCATCAACGTGACGCTCGAAGTAGCGTCGGCGGCGACGGAAGTCCAGGTGGTCGATACGGCGACGGTAGTCCAGACCGACATGGCGACGATCATGGACTCGAAGTCGGCGAACGAATTGAACCGTCTGCCCGTCAACTATCGCGCGGGTTCGTCGAATACGTTCTACAACATCATTTCGACCGCGCCCAACGTGCAGCCGGACCGCAGCGGCAACTTCTCCGTGGGCGGCGGAATGCCGTTCATGGCGACGGCATCGGTGGACGGCGTCTCGAACATCAACGTTCGATCGAACGGAATCCTAAGCGAGATGTTCCCTTCGGCGGATTCGGTGGACGAGGTACGCGTGAGTTCGACGAACAACAACGCCGAGTTCGCGCAATCGGGCGACATCACGGTGACTTCGCGCTCGGGTACCAACCAGTTCCACGGCACGGCGTATTGGTATCACCAGAACGGCGCGTTCGACGCCCGCAACTTCTTCCAGGCGCGCACGCCGTTCAAGGTTTCGAACGATTACGGCGCGACGTTCGGCGGACCGGCGATCAAGAATCGCACCTTCTTCTTCGGGAGCTTCGAAGGGCTGAAATTCCGGGCGCAAAGCGTGATCAACATCATCGTGCCGCCCGCGAGTTTCCGCTCGGGCAACCTTTCGAGCGTCGCAACTCCGTTGCGCGACCCGCTGAACAACAACGCTCCGTTCACGGGCAACATTATTCCAGCGTCGCGCATTACGGCGCAGTCTCGCGGCTTGCTCGATGCGCTTTATCCGAATGCCACGCGCGCGGGAGACAACATCGCTTCGCCCAACTACTCGCTAACCCCCGGCTCGGCGAATAACAACGATCAGTACGACCTGCGGGTGGATCACAATTTCTCCTCCGCCCACCGGATTTTCGGACGCTACTCGCAGAAGGAGATAGACCGGGTTTCGCCGAACTCGCTGTACGAAACGTTGGGCGATACGACGAATACGCTCAATCCGAAGAACGTCGTGGGCGCGTGGAATTGGGTGGCGCGCGCGAACCTGTTGAACGAGTTCCGGTTCGGGTACGCGAATCAGCGCACGTTGCGGACCTTCGGTGTGGGTGGCCAGCCGTTCGACGGCGTATCGTTGATGTCGCGCATCGGCATGCAGGGACTTCCACCCGATCCTCCGAAAGGCGCGCAAGCGCCGAACATCGGCATCAACGGCTTCGCGGGTACGGGAATCGGCCGCGAGGGCGGCATCCTGTCGAACACGTACCAGTTCGCCGACAACCTGACCTGGATCAAGGGCGCGCACACGTTCAAGTTCGGCGCGGATATCCGGCGCTTGCGCACCACCGACATTACTTCGTTTTTCTCGGGCGACGACCTGGGCGTTTACAGCTTCAACGGCCAATACTCCGGATTCGGTTTCGCGGACTTTCTGCTCGGCATTCCGAACCAGACGCAGTTCGCCAACACCGGCGCGGACGTGGACGGCGTGACGTATCATTACGGCTTCTATGCGCAGGACGACTGGAAGGCGACCAAGAAGCTGACTTTGAGCGTCGGGCTTCGCTATGAGCTGCATCCGATGTTCTACGACAACGCGCTGACGACGACGAATTTCGACCGCGCTTTTCCCGGCCCCGGCGCGCGGGTGGTGATCGCCAACGAAGAGGCGCGCAAATTCACCGCGGAAGCGTTTAAGGCGTCGATAGGCAACACGCCCATCGCGCTCGCCAAGGATGTGGGTTTGCCGGAAACGCTGCGCTATAACGATTACGACAACTTCGCGCCGCGCTTCGGCTTCGCGTATCGTCCGTTCGATAACAACAAGACGGTCATTCGCGGCGGTTATGGTATCTACACCGCGACGGTATTGGGCAGCGTGTTCTACACGATCACCGGTATCCACGTTTCCGACGCGCGGACATTCCCCAATCAGTTAGTGAACGGAGTGCCCGCGCTGCGTTTCCCCGCGCCGTTTGGCACGGGGTTGGGCGCTCTCGGCGTACCGGACTTCCGCCGTGGCACCCAATGGGACGGCGAAGATCCCTATACGCAGCAGTGGAGCTTCACGATCGAGCGGGAATTGCCGGCGCAGATCGGCTTGCGCGCCACGTACTCCGGCTCGCGCACGATCAAGCTGTTTTCGAGTCCCGATCTGAACCAGGTGGCGCCAAACACACAAGGCTTCGCGACCGCGCGTCTCAGCCGCCCCTATCCGGTATGGAATATCGTCTACGTGCGCGATCCCAACCGGCAGGCTTTCTACCAAGGCGTCACTTTCGAAGCGACCAAGCGCTATCGCAATGGATTGTTCTTCCAGACTTCTTACGTATGGTCGAAGAATCTGTCGAACGCCACCGGCTCGGCGGGTTCCGGTTTCGCGTCCGAGAACGGCGACGTTCCGACGGACCGCTTCAGCAACCGGCTCGACTACGGCAATGTCCCTGGCACGCGGAGGCATCGCTGGCTGACGACGTTCGCCTACGATCTGCCGTTCGCGAAAGACGCGAACCGGTTCCTTAAGCTCGCCATTGGCGGATGGCAACTCTCCGGGATTTACCTCTGGCAGTCCGGTCAATTTGTGACCCCCAACACCGGCAACGCCACCGACCCTAGCGGGACCAATCTAGCTCAACGCGGCACGAATCGGCCCGACTATACCGGCACGTCGTATGGCAACCTGGAGAGCGACCGGCGCGCCGTCGCGGCCTGGTTCGACCGTAGCGCGTTCTCGATCCCCGCCTCGAACATAGGGCGCTTCGGCTACGTCGGTCCGGGGATGCTCATCGGCCCGCCAACGCGAACTTTCTCCGCGAAACTGCAGAAACGGTTCTCGTTCACGGAGCGAATTTACGCGCAACTCGAAGGTTCGGCCGCGAACCTCACGAACACCGCGAACTTCGACATTCCCGCGCTCAACGTGAATGCGGCGGACTTTGGGCGCATTACCTCGACTCTGGGGGTCGAAAACGCCGGATCGCGCAATCTACAGGTCGGTCTGCGGATCGGGTTTTAGAAAGGTTTGGGGTGCCCTACGGGGTTTGAACCCGCGACATCCGGAACCACAATCCGGCGCTCTACCAACTGAGCTAAGGGCACCGCCCAGTTCTTAGTTTACTTCACAAAGCGCTCGAGCCAGCCGAGAATGTATTCCTGCTTGGCGATCCGGTGCGAGGGGTACGCACCGCGCACGCCGTGGGGTTCCTTCGGTACGCGCACCAGCGCCGTTTCGACTTTGTTGATCTTGAGCGCGGTGTAGAACTCCTCGCTCTCGACGATCGGGGTCCGCCAATCTTCCTCGCCGGTGATCAGCATGGTGGGCGTCTTCACACGGTCGGCGAAGAATACGGGGGATCGGTCGACGAACTGCTTCAGGTTGTCCCAGGGATTGCCCTTCATCCAGCGTTGCGTCACCAAAGGGATGTCCGACGAGCCATACTGCGTGATCCAATTCGTCACCGGGTATTGCGACACCGCCGCCGCGAAGCGCGTGGTCTGGGTCACGATCCAGGCGGTCAGGATTCCGCCGCCCGAGCCGCCCGTGACGCACAACTTTTTGTCGTCGATGTAGCCCCTCGCGACGACGAAATCCACCGCCGCCATCAGATCCTTGTAGTCGTCGCCCGGATACTTGGCGTGGATGATGTCGCCGAACTCTTCGCCGTACCCGGTCGATCCGCGCGGATTGGTGTAGAGCACGACGAACCCGCGCCCCGCGAAAATCTGCATCTGGTGATTGAACTCGACGCCATACATCGCGTGCGGACCGCCGTGGATATCGAGCAGCAGGGGGTACTTCTTCTTCGGATCGAAGTTCGGCGGCTTGACGATCCAGCCCTGCACACCCTTGCCGTCGAAACTTTGGACGTTGATTTCTTCGACGGCTCCAAGATCGCGGTCCGCGAGTAACGAGTCGTTCGAGTGCGTGACGCGAGTGAGTTTGCCGGCGGCGAGGGCGTAGATTTCGTTCGGCTCGGCCGGCGCGGACCGCGTCAGCGCGATCGTGCCGTTGTTGGCGACGCTCAACGCTCCGCCCGCCGCGTAAGCCGTGCCGAAGCGCGCGTAGCCTGCGGTGAGCGCCTTCGCCGGAGCGTCCAGTGGAAACTCATACACCTGAGACTGCCCGCGATCTTCGACATAGGCGATCAGGCCGGAGGAATCCGGCTTCCAGACCGGCGCGATCACGTTGCGGTCCAGCTTGTCGAGTTGGCGGCGGCCCGTGCCGTCGAGGTTCGCGATGTAAAGGTGCGTGGTGTGGCTTGCGCGGCCTTTGTCCTCGAAGCCCGTGAAAGCGATGCGGCGGCCGTCGGGCGACACTCCGGCGAGCGCCTCGGGGCCTGCGGCGGTAGTGAGTTGCTTCGCCGTCCCGTTGGCCACGTCGAACGACCAGAGATCGGACGGGTACAGTTGGAGGTCTCCGTCGTCGGTTCGCGTGCCCGACACTACGATCTTCGAGCCGTCCTTCGACCAGCCGATCGCTCCGCCGTGGCTGTACTCGCCGGTGGTGATCTGGCGCGGCGCGCCGCCGGTGGCCGGTACGACGAACACGTGCGTGTGGCCGTTGGGAATCTGACCAGCTCCGCCGACGCCGTCCGCCCGCCATTTGAGCTTGGTAATGACGCTCGCCGGTTCGGCCCATTTCGCGCCAGGCGGCGGCGTTGGGAGCTTCACGGTCCAAGCCGGTTTGGCCGGAACGCGGCGCGTAAACGCGATCGATTGTCCGTCGGGCGACCACGCCAAGCTCGACGGCGCGGTTTCGAGATCGGTGATTTTCGCTTCGATCCCGGTGTCCATCCAGCGCACGTAAATCTGCGGCTTGCCCGATTTCGACGACACGTAGGCGAGCCGCGTGCCGTCGGGCGACCATTGCGCGTCGCCATCGCGATGCGCCCCTGCGCTTACGGGCCGGGTTCCCTTGCCATCGACGCCAACCATCCACAGGTTGCGGTGGAATGTGTCGTTCATGCGGTCCGCCGTCTCGACCGTGTAAACAATGTGCTTACCGTCGGGAGAGATTTCGGGTGCGGAGGGATTACGCCAGTCGAAAACGGTTTCCGGGGTAAGTGGTTGGCGTGGCGCGGCGGCGAGGGTTAGGGCCAGGATGGCGAGCGAGTAACGCATCATTTGGCGATCATAACATCAAGCATCATCGCATCGCATGATAAGATGAGGCGATGCGGACAACACTTGATATCGACGACGATTTATTGGCCTACGCGAAACAGACCGCCGGTCTGGCGCGAACGTCGGCGGGTAAAGTTATCAGCGATTTGGCCCGGCGTGGATTGGAGCCATCCACCCAACCGGTCGAGTTCCGCAATGGATTCGCCCAGGTGCGTCGTAAGCAGGGCGATCCAGTGATCACTCCGGAGTTTATCGATTCGTTGCTTGAGGAGACGGAGTGACGCCGCTCTTGGACGTTAATCTCCTCGTCGCGCTTACCGACCCCTATCACGCGCACGCGGCGTTAGCCCACGAATGGCTCGCCCAGCGGCGCGAAACGATCTGGGCGACTTGTGCGGTTGTGTTGAACGGCGCGGTGCGCGTCCTGGGGCACCCCCGTTTCGGGGGCGATCTGGGCACGATCGCTTCGGCGGTGGAGCGCCTCGGCAAGACGCTTCGCCAGTCTCGGCCGGTCGTCTGGTCCGGCGATTTGACGATGTTGGACGAAGGCGTTTTTCGGCCGGAGAAAATTCCGGGTCCCAAACTCGTCACGGATGTCTATCTACTGGGTCTCGCCGTTCGCAATAACGGATGCCTTGCCACCTTCGACCGCAACATTCCGCTGGCCGCCGTCGTCGGGGCCGAGCCCCAGCACCTGGAAATAGTCGGATAATAGAAAGTACTTTGTGATAAAAAGCATTGCATGCCCACTCGTCGTTGGCGGCCGCCGGAAATGTCGCTCGCCCCATCTCTCGATCCTGCGGTCTCCGGGCCGCTCGAACCGCGCTACGCGCTGCTAATCAATCCCTTCTACCCTAAGGATCCGAACGCCAGCTTCGGCAAGCACGTGCTGACGCCGACGCTCGCGATGACGAGTTTCGCCGCCACCACTCCCGCGCATTGGCGCATCGAGTATTGGGACGAGAATCTGCTGAAAGGCCGCCCGCCCGCCGACCCAATGCCCGGCGTGGTGGGAATCTCGGTGCATCTTACGTTCGCGCGAAGGGCGTTCGAGTTGGCGCGCTGGTATCGCGAGCGCGGCAGCATCGTCGTGATGGGCGGACTGCATGTGCTGTCTTGTCCCGAGGAGTGCGCGCCCCACGCCGATGCGCTCGCGTTGGGCGACGGCGTGCAACTGTGGCCGCGCATCCTGGCCGACATAGAAGCGGGCCAACTCCGCACGCGCTACACCGCGACGTACGAGAACGCCTATAGCGACGATCCCGCCCCCCGGCGCTCGCTACTTCCGCGCGAGCGCTTTCTCACGACCACTAGCCTGGTCGCCACGCGCGGCTGTCACAACCGGTGCGGGTTCTGCTATCTCGCCACCGACGGACTGCGAATGCCGTATCGGATGCGCCGCCCGCAACAGATCGTGGACGAGTTCGTCGCCGACGGGCAGCCCTACGCGGTGTTCGTCGATAACAATCTCGGTTCGAATCGCGAGTATCTGCGCGAGTTGTGCCGGGCGCTGCGGCCTATCGAGAAGGTCTGGAGCGCGGCGGTGTCGATCGACGTGACGGACGATCCCACCATCGTTCGCGAGATGGCGCTGGCCGGATGTACGGGCGTGTTCGTCGGCTTCGAATCGCTCACCGACGAGAATCTGACGGAGGCGCGCAAGAAGACTCCAAAGGCGGCGGACTACGCGCGCCGCGTGCGTCTGCTGCACGACCACGGAATCCAGGTGAACGGATCGTTCGTGCTCGGATTCGACCACGATCGGAAGGATGTGTTCGCGCGCACGGCGGAGTGGGTGGAGGAGAACCGCCTGGAGTGCGCCACGTTCCATATCCTGACGCCGTATCCCGCCACTCCGCTCTTCCGGCAGATGGAAAGCGAGGGCCGTCTGCTGCATCGCAATTGGGATCTGTACGACACGGCGCACGCCGTGTTCCGCCCTAAGCGCATGTCGCCCGAGGAACTGGAAGAGGGCTACGAGTGGGTCTACCGGCGGCTCTTCTCGCACGCCTCGATCTGGCGGCGGCGTCCCGAGGATTGGCGTGCGGTGGCTCCGTATCTCGCGATGTCGTATCTCTACAAACGGTCCAACCGCTTCTGGCACATCCTCATTCGCAACGGATGGGTCGGCGGGGTTTGGCGGCCCCTGGTGGAACTCACGCGCCTACGCCATCTGCAACTGCGCAAGCGACTAGCCGCGACCGAGCCGCTACCTGGAGCCGGGATCGTAACTGCCGGCGTGTAACTATTCGCTCCTTAACGCTTCCGCCGGGTCGATGCGGACGGCGCGCAAAGTCGGCGGCAGCGCGGCGAAAATCGCGGCGACGGCGAGCGTTACTGCGGGCGTCAGCAACACGCGCAGATCGGTCGCCTTGACCTGGAAGAGCAGCGTTTCGACATAGCGCTCCGAGGCGAGCCCGAGCGCCAGACCGAGTCCCGCGCCGAGGATCAGCATCGCGAACACTTCCTGCGTCACCTTGCGCACCACGTCCGCCGGTTGCGCGCCCAGAGCCATGCGGATGCCGATCTCGCGCCTCCGCTGGATGACGGAGTAGTTGAGCACGCCGTAGAGTCCGACTGCCGCGAGGATGAGCGCGACGACGGCGAAGAAGAGCGACAGCATGGCGAGCAGTCGCTCGCGGATCGTGTGTTTGCGGACGTGTTCGAGTTGCGTCGCGGTGTTCGACACTCGGAAGTCGGATCGGGTGCGATTGACCGTGGCCCGCAGATCGGTCGCGAGCGATTCGGGCTTCGCGAAGTTGGTACGGACGATCAGGGATCCCCAAGATTTGCCCGCTTTGTCGCTTTCGAGCGGAACGTAGACGGTGGGCTGGATCGTCTCGCGCAAGTTGCGATAGCGCGCGTCCCGCGCTACGCCGACAATCAACGCCCGGCCGGTTTTGTTACGCGGCACTTCGATTTCGATCGACTTGCCAACGGGATTCCCGGAACCGAATGTCTTCGTCACGAACGTTTCGTTCACAATCGCCACGTTGGGAAAGCGTTCGCCGGGGCGAAAGTCGCGGCCCTCGATCAGAGGAATCCGCATCGTCGAAAACCATCCCGGCGCGATCTCGAGAAAATAGGGGAGGGGGTGCAAATGCAGGCCATTGACGCTCGCCGAGGCGCTCCTAAGGTTGCCGCTCATGAGCGGCCAGCCCGCTATGGTCGCCGATTCCACTCCCGAACGGGCGCGAATGGCTTCGGCCACTTCATTCCATTCCGCCCAAGTTCCTTCGCGGCCCCTGACGTCGAGATCGAGTGTTAGCACACCGCTAGGATCGAAGCCCACGGGCTGGTTCGAGAGACGGTCGAACGTGGCGACGAAGAGTCCCGCGCCGAGGTGCACCAGGAAGCAGAACGCCACCTGCGCCGCCACCAACGCATTCATCAGTCTTCGCCGTGCTTGCGGATCGTCGCCGCCCTTCAGTGCGGCGCTTGGCTTCACACTCGACGCTTTCCAGGCCGGAGTTAGTCCGAAAAGTATGGAGACTAGTAGCGCCAAACCCGACGCGAAGCCGAGTACGCGCCAGTCGGCGGGCAAGACGAGACGGACTGGGTTGTCGGGCGGGTTGATCAACCCGGCGACGAATGGGGCGGACCACCAAGCGAACAAGCCGCCCAAGATTGTGGCCAGCACGGCGACCATCGCGCTCTCGATCAACACCAGTTGAATCAGCCGCCAGCGCCCGGCCCCGATCGACACTCGCAAGGCCATTTCGCGGGCGCGCGCCGCCGCTTGCGCTGTCATCAGGTTCGCCACGTTCGCGCAGGCGATGAAGAGTACCAGCAGAATGACGCCGCCCAGGATGAGCAGCGGCCGCCGGAAATCTCTCTGCATCCCGGATACCCCGGCTGTCGCGGGGAGCAACTCGACTACGGGCTTATCGAAGTTTGGGATCGACTTGAGGAAATGCTCCGGCAAGCTCCTCATTAGCTCCTTGCGATGGTTAGCGATCGCCGCGCGGAGTTTCTCCTTCACCACCAAGCGCGACTCCTCCGGTACGGAAATCCAGGGTCGGAACCAACTCCATTGCCGCTCTTCGATCGCTCTCGCGTTCTGCATCGTGGGGACGAAGTAGTCGGTAGTCGAACCCGTTTCGGTTCCGGTGAACCCTTCTTGGACGACCCCAACTATCTCGTAAAGGACTGTTCCGCCTTCGCGGAACGTCTTGCCGATCACCTGAGGATCGCGTCCGAAGCGGCGAGTCCAATAGTCGTAGGAAATGACCGCTACGGGACGTGCGCCGGGCTTAAGATCGTCGGCGGGAGTCAACAAGCGCCCTAGCGCGGGCTTCAAACCGAATATCAAGAAGACGTCGCCGGAGACGTATTGCTTCGACGCCTTCTCCATATCGGTATCGGCGCCAAAGGTAATGTCTTGCCGGTTTCCTCCGTAGCCAAGCGCCATCACTTTCGCTTGGTCCTTCACGGCGTCGCGCATTTCGCGGAACATTGGATAGCTCGACGAGTCGTCCCAATCTTTGGTCTTCGTATGCTGGTCGGTGAACTCGGTCGCGATCACGTAAAGGTCGCTTGGATTCGCAACGGGCAGCGGGCGGAGCAGCAGGGCGTCGATCAACCGGAACGCGGACGTGGCCGAGCCGATCGCCAGCGCGAGAGACACGACCGCCGCCGCGGTCACCGCGCGGTTCTTGCGCAGTTGCCGCCAGCCGAACACGACATCCGAGGCGACCGCGTCGAGCCACGGGGCCAATCGAATGTCGCGGCTCTCTTCGGCGATGTGCAAAGGGCGCTCAACGCGGCCGCCGTGCGCCCGGTGATCGGCGAGTTCCTCTTCGATCTCGCGCGCCAGCGCCTCGCGCCGGAAAACGTTGCGAATCCGGTTCCACATCGACATGTCTCTAGTCCTCTGTTAGGCCATCTTCAAAATGCGATTCACCGCCGCCGTCACCGCTTGCCAGCGCGTTTCGGCGTGTCCCAACTGTTTGCGCCCCGCCGCCGTAATTTGGTAGACGCGCGATCGCCGCCCGTTGTCGCGCACGGTCCATTCGGCCTTCAGCCAGCCGGCCTCCTCCATGCGGTGCAGGGCGGGGTACAGCGAGCCTTCTTCGACGTCGAGCACTTCGTCCGACATTTCGCGAATGGCGGTCATGATGGCGTAACCATGCATTCCTTGAAATCGCGCACAACGGCCTTCGGCCTGTGCGCTCGTCGAGTCGCGCCGGGCGAGCAGCTTCAGAACGAGCAGATCGAGCGAGCCTAGCAAAGAATCGGGTTTTGGCATACTCAGATGTCGATACCTTAGTGGTCTGAGTATGCGCGCGGTTTTGCGCCTTG
The DNA here is from genome assembly GCA_033763835.1 of Bryobacteraceae bacterium. Classification (GTDB taxonomy): domain Bacteria; phylum Acidobacteriota; class Terriglobia; order Bryobacterales; family Bryobacteraceae; genus JAPKYZ01. The sequence goes on along the minus strand of JANRJS010000021.1, from coordinate 30,530 downwards.
TCAAGCGGCGGGATACAATCCAGCGCATGAAACGCCGTACCGCTCTCCGTTCGATCGCCGGCATTGCCACCGCCTCCGCCGCGCAGGCCGCTCCGGGGAATTCGATCCAACTACACACCGATCTTGCCGTCCCGCCTGCGAAGGAAGCGGCGCTGCTCGCCGATTTCGAGAAGCGCTTTTTGCCGCTGATCCGTAAGGCTCCGGGATTTATCGACGCCAAACTGCTGAAGTTCCGGCAGGCGAACGTTGGGAAAGCGCCGGAGCGCTACAACTATCGCTTAGTGCAAATCTTCGAGTCCGAGGAAAAACGCGAAGCGTGGACGAAGAATCCGGCGCACAAGGTCGCCTGGCACGAGGCGCTCGAACCCTACGTACAGACGCCGTTCGTCGCCTATCTCTACGACATCCGCGTGGAAGGTCGCCGGACCAATGCCTGATTTGTTCGGACGCATCGGCGGGTTTCTCGGCAAGAACCGGCCGTGGTACAAACTGCCGCGCCTGCTCGCGGTACCCAAGCTCGTCGAAATTCGCAACGATCTGCGCAAGAAAAATCTCCACGACACTGAAGAGCCGCCCATGCCGAAGCGAGGCAAGAAGGAGGGCGTGCCGCTCGAAGCGAAGTTGTGGCGGACGTTCGACGGCAGCTATAACGACACCGGCTGTCCGATGATGGGCGCGACGGGCCGGCGTTTCGGGCGCAATTTCCCAATCGCGGAGACGTTCCCCGACACCGCGCAAATCATGTCGCCCAATCCGCGCGAGGTCTCGAACAAGCTGATGGCGCGGACCAAGTTTCAACCCGCCACCATCTTGAATCTGCTGGCCGCCGCCTGGATTCAGTTCATGGTGCACGACTGGTTCGTGCACAAGCCGTCGAAGACCGCGACGCTCGACATTCCCGTGCCCACGGGCGACACATGGCCCGATCCAACGATCTCGATTCCGGCCACCGAACCGGAACCCGCGCCCGCCGGTTCCACGCGACCGCCCGCTTACGCGAACCTGAACAGCCACTGGTGGGACGGCTCGCAGATCTACGGTTCGACGGAAGCGGAAGCGGCGAAGATCAAGAGCGGCAAGGACGGGAAGTTAAGGCTAGACGATAAGGGCCGTTTGTTTCACGATCCACAAACCGGTCTCGAAGTCACGGGCTTCACCGACAACGGCTGGGTGGGATTGGCGCTGCTGCACACGCTGTTCACGCAAGAGCACAACGCAATCTGCGATTTGCTCCGGTCGAAGCATCCCACGTGGACCGACAATCAGTTGTACGGCGTCGCGCGCTTGATTAATTGCGCGCTGATGGCGAAGATCCACACGGTCGAGTGGACGTGCGCGATCATGCCGCACCCGACGATCCAACTCGCCATGCGCACCAACTGGCGCGGCGCTTCGGGCGAAGACGTTCAGGACGTACTCGGATTTCTGAACGAGAGCGAACTGCTCGGGGGCATCGTGGGTTCAAACGCGAATCATCATTCGGCGCCGTATTCGTTGACCGAGGAGTTCGTGTCGGTCTATCGGATGCACACGTTGCTGCCGGATCGGTATCAATTCCGGTCGCTCGCGACGGGCGCGGTGTCGAAGGAGTACACGCTGCCGGAAGTGTCGGGCAAGGCGGGGCGCAAGATTTTCGCCGAAACGGATTTGACGGATTTGTTTTATTCGTTCGGCGTCGTTCATCCGGGGGCGGTGCGTTTGCACAACTATCCCGACGCGCTTCGGAAGCTGGAGCGCGACGACGGCACGCGCATGGACTTGGCGGCGGTCGACATTCTGCGCGACCGCGAACGCGGCGTGCCGCGTTACAACCGGTTCCGGCGGCTGCTGCACATGAAGCCAGTGTCGACATTCGAAGAACTCACCGACAATCCGCAATGGGCCGCCGAGATCGAGGAAGTCTATGGCGGCGACATCGAACAGGTGGACCTGATGGTGGGACTTTTCGCCGAGCCGTTGCCCGAAGGCTTCGGGTTCAGCGAAACCGCGTTTCGCATTTTCGTCTTGATGGCTTCGCGGCGGTTGAAGAGCGACCGCTTCTTTACCGACGACTATCGCCCCGAAATCTACACTACCGAAGGCATCGAGTGGGTGCGCAAGAACGGTTTCGCGAGCGTCCTAAAGCGCCATTATCCGCGATTGGCGAGCGCCGTCGATTCGGCGGCGAATCCATTTGCGCCCTGGAGACCGGCGGGAGGAACGGCATGAAGATTGCGCCCGGCGTACATAGTATGAGTCAGGACAAGGGCGGGCGCGTGCTCGCGTTTCTGCTCGATTTGGACGACGGACTTACGTTGATCGATACGTTGTACGACGACGACGGCAAGGTGGTGCTCGACGAGATCGCGTCGATGGGCAAGCAACCTTCGGACCTGAAACGCATCGTGCTGACGCACGCGCACAAGTCGCACATCGGCGGCGTGGCGGCGCTCAAGAAGGCGACGGGCGCGCGGGTCTATTCGCACGAGTGGGAAGCGGAGATTATCGCGGGACGGCGCAAAGCGAAAGGGATCGGCATTTGGCCGCGGAAGCCGCTTGCCGTATATCACCTCCAACTCGGCTTGGCGCTCGGGGCGGGGAAGCATACGCCGTGCGAAGTGGACGAGCATTTGAAGGACGCGAGCCGCTTGGGCGCGCTCGAAGTCGTCACGACGCCGGGGCACACACCGGGCTGTCTGTCGTTCTACTGGAAAGAGAAGCGGCTGCTCGTCGCGGGCGATATCATCGCGACGTGGCCCGAAGTAGCGGCGGGCTGGCCGGGCTTGACGCTCGATCAAGCGGAGAACGAGCGGTCGATCGGCAAACTCGGGGAAGCTCGCGACGCCGAGATTCTGTGCGTCGGCCATGGCGAGCCGCTGCTATCCGGCGCGAACGACGTAATCCGCAAACTGAAGAGGTGACCATGCCGATTCTCATTCTGGCGCTCGCCGCGCAAATGGTGGTGCTCAACAAAGAGGACGCGACGCTGGCCATCGTCGATCCAGTGTCGGGGAAGGTGTCGGGCGTGGTGCCGACGGGCGAGGGTCCGCACGAAGTAGAGGTGTCGACGGACGGTAAGCTCGCCTTTGTGACCAACTACGGTGCGCGCACTCCGGGCAACTCGCTTTCGGTGATCGATCTGGCCGCGAAGAAGGAGTTGCGCCGCGTGGACCTCTCGCCGATGCAGCGTCCTCATGGAATCTGGATGGCGGAAGGCAAGGTGTGGTTCTCGGCGGAGTCGGCGAAGTTGATCGGCCGCTACGATCCGCAGTCGAACAAGGTGGATATGCTGCTCGGCACCGGCCAGAACGGTACGCACATGGTGATGCTGAGCCGCGACAACTCGAAAATCTTCGCGACCAACCTGGGTTCCGATACGGTTTCGGTGTTCACGCACGCGCCGGACGGTGTCACGTGGAATCAGACAGTGGTGCCGGTGGGGCGCGGGCCGGAAGGGCTCGACATCACACCGGACGGCCGCGAGTTCTGGACCGCGCACTCGCGCGACGGCGCGGTTTCGATTCTCGATGTCGAAACGCGCCAAGTGAAATCGACGATCGATCTAGGCACGAAGCGCTCCAATCGGATCAAGTTCACGCTCGACGGCAAGTATGCGCTGGTGTCCGATTTGGCGGGCGGGGAACTGGTGATCGTGGATGTCGCAAGCAAGAAGATCGTGAAGAAGATGGCGCTGGGGAAGATGCCGGAAGGAATTCTGATGGACCCCAACGGACAGCGCGCCTACATCGCCGTCGCCGGGGACAACCATATCGCGATTCTCGACTTGACGTCCCTGACGGTGACCGGAAAGCTCGAAACGGGAAGGGGACCCGATGGTATGGCCTGGGTCCCCGGACACTGATTTACGCTTTGGGCTGCGGAACGATCCGGAGGTAGGACTTGAGCGTCTTCCATCCGTCGGGATACTTGCCGCGCGCTTCTTCATCGCTGACCGCGGGCGGGATGATGACGTCGTCGCCCGGCTTCCAGTTGACCGGAGTCGCTACTTGGTGCCGCGCGGTGAGCTGGATGGAATCGAGCGCCCGAAGGACCTCGTCGAAATTGCGGCCGGTCGACATCGGGTAAACCAACATCAGCTTGATCTTCTTATCCGGGCCGACCAGGAAAACGGTCCGAACCGTCGCATTGTTCGCCGCCGTGCGCCCTTCGGAAGTCGTCCCGGCGTCGGCCGGCAGCATATCGTAGAGCTTCGCCACTTCGAGCTTCGGATCGCCGATCAGCGGGTAGGTCACCTCGGCGCCTTGCGTTTCCGCGATATCGGCCGCCCACTTCCCGTGATTGTCCACCGGATCGACGCTGAGGCCGATGACCTTGCAATTGCGCTTGTCGAACTCGGATTTGAGCTTCGCAAGGTAGCCCAATTCGGTGGTGCAGACGGGCGTGAAGTCCTTAGGATGGGAGAACAAAATCGCCCAGCCGTCGCCGATCCATTCGTGGAACCGGATCGTACCTTGCGTAGTCTCGGCCGTGAAATCCGGCGCGGTGTCGTTAATGCGTAGGCTCATAGCGACTACATTCTGCTACAGCCACGCTGAAATGTCGAGTGGGTTGGGGCCAAACGTCAGTTGAAGTTCCGGCGTTGTTTCCTGGACCGGCGGGGGTCAAATTCTTCTTCCTCCGCCACCGGTTCGACGGGCTGGCGTTTGCGCTCCTCGGCGACGAAGGCCAGTTCCTCGTTACGCGAGATACGCCGGTGGGCGTAGAGCCCTTCGAGCAGAAATTCCGCCGCCGCGACGCGTAGTGCGTCGGGCTCGTTCTCGCCGATTCCTAGGCGCGGCGTGAGTTCCATCAAACCCTGGATCGAATCGAGCTGGCGAAGCAGTTCGTGCGAAGCGCCGGAGTCGGGCAGCTTGATGGCTCCGCCCAACTCGAACCATTGCACCACCTGGCGGACATTGACGCCTTCCATCCTCGCCGAATACACCTTGCCCACGGCCATGCGGATCACTTCGCGCGCCACGGCGTCGCCGCCCTTCAATTCGCCTTCATACTCGAGTTCCAATTTGCCGGTGATTGCGGGCAACGCCGCGTAGATGTCGGCGGCGCGGGGCACGGCTTCCTTCTCGCCCACCGCCACCGCCCGGCGTTCGGCGCTCGAAACCACGTTTTCCATCACCGTGATCGGCAGCCGCTGGGAAACGCCGCTTCGTTTGTCGATCCGCTTGTCGTCGCGGGCGACAAACGCGATTTGCTCCACCGCTTCCCGAATGAAGTCCGGAACCACGATCTTGACGGGCGATTGGCGGCGCGTCCAGGCCTCCTGCGTCGTAATGTCGAGGCCTTGCTCCAGCGTTAATGGATAGTGGGTGCGGATTTCGCTGCCAATCCGATCCTTCAACGGGGTCACGATCTTCCCGCGGGCGGTATAGTCTTCTGGGTTGGCCGTAAATACCAGCATCACGTCCAGGGGGAGGCGCACCGGATAGCCTTTAATCTGGACGTCGCCTTCCTGCATGATATTGAACAGACCTACCTGAATCTTGCCCGCCAAGTCCGGTAACTCGTTGATCGCGAAGATGCCTCGATTCGCCCGCGGGAGCAATCCGTAATGCACGGTTAGCTCGTTAGCAATGTCGGTGCCGCGCCGGGCGGCTTTGATCGGATCGATGTCGCCGATCATGTCGGCGATGGTGACGTCCGGGGTGGCGAGCTTTTCCACGTAGCGCTGGTCGGCGGAGAGCCACTCGATCGGAGTGTCGTCGCCTTTTTCGGCGATCAGGTCTTTCGCGTAACGTGAAATTGGGGCGAAAGGGTTGTCCCGGACCTCGGAACCGCCGATATAGGGGGTGAATTCGTCGAATAATGTGGTGAGCATGCGGATCAAGCGTGTCTTCGCCTGTCCCCGGAGCCCTAGTAAGATAAAATTATGTTTCGATAGGATTGCATTCACGATCTGCGGAATGACGGTTTCGTCATAGCCGACAACGCCGGGAAAGAGTTTCTCGCGACGGGACAGTTTGGCGATCAGATTGTTACGCAGTTCGTCTTTGACCGTTGGAGCGGCCAGTGCGGCGTCCCCATACGGACTCCGCCGCAGGGCACCCAAGGTATTTGGCAGATCGGGCATGACTCCTTCAGGATTCCGCTACGCCCGGTTCGGCGCAGTAGTTGCGATTGTAGCAGCCTGGATATTTGAAACTTTGTTAATGTCCGTGGCGTCTAAGAGACGCAAGTTTTGCATTTGGGGGGAAGTATGGTTTTGACGCGCACCCTTGCGCTTTTGCTCGTTTTCGTTTCTATGGCCTCGGCTCAATTGACCCGCGGCTTCGTTTCCGGTGTGGTCCAGGATCCTACGGCGGCCGTGATGGTCGGCGTTACCGTAAAGCTGACAGATAAGTCCACAAATATCAGCCAAACGACGACGACGAATGAGACCGGTCTTTACCGTTTCGTCGCCGTGGAGCCGAGCACCTATGTTCTTGAGTTTTCGACCAGTGGATTTGAAACCGCGCGAGTCGAAAATGTGCGGGTTCTCGCCGCGCAAGAAGTCACGATTAACCAGTCGATGAAGGTCGGTACGGCCGCTTCGGTGGTGGAGGTGGCTGCGGAATCGTCGGCGGTCGAGTTGTCGAAAAGTTCGGCGACGATCGGCGGGCGCATTACACAAGAAACCATCGACAAGCTACCGATCGGCGGTGCGACGCGCGACGTTAATGTCATGGCGTTGCTGGCACCGACAGCGACGCGCGCTCCCGGTTCCACGGGATTCTCCGCTAACGGGCAACGGGCGCGTAACAACAATTTCATGCTCGACGGCGTGGATAACAACGATCCCAGCGTCACTATCGCCAATGCCCGGGTGATTCCCGAGGCGATCGATGAATTTCAGGTACAAATCAATCCCTATTCGAGCGAGTACGGACGATCGAGCGGCGGCCAGATTCTGGCCAACACCCGGCGCGGAAGCAACTCGATTACCGGCGAAGTCTGGGATTACTATTCGGCCAACTGGATGGAGCCGGTTTCGATCGCTAATAAGCGGGTCGGCATCAACGAGACTCCCCGGTATAACCGGAATCAAGCGGGTATTGCGGTCGGCGGTCCCATAATTAAAGACCGGACCTTCTTCTTCGGCTTGCTCGACGTGAACCGTTTTCGGCAGGCTCCGGACGCCCGGAACGCGGCGTCGGTGACGATTCCAACGGAAGCCGGGTTCAATCTTCTGCGCACCGTTCCTTTGGGCACCGGGCAAACGCAGGCTTCGCGCGACGCCGTCCTTAACGGTCTAAACTTTCTGCGCGACTACTATCCCCTGGTCCGCAACTACGACAACCCGCGGAATGTGGCGATCAATGGGGTCACCATTCCGGTCGGCACCGTTCGTTTTCCGCTCGCCAACCCCGAGAATTACTGGTACTGGCAGGGCCGTGTCGACCATAAACTGACGGATAAGGACCAGATCGGCTATCGAATTCAGATCGACAAGCGCGACCAGCCGAACGTAACTTCCAACCTTGGCTTCGGTACCCGGTTTGCGGCTTCGCAAGCGATCACCGGCTATAACAACGCATGGAACTGGACGCGCGTCTTCAGCCCGAACGTAATTAACGAAATGCGGGCGTCTTATGTGCGCCGCAACCTGGACTTTCCGGAGAACGATCCGACTTCGCCGACCGTCGGCATCTCGGGATTCTTCACCTACGGTGGCGCCTCGAACTTCCCGCAAGGCCGCAACCAGAACACCGGCCAATTCCAGAACGTCACTACGGTGATCTCGGGCCGGCATTCGATCAAGCTAGGCCTGGACTACCGCTATACGTCGTTGTTCAATAACTCGGCGTTCGATTCGAAGGGCACTTGGACCTTCAATAACCTCGCCGACTACATGAATAATTCGGCGTTCGAATTGCGCCGCGCCGTCACGGTGGCGAGTTTCGACGCCCGGCAGTACAACAGCTTCGTTTTTGCGCAGGACGATTACAAGGCCACCAAAGATTTGACTCTGACGTTCGGTTTGCGCTACGAGATTTCGAACGTCCCATTCGGATTCTTCGGGACCACGGACCCAGCGCGCGCGGTGACGCGAATTCCGTTCGAGACCCGCACGGACTGGAACAATTGGGCGCCCCGCGCCGGGTTCTCCTGGAGCCCTTCGGGCAGCCAAGGACTTACCGGCAAGCTGTTCGGCGACGGGAAGACCGTCTTCCGCGGCGGCTTCGGCGTCGGCTACGACGTCCTGTTTTTCAACATCTTGACGGTGGCCACCAATCCGTTGGTGGTGATCGCGCAGCAAAACAACGTCAGTAACGTTTTCCCGACGTTGCCCTCGATTTCGGCCACCGTGCCCCCGTTCAACCCCTTGAATCAGTTCGTCAACGCGAATACGGATATGCAGAATCCGACCACCCACTACTACAGCTTTACGATGCAGCGCCAGTTGACCAAGACCGTGCTGCTCGAAGTGGGATATACGGGTAATCGCAGCTACCACCAAATCCGGCAAGGACGCGGTAATCCGGCGGTGCTGACCGAGGCGCAAGCGGCGCAGGTGCGGCAGACGTTGAACCCGAACTCGATTCCCAGCACGCAAGCCAGGCGCGAGTTGCCGACGGCGGGAGACCGGGTGCTCATCGAATCGACGGCGAACGCGCTCTACAACGCGGGCTTCGTTCAGGTCACCAAGCGCCTATCGAGCGGGCTCTCGTTCGGCGGCACCTACACGTATTCTTCGAACTTCAACGACAACGACGAATCGCTGGGTGTGGCGGATATCACCAACTCTTCGCCGCAGATTCCGCAGGACTGGCGGAATTACCGGAACGAGTGGGCGCGCGCCGTATTCGACCGCCCGCATCGCGTGTCCGGTTACTGGACCTACACCACCCAGTACTTCAAGCAGCGGAACTGGGTTCTGCGTAACGTGATTGGCAACTGGGAAGTTTCCGCGTTCCACGAGTTCCAAAGCGGGCAGCCGTTCACGATCCGCACGGGCGTCGATTCGGCGGGCAACGCTTCCACGGCGGCGCGGCCGAATTACAATCCTTCGGGCCGGATCACTTTCGATCCCGTGACGGGCGATTATCGAAGCTTCACCACCGCATTAGACGGCACGGGAATTGTCGATACTCCCCGAACGGCGGCAGGCGCCGTCCTGACCAACTCGATGGCGGGTGGCGGCAACTTGGGACGCAATACTTTCCGCGGCCCGACGTTTGGCAATACCAATTTCGCGGCGTTGAAGCGCTTCGATATCACCGAGCGGTTCAAGCTCGATTTGCGGGTGCAGATGTCGAACGCCCTCAATCAACGGAACTTCGGCAATCCAGTGTCGTTGATGAATTCGCCGGCGTTTGGTACCAATACCACGGCCCCCGCCGTTCGGACCATGCTGCTCAACGCCAAGATCCGGTTCTAGACCGGAGTTTCACTCGATGGATTTGCGCCCGTGGGGTTCGCCTCACGGGCGTTTGTTATTGCGCCAACGCTCTGAAACTTCACTGAAGGCGCGAGCATCTGCTAATAATAAAGTCTCTTTGGGGGTAGCAGATATGACTCCGCGCTTCCTGGCGCTCTCTTTCCTTTTCGTCGGTACCGTCGCCGCGCAGACTAGCCTTGGTACCGTAAGCGGTCTTGTCCTCGACCCATCGGGCTCGGCGGTTCCTGCGGCGACCATCGAACTGACCAACGTCCAGCAGAATACCGTCCGAACGGCGCAGAGCAACGCTTCGGGTAGCTACCGGTTCGATGCCGTAAACCCGGGCAACTACAAGCTTAAGGTGGCGCAGCCCGGTTTCGCGACGTTTGAGACCAGCGAATTTCCGGTGGCGGCGGCTCAGGTTATTACCCTAGACGCGCGCCTGGAAGTGTCTACCCAAGCTTCCACAATCAGCGTTGTGGCGGAGACCGTGCAGCTACAGGCGGAAGCGCCCGTACGGCAAGCGTCGATTAGCGCCATACAATCCACGCAATTGCCGATCGCCAATCGCAATCCGGCGCTGCTTGCGCTAACATTACCGGGCGTATCGACCAATCGTGGCGGTACCGGTGTGGCGACTTTCTCGGTAAACGGCGGGCGAGGACGGTCCAACAACTTCCTGCTCGACGGCACGGAAAACAACGACATCTCGGTGGCCGGCCAAGCGTTCCAGATCACCAATCCGGACGCCGTTCAGGAAGTCTCGATTCAGACGTCGAATTTCGACGCCGAGTTCGGACGCGCCGGCGGTGCGGTGGTAAACACGATCATTCGCTCCGGAACTAACGATTTTCGGGGCAGCCTGGGTTACTTGATCGAATCCACTCGCTTTAACGCGATCACCCGCCAGGAATCGCTGAACACTACCGTACAGCAGCGCGGCCGGCCGTTGCCGGGTACGGACCAATGGTTCTCCGGAACTCTAGGAGGGCCGATCGTCAAGGATCGCACGTTCTTCTTCGGCGCTTACCAGGAGCGTCGGCAGAATTCGGTAAGTTCGACCACGCTAACTACCTTGAGCGCCCCGGGCAAACAAACGCTTCGCAATCTCTTTCCCGAGGGTCGTAATCAAAACGTGGACCGATACCTCTCGGCTACCCAGGGCGTGGACGCCAACTCTCAGTTCACCAACATCGACCTCGGATCGGGCCGCGGCGTCGTTCAAGCGGGAACGTTCGTGCGTGGCTACGCTCAAACTTTCCGGTCGTCGCAGCCCGTCGTGAAGATCGACCACCGGTTTAACGACCGCAATTTGCTCATGGGCCGCATGGCGCTCGACGATCAAGTCGCGCCGGTGGGCGGTACCGTGAACTTTATCGGCCTCGACACGGGGCAAACCAACCGTTACCAGAACTATCTGATTTCGTATACCCGGATTTTCTCTTCCACGGTAACCAACGAGCTGCGGCTGCCCTACAACCGGATTAAGTTGTTCTTCCCCAACGATGCAACTAGCCCGCTGGCCCAGACGCTGCCCCAGATTACGATTGCGGGTCTTACGGCCGTGGGCGTAGCGAGCAACATACCGCAAGGACGCATCGCCAACAATTACGGCATTCAAGACACCGTTTCGATCGTTCGCGGGCGGCATTCTTTCCGGGTGGGATTGGATTTGCTCGAACAACGCGCCAAACAGGCCGCGCCATTTAACGTTCGGGGTACGCTCGGCTACGCGGCCAGCACCGGATTCACCGGGCTTGCCAATTTCATCGACGACTTCGGTGGCTCGGGGGGCGCGGCGGGCCGCGACTTCGGCAGCCCGGACTACTACCCGAATCTCTTCCGCCAAGCTTACTTCGCACAAGACCGGTGGCGTGCGACGGACTCGCTGACCCTTACTTTGGGCGTTCGCTACGAATACTTCGGGCTACCGATGAACTCTCTACGGACTCCTGCGTACACGGGCTTGTTCAATGTCGACCCGCGGACTTTCACCGGGCCGTTTTCGCAGCCGAACCGCGTGGCGGCCGACAAGAATAACTGGTCGCCCACGGTCGGTTTGGCTTGGTCACCTTCTTACAAAGGCGGTCTACGTGGCTGGCTGATGGGCGACCGGAAATTCGTGTTCCGCGCCGGCTATCAGATTGGCTACGACAGCTTCTTTAACAACATCGCATCGAACGCGGCCGCATCGTCGCCAAATTTGGTGGCCACCTCGGAGCCTTCCGTTGTCGACGCGGCGAACCCACGCGGGGCGGCCAACCACTCGACTCGCTTCCCCTCGGTGGCTCGCGCGTTGCTGCCCACCGACGCCCAGACTCTGATGAACGCCAATTTGGTGAACCCGTACATCCAACGGTGGTCCGGCGGTTTCCAGCGAACGACGAAGGGCAACGTCTTGCTCGATATCTCGTATGTCGCAAGCAAAGGCACCCGCCTGTACATCAACGAAGACGGCAATCCGCTGGTACCGGTGAACTTCCGCATCCTTCCGTCGGGCGTTGGGACGATCCCGTACACGACGCAGGGCCGCTACGACAACCTGCAAGGCTCGCGGCTGGTGCGTACCAACGGCGGATCCTCCACTTACCATTCCTTCCAGGCCGACGCTCGCCGGCGGTTTTCGAGCGGACTGACGTTCGCCGCGAACTACACGTGGGCGAAGTTTATCGATAACGGCGCGGACGTCTTCGCGTGGGGAACGTTCGCATCGCCTCAACAGTCGGCGATCCCCGCTATCTTTGGAGGATTACCGAACGAGAAGGCGCTTTCTTCGCTGCACCGCGCGCACCGGGCCACCATTTCCTGGGTTTACGACCTTCCTTGGATGAAAAGTCAACGCGGATTCCTCGGCCGGGTAGTGGGCGGCTGGCAAATCAGCGGTATCGGCACGTTCGAGACCGGTGTGCCGTACACGGTGAGCAATGGACTCGACGCGGACGGCTTCGGCGGCAACTTCGACCGGCCCGACTACAATCCTAACGGGCGTCCGGGAACCCGGGCGATCGTCTCGGCCACGAGCCCGACCGGTTACATCGACTTAGATAACAACAACGCTCCCATCGCCGCCGCCGACGCGATGTATATCCAACTACCCGCCTGCAACGTCACCGCCAATCCGAACGGGTGCCGCACCGGCAATCTGGGCCGCAACACGCTGGTCGCTCCGGGTATCGCAAATTGGAACGTCAACTTCTCGAAGATGACGAACATTACCGAGCGGGTTCGGACGGAGCTTCGGGTGGAAACGTTCAACCTATTCAATCATCCGCAGTTAGGAACACCGGCATCCGGTGCATTTTCGCCGGGCACACCGGCGCTCGGATCGAATGTGGGGACGACGCTAGCGGGGCGGTTCCTGAACGCAAACTTCATGGACGGCGGTGGGCGCGTGATGCGGTTCGGGTTGCGCCTACTGTTCTAACTGCGGCGGCTTTAGGATGGGGTGCGCTATTGGGCCCCGCGCCCTAACAGCACGATCTTCACGGTGCTAAGGAGCACGTAGACATCGAGCGAGAACGATAGATTCTTGATGTAGTAAAGGTCGTACTCGAGCTTGGTGATCGTGTCCTCGATCGTGTCGCCATACTTGTGGTTGATTTGCGCCCATCCGGTCAATCCCGGCTTGACGCAGGTCCGTTGGCGATAGAACGGAATCTTCTCTTCGAGAACTTTCGTGAACTCGGGCCGTTCCGGGCGTGGGCCGACGATCGACATGTCGCCCTTTAACACGCAGAATAACTGCGGTAACTCGTCGATCCGCAGTTTGCGCAACCACTTGCCGAGCGGGGTAACGCGCGGATCGTTCTTCGACGCCCACACCGCGCCCGTGCGGGCTTCGGCGTCCGTGCGCATCGATCGGAACTTCATCACGGTAAACGGCTTGTCGTCCTTACCCACTCTGACTTGCTTATAAAGCACGGGGCCGGGCGAGGTGAACTTCACCAACAGCGCCACGACGATCATGATTGGCGCGAAAATCGCCAACAAAATCAGGGCGAACAGAAACGAATAAACGGACTGGAACTGCACGCTGGCCGGTTGCGGCCCGAGCATCTCCGAGAAAACCAGATCCGACGGTCGCAATTCGCGAGTGGGCACGCGCAAAAAGGTCGCTTCAAACAGGCGCGCCGCTTGCTCAATGCGTATCCCCGAGAACCGGAGTTCCAGCAATTCGTGCGCAGGCAGTTTCTGGCGGCGTTCCGTCAGGCCGACCACGATCCGGTCCGGTTGGGTTTCGGAGACCACGCGGCGTAACTCGGCGATCGGCCCGAGAACCTTGCCGCCGGGCAAATCGCGATCCGGTTCTCCGTCGTCCACATAGCCCAGGCAGCGGAGCCCAAGCTCCGGCTGTTCGTCCATCGCCTCGACGACTTCGATCACCACCGGCGAGGTTCCGAGGAACAGAATCTTTTGGGCGGCGATCGCCCGCAGCACATGCCCCGCGTAGAAAATCCGCCAGAGCGGCGCGGCGACCAGCGCCAGTCCGCTGCCCGCCACCATCACCCAGCGAGGCAATAGCAATTGCGGCAGCAGGTAGCTCATCAACGCCTGCAGCAAGAACGCAATCCCCAACGCGAGACACACCTGTTGCACCAGCATGATCCGCGACTTGACGCGGAACTGCGTGTACAGGTCCTGGAAATACATCCCCACCACGATGCTCGCCACCGCACAGGCGATCTGCGGCAGTCCGTCGTAGACCGACAGCAGAATCTCGAGATCGACCTGGAGTTGCCACGCCGCCGCCAGAACGTAACAGGTTGTCAGGAGGCAGAGTTCCGAAACCAGAAGTGCGACGACGCTGGTTGGAATGTAAACGTTGAAGAGCCGGAGCATGTGGAAAGACGCGAAAATCCCCGAAATTTCCGGTTATTCCCCCTGGAGGATACCATATGAACTTATCGCCGCCTTCGCCGCGATTTGACGCGCGCTCAACGATTCTGATAGCGTTCCCCACCAGGGGTGGCTATGTCTCTCACACTACGCAGCTTGATCGCTGCCGTCTCTCTTTCCGCGGCCTTGTTCGGGCAAGCGGGCACGGGCGAGATTAATGGATCGGTGACCGACGCGACGGGGGCCGTTGTTGGTGGCGCTACGGTAACCGTGTCGAACCCGGCTACCGGATTCACGCGCGTGATCCAGTCGAATTCCGAGGGATTATATTCCGCGCCCGCGCTCATTCCGGGCGTTTACTCGATCAAGATCGAGATGAAGGGTTTCGGCGCGCAGGTCCGGAACGAGGTGGAACTGCAGGTCGGCCAGATCGCGAAGATCGACTTCGCGCTGCAAGTAGGCAACGTCGCCGAGGTGGTTGAAGTGACCGGCGGCGCACCGGTACTCGAAACGGAATCGACGAGCGTCGGCACGGTAATCGAGAACAAGCGCATCGTCGAGTTGCCGCTCAACGGCCGCAACTATTTGCAACTGGCGTCGCTCATTCCGGGCGCGACGACGAACGGTCCGGCGTCGAGCCAAGGGCAGCAGCGCATGGGCGGCGCGCGCAATCAATTCGCCCTCAACGTCGCCGGGCAGCGCGTCCATTACAACCACTACTCGCTCGACGGTATGGAGAATACCGACCCCAATTTCAATACGTACCTGTTTCTGCCGTCGATCGACGCACTCCAGGAATTTAAGGTCGAGAGCGGCCTGTTCTCCGCCGAGTACGGGCGCGCCATCGCGCAGGTGAACGTCTCGACCAAAAGCGGCGCGAACCAGTTCCACGGCGTCGCGTTCGAATTTCTGCGCAACATCAAGATGGACGCGAAGAATTACTTCGCCCGGCCTCAGGATCCGAATCCGCCGTTCAAGCGCAACCAATTCGGCGGAACGTTTTCGGGCCCGGTGATTATTCCCAAGCTCTACGACGGCCGCAACAAGTTGTTCTTCATGTTCAATTACGAAGGGCTGCGGGAACGGAAAGCGTTGACGCAAACCGGAACGGTTCCCCCCGCCGATTTCCGATCGGGCAACTTGTCGCGCATCACGCGCCAGTTGGTCGATCCGCTCGCGGGTGGCGCGCCGTTTGCGGGCAACATCATACCCGCCAGCCGCATTCACCCCACGTCGCGCAAGGTGCTGGACGAGTTCTACCCGCTTCCGAATCAGGCGGGCACCGGTGCGCTGGGAACCGGCAATAACTACGTCAATAACGAAGGGCGCAAGTCCGACGGCGATCAGTTCACCGTGCGCGGCGACTTAACCGCGATTCAGAACCAGACCTTCTTTTTCCGGTTCAGCCAGACCGAAGAGCCGCAGTACATTCCCTCGCTCGGCTTCAATCAAGGGAATAACGTCGAGATCCTCGCCCAGCAGGGCGTGCTGGGCCACACGGCGGTGATCGGCTCGAATAAGGTGAACGAGTTCAAGTTCGGGATGAACTACTTCCGCAGCGCCAATATTCAACAGCGGGCGTTCCAGCGGAACGTCGTCGGCGAACTGGGATTGCAAGGCGTCTCGCAGGATCCGCTCTTTTGGGGCATCCCAGTGTTCCAGATTACGAACTACTCGGCGATTGGCGAGTGCAACGACTGTCCGTTCGTCAATCACAACACGACGTTCCAATTCACCGACAACTTCTCGTGGACGATCGGCAAGCACAGCCTGAAGTTCGGCGGCGAGTTCCGGCGTCTGCGCTACAACCAGATCGGCGCCGTGGTACCCCGTGGGCGATTTTCGTGGAACGGCCAGTACACGGGCGATCCGGTCTCCGACATGCTGCTGGGCTATATGTCGAATACCGAAGGTCAGGTGGGCGCGCCGATCGCGAATTTCCGTCAAAGTTCCTTCGCCCTATACTTGCAGGACACCTGGAAGGTCACGCCGAAGCTCACCGTGAATTGGGGATTGCGGTGGGAATTCGAGGAGCCGTTCTACGACAAGCACGACGCCATCGTGAACGTGGATTTCGCCTGGGATAACTCGCGAGAGCCGGTGTTCGTACGGGCGGGCACGGGCAACCTAAACGACGGTAATCCGCAATTTCCGGCTCCGGCGGGCTGGCAGTTGGTGCGCGACGGGCGCTTCGGACGCAACGCCGGCGTGAAGGATTGGAACGACTTCGGCCCGCGCGCCGGAATCGCGTATCAACTGAATTCGAAGACCGTGCTGCGGGCGGGCGGCGGCATCTACTATGTGCGCGACATCGGCAACGCGGTGTTCGATATCGTGCGCAATATCCCGTTCACAATCCGTCAGAACGAAGTCGCAACGACGGGTACACCCAATCTGTTCTGGAACCGTTTGTTTTCAAGCGCGGGATCGCCGACGTTCCTGTTGATCAATCAGTTCGGCGAGCGGACCAGTTACGTGAATCAGTGGCAAGCTTCGGTGCAACGCGAGTTGACCCGGAACATGTCGCTCGAAGTGACGTACATGGGTTCCGCCGGTGTGAAACTGCGCCGTTTGACCACTTACAACAACGCCGAGCCGGGGCCGGGATCGAATATCAATCTCAACCGGCCGTTCCCCAAATTCAACGGCAACTTCCAGAACATGAACGCGCCGAGCCACTCGAACTATCACTCGCTACAAGCGCGCCTACAGCACCGGTTCGCGAACGGCTTTACGCTGCTCGGTTCTTACGCGTATTCGAAGTCGATCGACAACGGTTCGGGCGTGCGGACCACGGACGGGGATCAGTTGACGCCGTCCGACAACTACAATCTGGCGGCGGAGCGCGGTCTGTCGGCGTTCGATTTCCGGCAACGGCTGACGGCGTCGTTCCTTTACGAGATACCGTTCGGTAAGGGCCGCCCGGTGCCGCTTTCGGGGTTCGCGAACGTCCTGCTGGGCGGTTGGCAGTTGGGCGGCATTCTCACGTTCCAGAGCGGGTTCCCGGTGACCGTTACTTGTGGGGCGGGCAACATTCAGAACGGCGGCGGCTATTGCAAGCCGGACGCGGTATCGGGCGTCGACGGCAACAAGGCCAAGGATCAGCGCACCGTGCAGCAATGGTTCAATACGGCCGCTTATGTGGATCGCATCGGGCAGAATCCGGCCGCCATCACTCAGTTCCGCTACGGCACCGCCGGACGCAACACGATCATTGGACCCGGTATTGCCAGTCTCGACGCGTCGGTAAACAAGATGTTCCGCTTCGCCGAAAGCCACGTGATCGAGTTGCGCGGCGAAGCGTTCAACCTGTCGAACACGCCGAACTTCGGCCAGCCGGGCGGGCAACTTCGTTCACCCACGTATGGTGTTATCGGCGGAATCCGGCTCGACATGCGTCAAATGCAGGTGGCGTTGAAGTACAGTTTCTGATGTGATTTCGCGACGAGCGTTTCTCGCATCGAGCGGGGCGGCGGCGGTGGCCCAGTCCGCGCCGCGCCCCAACATCGTACTGATCTTCGCCGACGATCTGGGCTACGCCGATCTCGGCTGTTACGGTTCGCCCAACATCCGCACGCCGAGGCTCGACCGGATGGCGTCGGAAGGCGCGCGGCTGACGAGCTTCTACGCGCAACCGGTGTGTGGGCCGTCGCGAACGGCGATCTTGACAGGCTGCTACCCGCCGCGGTTGAGCTTGTCGCAGAATCTCGGGCCGGGTTCGAGAACCGGGCTGCATCCGAACGAAGTCACGGTGGCTCGGTCGTTGAAAGGCGCGGGGTACTCGACGGCGATGTTCGGCAAATGGCACTTGGGCCACAAGCCGCCATACTTGCCGACCAAACATGGGTTCGACCGCTACTACGGCCTGCCGTACTCGAACGACATGTGGCCGTATCACCCGCGTAACGTCGAGGAGCCGGACGAGCATCCCCGCATGAAAGCGGCGCGCACACGGGCGCAGTTGACCGGTTGGGATCGCGGCGACGGTCCGCGGCCGAAGTCCACCTGGTATCCGGATTTGCCGTTGATCGAGCAAGAGGAAACCGTCGAGCTTAATCCCGACTTGTCCAAGCTCACCGGCAACTATACGGAGCGCGCCGTGGGATTCATTCGAGAGAACCGGCGGCGTCCGTTCTTCTTATATGTCGCGCACAACATGCCGCACGTGCCGTTGTTTCCGGGCGAGAAATTCCGGGGCAAGTCGCGCGCCGGTCTCTATGGCGACGTAGTCGAGGAATTGGATTGGAGCGTCGGCCGCATTCTCGACACGCTGAAGAGCGAGGGTCTCGACGACCGCACGCTGGTGATGTTCACCTCGGACAACGGCCCGTGGTTGCCGTATGGAATCGACGCTGGATCGGCGGGCCCGCTGCGGGCGGGAAAGGCCACGCAGTACGATGGCGGTTTTCGCGTGCCTTTCATCGCGCGCTATCCGGGCCGGATTCCGGCGGGCGTCGTGTCGAGCGAAATCGTTGCGTCGATCGACATGTTCCCGACGCTTACGAAGCTGGCCGGGGCGAAGCTCGCGCCTAACGGGCCGATCGACGGGGTGGACGTGTGGCCGTTACTTTCGGGAGCGCAACCAAGGTCCCCACGCGAGGAGTTTCTTTTCTTCGGAGGTAGCGCTCCGGGAGCGCCGATTGTGCTGAACGCCATCCGGCGCGGACGCTGGAAGCTACACTTGCGTCGCCCGTCGGGTGCGTTCGAAGCGGTGGCACTTTACGATCTGGACGACGATATCGGAGAGCGGTTCGACCGCCGCGACCGCCAAGCGGAAGTTGTGCGCGAATTGCTCGCGCGGGCGGAGTCGGTTCACTCGGAGCTGTCGGCGAACGTTCGCCCGCAGGGTCCGGCGGTTTGAAAGTCCGCCGCCTTACCGGTCCGGTTATGCCGCCGCCTGCCAGCCAACCGGGAGCGCAAGCCTAGGCTTGCGCGTTCCAGCCATACGTCCTGTATTCCCACGTGAGCTTATCGCCCTTGGCGCGCAGTACCCCGAAACCTTCGGGATGGCCCAGCCGCAGACCTTTCCACCAGTTGCCGGACACCGCGCCCGAGGTGATGTACTGGCAGCCTTTGTAATCGACGATTTCGCGCACGTGCGTGTGGCCTTGCAGCACGGCCTTGACGTTGTACTCCGCCAATAACTTCAAGATGTCGAACGTATTCGCCACCACCCAACCTTCGGTGGGCTGGCCTTGCGGTGCGAGAAACTGGACCATCGACGTGACCAGCGCGATGTGTGTGGTCAAGACGACGGGCCGGGTTCTCCCCACTTTCGCGAGATCGCTCTTTAGCCACTCGAATTGCGCTTCGTCGATGTGGCCTATGTACCCGCCGTTCTTCGTTCCGATCGAATCGAGTTGGATGAAATGCCAACCTTGATGGTCGAAGGACGAGTAACGCGGGCCGATCCGGTCCTCGAACATTTTCTTACCGTAGATGGCGTCGGTTGGGGGAACTTTGCCGTTCCGCGAAAGGCCGATCACATCGTGATTGCCGGGCACGGAATGCACCGGGATGCGCAGATTCTTCGCCGCGCGCGCGTACATATCGAACAGCGATTTGGCTTTCGCCGCGTCCGTTTCGGCGACGTCGAATACTAGATCGCCGCCCGCGAGACAGAACGCGGGCTTGACCGCATTGATCGCCGCGAAAGCTTTTTCGACGCCCGCCTCCGCTCGAAGTTCGGGTTGGATGTGCGTATCGGTGAAGTGAACGAAGGTGAAATCGGCATCGGCGGCGGCCAACGCATTGGTTGCGAGGGGAGCCGCGAGAGGAATGGAGAGAAGAGTTCGCCGGGTCACCTTCCCAGCGTAAACGCCAACACTAACTGGCGCACTCGCCGCGGCCCAATTGTAACGAGAAATTCTCCTCGTCGCCCCAATCTTTATACATTTCGGGTTCGAGTTCGATGGGTTTCGCGAGATCGGCCGTCAGCGCGCGGAAGGTTTCCACCTTGTGGCGCTGGACGTATTGGCGGAACGATTCGCCTTCGATCCGATTGGCGCGGTAGTGGTCGAGCACCCGCGTCAGGGCCACCGGCGTCGAGCGCGCGGGGATCGACTGGATCGCGAGTCCAAAGCGCATCATGCCGCTCTCATCCAGGCCGCCGCCGAGCAGCAACTGGTAGTACGGCACTTCCTTGCCGCCGATCTTGCGAGCGTTGCCGTAGAAGCCGAAATCGCCGATCCAATGCTGACCGCAGGCGTTCGGGCAACCCGAAGCGCGGATCGCCAGCTTCGAAATCTCCTCGTCGGGGTTGTCGCGCAGATAATCGCGAACGGTCCGCGCCAGCGCCCAACCCAGGTTCATCGTCTTGGTCAGCGCCAGGTTGCAGGAATACGCGCCAGGGCAAGTGACGATATCGTCGAGATCGCCCGCGCCCGCGTCGGCCAATCCTTCGACGAGCAGCGCCGAGTAGACTTGTTTCAGCTTCGACGCCGGTACGAATGGCAAATGCACATTCTGGTCGATGCCCAAGCGAATCGTGCCGTCGCCCAACTGCCGGGCGATATTCGCCAATCCGCGCATCTGCTGCGAGGTCAGATTGCCCTGCTCGACCTTGACGGTGACGATGCGATAGCCGTCCTGCCGCTGCGTGCGAACGTTCTTGCGCAACCAAAGTTCGTATTGCGCATCCGACGGCGCTTTGAGGACGTTCAACTCGCCCGGCGCGATGGGTTGCGGCGAGCTTTCGTAACCCCCGAATCCTTCGGGAACCGCGTCGGGAACCGGGACGCCGCCGTTCGCGAGAATATCGGCGTACTGCTCCTCGACCTTTTCGACGAACCAGTCCCAGCCACGCTCGCGGATCACGAACTTCAGGCGCGCTTTGTTGCGGTTCGAGCGGTTGCCATGCAGGTTGAAGATGCGGATGACGGCTTCCGTGCGGGCCACCAGACGCTCCACGGGCAAGAACTCGTCGAGCACCCGGGCCTCGCTCGGAAGGGGTCCTAATCCACCGCCCGCGACCACGCGAAACCCGCGCTTGCCGTCGACGATCTTCGCCGTGAATCCGAGGTCGTGAATTTCGCCCGCCATCGCGTCGCCGTCCCAGCCGATAAACGCGATCTTGAACTTGCGGGGCAGGTTGTCGGTGAGTTCCTTATGCAGGAACGCGAATGCCACTTGGCGCGCGTAAGGCCGCACGTCGAACACTTCTTCGGGGAGCAAACCGGCCAGCGGCGACCCGGTGACGTTACGGACGGTGTTGTAGCAGGCCTCGCGCGTGGTGAGCGTCGCGTCGGCCAGATCGTGCAACAGATCGGCGACTTGAGGGAGGGGGATGAAGTGGTATTGCAGATTCTGCCGGGTGGTGAGGTGGCCTTTGGCCCCCGCGTATTTGTCCGCGATATCGGCCATTTTTTCGAGCTGATGCGCGAGGAGTTGCCCGCCCGGCACCTTGGTCCGGATCATGTGGACATTCGGTTGGCGCTGACCGTAGACGCCGCGTCGGAGCCGTGCGCCGCGAAAATCGTCGTCGCTCAAACGGCCGGCTAGATACTCCTCCGCTTGTTTCCGGAAGGCTTCGATATCTTCCCGGACCTGCCGTTCATAGCTGGCTTCGATAGGAACCGCCGATGTACTACTCATTCCCTATCGAGATTATCACGAATCGCGGCAATTCTTTCCGAGCCGCACCTCGTCCGGTAAAACGTACCGCTGCGGCAAGAAGGCTAATCGATTGTTATCAGGAAGATACATATTGGTGCCCAGCGTGCAACTGGTTTGGCGATCTTCCTCCAAGATCGAAACTGACAAGGAGAGTGACTGATATGAAAATTCAAGCGGTTTGGGCGCTCGCGTTGGCGCTGGCTTTCGGATCGGTGACATTCGCGAATCAAGCGGCGGAACAGAAGAACAGTGAAAACGTGGTTACGGGTTGCCTGACGATGGGTTCGGCATCGGGCGAATTCGTGATCACCGAGGAAGGTACCGGGAAGCGGTGGACCGTGGTGGCGGGTACCGGTATGGATTTGGCCAAGCACGACAAACACAAAGTGAAACTCACCGTGACGCCGGATCCGCAGAAACCGGACCGGATGACGGTTACGAAGGCGGAACACGTCGCCAACACCTGCTCGGCCAGCTAGGCTCGGGCCAACCCCTGCCCGGCTAGCTAGCCTCCTAGAGTAGCGGCCGGGCTGCCGGGGACCGCAGTTTCCCCTGCAACATTCCGCGGTCCCCGGTATAGTCCGTTTCAATCTCCTAATCCATATATGCTCTAATTGCCGTCGATGGCGGATTTAGCACGGATTGGCGTGGCGATCGACGAAGATCTTCTGGAAAAGTTCGACAATCACATCGCGCGCAAGGGATACGCGAATCGAAGCGAGGCGTTTCGCGATTTGATTCGCGACGATCTCATTCGAGAAGAAGTCGCCGACCCGGCGCGAGATGTCGTGGGGTCCCTGACCCTCGTTTACGACCATCACGTACGTCTACTCTCGGAAAAGCTCACCGAGTTGCAGCATGAGCATCACGAATCGATCGTTTCGACCGTGCATGTGCACCTAACCCATCACGATTGCTTAGAAGTGCTGGTGCTGCGCGGCAAATCTAGCGAAGTTCGCCAAATCGCCGACCGTCTGCTCGCGACCAAAGGCGTTAAGCACGGCAAATTGGTGATCACCGCCGCGGCGTAGCGCGAATCCAGCGGCCCGAGTGAGCCTCAAGCGCGACCGAATCGAGCGAGATCGACTCCCCGGTTACTGCGTCGGTGGCATTCGAGTATTTCCAGCGCGAAGAAGAGAGCTTAGCCTTGCGTGCATCGCCGTCGTTGATCAGGAAGTAGTGATCCGCCTGCGGGGCGGCAAGCCGGTAAGCGATGGCATTGTCGCAGGAGTATGGAGAAGGGATTGTCCCCATGACGTACTTAGCGAGCGGGCCGTTCACAGCGCGGCCGGGTTTGAAGTTCTCGATCGAACCCGCGAAGCCGATTACGACCCCAGATCCCTTGCCTGTCGCCGATTCGGTGACGGCTGGTTCGCCCGTCGAGAAGCGCTCCACGACTTTGGCGCGTGTGGGCGCGAGTTCGGTGATGAAGCTCCCGAGCTTTACGCCGGCCACGCTGCGCGGAACGTTGTTCGAGTACTGGAAATCCGCGAGCTCGACTCCGAAGAGTTGTTCGAAAGTGGAACCGGCGGCGGTAGAGAAAACGTGCCCGCGATGGTCGTACCAACCGCCCGGAGAATCGAGCACCACCCGCCCGCCCTTTCCCGCGTAGTCGAACAGGATGCGCAGCAGTTCTTCGTTCAACGCGATTTGCCCGGCGAGCCAGATCACTTTATAGCGTCCGACTAGGCCCGCGCGCAGATCGTCGGGCGTGACATGCTCCCAGGGAATGTTGGCGTCGATCAGTGCGCGCGACGCCCCCACCCGCGCGTTCATCGCGTAGTGTTTGAAGTGATCGCGTCCGCGCACGCTGGACGCGGCCCAGATCGCGTCCGAATCCCAATTGAGCAGCAGGCCGACGTAAGGCTCCTTGTGGGTGGACCAAAGCTCGTCGCGGTAACGCTCTGCGGCTTGCGCGATTTGCCCGGCCCGAATCGCGCGTTCCGTCGGACGGCCTTGGCGATTGGTTAGTGCGAACTCGCCGCCTTCCCAACCGGCACGGCGAAAATTCCACGTCCACAGCCCCGCGCCTTTCATACCGCCCGCGAAGAAGCTCAGCAGCAGTTGCGTCATCGTGCCGGCATTCACCGTAAAGCCCGCCGTGGTCGATTGCTCGGGGTAATCCCAACCCTTGCCGCCAGTCAATTGCTGCGGGCCGCCCGTCGATTCCCAACCGCCGGTCCAACCGCCTTTGAACAAGTCCGTCGCGAAACTCGACTGCATATACAAGGGCCGCGCCACTTCGTAATGCACTTCGCCGTAGTGCCACGCGAAGTGGATCGACGGATAGAAGCTGCCCACATGCAACTGAGTTTGCGCAAGGTCCTCCATCTTCGTCGCGCGCCAGGCGAAGGGCAGGAACAGTCCCATTTCGCCGCCGGTACGCGTCGGCGCGTGCGGGTTGGCTTTCACGGAAGCTTCGGAACGGGCGAGCACGTCGCGCGCGTGCGTTTCGGCTTTGTACTGCAGAATGTCGCGCGTGCGTCCGTACTCGCGACCGAATTGCCGGTTGCCGCGCTCGTCTTGCGGCAGCGTCGCGAGGTACTTCTCGACGTCGGTCCAAGTCTTGAAGGGCTCGGGCGAGATACCCACCTCGTAAGCGTTCCACGCGCGATTCAGTTCCTCGGGCGAGGCATAGTGCTGGCGCAGCCAACCGGCGAATGGCGCCACGTCATGGTCGCGCAGGAACGGGTCGGGCGTGTGTTGGTAAAGCTCGCCCGTGAGGAGCGCTTGCCCGCTTTTCGCGCCGATGCCCCGCCGCAGAACTTCTTTTTGATAGGCGAGCATTTTCGGATGCTTGCGAAGCTCCGCTTTCGAGGCTGTGCGTGGAATTCCGAGTTTGTCGAGCAACTCGGGCGTGATGCGCTCCCAACCACCTTCGCCGTACCAGAACGGAATCACGCCCTCTTCGAGTGCGATCGATAGCACTTTCTCTTCCGGCCACTCGGGCGTGCCCATCGCCTGTTTCAAGTTATGGAATCCGAGCTTCTTCATCGTCCGGAACTCCGAACGCATTTCGGCTTCGGTCATTCCGGCCCAGGGCAGGAAAACTACGCCGACCGGCACGGGCGCGAGTTCGCGGAATTTGCGCTGCGTGGGCGAGTCGTGCAGGCGGTCGTAGAGCGAGTGCAGATACTCGTCCGTGGGCGCGGCGGGCTGGCTTTGAACCGTTCCATATAAGGCAAATCCGAGGATCGACAAGCGGCGCATGCCGTTACAGTACACTACCGCCATGCGAAACGGAACCGTCCTTCTGCTCGCGCTCGCCTGGCCCGGCTTGGGCGCGGAGTCTCTTCACGGGTCGAAAGTCGCCGCGAACCCGGAAGTGGCCGGCGCGATCCGGCTGATGGACTCCTGGATCCGCAACCAGCTTGCGTTCCGCCAACTGCCCGGATTGTCGGTGGCCGTGGTGGCGGGCGACGAGGTGGTATGGGCGCAGGGGTTCGGCTACGCGGATGTCGCGAAGAAGACTCCCGTGACGCCCGCGACGTTGTTCCGTATGGCGTCGAATTCGAAAATGTTCACCGCGCTCGCGATTTTGCAACTGCGGGACGCGGGGAAGCTGACGCTCGACGATCCGGTGTCGAAGCATCTGCCTTGGTTCCGCGTGAAAGGCGACTTTGAGGACAACCAGCCAATCACAATCCGGCACCTGATCACGCACACATCGGGACTGCCGCGCGAATCGGCGTCGCCTTACTGGTCGAGCTTCGACTTCCCGACTCGCGAGCAATTGCGCGAGCGGCTGTCGATTCAAGAAGCGGCGTATGCGCCTTCGGTGCGGTGGAAGTACTCGAATCTGGCATTGTCCATCGCGGGCGAAGTGGTGGAGGCGGTGAGCGGCGAGCCGTACATTCAGTACATCGACAAACATCTCTTCGCGCCGCTAGGCATGACCGCGTCGAGCATGGTGCCCTCGGAAGACGACAAGAAAAAGCTGGCGACGGGGTATGCGCGGCGCATGCCCGACGGATCGCGAGCGGCGACGCCGTTTACCGATTGCCGGGGCATAACGGCGGCGGCGGGCTTGACCTCGAACGCGCTCGACATGGCGAAGTTCATGATCGCGATGATGAAGCGCGGCAAGGCGGCGGAAGGCGGAGTGTTGCGCGGAACGACGCTCGCCGAGATGCAGCGGGTGCATTGGCTGGAGTCGAACTGGACGTCGGGTTGGGGGTTGGGATTTTCGGTGCGCAAGCTCGGCGAACGGACGTTGGTGGGGCACGGCGGCAGCCTCGCGGGATATAAGACGCAGACCGCGTTCACGCCCGCCGATCGTGTGGGCGTCGTGGTGTTAACCAACGGCGACGAATCGAACCCCGTGGGATTTGTGAACCGCATTTACGCGGATCTAATTCCGGCCGTGGTGAAAGCGACGAAACCGGCGGCGAAGAAACCGGAGTGGAAGCCCGAATGGTCGGCCTACGTGGGCCGGTACCGCAGCAACTTCAGCGAGAGCGAAGTGATGGCGCTCGATGGGGAACTGGTGGTGATCGATCCTTCGAGCGACGATCCGAAAGGCGGGATGGCGAAACTTGTCCCGCTGGCCGATGGGACCTTCCGCATCGAAGCGGCGAGCGGCGGGCAGTCGGTGGGTGAGAAGGCGGTCTTCCTGCGCGGGGCGTCGGGGAAGGTGGAGAAGCTCCGCATGGGCTGGGGCGAATCGAAGCGGGTGGATTAACCGCATGAAACCTTGGGTAGCTTTTCTAACCTTTACTGCCGCGCAGGCGCAGACCTATACGCCAGCCTTGAACGTTAAGGTTGGCGACGAGCGGCACTACGAGTATTCGAAGAGTATCGGTGCTATGGTGAGCCGAACTCCGGTGACGATTCGCGTGGTCGAGGTTACCGGTCGAGGCACAGTGCTCGAATGGGAGCAAGGTGAAAGCCGGGTGGACAACCTGGACTTGGCCGCGCGAGCGGTGCTTGGGTCGATGGCACCCCTTCTCGGGGCGCTATCGCAGGCGCTGCGTCCGCGGTATCTGGTAACGCCGCAGCGCAAGCTGCTTGTCGACAACGCCGAAGAGCTTCGCGAGAAAGCGCCGGAAGCCATCGAGGCTTTTGTCAAAGCCCTTCCCGAGGAACAACGAAAGCAATCTCGAGCGGCGGTAGAGGTATTCGCCGCTAACTCGGCCGCTCTACCGTCAATGCTGAGCGCCGACCTTCGGGGTGTAATCGGCTATCTGATTTGGACGTACCCCAGCGTGGCGAGCGGAACGCTTCCAGCGCCGCTTACCGGCTTGGGAGGCCCGCTTCGTTCGAGAGTGCAGTGCGACTTGCTTTCGAGCGGCGACCCGGTTCGATTGCGTGTCGTTACTACGCCGGACCCGGAAGAATTCCGGAAAGCGGTAAACAAAATCTTTCGAGACGCGGGAGGCGAAAGCGCTCCCGAGGCGCCCGCTGTGAAGCTCGAGACCAGAACCGAGATCGAGATCGAGTCGGCGACCGGATTGCCTCTGTCCCTGGTTTCCGATAGCGAAATGTATGGGGGCAATCAGAGTCAGCGGACGCGTACGGAACTTCGCCGAGTCGACTAGGCGCGGCGGCTTATCGCTTCTCCAGACGCGCCAGCATTCGATGGTACGCCGGGTCGG
This sequence comes from Bryobacteraceae bacterium, assembly GCA_033763835.1. GTDB lineage: Bacteria > Acidobacteriota > Terriglobia > Bryobacterales > Bryobacteraceae > JAPKYZ01. The sequence goes on along the minus strand of JANRJS010000021.1, from coordinate 3,131 downwards.
AACGTAGCGTAAGTAGCGTTGGATTGGCGCGCGCTTCCGTCGATCCGTAACCCGCGCGCAGGGCAGCTTCGAGGTGGCGAAGAGCGCGCGGACGGTCGCCCGCCGCTTCGGAAGCGAGGGTCAGCAGGTAATGCGTCCCTGGCTTCAGGGAGGGCTCTTTTTCGAGGATGGCGGCGCGGTCGAGGGCGGCGCGTTTCTCTCCCAGCCGGGCTAGGTAGAGTGCCAGTCCGGCGGCTGCCCCTTCGTCGCCGGGTTCGCGGGCAAGACGCTCTTCGGCGAGCTGCCGGGCGCGGATCCAGGATTCGCGGGCTCGCTCGCGGAGCGAGGGAACTTCGCGTTGCGCGTCGCCCAGATTGCCCCAATGCACGTAGTTGTTCGCGCCGAGTTCGACGGCTTTCTCGAACGCCGCCACCGCTTCGGCGTATCTGCCGCGGAAGTACAACGCAACGCCCAGATTGTTCGACACCGTCGCCGAGGGACGAAGTTCGAGCGCGCGCTGAAAGCTCGCCGCCGCGTCGTCGTAGCGTTCGAGATACCAGTAGACGCTGCCCAAGTCGCGGTGCAAGACGTAGTTGTCCGGTGTGAGTTCGAGAGCCTTGGCGTAGGTATCGCGCGCCTCGGCATATCGCCCTCGCGATTGCAAAAAGAACGCGAGCGTCTGGTGCGCTTGCCAATCGGAGGGCGCGATCTCGACGGCACGGCGATAGAGCGATTCGGCCTCGGCTAAGCGCTTCCGCCCTTCGCGAACCTGGGCCAGGCGGCGAAGGGCGTTGGCGTCGCGAGGATTTAGATCGAGCGCGCGGACTAGCCCGGATTCGGCGGCGTCCAGCCGCCCGGCGCGAAGGGCGGCCATGCCAAGAGCGATGTGCGCTTGGGCGAGGTTCGGCTCCTGGGCGATGGCCGCGTTCGCTTCCGATTCGGCGCGCTGGAGCCATACCGGATCGGGATCGTCGCGATACTTCTGCGAGTAGGCGAGCGAAAGCCGGGCCCGCGCCATCGCCGATGGATCGTTAGCGAGCGACTGGATGGCGCGGTCCACATTGCCGGGTCGGTCGTAACGGTCGAGAAGGGCGGCGGCGGAGATGGACGCCGAGTTTCCGCGATTCGCGAACGCCCATGCGGCGGCTCCGGCCAGCGCGGCCGCGAGAAGGGTCGCGGCGATCGCCGGCCAGCGGGTACGCCGAGGGAGCGGCGAGGGCGAATTCAGCGAGTCGAGAACTTCGTCCATCGACAAAGGACGGTCGTCGGGCGCTTTTTCGAGACAGCGATCGATCAGCGCGGCGAGGTTAGGCGGGCAATCTGGGCGGAGCTTAAGTAGCGGTTCGGGCTTGGCCGTCAGGACTTTCTGAAGCACGCTGAGCGAAGAATTGCCGGGGAAGGCGCGCACTCCGGCCAGCAATTCATAGGCGACAACGCCGAAGGAAAAGATATCGGCGCGGGCGTCGACCCGGTCTCCGGCGGCCTGCTCGGGAGCCATATAAGCCGGTGTGCCGATCACCCGGCCCACTTGGGTGAGGCTGAGCGAAGCGGTTTCGTCCGACGGCGGAGCTTCAATGCGGGCGAGTCCGAAGTCGACGATCTTCGCTTCGCCCGAGGCCGTCAGCAGAATATTGGCGGGCTTCAAGTCGCGATGGACGACGCCCGCCCGGTGCGCGGCGCGGAGTCCGAGTGCGATTTGGCGGAGAAGATCGGCGGCGCGTGCGGCGGGAACGGGGCCACGAGAAATTTCGGCCAGAAGCGATCCGCCCTCGACTAGCTCCATCGCGATAAAGTCGCAACCGTTCTCCGAGCCGATCTCGTAAATCGTGGCGACGTTGGGGTGATTAAGGGCGCTCGCCGCCTTGGCTTCGCGGAGAAAGCGGGTGCGCGCGTGCTCGCCCGCGCCGTCGCGAATCAGTTTCACGGCGGCGAGACGGTCGAGACGGGTGTCGCGGGCGCGATAAACCGTCCCCATGCCGCCCGCGCCCAACGGTTCGAGCAACTCGTAGGCGCCGAGCGTGCGGGGTGGCATTGTCTACAAAGGTAACTCTAGGAGCCCTCGCCTTGATCGTTACCGGTATCGCCGCCGGTCATCGTGGGTCCATGGAAGGTGAACAGCCGGCCACCTTGCAAGATACGGAAGCGGGCCTGCATCGTCCACTCGGGCACGGGTTCGAGGCGTCCCCGATACAGGGACGTGAACTCCATGCCACGATCGAACTCGTGCTCGATCCTTTGAAGACCGGCGAGCGGGCTGAGCTGACCCGGCGGCGTGAAAATCTCGATGGTGAAGCCGATCAGCAGGTTATGCGGGCCGTAGCTCGTCCAAATGAACTCGATCGGCGCGAGCGACTCGACGGGGCCAACGGATTTCGGATTGAAGAAGTCGGCCGCGCGAATTACAGTGCCATCCTCGCGGAAACAGGCGGTTTTGGCGAGACAGACGGCAACTGGATCGAACTCGTCGGGGATGTGTCCGGTGAATTCGACGCGAACTCGATGGGCGGGTTCCAAGGCAGGGGTGGGCGACATAGTCGCCTAGTTTTATCACAACGGAAAAAAAGAAAAAAGTCTATCGCGTTCAAAATGAGCGATTTGTCATGAATCCGAAAGAATCTTGGAGAAAGGGCTTGCAAAGGGTGGGGTCGATTGGTATTCTGACAAAGCGGCCCAAGTGAGTTTGTTAACGGAAATTGCAACGAGGCAAACCGTTAGACGAACTCAGGGTTGTGGAGCGTAGGCGGATCGCCTCGCCGAGCACTTCCCCCGCAGTTCTTACAGTTCTCGAGTTTAATCCAGGTTCGCGAAAATCGAAACAGCTTGAAGGCTTCGGCCAACGGTTGTAATCCGGTATCGTACCTGGGCAGGTTTCGAGGCCGCCGTGAGTTTCCGGATCGCATCCGGGGGCGAAACGGTCAGATCATTGACAATCTGGTTGGATGCCAAGCAAAGTCTGAGTCAAGCTCTTTAAGTTTAAACCGAGAGCGGACCAAGCTCCGCGCGCTAGTAAAGGCGTGGGGCAAATACTCAAACCAGATCAAACGAGAGTTTGATCCCGGCTCAGAATCAACGCTGGCGGCGCGCTTAACACATGCAAGTCGCACGAGAAAGGGGCAACCTGAGTAAAGTGGCGTACGGGTGAGTAACACGTG
>JANRJS010000010.1:0-2282 GCA_033763835.1 Bryobacteraceae bacterium | reverse complement strand
GAATAGGCGGGGACGTCCATGTCCACGTCGAGGCCGAATACCTGCCGCACCGACACCTTCATGTCGGGGAGGCCGTTCACTTCCTGATTGGCGGTGGTCATTGCCGCTCCGTTGGCCGAATCCGCCGGAACCGGCCGTTCGGGTCTAAAGGGGTGTCGCGCTGGATATAGGTTCAATTTAGCAGAAACGAAGCGGCCAATGGAACGGGGGCCGCGCGGCCGTGATCATGCTGGAAATGCTTCAAAATCGGGCGATTGAGGCTTCCGCCAAGGCTGCGTCGATTCGGCCGCGAGGCGAACGGGAGATTCGGCCTCAGCAGAACCCGGCGCCCTTCAGATAATTGTACGCTTGGATCACGATCTTGAGCCGCTCCTCGTAGGTGCGGTCGCCGCCATGCGCGTCCGGGTGGTGGCGCTTCACGAGTTCCTTGAATTTCGCCTTGATCTGTACGGGCGTCGCGTCGGTATCGAGGCCGAGCGTGTCGAAGGCCTTGCGCTCGGCGTTGTGGACAACACGGGCTTCGGGTTTCGGCTGCGCCCGCTCGAAGCCGCCGAAATTTTCCGCGACGTTCAACGGATCGCTGAAGGTGTAGCCGCCGGTCGGTGTATCGCCGCCGCCCGCACGGCGCGATGCGTTCATGCCCATCTTCCAGGTCGGACGATTGCCGGTGACGGCGTCCTTCTGGAAGGCCAGCACGGCGTCGTCGGAAAGACCGGCGAAATAGTTGTAGTTGTTGTTGTACTCGCGGACGTGCTCCAGACAATAACGCCAGTACTGGTTTTCCTGTCCGCGTCCCTTCGGAGCGCGATGGGTGCCAGCCTTCTTGCAGCCCGCCCATTCGCAACCGGGCGCTTCGCGCTTCGGGCGGCGATCTTTGCCCTTCTTGTTAACGCGGATTTTGTCGAAGAGCGGCGAGTCGAGTTTCATGATTCGAGTATGTGCGCGTAAGCCGTTTCAAACAAGCAGCGAAGCCGGATTTAACAACGACAGTTTGACGCGAAGTTGACGCGAGGCGTCCCGCCGCTCTATGCGCTCTATATGGATACGGTTGGACGAATTCAAAAGAGACTCGCCGCCGCACTTTCGCCCGATCATCTGGAAGTGATCGACGAGAGCGGACAGCACGCGGGCCATGCGGGCGCCATTCCCGGCAAGACGACGCACATTCGCGTGCGCGTAGTCGCTGGCGCGTTTCGCGGCAAGAACCGCATCGACCGCCACCGCATCGTCAATGACATCATGAAAGACGAAATCGCGGCGGGCCTGCACGCGCTCGCCATCGAGGCGAAGGCGCCGGGGGAGTGAGCACGATCCCGAAAAGCGGGAACCGGTTTTCGGAAACGATTATGCTCTAAAAAAAGTCAGGCGGCTTTTCCCTGGGGCGCTTCCTTCCGCAGCGGCGTCACGCGCAGCGATGTGATGCGGTTGCGTGTCCTGCGCAGCACCTGAAAGCGGTAGCCGTGAAACGTGAAGGTCTGGCCCGGCTCCGGAATCATCTTCGCTTCGTGAATCACCAGCCCCGCCACGGTCGTCGCTTCGGCGTCCGGCAGTTTCCAGTCCAGCGTGCGGTTGAGGTCGCGGATCGGCACCGCCCCGTCGATCGTTACCGAGCCGTCCTGATGGCGGCGCATATCGTCCATCGCTGCGTCGTGTTCGTCGGAAATGTCGCCAACGATTTCCTCGATAATATCTTCCAGCGTGACGAGCCCCATCATCTCGCCGTACTCGTCCACCACGAGAGCGAAATGGGTCTTGCGGCGGAGAAACGCGCGCAACTGATCGGCGACCGGCCGCGTCTGCGGCACGAACCACGGCGGGGCCGCGAGCTTCGGAATGTCCACCTTGTTCACGTCGCCGCCCGCGGCTTGCAGCGCGAGCAGCAAATCCTTCGCGTGCAGGATGCCGACGATGTTGTCCGGGCTCTCGCGCCAGAGCGGGATGCGGCTGTATTTCGATTCCATCACCTCATGGACGATCCTGTCCGGCGCATCGTCGCCGTTGATCGAGACCATTTCGGTGCGGTGAACCATCACGTCGGAGACTTCCAGCTCTTTCAGGTCCAGGAGGCCGCCGAGCATGTCGCGGTCGGATTTCACCACGCTGCCCTCGCGGTGAAGCACGTCCACGGTGTTGCGCAGTTCGTCCTGCGCCGTGCTGCCACTGAAGCCGATCAGCCGCGGGGTCCAGCGCACGAGGGTACGGATCGCGGCGAAGATGCTGTTCGCGAAATCAAAGAGCCATGCAAGGAAACGCGCGATCATGCACCTAACCGGCCGCGAGAC
>JANRJS010000008.1:0-296137 GCA_033763835.1 Bryobacteraceae bacterium | reverse complement strand
ATTGCGCCACCTGCGTCAGCTTCATTTCCAAGTACGTGACGCTCGAACAAGGCGACGTGATTTTCACCGGCACCCCGGGCACGACCAGCCCGATGAAGCCCGGCGATACGGTCGAAATCGAGATCGAGGGGATCGGCGTTCTAAAGAATCCCGTTAAGGCAGCGTAGCGCCGCTCGCGAGTTTTTCGATCCGGGCGGCCCGGGTCTCCGGACGTTTCGCGCTCGTCAACCATTGCAGCGCCTGCTTCTTACGAGAGTCCGTTCGCGCGTCCCACGCCGCTTGCCCCGCTGGATTGGCTCGCAGCGCCGCCGCCAGATCGTCGGGCAAGATCATCGCATCGACGTCGTCGAGCGCCGCCCAACTCCCATCCGCCTTCGCCGCCTCAATTTTGTCGAGCCCCGGCTTTCGCATCGAGCCATTGGCGATCAGCCGCGCCACGCGCTCCTTGTTGGGCTTCGACCAAACGCTGCCCTTGCGGCGTGGCGAAAACAACAGCATCGTGCGCTCGTCGTCGACCTTACCGCCGACGCTGTCGATCCACCCATAGCAGAGCGCTTCCTCCACCAGTTCGTCATAGGCGACGTAAGGCTTACCCGAATACTTCTTGTAAGTGACTACCCAAACCGAATCCGGGCGGCGGTAGTTCTCACGCAGCCAAGCGCGCCAAGCCGCGCGAGTCTCGACCGGTACCCGTTCCAGGGACGCTAGCTTGCCTTGCATGCGTCTTTCCTTGCGATAAGCCCAGCACACTCTCTTCCGTCGAGATGAAGACTACGGGGCAGATCGTCGCGCCGGTAAAGAAACGCGCGTTCGACGGCAAGACCTGCGGCCTCCGCTTCCCGCCGCAAGACTCGATCGTCGAGCAAGTGGATCGACCCCGGCATCTGCCCCAGCTTACGATGCGCCGAGTAGCGGGCGATCTTCGGGACCCAGCCGGGCCACGGTTCACCCGCCGCCACTCGCCGCTCGTACTCGGGCACGAAATCGGCAAAAGGAGCCTGATAGGGCGACGCCGCGTGAACAAACAACTTTCCGCCGGGCCGCAGCCAGCGGGCGATCAACCGAAATCCGCGCGCGAGATCCTTACCGTTCAGAAAATGAAACACGCTGGAGGAATGAACGGCGTCGAGCGACTCGGGATCGAAGGCGATGTCCCGCGGAAACCGCCCGGGCTTCGAGATCGCACCGAAAATCTCGACCGTACGGAGATCGTTGGCGAACACGCGCGCGCCCGCCGCCACCGCCGCCCGGCTGGCCAGGCCCTCTCCCGCCCCGATGTCGAGGGCGGTAACGTCTGGTGCACAAAAGTCGACGAACACCAGGCTCACCGCGTTAAGCTCTTGAGCTTCCCAACCCATGCGATTGGGTGTCAGGGCGGTCATCTTACCGAATCGGACGGTCGCGCCTGCCGAAACGCAAAGCGAAGATCATCAGGCAGGCGCCGAATAGGATTACGCAGGCGAAGAGAATCCAGATGCGCCGCGGAACTTGGTTCCGCATCTTGTCGACGTCGTCGATTTGGCGGATCAGGCGATCGATAGCTCGGCGCTCTTCGGACACGACACTCCCGCTAGGTTGCCGTCGCAGTCGAAATCAAACGGCTCCGCTTGTTCGATGATCTCCAGGTTCGGATTGGTTTCGATTTCGTCGCGCAGGTTTTCGCTCATCCGCAGCAGCCCGAGTTCTAAGGTGTTCTTGATCCAGGCGATCGTCACGGACTGTGGGTCCAGCTTGCCCACCGTCGGCATCAGGCGCGCGAGACATTCGCGGTCGCTCGCGAAATGCGGCGGGGTCCGAACGGCGGCGGGCGTCGACGCGGTGAATGAGTTGATGTAGGTTGGCGTCCAGTCGATGCCTTCTAGCAAGCGGTCGTGGATGACATCCGCCATGCCGAGACCCACGCCGTTGCCATAAGTGTTTTCGGCGAGGCCGCGGACGAAAATCCGCTCGATCGGCGGCGCGGTGTCCCAAGGGTTGTAGGCGCCCATGACGCTGCGATTGACCACCTTGGTATCCATGCCTGCGCCCGAAATCGTCTTGCCGATCTCGTCGAGAATCAGGATGTCGAGCGCCTTCACCGGCACGCGCCCCATCCAACTCTTTGTCAACGCGAGCAGCCGTTCTTCTTCCTCTTCCATGCGCTCCACCGGAACGGCGGTGAGCTGCGCCGTCGCGTGGTTCGCGTCTTCGAGAATCGCGAGCCCGCCCAAAATCTTGCCGCTCGCCAGCACCTGCCGCCCGACCGTGCGGATCACTTGTTCGAGCCCGAGCTTGTACGCGTAAGTGTGATAGCGCTGGGCGCCGGCGAACTTCCCGAGCCCGATCGCCATCATCTTGAACAGGCCGCTCTCGATCTTGCCCGCGAAATCGGTATGCCACTTTACGCGGCCCACCAGCATCACGCCATCCGCGTCGAAAGCGTTCTTGTCGAGGAACGCCTCGATGCCGTCGGCGGTCTTCCCCAGGCTCACGACATCGAGCGACGAGATCACCGGACAACCCATCGTCGCTTCGTGAATGCCGTAATGCGCGAGTACGTCGGCTTGACCTTCCGCCGTCGCCGCTCCGTGGCTGCCCATCGCTGGGAAAAGAAACGGGCGCATGCCCGCCGATTTCCAGAACTCGACTACGCTGCGCACGATGGTCGCGATCTTCGATATGCCGCGCGAGCCGACGCCGATCGCCACTCGGGATCCGGGCTTCAGCTTCGATGCGAATTGCGAGCGCCGCAATTCTTCGGCGATCGCGCGCGGGATGTCGGCGACGCTACGGTCTGGGAAACGCTGCTGGACGGTGAGCAGCCGGGGAAACTCCATGCGCCGATTATACTGTCGATAGGTGGACGTTCCCTCAACGCCCTTCGCGGTGCTCACGACCGTAGTAGCGCCCGCAATCCTCACCAACGCTTGTTCGGTGCTCGCTCTCGGGACGGCGAATCGAATCGCCCGCGTGGTGGATCGTACGCGCGCCATCAACGCGGAGTTGCCGGCTTTCGAACGGCAATCGCTCTCCTATGGCAGCCGCGTGAAGCAGCTCGCGATGCTGCGGCAGCGGTCCGTGCTACTGGTGCGCGCATTGCGTTTGATCTACGGCGCGCTGGGATTCTTTGCGGCGGCGGCGTTGCTTACGGTGCTGGGCTCGGCGCTCGGTTATTACGAAATGATGCTGGGATTTAGCGTATCGGGAGTTCTTGGTCTGCTGGCCGGAATTCTTGCGGTAGGAGGCTTAGTCTACGGATCGACGCTGTTGGTGCGCGAGACACAGATCGCGATGGAACAGTCGGGCGAAGAAGTGGAAGAGGCGCTGCGCGCCCATCAGTAGCCGTCTAGTCGGGTTCGATCTCTTCGCGGGCGAAATCCTCGCCCCATTCGCGTTCAAGCATCCGCGAGTACTCGCCCGAAGCGTACAGGTCGAAATCGAACTGATGCGGTTTAATGTCGGTGAACGCCCAGAGTAGTTGGCGGGATAAGTAAAGCTGGTCGGCATAGCGGTAATAATGCCGCACGAATTCCTCGGAAAGCGAATCTCTTTCGGGTAATTCCGCGAAAATCGCGTTTAATCCCAGCGCCCGGGAGAAAATCGATTTGTAATCGGCCACTCCCCACTTCTTGAGCTTCTCTCGAACTTTTCGAGGCGGCTCGTCCACCAGCAGGGCGGCGAACGACTGATAGCACATCCCGGCGTTTTTAAGTCGCTCGTCGCGCGACGCCAAATCCAGGCACTGGTCGATCCATCGCATTAGGTCGCGGCCGACATAGAACAACATCTTGACTTCGCAATACCGGCCCGAGAGCAACCGCTCGTCGAGTTCCATCTTGGTGAGATGGCCCGCCGGAATCAGCCCTTGCAGCATCAGGCTGGCGCGGGAGCTTTCGACGAGTTTGTCCGGACCGGCGGATTCGGCGAACGGATGTAAGATCAGCGGCGGCAGTTTCCAGGCCGAAGCCGGGACCGAAACGACGGGCATCTTCAGCATTATCGTCCTCCGAGTGTTTGACCTTTAGAAGCTAGCGGCGGGCTTCCAACTTAACGCGCACGGCCGACGGTTGACCGCTTCTCACGAACTTCACTTCCACCTCGTCGCCCGGCTGTTTTCCGCGCAACGCATACGTAAAGTCGTACAGGTTGTCGATCTTTTTCCCGTCGAATTCGGTCATGATATCACCCGCGCGCAGGCCCGCTTTTTCGGCGGGAGAGCCCGGCCTTACATCGGAGAACTTCACGCCCTTGCCCTGAAATGCCATATCGGGGACGCTACCGAAACTTGGGCCGTAGCCGCCGCCAGAAGGCGCCGTTCCCGAATGCGGCGCCGGTTCGGCAATTTTTTGGAAAACCGGACGTTCCGGCGCGCCGGCAATTTCCCCCGCCGCCCCGGCCACAACTTCAAGCAGGGCGATCGCGCCTTCGGCGTTGATCTTGTCCCAAGTGTCCGTGGGGCGGTGGTAATCCATGTGCAGCCCCGTAAAGAAGAACAACACGGGAATCCCCTTCGCGGTAAACGACGTGTGATCCGACGAACCAATCCCGCTTTGTTCCGCCGCGTACTCGAGCTTCAACGGCGCGTGTTTTGCCGATAACCGGTCTAATAACGCCTTGAAGCTCGATCCCGTGCCGACTCCGCCCACGATCGCCGAGTCCTCGCGCATCCGCCCGATCATGTCCATGTTGAGCATCGCGACGGCCTTGTCGATGGGGAGCGGCGAGTGCTCCGTGAGATACGCCGAGCCAAGCAGGCCCAGTTCCTCACCCGCAAAATTTACAAACAGAAATCCCCGCTTCTGTTTCGGGAGCGACGCGAAGTACCGCGCAAGTTCCACCACGCCCGCAGACCCGGAGGCATTGTCGTCCGCGCCGACATGCGGAGTTCCGGTTTGCGACGGCGCAAGCGAAAACTGCTCGCCCAGTCCCAGATGGTCGTAATGCGCGCCGACGATCAGGTATTCGTCCGTCTCGCCCTTCAGGTATGCGCCCACGTTGTAAACCGTCTTCGCCTCCCGAACCAGGTCGAGTTCCAGATCGGCGCGCACGCTTTTCGCGAATTCGAACGAGCGCGGCTTCAAATCCCGGTCGATGCCTTCGACGATGTCTTTCAGACTCTTACCCGACTCGTCGAACCACTTCTCGACGGCGGCCGGCTTAACTTGCACGAAGGGAATTCCGGCTTCCGAAGGTCCGGCGGTACGGCCGAACTTTTCCAAGCGATCGATATCGTTCGGATGCGTGACCGGGTTATTGATCAGGATCACGCCCTTCGCGCCGTGCATTTTCGCGTTGATCGCCTTCGAATCGAACTGCGCGTGGCGAGTCTGCGTGCGGCCCGCGAACACACTCTTCTCGTCGAACTCTTGCGGCTCGTACCGGAGCACGAGCACGATCTTGCCCGCGACGTCGATGCTCCCGTAATCGTCGTAGCCGTACTCCTTGGCGGTGATGCCGTATCCGGCGAATACCACCGGCCCGGAAACTTTGCCGCTCGACGAGAAATTGAATGGAACGAAATCGCGCTCCACCTCGAACTTCTTTTTCGAAATCGATTCCGAGAACTTGTTCTTCGAACCGAGCTTGGCGTTCGTCGTGAGCGTGAACGGCTGCAGAAACTTTGCGGCGAACGCGGGCTCGAGTCCAATCGCCTTGTACTGGTCGGCTAAGTAGCGCGCCGCCTTGTCGAGTTCCGGCGTGCCGTTGCCCCGCCCCTTCAATTCCGGCGACGAGAGATACTTCACCACTTCGATATAGCGAGCGGGTTCGAGGCCGATCCGCGAAGCCGCACATGCCGCTACCGCAAGCAGTAGGATCGACTTCTTCATTGGCTTCCTTTTGTCCCGGCGGCGGGCTTGGCCGGCGACAATTCGATCGAGCAGCAGGCTTCGGCGTGCGCCAGTTCGAGATCGAGCAGATTTTTCAGATCGGGCCATGGGACGCTGCCGGGCACGCGACGCCCGTTAATGAACATCGTCGGCGTGGATCCGACTCGCAGCGCCCGCCCCTCGGCGGCGCTCTTTTCGACCAGGGCAAGCGTCTCCGGTTGTTCCATGCAAGCGCCTAGCCGCAATCCGTCGATCCCGTTTTGCCCCGCCCACTCGACGACTTTCGCCTTCAGATTCTCGGCCGTGATTTCCCCTTGCTTGTCGAAAATCCAGTCGTGATACACCCAGAACTTTTCTGCGCTCGACTGGTACACGCAGCGCCCCGCCGCCGCCGCGGTTCGCGCCCATGGATGCAGCGAATCGAGCGGCATGTCCTTAAAGACGAGTTGCACCTTGTCGGGATAGGTCTTCAAAAGGTTCTCGCGAAGGGTTTTCGCCAGCGCCTGGCAGTACGTGCATTGAAAGTCGCTGAACACCGCCACCGTCAGTAGCGAGTTCGGTTTACCTTGCGAAGGCGCTCCGTCGAGCTTCAACTTCGCCACGTCCTCTTGGAACGGACTCTTGTCGATCTCGTAGACATTGGCTTGGACAATCTTGCGGCCGTCCTTCGTCACCATGTAATCCGTTTCGATCGACCGCGCCCCGAGCGACGCCCGCACTCGCACATCGAGAAAGCCATCGAGCTTCGACGGTTTCGGATCGGAGATCTCGACGGCCACTTGCGGGTTCCACATATTGAGGTGGCGCAAGTACGCTTCGAGCGTCGGCTTGTCGAGCGCGGACTTCACTGCGGTCTGCGCGAACGCTGCGCCCGCGAGAAATAAAACTAAAGCACCGGACCGATGCGCCATGGCACAAACTCCTTATGACCTAACTTTTCGGCGCATGTCTTTTCGCCGGAAGCGACGCGCAACAGCATCTCGAAAATCTCCCGGCCTACGCCCGCCACGGTGTCGTCGCCGTCGGCGATGCGGCCCGCGTTGACGTCCATGTTGTCGCGCATCCGCTTATACATGGGTGTGTTCGTCGCGATCTTGATAACCGGAATCGTCGGAAAGCCGATCGCGCTGCCCCGCCCCGTAGTGAAGGCGATGAGGTTGACGCCACCCGCCGCCAGTCCCGTGATCGACACCGGATCGTATCCCGGCGTGTTCATGAAGACGAAGCCGGGCGTTTTCACGCGCTCGGCGTAATCGATGGCGTCGGCCATCATTGACGTACCGGCCTTGGTCATCGCGCCCAGCGACTTTTCGAGAATGTTCGACAGTCCACCCTCTTTGTTGCCGGGCGATGGATTGTCGTTGAAATTCGATCCGGCCCACTGCCGCAAATACGCGCGATAGCTTTCGATAAATCCCAGGAAGCGCTCCGCCACCTCTCGATTGCGCGCGCGCTCGACCAGTAGATGCTCCGCGCCAAAACACTCCGTGGTTTCGGCGAGCACCGCGGAAGCGCCGAGTTCGGCCAGACGGTCGCTCGCCCAGCCCAGCGCCGGGTTCGCGGTGATGCCGGAGAACGAATCCGATCCGCCGCAGTTGAGACCCAACGATAACTTCGACGCTGGAATCTCAACGCGCTTCTCCGCCGAGGCGCGCTCGAACATTTTCGCGATCGCCTTGCGCGCGCTTTCCACCGCCGCGCGAGTGCCTCCCTCGCCTTGCAGCGTCATGCCCACCAGCCGGTCCGTGCGCGGCGCGCCCTCGCCCAGATAGTGATCGATCTGATTTACCTCGCAACCCAAACCGAGGATGATCGCCCCGGCGACGTTCGGATGATTCAGAACGCCGCCGAGCGTGCGCTGGAGCTGCACCGTATCGGGACCGATCGAGTGCCCGCAACCTTCGCCGTGCGGGAACGCAACGACGCCATCGACGTTGGGCGGCAGCGTTTCTCCGGCGAAGCTGGCGGCGATTAATTCCGCCGTATGCGCCGCGCAGTTCGACGCCGCGACGACAGCGATGTAGTTGCGCGTGCCGGCGCGCCCGTCCTCGCGCTCGAAACCGAGAAACGTCGGCATGTTCGCGGGTGGAGCGGGAAATGCGCGCTCCGCCGCCGGGAACTTGAACTCGGTCGCATGATCTTCGTAAGCGAGGTTGTGCGTATGCACGCGGTCGCCGGGATAAATCGTGACCTTAGCGACACCGATGTTCTGGCCGTAACGGCGGACATGCTCGCCCGGCGCGATTTCGACGAGGGCTATCTTGTGACCCATTGGGATTGCCTCGCGCGCCGTACACTCCAGGCCGGCTATGCGTAACGTTTGCCCGGCGCTTAAGGGAACGCGGGCCACGGCGACGTTATCGATGGGGTTCAAGTGGATCGCGGAATTCTCCGCGGTGGGTAACTTTGCGATTTCGAGTAAGCTCATGCTGCGGGCCCGACCGGCTTACCGGATCAGGGCCGTCTCCGTTATCTGTTCGCCGGTGTGCACGCGCAACTTACCTCCTGCTCCGTAAATCCAGATGCCGTTGCCGATGGGCGCGGGAATTTGGGCGGGCGACGCGACTTCGAGGAATTCGCTCAAGCGGGCGGCCGAGTTGAGTTTGCCGATATGGATGTGGATATGGCACTGCGTCCGCACCCTGTCCCCATTGTAGGCGACCGCCCACTCGCCGCCCCACAACTCCTTGGCCTTGGCGATGGCTGCGGACCACAGTTGCGTGCGCTCGGCGGGCGTCAGTTGGTCGAGCGAATAACGCCCCGGTCCATGCGTTCGCGGCAGGGCGAGCGTGCGGTTCGCCTTGCGAGGATTAATGTCCTTGAGAAAGAAGACCGGGGGCATGGGCGGCTGTTTCTCCGCTTCGTTCGACAGACTGCACTGCCGCTGGGCGAGCGTCTCGGGGACGGCGGCATCGCACGCGCAGGTGCGGATCACGTCCTGCGCGAGTAAAGCCAGCGCCCAAATCATCCGCTCATTATACTGGGCACGTGCCTCGTCCTCTGCGGTTTGCGGCCGCGGGAGTGGTCCTCTACTTCCTCTACTTTCATGGCTTGACAAGCGTCGGATTGATCGGTCCGGACGAGCCGCGCTACGCCTCGGTGGCGCGCGACATGGCGGTTACCGGCGATTGGATTACGCCACGGCTGTGGGGCGACGCGTGGTTCGAGAAACCGGCGCTCGAATACTGGGGGCAGGCGCTGGCCTTCAAGTTGGGGCTGGGCGACGACCTCTCGCCGCGCCTGTTTAACGCTCTCTGCGCGGCGGCGTTGGTGTGGTTCTTCTACCGGACCCTTGCGCGCGAGTTCTCGCCGCAAATCGCGCTGTCGTCCACCACGATTCTCGCGACCTCGATCGCCTGGATCGCCGAGGCGCGCATTGCGGTGATGGATATGCCGCTCGCTGCGTCGTTTTCGGCGGCGATGCTATTCGCGCTGCGCGGCAACTTGGCGATGTGCGGAGTCTTGCTCGGCGTCGCCATGCTTGCGAAAGGCTTGGTGGGATTGGTGCTGGCCATTCCGGTGGCATGGTGGCTGCGGCATGAATGGCGCAAGTTTCCGGTAGCCCTGATGGGCGTCGCGATCGTCGCCTTACCTTGGTATGCCGCCGTGACGCTGCGGCATGGGGCGGTCTTCCTGAACGAGTTTTTCGTCAAGCACCATTTCTCGCGATTCGCCGAAGGAGCTTTGCAGCACGTGCAGCCATGGTGGTTCTTCGTTCCGGTGCTGCTGGCCGGGTTATTTCCATGGACGCCGCTGGTCGCCCTTCTACGCCGCCCGGCGGATAGGCGTGAGGCGTTCCTCTGGATGTGGCTGGTCTGGGGTTTGCTGTTCCTCTCGGCATCGCGCAACAAATTGCCGGGCTACGCGTTGCCGCTCCTGCCACCGCTGGCGGCGTTGTTAGGAATCGCCATTTCACGTGCGGCGCAACCTAAGGTCTGGGCGGCAGCCTGCGGAGCGCTGCTCTGCCTGACACCGGTCGCAGCGGCGGTGCTGCCGGAAGCGTTGGCCGGAGGACTCTCACGCGCGACGTTCGCATGGCCGTTACTCGCAATGCTCGCCGTGGGCGCGGCGGGCGTTGTCGCGGGACTGTGGAAGCGGGAACTGGCGGTGGGTGGAGTCACCGTGCTGTGCGTGACGTTGCTCGGGATGCGCGTGTTTCCGTTGCTCGACGAACGGGCAAGCGCCCGCGGCATGTGGCTGCAGATCGCCCGCCAGCGCGATCAAGTGTGCATTGAACAGCTCCATCGCAGTTGGCGCTACGGCCTCAATTATTACTTGGGCCGCCCCGTGCCCGAGTGCATTTACGAGCCTCGCCCCGTGCGCCTCTTCCAACGCGACACCGAACAGCCGCTGCTGATGTTCGGGCCGAAGCTGGACTAACCCCGAAGCTGGACTAAGATCGGGTTATGGCGACGACAACCGCGATCTCGCTGGAAGAATACCTCTCGACCGACTACGAATGGGCGCCGGAATGGGTGGACGGAGAGTTGGTGGAGAGGGAAATGCTGAACATACCTCATACCGAAGCAACCTCGCGAATCTTGCGTTCGGTCGAAGATGCCGGTTTGTGGGCCGGTGCCCAACTCGGTTTGCCCATGGGTCATCGGGTTCGCATACCTGACGTGTCTATCTTCCTGACAAAGCCCAAGGGGTTGTTCCCCAAGCATCCCCCGCTCGTCACCATCGAACTTCTCTCGCCCAGCGAACGCATGAAAGACGTGATCGCCAAGTGCCGCGAGTATGAAGCTTTCGGCGTGAAGCATATTTGGGTGCTCGACCCGGAATCGCGCGCGATGTACGTGCTTGGTCCTCTGGGCTTGAACGCCGTCGCCCGCCTCGAAATCCCCGAGCACGACGCTTCCTTTGGCCCCGAGGACGTCTTCGGACCGGCTAGCTAGACGAACTCCGCCGGGACCTCGAACAGCGTTCCCCTTCCCAACAGCCAATCGGGGTCGAGCCGCCGCTTCACCGCCTGCATGGCCGCAATCTGGTCCGGCGTGTACTGGAAGCCCAAGTAGTGGCGCTTGCGCTTGCCGAGCCCGTGCTCCGCAGCGACGGTACCACCCATCTCGACGGCCTTCTTCGCGAACTCGTCGAACAGCCGCACGCCGATTTCGAACTCCCGCTTGTCGGCGGGCAGTAGATTCACATGGTGATGCGCGTCGCCCACGTGTCCGAAGATGCAGTATAAGCCCCGATAATCGGCGTCGAGCCGCTCCCGGTAGTAACGCAGAATTTCGCGATCCTTCCCGACCGGCACCGCAAAATCGCTGCCGAGTTTCATCAGCCCGCGCTTCTCGACCGTCGCAAGTACGGTCTCCGGCAGCGAGTGACGGAACTTGCGGAACCGCTCTCGATCGGCGTCCGTCGAACCGAACCACGAAATATCGGCGAGAGCGCCGTACCGTTCCAGCCGCTCCGCCCAAGCCTCGACATCCGAGTCCGTCGTGTCGCCCTGCTCGACGATCAGCGCCGCGCGCGCGGCTTCGGGTAGCTCCGTGTGCTTCGTGCGAATCAGATCGAGAGCCGCACCATCGACGAACTCGAGCATCCGCAGCCCCTCGACGGACCGCCACGCATCGAGTGCGTCGAGCGCCCGCTCCTCGTCGCCGAAAAAAACGATCCCGGCCAAAATTGTTTTGGGCGCGGGCAGCAGTTTCAGAGTCGCTTCGACGACGATGCCGAGCGTGCCCTCCGATCCGCAGAACAAATCGACCCAGTCCATGCCCGGTGCCAGCGGATAGCCCGCCGAATGCTTGCGCGCCAACGGCCGGGGAATTTCGGGCACGTCGAAATCGATCTTATCCCCGCGTTCTACGTCTAATACGCGGCCCGTAGTAAGGACCACGCGAAGACGATCCACCCAGCGGCGCGTCGCCCCAAACTTGAAACTCCGCGAGCCCGAGGCATTGCAAGCGATCGTGCCGCCGATCGCCGCGAGCGTTTCGGTGGGATCGGGCGGATAGAACTGCCCCGCCATCCGCGCCGCCGCGTGCAAATCCATCAGATGCACGCCCGCGCCACAAATCGCGAAGCCGGGCTGGATATCGATCTTCTTGAACTTCTCGAGCGAGATCAGCCAGCCGCCGTCCGGGCAGCGCCCGCCCGTCAGTCCGCTACCCGCGCCGGCGATGGTAATAGGAGTTTTCGTCGCCGCCGCGCGCGCCACGATTTCGATTAGCTCCGCTTCGGTCTTCGGAACCAGCACTTCCTCCGCGTGGCCGCGGTAGCCGGAGGCGTCTTCGAGGTAGGCCCAGGACATCTTTCTAACGGTAGCGGAAGTTACTCAGAACGTGATGCGCAACGCCAATTGAATGCGGCGCGCGGGCCGGGTCGCGGTGATTTGCCCGAGTTGTGTGTTCACCTGGCGCCCGGCGGCATCGAACCGCGCCGTTGTGTCCACCGCCGAAAACTGCGTCTGATTAAGCGCATTGTAAAACTCGCCACGCAGTTGCGTATTGAGACGTTCGCGCCAGCGGAAGTTCTTGTAAGCCGTCAAATCCCAATTAAAGATTCCAGGACCGCGAATGTTGGTGCGGGCCGCGTTGCCGATCGTGCCCACCGCCGGACGCTGCACTACGCTCGTGTCGAACCATCGATTGAAGTAACGGTCGACGGCTTTCAAACTGGGCTCCCCGGTTAGCACGACGCGGGCGCCCTCGGTCGGCGAGCCCGTGATATCGATGGGGTTGACCGTTGTGAATCCGATCCCAAGTGGAGCGCCGGTACTCGCCGTGAAAATGCCCGAAAACTGCCAATCGTTAATCGCCCAACGTACCGCCCGGGGGCCGCTGCGCCATCCCGGCAAGTCGTACAGCCAATTTACTTTCAGAACGTGAGTGCGGTCATACGCCGATAATCCGTAGTTCCAAACACGCACCGGAATAATGTTCGAAACGTTGTTACCGTCGTCGGAGTTGTAATCGAGCGACTTCGACCAGGTATAACTAACTCCGTACTGGATTCGCGAAGAAAATCGCCGGTTCAACGACGCTTGAAGAGAATGGTAGTTCGACGAGCCGGCGGGCTCGCGGAGATTTAGGTTACCCCAACCTGGATAAGGACGCAAGAAATTGACCGGCAGCGCCGTGTTCGTCGTCGGGTCTTGTGAAGACGGCAGGAAGTTAGTTCCCAGCGCGATCGAATTTAGGTTGCGCTGCCACAGCAAGTTGCGGCCGAGCGAGCCGACATAGCCGATGTCGAGGATCGTCGCGAAACCGATTTCACGTTGGACCGACAGCGAAAAATTCATCACTCTCGGAACCTTCGCGTTCGGATCGAGCCCGAGAACATTAGCGGGAAACAGAACGCCGCTCGCGTTCCGCAGGCCGCTCATCGTTCCAAAGAACACGCTGGGGCGATCCACCAACGGCGGCTGAATCGAGTAATCGGTCAACACGACGCCGTGCGACATGCGGTTATAGAAGTAGCCGAAGCCGCCGCGGATCGCCGTCTTGCCGTCGCCTTTCACGTCGTAGGCGAAGCCGAACCGTGGCGCTAACAGCACGCCTGGCTCGGCCATCAAAGATCGCGGGATCGACGGATCGGTGAGCGGCGAAACCATGCCGTTGGCGGGATTGCCGCGCCCCGGGGCGACCGCTCCGATCAACGTCGCGGGAACGATTTCGCCCGTGTTCGGATTGCGTCCCACGCGCGCCGTGCCTTGCCGGAAAGGCTCGATCAGGCGCACGGCTTGCGCTGGGTTGTATTTGTCCGCGCGAAATCCGGACATCGCATCGCCATTGATCCACGATTGCGGCAGCCAATGAAATCGCATTCCGTAATCGAGGCTGAGTTTACGCGTAACTTTCCAGTTGTCTTGAACGAACCATTCCGTGTTCGTGGCGTAGTTGACCGGAAACGGACGGCCGGTTGGCTCGTCATATTGCGCGAACACTCCCAGTATCGCGTTCGAGAACGCATAATCGGTTTCGAGCGGATTGTTTACGTTGCGCCCGAAATTAAACTCGCCGTTGAATGCTCCGCCGATCGCCTGATTCGCGGCCCACAGCCGGTCGTAGTAAAAGCCGAGCTTCAAAGTGTGCTTCGCGAACGTTTTCGTCAGGTTGTTCGACACCGAAATAATCTCGTGAGTCGTGGTTAAGGGCGTGCGTCCGTCCATCGACACGGCTACTGCATTGGGAACGCCCCCGAAAGACATATTCGGAATCAAGTTCTGCGGATTGTTCTGAGGGTATAGCTGCCCGAGCGAGAATCCCACTGTGTCGCGTTGGATCGACCGCAACGCGTCGTCCGCGATCGCGTTATTGAGAGGGCGAGTGGAGTAAGACCCGTTAAACTCGTTAATCAGCGTCGGTGAGAATATCTTCTGATACCGCGCCAGGAATAACTTGCCGAAGTTCTCCGAACGTTGCCGGAATACATCGTAATTCCCCGTACCCGCCGGGATTCCGACTTTACCGTCGTTAATGTCGTCCCGGGCGCTGTAGGAGAAAGTAAGTAAGTTATTCGAATTCAGGTTGTAGTCGATCTTGAGAGTATCCGTGCGCTTTGGCTGATCGACAACATCTTGAAATACGTAGTTATAGTTCCCCCGCGAGATCGCCCTGTCGGTAAAGTTCGGCTGCGGCAGAAAATTGAGAAGTGCGCGTCCGTTCGCGTCGATTCGATTCGCCGGAACGACGTTACCGGGAAAGGGAGAGCGATTGTTGAATGGATCGCGAACGACAATCAGCGCATTGTTGACGTCGATCGATTGGGAGAAGTTCCCGTTACGCTCCAACTGCGTGGGCGTTGTACGCTGCGCGATCGCCGTGGGCACGGAAAGCGGCCAGAATTCCTGGCTCCAAAAGAAAAACAGCTTGTCTTTCGACCGGTTGAATAACTTCGGGATGTAGACCGGTCCGCCTAACTGGTAATTCCAGGTGTCGAACCGGTACCGGGGCCGCGGTCTGCCCAGGAAGTTATTGAAATAGTCGTTGGCGTTCAGCCACTCGTTGCGCTTGAAGTAACTCGCCAAGCCATGAAACTCCCGGCTGCCGGATTTGGTGACCAGGGCCACATTCGCTCCGGACATGCGGCCATACTCGGCCTGATAGTTCGACAGCAATACCTTGACTTCGGCTACAGCATCCATCGATACGCTAACCACGGCGTTGAAGTTATTGCCGATGGCGTTGACCGTCGCGCCGTCAATGGTCAGGTTATTCGTATTCCGGCGATTCCCTTGAACATTGAAATTCCAGTTAACTGCGAGGTTTTCCGGTTCGTCCAAATCCACCACGCCGGGCAGCAGTGAAACTAGGGAAGTGACGTTGCGTCCGCGAATCGCGAGATTCTGGACTTGCGAACCGGTCAGCACGCCCGCACGTTCCGCGGTCTGGCTCTGCACCACCACCGCCTGCTCCCGCACTTGGATAGCGTCGGTCACTTGACCCACGGCGAGCTTCAGGTCGGCCAGACTCACGGTTTCCGCGGCGGAGACATTGATCTTCGTGCGCTCCAGCCCGCGAAAACCTGGCGCGGTCACCCGCAACGTGTAGACGCCCGGCTGCAACGACCCGAAAAAGAAGCGGCCGGTTTCGGCGGTCTGTGCCGTGCGTTCCGCGCCCGTGGCTTCGCTGACGAGAATCACGTTGGCGCCGGCGATCACCGCGTCGGAGGGATCGGTCACCGTACCCGATAAGGAACCGGTGATCGACTGCGCCCAAGCGGCGGAAACAAGGAGGAACGAAAGCGCGAGCCTCATGCGCCGAATCGTATCACCGATGCGGAAAGACGCCAGTCCCTCAGTCGGTTTTGCGGAACGTGTACCGGGCGCCCACGCGGAACATTCGACCGTAGTCGGCGCGGTCAAACGTCGGCGTCGCGAGCGCGAGTTTTCGGTCGCGGCTATCGTTCAAATTATCGACGGCGAGAAACATCTGGATACCGCGCGGAAGGTCCTTCGACACGTAAAAGTCGATCAGGCGGTAACCGTAACCGAAGGTGCCCGACGCCGGAACGAGCGGGAAGCGGCTGAAGAAGGTCGTGCGAACGTTAGCGATCACACCAGCCCGCGGGTTGATGTAATCGATCCCGGCAAATCCCTGATGACGATGGCGCTGCGCGAGGTCGAGTCCCGTGGATTTATCTTCGGCGTCGAGGAAAGTGTAAGCGCCGCGCGCCCGGAATCCCCAACCAATACCCGCTTCGCCGTCGATTTCGACGCCTCGCGTATACACGCTCGCCAGGTTGCGGTAAACAATCGTCTGCCGGCCGAGGAGTGGATTAAAGGTAAGTGGAATTCCAAACTGGGCCATGAGGTCCGCCAACTGTTGCGACGTGCGCGGAAAGCCCGCGACGTAACTATCGATCAAGTTAGAAACGTCATTGCGGAACAGACTAACTCCGCCCCGGAATCGGCGCGACCGGTAACTAACTCCGGTAGACCAACTCGTCGAACGTTCCGGCCCCAAGTTCGGATTTCCGATGACCTGATAGAAGCTTGCCGGATTGGCGAAGCGGAAATAGAGTTGCCCTAAATCCGGCGCGCGAAATCCTTTGCCGAAAGACGCCCGGGCAATCCACTTATCGCTCAGCCGGTAGACCACGCCGGCGCGAGGCACCGCCCAGTTGCCGAACAAAGAATGGCGGTGGAAGCGCCCGCCGGCCGTAATCGTCAACCGGCGGAACTGAAACCGGTCTTGGAGCCAGACATCGGAGTAAGTTACCTGCTGGCCCGCGTTGTCGCCCACCAGCCGATTGAGTCCTCGGTAGAGGTTTTGCGACCATTCCCCGCCCGCCTGGACCAAGTGCGAGTTGCCGAATTGATGGCTGAGCGTCGCATCCAAGCGATTCAGGTCTTCGTCGAGGTTCGCGAAATCCGTCGCACCGCCTCCGATGGGGACCGTCGTCGCCGTCTCGCGATATCGCGCCGTGTAACCGCGCGTCTGGAGCGTGGTCCGAGCGGAGAGCGTGAAATCGCCGACTAACGCGTAGGTCGCCATTCGATCCCGGCCAACGCCGTCGACCAATCCGGTTTCCGAGAGATTCCGCCCGTCCTCGCGATTCCAGTAAGCGTTCGCCGTGAAGCCTAAAGCGAACCGGTCCGTGAACTGGTAGCGCGACTTGAACAGCGCATCGTTGCGATGCCACTGCGGACCTACGGTGGTGGTCGAGTTAGGGATCAGACGATACGAATCGGCGCGGTGATGCTCGACGTCGCCGAACAGCGTGAGCTTCTTGAGGCGGGTGCCGATGTCGTAACGCCCGTCGAAGCTCCCGAGCGTCCCGCCCGAAAGCGTCAACCCGCTATCGAATCTCGTTTGCGGCTCGCGAGTGATCATGTTGATCACGCCACCGATCGCGTCGGTTCCGTAGATCGGCGAACCCGCGCCTTTCGCCACCTCCACTTGACCCAGCCGTCCGACGCTCTGCCGGTTCAGGTTCAACTGCCCGCGTTTGATGCCTCGCGCGCCGACAACCGGCAAGCCATCCTGCAATACCAACACTTGGCGGCTGTCGATCCCCTGGATTTGCTCGGCGCCCACCGATCCCGAAGAGCCGGACCGTGTCACAACGCCTGGAATCTCGGCAAGAACGTCGCTCAATCGCTCGTACCCGGTGCGCTTCATATCCTCGGCGGTGACCGCCTCCACGCGCATCGGCGATTCGTCCTGCAATTCCGCGACGCGAGAGCCGGAAACGACGGTGACTTGGGTGCGGATCACCGGCAACTCGGGCTTCGCTTCCGGCTTATCCGCTTGCGACAAAATCAGGACCGCGAGAGCGATGGAATTCATGGCACAGCCTCCTTGAGACGGCGGGCCGCACGGTACACTTGGAGGCGCACGAGCCCTTACCGGTTCGTCGATGCGGCGCACCCGGGGTGAACCCTTGCCCAGGAAAAGCCCCGGGGCGCGCCGTTACTGCAATTCGTTTGCAGTGATCCGAGAATAACGGACCGAATCGGTCCGAGTCAAGGAAAAATGCAACCCAGTTGCGAAAAATGAATCGTACGGCGGTGATCGCGGGTTCGACGGGGCTGATCGGTTCCGAGTTGCTTCGGCTGCTGCTCGACGACGGAAATTACGGGCGAGTTGTGGCCCTTGTCCGCCGTCCGCAAAGCGTCGCGAATCCCAAGTACGAGGAGATCGTCACGGCCTTCGACGATCTGGGCCGGATTCCCGCCATTCGGGCCGACGCCGCGTTCTGCGCTTTAGGCACCACCATCAAGACCGCAGGCTCTCGCGAAGCGTTTGCGCGGGTCGATCACGCGGCGGTGGTCGATTTCGCCTACTGGGCGCGGAGCGGCGAGGCGGCGAGTTTCGCCGTCGTTTCCTCGATCGGCGCGGGCGCGGGCCGGGGATCGTTCTACCTGGCGGTGAAGGGCGAGATGGAGGAAGGCGTGATCGAGCAGCGCTTCCCCGCCACGCATATCTTCCGGCCGAGTGTATTTCTCGGCAAGCGCTCCGTGAGCCGGGCGGGAGAGCGCTTCGCCGCTAGTCTGTTGCAACTGGCGGCCCCTCTGATGATCGGGCCGTTGCGCGACTATCGCGCCATCCCCGCGGAAGCCGTGGCGCGGGCGATGGTGGCGGCTTCGGCGAGCGAGGCCCGGGGCCGTTTCGTCCACACCTATGCGGGGATCGTCGATCTAGCCCGCTAGTTATTGGGCGACGTGCATGCCTTTGTGAATGGCATACAGAGCGAGTTCCAAACGGTCGGAAACGCCGAGCTTATCGAAAATGTTGTGCAAGTGGTTCTTCACCGTTTGCTCGCTGATAAACATTTTCTCGGCCATTTCTTTGTTTTTGTAGCCTTGGGCAACCAACGCGACGATTTCGCGTTCACGCTGCGAGAGCGGATTCCGCTCGCGATTCTTTCCGGCCGGCGCGGGAAATGGATTGCCGCTCTGCGGTTCCGGCGCCGCCGCAAATTGCCGCATCACCGCCGCCGTCGTGTGAGAATCCAGCCAAATCTCGCCCCCGAATACCTTGCGGATGCTTTTGGCGATCAAATCGGGATTCGTCTGCTTCAATACGATCCCCGAACAACCGAGCTTCATCGCTTGCACGTACTCGTTCTTGTCTTCGGAAGCGGTAAACACAATGGTGCGGGTCTTTACGCCGATAGAAGGCAGATTCTGCAAAACCGAGAGGCCGTCCAGATTCGGCATACGAAGGTCGAGCAGCAGGACATCGGGAGCCAATTCCCGAATGCGGTCCAGGGCTTCGCGGCCGTCGCCCGCTTCACCCACAACTTGAATGTCGGGCGTGGCGGCAAACAATTGCCGTAGAGCGTCGCGGATGATCGGGTGATCGTCGGCGATCACCAGCCGAATCGGTGTCACCGTTTCTTCAGCCGTCATGTAGTACTCCTCGCCAAAATCCGCAAACTCTTGATCCAGTACGATAGCAAAAGTTACGCCCCTGGTTCTAGAACCTCCAGAACTTATGTCCCTCGATTGTAAGCGAGTTCCAGTACCCGGTCAAATTACTGTAGGGAGCGGATTCGACTGCCTAGGTATCATACAAGCTGCGTGGAATCTATCTACTACGTCTGTACCTGGCTCTGCCATCGGACTTGTCCGCATTGTTACGAGGACCGTTTCCGGCCTTACTATGGCTCCGATCTCGATCGAATCGCCAAACAAAGCCGCGCCAATTTTGCGGAAATTATCGATCATTTTCCGCCCACGATGACCTATCGGGACCCAGCGGAGGGATTTGCCGAAAAGACCGGGAGCGTCATCCTGGCGGGCGGCGAAGTGCTCCTCGAAGCGGTGCGCGAAAGCGTTCTCTATCCCGCCCTTGACCGCCTTTGGGCGAAATACGCCGGGCGGGTCAAGTTAATCGTGCAGACGACGGGCGATCTGCTGACCCCGCAACTTGTCTCGGAGTTAGTGGATCGTCACGTCTGGCTGATCTCGGTCTCCGGCATCGACGCGTTCCACGCCGGCCTCGAAGAACGGCGTGCGCAAGAGGCGCTGACGGAGCGGCTAACGGGCATGCTGACCGCCGGGGGATTGGAGCACTTGCCGCTCGTCGCCGCCGACTCCCGCAAAGCGAGCGACGACGGCCGCTATTTCCATTTCTTCGGCGCGACCCCGGACATGTGGATCGGTCGATTGTGGCCGCGAGGCCGGGCTTGGTCGAACGGTCTAACCTCCGCCACCCTCGCGGACAACTTTTGCAACCGATGGAGCGGCGGGTTAGGGTTCCTCGACTACGAGCATGCGGGGAGCGAAGTCTCGATCGATCCCGAGGGCAACGTATATCCTTGCTGTGTCAAAACCAAGAAGCCCGTGGGCAACGTGATGGAAGAGCCGTTGCTCACGATCCTCGACCGGCTGCGCGGCAACCCGGTGTATGAAGCGATTTCGATGGGCCACCCGGAGCGCATGGGAATCGCGCACGGATGGAGCGTCGAGAAGTTCTACGAGAAATCGCGGACTACGCTGCCGGACGGGCGCGAGTATGCGAACTTGTGCGCCGGCTGCGACGCATTTCACGACGAGGTGTTGGCGAACGGCTTAGTGCGGATCGGCTAGAGCGCCGTGCCGACGATCCCGATTTTCTTGCGCAGGAAGTTGGTGCGCCGGTCGGGGGGAAGGGCTAGGCAACGGTCGATGGAATCGATTTCGAGCAGCCGGAAGGCCGCTCGGCGGATTTCATCCCGCTTCTTCGGACTTACCTTGTTTTCGCTCCGCCGTTTCTTTGAGGACATCGAGCACCGCCATATCCTTGGGACGGCCCGCAGCCGTCTTGCTTTTGATGATATCAGCCAGCGATGCGATGAATAGCGGGCATCCATCGAAGTCGACTCTTTCCGCACGCGCCCGAATGCCTTCAAACGATCGTAGGCCCTTGGCCGAGTCCATGAAATCTACTTGCACTTGATCGGCGTCGCGGGACAGCCGGTACATTCCCGACACCGGGTAGAAAGGGCGGAAGATGACCGCTCCTAAATCCTTGGCAACGCTTTTCAGCTTTCGGACATTGACCGGTGTCGGCCGGAAAACGAAATCGACGTCCATGGTCGTCACCGGCGCTCCGTGAAGCGCCGCACCGGCGTTTCCAAGCATTACCGCTTCCAGGTTGTGTCGTTTGAAGAGACGGGCCAATTCGACGAGAACGTAGCGGGCGTTCACTTCAACACCTCGTTGAGCGAGCCCTGCCGGTAACCGTCGGCGTCGATCGAGACGTACTTGAACCCTAGCGGCTTGAAGATCGGCGAGAAGCTCGCCGCCATCGAGAACGCCCGGGCGAGTTCGTCTTGCGCGAATTCGAGGCGCACGATCTCGCCGTGAAAACGCACGCGGAATTGGCGGAACCCAAGCGCCTTCAGCGCCTCCTCGCCGTTCTCGATCGTGTGGATCGTTTCCTTCGTCACTTCGGTTCCGTAGGGAATGCGGCTGGAAAGGCACGCCGCCGCGGGGCGGTCCCAAACGGAGAGTCCGGCGCGCTTGGACAGTTCGCGGATCTCGGCTTTGCTCAAACCCGCTTCGACCAGCGGAGCCTTCACCTGGTGGATTTTCGCCGCGCGCTGGCCAGGGCGATAATCGCCTAGATCGTCGGCGTTGACGCCATAGACGATGTGCTCGATGCCCCGCTCCTCGCCGACTTTTTCGAGCACCCGGAACAACTCGTCTTTACAGTGGAAACAGCGGTCGGGGTTGTTCGCGACGTACTCGGGATTGTCGAACTCGTTGGTCTCGACCAACTCGTGCCGGAACCCGGCTTCGCGCGCGAATTCGACCGCGTCGCGAATATGGGAGCGCGGAATCGACGGCGAATCGGCGGTGATCGCGATGGCGCCTTCGCCCAAAGCTTGTTGCGCCGCCCATGCCAGATAGGCCGAGTCGGTCCCGCCCGAATACGCGACGATCGCGCGGCCAAGCGGACGTAACACGCCTAAAAGCGCGTGCTCCTTCTCGCTCAACGCGCGAGCGTCGAGAGCGGGCGCGGCCCCCAGAGTAACTAACGTCGCCATCGTTACCAGACTATCGCTTCCAGACTGGCGCTTCCAGACCGGTACTTCCAGACTGGCGCTACATCTCCATGTAAGGCATGGGGGGAACCAGGCCCAAGAGCCGCGAGTAGACGGTCAACGCTCCGCGATGGTGCGCCGTGTGATCCGTGCAGGCATAGATGGCGTTGGCCTTGGGGCCGCCCATGATTGGGTTTTCGGGAAAAGCGGTCTTCCAAACGTCGGGATTATCTGTGACAGCTTTCCGGGCGTGTTCGAACGCCGACTTCAAGCGGGCGCGCGCGGCTTCCAAACTCGTGAAGGTCATGGTCTCGGCGATGTGTTCTTCGAAATTCATGTCGAACCCCGAGGGCGAGAGCGCTCCGTCGACTAGCCATTCCACGGTCTTCGCGGCATGCGCAACCTGCTGCGCGACGGTGTAGAGTCCGGCGTGCGGTTTGTAGTTCGAGTGCTCCTCGGTCAACGGGCGCGTAGAGCGGTTGAAGAATTCTTCGATGGAGTTCAGTTCGTGGATCAGGATGTCGCGAGTCATGCCGTCCCATCATATCCGCCACGCGGCCACCGGGCTACCCCCTGATGCGGGTGAAACATTCGAAAGTACTATATTCGAACAAACGACGTTATCCCTTTTCTTCGCCCTTTTTCCACTTTGAGGTCAGCTTGGCCGGCGTTGTCTCGTTCGTGCGGATAACATTCAAGCGCAGTTTTCTCGATCGTAAGGCTCGGGTCACAGGGAGGTGGATAGGAAGGTCAAGCGGCGTAAGTGTTGGAAGGGATGGGGGATATTGGGGGTGAAGGTTGGTTACTGGGAGTGCTCAGGCCAGCGCGTATGCCGCTTGGGCCGTGCGGACCTGTGCCGATTTCAGCAAGCAGTCCGCGCTCCGTCAAATCGAAACGACAGCACGAGTAGTGCTCGGCGAGGAAGACGATCAATGCGCGAGGAATTCTTCGAGAAGATACCGCGCTCGCGCCGGATACCGTTCAATCTCCTCCACCTTAGCGACATCCTCGATTTGAAGCAGACGCAGAAGAAACCGAACGTCCTCGTTCAGGGCTTTGAACAGCGTCGCGATTCGCTTACGGGATAAGCTCATACCCGGTCTCTGATCGAAGAATCGATAAAGATGTTCCGCCGACGAAACGGAATCGGCGAGTTTAATAGCAGATGAGTGCGCAGGCTCGTGTAAGGCACGGCGAAACACCGGTTCGCGCAGCGCGGGAACTCGATCTGTCCATTCCGGGGGTAAGCGTCCGAGGCGATTCGCCGCTAACTCCTCCATCGCGGCCACGTAGGCGGCTAGGTACGGATCGCCGATAGACGGCTCCGGCAGCGAGCCGATCTCCGCGGCGGGCGCGGCGGTCAGCAGGTCGTTCAACTCGGCCAAAACATACGACGGGCGCTCGTTCGCCAAGGCGCGGGTTAGATCCTGAAACTTAACCGCCGTCATGCCGTTTCTCTTTCGGCCTCCGTTGCGCTTTCATCGCAACGATAATGCCGACTTTACTGCAGCGGCAGGTCGCCCTGACCGTCCTCGCCGTTCGCCGCGACCTCGCTGTCGGGCACGATGGAGGCGGCGGCCACCACATCGCCCTCCTCCATCTTGACGACTCGCACGCCTTGCGAAGAGCGGCCCGACTTGCGAATCTCGCCCGTATCGGTACGGATCAGCTTGCCGTCCTTGGTAATCACGATCACATCGGAATCGTCGGTAATCGAGAGGATCGAGACCACCTTGCCGGTCTTGTTCGTCACCTTCATATTGATGACGCCCTTGCCGCCGCGTGTTTGCTCGCGATAATCGGTCACGGGAGTGCGCTTGCCGTACCCGTGCTCGGCGATCGACAGAATCAAACTTTCGGGACCGACAACTTCCGCGCCGATCACGTAGTCGCCCTCTTCGGAGAGATTGATTCCGCGCACCCCGTAAGCGGGGCGCCCCATCGCCCGGACGTCGGTTTCGTTAAACCGGATCGCGATCCCTTCGCGCGTCGCGATTAGAATCTGGTCGGACCCGGAAGTCATGCGGGCCGAGATCAGTTCGTCGCCCTCTTCGAGGCCGATCGCGATAATGCCTTTCGACATCGGGTTGTCGAACTCGGTCAGTTCGCACTTCTTGATGGTTCCCTGCTTGGTCACCATGACGATGTAGCGGCCCGGCGTGAATTCCTTCACGGCCAGAAACGCCTTCACCGTCTCGTCGGGCTGGAGATTGATCAGGCCCGAAATGTTCTTCCCCTTGCCCGCCGTCTGCGCGTCGGGGATTTCGTAAATCTTCAACCAATAGACGCGGCCCTTCGACGTGAACATCAGCAGGTAACTATGCGTCGAGGCGACCACCAGGTACTCGACGACATCTTCCGCGCGGGTGCCCATGCCGATCCGGCCCTTGCCGCCTCGCGTCTGCCGCCGGTACGTATCGACCGCCGTGCGCTTCAAGTAGCCCGAACGCGTGACGGTGACGGCGACGTCTTCCATCTGCACCAGGTCTTCGAGACGGAAGTCGCCCACATCCTCGACGATCTCGGTGCGGCGCTTGTCGCCGAAATCTTTCTCGACTTCCTTGAGTTCCTTGACGATCAGCGCGCGGAGCACTTTCTCGGAACCTAGAATCTCGAGGTATTCGGCGATCCGCTTTTGAATGTCGGCGAGCTCTTCGAGAATCTTCTGCTGCTCCATGCCGGTGAGGCGCTGGAGTTGCAGTTCGATGATCGCCTGGGCTTGGCGCTCGGTGAAGCGCGCCGCGGTTTGCGCTTGGGTGAGCGCGTCGCCGATCAACTTGGTGTACGTCGCAATCTCTTGCGGCGAATCGAACGCCATCAGCCGGTCGCGCGCTTCTTTCGGATTGCGCGACTCGCGAATGAGTTGAATCACGGCGTCGAGATTGTCGAGCGCGCGCTGGAAGCCTAGCAGGATATGCTCGCGCTCGCGCGCCTTGCGCAGCAGGTATTCCGTGCGGCGGCGCACGACTTCGATGCGATGGTCGATGAAGAGCCGGAGCGCGTCGAGCAGTCCCAACTCGCGCGGCTGCCCGTTGACGATCGCGAGGTTGATGACGCCGAAGTTGATCTGCATCTGCGTCAGCTTGTAGAGGTTGTTGAGGATCACCTCCGCCTGTTCGCCGCGCTTAAGTTCGAAGACGATGCGCATGCCGTCGCGGTCGCTTTCGTCGCGCGCGTCGGAAATGCCTTCGAGGCGCTTCTCGTTAACCAGGGCGGCCACGTCGGCGATCAGCTTGGCTTTGTTGACCTGATAGGGAATCTCGGTGACGATAATCGCCTCGCGATCCTTGCCCATCTGCTCGGTGAAGGCGCGAGCGCGCATTTTGATCGACCCGCGGCCCCGCGTGTAGGCGTCGACGATTCCGGCGCGGCCGAGAATGAAGCCGCCGGTGGGGAAGTCCGGCCCGGGAACCAACTGCATCACTTCCGCCAGCGTGGCGTCCGGTTTGTTCACCAGCAGAATGCACGCTTGCACAATCTCGGAGACGTTGTGCGGAGGCATGTTGGTGGCCATGCCTACGGCGATGCCGCTCGATCCGTTGATCAGAAGATTGGGAACGCGCGTGGGAAGAACTTCGGGCTCGGTCTCGGAGTCGTCGTAATTCGGCTTGAAATCGACCGTTTCCTTGTCGATGTCTTCAAGCAGCGCGGAGGCGATGCGCGAGAGACGCGCTTCGGTGTACCGCATGGCCGCCGGAGGATCGCCGTCCACCGATCCGAAATTGCCCTGACCGTCGACCAGCGGGTAACGCAGGGTGAAGGGCTGCGCCAAACGCACCAAGGCGTCGTAAATCGCTTCCGGCGAGTGGGGGTGCAGTTTGCCGACCACGTCGCCGACGATGCGCGCCGATTTGCGGGTGGGCCGGTTATAGTTCAGGCCCATCTCCGACATCATGTAGAGGATGCGGCGATGGACGGGCTTGAGTCCGTCGCGGATATCGGGCAGGGCGCGGCCGATGATGACGCTCATCGCGTAGTCGAGATACGACCGGCGCATCTCGTCTTCGATGTTGATGGGAATCAGGTTCTTGGGCGTGTCGCCCAGAGGTAGCTGGTTGGGGTTATTCTCGTCGGCCAAATGTCAGTTTAGCGCCCTGGCGGGGCTCTAGGCGAGTCCGCCATATATATGTCATGATGGCGGCATGAAGCGGACCACGATCATGATCGACGAAGAAGTGTACGAGGAGATTCGACGGGAAGCGTTCTTGACGAAGACCACCATGGCGGACGTGATTCGGAAGCGTTTGGGCGACCCGCGCCCAAAGCCGAGGTTCTCAAGCTCAAAGGGGGAATTCTCCGGGCCTAGTCCGATCGAGAAGGTGATTGGCATCGCCGATGTTGGCGGACTGACGGACAACATCGATCGCGACTTGTATGGAATCTAGTCGGCCCGAGTTGTTCTTGGACACTTGGGCTTGGGTGGCGCTTGCCGACCGACGCGATCAATGGAATCGAGCGGCGACGGACGTCTACCTGCGTTACAGTCGGCGGCTTCATGCCACTTCGGATTTCGTGCTGGACGAAGCGATCTCACAGCTGTTTCTGCGATTGCCCTTCGCGCATGCGCGGCGGTTTGTCGAGCAAATCTGGGCCGCGCGGGAAGATGGACGACTGACGATTATTCCAATCACCCAAGGCCGCTTCGCCGCCGCATGGGAACTCAGGCTGCGCTTCCGCGACAAGCCGCGAGTCTCGTTCACCGATCTCACGAGCTTCGTCGTGATCGACGAGTTCGATATCCCACACGTGTTAACCGGCGACGAGCACTTTGGCCAAGCCGGCCTGCGCTGCAAAGTGCTCCCGAACTTACTCGGCGCGTAGGGCGATCGCCGGATCGACCGCCGCGGCGCGGCGGGCCGGGAGCCAGGCGGCGAGTAGCGCGACGAGCGACAACCCCACGGCGGCGGAAAGTAGCGTCATCGGGTCGCGCGGTGCGACTCCGAACACCAGCGTTTCGAGCGCGCGAACGGCGAACCAAGAAAGCGCCGACCCGGCGGCCACTCCGGCGAGCGTCCACGCACCCGCTTGCCGCAGCACCATGCGGACGATCCGCGAAGGCGACGCACCGACCGCGATGCGCACTCCGATTTCGCGCGTGCGGCGGGCGATCAGGAAGCTCAGCACTCCGTACAAACCCACCGCTGCGAGCGCGATGCCGGAAACCGCGAACAGGATTAGCACCAGCGCTTGAAAGCGCGCGGCCGCAGTAAGGCTTTCGACACGCA
Source organism: Bryobacteraceae bacterium (assembly GCA_033763835.1). Classification (GTDB taxonomy): domain Bacteria; phylum Acidobacteriota; class Terriglobia; order Bryobacterales; family Bryobacteraceae; genus JAPKYZ01. The sequence goes on along the minus strand of JANRJS010000008.1, from coordinate 269,175 downwards.
GGGCCAGCGGTTCGGTTTCAACCGGAATCGTGGGGTCGAGCCGGGCGACTTCGCGCTCGATCAAGCGGCCCGTATCCGGCTCCGGGAGCCGCGAGCGCACGGCCACGGTCGCGAAACGCATGCCGAGATAGGGCATCGTGTTCGGCGCGTATGCCTCGTAGTACTCGGGCTCCGGCGCGCGCCGCAACCCCGCTCCGCGCACGTTGCCGACGACACCCAAAATCGGCAGCCAATCGCGCTGCGGCGGCTTCACTCGACGGCCAATGGGGTTCTCGCCAGGGAACCACATCGACGCGAGCCGCTCATTGATCACAATCCCCGAGGCTTGCCGCGAATCGGCTTCGTCGAACACACGGCCGCGCAACACCGGGATGCCGAGCGTCGCGAAGTAGCCGGGCGTTACCCAGCGGTGCGGAATCATGCCTCCGGTTCCCTCGGCGAGCGACGCGCGACCCTCGACTTGTACGGCGGACGAGATGACGGCATTTACGGAACCGGTGGGCGGGATGGAGTCGGATAGCGAGACTTCTTCGACGCCCGGGGTTTGTTCCAGCCCGCGGCGCAGTTGATCGAAGAATGCGACCTGTCGGTCGAGCGTCGCGTAACGGGCGGGATCGGGACGAATCTGCGCGACGACCACTTGCTCGCCGCGAATGCCCAATTCCACCCGTTGCAATCTCCAGAACGACTGCCCGAGCAACGCCGCGCCAGTCAACAGCACGAGCGAAAGCGCCAACTGCAACGCAACCATCGCCTGACCGACACGGGCTGTCGCCCGGCGGCCATGGACCGCTTCGGGCCGGATGGCGCGCCAAGCGGGGACCATGCCAAAGAGCAGCGCGCTAAAGATCGAAGCGAGGATGGCGGCAGCCGCCACGCGGGTGTCGAGAGCCGCTTGTTCGAGACGCGGAATTCCCGCGGGAGCAATCGCAACGAGACCGCGCAACAACGCCCAGCCCAGCGCCAGTCCCGCGAACGCGCCGCCGAGCCCCAAAATTACGCTTTCGACCAGGGTCTGCCGGACTAAGGCTCCGCCGCTGGCGCCCAGCGCCGCGCGCACCGCCATCTCCTCGCGCCGGGCCGACGCTCTCGCAAGTAAGAGATTCGCGGCGTTGAGCGATCCGATGGCGAACAGGCAGAGAACCGCGCCGAAGATGAAATACGCGGCGGTGCGAGTCGAACGCGTTTGACGCTCCCGCAGGCCGGAGACTTGAAAAGATACTTCTTTTCGAAATCGTTCCGGCACGAAGCGCATGCTTTCGTCGAAGAGCGGTTGCAGGACTATGCGGGATTGTTCGAGGGTCACGCTAGGCTTGAGTCGCCCAAACGCGTAGATCAGATTCGTGTTGTTCTCGCGCATCTGATTCGCCCAATTCATCTGCAGGGGCAAAACGATATCGGGCCGTTGCATATTGGGGAGTTCGAACCCGGGCGCGAGTACGCCAACGACGCGCGTAGTTTGGCCGTCGAGCGTCAGCACTTTGCCGATCGCATCCGCGCCACCGAATCGAGAGGTCCAGAGCGCATGCGAGATCAAGGCGGTGGGCGCCGCTCCCGGGCGGTCTTCTTCGGGAGTGAAGGCGCGGCCTTCGATCGGGGAGACGCCCATGGTCTCGAAGAACTCGGCCTCCACGCGCGCGCAACGCAGCCTGGCCGCTTTGCCGTCGAGCAGTGTGCAATCGGCGTTCGCCTTGATCGCGGCCATCGCGTCGAAGGCTTTCTGCTCGACGCGCCAAGCTTTGAACTCGGCGGCCATTACCGGTTCGAGCCCCTCGAAGATTGGAGCGCGGATGCCCAGCCAAACCAGGCGAGATTCGTGCGCGTAGGGCAGCGGACGAAAGAGCAGCCGGTCGACGACGCCGAACACCGCCGAACTCGCGCCGACGCCGATGGCGAGCGTCGCAACGACGGCGATGGCGAAACCGGGCGAGCGCCGAAACCCCCGCAGGGCGTAACGAGCGTCGAGGGCCAGCGAATCGAAAACCGGCATGCGATTCTAGACACCGCCTCGCCGGATCGGGTTCCCGGCTAAGCGCGCTTATTCCAGGGCATGCGCGCCAGCAGATTCCCCATGGCGCAGGTGTTCGACAACGCCGCGAACGTCAATCCGCCGCCAATGGCCGCCGCGCCCCAAAAGAAAGCGGGATCGATGAGAAATCCCAAGGCGCAAGACGCGGCGACGATCGATCCGGCGACGAAACGAACCTGGCGTTCGATCGTCCACCCGTTCGACTCGAGGCGGCGGCACGCCTCCATGCCTCCGTCGAGCACGCGCACATCGGCGAATCCCATTTCGCGCAGCGTCTGGGCGCCGCGCCGGGCGCGGTTCCCGGTGCGGCAAACCAACACCACCGGCTTCTCGCGCGGCCAACCGGCGGCGGCCTCCGGCAGTGTCCCCAGCGGGATGGGCCGCGCGCCTTCCAGCATGCCGGCCGCGTGTTCGGCGGGTTCGCGAACGTCGATGAAGGTCACTCCAGTTTTCCTCTTGACTGAGTATATGCTTATGTGATCATATAGTCAATATGAATCGCGCGTTGCCCCTCAGCGACCGGATGATCGCCCTGGTGGCGCGCCGCTTTCGCGCGCTGTCGGAGCCTTTGCGTCTTCGTCTGCTGCAAGCGCTCGAAGCGGGCGAGGCTTCCGTAAACGATCTCGCCGAAGCGGTGGAGGCGAACCAATCGAACGTCTCAAGACACCTCGGCGCGTTGCACGACGCGGGGCTGGTCGCCCGCCGCCGCGCGGGTACGGCGGTCTATTACTCGATCGCCGATCCGATGGTCTTCGAGCTGTGCCAGTTGGTCTGCCGCAGCGCGGCGGAGGAAGCGAGGGAACTCGCGAAAGAAGTACGCACCGTCCCCAGGAGGCTCCGATGACTCTCGAACGTTTTGAAGCGCCCGGCTTGGCGCATTACTCTTACCTGATCGGGAGCGACGGCGCGGCGGCGGTGATCGATCCGCAGCGCGACTTCGACGTCTACACCGAATTCGCCGAGCGGCGGAATCTCCGCATCACGCACATTCTTGAAACGCACATTCACGCCGATTTCGCGTCCGGAGCGACGGCGCTCGCGGCGGCCACCGGCGCGGAATTGTGGCTCTCCGCGCACGACGACGGGCAAACCTACCAATACGCTTTCGACCACCGTCCGTTCCACGACGGCGAATCCATCCGCGTAGGCTATCTGCGACTCGAAGCGTTCCATACGCAAGGCCACACGCCGGAGCATCTGAGCTTCCTGATTTACGATACGCGCCGTTGCGGGCAGCCGATGGCGCTGATGTCCGGCGACTTCATTTTCTGCGGATCGATCGGGCGGCCCGATCTTTTGGGCGACGACGTGAAGCGCGCGCTCGCCTACGCGATGTTCGACAGCCTGCACTGGCGAATCGCCGCGCTGCCCGACTACGTGGAGCTTCATCCGGGACACGGCGCGGGGTCGTTATGTGGAGCCGCCATTTCCGACCGGCCGCGCTCGACGTTGGGCTACGAGCGCGCGTGCAACATCTTCTTGAACGACTACGACCGCGACAGCTTCGTGAAGCACCTGCTCGAAACCGTGCCCGAGTTTCCGGACTACTACCGCCGCATGAAGGCGCTGAACGCCGCCGGTCCGCCGGTTTTGCACGGACTGCCGGGCGGACGGAAGCTCGCCTCGATTCCCGAAGGAGCGCTAGTCGTCGATCTGCGCAAACCGGAGGCGTTCGCGGGCGCGCATGTGCCCGGTTCGATGAACCTCGGCGCGGGCGCCAGCTTTGGATTGTGGGCCGGCTGGTTAATTCCCCCGGATAAGCCCATCGTCTTGATCGCCGACTCGGCGGACGAGAGCGTCCGGCGGGCGCTGATCCGCGTGGGCCTCGACGAAATCGCGGGGTGGATGCCGTTCGACGCGTACATTGCCAGCGGAGCGCCAATTGAATCGACGCCACTGGTGCGGGAGCCTCGCGGCACCGTCATCGACGTTCGCGCGAAGGGCGAGTTCGCGCTGGACCACATCGAAGGCGCGGTCCACATTCCGCTGGGATCGCTCGCGCGCGATCCGTCGCAAGCTCCGCCGGGAGATGTCACGCTAGTATGCGCGGGCGGCTATCGAGCCAGCGCGGCGCAAAGCATCTTGGGCCGCGGGGCGGTGCTCGCCGGAGGACTCGCGGCTTGGCGGCGTACGCACTCACGCTCTTAATCGGACTCTCGCTCGGCGTTCTAGGCGCGGGTGGGGCGATCCTGATGGTGCCCGTGCTTATCTATGTCGCCGGACTCGCGCCGTCGGCGGCGATTCCCGTTTCAATGGCGGTGATGTCCGTCACTAGCGCGGCGGGCGCGACGGGGTACCTGAAGCGCGGCGACGTCTCGCCGCGATTGGCGGTGGTCTTTGGGCTCGGAGGAGCGCTCGGCGCTTTCGCCGGATCGTCGTTTACCCATCTGCTGCCGGAACGTTGGCTGCTGCTGATCTTCGCCACCATGCTCGTGGTCGTGGGCGCGACGATGCTCACCCGCCGCGACGCGCTGACTTGCTCCAACCCATGCCTACCGCCCCGTTGCTTTCTGATCGCGGCGGGCATCGGGTTGATCACGGGATTTCTCGGTGTCGGCGGCGGCTTTCTTCTGGTACCGGCGCTGATGCGTTTCGCGGGGCTGGGCCCGCGCGCGGCGACCGGAACTTCGCTGGCGCTCATCGCCATTAACGCAGCCGTCGGACTCGCCGGGCAGCTTCGCTACGTCTCTCTAGATTGGCGCCTAGCGGCGGGCTATCTGGCGTTCGCACTCGCGGGAATGCTGCTGGGCGTGCGAATCGCGCCCCGTTTGCCGGAACGGAAACTCCAACAAGCTCTGGCGGCGCTGCTGGCGGCCATCGGCGTGGCGATCGGCGCGGCGAATCTCGCATAAACTTAAAGAACTGGCATGATTTCCATCGTCGTCCCCATTCACAACGAAGAGCCGTCGATTCTTCCGCTGTACGACCGGCTCACGGCGGTGATGGAACGCCTTCGGCAGCCCTACGAGATCATTTTTGTCGACGACGCGAGTTCCGACCGCAGCTTCGACCTGCTCGCGAATCTAGTTGAAGTCGACACGCACCTGAAAGTGATTCGCTTGCGGCGCAACTTCGGCCAAACGGCGGCGCTTTCCGCCGGGTTCGACGAAGCGCAAGGCGACGTCATCATCTCGATGGACGGCGATCTGCAACACGCCCCCGAAGACATCCCCGCGCTGCTCGACCGGATCGACGAAGGCTACGATATCGCGAGCGGCTGGCGCAAACATCGCGTCGATAACCTGATCCTGCGCAAGATTCCGTCGCGCATTGCGAACTGGCTGATGCGTAAAGCGTCGGGCGTCGATTTGCACGACTTCGGGACAACATTTAAGGCCTATCGGGCCGAGGTTTTGAAAGACGTGAATCTCTACGGCGAGTTGCACCGCTTCATCCCCGCGCTGGCCAGTTTCTATGGCGCGCGGGTGGTGGAAGTGCCGATCGCCAACATCAACCGTCCGGCGGGCGAATCGCACTACGGAATCGGGCGGACGTTCCGCGTGATGTTCGATATTCTCACCATCAAGTTCCTGCTCAAATACTTCACGCGGCCGATGCATTTCTTCGGCAAGCTCGGGTTATTCGGGCTGTTGAGCGGCGGCGCGATCATGGCTTACTTGACCGTCTTCAAGTTGTTGGGCGGCGAGTTAGTCGCTCAACACGGCCCGTTGATGATCGCCGGAGCGTTGTTGCTGCTGGGCGGGATGATGATGTTCTCGACGGGACTGCTCGGCGAGATGATGATGCGGACTTACTTCGAAAGCCAGGGGCGGCGGATTTACGCGGTGCGCGAAGTGCGCACGCGCCAGGCGCAAGAAGCCAGCGGCGCGCGCTAAGGCTTTCGCTTACGAAAGTCGTACACGTAGATCGACCATCCGACTTTCGCGACGGTTTGGTGTGAGTCCAAGTATCGATACCAAGTTGGGTCGATGTATAACCCTTTCTGTAGCGTCACGCTAATTGCGGCGAGACAATCCATCTTTGCGATCTCGGTGGGATCGGTGCGCGGCAAATAACCCTCTTGCACTCCGTAATAACGAAGCTTCGCGGTACCGAAGTAGTCGATGCAAAGTGGTGGATTTCCTTGCGCGTCCAGGTATGCTTTGAGCTTCTTGACATCCTGGCCCCAGTCGAGGTTCGAATCGACCAGATATTCCGGCCCGCGCGAGGGTCCGCCCGCGAAGACGTTAAAGAAGGCGAGATAATGCGGATAGCGGGCGAGCGACTCGGCGGCGGTGAGCGCGAGCAAAGCCGCCGCTACTACCGTGCCTCGCCGGACTCGCGTGGCCACCTCCGACCCGAACACGTAGAGCAGCGGATAAACGGGAAGGATGTGCCGCAAACCTAGATTCAGCCGCCCCGTCATCGCAACCGCGAAATAGAAGGCCGCCGCAAGTAATACCGCCCACGCCGCGAAGGGAATCTCGCGCCGCCACCGAATGGCGGCCCAGGCGAGCGATGCCAATCCGAGCAAGACCGCCGCCGGAGACTTCACGGCGAACGCCACCGGAAAGTACTGCCACCAGCCGTATTGCGATCGCTCGCCCAGCAGGTATGTGATGTGGCCGATGGCGTTGTGTTCGGTGACGATCTTCAGTCCAGCCCAGTAACTGGGAATCTCACCGGAACCGGTAACGATACGCCACGTCTCGCGGCCATACGTCCCGGCGACGACTATCGCCGCTAAACCAAGCGTCATGGCGAATCCGCGCCACCAACCGTCGCGCCGCCGAAGCAGCGTTAGTCCAAGCAAGACCGGCAGCAAGATTAGCGCCGAGTACTTGCTTGCCAGTGCCGCTCCTAAGCTCAGCCCCGCCGCGATCGCCCAATGGCCTCCGTGGTCGAGATACTCGATCCAGCAGGCGACGGTCAGAAAGAAGAAAAGACTCACGATGACGTCCGTCGTTACGTAGCGCCCGTGGGCAAGCAGATTAGGGTCGAACGTTGTAAACCCTTGGGCGAGCAGTCCCGCCGCCGCGCCGAAGCGCCGCCGCGTCCACCACGCCACCGCCAAGCCGAGCGCCGCCGTGATCGCGACACTCACCATTCGCGCGGCGTTGAGCATGGTGTCCACCGGCACGCGATTCTCATAGAGGAAGGCATCGGAGAACGCCCATTGATCGCGATCGTGCCAAGCTTTCGTGCGCACGGGAATCGCCGGCTTCAACCACAGCAGCGGCAGCGCGCAAAGCATCTTGCCAAGCGGCGGATGCTCCGGATTCATGCGATAGTCGCCCTGGCTCCAGTAGCTGTACCCGGCGGCGAGATGGAAGCCCTCGTCGAAGGTCTGTGTCTCGCCGAGCATCGTCGAAATCTGGATCGCCGCACCCGCCGCGAGCAGCGCCAAAAGGGCTATCCAGAACCATCGCTCGACGAACGCCACTCGGGTCAGTATGGCAGGAGGCGGTACACCTCCGGCGCGCTAGACTCGGATTGATGGCGCTTGAAGATTACAAGGTATTGTTGTACCGGAATTATCCCGAGGGGTGGGTAGCGGAAATACCGGCGATCGACGGTTGCTATGCTCTTATGCCCACTCGGGATGAGACTCTCGCGGAACTTGCCGCAATATTCGAGATGATCTCGGCGGAATACGCGGAGCGCCGGCAGCCGCTTCCGGCGGACACAACCGAAATTCTGAATGCCTAGCGCACACGAGGGCGAATTCCGTCGGGCAGCCCGAAAAACTCGGATTCGTTACGACAAGGCAGACCGGAAGCCACAAGAGGTGATGCATCCGAACGGGAGTTCCGCCACAAACCCGATTCGCGGTGGTAGAGAGATTGGGCCGCCGCTATTTCAGCGAATCCTCAGGCAACCGGGCATCGACGAGGCGGCGTTTTCCAGGCTGCGGTAAGGGCTGTCGGTCGCTTTGGGCGGAATCGCAGTAATATGATGGTCAGCATGGCAAAGCGAGCGTTCGGCGCCGCGCTCCTCGCGACGGTTGCGTTTGGACAGGACCCCGGCTCGGCGGACTTTTTCGAATCGCGCATTCGGCCCGTGCTGGTCGAGCGGTGCCAAGGCTGCCACAACTCGCGCGCCAAGACCGCCGGACTCGACTTGACCTCGGCCGCCGGGCTCGGCAAAGGCGGCGACTCCGGCTCGATCGTCGACGCGCAAAAGCCCGCCGAGAGCCGTATCCTTCGTTATCTCGGCTATCAGGAAAAAGTGAAAATGCCGCCGACGGGCAAACTGCCCGCCGCGCAAATCGCCGATATCGCCGCTTGGGTGGAAGCCGGTGCGAAGTGGGGCGCGGAGAAGGTGGAGTTCGCCGCCGTCGCCAAGAAAAAAGGCTTCACCGAAGGCCAGAAACGGTTCTGGAGTTTTCAGCCGCTGAAGGACCCGGCGCCGCCCGCCGTCGAGGGGGCGAGTTCGCCGATCGACGCATTTATCCTCGCCAAACTCGCCGATAAGAAACTGCCTCCCGCTCCTACCGCGAACAGATTGACGTTGCTGCGGCGCGCCACCTTCGACCTCACCGGACTGCCGCCGACTATCGAAGAGATCGATGCGTTCATGGCCGACAAATCGGCGAATGCGTTCGAGAAGGTGATCGACCGGCTGCTCGCCTCGCCCCGTTATGGGGAGCGATGGGGGCGGCATTGGCTTGACGTGGCGCGCTACGCCGATTCCACCGGCGCGGACGAAGATCATCGCTATCCCGACGCCTGGAAGTATCGCGACTACGTGATCGACGCATTCAATCGCGATCTGCCCTACGACCGGTTCGTCCGCGAGCAGATCGCCGGAGACCTGCTACCGCCCGAAGGCGACGACGCAAAGATCGGCGTCAACCGGCGGGGCATCGTCGCCACCGGATTTTTGGCCGTCGGCCCGCGCCTGATCGCGGAACAAGACAAGAAGAAAATGTTCTATGATTTCGTGGACGAGCAGATCGCCACCACGACGCGTGCGTTTCTGGGGCTTACCGTCGATTGCGCGCGCTGCCACGACCATAAGTTCGACCCGATCCTGCAAAAAGACTATTACGCGCTCGCCGGGATTTTCGCATCCACCAAAGCGTTCACCGATTGGAAGGCGCACGTCAGCGTGATGTACCGCGCGCCGTTGGTGGCTCCGGCGCAATTCGCGGCGTGGGACGAGGCGCAGAAGAAGGTCAAGGCCAAGCGCGGCGAGATCGAAGCGATCGACCAGGAGCAAATGACGCTCCGCATGAACGTCTATGTGTCGCAGGTGGCCGCGTATATGACCGGCGCGCCCGGCCTCGACGCGAAGCTGGCCGAACGATGGAAGAAGTATCTCGGCCCGGCGGAGGATGTTCGGCCCTATCTTGCGCGATGGGAGAAAGCCACGGAAGCGGACCGGGCGGCGGTGGCGAAGAGCTATCAGGAAGAGTTCGCCGCCAGCGCCGGGGAGTACATGAAAGCCGTCGAAAAATGGCGGCGGGCGGTCGAGAACGCTCGTAAGGGCGGCTTGCCCGGGCCCGACCGGCCGACTTTCGATGTGTCGAAACACCGTTTCTTCCAGGACGTGTTTCTCGAAGAAAGCGGACCGTTCGCCCAGCCGAAAAAAGATATCGAGAAGACCTACCCGCCCGACGTGCAGGCGAAGCGCGCGGCTCTCAACGTCGAGCTTGAGGCCTTGAAGAAGGCTTCCCCGCCCGATCCCGAATTCGCCACCGCCGTCACCGAAGGCGATCCGGTGACGCAGCACCTGTTTATTCGCGGCGACGTCGCGAACGAAGGCGAAGTGGTACCGAAACAGTTCCCGCTGGTTCTCGCGGGCGAGTCGCAGCCGCCGATCGCGCAAGGCTCGGGCAGGCTTGAGTTGGCCAACTGGCTGTCGAGCCCGAACAACGCCCTCGCCGCGCGAGTCATGACCAACCGGATTTGGCAGTGGCACTTCGGCGACGGTCTGGTGCGGACGCCGTCGAACTTCGGATTGATGGGCGAAAAGCCCACGCATCCCGAATTGCTCGATTGGCTGGCGTCGCGCTTTATCGAGGACGGCTGGTCGATGAAGAAGCTGCACAAGCGGATCATGTTGTCGGCGGTGTACCAACAGTCGAGCGGCATTTCGAAAGACGCGGTCGCCGCAGATCCCGAGAACCGGCTGCTTTCGCGGTTCCCGCGGCGGCGGTTGGACGTCGAGGAGATACGCGACGCGATGCTCGCTCTCGACGGAACGATCGATTTGACGATGGGCGGATCGCTGCAGGACGGGGCGGGCACGGACGGCGAAAACTCGTCGAAGCGCCTCTCGATCGACCCGGCGACCTCGAAGCGGCGGACGGTTTACATCCCGTTGCGCCGCTCGAACCTCGCTTCGCTGTTCAATCTTTTCGATTTCGGCGACGCCACCACCACGCACGACGGGCGATCGCGCACGAACGTCGCGCCGCAAGCGCTGTTCGCGATGAATTCGCCGTTCATTAACGCCCGCGCGGGAGTGATGGCCGAGAATTCGCGCAGCCGTCCGTTGCCGGATGTTGTGCGCGACGCTTTCATTCGCGTGCTGACCCGGCCCGCGCGCGACGGCGAAGTGGATTCGCTGCTCGATTATATGAAGCGCTTCCCCGGCGACGGCGAATTCGCCGCGCGCCGCAGCTTGTATCGGATTTTGCTGGCCTCGAACGAGTTCACCTATGTTGATTAAACCGCCGCAGGCGCTGTCGACTAACGCGCACGCCCAGAAATTCTTGACCCGCCGCGCGCTGCTGCGGCAGACCGCCTGCGGCTTCGGCACACTCGGCCTTACCGGCATGATGGCCGCCGCCGGACCGGCCAAGTCCGCGAACCCGCTCGCCGTGCGCCCGCCGCATTTCGCGCCGAAAGCGAAGCGCGTCATTTTCCTGTTCATGCACGGCGGCCCTTCCTCGATCGACACGTTCGACCCGAAGCCGAAGCTCGCCGAAATGGACGGCAAACCGCTGCCATTCAAACGTCCGCTAACGTTCGCCGAGGGCAAGATGGGGGGGCTGATGAAGTCGCCCTGGGAGTTCAAGCAGCACGGCCAGAGCGGGATTCCGGTCAGCAGCCTGTTTCCGCACGTCGCGAGCGTTGTGGACGATCTGTGCATCGTGCGATCGGTAGTCGGCGATAGCGTGGCGCACGGCGGCGCGTCGCTCCAGTTGCACACGGGGTCAAACACCTTCACCCGGCCCTCGATGGGCTCGTGGGTGGTCTACGGGCTGGGCAGCGAGAATCAGAACCTGCCGGGCTACATCACCATCAAACCGTCGCTGGCGCATGGCGGCGCGAAGAACTGGGCTTCGGGATTTCTGCCCGCCGCCTATCAGGGCACGGCGATCGGCAACGCGGGTATCAAGCTCGCCGAACTCACCGAGCCGATCGAGTATCTAACCAACAAAGGCTACACGCCGGAGCAGCAGCGCTACGAGCTCGACATGCTGCAGAAGATGAATCGAGCGCATGCGTTAGAGCGCGAACTCGATCCCGAGCTCGAAGGCCGCATTGAGGCGTTCGAGTTGGCGGCGCGCATGCAGACCGAGGCTCCCGAGGCGTTCGAGGTCGAGAAAGAGTCCGAGGCGACGAAGAAGCTGTACGGCTACGACAAGCCGGAGACGAAGGATTTCGCGTGGCAGTGCATGCTGGCGCGGCGGCTGGTGGAGCGTGGCGTGCGATTCGCGCAATGCTCGCACAGTTACAAGTGGGATCAGCATTCGGAATTGGTGAAGCTCCACACACGCAACGCGCGCGAGGTGGACCAGCCGATCGCGGCGCTAATCAAGGACCTGAAATCGCGGGACTTACTCAAGGACACGCTGGTGCTGTGGGGCGCGGAATTCGGGCGCACACCGGTGGCCGAGGGCGGCGACGGGCGCGACCACAATCCCTACGGGTACACGATGTGGATGGCGGGCGGCGGCGTGAAGCCGGGGATGGTGTACGGCGCGACGGACGAGTTCGGCTACTACGCCGTCGAGGATCGCATGCACATCCACGACCTGCACGCCACGATGCTGCACTTGTTGGGGTTCAACCACGAGCAGCTGACCTATCGCTACGCGGGCCGCAACTTCCGGCTGACCGACGTCGCGGGTCAAGTGGCGCACAAGATTATTGCGTAGGCAGGCGAATCTGCAAAAGCGCATCGTAGCGCTCCGCTCACTTTGCCCTCTTTAGGAGCCGCTCACAGTTTAACCATCGGTTTATGGAGCGGCGTGATCTCATCCGGCGACTTGTCTTGAACTCGATCAGTGACGACTTCGAGAATGTGGACCAGTGCATCCTTCACGATGTCGCCCGGAACGGCTCGAAGTTTGAGTTAACGATTGAGCGTTCCGATATTGCCGATGCTTTGAAAGAACTGATCGATGATGGGTTGGCAAAGGCGTACCTCTTGTCCGGCGATATGGGTCCGGATCCTTGCGCAGGGGAACTTCCGGGCATGCCGCCACTCGATGTCGTAGAGAAGGATTTTCAAACATACTTCTACATAACGAAAAAAGGAATGGACGTTCATCTCGCCGATACGTCCTGGTGGCCATTCCATGACGAAGGCGAGGTGCCCAAGTAAAATTCCTAGCTATAACTCCCGGCGATTCTCGAGGGACTTCGACATCGTAACCTCGTCGGCGAACTCGAGATCGCTGCCCACAGGAATTCCCATCGCGATCCGCGATACTTTCACGCCTAACGGCTTGAGCAGCCGCGCTAGATAGGACGCCGTCGCCTCGCCTTCGACAGTGGGATTCGTCGCCACGATCACCTCTTGCACTTCCCCGCCCGCGAGGCGCGTAATCAGACCCTTGATCTTCAACTGCTCGGGACCGATGCCGCGCAAAGGCGAAATCGCGCCGTGCAGCACGTGGTACAGGCCGTCGAATGTCCGCGTTGTTTCGACCGGCAGGATGTTATGCGGCTCCTCGACCACGCAAATCTGCGACCGGTCGCGATTGGGATTGCGGCAATAGGTACACTCTTCGCCATCCGAGATGTTGTTGCAGATCGCGCAAAGGCCCAGTTTGTCTTTCACGTCGAGCAGCGCTAGCGATAGCCGCTCGGCATCCTCGCGTGCGCCGCGCAGAACGTGGAACGCGAGGCGCTGTGCGCTCTTCTGGCCGATCCCCGGCAAACGCCGGAACTCCTCGACAAGCCGCTGCAGCGGCTCCGCGAAATCGGGCATCGCCTACATCAGTCCAGGCGGCAGACCCAGACCGCTCATCAGGCCGCCCATTTTCGATTGCGCCTCTTGATCGACTTTCTTCACCGCTTCATTGCAGGCGGCCATCACCATGTCCTGCAGCATTTCGACGTCGCCCGCCACTTCGGGGTCGATTTTCACGCCGAGCACGTTTTTCTGGCCGTCCATGCGGACCGTCACCATTCCGCCGCCCGCCGACGCCTCGACGCGGATCGCCGCGATCTGCTCCTGCAGCTTCTTCTGCATCTCCTGCGCCTGCTTCATCATGGCGCCCATGTTGCCAGGTAATTTCATGCGTCCCTCAAGTCTTCCACTTTTCTGATTTGGCTGCCGGGAAACAGCTCCTGGAAGCGTTGTACCTCGGGGTTGGCGAGCGCGCGCTCCGCCGCCTCGTCCCGCGCGGTAGATTTTGGAGCCGCCGCTACAGGCGCGGTCCGCTCGCTCACTTCAACGACGGTGACTTTCACCGCCCGCCCAGCCACTTGCGCCAGGGCTTTCTGGATGTCCGGCCGCCCGAGTGTGTATGCGAACTCTTTCACCACGCGAAACGTGACACCTTCGGGAGCTTCGATCATCTCCGCCTGCAACACCGCGTCCGCCGACATTTTCTTTCCGCCCGCGACCAAAGCTTCGGCCAATCGTTGCTGCAGCGAACCGCTCGACGGCGCGGGCGTGGTTGCTACCGGAGGCGGGGTGGATTTCGGCGCGACCGGCGCAGTTACGCGCGGAACCGGTGCGCTCGCGGGAGCCGTTCCCCCGGCAAGCGCCTCCTCGATCTCGATCATCTTGCTTGCGTACACCAGCCGCAGCAATCCCACCTCGATCAACAGTCGCGGCTGCATCGCGGTTTGCAACTCGCGGAATAGTTCGAGCGTCAGGTGCAAGTACCGCGTCAAATCCTCTTCGGAGAAGCGTTTCGCCGTGGCGGCCAGCCGCTCCTGTTCCGCGGGCGACGCCGCGATCAATCGAGTCCCCGCGCCCGCGATCCGCGCCACCAAAAGGTTGCGGAAGAATTTCGACAACTCGCGGCAGAAATGTTGCAGGCTACGGCCGTTGCGTTCGAGTTCCTGGACGATCCCGAGCATCCGGTGCGCGTCCGACGCTTCGAGGGCCGCCGCCACTTCGCCCATCGTGTCAAGCGAGAACAGTCCCATCAAATCGCGCACTTCTTGCGCTTTCAATTCCTTGCCGCACGCCGCGATCGCCTGGTCGAGCGCCGAGAGCGAATCCCGCACGCTGCCTTCGCCCACCTGCGCCAGCACGGCCAGCGCGTCATCGTCCGCCGCGATGCCTTCTTCGCCGCAAATCCAGCGCATGCGCGCCACGACCTCGTCGAAATCGACTGACCGGAAGCTGAACTGCTGGCAGCGCGAGGCGATGGTCGTGGGAATCTTGTGCGACTCGGTAGTGCACAGCAGGAACACGGCCCACTCGGGCGGTTCTTCGAGAGTCTTGAGCAGCGCGTTGAACGCTTCGTTGGTGATCTGGTGCGCTTCGTCGACGATGAAGACCTTGTAGCGGTCGCGCGCGGGGCGGAAGCGGACGTTCTCCCGCAGTTCGCGCATTTCGTTAATGCCGCGATTCGACGCCGCATCGATCTCGATGACGTCGATCGCGCTTCCCGACGCGATCTCGACGCACGACGCGCATTTGCCGCAAGGGTTGATCGACGGGCCGTCGATGCAATTCAAGCATCGCGCCATAATGCGCGCGACGGTGGTTTTGCCCGTGCCGCGCTGCCCGGCGAGGATATAGCCATGCGCGATCCGGCCCTGGTGGATCGCGTTTTCGAGCGTGACCTTAACGGACTCTTGCCCGATCAGTTCCGCGAACGATTGGGGGCGGTACTTGCGGGCGATGACCTGATACATGAAGGGTGGCTTGCCAGACTCCGGGTGATCCGCGGCACACGCCCTAAACCGCTACCGTTGCTTCCTTCCGGACCTGGCGGGGTTTGCAGCCGGACGTTGCACGAAGCCCGGAGCCTGAGTCTTTATCGTAACAGGCGCATCTCGCGCGCTACTCTGGAAAGACGGGGATGAAGAGACGCCTGTTGTATGGCGCAGCCAGCGTGCTGTTGGCGCTGTGCGTCACCTTTGTCGTTTGGCAAGGATCGTTCTCCACCGGCGGTTTCGACCCGGAAAACGTCAGTCAAATTTTCCTCTATTGGGCCGTTTCGTCGCTGGTTTTCATTCTCACGGTGACGCTCGGCTTCATGCTATTCCGCACGGGGCTGAAGCTCTACATCGACCGGCAGTCGAATCGCGAAGGCTCGCGCATCCGCTCCAAACTCGTTGTCGGCGCGCTGGCTCTGACTTTCCTGCCGGTCTTGTTTCTAGTGCTGTTTAGCGTTCAGGTATTGAACTTTAATCTGCTGCGCTGGTTCTCGCGCCCCGCCGAAAACATCCGGATCGACCTGGCTTCGACGGCGGCGGCTTTCCAGAGCGAAATGCAAGCGAAAGCGGATGCGCAGGCGAAGTGGCTGGCCGCGACTTCCGCCTTCGCGGCGATCGCCCGCGATCCGGCGAGTTCCCGCGGCCCCGCCGTTTCGTTGTGCCGGGAAGCGGGCGTCGTCGAGGCTTGGATCGTGCGCGGCGACGGAGCTCGAATTGCAGTGTGCGCTCCGAAGGCGAATCCGCCACCCACCACCGTCGAAAGTGGAGCGATGCTGGCCGACGCCGAAGGTTTGTCCGCCAGCCGCCTCGAAATCCGCACCGCCGTTCCGCTCGACTTAGTGCGCAAGCAGGAAGAGATCCAACGGTCGATCCAAGAATTCGAGAGCCTCTCGCAGCGCCGGAAGGAGTTTCGCAACTTCTACATCATGCTGCTGGCCTTGATTACGCTGTTCATTCTATTCGTCGCCACCTGGATCGCATTGATGCTGTCGCGGCAAATCTCCGTGCCGATCTCGGCCTTGCTGGGCGCGGCGCGCGAGGTGCGCGGCGGTAACCTCGGCTATCGCGTGCGCGTCGCGGCGGTGGACGAATTGGCGGCGCTGGTTCGGGCCTTCAACGAGATGACGCAGGACCTGGAATCGAACGAGCGCGAACTCGAGCGCCGCCGCCGCTTCACCGAGGCGATTCTCGAAAACATCCCGACCGGCGTTCTTTCGGTTTCCTCCGAAGGACGGATTCTGAAGGCCAATCACGCGCTCCAAACGATCTTTCCCGCTACGATCGGCCATCCGCCCGCTCGACTCGAAGACCTTTTCGGGCGCGAAGATGTTAGCGAAATTCGCTATTTGATGAAGCGCGCGCGCCGCACCGGAATCGCGTCCCGGCAGTTTGAAGTCGAGCGCGACCGGCAAAAAGTGCAACTGTCCGTCGTCGTTTCGGCGATCGAAGAGAACGTTGCGTCCGGCTACGTCATCGTGATCGAGGATTCGAGCGAATTGTTGCGCGCGCAAAGGGCGGCGGCGTGGCAGGAAGTGGCACGGCGCATTGCGCACGAAATCAAGAACCCGCTCACGCCGATCGCGCTGGCGGCGGAGCGCATGTCGAGGCAATTGAAGAAACTCGCCGCGCCGGGAGAAACGCAGCGCATTCTCGACGAATGTTCGGCGACGATCCTGCAGGAGGTGGAATCCGTTCGCGTGCTGGTGGACGAGTTCAGCCAGTTTTCCCGCTTCCCGTCGACGCATCCCGTTCCGACCGATTTGAACGAACTCGTGACGAACGCGCTCGGCGTTTTCGAGGGGCGGCTCGAGGGCATCCAGGTTTCGAAAAGCCTCGCTTACGGGCTGCCCATGGTGAACGTCGATCCCGAGCAGTTCAAGCGCGTGATCGTCAATCTCGTCGATAACGCCGCCGAGGCGATGCAGGATTCGCCGCTTAAGCGGCTCTATGTTTCGACCGCGCTCGCTTCGCCCGACGTGGTGGAACTGTCGGTGACCGATACCGGCCGCGGCGTCAGCCCGGAGGATCGCGAGAAGCTCTTTCTTCCTTACTTCTCGACCAAAGGCCGCGGCACCGGATTGGGGCTCGCGATCGTGAGCCAAATTCTCTCCGAACATCGCGCGCCGATTCGCGTCGAGGACAATGAGCCGGCGGGGACACGGTTCACGATCGACGTACCGACAGCGGTTTCGGGCGAGGTGTTCGCCATCGAAAGCACGACGATCCGAGGCGAAGTGGGGCGGGAGGTAGCCGGTTGAGGCAGGTGCGGGTTTTGGTGGTGGACGACGAGCAGGCGATCCGGCAAACGCTGCTTGGGGTGCTCGACGACGAGGGATTCGCGGCGCATGCGGTGGACGGCGGCGAAGCTTGTCTCGAGGAGTTGAAACGGCGCAGCTACGACGTGGTGCTGCTCGATATCTGGATGGACGGCATGGACGGGATGGAAGCGTTGGGCCGCATCCAGGAAATCGCCTTCGAAGACCGGCCGGCCGTCGTCATGATTTCCGGCCATGGCACGGTGGAGACGGCGGTGAAGGCCACCAAACTCGGCGCGTTCGATTTCCTCGAGAAGCCGCTGACGATCGAAAAAGTGGCGGTGGTCGTGAAGAACGCCGCGCAACAACGGCGGCTCGAAATGGAGGTCCAAAAGCTGCACGGGTCGAACGACCCGCGCAGCCGCATCATCGGCGAAAGCGTGCCGATGAAGGCGCTGCGGCAGCAATTGGCTCTAATGGCCGCGACCAACGGCCGCGTGCTGATTTTCGGCGAAAGCGGCACGGGAAAGGAGTTGGTGGCGCGGGCGATCCACGAACTGAGTTCGCGCGCGGCGGAACCCTTTATCGAGCTGAACTGCGCGGCGATTCCCGAAGACTTGATCGAGAGCGAGTTGTTCGGCCATCGCAAGGGAAGCCTGCCCGGCGCGCAGGAAGACAAAATCGGAAAGTTCGAGAAGGCCGACGGCGGCACGTTGTTTCTCGACGAAGTGGGCGACATGAGCATCAAGACGCAAGCGAAGGTGCTTCGCGCGCTGGAGGAGCAGCGGCTGGAGGTGGTCGGCGCGGACGAAGCGGTGCGGGTGGACGTGCGCGTGATCGCCGCGACGAACAAGAACCTCGAGGAACAGATTGAGCGCGGCAACTTCCGCGAAGATCTGTTTTATCGCCTGAACGTGATTCCGTTCCACGTGCCGCCCCTGCGCGAACGGATCGAGGATGTACCCCTGCTGGCCGACGCGTTCCTGCGCGATTTCACTTCGGCCTACGGCCGCAAACCGAAGGAACTGACGCCCGAAGCCTACCGCGCGCTGCAGGAGTACGCCTGGCCCGGCAATGTGCGCGAGTTGAAAAATCTGATGGAGCGGATCGTGATCATGAATCCGCAAGTGCGGATCGACGCCAGGCACATTCCGCTGAACCCGGCCCGCCGCGCCGTCTACGAGCGCCCGATCGATCACTTCACCTCGCTCGCGCAAGTTCGCGAGGCGGCTGAACGCGACTACATTCTGAAGAAGCTCGAAGAAACGCGCGGCAACGTCACTCGCACCGCCGAGTTGCTGGGGCTTGAGCGCAGCAACTTGTACCGGAAAATGAAATCGCTGGGGATCGCGCCGAAGGAAGCTTAGCGGACGCTGCATCCTGATACGCTGTCCGGTGATGCGGATTTCTCTCGACGCCTCCAACCTGCTGGCCGCGATGGTCGGCGAAGCACACGGGATCACCCCCGACGAACTGAAGTCCTCCGAACCCGCCGCGCAAGCCGCGCTCGCCGCGTTCCGCAAGTCCGTGGAAGCCGGCAGTTATGGCTTTCCTCACTTGCCGTTCGCCAAAGACACTATCGCGGAAATCGCCGCGTATGCCAAGTCTCTGCAAGGCGGCTATGACACCGTTTGTGTCGTCGGAATTGGCGGGTCCGCACTCGGAGCCTGGGCCTTGGACTGCGCCCTCCGCGGACCGCTTCCCGTGCAATCGGGGTTCTCCGCCAAGAATCCGCGCCTCGTCATCCTCGACAACGTCGACCCCGTGTACGTTGAAGCCGCGCTGGACTCGATGACGCCCAAGCGCACCCACGTCGTCGTGATCGCCAAATCCGGAGCGACCGCCGAGACCGTCGCGACGTTTCTGATCGTGAAGGAGTGGCTCGAAAGATCTCTTGGCAAGAAGGCCACGAAACGCGTCACGGTCGTCACTAGCGAAGGGCGTGGCGATCTCAAAGTTCTCGCCACCGAGAAGGACTACCGCACTTTCCATCTGCCGGACAACGTCGGGGGACGCTTTAGCGTCCTCTCCGCCGTCGGCCTCGTCCCCGCTGCGCTCATCGGCATCGACATCAAGAAATTGTGCAAGGGCGCGGCCGAAATGACCGCGCTCTCCTGGAAAAAGGACCTTCGCGAGAACGTCGCGCTTCGCTGCGCCCAACTCCAGTACTTGATTTGGACGAAGAAGGGCAAGTCGATCCAAGTGGCGTTCCCCTACGCCAATCGCCTCTGGCAAACGGCGTTCTGGTTCCGGCAGCTTTGGGCGGAGTCGCTTGGCAAAGCCAAGAATCGCGCGGGTGAAACGGTGCACGTTGGCCAAACGCCCGTCGCCGCGCTCGGAACAACGGACCAGCATTCGCAAGTCCAGCTCTACATGGAAGGGCCGAACGATAAGACGTTCCGCTTCTGGGCCGTCGAAAAACCGTCGCGCCAAGGCAAGATTCCCAAAGAGAAAATCGGACTCGAGGGCTTCGATTACCTCACCGGCCAGTCGCTTTCGAAACTCCTCGATGTCGAGCGCCGCGCCACCGCCGCCGCTCTGACCGAACAGAGCCGCCCCAACTGCACCTTGACGTTGTCCAAGCTGGATGAGGAACACATGGGCGCGTTCCTGCAATTGATGGAGTTCGAGACCGCCTTTATGGGGGAAATGCTTGGCATTAACGCTTTCGATCAAGAGGGCGTCGAGCTGGGTAAGAAGTTCACCTTCGCGCTGATGGGCCGCAAGGGCTTCGACGAGTTCGGAGAGCGCTTCACGACCTACGAAAAGAAGCGCAAGGAAGCGTCGAAATCATGACCCGGCGCGATCTTCTGGCCGCCGCCCCCTTAGCCGCGCCCATGCTGGCGCTTCCCGCCAAAGCGGCCGCCGAGAAGCCGAACGTCCTCTTCATCGCCACCGACGATTGCCGCGCCGCCCTCGGTTGCTACGGCCATCCGATCGTAAAGACTCCGAACCTGGACGCGATCGCCGCGCGCGGTGTCCGTTTCGACCGCGCCTATTGCAACTTTCCGCTCTGCGGCCCCAGCCGCACGTCGATGCTCTCGGGTGTGCGTCCGGACACGACCAAGATTTGGCGCAATGAAATCGCGGTTCGCGACACCATGCCCAACGCCGTCACGTTGCCGCAATTACTGCGCGGGCAAGGCTGGCAGGCGACGCGAATCGGCAAGATGTACCACATGAACGTCCCCGGCTCGGTGGGCACCAATAAGTGGGACGACCCGCAATCCTGGGATCGCGCCATCAGCCCGCCGGGCCGCGAGGACCAAACCGCCGGCGAGAACCGCAACGTCACGCCCGGGCACGGCTCGGGGAACGCGTTTCACTGGGTCGCCTTCAAAGGCGAAGGCAAAGATCAGGCCGACGATGCAGCCGCCGAACTCGCCGTTGAGACGATCTCGGACCGCGGGTCCAAACCTTTCTTTCTTGGCCTTGGATTATTGCGTCCGCACGTCCCTCTCGTCGCGCCGGAGAAGTTCTTCGATCTCTACCCGCTCGAAAAGATGAACCCGGTATCGAACCCGGCGAACGACCTCGACGATGTCCCGCGCGCGAGCGAGATCACCATCACCGGGCGGGGCGGCGATATGAAGATGAACGAGCGCGACAAGCGCGAAGTTCTCCGCGCCTACTACGCGTCGATTAGCTACATGGATTCGCTCGTGGGCCGGGTGACCGCCGAACTCGACAAGCAACGCCTGCTCGACCGCACCACCATCGTTTTTTGGAGCGATCACGGCTACCATCTGGGCGAGCATTTCCGCTGGCAGAAGCGCAGCCTGTTCGAGGAATCCTCCCGCGTGCCGCTCATCGTCGCCGCGCCGGGCCGCCGGGCAAAAGGCGCTTCGAGCAAGGCGCTGGTGGAGTTGGTCGATGTCTACCCCACCGTCGCCGAGCTCTGCGGCGTGACTCCGCCCCCGCACATCGAAGGGCAAAGCATGGTTCCGCTGCTCGACCGTCCGGATCGCGCCTGGAAGTCCGCCGCGTTCACGCAGGTGTCCGCGAATCCCGATATCGAAGGCCGCGCCGTTCGCGCCGACCGTTACCGCTACATCCGCTGGACCGGCAGCGAAAAGGGCGAGGAGCTTTACGACACCCGCAACGATCCTCGCGAGTTCACGAACTTAGCGAGCGATCCGAAGCACACAGCAACGCTCGCCGAAATGCGCCGCACGCTCGACGCCGGTTGGAAAGCCGCGCGCGCACGTGTATAGCCGGCGATGACCGGCGCGGAAGCGTTCGTCGCGGAAGCCAAGCGGCAAGGTCTCGACGCGATCTTCACTCTTGTCGGCGATCACCTGAACGAAGTACTCGCCGTGGCCGAGCGCGAGGGCCTGCGCATCGTCGATATGCGGCACGAATCGGGCGTGACGCACGCGGCGGACGCTTGGGCGCGCATCCATCGCAAACCCGCTTTGGCGCTGGTCACCGGCGGTCCGGGACACACGAACGCCCTCACAGGTATCGCCACCGCGCAACTCGCGTCGAGTCCACTGATCGCCGTCTCGGGTAGCCGCTCCTCGAAGCTCGGTGCGCGCGGAGCCTTCCAGGACATCGATCAAGTGGGCATGGCGCGACCCGTCACCAAGTGGTCCGCCGAAGTGGCGGACGCGTCGCAGATCCCGTTCTACTTGCGCCGCGCGTGCGAGATCGCGAATGCGGGACGCCGCGGAGCGGTTCACTTGACGATCCCGGTGGATGTGTTTCAGGCGACCGCAACGCCCGCCGCCGCTCGCGAATCCGTGCCAGTTACTGCAGCCAAGCCGGATGTGTCCGCCGCGATCCAGCTACTGCGCACCGCCGAGCGCCCCATCCTCATCGCCGGTAGCGGAGTTTGGTGGGCCGATGCGGGCCCGGAACTGCGCGAGTTCGTCGAACGAACTTCTCTGCCGCTCTACACGATCACGATGGCCAAAGGTTGCGTGCCCGACGATCACCCCGGCGTAATGGGATATGCCGATCCCGCACTCAATACGGCGGTCCGAACCGCGTTTCGCGAGGCGGACGTCGTTCTCGTCATTGGCAAGCGGATCGACTATCGGCTGGCGCTCGGAGGTCCGCGTTTGTTCGCGCCGGAGGCGAAGTTTATCCAGATCGATGTCGAGCCCACGGAGCTTGGACTGAATAGGCCGCTCGCGTGCGCGATTCAGGCCGATGTGAAGTCGGCCCTTCGCGCGCTGATCGATACGGCCGGAGCTGGCGCTTGGGTACGCATCGCTTGGTTCGACCGTCTGGCCGAGTTGCGCGAGTCGCACAACCGATGGCTCGCCGAAGCGCAGTCGGACACGGCGCTCCCGATTCGTCCGGCCGCCTTCTACCGCGAGCTTCTGCGCGCTCTTCCGCGCGAGACACTCTACGCCTGGGACGGCGGCGATTTCGCGCACTGGGGCCGAGTCTCGATCCCGGCGCTCCACGCGGGCGGATGGTTGCGCTTGGGTCCGCTAGGGACGATCGGCTCGGCGCTCCCTAACGGTATCGCCCTGCAACTCGCGCATCCGAATCGCCCCGTCGCGGTGATCACGGGCGACGGCTCGCTTGGGTTCTACCTCGCGGAAATCGATACGGCAGTCCGCCACAAGTTGCCGCTGATCCTGATCGTCGGCAACGACGCGGGCTGGGGACTGGAGCGCGAACTCCAGGCGGCTACCGTCACTGGATCGCCCAATGTCGCCTGTGAACTCGCGCCCACGCGCTACGACGTCATCACCCAAGGTTTCGGGGGCGATGGCGAAACGGTCGAGCGGCTCGATCAAGTCGCGCCCGCCGTCGCGCGAGCGCTAGCGTCGAAGGTCCCGTACTGCCTAAATGTTCGTATCCAGGGCGTGCGTTCGCCGTTCACCGACTGGCAAATTTTGGGCAAGCGCTAGGGATGGGCCAGATAGTCCAGGCGCCCGCCGTCGATGGTGAGCACCTGGGCGGTCACGAAGCTTGCCCGATCGCTCACGAGGTACGCCACTCCGTCGGCGATGTCCGCCGGTTGCCCTACGCGCCGCACCATCGCGCGCATGGACATAGCGTCGTCCACCTCGCGAATTTCGTCCGGCGTCTTGCCCGCCGTCACCATATCCGTCATGATGAACCCGGGCGCGATCGCGTTTACCGTCACGCCATGCGCTCCAAGTTCATAAGCGAACCGCCGCGTCAGTGCGACCACCGCCGCTTTGGTCGCGGCATAGAACGTCGTTCCGGCGAAGGCCGTCCCGTGCGCCGCGATCGAAGCGACGTTCACGATGCGCCCCCAACCGCGCTGCTTCATCCCCTGCGCCGCCGCGCGTGTCGCCGCGACTAAGCCATCGACGTTCACTTTGCGCATGGCCTCGAACTCGTCGAAGTTCATGTCGAACAGATCGCCGCGATTCAACACGCCGGCGTTGTTGACGAGAATCTCGACCGGTCCCAGTTCGCGCTCCACTTGCGCCACCATCGCGGCGGCAGAAGGACGTTCGGCGAGGTCGGCTTGGATGGCGAGCGGCACGTCCACATCGCCTCGCTTCCGCTTGTAGCTGATAGCGACCAGATATCCATCGGCGGTGAGACGCTCGGCGATCGCTCGTCCAATACCGCGCGATCCGCCGGTGACCAGCGCGACGCGCGCCACCTATCGCTCCCGCGCGGGTTCGATAACGGCGGACATGGAACCTTTCGATTCCGGCATTCGCCAGTCGGCGCCGTAGGCCTGCACCTGTTGCTTGGCGAACTCGGCGGGCTCGAGTTCCGATGTCAGAATGATCGTGCGCTTGGTGGAATCCACTTCCACCGCGTGCTTGTAGGCTTGCTCCGCCGACATGAAGAAAAGCTTTTGCAGCATCTCGACCACATAATCGTAGGTATGCTCGTCGTCGTCGAGCAGGATGACGTTATAGAGCTTTGCTTTGTCAAAGTCTTCGCCTTCGCCGGTTCCAACGTCCGGCATGGGCAGAACGATAGTACTCACAAGCTCGATTTTACGATGCCGGGCCGCCCGGGGGCATCCATTTCGCTTGCAGCTTTCTCATCCCGCGCAGCCACCGTTCATAATCGCCCGCTTTGTTCTGGATGTACTGCGCCACTTCGGGATGGGGAAGGATCAGAAACCGCTCCTCCGCAATCGCCGCCACCGCCGCTTCGGCTACCGCCGCCGGTTCGAGCGCGGTCTCGTGGAGAAATCCCGCCCCTTGGAACGTCGCGCCGTCGAGCAATTGCGTTCGCACACCTTGCGGGCAAAGCGCCGACACTCGAATGCCTTGGTCGTAATGGGTGATGTGCAGCCATTCTGCAAAGGCGAGCGCGGCGTGTTTAGTCACCGAATACGGGGCGGAGCCGATCTGCGTTAGCAGTCCCGCCGCCGACACCGTTTGGAGAAAGTACCCGTGCCCGCGAGCGATCCACGATGGCAGCAGAAGCCGCGCCGCCCAGACGTGCGACATCGTATTGATCCGCCAAACGCGGTCCCATTCGTCGTCGGATAGCTCCGGTCCGCCGTAAGCGCCGACGCCGGCGTTCGACACGAATAGGTCGATTTCACCGGCCTCGGCGATCAGGTGGCGAAGGTCCTCCTCGCGACCGACGTCGCAGACGGCATCCGCGCCGGAGAGGTCGGCGGTCAGCACCGTTGCGCCTTCCGCGCGAAAGCGCTCCGCCAGCGCCGCCCCGATGCCGCGAGCGCCGCCCGTTACCACCGCGCGTTTTCCGGCAAGCGTCATCGCTGCACCCGCTCCCGGTAGGCGATGCACTCCTCGACGGCCCGCCGGTACTCGTCGATTTCCACGTCGCGGTCGCAGCAGACGAGGAATAGCGTGCCGTCGTTCTTGAAGTTACCGTCCCATTCCATTACCTCTTCGGCGGTCATCGACGGCGAATACCGCGCCAGCTTCTCGTCGGGAATGCGGTCGAGATGCGCGCGTAAATTTACCGAGGTCTCGTCGAACGGTTCGTGGAAAGGCTCGAACTCGAATGCGTAGGGGGTTACTTCCATTTCTTGAGCTCCATCTTGGCCACCGCCTCGCGGTGCACTTCGTCCGGACCGTCGGCCAAACGCAGCGTCCGCGCGTTGGCCCAATTCCAGGCCATCGGAAAGTCGTCGCAGACGCCCGCGCCGCCGTGCGCCTGGATCGCGCGATCCAGCACTCGCAGCGCGACGTTCGGCGCGATCACCTTGATCATCGCGATCTCGGCGCGCGCCTCTTTGTTACCAACCGTGTCCATCATCCAGGCGGCCTTCAGCACGAGCAGGCGCGCCTGTTCGATCTCCATCCGCGAGGTGGCAATGTCCGCTAGGATCGTCCCCTGCTCCGCGAGCTTCTTGCCAAACGCCACGCGTTGCTGCACGCGTTTCACCATCAATTCGAGCGCCCGCTCGGCGACGCCGATCAATCGCATGCAGTGGTGGATTCGTCCCGGGCCCAAGCGGCCTTGCGCGATCTCGAACCCGCGTCCTTCGCCCAGCAGGATGTTCGACGCAGGCACGCGCACATCGACGAAATCCACTTCCGCGTGTCCGTGCGGAGCGTGGTCGTAGCCGAACACGTTCAGCGTGCGCAGCACCTTCACGCCCGTCGTATCCATCGGTACCAGGATCATCGACTGTTGCTTATGGCGTTCGGCGGACGGGTCCGTCTTGCCCATGTAGATACAAATCTTGCAGCGCGGATCGCCTGCGCCGGAGGTCCACCACTTGCGGCCGTTGATCACGTACTCGCCGCCGTCGCGCACGATCGACGCCTGAATGTTGGTGGCGTCCGAGGAAGCGACATCCGGCTCGGTCATCCCGAAGCACGAGCGGATGCGCCCGTCGAGTAGCGGTTCCAACCATTGCCGCTTCTGATCTTCGGTGCCGTAGCGGATCAACACTTCCATGTTGCCGGTGTCGGGCGCGGAGCAGTTGAACACTTCCGGCGCAAAGGGCGAGCGCCCCATGATTTCGCATAGCGGCGCGTATTCGAGATTCGAAAGCTCCGACCACAGGTTCCACAACCCGGCCGTCCGGGCGATGGGCTTCAGGTCCTCGATAATCTGGACGGGCTGCCAACGGTCGCCTTCGGCGATCTGGCTTTCGTAGAGCTTCTCGTTCGGATAAACATGCTCGTCCATGAAGGCCGTGAGTTGGGCCTGGAGCGATTTGACTTTCGCCGTGTACTCGAATTGCACGCTTCGAGAGTTTATCGAAACGTGCGCAACGAAGGTTCGAGATGTCCGATCGAGTTGTAGCCGAGCAGCCGGAGTTCGTCGCCGTCGATCCGCAGTGTCGTGACCGACGCGTTGTAGCACGAGCCCGCCAGCTTCATCGCCCTCTCGTCGTCCGCGCCGAGGACCCCGGCGAGCCACAAGCCGACGGGCGTCGCCGAGGTGAAGATCGCGACGTTCGAACCCGGGGCAATCCCGGCTACGAGGTCCCGCGCGGCGAGCGCACGCGCCTTAAAGTCCGCCCACGACTCGCCGTCGAACTCGTAACGGCCTTCGTACCACGCGCGGAACACACCGACGTCCGTGACGGTCCACTGCCGGTGCTCCTTAGCGTGCGGCGACGCGACCGCAGCCTGGAGCGCCTCGTAGCCGCGCGCGAAATCGTCGTCGTCCCGGGCAAGTAGCGGAGCGATTCCGCGATACACAGCGTCCAGGTCGAACTCGGCGAGCCGCGGCTCGATTTCGGGATCGCTCGCGGCGACTCGCGCCGTCTCCACTTGACGCTCAAGAGGACCGGAGATCGCCCGGTCGAGCGTGATGCCTTCCGCCGCGAACCACGCTCGCAGCCTCGCCGCCTGTTCCCGTCCCAAGTCCGAGAGCGTGTCGTAACGAGCTCGTAAGCCCGCTTGCCCATGCCGAATCAGGTACACCCGCGCGGCTCTCAAGAGTTGCGCTCCGCGAGGGCGTTCGCCTTTTCGGCCAAAAATCGGACGCGCGGGCCGAAGTTCGCGAACCGCTCGTCGCGCGTTTGCCCGCGCACCCATCGGACGTAGATTTGCTGCAAGATCACGGCGAGTTTGAAGACTCCCAGAGTCTCATACCAACCGATTCGGGAGACATCGCGCCCGGTGCGCGTGGCGTAGCGTTCGATGAGCCGTTCGCGCGAGTACCAACCCGGGCCTTCCGGAGCCTGGTAGGCGCTGCCGATGGCCCAGTAACAGAGCGTGAGTCCGAGATCGGCGAGCGGATCGCCGACGGTGGTCATCTCCCAATCGAGGACGGCTTCGACGCGGGAGAGATCGTCCGACAGCATCACGTTGTCGAGCTTGTAGTCGTTGTGGACGATCGATGGCGCGCCGCTCGCGGGGATCGTAGCGCGGAGGTAGGAGATCGCCGGAGACATGTCGGGCTGGTCGAGTGTGTCGGCCTTAACCCAGCGCTCGCTCCACCCCGATACTTGGCGGTCGAGGAAGCCTTCGGGTTTGCCGATGCCCTCAAGATAGATTTCGTGCAGCGCGGCGAGACAATCGGTGAACGCGGCGCTGGAGGCGGTGGCGCTCGTCGCCTCGACGCCCGCCGGATTGCGCAAGATGATCCCCCGCCTCCGCTCCATGACATAGAACGTCGCGCCGATGACCGCCGGGTCTTCGCACAATCGCAGCACGCGAGGCGCCGGCGGAAAGCGCGGATGTAGCGCGGCGAGAATCCCATACTCGCGCGCCATGTCGTGCGCCTTGGGCGGAACCGGACCGAGGGGCGCACGCCGCAAAACATATTCACCCGAGCGCGTTTTCAACAAGTACGTTAGGTTCGAATGCCCGCCGGGGAACTGCTCCACTTCGACCGGCTCCCCCCACCAGCTGGAGAGCGCCTCGAGCGGCAACTCCTCGCCCGCGCGGACCGGGGCGGTGTCAGGCGTCGTCATCGTCGCGACTATCATACGAAGCGTGCGCCACCTAACTTTCGAAATGACCGGCCCCGTCGCGGTGATCGCGTTAGCGCGCGGCAAGGCGAACGCAATGAATCTGGAGATGATCGGCGAAATGGCCGACGCGTTCGATAGCGCCGAAAGCGAGGCCGGGGCGGTCGTTTGGTCCAGTCGTACGCCGCGCTTCTTCTCGGCGGGCTTCGACGTGAACGAAGTCTTCGGTTACGACCGCGAGAAGTTGACCGAGTTCCTCGCGACCTTCTCACGCCTGCAGCAACGCGTCTTGCATTCGGCCAAGCCGACCGTCGCCGCCCTACCGGGACAAACTTACGCGGGTGGGGCGATTCTCGCGCTGTCGTGCGACTTCCGGGTGATGGCTCCGGGCCCGGACGAAGCTCCTTACGGCTTTGCGCTGACGGAAGTGAACATCGGCGTCAATCTGCCTCCGTCGATCTTCCATCTGCTGGCCGTCGCCGCCGGAGTGCCGCTAGCGCGCCGCATGTTCCTGACCGGCGAACCGGCGACTTCCCGTGAGGCGCTAGCGGCGGGTCTGGTGTCGGAACTGGTTCCGGAAGCCGAAGTGGAGCCGAGGGCTATCGAACTGGCGGCCAAACTCGCGGCGAAACCGGCGGCGACCTACGCGCAGATCAAGCGGACGATTCTCGCGAGTACCGGGCTGATGCCTACGGACGATCCGGTCGCCGATGTAGAAGCCTGGTTCACGCCCGAAGCGCAGGAATTCAAGCGCCGGATGCGCGAAAAGCTTGCCGGGCGCTAGCGCGGGGCGCCTGCGTGATAAAGTGCCTGCACTTGCATGCTAGAGTGCAGGCATGGCGATCCAATACACCGTCCGCAACGTGCCCAAGGAGGTCGACCGCGCCCTGCGGAAACGGGCGAAGGAACGCAAAGTCAGCCTGAACCACGTGATCCTCGAAGCATTGGCCGAGGAGGACGCGAAGCCTCGCAAGTACCGTGACGTTTCCGACCTTTGCGGCAGTTGGGATCCCACACCCGAGTGGGAAGACTTCATGGCCGACATGCGCCGAATCGATTGGGAAAAGTGGCAGTGAGAATCCTGATCGATACCAACCGGTTGAGCGATTTTTTTCATGGCGATCGTCATATGGGAAAACTGATTGAGGAGTCGCCCCTGGTAAGAATTCCGTTTATCGCCCAAGCGGAGCTTGAGGCCGGCTTCCTCGGTGGCGCTCAAACGATCAAAAATCGGGCGAAGCTACAGACTCTTCTTGAGCGGCAAAACGTGGCACTGCTCTTTCCAAACCACAACACCACCATGTTTTGGGCGGAGTTGGCCGTCCAGCTAAGGCGCGCCGGCACTCCGATTCCCGACAACGATCTGTGGATCGCCGCGCTCGCCCTGCAACACGACCTCGCTCTTGCCACGCGCGACAAACACTTCCAAGTCATCGGTCAGCTTCACTTCATATAGGCACCACTTTATTGTGGTGCTATACTGGCTATGTGCCCCTGGTTCCTTCTTACATTGCCTCTCTGCAGCCCTACATCACCGGGCGTTCGATCGACCAAGTCAGGCGTGAAACAGGTCTGGACCGGATCGTCAAGCTCGCCTCGAACGAGAATCCGCTAGGGCCATCGCCGCGAGCCGTGGAAGCGATCGCCCACGCCGCGCGCGATTGCCATCGATATCCGGATGGCGGCGTGCGACTTCGCGAGGCGTTGTCACGCAAGTTCGGAGTTCCGGTCAAGAACATCACCGTCGGCTCCGGCAGCGAAGGCATCATGCAGACCATCGTGCGCACCTTCCTGCTCGACGGCGACGAGGTGCTCACGAGTGCCGGAACATTTACCGGCATTCGCGTTTTAAGCGAAGGGCGCGGCGTGCGTTTCCGCACGGTGCCGCTCGACGGATGGCGATTCGACCTTCCGGCCCTGGCCGATGCGATCTCGGATCGCACCAAGATCGTTTACTTGGCGAACCCTAACAACCCCACCGGCACAATGTTCACTCGCGCCGAGTTCGACGACTTCTACTCTCGGGTACCGGAGCGAGTCCTGATCATTCTCGACGAAGCGTATTTCGAGTACGCAGCAGGGCGGCCCGATTACCCGGACTCGCTCCATTACCGCTACGACAACGCCATCACGCTACGGACCTTCTCGAAGGTCCACGGCCTCGCGGGCGTGCGGCTAGGATACGGCTTCGCGCACGAGAGTCTGATCTCCTACATCGAGAGGGTTCGGCTTCCGTTCGAACCGTCTTCGCTCGCCGTGGCCGCTGGAATCGCGGCGATCGAGGACGAAGAGTTCGTGGCGCGCTCGGTGGCGGTGAACGCGAGGGAACGGCGGCGTCTCACCCGAGAGCTATCGCTTCTGGGCTATCCGCCCGTCGCGAGCGAAGCGAATTTCCTTCTGATCCCCGACGCCGCATGGCTCGCGCCGGAGCTATTGAAGCGCGGCGTCATCGTCCGTCCCATGAATTCTTTCGGCTTGCCCGAGTGCGTGCGGATCACCGTCGGCGCGCCCGAAGAGAACGAGGTACTCCTTGAATGCCTGTCGCAGATCTTGATCTCCCAATCGCAACTCCAGCCGGCCTGAAGCTCACGGGCGTCGACCACGTCGAGTTCTACGTCGGCAACGCGAAGCAAGCGGCGCACTATTACAGGACCGCCTTTGGCTTTGCGCTTATCGGCTATCGTGGACCGGAGACCGGCGTCCGCGACCGCGTGTCGTACCTACTTGAACAAGGGCAAATTCGCTTCGTGTTGACCGCTCCGCTCCGCCCCGAAGGCGAACTCGCCGAGCATGTCCACCGGCACGGCGACGGCGTAAAGGCGATCGCGCTCGCCATCGAGGATCCACGCGAATGGCCCGAAATTCCGCTGTACGGCGATACCGTGCACCGTTTCGTCCGCCCCGGCGAAACCGTGCGGCGCTTCCATTCCCTACCCACAGATCCGCTGGCTAAACCGGCGGGTCTGCGTGCGATCGACCACATTGTCGGCAATGTCGGCTGGGGCGAGATGGACCGTTGGGTATCGTTCTATCGCGACATTCTCGGCTTCGACCTTTATCAATCGTTCGACGACAAGGACATCTCGACCGAATATTCGGCGCTGATGTCGAAAGTGATGGCGAACGGCAACGGGCGTGTGAAGTTCCCGATTAACGAGCCCGCCACCGGACGCCGCCGCTCGCAAATCGAAGAGTTTCTCGATTACTACGGCGGCCCCGGCGTGCAGCATATCGCCATGCTGACCGGCGACATCGTATCGACGGTGACGAAGCTCGCAGCGCAGGGTGTGGAGTTTCTGCGAGTACCGGCGGCATACTACGACGAGTTGTCGCGGCGCGTGGGCCGGATCGACGAACCGCTCGAGGAACTGGCGCGCCTCGGCATTCTGGTCGATCGAGACGAAGAAGGCTACATGCTGCAAATCTTCACCAAGCACGTCGAAGACCGGCCCACGGTGTTCTTCGAGATCATTCAGCGCAAAGGCTCGCGCAGCTTCGGTAAAGGCAATTTCAAGGCGCTCTTCGAGGCCATGGAGCGCGAGCAGGAAAAACGCGGAAACCTGTAGCGCCGATACTCGGAAGAATGAAACTCTGCATGTTCGAAGTGCGCACGCCGGTTGGCCGGCATCGCCGGCTGGGCGCGGCGACCGATCGCGGCATCGTCGATCTGAACTTCAGTTCGGCGTGCCGCTTGGGGCAACGGCTGGCCGATATTCGCGTGCCATCGACAATGCGCGCGTTTCTCGAACACGGCGAGATGGACGAGGCTCGCGCGGCGCTCGATGTTACCGCCGAACGCGGCCCGAACGACGAGCAACTCGTTTACGCTCCCGGCGAAGTTCGGTTGCTCGCGCCGATTCCGAATCCCGCTTCGTTGCGCGACTTCTTCTCTTTCGAACAACACGTGAAAGCGGGCTTCGAAAAACGCGGCGAGCCGATGCCCGAGGAGTGGTACCAAATCCCGGTCTATTACAAGTCCGGCCACCACAACATCCTCGGACCGGACGACGATGTGCGCTGGCCCGCGTTCACCGAAAAGCTGGATTACGAACTCGAACTCGCTTGCGTGATCGGGCGCGGCAACGAGATCGCGGGCTACACGATCTTCAACGATTTTTCCGCGCGCGACATCCAACGGCGCGAAATGAAGGTGCGGCTCGGCCCGGCGAAGGGCAAGGACTGGGCATCCGCGCTGGGGCCGGCGCTGGTGACGCCAGACGAGATCGGCGATCCGTACTCACTCACCATGACCGCGCGGATTAACGGTGAGGAGTGGAGCCGCGGTACCTCGGCGAACATGCACTGGAAGTTCGAACAGATGATCGAGTTCCTGACGTGGGACGACTTCCTGGTGCCGGGCGACGTGATCGGATCGGGCACCGTGGGCACCGGCTGCGGGCTCGAACTCGACCGCTGGATCCAGCGCGGCGACACCGTCGAACTGGAAATCGAGCGCATCGGCGTGTTGCGGAATCGTATCGTTTAGATATGCGGCGTTGGATATGGATCGCCGGTGCGCTGGCAGTGGGCGCGCAGAGTTTTCCCCAAATCGATCACACGAAACCGGAACCGGTGCGACTGCCGAACGGCAAGTTGCAAAGCGAAGAGATTCTGAAATCCGATCACGAGCAAACGTTGAAAGATCTAGCGGAGATGAAGAAGCTGCTCGCCAATCTCGAAGACGAACTATCGAAGAACGACCGGCACGTCCTGTCGATCGGCGCGATCAAGAAACTCGAGGACGTGGAGAGGTTGTCGAAGAAAATCCGGTCGCGGATGACAAAGCGCTAATCGATTCCCGCTAATACCTGGGTACGCCGGGGTCCACGGAGACGCTCCAGAGATCGATGCCACCCGCGAGGCTTTGGCAATTCTCGACGCCCTGTCCGCGCAGCCAATTCGCGGTGTTCAGGCTCCGCATTCCGTGGTGGCAGTAGACAATCAGCGGAGCCTCCGCCGCCATCGAATCCAACTCCTGGAGATTCGCGGGGACCGTGTTCATCGGTACCAGACGCGAGCCCTCGATGCGCGCGGCGGCGTGCTCATGCGGCTCGCGCACGTCGATTAAGTGAATCTTCTCGCCAGCCTCCAGGCGTTTCTTCAACTCGGCGGGGGCGATCTCAAGCGGTGGCATGGCCCTATTCTAAAGACATGCGCCCGCTGCTGGTGGCCGCGCTGGCGGCGAACGCCTTCGCGCAACCTTCGAAAGAAACGCTTGCGTCGTTCGAGAAAGTCTGGAGTACGGTCCAGGAACGCTACTGGAATCCCGCGCGGCTGGAATCGATCGGCTGGAAGAAAATCCACGACGACTACCGCGCGAAGGTGGAACGCGCGCCGGACGATGCCGCAGCCTCGCGGTTGATGAACGAGATGCTCGGTCTGCTCGGCCAGTCGCACTTCGCCGTGCTCGCGGGCGGCGACGACGACGCGATCGACCTGATGGCCGTTCCGGCTGGGGATGGTTCGACGGGTATCGACCCGGTTGTCGTGGGCGAATCGGTGCTGGTAATGCGCGTCGAGCCGAACAGCCCCGCCCTGGCGGCGGGGGTCCGGCCCGGATGGGAAATCGCGAAGATCGGTTCTAGCGACATTCAAGAGCTCGCCAAGCGCGTAATGAACGGCAAACGCGCGTTGCGTCAACGTACTCTGCTGCTGCGGGCCTTGGTTATGGCGCGCCTTGCGGGCGTGCCGGGAACGCCGGTGACGGCCGTGTTTCTCGACGGCGCGGGACGCAAAGTGGTCCGGGCGGTGAATCGCGCGCAGCCCACGGGCCGCGTAGTGCGGTTCGGTCACATGACCCAAACGCTCGAGTTCTCGGCGCGCCGCGCGGCTCCCGACATTGGGCAGGTGCGGTTCAACATCTTCCTCGACCCACCCGGGTTGATGGGTGGAATCGAGAAAGCGGTGAAGTCCTGCATCGGGACTTGCAAGGGGTTTGTTATCGATGTGCGCGGCAATCCCGGCGGGCTCGCGATTCTCGCTTCGGGCATCGCGGGATTTTTTATCGACGAACCGGACAAGAAGCTCGGCACGCTCTATCAGCCGGGCGTGACTTTGAAACTGGTAGTGAACCCGCGCGTCGAAACGTACGCCGGGCCGCTGGCGATTCTCGTGGACGAAGCTTCGGTTTCGACTTCCGAAATTCTCGCGGGCGGGTTGCAGGATTTGAAGCGCGCGCGCATTTTCGGAACGCGCACGGCGGGCGCGGCGCTGCCCTCGAATGTCGAACGGCTGCCGAACGGCGACCTGTTCCAGTATGCCGTCGCCGACTACATTTCGGAAGGCGGCCAGACGCTGGAAGGGCGCGGGGTTACGCCGGATCAGATCGTAGAGATCAATCGGGAAGCGCTTTTGAAGGGCGCGGACCCGGTTCTCGGCGCCGCGATAAAATGGATTCGTGCGCAGACCAAGCCGTAACACTTTCGGCCTCAGCTTTCTCGCGGCTTCCGCGCTGTTCGCGGAAGGCCCCACCGCCGAAGCGATTCTCGACCGCTACGTCGAAGTCACCGGCGGTAAAGCGGCATATGAGCGCGTGAAGGGCGAGACGATGACCGGCGTCATGGAGATGAAAGCGCAAGGCGTCAAAGGCAAGACGGTGAGTTATCGGGGCCCGAACCTAACGTCGTACATGGCGATGGAGATCGAGGGCGCGGGCAAGATCGAGCAGGGCGTGGTGGACGGCGTGGCGTGGGAGAAATCGGCGATGGCCGGTCCGCGGATTAAGTCCGGCGAAGAGCGCGCGTTTCAGATTCGGGAAGCGTTAATCGCCCGGGACGCGCATTGGCGGGAAGCTTACGAGAAAGCCGAGCTGCAAGGCGAGGAGGCTTGCGGAACGGCCACTTGCTACAAACTGTTGCTGTCTCCGAAAGGCGGCGGCCGGCCGGAAATGCATTTCTTCGATAAAGCCACCGGACTGCGCGCAAAAACCACCACCGTGCTCAGCACCCAGATGGGCGATTTGCCGGTCGAGATGCTGTTCAGCGAATACAAGGAATTCTCGGGGCTGAAAGTGCCCACCAAGACGGTGAACAGGATGGCCGGGCAAGAGTTTCAAATGATCGTCAACTCCGTGGACATCGGGCCGGTGCCCGCCGAGAAGTTTGCGCTCCCCGCCGACGTGAAGGCGCTCGCCGCGAAGTCCGGCGCGAAGAAGTAAGCTATTCCAACGGCGGGATCGCTAGCCCAAACACACGCGCGACCCACGGCGCGATCACCGGCCCTAGCGCGCGCGGCAGGCGATGCTTACCGGCAATCAGGCGATACTCTACATCGCTCGCGTGGATTCGCAGGCGGGATTCGAATTGGGCGACATGCTCGCGCGGATAGAACTCGTCCTCCTCGCGCGCGATGTGCATTAGCGACGCCGGGATCGGGGCAAGCGGCAGCGACTCCCAATCCTTCGGCACGCCGCCGCAAATGCCGAGCACGGCTCGCACGGCGCTGGGATGGGTTCCGGCAAAACGGTAGTTAAGGCCGACCGGTTGGGAGAAGCCCATCAACAGTGTGCGCTCGGGCCGGGCGCCGGCCGCGCCGCGAAGATCGTCGAGCAGCGCAAGCAAAATCTCGTGATGGCGCTCGATCGCCGCGCTCCAATTCTCGACCGTACCCCAGTTGTAACCGATCTCCGAGAACGCCTTAAATGGCGTAAGGGAAAACTCGTTCGGCGCGTAGGGGGCGGCGATCCACACTGCAGGTCCTAGGAGTTTACGGGTGTACTCCACCATAAGGTCCGGGGCTTGGCCGTACCCATGCAAGCTCACAGCGAGTAAATCCGCGCCCGGCGTTTCCGGGCGACTCAGCCGGTACCGGAGGAGATGCCGGACGGATACACTGCGAGTCTCGATCATGGGGAGCCGGTTTCCTAGAAATGTACACGAGACCGCCGATAAGCGCTATGTGGCAGGCATGGCGGAGCCATGCGGCGAGCGTCGATTTTGGGTGACAATATGAATCTGATTCCCGGACCGCAAGCATCGATGTTGAAACTCCATGTAGCCCTGGAACGCGTGGGCGGAGATCAGGAACTGTTGCAGGAAGTGGCGAAGCTATTCCTCGACGATTGCCCGCGGGCGTTGAACGAAATCCGGACCGCGATCGAGGGTGGCGACGCAAAGCGCCTGGAGCGAGAGGCGCATTCGCTCAAAGGTTCCGTGGCGAACTTCGGCGCGGATTCGGTTGTGGAAGCCGCTTACGACCTGGAAACGATGGGCCGCCTCGGCAATCTTTCCCAAGCGCTCGGCAAGTATGAGCGCCTGGAAGGGCATCTCCGGACGCTCGAGCCCGAACTACAACGATTAGCCGGCAAGTAGCGCAACGAGCGAACCAGTCGGGCGAGCGCCTCTCGGCTGCTATCCTAGGGGATTCTCCCTCCACAGACACTCATGCAATCTCCCGCTCTTAAGGACATCGTTTGCGCTCATAGCCCCGACTCGGACGACGCGTTTATGTTCTACGCGCTCGCCACACGGAAACTGCGGTCGAGCTTGGTGAATTTCAAGCACGTCCTTTCGGACATCGAAACCCTGAATCAGAAAGCGCGCGAGGGCGAGTACGAACTGACGGCGATTTCCTATCACGCCTATCCATACGTCGCGGACAAATACCGGCTGATGGCCGCCGGTTCGAGCGTAGGCGACGGCTACGGTCCGATGATCATCGCGACATCGTCCCTCGACCCGGCTTCTCTAAAGGGAAAGCGAATCGCCGTACCCGGCAAGTTGACGACCGCCTTTCTCGCGCTGCAACTCTACCAGCCGGATTTCGTACCGGTGATGACGCCCTTCGACAAGATCCCCGACGCAGTGTCCGAAAAAGCGGTGGACGCCGGCCTAGTGATTCACGAAGCGCAATTGACGTTCGCCAAGGGCGGATTTCACAAAGTGGTCGATCTGGGCGCGTGGTGGAAGCAGCGCCACGACCTTCCGCTGCCCTTGGGCGCGAACGCGTTGTTGCGCTCGCTTTCCGAACCCGTGCAGCGCGAGTGTTGCCGCCTGATGCGCGAGAGCATCCAGTACGCGCTCGACAATCGCGAGCAAGCGCTCGAATACGCGATGCAGTTCGCGCGGGACATGGACCCGGCGCTCGCCGACAAGTTCGTGGGGATGTACGTTAACCACGACACCGTGGACGCGGGCGAGCGCGTCCCCAAGGCGGCGCAGTTGCTGCTCGACGAGGGTTACGCGTCGGGCCTGATCCCGCACAAAGTCGAACTGGACTTCATACGATAGAAGCATGGCCGGTTTCGCGGCGCTCGCGCTGCTATGGGTATCGCAGGACGCGCCGGTTCCGGACGGGCCGCGCGACCGCATTAGGTCAATTCGAATCTTGGCGCGCGAAGGCGCTCCCGGGATCGAGAAGATCGCGCCCTATCTGAAGGACGAAGACGTCGAGGTACGTCTGGAAGCCGCGAAGGCGATCGGCGACATCGGCACCAATCGAGCCCTCGATCCGTTATTGCCGGCGCTTGCCGATCCGGCTCCGGAAGTGCAAACCCGTGTGGCGGCGGGCATCGTCAATTTCTACGCCCCCGGCTATCTGAAGGCGAGTTCCTCGCGAGCGGCGGACATGGCGGTCGAGCCATGGATCGAAGTTCGCCCGGAAGTGGTAGCGGAGTTCGGAAAAGCGCTCTCGGCGAGCCCCAACCTCGAAGTTAGGGCGAATCTGGCGCGAGCGCTCGGCGTATTGCGCGGGCGTGCGGCGCTCGACGACCTGCACGCTGCGCTGCGGTCGAAGGACACGCGGCTGATCGGCGAGTCGCTGATTGCGCTCGAGAAAATTCGGGATCCGCGGTCGGCGGAGCGGGTGGTGTTCCTGTTTCGCGATCCCGATGAGAACATCGCCTCGCGCGCCCTGGAACTCGCCGGTCTACTCCGCGCCGTCGCGCAAGTGCCGGAAATCGAGTCGGCGTACGCGCGCTCTACCAGCGCGAAGGTGCAACGGTCGGCGGTGCTGGCGCTGGCGCTGATCGGCGACCCGCGCGGCAAGCCGTACTTCGTCCAGGCGCTGGAGAGCAAGGACGACGGTCTGCGGGCGGCGGCGGCGGAAGGCTTGGGCCGGCTCGGCGATCTCGAAAATCAGTCCCGGTTAGCGGAATGTCTCCAAGAGGAACGCAAGATGCCGCCCCGTCTCGCCTGCGCGTTCGGGCTCGCCGCCGGTGGGCGATTGGAAACGGGCGCGGCGAGTCCGCTGACGTATCTCGTGGATGCTCTCAACTCTCGCGCGTGGCGCGGCGTGGCGGAGGCCTACCTCGCGGAGTTGGCGCGCAAAAAGCGCGTGCGGGCGATTATTGAACAAGCTGTCGGCGCGGCGAACAAAGAGCAGAAGATCGCCTTCGCGAGAATCCTCGCGGCTGAAGGGGATGCCGAGACGGTTGCCGTATTGGAACGGTTGTCGCGCGACGGGGACGCGGACGTCGTAGAAGAAGCTATGAGGGCCTTAAGGTCGCTCAAGGCCCGGCTGCGGTAATGGAAAGCCGCTCCGGTTGGTGCGGCTACTTCGGTTTCTTCCGCTTCTGCTGGCCGACGCGGGAGTTTTGGAACGTCGCGCACAACGGAGTGGACACTTGTGGCGTCCACTCTGTGCGCGCCGCTTGGTGCGGCTATTTCGCTTTCTTCTGCTTCTGCTGGCCGACGCGGACCTTGAACTGCTTCGCCTGTTGCTCCGCGTAGCCTTTCCAATCGAACCGCTTGGCGGCGTCGGAAATGTAGGCGGCGACATCGGCGTCCTTGGGCAGGACGGCCATCAGACTTGCGGTCTGGCTCCCGTCGGGACTGGTGATCTTGTAGCGCTTTACGTTGGGGATAGCCATGACTTTTTCAGTTTAGCGCAGCTTCTTTACAACCGCTCATCTTTGGGCGCCGCGCCAAGCGTCACCTTCATCTTTACCTTCCGTCCGCCGCGGAACAAAGTCAATTCGAGTGGATCGCCCGCGCGTTTCTTCGACAACGCACGGCTGATCGCGTCGAGCCGGTCTACCGGCTTGCCATCGATTTCCATGATCAAGTCCCCGCCGACGCCGATCCGCGCGTTGCCTAATTCCTCAATCTGCCGCGGGCCGCGAATGCCCGCCGATTCCGCCGCCGATCCGCGGGTCACGTCTTGCACCAGCAGACCGCCCTCGTAAGGCAGTCCGAGGGCATCCGCTAAGTCGCCCGCCACGTGAACCACGCTGACACCCAAACGCGGCGGAGCATACGTACGGC
This sequence comes from Bryobacteraceae bacterium, assembly GCA_033763835.1. GTDB lineage: Bacteria > Acidobacteriota > Terriglobia > Bryobacterales > Bryobacteraceae > JAPKYZ01. The sequence goes on along the minus strand of JANRJS010000008.1, from coordinate 229,864 downwards.
CCGCCTGATAGTCGTCCAGCATCGTTTTCGCCCGATTGATCGGCATCGCGAACCCGATGCCGATGTTGCCGTTAGGACCGAGGATCGCGGTGTTGATGCCGATGACGTTGCCCTGGCTGTCGAGCAGCGGCCCGCCGGAATTGCCGAAATTGATCGCGGCGTCGGTTTGGACCAAACCCTCGAGTTCGCGCCCGCTTTGATCGGCGATCGTCCGACCCATCGACGAAATCACGCCGACGGTGAGCGTCCCTTCGAGACCGAACGGATTGCCGATGGCCAGCACTTTCTGTCCCACCTGCAAATTCTCGGAATCGCCCATCTTTAGATAAGGCATCTTGCCGCGCGGCTCGATCTTGAGAAGCGCCAGATCGTTGGCCGGGTCGCGTTCGAGCAACGTCGCTTTGTACTTCGTTTTGTCGGCCAAGGTGACCGACAGTTGCCGTCCGCCCTCGATGACGTGGTTGTTCGTCAGGATATGGCCCTTGTCGTCGATGATGAAGCCCGATCCGCTGCCGGTGCGCGGAACGATCTCCATAAACCAGTTGCGTTGGTAGACGGTGCTGGTGACGTTCACCGTCGCTCCGTGGGCGCGTTTGTAAATATCGATGTTGTTGATCTCGTCGCCGTTCAATCCGGCCGACTGGGCCACCGTCGGCGCCGTGTAGAGCGGATCGCGCGGCGACGACGCGGCGGCCGGGGCGAAGATGTCGCGAAGACTCCGCGATCCCGCCGAAGTCACATAGTAGAAACCGCCTGCGAGCAGAGCCGCGATCAGAAAAACTCTAGCCTTCATGCCTTCCTCTTTGGGAGTCGAGACTCGCGAATACGCGAAGGGTCTGGGCGCGAGTGTCCTCGAAAGTTCCCGACGTGTCAATTATATAGTCCGCATGGGCGCGCTTTTGGTCTTGCGGCATCTGGCGGGCGAGGCGCGCGCGCACATCGTCTTCCCTCGCTCCGGGGCGCGACATCGCCCGGGCGAACTGAATGTCCGGATCGCAGACCGTCAGAACGATCGTATCGAACGATTTCGCCGAACCGGTCTCGATGAGAATCGCCGCCTCGACCACCGCGATCGCGTCCCACGGAAGAGCTGCCATCCAGGCCGCTTGCCGGGCTCGGACGGCGGGATGAACGATGGCGTTTAATCGCGCAAGCGCGCCGGCGTCGGCGAAAACGCGGGCGGCGAGTTCCGCCCGGTCCGTAGTTCCGAACTCGCGCGCCACGGCCTCCGCCGCTTCCCCGCCCGGAGCGATCACCGCTCGCCCGGCATCGTCGGCTTTAAACAAGTGGCATCCAAGTTCGACCAGGATTTCGCCGACGAAGCTCTTGCCGGTGGCGAGCCCGCCGGTGAGGCCGACGCGTAACATCGCTAGCGAATCCGCCGCTCGGCGCTTTCCACCGTATTTCGCATCAGCATCGCGATCGTCAGCGGGCCCACTCCGCCGGGGACCGGGGTGTACGCCGACGCAAGTTCCCGCGCCGCCTCCGGATCGATATCGCCCACGACTTTGCCATCGACACGATTGATGCCCACGTCGATCAGCACGGCGCCCGGGCGAATGTGATCGCGGCGGAGAAACGCCGGACGCCCCAACGCCGCCACGAGAATGTCCGCGCGTTCGCATTCTTGCGCCAAGTTAGACGTGCGCGAATGGCAAATCGTCACGGTGGCGTTCGCATGCAGAAGCAGCAGCGCCATCGGCTTGCCGACGATATCGCTGCGGCCGACGATCACGGCGCGTTTTCCACCGGGATCGATCCCCGCGCGGCGCAGCAGTTCCATCACGCCATTGGGCGTGCAGGGGCGCGGCGCGGGGGCGTTTTCTACCAGCTTTCCGACGTTAATCGGATGGAAGCCGTCGACGTCCTTCGAAGGGTCCACGGCGTGCAGAATCGCCCGGCTGTCGATGTGTGCGGGCAGAGGCATCTGCACGAGGATGCCGTCGATTTCCGGCCGGGCATTGAGGCGGTAGACGATGTCGAGAAGCTCGGCGGTCGAAATCGAGGCGGGCGGCGTGATCTTCTCGCCAAACAGGCCGAGCTCGGCGCTCGTCTTGACCTTGCTGCGTACGTAAATTTCGCTGGCTGGATCGTTACCGACGAGAACCACCGCGAGTCCGGGCGGCCGAGGCAAGGCGGCGATGCGCGGTTTGAGTTCGGAAAGAATTTCGTCGCGGACGCGCTTGCCGTCCAAAATTCGGGCGGACATGTCGCGGCTAAGCTTGCGCTCCCAACGGTTGCGGCGGATGGTTCCGCAAACGCGAGTGATAAATCGCCGCTCCCAACGCCATCAACCCGACGGCGGCGATCGACACCTTAGGTTCGAGGATAAAGCCGTAGATCGTCATCCAAAAACCGACGGCCATAAAGATCAGCGGCATCAAGGGCCACGCGAAGCTTACGACGCCGAGCTTGGTCCAGCCTTCGCGTTTGCGGAAGCCGAACAACGAGGCGACGGTCATCACCGCGAAGAAGTTGAGCGTCATTCCGATAAACGTCAGCAGCGCGGGAAAGGGAGTCAGCGTCATCAGGATCGAAATCGCGCCCTGCAATAGGATTGCCGGCACAGGCGTGTGCCAGCGCTCGTCCACCGAGGCCGCGAGGCGCAAAAACGCCCCGTTCTTCGCCATCGCATAGTAGACCCGCGGGCCGACCGTGACCATCGCATTCACCGTGGGCACTAGGGAGAGCGCCATCGCGGCGCTGAAGATTCCAGCCACGCTCGGCCCGAAGAGTTTCGACGCCGCTAGCGATCCGATGGCGAGCACGCCCTTCATTTCGCCCAGCGGCGCGGCGTAGACGAACACCACGTTCAGCGCGAGAAACAGCGCCGCCACTAGCAGCGTGCCGATGGTGAGCGCCAGGGGCAGCGTGCGCGCCGGTTGCTTTAGTTCTTCCGCGATGTAGGTGGCCGCGTTCCAGCCCGAATAGCTCATGTAGATGAAGCAGAGGCTGATGGCGAACTGCGCGAAGATGGGCGTCGTCGAAGTGCGTTCCGTGGACTGCGTTAGGTTGCTCCAATCGCCCGTGCCCGCCGCGACCCCCAGCAAAATAAACACGATCAGCACGGTGAGCTTCGCGCCGGTCAACACGTTCTGGAAGCGCGCCGCACGCAACGCACCGAAGACGTTCAACAACGTTAGTCCGCCGATCAGCAGCGCCGCCACCATTTGCGCGCCGCCGACGCGAATAGTAAACCACTCGGGTCCCAGCGTCGTGCCCGGCTCTTTCAGCGCCGGAAAGAAGTAGCCGAGATATCCCGAGAAGGCGAGCGCCGCGGCCGCGATGGGCGCGGAGAATCCGGCGAAGAGCGACGCCCAGCCGGTCATGAATCCCCAGACCGGGCCGTAGGCTTGCGTGAGGTATACGTACTCGCCGCCCGAGGACGGAAAATTCACGCCCAACTCCGAGTAGCAAAACGCCCCCGCCAAGGCGACGATCGCCCCGACCGCCCAGATTCCGAAAAACCAACTGGGCGAGCCGAGGTCGCCCGCCAGGAATCCGCTGGCGGTGAAAATCCCCGTGCCCACCATGTTCGAGACGACGATGGCGGTCGCGCTGACCACGCCTAGTTGGCGCAGGAGCGGCGCGGGAGAGTTCATACGTGGATTGTACGGGATTAATCGAGATCGAGGACGATGCGCAAGGCGCGGTCGATGCTTTCCATTTCCGACGCATTGAGTAGGCCTACTGGCGGGCTTGCCTTGAGAGCCGCTACGCTGAAGACTTTATCGACCATCACCCGCGATGGCACCTTTAGCCCATTCTGCCGCGACGGTTGCAATAGAGGCCTCAGATCGGAGGCTAAATCGGTCTCCGATGTACATGGGCACAAGACTACCGAGGGGTATCGCCCGTTCAGGAGATCGTTCTGTACCACAACCGCGGGACGCGGCTTACCGTAATCGCCAGGCGCGGCGGCGATCACTACGTCTCCGCGAATCACTTAACCTCGTGCCACCATTCCGCCCGAGCGTCTTCGGCGACCTTTTCCCAATACAAGACATCGGGGTTAGTTTTGTCGCTCTCGGCAATCCGAATCGCGTCGGCGCGCACGCGTTCCCGAAGTTCTTCCTTCTCCGCCCGCTTCAGCGACTCCTCGATCATGCTGGTAATGAGAGCGTTACGATTGGTCTTCAACTGTTTGGCGCGCCGGTCGACCTTCTTGCGCAATGCCGCGCTGATGCGAAGAGTGGATGTGACGCTTGCGGGCATGGCTCTAGAGTAACACAGCATGAAACACACTTTGTGTTACACGATATCCGGCCGCGTGCAGGGCGTGGGTTACCGGGCTTTCGTTCGCAAACACGCGTTGGCTTTGGGGCTGACGGGGTACGCGAAGAACATGCCGGATGGATCGGTCGAAGTGCTTGCCACCGGACCGCGCGAGGCGCTCGATAAGCTCGCCGGATTTCTCCGGCAAGGTCCGCCGTGGTCCGAAGTTCGGCACGTCGAAGAGCGCGAAGGCGTCCCGGCAAGTTACGATGACTTTCTGATTCGATGAAAGACATTCAAGGCCTCATTCGCGAAGTCAAGGACTTCCCCAAGCCCGGCATCAACTTCTACGACATCACCACGCTGCTGAAGGACCCGACCGGTTTGCAGCGCACGCTCGGCGCGTTGAAGGTCGCTATCGGCGGACTTCGCGTGGATAAGGTGATCGGGATCGAATCGCGCGGATTCTTTTTCGCGCCGGTGCTCGCCTATTCGCTTGGCGTCGGATTCGTCCCCGTCCGCAAGCCGAAAAAATTGCCCGCCGACACGGTGTCGGTGGAGTACGCGCTAGAGTACGGCACGGACCGATTGGAGATGCACCGCGACGCCATCGCGCCGGGCGAGCACGTTTTGATCGTCGATGACGTACTCGCCACGGGAGGTACCGCTTCGGCCGTGGCCCAGTTGGTCGAAAAGGTCGAGGGCCAAGTGTCGGCGTTGGTGTTCGTGATCGAACTCGATTTCCTCGACGGGCGGTCGAAGCTCGGCGGGCGGCCGATCGTCTCGCTTCTGCATTACTGATTCGCTGACGTGATGCGCTCGGTCGAGGTCAAGGCATTCGCGAAGATCAATCTGGGCTTGGCCGTAATGGGTAAACGCCCCGACGGCTTCCACGACATCGCGACGATCTTCCACACGATTTCGCTGGCGGATAGAATTCGGATCTCCTTCGCCCCCGCGCGCCGCTCGCGAATCGAAGTCACGGCGAGCGTCGAAATACCGGGCGAAAACATCGCGGCAAGGGCGGCGCGCGCCGTGCTGACGGCGACGCACGCCACGGGCGAAGTCCGCATCCATATAGCAAAGCGCATTCCGATGGGCGGTGGGTTGGGGGGCGGCTCGACCGACGCGGCGGCTGTGCTGCTGGCGCTTCCCGCGCTGACCGGAAAGCCACTGGGCGATCCAGCGCGCCTCGCACTCGAACTAGGATCGGATGTGCCGTTTTTCCTACGCGGGGGCTGCGCGATGGGGTTCGGGCGCGGTGAAGAGTTATACCCGCTGCCCGATCTCGCCGCCCGGCACGGGCTGCTTGTAACCCCGCAAGTCCATGTATCGACTAAAGATGCCTACGCGGCGCTGGGGCGCGGATTGACACCGGATCGCAACTTTCCTATGCTGAAGAGGTTGCAGTCGCTCGCTTGGGCGATCGAGGCGCGTGCGCCAAGAGAAACCTGGAGCGGCGATTGCCGCAACGACTTCGAAGAAGTCGTGTTCCGCCAATACCCCGCTTTAAAACGGTTGCAGCGAAAGCTGGCCGAGGCGGGGGCGGCTCCGGCAAGAATGACCGGAAGCGGAGCGGCGTTATTCGGGTTTTTCCCGGATGCGTCCGCGGTCCAGGCGGGTCGTGAGAAGTTGGGTGCGGTTTCGACCGTACCTTTTTCCCTCTTGCGCCGTTCTGCGTACCGATCCCTTTGGCGGCAGTGGTTACGTGGAAACGATGCGCTTCGACCGGCTCAAGATTCTATCGGGCAACGCCAATCCCGCGCTCGCGCGTGAGATTTGCGAGCGCCTGTTCGTCGATCTGAGCGAAGCCCGCGTCGAAAAGTTCGCCGACGGCGAAAGTTACATCCAGATCAAAGAAAACGTTCGCGGCGCGGACGTGTTTGTGGTGCAGCCCACCTGCACGCCGGTCAACCATCACATCGTCGAACTGCTCTTGATCATCGACGCCCTAAAGCGCTCGTCGGCGGACCGTATCACGGCCGTTCTGCCCTATTTCGGCTACGCCCGGCAGGATCGCAAAGATCAGCCGCGGGTACCGATTTCCGCTCGCGTTGTGGCGTCGTTGCTCGAACGCGCGGGTGCGGACCGGATTCTCGCGCTCGATTTGCATGCGGCTCAGATTCAGGGGTTCTTCGACATTCCCGTCGATCATTTATTTTCGACGCCCGTGATGCTAGACCATTTCAACGCGCAGAAGATCGAGGATTTAACGGTCGTTTCGCCCGACGCGGGAGGCGTGGAGCGCGCCCGGGCGTTCGCAAAGCGTTTGAACGCACCGCTCGCGATCATCGACAAGCGCCGCGATCAACCGAACGTAGCCGAGGTGATGAACATCATCGGCGACGTCGAAGGACGGCATTGCCTGGTCGTGGACGATTTGATCGACACGGCGGGTACGCTCGTCAAGGGGGCCGACGCTCTGCTCGCCAAAGGAGCGCGGGCGGTTTCCGCGTGCGCCACGCACGGAGTGCTCTCCGGCCCGGCGGTGGAGCGCATCACCAATTCTCCGTTGCAAGAAGTCGTTTTGACGAATTCGATTCCCGCGCGCGAGGATGCGCTCGCGTGCCCGAAGATTACCGTCCTGTCCGTGGCTCCGCTGCTGGCGCGAGCGATTCAGTCGATCCACGGGGAAACGTCGATTAGCGTTTTGTTCGAGTAAGGAAACACCTATGCGTAAAGACATCACTATCGTGGCCGACGAGCGGCCGTTGCGCGGCGGAGCCGAAGCGGGCCGTTTGCGGCGGCAGGGCAAGAGCCCGGCGACGGTCTACGGGCCGGGTCACGACGCGATCGCGGTCGCGGTCAATCCCAAGGAGCTGAACAAGATCCTGCACAGTTCCACCGGCCACAACACGATCTTCAATCTCGATATCGCGGGCAAAGAAACCACGCCGGTCATGATCGTGGATTGGCAGCACGACCCGGTGCGCGGCAGCTTGATGCATGTCGATTTGAAACGGATCGACCTCGCGAAGCGCATCGTCGTCAAGGTGCCGGTGCATACCGAGGGCGATCCGAAGGGCGTGAAGCTGCAGGGCGGATCGTACGAGGTGGTTAACCGCGAAGTGGAAATCGAGTGCCTGCCGGACGAGATTCCGGAGAACTTTACGGTGAACGTGGCGGAGTTGATGCTGAATCAGTCCGTGCGCGCGGGCGATCTTCCCCTGGCTGGCACGATGAAGCTGCGGACGGCGGCCGATTTGCTGATTTCGCACGTCGTGGCGCCGAAGGCGGAAGCGGCGGCTCCGGCGGACGCCGCGGCGCCGGGTACGGCGGAACCCGAAGTGATCAAGAAGGGCAAGAAAGAAGAGGCCGCGGCCGAGGGCGCGGACGCAAAGAAGAAGAAGTAGCTTGTGGCCGGGCGGTGGATCGTCGTGGGGCTGGGAAATCCGGGCCCGGAATACGAATGGACGCCGCACAATCTTGGGTTTTTGGCGGTGGACCGGTTTGCGGAACGCAATGGCGTCCGCATCCATCGCAAGGAATGCTTGGCGCTGGTGGGCGGCCGCGAAGCACTGACGGTCGCCAAGCCGCAGACGTACATGAACGAAAGCGGCGGATCGGTGAGGCAGTTGCTGGCGAAGTACGAGTTTTCGCCGGGCGAGTTACTGCTGGTGTACGACGAATTGGCGCTGCCTTGGGGGCAGTTGCGGATCCGGCCGTCGGGATCGGCGGCGGGTCATAACGGAGTGAGTTCGGTGATCCGGTCCGTGGGAACGCAGGAGTTCCCCCGGGTGCGGATCGGTTGTCACCCGGGTCCAGACCGGGGGGGCGGCAAAGATTATCTGCTCTCGCGAATGCCGCGGGGGCTGGAGAAGGAATTGGACGAGACGCTGGACCGCGCGGCCCAGGCGATCGAATCCGTAATCGCCGAGGGCGTCGAAAAGGCCATGGCGAGGTTCAACCGGAAGGTGGAACCCGCCGCGCCCGAGGCATAGAGAGAGGAACATGAGGCTTTACGAAGAGGTGTTCATCGTCAAGCCGGACGCGACCGACGAGGACGCGAACGGGGTTGTCGAGCAGTTATCCAAGACCGTCACCGACCAGGGCGGCAAGATCGAGAAAGTGGACCCTTGGGGCCGCCGCAAGCTGGCCTACAAAGTCCTGAAGTACGAGGAAGGCAATTTCTTCATCGTCACCTTCAGCGCCAAGGCCGAAACGGTCAAGGAAGTCGAACGCCGGTTGCGCGTCAACGATCTGGTGATCAAATTCCTGACCGTGCGTCTCGACGAAAAGTTGAAGTGGGTGGAGAAGCGGAAGAAGCGCCGCGAGGAACGGGCGAAGCGCAAGCCGCCGGTGGCGAGCGTGATTCCCGCCGTTCCGGGCTTGGCGCCCGCCATTCCGGGAGCGCCCGGCGCGCCCGTGCCCGCGGCGCCGATGCCCGCCGCGCCGTTGCCGGGTAAACCCCCGGCGAGCGAGGCCGAGTTGGCGCCTGTGGCCCTCGAAGTGGGCGAAGAGAAGTAGGGAGAAGGTAGGAGAAACGCGAAATGGCCGAACAAAAAGGCGGACGCCCGATCGCGGCGTCCATGCGACCGACGGGCGGCGACAAAGCCCTCGTGACACGCGGCAAGTATTTCCGGCGGAAGAAAGTCTGTAAGTTCTCGGTCGAGAAAATCGACGACGTGACTTACAAAGACGTGCAGTTGCTCAAACAGTTCATCAGCGAGAACGGCCGGATTTTACCGCGCCGCATTACCGGTACCAGCCCGGCGTTCCAGCGGCGGCTGGCGCGGGCCATCAAGCAGGCGCGCAATATCGCCCTGCTGCCCTTTAATTCGCGCGGCTAGGCCGGGAGGAATTGGAAGTCATGGAAGTCATTCTTCGGGAAGAAATCGATAACTTAGGCACGCGCGGCCAGGTGGTGAAAGTCAAAGAAGGCTACGCACGTAACTTTCTTCTGCCGCGGCGCTTGGCCGTGCCCGCCACCGACGCGAACAAGAAGATCGTCGAGCAGGAACGTCAGGCGTGGCTGAAGAAGGAAGCTAAAGCGGCGGCGGAAGCGGCGGAGCTCGCGAAGATGGTGGAAGCGGTGTCCATCACGATTAAGGCGAAGTTCGGCGACAACGGGCAGCTTTTCGGTTCGGTGACGGCACAGGATATCGTGAACGCCTTGGCCGCGCAGAGCTACACGATCGATCGCAAGAAGGTCGAGTTGAAAGAGCCGATCAAGCATCTGGGCGACTTTAAGGTTCCGGTGAAACTGCATCGCGAAGTCACCGCGAAGGTGACCGTGCATGTGGTTGGCGAAGGCGGCGAAACGGCGGCCTCCGTGGCCGCGGCGGCCGCTCCGGCTCCGGTGGCCGAGCCGGCCGAAGAGAAGGTTGCGGAGTAGACGTGGCCTTCCTCGATCTGACCGGGCAAACGGCCGTCGTTACGGGCGGCGCGGCGGGCATCGGCGAGGCGATTTCGGCGCGGCTGGCGCGCGCTGGCGCGAAGGTCTACATCGCCGATATCGATGGGACAGCCGCGGCGTCCACGGCGGCCAAAATTCCCAATGCATCGGCGTTGCCGATGGATGTCACCAAGTCCGCGTCGGTGAACTCGGCCATCGCGTCGGTGGGCAAAATCGACATCCTGGTGAACAACGCCGGGACCGCCGGGATTGCCGCTCCGGTTACCGAGCAGACGGACGCCGAGTGGCAACGCGTGGTCGAGATCAACCTGTTCGGCGTGGTCTTTACCACGCGCGCGGTCATCCCTGGGATGCGCGAGCGCGGGTACGGACGAATCGTCAACATCGCCTCGATCGCCGGTAAAGAGGGCAATCCGAACATGACCGCGTACTCGGCGACGAAAGCGGCGGTGATCGGGTTCACCAAATCGGTCGCGAAAGAAGTGGCGACCGCCGGGATTTGTGTGAACGCCGTTTCCCCCGCGGTGGTGCGGACCAAAATTCTCGATCAACTCACGCCGGAGCAAGTCGGCTACATGACGTCGAAGATCCCGATGGGCCGCACCGGAACCCCCGAAGAGATCGCGGCGGTAGTGCACTTTCTCGCCTCTCCGGACGCGAGCTTCGTGACGGCGCAAACCTACGACGCCTCCGGCGGCCGGGCGACTTACTAACGCCCGTGCTACTCACGCCCGAACAATACCCCGCGACGCCCGCCGCCGAACTCCTTTCCGAAATCGCGAAAGGGCGCGCGCCGTTCGACCACGCTATGATCCGCGCGTTGCTCGACCGTCCCGAGGAGACCGCGCAAGCCATCGCCGCCGCCGACCCCGAAGGCTGGCAGTTCGACATCACCGACGAACTCGTGTCCTTGTGCCGCGCGAATCCGAATCCGGCGACGCTGCCGTTTCTCGTTCAGTTGCTCGACGAGTCGCCACAGGAGGAAGATTTCGACGCGATCGCTCGCCTCGGAGCGACCGCCGTCGATCCGCTGCTCGCCGCCTACGAGAAGGCCACCAAAGAGGAGGTACGCGACGAAATTCTCTTTGCGCTGGCGGCCCTGGGAATCAAGGACGAGCGCATCGAAAACTTGCTCCAAGCCGCGCCCGACGGCGAAATCCCCCTGAACCTTTACCGCGAGGGCAACACGCCCGCGCCCTACGACATCTACGGAGACTACGACAAAGTGGGCTTGCCGGTGATCGACGCGCTGCCGCTCGCCGAACGGATCGAGTTGCTCGACAGCCCCGTGGCCGACCATCGCGCGCTTGCGGCGGGCAGCCTGTTCCGTGAGGAGTTGACGCCCGCGCAACAGGACCGGCTTTTAAAGATGGCGCGCGAGGATTCCTCGCTCGAAGCGCGGGCGCTCGCTTGGCAGTCGCTCGACGGTGCGCTCGACCGGCAAGAGATTTTGGCCGCGATGAAGGCGCGATTGGCCGAGCCGGATTGCCCGGTCGAAGAGCGCGGCGGCATTCTGGTGGCGCTCTCCGCCAAAACCGACGAGCCCGGCATTCGGGAAGCGATCGTCGATCTCTATGGCGACGCCGAAGGGCGTTTCAAGGCTCTCGAAGCGATGTGGCGATCCCTCGACCCGGAGTTCGCGCCCTTCTTCCCCGCGCACTTGGACGACGACGATGTGGATCTGCGGCGCGTGGCGCTGCGGGGCGTCGGTGTCAACGCCATGACATCGGAATTAGGCCGCGTGCGCGCGCTATTGCAAGACGAAGATGTCCGGGAAGACGCGCTTTTCGCCTATGCGCTAGCCGCCCCAGGCAAAGACTCTCCCGCGTTCCTGCGATCCGTCTTAAACAAGATCGCCAAGGAAGCGGGCGGGCTGTCGGAAGAGGAAGACGAGATCGTCCGGCTGGCCTTGGACGAACGTTTGCGGGCCGCCGGCAAGCCTCCGGCGTTCTCGGATCAATAAAACATTTTGATGATAAAATGATTTATCGATCTGTTACCGAACTCCGATCAAACTGTAAACGCCTCTTGTCATTCTTGACGCGTGACGAACGTCTCTTTATCGTGGTCCGACCCCGCCGCCGCCCGCCGGTACCGGACCGGTGTGAGCTTGCATAGCCACACCAGCCGTTCGAAGGAAACTCTCGCTTTCGTTCCCCGGCACACGCAGGACGTCCCGGTGCTTTCGGCGGGGATCCGCCGCCTGGAGTCCGTGTTTCACCGCCATCATGGTCACGACATAGATTACACGAACGTTTGGTGGACCCCGCCGCTCGATCCGGTGGCCGCCTACCGGCTCGAAGCGGACCAAATCGAGAACGGTCTCGGACTTCAGCCGGTCGTGTCTCTTTCCGATCACGACGACGTCGAGGCGGGACTTGAGGCGATCGACGCCGGACTTCCCGCGCCCGTCTCCGTCGAATGGACGATTCCGATGCCGCCCGTCTTTTTCCACATCGGACTCCACAATATCGACGCGGCCCTGATGCCGTTGCTGCGCGAAGTCACCGCCGATCCGCGGCCGGAGCGCGTTCGCGAAGCGCTAGCCGCCGTTACCGCCAATCCAGCTTCCCTCGTCGTGGTTAATCACCCGCTGTGGGACGAAATTCGCGCCGGGCAAGCGGTGCACGAGGCGAAGCTCGCCGAATTATTGGCGATCGCACGGCCGTTCTTTCACGCGCTCGAATTAAACGGACTCCGGCCGTGGCCAGAGAACCGCCGCGTTATCGAACTGGGGTCGGAACTGAGTTTGCCCTGCGTTTCGGGTGGCGACCGCCATGGAACGGAGCCGAATGCGAACGTCAACCTGACCAACGCCGCCGGGTTCGCCGAGTTCGCCGCCGAATTGCGGGACGGCGCGCCCAGCGAAGTGATGTTCATGCCGCAGTACCGGGAGCCGTTCCGCCTGCGCATGATCCGCGTCATGTGCGATGTGCTGCGCGATACGCCCGAGAGCCGCTGGTGCGACCGGATTTTCTGGCGAAACCCCGACGGCGTGGCGCGTCGTCTATCGGATGTGATGGAGAATCCGGCGCCGGGCGTGATCGGGCAATTTCTGGCATTAATTCGTTTGGCGGACCGCCGTAACGTACAATTCACCCTACGATGGGCGTTAGCGGACCGGCAGGAGGTCGTATTGTGAAACGCGCGCCTCGTGTGGCCTTTTTCACCGATTCGTTTCACGACGTAAACGGGGTTGCCCACACGAGCCGCCAACTGGACGCTTTCGCCCGCCGGCGTGGGTATCCACTCCTAAGCGTCCACGCCGGTCCCGTTACAAAATCGTGGCAGGAAGGTTTAGTTTCCACCGTCGAACTGGGCCGTAGCCGTAGCCGCGTCCCCCTCGACGACGGACTCGCCTTCGATCCATTCATTCTGCGATTTTGGAAGCAATGCTGGAAGGCGCTCGACGACTTCCGGCCGGACGTGATTCACATCACCGGACCGGGCGACCTAGGATGGCTCGGCATGCTGCTCGCCTGGCGGCGCAATCATCCGGTGGTCGCTTCCTGGCACACCAATCTGCACGAATACGCCGCCCGCCGGTGGCCGCTGCCGTGGGGCCGCCGGCAGGCGCAAGACGTCTCGTTCACCGGCTTGATGCAGTTCTACAAAGTGGCGCGCGCGTGTATGGCGCCCAACGAAGAGTTGCGCTCGCTGGTGGAACGTCATACACACCGCCCGACGTTCCTGATGGAACGAGGCATTGACACGGACTTGTTCCATCCTTCGCGGCGTAAGCGTTCCGACGACGCCGTAGTCCTCGGTTACGTGGGGCGGCTGCGTCCGGAGAAAAACGTTCGCCTGCTCGCCGATGTCGAGCGGGGATTAACAGCGGCGGGACTGACGAACTACCGGTTTCTGATCGTCGGCGACGGCAGCCAGCGCGACTGGTTGCGCGAGAATCTGAAGCGCGCGGAGTTGCCGGGCGTTCTCAAGGGCGAAGCGCTCGCCGAAGCCTACGCGTCGATGGACGTGTTTCTGTTCCCCTCCACCACCGACACCTACGGCAACGTCGTCGCAGAAGCGCTCGCCTCCGGCGTACCTGCCGTGGTGACTTCGGAAGGCGGTCCAAAGTTTCTTGTCTCCGACGGCGTCACCGGCTGTGTGACGAAAGACGAAGCGGATTTCGTTCGCCGCACGGTCGAGTTGGTCGCTAACCCTTCGCGCATCGACGCGATGCGCGCTCCCGCGCGCGCCTGGGCGCAGGACCGCAGTTGGGATTCGGTATTCGAGAAAGTTTGGGAATGCTACGAATTCGCCGTCGGCGATAGCATAGCGGGATGTCCGCAACCTTTCGCGACAGTCTCCTCGAAAACAAGGTAGCTTTCGTTTCCGGCAGTTCCAGCGGTATCTGCCTTCGCATCGCCGAACGTATGGCCGAAGCGGGCGCGCGCGTCATGCTGCACGGACGCAATGCCGAAAAGCTCGACGCCGCCTGCACTGCGATTCTCTCCAGCGGTCGCACCGCCTCCTACGCCACCGCCGACGTTCGCGATTACGAGGCTATCTCCCGGGCGCTGCAACAGACGCGCGATCTATTCGGCGAGATCGACATCCTGATTTGCGGCGCGGCGGGCAACTTCCCCGCTCCGGTGATGGGCATGTCGCCCAATGGATTCAAGGCTGTCGTCGATATCGACTTACTGGGAACCTACAACACGGCGCGGGCCGCCTATCCTCATTTGCGAAAACCGGGCGCGTCGGTGATTTCGATTTCGGCCAATCACGCAAGCGTTCCGTATCCGATGCAAGCGCACGTGTGCGCGGCGAAGGCGGGGGTGGAGCGGTTGACTCAAGTGCTGGCGCTTGAATGGGGACCGGAGGGCATCCGCGCGAACACCATCAATCCCGGGCCAATCGAAGGAACGGAAGGCATGGCGCGGCTCGCACCTACCGAAGCGGCCAAGCGAGCTGTGATCGAGACCGTGCCGCTACGCCGGATGGGCACTCGCGACGACATCGCAAACGTCGCAATCTTCCTTTGCTCCGATGCGGCGAGCTACATCACCGGCGCGGTACTCGTGTGCGACGGTGGACAGATCCACTCCGGTTCGCGGCTATTCGGCGCTCCATCCGAAGCACCTCCCGCTCGTTGAGTCCGAAGTAGTGGCCGACTTCGTGAATCACCGTTTCTTCGACTAGCCGCCGCAACGACTCAAGGCTGGTGGCTTCGAGTTCGTGCGGACGCTGGTAAATCGTGATTCGGTCCGGCAGTCCGTGGGGCAATCCCGTTTCGTGCAGCCCGAGCAGTTCTCCGCCCAGCGAATCCTCTTCGACGGCGACCACGACGTTCGTGAGCCGCTTACGGAATCGTGGCGCGATAGAGGCGAGCGCTTCTTCGGCCAGCCGGTCGAACTGTTCGGTAGAAACGCGGAAGGGCATTCGAGTACGCTCTCTCCATGATCGACCGTCGCGAGTTTCTGCTCGTATCCGCCGCCACCGCCGCCCAGGCTGCGCCCTCTCCTCGCGTGGCGCATCTCCTGCCCACCGTGAGCCACGACCGGACGCTACTTAAGGTGTCGTATTCCACACCGCTCTCAAAACCACCCATCTTGAAGTTCGGCAAGCGCACCGCGCTAGGCGCGATGGCCGATACGCGCGGGCGGTTCTGGCGATTCGACGTTCCCGGACTTTCGCCCGCCACCGAGTATGCGCTCGCGCTCGACGGCACGGAGCCGTGGACGCTGCGCACGTTTCCCGCACCGGGAACGAAGGTCGAAAAATTCCGTCTGCTCGTTTACACCTGCGCGGGCGGCGACGAGCGGCAACGCACCGTGCGCGGTCCGCATTTTCTTCCTCTCGCGGCGCGGCAACGCTTGTTCGACCATGCGCTGAGTTTCAAACCCGACGCGATCGTCGGCAACGGCGACCACATCTACTGGGATCTTCGGCAAACCGGCGCGCCGCCCAATTTCAACGAAGACTTGCTGAAGGAAGTCGGTTCGTTCACGCGCGACCTTCCCGTTTTGGGCACGGCGAACGAAGACGTACTAAAGCGCGTAGCCGACGCACAAATCGCCCAACTTTACGGCACTCGGTTCAAAAGCGTGCCGGTGTTCTTTCCGCAGGACGACCACGACTATTTCGAGAACGACGACGCGAACGAGCGCATGGTGACGTATCCGCCCGATCACCTGATGCTGCAGTTGGGGCGCGGCGTGCGGCGAATGTACTTCCCCGAATTCTTGCCCGACGCAAACCGTCCCGTGGGACTGCCGGGCGCATCGGCGGTGGACACCCCGCCCGGTACGGGCGAAAGCTTCGGCACGATCCGCTACGGCGATCTCGCCGAGGTACTCCTCTACGATTGCCGCCGCTACCTGACGCTCGCGGGGCCGAACGCGGTGATCGTGCCGCGCGAGGTAGAAACGTGGCTCACCCGCCGTCTCGTAGCACGCGATGTCGGGCATGTCGTGCAACTGCCTTCGATGCCGCCCGCCTGGACATCGGGCAAGTGGGGCGACTGGTATCCCGATGTCCTCGACCGCACCAGCAACAAACTCACCACCGCGATTCCGAAGCCTTACTGGCAGCCGGGTTGGATGGCGCAGCACGACCGGCTAATGCAGGCGGCCTCGGCGGCGGCGCATCGCGCGCCGGTAGTGGTTTCCGGCGACCTGCATGCGATCGCGCACGGCCGGATGATGCGCACGGGCGCGATCGATCTTTCCGCAAATCCCGTCGAAGTCCTGTTGGCCGGACCTATCGGTACGGCGGACAACGGTTGGCCGTCCATGGCGCGCGGCGCAAGGCCGATTCCCGGAGCCTACGTCACAGTAGACGAAAAACTGCCTTGCCTCGAACGCAACGGCTTTACGATTCTCGACTTCGAACCGGGACGAATCGTAGCCCGACTCTTCCGCGACACGGAAAACTTCTACACCGCCGAGATTTCGCGCCGGTAAAGGGGTATCATGACGTGGCTGTACTTACTCTAGGAGGAACGATGAATTTGACGAAGCGCGCCGTCGCGGAGGCGATCGGCACTTTCTGGCTCGTGTTTGGAGGCTGCGGCAGCGCCGTTCTGGCCGCGAAGTTTTCGGACGTCGGCATTGGTTTGCTCGGCGTTTCGTTGGCGTTCGGCTTAACGGTTCTGACCATGGCCTACGCGATCGGCCACGTTTCCGGTTGTCATTTGAACCCGGCCGTTACGGCGGGATTGATCGCGGGCGGGCGTTTCCCCGCGGGCGAAGCGCTCGCTTATATCGGCGCGCAAGTGGCGGGAGCGATCGTCGCGGCGTACACCCTGCTGGCTATCGCCAGCGGCGCGCCCAACTTCACGGCTGGCGGTTTTGCGGCCAACGGATTCGGCGCGAATTCTCCGGGCGGCTATTCGATGGTGGCTTGCTTGATCGCCGAAGTAGTTCTGACGGCGGTGTTCCTGTTTGTGATCATGGGCGCAACCGACAAGCGTGCACCCGGCGGACTGGCGCCCGTCGCCATCGGCCTCTGCCTGACATTGATTCACCTGATCGGCATTCCGGTTACCAACCTGTCGGTGAACCCGGCGCGTTCTACGGGTCCCGCGTTGGTGGTGGGCGGATGGGCGATTGAGCAATTGTGGCTGTTCTGGGTGGCCCCCATCGTCGGCGGCGTGATCGGCGCGATTTTATACAACACAATTTGCGCCGAGGAGACTGCGAGTTCTCCCGTGTCGCGTGCGGCGCGAGCCTGATCTAATCGCCGTGGCTGGCGCGGCGTTCGAGGAGGCTCGGCGTCGCGCCAATGGCGGTATTGTCTGCAAACCCGGTTGTGATTCCTGCTGTCGCCGCCCTTTTGCGATTACGCAAGCCGACTCGGAACGTCTGCGCGCCGCCGCGACTCCGGCCATCGTCGCCCGCGCCCGCGAAGCGTGGTACCGGCTAGCGCCGGACTTTCCCGGAGATGCCGCAACCGGCGAACTCACCGCGAACGAACCATGGCGCGAGTGGTTTTTCGAGCGGCACTCGGGACTCGCGTGTCCAGCGCTCGACGAAGCTTCGGGCGAATGCCTGGTCTACGAACATCGGCCCATCGCTTGCCGCCTTTACGGGCCATTGATTGAGATCGGTGGCGTGCGCACCGATCCTTGCCCGCTTTGTTACCCGGACGGCGTTTATCCGGATGCGGTGCGGATCGACCTGCCGCCCGCGCCGCCGCCTCCGCCGGAAACGATCATCGCGTGGGCGTTCGCTTCCATGTCCGGTCCAGCACCTTACCCTCGGGAGAAATCGTCAGCGAGTAAGTGAACAAGCGGCCGTCGGGGGTCGGCTTTTTCCAGACGCATAAACGCCTACCCGACGGGCCATCGAGCGTCTCCTCCGGAAAGCCGAACTCGTTACGCGCGTCTTCGAACGTTGCGATCTTCGCGAGCCGCGCTTCGACTTCGGCGGCCTCGCGCCGGTCGCGGCGCTTGCGCAAGTAGTCGCGCCCCAACGACCAAGCGGTAAGGGCGAGTACGGACAAAACGAGGACCAGCGCCTCAACGGCGAACATTCGCCCCCGCCTACCGGCGAACCGCGATCTTGCCGAAGTGCGCGGCCGATTGCATGTGTTTCAACGCCTCGCGAACCTCGCCGAACTCGAATACCCGATCCATCACGGGTTTCATCGCCGATGCCTCGATCGCCCGGTTCATCGACTCGAACATGTCGCGGGAGCCGACGAAAATTCCCTGCACGGAAAGGAACTTGTGGAGGATGAGCGCGACGTTTACGTCGGTGGTGAGGCCCGTTAGGTTCCCGATAACGCTAACACGACCGCCACCGCGCGCCGCCATCAGCGACTTCGAGAACGTGCCCGCGCCGCCCACCTCGACGACATGATCGACACCGCCGAAACGTTTGAGAATTTCCTTATGCCAATCGGGCGTAGCGTTGTAGTCGATCACTTCCGCCGCGCCCATCGATTTGAGACGCTCCGCTTTCGCCGCGCTCGACGACGTGGCAATCACCGTCGCACCGTGCATGCGGGCGAACTGTAGCGCGAACACGCTCACGCCGCCAGATCCGAGCACGAGAATCGTGTCGCCGGCCTTTACACGGCCTTGCTCGACCACTGCGTCCCAGGCCGTAACTGCCGCGCACGGGAGAGTGGCCGCTTCTTCCCACCTGTAGCCCGCCGGGATCTTTACCAAGCCGTCGGTCTTGAGCGCGACCTTTTCCGCGAGAACGCCTTCGATGGCTCCACCCAGCGCGGTTTTACCGAACTCGTCGCGGTACGCTCCGCCGATCCAGCCTTGCATGAAGATCGGGCAAACGCGGTCGCCCGGTTTGACGCGGGTAACGCCTTCACCCACCGCGATCACTTCTCCCGCGCCGTCCGAGAAGGGCACCATGGGCAGCTTCATTTTGGGGTTGTACTCGCCCTCGATCACCAGCGTGTCGCGATAATTCAGCGACCAAGCCTTCATCTCGATTACCGCCTCGCCGGGCGCGGCCACGGGATCGGGGCGGTCCACGATTTCTAACGAATCGATTCCAAACTGCGGGATGACGTATGCTTTCACACTCGTAGAATAAGACGGATGCCGATGCCTTCCTACGAGAAACTCGGGGCTTTTTATCTGGGCCGCCGGACCGATAACGGCGAGACACTGCTCTACGATTCGAAGGACCTCGTCACGCACGCCGTTTGCGTTGGGATGACCGGCAGTGGAAAGACCGGGCTGTGCATCGGCCTGCTCGAAGAGGCGGCCATCGACGGCATCCCCGCGCTAGTCATCGATCCGAAGGGCGATATCGCGAATCTGCTGCTCGCCTTTCCCGAGTTGGACGCGGCAAGCTTCGAACCATGGGTCAATCCCGACGAAGCGCGCGCGCAAGGCATGGAGCCGCCCGCCTTCGCCACTGCGCAGGCCGAGTTGTGGAAAAAGGGGCTCGCTAAGTGGGACCAGGACGGCGAGCGCATCGCGCGCATGAAAGCCGCTGCCGAGTTCACCGTCTATACACCCGGATCGGACGCAGGCGTGCCGGTGAGCGTGCTGAAGTCGTTCGGCGCGCCGGACGAGGCGATGCGCGACGATCGAGAAGCCATGCGCGACCGGATCAGCGCCAATGCGACGAGCCTGCTTGGACTCCTCGGCATCGACGCCGATCCAGTGCAATCGCGAGAGCACATTCTGATCTCGACCCTGCTCGACAACGCGTGGGGCGAAGGGGAAGACGTCGATCTCGGCATGATGATCTCGCGAATCCAACAACCGCCGGTAACGAAAATTGGGGTCATGGACGTCGATTCGTTCTATCCGGCGAAGGAACGCTTCGCGTTATCGATGCAGCTGAATAATCTGCTCGCTTCGCCCGGCTTCGAAGCGTGGATGCAGGGCGACGCGCTCGATATCGGCAATCTGCTGTACACACCGGCGGGCAAGCCGCGCATCGCGATCTTCTCGATCGCTCACCTGTCCGACGCCGAGCGCATGTTCTTCGTCTCGCTGCTGCTCAACCAGACGCTAGCGTGGGTGCGAACACAATCGGGCACGACTTCGCTGCGCGCGCTGCTCTACATGGACGAAATCTTCGGCTACTTCCCGCCGGTGGCGAATCCCCCGTCGAAGAAGCCGCTGCTCACGCTACTCAAACAGGCGCGCGCCTACGGGTTCGGCGTAGTGCTGGCGACGCAGAATCCGGTGGATCTCGATTACAAGGGATTGGCGAACACCGGCACTTGGTTCATCGGGCGCTTGCAGACCGAGCGCGACAAGGCTCGCGTGATGGAGGGTCTCGAAGGCGCGGCGCAAGCATCCGGCGGAGCGTTCGACAAACAGAAAATGGAACAACTGCTGGCCGGGCTGGGCAAACGCGTGTTCCTGATGAACAACGTCCACGAATCGGAGCCGGTGTTGTTCGAGACGCGTTGGTGCTTGTCGTACTTACGCGGTCCGCTCTCGCGAGCGCAGATCAAGCGACTTTCGCAGGAGCGACCCGCGAGCGCGCCGGCCGCGACAAAACCGATGAGTTCGGGCGCGCCGGTCCTGCCCCCCGAGATCGCGCCGTTGTACGACCCTCGCGCGACCGATTACGAGGCGCGCCTCTACGGACTCGCCGAAGTGCATTTCCTAGACGACAAGAAAGGTGTGGACGAAACGCGCACGCTGGCTTTCACGACACCGTTTCGCGACGACGCGCTCGTCGTGAATTGGGCCGACGCCGAACAGAGCGAAGACGAATTTGAGAAGACGCCCGCCGATGCCGCGTCGTTCGCCGATCTGCCCGCGCCGGCGACCAAACCGAAGAACTACGCCACGTGGTCGAAGGATTTCGCCGCGTGGTTGTTCCGGACGCAATCGGTCGAGCTCTACCGCTCCGCGTCGCTCAAACTCACTTCGGCCCCCGGCGAATCGGAACGCGACTTTCGCATTCGCTTGACGCAAGCCGCGCGAGAGGAACGCGACGCGATCGCCGAGAAGTTACGCGCGAAGTACGCTCCGAAGATCGCCGTTTTAGAAGAGCGCAAGCGCAAAGCGGCGCAGACCGTCGAGCGAGAGAAACAGCAGGCGCAAGACCAGACGTTCGGCGCGATCCTCAACGCCGGAACGTCGATCCTTGGCGCGTTTCTCGGACGCAAAGGCTCGGCGATGGGGAAGCTCTCCACCGCCGCCCGCTCGGCGACCCGAGTGGCGAAGGAGCGCGGCGACGTTTCGCGCGCAACGGAGACCGTAGAAGCCATCGACGCCCAGATGCAAGACTTAAACGCGCAATTCGAATCGGATGTCGCGGCGCTCGGCTCGACGATCGACCCCGCGACGGAGGTTCTCGAGACGATCTCCGTGCGGCCCAAGAAAACCAATATCTCGGTGAAGCTAGTCACGCTCGCATGGGTGGGGCGATAGACTGAAGGTATAGAGAAAGTAGTCCGCAAGTTTTCCAGCTTCGAGGAGGCCGACCGAGCCGATCTGGAATTCTACGCGGCGCCGACCCTCGAGAAGAGAATCGAAATCTTCCTCCAACTGCTCGAAATGAGAACGTTGTCCCCGAGGTTCGATGGCGCTCCCGAAAGACTGGAAAGAGTGGCTCGAGTGTCTCAACTCGAACTCCGTTGACTACGTGCTCGTCGGCGCTTTCGCGGTTATGTACCACTCCGTACCGCGCACCACGATCGACATCGATGTACTCGTTCGGCCCGCCGAATGGAACGCCGAACGGGTGCTAGCGGCGCTTCGGGATTTCGGATTCGGTTCGCTCAAACTGACTAGCGAAGACTTCACGACCCCGGGCCGCGTGGTGCAGCTTGGAACCGAATCGCATCGACATCCTCACGACGATCAGCGGCGTCGGGACCGACGAGATTTGGCCGGGCGCGTAGCGGGCCGACTAGAAGGGGTTCCCGTCTGGTTTCTCGGCCGCGACGCGTTGATCAAGAACAAGCGAGCCGCCGGGCGGCTTAAGGACTTGCGCGACCTCGAGGAAATGGGGTTACGCCAGCCCGGCGAGTAGCCGCCCTACATCCCCCAATACATCCACGCCTAATGGCACACGCAACACCCCCGCCGGAGTGAATTGCGCGCCTGGGGCGGTGCGTACCAAGTCCATCAGCCGCGCGGGATCGATCTTCGATTCCTGATGGAACTTCACATTCACCGCACCCCCGCGCCGGTCGATGGACTCGATCCCCAACTTCTCCGCCTGCGACTTCACCAGCGCAAACTCCGCGAGCGTTCGTAGGGCGTCGGGCGGAGGTCCGTAACGGTCGGCGAATTCGGCGAGCAGCGACTCCGCTTCTTCGCGCGACTTCAGATCGGCGGCGCGCTTATACGCCCGCAGCCGCTGGTGCTCGTCGGCGATATACGAGTTGGGAATACGGATATCGAGCCCGAGATTCAGCGTCGAATGCACTTCAGGCGGAACCTCTTCGCCGCGCAGTTCGCGAACCGTCTCGTCGAGCATTCGCACGTACATGTCGAAGCCGACATCCGCGATGTGCCCGTGCTGTTCGCCGCCCAAGATGTTGCCCGCGCCGCGGAGTTCGAGATCGAGCGCCGCGATCTTGAAGCCCGCGCCCAAGTCGGAAAACTCTTTGAGGGCCGCCAGGCGTTTGCGCGCGATCTCGGTCAGCTCCGTGTCGGGTGGGACCAGTAGATACGCGTAGGCTCGGCGGTTCGAGCGGCCCACCCGGCCGCGCAACTGATACAGCTCGCTCAACCCGTAATTCTGCGCGTTCTCGATGATCATCGTGTTCGCGAGCGGAATGTCGAGCCCGTTCTCGACGATCGTGGTGCAGACGAAGACATCGAACTCGTGCCGCATGAAGCCGAGTAGCACCTTTTCGAGAGCCGCTTCGCCCATCTGCCCGTGACCCACGCCGATGCGGACCTGCGGCATCAGCTCCTGCAGCGACGCGGCGCGCATGAAGATCGAGTCGATGCGATTGTGCACGAAGTACACCTGCCCGCCGCGCGAGACTTCTTGCTCGATCGCCGCCTTCACGACGTTCATGTCGAAGCGCGCCACGACGGTATGGATGGCGAGCCGGTCTTTGGGTGGAGTCTCGATCACGCTCATGTCGCGCAGGCCGAGCAAAGACATATGTAGCGTCCGCGGAATCGGCGTGGCGCTCATCGCCAGCGCATCCACGTTCCGCCGGATTTGTTTCAAACGTTCTTTATGCTTGACGCCGAATCGCTGTTCCTCATCGACGATCATTAGTCCGAGATCGCGAAACTCGACGTCCTTCGAGAACAGCCGGTGCGTACCGATGACGACATCGACCTTGCCCGCCGCCAGATCGGCGAGGGCTTCTTTGATCTCCTTGGCCGACCGGAAACGGCTCAGCAGCTCGATCCTGGCGGGGAATGCGGCGAACCGGCGCTTGAACGTCTCGTAATGCTGAAACGCGAGCACGGTAGTGGGCGCGAGCACCGCGACCTGCCTCCCGTCGCCGAGCGCCTTAAACGCGGCGCGCATCGCGACTTCCGTCTTGCCGAACCCGACGTCGCCGCAAAGCAGGCGGTCCATCGGCTGCGGCGACTCCATATCGCGCTTGATATCGCGCACGGCGTCGAGTTGGTCCTTGGTTGGCGTGTATTCGAACGAGTCCTCGAACTCGCGCTGCCAATTGGAATCGGGCGAATACGCGAACCCCTCGGCCATTTTACGCTCGGCGTAGAGCTTCAGAAGCTCGTCGGCCATGTCGCGCATTTTCGTCTTGACGCGCTTCTTCGTGCGCTCCCAAGTCGCGCCGCCCATCCGGTCGAGCGGTGGCGCGGCGTCGCCCGCTCCGCGAAACTTCTGGATCAGATCGAGGCGCGTGAGCGGAACATAAAGCTTCGCTTCGCCCGCGTACTCGAGCAGTAGAAAATCGCCCGATTGATCGCCTTGCGCTAGCTCGCGAATGCCAAGAAACTTGCCGACCCCGTGAATCGCGTGCACGACGAAGTCGCCCGGCTTGAGGTCGCCGACATCGGCCGCGAAAGCCTTTAAGTTCGACTGCACCTTGGGCTGCCGCACCACCACCGCCGAGGTATCGAACAAGTCGTCGAACGAGTAGACGGCGAGCTTCGGCTTCGCAAACTCTACGCCGCGGCCGATGGCGCCCAACTCGAAGGTCGCGCCTTGGTCGCCGAATAATTCGCGCAGGCGGTCGAGTTCGCCGGGCGCAGGCGCGAAAAACGTCACGCCGCCGCCTTGGCGAACGAAAGCCCGTATGTCCGCCGTGGCGCGCTCGATCGCGCCCTGGTAGGCGGCGACGGGCCGCGAACCGATCTCGATCCCGTCCCCGGATTCGAGAGTTAGCTCGCGCAACGCCAACGCCTGACGTCCGGAAACGTGGGACTCCAACTCGCCAAGCCGCCAATAATTCGCCTCGGCCAAATCCAAGTTCTCCTCGAGCCGCTTAGCGAAGCGGTCCGCCGCGGCGCGGATCGGTTCGGGCTCGTCCCACACGACTAACGCGCGAGGGTCGAGATCGAACAAACTCCCCGTGCGCGACGGGTCCGGTTCGAAAAAGCGGCCTCCGGGTTCCTCGTACAACGGCGGCAAGAACGCTTCGCGAACGGTCTCTACGGAGCGCTGGGTCGCAATATCGAACCGGCGCATCGATTCGATGGTGTCGCCGAAAAACTCGATACGTACCGGGCGCTCCGCTTCGGGCGGGAACACATCGACGATGCCGCCGCGCACCGAGAACTCGCCGGGCATCTCCACCGGCTCGCGGCGCTCGTAGCCGACTTGGCGCAAGTGTGCCACCACATCGTCGAGAGGCGCTTCCTCTCCCAACTTGAGCGTCAGCGCGAGACGCCGGTAGAAACCGGCGTCGCGTGTTTTGAGCAGGGCGCTCGCGATAGGCGCGACGACGACCGACGCCGTTCCCCGTTCCAGCCGCATCAGCGCCGCGGCGCGACGCTCGAGAATATCGGTATGCGGCGAAAGCCCCTGGTGCGGCAGCACGTCGAGAGCGGGCAAGAGCAGCGGATCGCCGAACACCGCTAAGGGATCGAGCAGTTCTTCCGCCTGCTTGTTCCCATCGGTGACGACCACCAAGGGCCGCGCCGTCTCGCGCGCGAGGATCGCCAACGTCAACGCCTTCGCCGCCGTCGTCAAACCCGCAAGCGAAAGAGATTCTCCGGAACGCAGACGCTCGATGGCGGCGGCGATTCCCGGGTTTTCCAGCAGACGGTCGAGAATCACCGGCTATCGCGCTAAAACAAGATCGACCAGATTCGTCGTCGAGTAACCGGGTTCGAGCGGCAACGCCTTTACCTCGCCGCCCGCCGCCTCCACCTCTTCGCGGCCCGCGATAAAGTGGGCCCAATCCGCGCCCTTGACCAGAACGTCGGGCAACACTTCGGCGATTAACTCGCGCGGAGTGTCCTCGTCGAAGAATGTCACCGCATCGACGGCTTGCAAGGCGTCCGCGAGCGCCGCCCGGTCGTCTTGCGACAGCATCGGCCGCATCGGACCCTTGATGCGCTGCACGCTCGCGTCCGTGTTTAGCGCGAGAATCAGGCGGTCTCCCAAGGACCGTGCGGCTTCGAGTAATCGAATGTGGCCGGGGTGCAAGATGTCGTAGCAGCCGTTCGTGAAGACTACCTTTTCGCCCTCGGCTTTCCACCGATTGCGCACCGCCACCAACTGCGCGCGATCCGCAACGATCATTTGAGGAAGCCGCTCCGCACGGTATTCGTCGAGGTAATGCGATCGTTCTCCGGATCGTCGAGCGCCAGCAGTTGGCGCAATTCGGGCGACAATCGCGACAGCGTTTCGGGACGCAGCAATTGTTTCTGCCACTGCTGTTGCGGTTTGTCCCATCGGCAGTAAAAGCTGTGCATCGCGCGGCGCGGTTTCGCGGTTCGATTGGCGGTTCCGCCATGCCAGCAATGGGCGTTCATGATCACCACCGTTCCGGCCGGACCGGTGATCAGCGCTTCATCCGGATGCGGCGCGCGCAGGTCGGTCAACACGTCCTGGGGCAGTTTGCCGAGCTTATGCGTGCCCGGCACCGCGCGAATCGCGCCGTTGTCGCGAGTAAAGTCGTCGAGCATCCACACCGTGTTCGACACCCAATAACCCAACTCGTCGGGGATCGCGCCCATGTCGGCGTGCAACGGCTGCGCGTCTTCGGAGTGCGGCTCCGTCTCACGAACGTTCAAGCTCGATAGCTTGAAGCGTTCGCAGATCACCGTTCCCGTGCCTTCGAGAATCTCCGGCATAGCGACGGCCCGCTCGAAGACTTCGCCTTTGTCCACCAAATTGGCGAGCCGTTTCGCGCCCGGCTCTTGCTTGAACTCGCTGCCCGCCCGCGTGCCTTCTTGTGCGAACAACTCGTCGATACGCTCGTTCAACTCGCGCACCTGCGAGGCGTTCAGGTAGTTCTCCAGAACGACGTAACCCAGTTCGCTTATCTGATTCTTCTGCGCGGAAGACAACATTCCGTCACCATGGTAATCGAGTGGAGTTCTCGCGATTGCTAGTGCGCGCTACCAACTGGGTAGGCGACGCCGTCATGTCCTTACCCGCGCTGGCGGCGTTGCGCGCCGCGCATACAAACGCGCATATCGCGATTCTCGCGCGACCCTGGGTGGCCGATCTTTACCGGCGCGAGCCATTCTGCGACGAGGTGATTCTCTGGCGAGGCTACAAGCCCGCGGCGATCGCCGAGTTGTATGTCAAGCGCTTCGACGCCGCGCTGCTGCTGCAGAACGCTTTTGGGGCGGCGCTGACCGCACGCCTCTCCGGCGTTCCGCGGCGCATCGGATACGACCGTGACGCGCGTGGCTGGCTACTGACCGACGCGATCGACGTTCCGCGCGAGGGCGAGATTCCGCCGCACGAGAGCTACTATTATCTGGAACTGTTGCGGCGTGCGAAGTTGATCGATACGCCGCTACCGCCCGAGCCTTCGATCCGGTTAACGGGCGTTACGCCAAGGCCGGAAGATCTGATCGGCATTAGTCCGGGTGCGGCCTACGGCGGCGCAAAGCGCTGGCTGCCCGAACGGTTTGCCGACGCCGCGTTGGCCGTCGCCCGCGAGTTACGCGCGCGCGTGCTGGTGTTCGGAACCGCGACCGAGCGCGACGTTTGCGAGCAAGTGGCCTACCTGATCCGCGCCGAGGGCGTCGAGGCACGCAATCGAGCCGGCGAAACTTCGCTCGCGCAATTCATCGACGAAGTAGCCCGATGCCGCGCGATGATCACCAACGATTCGGGGTCGATGCACATTGCCAGCGCTGTAGGTGTCCCAACCGTGGCGGTGTTCGGCGCCACCAGTCACATCACCACCGGCCCGACTGGCGCACACAGCCGAGTGGTACGCGAGCCAGTCGAGTGCTCGCCATGCTTGAAACGCGAATGCCCGATCGACCACCGCTGTATGCGGCGGGTTCCGGCGGAGCGCGTTGCGGCGGCGGCGCTCGAACTGCTGAAATAGCGGGTTGGATACTCGCACGAAAATCGTCGCCGCGCCGCCCGAAGGTTGCGACGTGGCCGAAGGTTGTTTCGATCCGCTGCTCGCCGCGCATGCCGCGCAGTTGCAAAAGATGAAGTCTTCGCGGCCCCTGGCTGTTGTGATTCGTGAACCCGACGCGCCCTTGCTCGACGCGCGAGCGCGAGCCGAGTTAGTGGCCGCGCTTGCAGTCGTCGATTTTGTCGTGATCGGCGGAGACACGCGCGGAGCCCTACTGCGCGAAGATCGCGAGGCGCTCATGAGCACTATTCGCCGCAAGCATGGCCGGTAAACGGGTGCTGATGGTTCGGCTGGGCGCGATGGGCGACGTGATCCACACTTTACCCGCCGCGCGCGCGCTTGCGCCGGTCACGTGGTTGGTGAAGCCGCAATGGCTGCCGCTGCTCGAAGGGAACCCGCACGTCCGCGCGATCGTTTCGCTGGATGGCATTTTCGACGAGGCATACGATTTTCAAGGTCTGATCAAGTCGGCGATCTTCGCGCGCTGGAGCGGAGCGAAAACGGTTCGCGGATTCGACGATCCCAAAGAGAGTCCGGCGCGGTGGTTTTATACGCATCGGGTCGCGCGCCGCGGCGAGCATGTCGTCGATCACAATCTAGCGCTTGCGGGCGTGGCCGGTCCCGCCGAGTTTGCGATTCCTCCTGGACGACCCGAAGGCCGATTGCCGGAAGGGAAATTCGTACTCGCATGCCCAATGGCCGGTTGGGCGTCCAAGCAATGGCCGCGCGAATACTACGAAGACTTGCGCCGCTTGTTGCCGGTGCCGCTGGTGTTGAACGGACCGCCCGGGTCGGGGCTTGATCATGAATCGTCAATCGCGGGACTGATCGACGCGACACGGCGGGCGGCGGCGATTGTCGGCGTCGATAGCGGTCCGCTGCATCTGGCGGCGGCGCTGGCGAAACCGGGCGTCGCGATCTTCGGACCGACCGATCCAAAGCGCAACGGTCCCTATGGCGGAACGATGGGCGTGCTCCGGGATCCGGGCGCGCCGACGACCTACAAGCGCGGGACCGAGATTTCGCCGTCGATGCGCGCAATATCGCCGCGGGCGGTCGCGGACGCTTTGAAGGACTGCCTGTGATTCGCTTCCCGAAGCGCTACGCCGATACAGTCGCCAAACTGCGCGTGCCCGCCGGATTTCTGTTGCTCGCAGCGTTTCTTTACCTGGCGACGCCGACGCTGCGCAGCTTCTTCTGGGGTGTGCCAATCGCGGGCGTAGGACTTTGGTTGCGCGGCTGGGCAGCCGGACATCTCGACAAGAATCGCGATCTGGCGCAGTCCGGGCCGTATGCCTGGACTCGCAATCCGCTTTATCTAGGAACGCTCGTAACCGTGCTGGGTCTCGCCGTCGCCGCCAAACGCCCTCTGCTCGCCTGGATTTTTTGGGCTGTCTTTTCGTTCGTCTACTTGCCTGTGATTCAACTCGAGGAAGAACATTTACGAAAGCTCTTCCCCAAGTTCGGCGAATACGAGCGGCGGGTACCCCTGCTCTTTCCCAAGCTTCCGGAAAACGCACCGGAGCGGGCCTTCGAATGGCGGCTGTACCAACAGAACGAAGAGTATAAGGCGTTGATCGCTTTCTCGATCGCGGCCTTGTACTTGTTCTGGCGCGCTACTTGATCTTGTATTTTTTGGGATCGGTGCCCGGAATCTCTTCGCGGTGCGCCGTGTGGCAACTCTTGCAGGTGCCGCCCAGTTTGCTCATCGCGGCGCGAACTCCGTCGGCGTTGTTTGCGTCGGCGGCGGCTTTCAAGTCCTTCGCGTGGCCGATCCCTTCCTTGGTCCAGCCCACCGCGTCCGCCATATTGCGCTTCTCCCAAGCGGCGACAGTGGTCGGCAGCACCTCAATCAGCATCGCCGCGCCGTCGGAGACGGCTTTCATGTCGCCCGCGCCCGCGCCTTTGCGGATCATGCCGTTCGCTTTGCCGACTTTCTCCATCGGCTCGTGCAATTCGTCGGCGATTAGAATCGCTCCCGCCGAAAACAAACCGCCAACGATCAAACCACAGAGCAAGGGTTTATTCATGCGGTGAATTGTATCTCAGCGAATAAGCGTGCCGCCGGGAATAAGGAGAACTTAATTTTCTAAAGTTCCCGCCGCAATCCGATCCGGGTGTAGGCCACCTGAAACCCGCAACGTTCGTAGTTGCGCTGCGATTGCGTACCGGTTCCAACGGAGGCGTACGCCATGTCGCAGCCTTGCGCAAAGGCGGCTGCCATCCGGGCCTCGATCAGTGCAAGCTGCAAACCCCGGCCACGAAAGCGATCGAGCGTGGCGTCGCCGAACAGAAATCCCATCCCTTTGTGCAGGCCGAATCCGCCTCCGGCGGCCGGCTCTCCGCCGATGCGGCAAATGAAACTATCGAGAGGCGCATTCGTCATCGCTCGTCCAATCGGCTTGAGCGCCTCCGGCGGATCGGCGCCGAAGAATCCTTCGAGCGCTACGGCGGCATATACCTCGGGTTCCGCTTTCTCAACCCGCGGATCCGGCGCGGGCTCGCGATCGAGCGTTCGCACCATCTGGTTTGTCACTTCAACCACCCGGTATCCACGCGCGCTCAATGCGGCGAGATACTCGGGATCGCACAGGGGACAGAGATCGATTTCGGCATAGGAGCCTCGCGACCGGTAGAACTCCTCCATACGCTCGATTTCTTCGAGGCTCACCGTTCCGGCCATCCCCGTGCCCATCGCATGAGTGACGGGCGAGCCTACGCCGGCAAATACCGCGACGCCTCCCGCGAACTCCATGAACTCGGCGACGGAGCCGCCGAAGATTCGCGAAACCGCCGCTTCGGTGGCCTCAATCCTTTTGGCGAGCGCGTGGTCCGCGTGGACTAATACGGCCACGGAGTGCCATCCGGCTGGCGGATCGCCGGCCGCAGCCGCCTCACGTACGGGTACTTCTTCGCCGCCGCCTCGTTCACTTCGACGCCCAGTCCCGGCTTATCGTTGACCGTGACATAGCCCTTGTCGTACTTCGGAGCGTCGCTGAAAACCTCGAACACAGGTTTGGCGAAGCCTCCGTACTCCTGGATTCCGAAGTTCGGCACGGATAAGCTCACCGCGCAATTCGTCGCGTGAGTCAGCGGTGAGATATTCGAAGGGCCGTGCCACGCGGTGAGAATTCCATAAGGCTCGCACATCGTCGCGATCTTCTTGCCGGTCGTCACACCGCCGCAATGAGCGAGATCGTGGCGAACGTAGTCGATCAAATGCTCGGTGATGAGAAACAGTCCGTCCCACTGGCCGGTGTAAATCTCCCCCATAGCGATCGGCGTCGAGCATTGTTGGCGGATTAGCCGGAACGTATCGAGATGCTCTGGGCGCAGCGGGTCTTCGAAGTAGAAGAGCCGGTATTGCTCGACGGCCTTCGCCAGTTGCAACGCCTGCGACGGCGTGATCCGCTCGTGCACATCGTGCAGAAACTCGATTTCCTCGCCGCAGGTCTTACGAAGGTGCTCGAACAGCTTGGGTAACGTTCGCAAGTACGCCGAGGGATCGAACACTTCGTCGGGCGGCATCCCAGCGTCGTAAGCCTTTTTGGTCAACTCTTGCTGCGCCCCGGTCGCGGGAACCGCATAGCCCGCTTCGTTCCCCGGCAGCGCCACCTGCACCTTAATCACCTTGTACCCATCGGCCATGAGGCGCTTCGCCGACTCTTCCACCTGCTTGTTGTCGCGCCCGCCGACGCTCTTGTAAGTAAGCAACTTGTCGCGAACCTTGCCGCCGAGTAACTCGTACACCGGCAACCCGGCCACTTTGCCCTTGATGTCCCAAAGCGCCATATCGATCCCGGAGACCGCCGACATGTGCACGCTGCCCGACCGGTAGTACGGCAAAAAGAACACGCGCTGCCACAGCCGTTCGAGTTCCATTGGGTTCTGCCCGATGAGTCCGGGTTTCAAGTGTTCTTCGAGAAACGCGGAGACGCCCAACTCACTTCCGGTGCAGGTAGCGTCGCCCCAGCCGACTAATCCTTGCTGATTGGTTTCGATCTTGACGACGACATAGTTGGCGTTGGTCGCCTTCTGGGGATTCGTGACGTAGGTCTTAACGTCGGTGATGCGGATGGAGCCCGGCGCTTTCGCGGCGGCTTGCTGCGCGGCCATCGGCAATGGGACGCTCGCGGCAGCACCGGCGAGAGTCTGGATCAGATTACGGCGATTCATCGCCTCCAGAGCGTATCACCGGGAAGCGGCGAATGCGGAGGCTACGGAGAAGGATGTCTCTGGGGCGGCAAGAGGCGCGACGGTCTCATGTTCCGAGTACTCGATCCGCGACCGGTACTGGCCATCCTTAGGTTCGCGAAACACGATTAGGCGCCGGTCGCCGATGTCAAACACCCAGTAATCGGTAAGCCCCGCCCGAGCGTACAGCGCGGCCTTGGCGCGCAGATCGAAGGCAAGCGTCGAAGCCGCGACTTCGACAACTAACGCGATCTCGTCGGGTCGAGGGTAACGGTCGGCGATCTCTTCGAAGTGGCGATTCAAAACGACGATGTCGGGTTCGGGAATACTAGTGGGATTGTCCTCGGGACCGACGTCGATCGACGGCTCGGCCTGAACTCGGTCCAGTCCGAAGATCGCGGCTAGCGCCTTAAAGACTCTGTGGGTGCTATTCGAGTGCGGGCGATTTTTCGCCATCGTCTTGTCGATCAACTCCCCTTCGATTAGCTCGTAGTGGGTTCCGGCGAACATCTCGGTCGTATCGAAGAAAAGCACCTCCTCTCGCGTCCACTTCTTGCGCCGCGGGGAATCGGGGGTAAGCTCGGGGATTTCGCTTTCCTTGAGTTCGACCGGCATATCCCTAGCCTACCGCCGACTTTAGCGACAACGCCGGACCGGCTACCAGACGCCATCGGCCCGTGCGCTCCCGAAACCAGAACGTCGGCCGATGGGATCCGGGAGGGACACCCATCAGCGGGAAACTTCCGGTATACGCCCGCCGCTCTCCGCCGATATCGACGTAATCCACCGGTCCCCGCGCTTCCATCAGCGTCAAGTCCAGAGTCTCGTCCGGCGAAGCTAGCAGCGGCAGTGGCCGCGCCAGAAAGCCCTCGGCGATGGCGAACACTTGTGTGACGTAGACACGCTTGCCGCTCTCGGCGACTCCCACGGCGGCGTGCGTGTACTGCGGCTTCAGGATATTTGCGCGATGCCCCGCGCTGGTCATCCATGCGCGCACCGCGGATTGCGCCACGCTTTCGTCCGTCGCCGCCGCGCCGCGCCACTCGACGCAGATGTTCTCGCCGACGCCGCCGATCAGGGTTCGATGACGCTCCGCCGCCCTCGCGGCCGCGCGCCGACCCTGCGCATCTTCGTGCGACAGCCGGTCCGCCGATGCCTGGTACTCGCTGTGCTCGCGAGCCAGACGCGCCAAACCGTCCTCCCAAACCAGCGGGCGCTCCCGTTCGGCCGAGACCAGTTGTTGTATCCGCCGCTCCAACGATCCCGGAGCGGCCGCCGCTAACACCTGCGCGAGCAGCGAACGGCGCGTCACGATTTGATATCCTCCCAATCGAAAAGGAGCGCTCCTCTCAACATGCGCGTTGGCGTATTTACGGCCCTAATGGCCCCTTTCAAGCTGGACGAGGTACTGACGAAGCTCGCCTCATTAGGCATATCGACCGTCGAACTCGGAACCGGCAACTATCCGGGCGATCCCCACGTTCAACTGGACCTGCTCGAGAACAAGACGAAGCTCAAGGAGTTCAAGCAGAAGCTCGACGACCGCGGCTTTTCGATCTCCGCGCTGTCCTGCCACGGCGAGCCGTTACACCCGGATTCGGACGTCCGTAAGAAGAACCAGGAGACGCAGCGCAAGTCGATCCTGCTGGCCGAGAAGCTCGGCGTGCCCGTCGTGATCGATTTTTCCGGTTGCCCCGCAGGCGGCCCGAAAGACACTACGCCCAACTGGGTGACTTCCCCGTGGCCCCCTCACTACCAGGAAATCCTGACTTGGCAGTGGGAAAAAGAGTGCCTGCCTTTCTGGACCAAACGCGCGAAGTTCGCCGCCGACCACGGCGTCAAGATCGCCATCGAGATGCACCCCGGTTTCTTGGTCTACAACCCGGAAACTATGCTGCGCCTGCGCAAAGAATGCGGGCCGTCGATCGGCTGCAACTACGACCCGTCGCACATGTTCTGGCAGAACATCGACCCGATCCAGGCCATCTCCGTACTCGACGACGCGATTTTCCACGTGCATGCGAAGGACACCGAGATGTACGCGGGCAACCTGCCAAAGTCGGGCGTCCTCGACATGAAGCTCTACACCGATACACGCGGACGGTCGTGGAACTTCCGCACGGTCGGCTATGGCCATGGTCCGGCGTGGTGGCGGACGTTCATCTCAACGCTGCGCTTGTACGGCTACGATTACGTACTTTCGATCGAACACGAGGACCTGCTGATGTCCGCCGACGAAGGCTTGACGAAAGCGGCGGCTCTGCTGAACGAGATCATGATCCGCGAGAAAGCGGGCGCGGCCTGGTGGGTCGACAACAAGAGCGAATAGCGCTGCTCGCGCTTCTGACTACGGCCTGTTTCGGCGGAGTGAGAGCGGGCGCGGCGGTTCGCAAGATCACGACCGCGCTCGAAGCCGGAAAGCCGGTCTACATGGCCGGTTTTGGCAACAACCGCGTTGCGACAGGCGTTCACGACGATCTCTACACGCGCTGTCTCGCTCTGAAGTCGGGTGGCGAACCGGTGGTGATTTGCGCGGTCGATTCCATTGGGCTCTTCCTCGACGACGTCCAGAAGATTCGCGCGGGAGTGCCCAAAGCGAAGGTGATCGTCGCCGCCACCCACAGCCATCAGACGCCCGACACGATGGGACTTTGGGGACCGCGCGAAGGCGTCAGTGGGATCGACGAGGCTTACAACGCGCTGGTTGTTACGCGGACGATCGAGGCGGCGAACGCCGCCCTGAAGTCGATGAGACGGGCGCGCGCGACGCTCGCCACGACGCATCCACCGGAGCTCGACAGCTTCATCGACGACGACCGGCCGCCCATCGTGCACGACGCCGATCTGATCGTGCTCCGGCTGACGCGCAACAACGGGCAAGGCATCGCCACCCTAATCAACTGGGCGAATCATCCCGAGGCTCTCGGCTCCAGGAACACGCTTCTGACGGCCGATTTCCCATGGGCGCTCTGCCGCGACACGGAATCGCGTTTGGGCGGCGTAACGCTATTCGTCAATGGAGCGCTGGGCGGAATGCAGTCGCCGTTGGGAGCCAAGGTTCGCGACCCGCGCTACAACGACTTCGCGCCGCCCAACAGCTTCCGCTTCGCCGAAGTGATCGGTTCGCGCGTCGCCGATATCGCCATCGACGCAATTACCAACTCGCCCGCCGTAAAGCTCGACCGGATCGAGTACCGGGAGGAGACGGTCAAGATTCCGGTGACAAACGAAGGGTTCAAAGCGGCGGCGAAGATCGATCTTTACAGGGGCCGGAAAGCCTTCGGGGCCGACGGAACGACATCCACGGTGGTGGGCCTACTGCGCGCGACCCGACGCGGAAAACCCGTGCTCGAAGCCGCCGCGATCCCCGGCGAAGCGTATCCGGAACTAACAGCCGGAGGCGCCGAAAAGTATCCCGAAGCCGACTTTCCGGATGCGCCGGTGGAGGTGCCGGTCAAGAAACAAATGACTGCGCCGCACCGCATGGTGTTCGGAATCGCCAACGACGAGATCGGGTACATCGTTCCCAAAGCGGAGTGGGATGAAAAGCCGCCGTATCTCAAGGGCTCAGCAAAACGCTGGTACGGCGAAATCAATGCGGTCGGTCCCGACGCCGGACCGATGATTGTAGACGCGGTGACGAGGTTACTAAAACAATGAGTTACTGGCCGCTCGGAATCAATACCTACTGCCTGCGCTTCTGGCGCTGGAACGACCGGCAATTGATCGACTATTGCGTTTCGCAAAAGCTCGATTCGATCTTCCTGCAAGACTCGCTCGACCCGCGTGCGCAAGACCCCGCGCATTGGACCGAGGTGCGGCAATGGGTCCGCGACGCCGGACTCCACATCGAAACGGGTGGCGGTGCGATATTGCCCAAAACTCCCGAAGCGTATGGGGCAAGCGTCGCTACGTTGCGCAAGAACATCGAACGCGCGAAAGCGATGGGTTCGCCGCTCGTGCGCGCGCTGCTAGCCAGCGACCGCAAGAGCATGCCGCCCGGTCCCGTCGAAAAGCACATCGAGACGACGGTCAAGATTCTCAAAGAGGTTCGTTCGCAAGTCATGGATTCCGGTCTCAAGATCGGCATCGAGAATCACAAGGAACTGCAGGCTTGGGAGACTCGGCAGTTGATCGAGGCGGCAGGCAAGGAGTTTGTCGGCTCTTACCTCGATACCGGCAATCCAGTGTTCGTCTTCGAGGATCCATGGACCACCGTAGAAGAATTAGCGCCGTGTGCGGTGACCTTCCACTTGCGGGATTCCGTGGTCTACGAGCATCCCGACGGGATCGCCGTCCAGTGGGTGCCGCTCGGCGAGGGCACCGTCGACTTTAAGGCGCTTGTCGCGCATGCTCGCAAGCTGATTCCCGAAGGCGCGCGCATCTATTGCAAGCCGATCACCGCGCGCCCGCCAGTGGTGCTTCCGCTCTTCGATCAAGACTTTTGGACTTGGTTTCCGCGCGCCCGCGCCCGCGATATGGCGCGTTTTGTCGCGCTCGCCAAACGCGGCAAGCCTTACGACAAACCAATGGTGGTGGAGGATGTTCCCGGCCGCGCGGAAGCCTACGCCGAGGCGCTCAAGTTCCAGCAGAAGGAGCATATGGAACGCTCGCTCGACCACTGCCGTAAAGTTCTCGATCTGGGCGTGCGCTGGCGTGGTTAGCCGGCGTCGATCGTCTTCAGCCACGGCTGTTCGAGAAGTTGCATGTCGGCGGTGACCAAGGCGAGACCATAGGCGATCGCCGTGGCGGCCAGCATCATATCGCCTAAGTCGGGTTGCGGTAAGTGGATCCGCGCAGCTTCCTGAGCCACTTCGAACGTAAGCGGCGCTTCCCGCACGGGGCGAGCTTGTAGCGCTTCTTCGATCCAACCTCTCGAACCGGCGCGCAGTCGCAATCGGCCCTTACGCTCCAACTGCGTCACCTCCCACAAAGAGATCGGAGATAAGTAAACGCTGTCCGCGAAGCGCTCAATCCGATTCATCGCCGCGCGCTTCACTTTGTGCGGCCGTTCCATCAGTTCCACCCAAACGCTAGTGTCCAGAAGCAGATTCACGGCTTCGCCCACCAGTCGTCCAACGCACCCACGGGGCCGGTGATATCCGCGAGATACTCGACGGTGCCTCGCATCGAGCCCCACCCCTTCAAGGGCTGTACCGCCGCGGGTGGAGCGATCTCCGCGATCGGCTTTCCGCGCTTGGTGATACGAAGGGGTGACTTCGTCCGGTTCACCCGCTCCAGTTCCGCGAGGCAAGTCGCCTTAAACTTTGAGATTGCGATCTCTCTCATATCCTCTAGTAGACCATAGTCGGTTGACTATGGTGTATCTACGAAATCGGACCACCGCCAAGCCGCCTCGCTATACTAGCCCTTCATGCCCAAAACCAGGATCGGTATCCTTACCGGGGGCGGCGACGTCCCCGGACTTAATTCGGTCATCAAAGGCGTTGTGTACCGCGGCCACGAAGTCGGTTTCGACGTCGTGGGCATCCGCCGCGGCTGGGAGGGTCTCACCCACCTCAATTTCGACGATCCCAAAAGCGTCGAGCATTACGTCCTTCCCCTAACTCGCGAAAACACCCGTACGATCGACCGCACGGGCGGCACTTTTCTGCACACCACCCGCACCAACCCGGCGAAGATGAAGAAGTTGCCTCCGCATCTCGCGGGCGGCGATTTTCCTCTGGCCGAGACCGAGAAGAAGGGCGTCAAATCGATGACGTACGACGTCTCGAAGCAAGTGCTCAAGAATCTCGAAACTCTCCAACTCGACTATCTGATCGCCATCGGCGGCGACGACACGCTGAGCTACGCCGCCAAACTCGATCAGCTCGGATTCAAAGTCGTGTCGATCCCCAAGACGATGGACAACGACGTCCGCAACACGGAGTACTGCATCGGATTTTCGACCGCCATCACCCGCGCCATGGAAGCGGTGCAACGGCAGCGCACCACCGTCGGTTCGCATGAGCGCATTGGCATTTTTCGAATCTTTGGACGCGACGCCGGATACACCGCGCTTTACACGGCGATGGTCACCAGCGTGCGTTGCGCGATCCCCGAGTACAAGTTCGATCTCGACAAGATGATCGACCTGCTGGTCGAGGACAAGAAAGGCAACCCGTCGAATTACGCGCTGGTACTCCTGAGTGAGGGCGCGACTTGGGAAGGCCATATGATCCGCGAGTACGGCGAGCCCGACGCCTACGGCCACCGCAAGAAAGCGAGCGTCGCCGAAGACATGGCCATGGAAATCCAGCAACGCTTGGGCGACGAAACCATCGTTAGCGATCTCACTTACGACTTACGATCCGGCGCGCCGGACTTTATCGACAAGCTAGTCGCCGCTTCGTTCGGCAACATGGCTCTCGACGCGATTCTCACCAATCGTAGCGGCGTGATGACGGCGATCGTCAACGGGTGCTATTCGCTAATGCCGATCCCCGATCCGAAGCTCGGGCCGCGGCAGGTGGATATCGCGACGATGTACAACAAAGACCGGTACCGCCCGAACTACGCGCACCACGTGGGGTTGCCGATATTTCTGTCCCGCGCCTAGGCGACATCAAGCGGGCGTTCGAGCGCGACGCCGCCGACGAAGAGCATTTCCCGTCGACGATCGACCCGCGCATCCTCCACGTAAAGACGGTCGTCGCGGCCATGAGCGAGGCGGACCGCGTGCTCGACCTTGGTTCGGGCAAGGGCCGCTTCGCGCGTCATGTCAAGGACGCCCGTCCGCGCTCGTTTGTGGTGGCATTCGATCTGGCGGAGGCGATGCTCCGCGCCGCCCCGCGCGATTTGCCGCGCTGTGCGGGATCGCTGCTCGAACTTCCGTTTCGCGACGCGGCGTTCGACGGAGCCTACGCTACGGAATCGCTCGAACACGCCGTCGATATCGAACGCGCCGTCGCCGAGTTATGCCGCGTCGTGCGCCCGGGCGGACACATCGTCGTCATCGACAAGAATCGCGACCACTGGGGGTGCCTCGAAACGCCCGATTGGGAACGCTGGTTCGGCGCGGAAGAACTTCGCCGCCTGCTGCTCCGCCACTGCCGGAGCGTTTCTTGCCAACCGATCTCCTACTGGGACGACGTCGCCCCCGACGGGTTGTTTCTCTGCTGGCAGGCAGTTCGGTAATTCTACCGTGTTAAGGTAGAATTCTAGTATGAGCCTGAATCTCAAGAATCCAAGGGCTTACGAACTTGCCTGCGAGCTCAGCGCGCTCACAGGCGAGAGTATGACCGCTGTCGTCATCACGGCGCTGGAACAGCGGCTGGAGGAGCATAGAAAGCAGAAGAAGTACAGCGAGTTGCGTAAGCTGATCGAGCGATTCGCAGCCGAGATGCCACCAGGTGCTAGCTCCACCGATGTCAACGACCTCTACGACGAAGAAACGGGACTGCCGAAGTGATCGTGGACTCATCGGCTCTTCTCGCCGTTGTCTTCAATGAACCGGAAAGCGACCGTTTCAGCAAGCTTGTGGTCGCGTCGAGGAACGCTCGGATTTCGGCGGCTTCGTATTTGGAAGCGGCGACAGTTGTGGACCGTCGCGGGACAGACGTTAACCGCGCGATGTTCGATACGGTTGTTGAGCAGGCGGGATTAGCCATCGAACCCTTCACAGCGGAACAAGCGAAGTTGGCGCGGCAAGCCTACCGCGTTTTCGGCAAGGGCCGCCACCCCGCCGCACTCAACTTCGGCGATTGTTTCAGCTACGCCCTCGCGAAAGTCTACCGCGAACCGATTCTCTTCAAAGGCAACGACTTCTCGAAGACCGACCTGCTCCCGGCGGACTCCGCTACTCTGTAAGCTTCATGCTCATTCAGGAAATCGTTGAGGCCGAAGGCCACCTCATCGATTCGCACATCATGGAGCGCATCTTCGACACCGTGGTCGAATTCGACGGGCGGTTCGAAGTCGAAAAGTTCCACATCGGACGCACGAATAGCGACCCGTCGCGCCTGCGGCTCAAGATCACCGCTCCGACGGGCGAGACGATGGAGAAGCTGCTCGGCCAGCTTCTAGGCTTGGGCTGCGCGCCCGTTCACTCTACCGACGCCGACTTAAAGACCGTAGACCGCGACCGCTGCGCCCCCGACGACTTTTACTCGACCACGAATCATCGCACGCAGGTCCGGATCGCGGGCGAATGGATCGAAGTGGAAAATCAGCGCATGGACGCGGCGATCGTTGTCGCCGGCCGTATCGCTTCCTGCCGCCGCCTGCGCGATCTGAAAGCCGGCGACACCGTCGTGACCGGTATGCGCGGCATCCGCGTCATTCCCGAATCGAAAGACCGCGACCGGCAGTCGTTCGCCTTTATGTCGAACGACATTTCGAGCGAGCGGCAAGTGGAAACCGCCGTTCGGCAAACCGCCGCGCTGATGCGCCAGACGCGTGAGGCGGGTCAAAAGATCGTCGTCGTCGCCGGACCCGTGGTGGTCCACACCGGCGGCGTCCTACCGTTTTCCGCGCTCATTCGCGGCGGCTGGGTTTCGGCGGTTCTGGCGGGCAACGCGCTGGGCGTGCACGATATCGAAGCGGCGCTGCTAGGAACGTCGCTCGGCATCCGCCAAACGGACGGCCGTCAGGAAGAGCACGGCCACCGCAACCACATGCGCGCCATCAACGCGATCTATCGCGCCGGTTCGATCGCCCAAGCTGTCGAAAGCGGCGCGCTCGCTTCGGGTGTCATGTACGAATGCGTGAAAGCGCAGGTGCCCTTCGTGCTTGCGGGTAGCCTGCGCGACGACGGCCCGCTACCCGAC
Organism: Bryobacteraceae bacterium; assembly: GCA_033763835.1. Lineage (GTDB taxonomy): Bacteria > Acidobacteriota > Terriglobia > Bryobacterales > Bryobacteraceae > JAPKYZ01. The sequence continues at coordinate 189,448 of JANRJS010000008.1, read as the reverse complement.
ACCATTACCGATATGAATCTCGCGCAGGACGCCTACGCCGAACATTTGCGCGGCGCGGGACTGGTGCTGTGCCTAAGTTCGATGTTGCACTCCATCGCCACTGGAAACATGCTGCCCGGTTGGGTCAAGCTGGTATGCGTGGATATCAATCCGGCGGTGGTTACCAAGTTGAGCGACCGCGGCTCGACTCAAACGTTGGGCGTCGTCACCGACGTCGGCGGCTTTCTCGACCAACTGGCGCGCTCGCTCGCGGAGGCGAATCGTGGCTAAGCGCGGCTATACCGACGAGCACGCCGAAGCGGGCGTAAAGGCATCGTTGCCCGAAATCGAAACCTGGCCGAACCAATACAAGACCGGCTACGAGATCGAAATTTCCACTCCCGAGTTCACCAGCGTTTGCCCCAAGACCGGCCTTCCCGACCATGGCACGATTACCGTCAAATACGTTCCGGACAAGCTCTGCCTGGAACTGAAATCGCTCAAGATGTACTGGCTCGCCTACCGTAACCTGGGTATCTTCCAGGAGAACGCCGTCAACCGCATTCTGGCCGATATCGTACGCGACGCCAAGCCGCTCTCGGCCAGCGTCACCGGCGAATTTACGCCCCGCGGCGGCGTTTACTCGACGATTACCGCAACCTATCAACGTGGACGAAAACGAAGCTAGGCCGGAGACGGTGGAAGACGACCGGGCGGCGGAACTCGCCGAAATCGTCCGCCAGATTCGCGAGCGAGTGCGGCAACGTTACCCGAGCGGCGAATCGCGTGGCGTTCGTTTGCCCGATCTGATGCCTGCCGTTTACGCGCGCGACGCCGCGGAAGCGAAAGTCGCCGCCATCGGCCGGGTCAATCCCCGGCCCGGGGGCGCGCTCAACGCGGCGATCCAGGGCGTTAAGAAACTCATCGCCCGCGCGCTCGATTGGCACGTCCGCGATCAAGTGGACTTCAACCGCGGCGTTCTGAACTGCGTCGAGGCGCTGATCGAGGCCCATAACGAATCGAACCGCGCGCTGGTCGAGCTTGCCAATCGTGTCGATGCCGCCGTGGCCGCGCTCGACCGTGCGGGCGATACGCTCGACGGCCGGATCGCGCCGCTCGAACGCCGGCTCGACGGCGAAGTGCAGGAGTTGAAGGACATCCGCACGCATTGGCCCGTCTGGCGCGAGGAGTGGCAGCGCAAGCTCATGGTCAACGAAACGCAGTTCGTGCGCGGCTTGGCCGACTTGCAGGTGGCGTTTCAACACCGCGCCACGCTGCAGGAAACCAACTACCGCGAAATCGTCGCCGCCCAAAACCAGGATTTTCATCAGGAGCTCGCGCGGCGTATGGACGAATTGCAGACGCGGCTTTGGAAAGACCTCGACAAGATTCGCATCGAGAATCGCGGCGTTTTGAACGACGAGTTGCGTTTGCTGCGGCAACGCGCGGCGCTAACGCCTCCGCCACATGCCGCCGCATCAGTCGATCCACCGGTGGACTGGCTGCTGCACGGTCTGCGATTCCGCGGTCCCGAATCCTCCGTCGAACGCAACTTCGAGCGCTACGTACCCGTCTTCCGCGACCGTCTCGACGTACTCGACATCGGCTGCGGACGCGGCGAGTTTCTTTCGCTGGTTCCGCAAGCCCGCGGCGTCGATCTCAATCCCGAATGCGTCGCCGTGTGCCGGTCGAAGGGTTTGCCCGCCGAGGAAGCGGACGCGTTCGCCTATCTCGCCTCGCTGCCCGACGCTTCGCTCGACGGGATTTTTTGCGCCCAAACGATCGAGCATCTGCAGCCGATGCGCGTACCGGAGCTCGTCTCGCTTTGCGCGGCGAAACTGCGGCCCGGCGCTCCGATCGCCTTCGAAACACCCAACCCGGAGTGCCTCGCGATCTTCGCTACTCACTTCTACCTCGACCCAACGCACACGAAGCCCGTCCCGCCCAAGTTGCTGATTTTCTATTTGCAGAGCGCGGGTTTCGGCGAAGTCGAGATAGAACGTTTCTCGCCCGCCAAAGAACACTTCCCCGCCCTCTCCGATCTGCCGGAGGAGTTTTTCGGCGGGATGGATTACTCGGCGGTGGCTCGCCGTAAGCTCTCGTAAAGATCGCGCTGCCGTTCGGCGATCGCGTCCCAGTCGTAGCGTTCCACTGCGATTCGCCGAGCTTCTTTACCCAAGTCCCGGCCCTCCATCGCGCACCGAACCGACGCCGCAAAAGCGTCCGGATCGTCTGCCACCAGGACGCCGTCCGCTACATCCAGCCCATGAATTCCCGCCGCCGTCGAAACGATCGTCTTGCCCATCGCCATCGCTTCCAGCACCTTGATGTTCGTGCCCGCCGACGCGCGCAGTGGAGCGATGACGGCTTGCGCACGGCGGTACGCGGGCCGCACGTCGGCGACAAACGCTTCGAGTTCGATGTCCGGCTTCGCCAAATCCAGCGGCGCACGGCCGCGGTAGAAATCGAGGTAGTACTCGGGCCGCGCTCCGGCGATGATGTGCAGTTTCGCGCCGTCGAGTTTGGGAAGCGCGTTCTCTACGAACCACTTCACCGCTAGAACGTTCGGTAGATGCGCGAACGACCCGATAAACAAAATCCGTCCGCGTTCGGGCGGCTCCGGCGAGAGTTGGTAGCGGACGGTATCGACTCCATTCGGAATCACGACCGCCCAGTTCCCCACTCGCCGCCGGTCGCGCTCCGACATGACGACGATGCGCTCGCATTCACGCCAAGCCCGCTCTTCGAACTCGCGCCATAGACGCAACTGCCGTTCGAGTTCCCATCGCTCGCCCGCCTCCGCGCGTGTCGCGAGTTGCTCGTAGAGATCGATCGTGACATCGTGCTCAACCAGAATCGACGGCACGTCTTTGCGGCGGTACTGCGCCAACTGCGTGAATTCAAGTTGCAGCGCGAACGGCCGCCACCGTTCGACGGCCAAATCGATCGCACCGCGAAACGCGTCCGAGGCGAACTCCTGCACGACATCCGGCAAGTCGAGCCGCGGATAGACGTGCGTGCCGTGCCGCTTGACGACGATCGTTTCCGCGCAGAGGTCCAGCAGTTCGTCCGGCGGCGTGGCGGGCGTATCGGCAAAGTAGACGAGAACCTGATCGTAGTCGCGGGCCGCGCGCCGCATCAGGTTGTACATCCGCACCGCGCCGCCGTGCGACAGCGGGAACGGGGCGTAACAGGACGCCACCGCAATAACCGGTTTGCCGCGCCTAAGCCGTCCGGGAAACCGGAAGATATCGCCGGAAGCCCAGGGCGAAACCTTGGCTCCCCGGACCGGCTCCAGCGTCCGCGCGAACCGCAGAGCATCCAGATTCTGCCGACGGTTTAGTCTTTCGATCGTGATCCGCCAAAGATCGCCCAACCCGTTCTTCGCCACGGCGCGCAACAGGTTGCGCTCGATCGCCGACTCGATCTCCTCCGGGGTGAAGTAGCGCGCCGTAGTCGACCGGTGCCGGTGCAACGTGCGCGCTCGATCGGCGTAGACCGTTTGCCCGCCGCGCAATCCCACATCCAGATCCTCGACGTAAGCCGGGGTAAAGCTCTCGTCGAACCCGCCGATTTCGCGCAGCCGCCGCGTGCAGTACATCGAGCAGCCGCCCGATCCGTAGAGAACGGGCGAATAGTTCTCGCCTTGCACGGGTTCGTCGCACCGGACTGGAAATGCGAACGGATCGCCCGTTTGCAGCACCGCCTTGCCCGTCTCCTCGCGCCGCTTATCCGGCGGAAACAGGATTTGCGCGGTAGAACAGAACAGCCCCGGAATCTCTTCGAAGGCGGTGCGGAGTTCGGCAAGGAAACCCGGCTCAATTTCCATATCGTTGTTCAACAGACACACGTGCGAAAAACGCACGCGCTCGACACCGCGATTGACGGCGGCGGCGAAGCTTAATGGCTCCTTAGACACAACCGCTTCGACGCCTTCGGGCAACCACTCCACCGTGCCGTCGTCCGAGCCGTTATCGACGACCACCACCTGATCCGGCCCTTGCGCCAGCACGAGCGGGAGACTTCGCTCGAGCAGCTCGCGCCCGTTGCGCGATGGGATCACGACGGCGATTCCCGGCGCCGGTTCCGGAACGGAAACGGTCTTGGGCGGTTGAAACGCCGCAAGCCGTTTCCGTTTCAGCCGCCAGTAGATCCAGGGCCGGACGAGCGCGTGCGGATGAAAAATCCGCCAAATCCACGTATAGATCCAGCCGCCCGGGTTAAATTGAAACGTAAACCAACTTCCGGTGCGCCAGCGCCAGTGCCGGGCGATCGCGCCCAACGACCGCGGACGCAGCATGAAGTGGTCGAGATTCTCGTTGAAATAAACCTGCCGCAACGGCGACAACCGGAACGCCAGCCGCCGCATTCCATCGAGAACCGGCGTTTTCGGCTGGTGCATGACGCACACCAAACGGATATCCTTGTCCGCCAAATCCGCCTGCGCTCGTTCCCAATTCAGAGAATCCGGCCAGTAGTGGCGAAACGGGATCCACGTGCCCTTGGGCGGCGGAAACTCGGAAATCACATAAAGCGGTAAATCCCCAGCCAGGGGAAGCGCCTTCTCGTAGAAGCGTTCCAGCTCCCCGGCGCGCGTGGACGCCACAACGACAACAATGCGCTTTAGATCAGTTCGCGCCAAGAGGCGGGCGGCCCCTGCTCCGCCCAGTCGAGCGCCTGTACGGCGAAAGCGGTCGAAACCGGATTGCGGTGCGGGATGGGCGCTCCGTCGCGTTCGCCGAAAAGAAACGCGCCTTCGGGCGTGGCGAAACGGATCAACTCCGTAATCTCGCCGTCGGCGTCCTCTCCCAGGAGCAGTTTCAACCGCGTTAACTGCGCCAGCACGTCCGAGCGGAGAAACCGAGGGGCCAGCGCCCGCCACAATTCGCCGATCTCCCGCACGCCTTCGCGCAGCAATTCTTCGTGACGGTCCGCGTCCGGCAGCAGGCCTTCGAGAAAGTAGCAGTAGGCGTGCAGCCGGTCCATGATCTTGAGCGGCTCGGTTTCGATGTCGATCAACTCCGGCGCTTTCTCGATAGCGAACGCCGTCTGGCGCTCGAAGTGCTCCGCGAATCGCGCCTCGCCCGTATCCTCGTACAACTCCCGCCACGCGAGCGCCGCTTTCAATTGGAAGCACCCGGGATTGCGCGACCACCAATCCTCGTAAGGCTCCGGAGATTTCGACGGCAGACGGAGAATCGGGTGGTAGCCATCGGGCGCGGCGAAATCGCGCATCATCGATTCCCCGCCATCGCGCGCCGCCGCCAGCCACCGTTCTTCGCCCGTCGTTCGCCACAAGGCAAGAAGTCCGCGAACGACGATTCCGCAGTCGAAAAAGTACGCCAAGCCGCTAGCCGGCTCAAAGGGCAGGATTCGCAATTTCGGGTCCCATTGCCCTAGCAGATACTCGCCCGCGCGCATCGCCGGTACGGGCAAATCCAAGTGCAGAAAGGCGCGCACCGCGTAGCCGGTGATTTCGTTCGAGTTATTCAGGCGAGTTTCGCCTCGGTAGTAACGGGACACGCCTCCCGAAGCGTCTTGTATCCCTGAGGAAGCAAACCATTTCGCGGCCGCGGGACGGGCGGTCGCGAGGGCGGCTTTTACGGCGGGCAACTGTCGATGTTAACAGGAAAGGCCGTATAATCGAAATCGATGCGGGCCGGGGGTCTATCAGTACTTTTCGCAGCGGCGGCGCTCGCGCAACCGCATCCACCCCTCGGGCTCCTCACCGCCGATCTCGACCGTTGGGAAGGTTCCTACGACGGCGGCCATCTGTTACTCAAGCTGGACTCCGCGCTCGAATACCAGTGCCGCTTCGACGGGCGCAGCTTCTTCGAGCGCGATGGACGCCGCGTCTCGATCGGGACGCTCCGCCCCGGCGACCGGCTCGAAATCATGACCGACCGGACGACCAACGCATCGTTATGCTTCGCGCGTCGCGTTAAGGTCATGCCCGCCGGGTACGTCGCGCCGCAAGGGCTAGTCCGGGCCACCGAACATTTCGCTCCAAGGGGCAATCTGCTGTATTCGGGCGTCGTCGTACGCCGCGACGACCGTCGCTTCACGATCCGGGTGCGCGACGGGATCGAGCACACCGTTTTGCTGCGGCCCGATACCCGGTTCGTCCTGGACGGCACAACCACAGACGCGAGCGTCGTCGCGGTCAACGCCCGTATTTTTGTGCGGGCAGGCCTTAATCTCGACGACGAAGTGGAAGCGTATCAAGTGGTGAAGGGCGAGATTATGCAACCGGAGCGGCGCGCTCCGCGTCCCTAGGTGGCATCGGGTATAATCGAGGTTTCCTCTTCACGATGAAGTATTTCGCCCTCTTGCCGGTTTTCGCGTTTTCCTTGTGCGCCCAGGAATTTACCACGGGGCAAGCCGCGCGCCTTCTGATCGGACAGCCGAACTTCACCGCCCAAAGGCCGGAGCCGAAGTCCAACGGAATTCTGGGCGGCGTCAGCGGCATCGCCTACGCCAACGACATGCTCTTCGTTGCGGACTCCAGCCGCGTCGGCGCGGGCCCCGACAACAACCGGGTTTTGCTTTACAAGAATCTGTCCTCTTTCATCCCCCGCCCCACCGCCGAGATTCCGCAGATCAATAACCGCTGCCCGGCTTGCGTGGGAGAGGCGGCCGTGGTGATGGGGCAGGTCGATTTCGAGAAGACCGACTTTAACTTGCGCGCCGACGGAATGCGTGTGCCGACCTCGGTCCACTCCGACGGAACGCGGGTGGTAGTGGCCGACACGGACTTTAACCGCATCCTGATTTGGAACCGGATTCCCGACCGCAACGGTGTTCCCGCCGATATCGTGTTGGGGCAAAACAACTTTACGACCATCCGCCAAATCGTCGTCGACAACAAGTCGTTCCGCGGACCGCAGGGCGTCTGGATTCAAGATAACCGGCTGTTCGTCGCCGACACGATGAATCACCGCGTGCTGATCTGGAACCGGATCCCGACGGCCAACGACACGCCCGCCGATGTTGTGCTGGGCCAAGCGAATTTCAACGTCGCGCCGCAACCCGATCTGACGAAGGTCGAGCTGAACGCGCAGAACAACACCTTGCTGAACCCCGTGTCCGTAACTTCCGACGGCACGCGGCTTTACGTCACGGATTTGGGCCACCAGCGGGTGCTGATTTGGAATCGGATTCCCACCAGCAACCAGCAGGCGGCGGACGTCGTTCTCGGGCAACCCGATTTTGTGTCGGCCACCCCGAACAACTCGGAAAAGTTGTGCGAGTCGGATGGCACCGACGACGACGGCGACCCCACCTACCCGCCGCGCTGCGGCGCGACGTTTGACTATCCGCGCTACGCGCTCTCGGACGGCAGGCGCTTGTTTGTGGCCGACGGCGGCAACGACCGGATTCTGGTTTGGAACTCAATCCCTACGCAGAACGGACAGAAGGCGGACGTGGTCCTCGGGCAGTTGTCGGACACGATCAACAACACCTCCGACAGCGCCGCGCCGGATTTGGTTTCCGCGTCGGATACCCTGCGGACGCCGATGGGTTTGGCTTGGGACGGCACGAACCTTTACGTCAGCGACACTTTCAACCGGCGGATCATGGTGTTCACGGCCGCCGACCCGAAGGTCCCCTACACGGGCGTCCGCAATAGCGCCTCGCTCGAGGTTTTCGCGGTCGGGGCCATTACCTTCGACGGAACCTTTTCCGACGACACCACGGACGACGAAATCGTGGTCACGATCGGCGACGACGACTCCGGCAAGAAAGAATATAAGTACAAGATCGTCAAGGACGATTCGTTTTCGAACATCGTTACGAAGTTCGTCGATCTTATTAACGCCGACGGAGGCGATCCTAAGGTGTTGGCGCGCGGGTTTCCTTCGCTCCGCCAAGTGCAGCTTACTTCGAAAGTAGGCGGGGAAGCGGGCAATAGCGTCGCGATCGCGGCGACGGTCGCCGCCGGATCCACCTCGACGGTGACCGCCACCGTGAGCGGTGCGACTCTGACCGGCGGCCAGAACGCCGCCCGGCTCGCCGCCGGCACCTTGATCACGATTACCGGCGAACGCTTGACGGATGGGACGGCGGCTGCCCCGGAAGGAGCCGAGGAACTCCCCCGCGAATTGGCCGGCGTCAAGGTTTACGTGGACGGAATTCAGATTCCACTGATGATGGTGTCTCCGACGCAAATCAACGGCCAGCTTCCGTGGGAAGTGGGCGACGGCACCAGTTCCAACGCAGTGGTGCGCACCACCCGCGCCGATGGGACGGTGGAAGTGAGTTCGGCGGTGGCCATCCCAATCGCCGTCCAGAACCCCGGTATCTTCGCTCTTCCGGGCACCGATCCGCGGCCCGGCATCGTGTACCACGGCTCCAGCTTCGCCACCGGCACGGTATCGGTGGACGGTTCGTCGAAGAAGGACGACACCGTCACCATCGTCATTCGCGACCGTAAGTACACATACACCGTTGAGGAGACCACGCTGACGATCGAAGACATCGACGAAGACGGCGACGGTCAAATCGACGACGAGGAAGATAAAGAGGACGACGACACCGAGCAGATCGAAGAGATCCTGCGTAACGACGCCAACGCCAAACTCCGCAAGATTCGAGACGGGTTGATCGCGGCGATCAACGCGGGCGACGGCGACCCGGAAGTGACCGCCTCGGCGGCGGGCATCTTTACCCGTATCCGGCTCATCGCCCGGCGTCCAGGGCCGGATTTGAATGGAATTCCGATTTCGGCCGAAACTTCGACGGACTCCCAGGCGATCCTCACGGCGACGAATTCGCAACTGTGCTGCGCAAACGTGGAAGGCGCGCCGGTGACGGAAGAGAATCCGGCGGTCCCGGGCGAGACCATCATTATTTACGCCACGGGGCTAGGCAAGATTCTACCCGAGGAAGCGCAAGCCGAAGTCAAGACCGGCCAAATCTACCGCGGTACCGACGTCAACGAGCCCGAGGAGTTCGTCTCCTCGCTGGCCGGAGCCAAGACGGCCAACGTGCTATTCGCGCGGCTAAAGCCAGGCACGATCGGGATCTACGAGGTGATCCTCGAACTGAACAGCGATTTGCCCACCTCTTCGGTGACGCAGTTAACCATTGCCCAGAGCTTCGAGGTGTCGAACATCGTGACGTTCGCGCTGAAGAACTTGAACGACCGGCCGGACGTACCTTAGGTCGGCTCCACAATCTTCAATCCCGCACCCGCCACGGCCGCGCGGGCCGCATCGAGCGATTGCCCACGCACGTAGAAAAAGGCGCCGTCGAGTTCACGCTTGAACAGGAACCCGCCTAGATACTTGTCCACCTCGACGGCGTAATCGATCTCCGCCGCGTCAAGAGCCTCCTCGGCGCGCTTCGCTTCCCGCAAACGCTTGGCGATGTAGACGAGGTCCAACTCTTCGTCGCCGAAGAAATCGGAATCGCGGCGCACCGCTAGCCGATCCGTTTGGCGAACGCCTCAAAGACGCTCGGGCCTTGCTGGTTCATCCAATCGACGTACATCTTCGCCACATGCTCGAGATTGCGGTAGGCGCTTGGATCCTGGAACGACTCCCGAATACCGGGTACGATGCCACGAATTCGCACCCAGACCATCAGCAGTTCGCGGCCCGACTGGAAGTACAACTCCGGGTTGAGCACGCCCGAGGTCAGGAAACTCGCCACCAATTCCCAGTAAGTGGAGACTTGCCGGAAGTAGGCGTTCTCCTGGGACCCCGGCGGACATTTCTGCGTAAACTCTTCAAAAGAAGCGAATTTCGCGTTCTTCGCGAACCAAGCGCGAGCATCGCGCATCACCGGTTCGCGGCGCATTTCATAAAGGCGCAAAATCAAATTGGCGTCGTCGTACGTTGCGATAGCCATGCTCCGAATAGGATAGCGTGAGAGCGGTAGGTAGCACGCGGCACCACCCTTCTATGGCCGCTTTCTCCGTGGTTCCTACTCGGGAAGAGGAACTGCACTGGATCGCGCTGCAACAAGCGCCGGGGCTGGGACCGCGCCGGGCGCGCCTGTTGCTCGAGCGCTTTCGCTCTCCGGAGGCGATTTTTCGCGCCTCGGCGGGAGAGCTTGAAGACGCGGGACTGCCCGGAACGGTGGCGCAAAGCCTCGCTAGCGGGTGCATGTTCGAGGAAGCCGCGGCGCAGCAGAACCGGATGCTCGAAGCCGGCGCGCGGCTGGTGACGCTAGGCTCGGAAAACTACCCTCGCCGGTTGCGCGACATTTTCGACCCTCCCATCGCGATGTTCGTGCGCGGACGCGCCGAGTTGTTCGACACGGTCGGAATCGCAATCGTGGGTACCCGCCGCCCCACGCCCTACGGACTCGCCGCGTCGGAACGCCTTTCCACGGAACTCGCCGAGGCCGGACTGACGATCGTCAGCGGCATGGCCCGCGGCATCGACACCAAGGCGCATCAGGCGGCGCTCAAGGCCGGGGGTGCGACGATCGCGGTGTTCGGGTGCGGCGTGGACGTAATCTACCCCGCCGAAAATCGCAAGCTGGCGGAGGAGATCGCCGAGAAAGGTCTGCTGGTGAGCGAGTTCCCGATGGGGGCGCCCGGTTATCCCCAAAACTTTCCCGTTCGGAACCGGATCGTCAGCGGCATGAGCGCCGGCGTGATTGTCGTCGAAGGAGCGCAATACTCGGGTTCGGCGATCACGGCGAAACTCGCTTCCGATCAAGGGCGCGAAGTGTTCGCGGTGCCGGGCAACATCACTTCCAAAATGAGCTGGGCGCCGAACGTGCTGATCAAGCAGGGGGCCAAGCTCGTCCAGGAGTGGAACGACGTGGTAAGCGAACTCGCGAGCGAAGACCGGTTGCGGCTCGCCAATTCGCAACGGCAGCGGATCCTTGCCGCGGAGGAACCGCAAACCGTTCCCCAACAAGGCTTTATCGACGAGGCGAATCCGAATGCCGCGCTTCGGCATCAGTTGTTGTCGGCGATCGAATTTGACAAACCGTCGCACCTTGACCGCTTAATGGATGTGCTGGACGGACGGTCGTCCTCCGAATTGATCGCGTGTCTGTTCGAACTCGAGATGCTCGGAATGGTCCGTCAGCTCCCAGGAAAAAACTTCATTAAGGTCTGGGTAGACTAAGCGCACAAGCTAGCGGTTTAGGATAAGGAAACCGGCAAAAAAATCTATGGCAAAATCGCTCGTCATCGTCGAGTCTCCGGCGAAGGCGAAAACAATCGGAAAGTATCTCGGCAAGGATTTCGTGGTCAAGGCGAGCCTGGGGCACGTCAAGGACCTCCCTAAGAAAGACCTCGCCGTCGACGTGGAGCGCGACTTCAAGCCCAACTACGTCGTGATCGAGGGCAAGAAGAAGCTGATCGACGAGTTGAAGGCCGCCGCCAAAACCGCGGATCAAGTCTATCTGGCGGCCGACCCGGATCGCGAAGGCGAGGCGATCTGCGATCACCTCGAAGAGGAGCTTCGCCCCGCGATGCGCGCCAAGGGTAAGAACGGCGCGTCGGGCGAGATCTATCGCGTGATGTTCAACGAGATCACGCCCAACGCCATCAAGAAGGCGTTCGACAAACCGCTGCAAGTCAACGTCAATTTGGTGGAGGCGCAGCAGGCGCGCCGCGTGCTGGACCGGCTGGTGGGCTATAAGATTTCGCCGCTGCTCTGGGACAAGGTACGCCGCGGACTGTCGGCGGGCCGCGTGCAAACGGTCGCCGTACGGCTGATCGTCGAGCGCGAGCGCGAAATCCGCGCTTTCGTGGCGCTCGAGTACTGGACGATCGACGCGGAACTGAACGCGAAGAAGCCGCCGCTGCTGCGGGCGCACTTGGCGAAGATTAGCGGCACGACGGTCGAAAAGACGATCGGCAATCAAGATTCGGCATACGGCATCGTTTCCAATCTGGAAGGCGCGTCCTACGTAGTGCAAAGCGTTGGGACGAAGGAGAAGAAGCGCAACCCGGTACCGCCTTTCATCACCTCGACGCTGCAGCAGGAAGCGTCGCGCAAACTGCGCTATTCGGTGAAACGGACGATGGGCTTGGCGCAGCGTTTGTACGAAGGCGTCGAGTTGGGCAAGGAAGGCGCGGTGGGTTTGATCACCTACATGCGTACCGATTCGACGCGCGTGTCGGGCGAGGCTCTTCAAGAAGTTCGGGAGTTGGTGGCCCAGCGCTACGGCGCGCAGTACGTTCCCGCGTCGCCCAACTTCTACAAGTCGAAGAAAGACGCGCAGGACGCGCACGAAGCGATCCGGCCGACCAGCGCGATGCGCAGCCCCGAGTCTCTCGAAGGCGTGCTGGGCGAGGACGAAATGAAGCTCTACCGGCTCATCTGGCAACGCTTCGTCGCGAGCCAAATGACGCCGGCCGTGTTCGACCAAACGACGATCGACGTCGAGTCGAAGGGCAAAGATGGCACGGAGTATCTATTCCGAGCCACGGGCAGCGTTCCCAAGTTCGACGGCTTCCTGGCGGTCTACGAAGAGGGTAAGGACGCCAAGGACGACGACGACGACGAGTTGAAGAATCGCTTGCCGGCGGTGACGCAAGGCGAGACGCTGAAGCTCAAAGCGCTAGTCCCCGAGCAGCACTTCACCGAGCCGCCGCCCCGCTACACGGAAGCGACACTGGTGAAGCAGCTCGAAGCGGACGGCGTCGGGCGGCCCTCGACTTACGCGTCGATTCTCTCGACCATTCAGGATCGCGGCTACGCGAAGAAGGAAGGCGGCAAGTTCTCGCCGACCGATATCGGCGAGGTGGTCACCGACATGCTGGTGGCGAACTTCGCCGACTTGTTCGACCTTAAGTACACCGCTCGCATGGAGCAGGACCTCGACGACATCGAAGAGGGCAAGGCCGATTGGCGCGTCGAGATGGCGGACTTCTACCACCGCCTGACCAAGGATCTGGAGAAGGCGTCCGAAGAAGCGGAGTCTCTCAAGGCGGGCGTCCCGACCGACGAGATTTGCGAAAAGTGCGGCAAAGTGATGCTGCGGCGGATTGGCCGCAACGGCATGTTCCTCGGCTGTTCCGGCTATCCCGAGTGCACCAATACCCGCGAGTTGGCGGTCGAGTCCGCGGAGGGCGAGGAAGAGGAGTATTGCGAGAACTGCGGTCGCCCGATGACGCTCAAGAAGGGGCGGTTTGGGCAGTTCTACGCCTGTACCGGCTATCCCGATTGCAAGACAACGAAGCCGCTGGGTGGAGTGCAGAAGAAAGCGGACGTGCCGCTCGACGAGCCTTGCCCGACTTGCGGCGGCAAGCTGGCGGTGAAGTACGGGCGTTACGGCGAGTTCACGGCTTGCTCCAACTACCCGACCTGCAAGTACGTCAAGCAGAAGACGACGGGCGTGAAATGCCCCACCTGCCACGAAGGGGACATCATCGAGCGCCGCGCCCGTACCGGCCGCACGTTTTACGGCTGCAACCAGTACCCGAAGTGCGACTTCGTCGCGTGGGGCAAGCCGATCGCCGAGCCCTGCCCCGAATGCGGTAACGCCTACCTGGTCGAGAAGAATCTGAAATCCGGCAACTGGGCGCAGTGCCCGAATAAGGAGTGCGGGTTCAAGCGTCCGCTGGTGGTGGAGGAACCGGCGGCGGTGGCGTAGCCGCAACTACTCGTGCCGCAGTGCGGCCAGCGGGTCGATACGTGACGCTCGCCTTGCGGGCAGATAGCCGGCCAAGATCGCGGCGCTCATCAGAATCATGGCGGCCAACGCCAAAGTCGCCGGATCGTTGGGTTGTATCTCAAATAGGAACGATTTGAGAAGCTGGGAGGCGCTCAGCGCGATGGGCACACTCACTGCAAGTCCCACGGTCGCGAGCAAGAGAACCCGGCGCAGGATCATCCAGACCACGGTGCGACGCTGGGCGCCGAGCGCCATGCGGATTCCAATCTCGCTAATCTGCCGCGAGACGCTATACGACATCGTGCCGTAAAGACCCACGCACGCGATGATCAAGGCGAGAATCGCGAAGCCGCTGCAGAGCGCCGCGAAGGTAACTTCCCGGCTGATCGTGCGATCGATTTCCCCCGCCTGGGTGACGACGTTAGTGACGGGAACGCGCGAGTCGGCCTTACGCACGATCTCGCGGACCGTGCCAGCATAACGCATGGGATCCCCGAAGGTCCGCAACGCGAAGGTCATGTCGCTATTACGAACCTGGCTGGCCGCGAGGAACACGGTCATCGGACTCTCCTCTTTCAAGCCGCCGTACCGCAAGTCGGCCGACACGCCAACGATTTCGAAGTCGCGCTTTTCGCTCACGAACGAGATGCGCCGCCCGACCGGGTTATCGTTGCCAAAGTACTTGCGGGCGAGCGGTTCGCTAATCACGGCGACCGGCGTACGGTTAGGTTGGTCGCGGTCGTCGATCTCGCGTCCGATCAAAATCGGAATTTGCATGGTCGAAAGGAAATTCGCTCCGGCGACGAGCACGCGAGTATTTTCGATCTCCACATCGCCCACCTTCATCGTGCCCCGAGCATGCCCGGCGCGGACGATCGAAGAGTTCGAAAACGTCGCACCGCTCACTCCTGGAATCGACTCGAAGTTCTTGCGAAGGTCTGCGTAAAAGGCGTTGATCCCGGCATCGCGATGCCCAGCCTTGCCCGCATCCAGGGAGAACAACAAGATGTTCTCGCGCGTGTAGCCCAACTGAACGGAATGCAGCTTGTTGAGCGTCCCTACGAAGAGGCCGGTGGCCACCAGGATGACGAACGAAATGGCGATCTGCGCCACGATCAGAATCTTCTGCGTGCGCTCGCCGGTCCCACTCATGCGGCCTTTCTTCAGTGCCGGCATGACATCCGGACGCGTCGCCTGAATGGCGGGCACTACGCCGAACGACAGTCCGCAAAGCACGGACAGCGCCGCCGTTAGGCCAAGAAGCTTCCAGTTCAATTCCGCATGCAGCGTGAAGTTCGCTTGCCCGTTCGACAAGAGAAGTGTCAACGCGTGGATGCCCCAGACCGCAAACAGGACCCCCAATGCTCCGCCGAGGGCGGAAAGCAGGACACTTTCGGTGAGCAGTTGGCGCACGACGCGGAGCCGCCCCGCCCCCAGGCTCAGACGGACCGCCATCTCGCGGCGTCGCGCGGTGGCTCTGGCCAGCAGCAGGTTGGCGATGTTGGCGCACGCGATCGCAAGCAGCAATCCGACCATGGCAAGCAGCACAAACAAAGGCTGGGAATACTCGCGGCGCAGGCTATTCAAACCGGCGGCGCCGGGATTCAGCATCAGCGCGGGCAGCTTCGCACGCTCCCCGTCGGTTTTTGCGGTATCGGCCACCCATCGGTGGAAACGAGGAGCGAGCGCGGCCTGAGCCTGAGCGATGGTGACCCCGGGTCGCAGGCGGCCCATCAACTCAATCCAGTAGTAGTTCGCGTCGCTAAACATCCGGGGTGTCCCGGCGACGTCAAACAACAGGTTCGTGCGCATCGGAAGGTAGACGTCCGGTACGTCGGCAGGATCGACTCCCCAAAACTGAGGTGGCGCCACGCCGACCACCGTGAACGGCACGTTGTCGACCAGAATCGGCTGTCCAATGGCGTTGGACGGCGAGCCGAAGCGGCTTTGGCTTGTTGCGAAACTGACGACGGCAACCGGCGTAGCACCCGGACGGTCGTCCGTGGAATCGATTAAGCGCCCCGCCGCCGGCGACACCGCCAAGCCACGAAAGTATTCGCCCGACACGTAGCGGGCGCGGGCACTGGCGGCTTGCCCATTGACGGACAGGTTCCGGTTTCCTCCCCAGAAGTGTCCGAAAAGCGTGGAGAACACCGGATTCTCCTCGCTCAGCATCTCGAACGCGCCATAGGGGAACATCCCGCTGACCATTGCGCCTTTTTCGTCCTTCCAGGTAATGCCCGATACCGCCTGCATCACGTGGACCCATTCCTTGCCGCCGTCGCGCGGCGGCCGGCTGTGCCAATTCAGAACTACCAGCGACTCGGGATCCGCCACCGGTAGCGAACGGAACAAAATCGACTCCATGAAGCTGTAGATCGCCGTATTTGCCCCGATTCCAAGAGCCAGCGTCAGAACCGCCACGGCGGCAAAACCGGTATTGTTCCGCAATTGGCGGATTGCATACCGCAGGTCGTGGATCGCGCTCTCGATGGCGGCCTCGAAGCGCGAGTCGCGGACCTCTTCGATCGCGCGCGTGGGCGGGCCGTGCTCGACACGGGTTACGCGATGAGCTTCGCTGGGCGACACGCCCTCTTCGACACGGCGATCCTCGATCGTGCCATAGAAGGACCGAACTTCCTCGTCGAGATCGGCCTGGGCTCGCCTGGGGTTGCGAAGTCTTTTGTAGATACGCTTCAGGTTCATAACTCCTCCGTGAGCACTTGGTTGACGGCGACCGATACTCGATTCCAAGTGCGCTTCTCCTCGGCAAGCCGCTTACGTCCGGCGGGCGTGATCGCATAAAACTTAGCGCGGCGGCCCGTCTCGGTTTCGCCCCATTCGCCTTCCACCCAGCCCCGGTCGGCCAGCCGGTGCAGCGCGGGGAAAAGCGATCCGGGACCGACGACGAAAACGCCTTTGGTGACCTGTTCCAGCCGGTCGGCAATGCCGACGCCATGGAGCGGCTGAAGCTCGAGAGTGCGGAGAATCAGGAGGTCGAGCGTGCCTTGGAGGATCTCGGTGGGCTTGGCCATGCCGAGATAATATCGACACTCGATATCGAGCGTCAATGAGAATGCTCTTCATCCCAAGGAAGCAGGCGAAATGGGCGGCCCCACTTCGAACGGACGACGCGAAAGTTACGCAGATCGGTTGTTAGTATTCGCTCCGTGCCGATTCTCTCCGCGGTCGCAACGACGCTGGCGTCGGCGAGTCCCAGATCCAAATCGGCATAATCGGCGAGCAACTGGGCGATTCGGCTAAAGTCGGCCATCGTGGGCGGTTCGATCGCGAAAACCTCCCGCCGGATATCGTCGAGAAAAGCGTCGCGAGCTGCCCGGTCCACCTTCGCAGCAAGGACGTAATCGATTTCCGACAAGTTCGACGCCGGAATCACTCGAAGCCGTTCCTCGCTCACTACGCGAACGAAAGCCTCGTGCCAGATTTCCGAGTGGGAATAGATCGAAACAATCGCCCCACTATCGACAATCAGGGCCACTCGCCCTTGCTAACCGCCTCACGAAGAATCTCCTTGACTCGCATGCCGACGTTAGGCTCTTTGCTTGTAAACTTTCCCCAGTGTGGCGAGACTCTTGGGCGCGTGGCGTTGTCCACCGCTTCCCTAATGATTTCCGCTTGCGAACGTCCGGTTGCCGCCGCCCGAAGCTTCAGTCGAGCCGCAGTTTCCTCTTCGAGATAGACCGTCGTCTTTACCATACGTAACGTATGGTAGCGCGTCACTAGTCCGGGATTACGAGTACGTCGCCGGGGTGGATGACCGAATTCTCGTCCTTCAGTTGCCCCGGATTCCCCGCGATAATCTTCGGGTACTGCGCGCCGTTTCCATAGTGCTTCGCCGCGATCTTCCACAGGGAATCGCCCTTCTCGACCGTATACGTACGCACGGGCGGAGCGAGGCTCGGGTCGATCGACAAATCGAGCCAGAGATCGGCGTAGTCGGCGTCGATCAGCTTGGCTTGTCCCCAAATTTCGTTCTTGATCTCCTCCGACGGCGCCGCGCCGCGGATCAGCAGCTTGTTGCCTTCGATATGCACGTTCGAGAGGCTCACGCCCTTCGACTTGGCGAGATTAATCACCGCCTGGTACTTCAGCTTCATCGTGTCTAGGTCCATAAACTCCTCCGGTCGTTGTTACTACAGGACTGATCCTACAGGAATCGAATCACGGTCCGGTGACAGGATGCGCGAAAGGGCGATGCTAAACTGAAAAATTCATGGCCTACGACCTGGTTGTCATCGGCAGCGGGCCGGGCGGTTATTCAGCCGCCATCCGCGCCGGGCAGTACGGACTCAAGACCGCAATCATCGAAAAAGACGCGAAGTTGGGCGGAACTTGCCTGCATGTCGGCTGCGTTCCGACCAAGGCTCTGTTGCACTCGGCGGGCGTTTGGGAGTATTTTCTCCACCCCGATAAAGAGGGCATCGCTTGCGAGAACCCGACGCTGAACTATCCGTTCGTCGTGCAACGCAAGCAGGGCATCGTCGACAAGCACGCCAAGGGCGTCGAGTTCTTGATGAAGAAGAACAAGGTCGACGTGATCAAGGGCTTCGGGACGATCGAGGCTCCGGGCCGCGTGCGCGTGGGCAATCAAGCGATCGATACCGACGCGATCATGGTGGCCACCGGCTCCGAAGCGCGCATGCTTCCCGGACTGACGCCCGACCCCGAACGCATCCTCACCAACATCGAAATTCTCAATCTCACCACGATCCCCAAGACTCTCGCGATCATCGGCGCGGGAGCCGTGGGCGTCGAGTTCGCGAGCATTTTCCGCCGCTTCGGTACCGAGGTACTGATCATGGAAATGCTACCCCGGCTGGTCCCGGTCGAGGACGAGGAAGTATCGAAGGAACTCGAACGGCACTTCAAGAAGATCGGCATCCGAGTCGAAACGGGCGCGAAAGCGGACGGGATCGAAAAGACGGCGAACGGCGTGAAGTTCAACGTCACGCTCGCGAATGGCAAGACAGAGACTCTCGAGTACGAAAAGCTACTAGTCGCGGTCGGCCGCAAGCCGAACACGGAGAACATTGGCCTCGAAGCGCTCGGCGTCCAAATGGAGCGAGGCTTCATCAAGACCGACGGCCATCAGCAAACGAACGTCCCCGGCATTTACGCGATCGGCGACGTGGTGGCGGGCACTCCGCAGTTGGCGCATGTCGCGACCGCCGAGGGTATGGTGGCCGTGGCGCATATCGCGGGAAAGCCCGCGACGCCGATCAATCGCAACCGCATTCCCGGCGCGACCTACACCGATCCGGGCATTGGCAGCGTAGGTCTCACCGAAGCGCAGGCCAAAGCGCAAGGCCACGCGGTGAAGGTCGGCAAGTTTCCGTTCGCCGCCAACAGCAAGGCTTCGATCGTCGGCCATCACGAAGGGTTCGTGAAGATTGTGGCCGAGGAGAAGTTCGGCGAGATTCTGGGCGTCCACATCATTGGCCACCATGGCTACGAGCTAATCGCGGAAGCGGTGGCCGCCATGGAGTCGGAGGCGACCGTCGAGACGATGATGGCGACGATCCACGCTCATCCCACGCAGTACGAGGCCCTGGGCGAGGCGTTCAACGCGGTGTACGGACTCGCGATCAACGCCTGAAGCGGAACCGCATGCGAAGCTGCGAGGTGCGCGATTTGGGGCGGATGGGCTGGGCGGAAGCGTGGCGCATACAACGCGAAACGCCACCGGACTCGTTGCTCTTCGTCGAGCATCCGCACACGATTACGCTCGGCCGCAACGCGCATCGCGAAAACATTCTCGCCGCGCCCGAGATTCTCGACCGTGCGGGCATCGCCGTGCATGAAGCGAATCGCGGCGGCGATGTAACGTATCACGGGCCGGGGCAGATCGTCGGCTATCCGATTCTCGACCTCAACCGCTGGAGGCGCGACGTGCACCTGTACGTACGTACTCTCGAAGAAGTCATCATCCGCGCGCTCGACGATTTGGGCGTGCGCGGCGAGCGTTCTTCGCTCAACTCCGGCGTGTGGGTGGGCGGCGCGAAACTCTGCGCGATCGGCGTTCACATTAGCCGCTGGATCACCTCGCATGGGTTCGCCCTCAACCACGAGACGGACCTCGACTACTTCCGCTACATCGTTCCGTGCGGGCTTTCCGCGCCCGTCACCTCTCTGGCCCGGTTGGGCGTGCGCGTATCGCGCGAAGCCGTCCTCGACCGCATCGCCGGGCGGTTTGGTCAATTATTCGAACTCGAAGTTCAGGTACTGGAGAACGCACACTCATGATCGAAGTCGTTATGCCCCAGATGGGCGAAAGCATCGTCGAAGGAACCCTGACGCGCTGGCTCAAGAAGCCGGGCGAGAAGGTGGAGCGCGACGAGCCGCTCTTTGAAATCTCGACCGACAAGGTGGACACGGAAATTCCGTCGCCCGCCGCCGGAACCTTGGCCGAGGTCCTAGTGCCCGAAGGGCAGACGGTAGCGATCAAAACGGTCGTCGCGAAGATCAGCGAAGGTGGCGAAGCCGCCGCGCCCGCGACGCCCACCGCCGCTACGGCCCCGACTCCCGAGGTAGCGCCCGCCGCTCCGGCGCCCTCACCGGCTCCCGCCGCACCAGCTCCGGTAGCCGCACCGCCGCCTCCTCCCCCGCCCGCCGCGCCCGCACCGCCTCCCGCACCGGCCGCCGAAGCGGAGGACCCCACGGGGCCGCTGTCGCCACTAGTTCGCAAGATGGCCCGCGAGTATTCGATCGACCTGACGCAGGTTCGCGGAACCGGCGCGGGCGGCCGCATTACTAAGCAAGACGTCGAGAGCTACATGGCCGCGCAGGGCGCGAAGACCATGCAAGCGCCCGCCGCACCTCCGCCGCCGCCCGCGCCCGCTCCGGCACCGGTTGCCGCTAAGCCAGAGCCTGTGGCCCCCATCGCGCGAGCCGAAGCTCCCAAGCAAAAAGTGGAGCCGATGTCGATCATGCGGCAGAAGATCGCCGAGCACATGGTGATGTCGAAACGCACCTCCGCGCACGTCACCACCGTGCATCGCGTCGACATGACGAAGGTCGCCAAACTGCGGGACCGCGCGAAGAACGAGTTCAAGGAGCGCTACGGATTCTCGCTCACCTTCCTGCCGTTCATCGCGCGAGCCGCCGCCGACGCGATCCGCGAATTCCCGATCTTCAACTCCTCGATCGTGGGGACCAACATCCAGTACCACGGCGAGATCAACCTGGGAATCGCGGTAGCGCTCGACGGTGGACTGATCGTCCCTGTAATCAAACACGCCGACGAAAAGAACGTGACGGGTCTGCAGCGCTCCATCGCCGATCTGGCCGCGCGCGCGCGTTCGAAGCAACTGAAGCCCGACGAAGTCTCGGGCGGCACGTTCTCCATCACCAACTTCGGCAGCTTCGGCAGCTTGTTCGCGACTCCGGTGATCAATCAGCCTCAGGTCGCGATTCTGGGCTGCGGCGCGGTAACCAAGGAAGCGGTAGTCGTCGAAGGCGATGCGATCGCCGTGCGCTCGATGATGTACCTCGCGCTCACCTTCGATCACCGGTTGATCGACGGCGCGCTCGCCGACCAGTTCTGCCAGAAGGCGAAAGCCGTGCTCGAGGGCTGGTCCGAGCAAGTACTTTAGGTCAGTAGCCCGTAAGCCTGCGACGTTAGAAACTCCGGAATCGGATCGGCGGCGGACATCTCGATAAAGAGTCGCGCCGCCGTTTTCTTGGCGGGAGTGCCGGGATTGCGCGCCAGATCCTCGTCCACCATCTGGCGCACCAGATCGATGGTCGCGATACGGCCGTCCGAAAGTTTCGCGCCATGCTTCACCCATTGCCAGATTTGCGAGCGTGAAATTTCCGCCGTGGCGGCGTCTTCCATTAAGTTGTAGATGGGCACGCATCCATTGCCGTTCAACCACGATTCCAGGTACTGCATGCCGACGTCGATGTTCTGCCGCAAACCGGCTTCGGTGATCTCGCCTGGCGGCGGTTCGAGCAGCCGCGTCTGTCCAACGCCCGACGGCGGAATGTCGCGTGAAACCTGATTCGGCGTCGGCATGTGCTTGTCGAAAACTTCCAGCGCAATCGGCACCAGTCCCGGATGCGCCACCCACGTGCCGTCGTGCCCGGCGAGTACTTCGCGCAACTTATCCTGCCGGACCTTCTCAAGCGCCTGTTCGTTTTTCACCGGATCGTTCTTGATCGGAATTTGCGCCGCCATGCCGCCCATGGCGTGGATGCCGCGCTTGTGGCAAGTCTCGATCAGGAGTTCGACATAAGCCTTGAGAAACGCCTTGTCCATGGTTACCGCGCCGCGATCCGGCAGCAATTTCTCGGGACGATGGCCGAGCTTCTTGATGAAGCTGAAAATGTAGTCCCAACGCCCGCAATTCAAGCCCGCCGAGTGGTCGCGCAATTCGTACAGAATCTCGTTCATCTCGAACGACGCGAGAATCGTTTCGATCAGCACCGTCGCGCGCACGGTTCCGCGCGGAATCCCGACATACTCTTGCGCGAAATTGAAAACGTCGTTCCAAAGCCGCGCTTCGAGATGGCTCTCGATCTTCGGTAAATAGAAGAACGGACCCGTTCCGCGCCGATACATCTCTTTCGCGTTGTGAAAGAAGAGCAGTCCAAAATCGAAGAACGACGCGGACATGGGTTCGCCCGCGTAGAGCGCGTTCTTTTCGACCAGATGCCAGCCGCGCGGACGAACCATCGGCGTCGCGATCTTCGCGTTGAGCTTGTATTCGCGGCCCTCGGGCGACGTGTACTGGATTTCGCGGCGCGCGGCGTCACGCATATTCGCCTGGCCTTCCAGGCAGTTTTTCCACGTGGGAGAATTGGCGTCCTCGAAGTCGGCCATAAAGACGCGTGCGCCGGAATTCAGCGCGTTGATCACCATCTTGCGTTCCACGGGCCCGGTGATTTCGACGCGGCGGTCTTCGAGCGCAGCGGGAATCGGCGCGACGGTCCACGCGGATTCGCGGATCTCTTTCGTCTCCGGGAGAAAGTCGGGAAGTTCGCCTTGCTGTAAACGCTCGGTTCGCGCGGCGCGCGCGGCGAGCAACGCTGTGCGAGTGGAACCGAACCGGGCGCTGAGTTCGGCCAAGAACTTCAGCGCGGCGGGCGAAAGAATCTCGGCGGCGCTTCCTTCTAACTTGGGAAGTATCGCGATGGTCGGTTGGGCGATGGGCGCGGACATGCCCTAATAGCTTACTCGCGCGGCGGGGCCTTCATCATGAGTTCCGTCGCCGCGAAAAGCGCCATGCCGCCGCCCCGCGGGTCGAGCCCGGTGATCGACTTGCGGTTGAGATACGCGTCGAGATCTGGCATCTTGCCGGTCGACTCGCAAACGCCTTCCACGACACCGTCGACGCGCGTGCGGCGTTCCACGGCTTGCCACGCCTTTTCGATCGCGCGCGAAAACCCGCCTTCGGGCAGCCAGCGATGTATCACGCCGATATGCAGCGCGGCGGCGATCATCGCCGTGCAGGAATACTCGGGCCACGCGCGCCGCTGGTCGATCACCTGCCGCCACATGCCGTCCGGTTGCTGGTGCTTCAACAGGGCCGCCGCCAAACTCCCGAACGGACCTCGAAGTTCATTCTTCGCGGGCGCGGCGCGCAACGTCATCGCGAGTCCGAGTAGCGGAAACGCATTGCCCCGCCCCCACGCCACATCGGCGAGCGGCGAGTGCCGCCACAGTCCATCGGCGCGTTCGCACAGCGCTTGCATCTTTTCGAAGTGCGTCGCGGCGCGATCCGCCATACCCGCCATCGCGAGCAACGGACACACCATGAACACGCTGTCCGACATCTGGTTATCGAGCGGACTTCTGGACGCCATCTCCGCTGCGCGCCGGAATAGCGCTTGCGCTCGATGGTCGCGGTCGAGAAGTGGGAACACCAGATGGCCGGAGTAGTGGCTGGCGGTCGGCTTTGCGAGGCTGTCCTGTCGCCCATCGAGAAACGGTTCGAGCAGCGCCTCGACGGCTCGCGTCTGCCCCATGCGCCAACGTCCCAGCAGCGCGAACGTCTGCGTATAGACGCAATCCGTAAGCGTTTGCCCATACACGCCCGCCAAGCGCTCGGCCAGATTTTGCGGGGCCACGGAGGCCAGCGGCGAGAGCAAAATTTCGCGGCGCGTCATGGCGCTATTGTGGCATCGCTCGTTACCCAAAGGGCAACAGCAGCTTCGCTTCCGCGCCCGGACCGGTGCCGCGATCGGCGAGCGTCAACGATCCGCCGTGCGCTTCCGCGATCTGGCGCGCAAGAGCGAGTCCGATGCCCGTGCCGCCCGGCTTCGTGGTAAAGAACGGAACGAACAGATTCGTCGCCCCGGCGACACCCGGGCCATGATCGGTAACCCGAATTTCGATCAGCCCGGGAAGAGTCCGCCAAACTACTCGCACCGGCGGACCGGCGTCGACGGCGTTACGCACCAGATTGATCAGCGCCTGCTCGATCTGTGCGGCGTCGGCGACGATCGCGACGTCGTCGCCGTATGCCTCGACGGGCGCGCGCGTTTCGAGATGCGCCACATGCGCCACCAGCGGGCGCAGTGCGAAACGGCTTTTCGACGGCGCGGGCAATCGCGCGAGTTGCGCGTAGGCGGCGAGAAAGCGGGCGAGTCCGTCGGAGCGGCTTTCGATAATCGCGAGACCGCGGCGAAGGTCGTCGCGCCAATCCGGCGGCAGCGGTTCTTCGCGCAACGTGGCGCTCATCGATCCGGCAAGCGACTTAATCGGCGCGAGCGAGTTGTTCAACTCGTGGCCGAGCACGCGCACAATGCGCTGCCAAGCCGCCAGTTCCTCTTCGCGCAACGCTCGAGAGACGTCGGACAGCACAAGCAGTTCAAGCGGCTTGCCTTCCTCGCGAAACGATGTGCGGGAGACGCTCCATCGGCCGGACGCGCCGGGGAAGGCATGATCGACGGCCGCGCCGCGCGCCCCAAGAACCGCGGCGAGCCCGAGCGATTCGAGATCGCGGTCCAGCGCCCGTTCCGCCGGAATATTCAACAAACGCTCTCCGGCCCGGTTGACGAATTTCAAGCGCCGCTCTGTGTCAAAGGTAAACACGGCGACGTCGATCTCCTCCATCACCTTTCGCAAAAGCGCCGTCGCTTCCAGCGCGCCTAAACGCTGCGCGCGCAGGGTAGCGCCAATGACGTTCACCTGCTGCATGACCTCGCCCAACGCATCGCCGCCCCGGGCGTGACGCGCGCGGATCGAATAATCGCCTTCGCGCATCGCTTCGAGAAGATTCGCGATCGTTCGCAGAGGATTTACCACGCGCTCCCGGACAGAGGACGCGCAGGCGAGCAAAACTCCCCCGACGAGAATCGCCACCGTCCAAATAACCTTGCTCGAATAGCCGCCCACCCACAGCAATAGGAGAGCCGCGATCAGGCCCGGAAGCCCGCCGAGCAGTGCGATCAGATAGACGCGTCGTTCGTGAAATAGGCGCTTCACGCACTAGAGACCATAACGCTGCAGGCGCCGGTAGAGCGCGCTGCGCGAGAGGCCGAGCGTCGCCGCGGCGTGGCTAACATTGCCCGAGTGGCGGTCGAGCGCTTTGCGGATCAGGAACGCTTCCACCTCTTCCAGAGACATTTCGTCGAGCTTCGCCGGTGCGTCGCGGCCCACGCGCAATGCGAGGTCCTGCGCCTTGACCATTGGGCCTTGGGCCATCAGCACGGCGCGTTCGACGACGTGCGTGAGTTCGCGCACGTTACCCTGCCACGGGTTGTCGAGCAGCGATTGCAGCGCCGCGTTCTCGAATCCCGCGACGTTCTTGCGATAGCGCGTGGCGTGCTGGCGTAGGAAATGTCCCGCCAGCAAGGGAATGTCCTCGCGCCGCTCCCGCAGCGGCGGTAGATGAATCTCGATGGTGTTCAGGCGGAACAGCAGATCCTCGCGGAAACGTCCCCCCGTCACCTCTTGCGCGAGATTCGCGTTGGTAGCCGAGAGCACGCGCGCGTCCACCTTGCGGGTCTTCGACGAACCCACGCGCTCCATCTCGCCCGTCTCGAGCACGCGCAGCAGCTTCGCCTGCAAGTTGAGCGGCACATTCGCGATCTCATCGAGGAATAGCGTCGCGCCGTCGGCGAGTTCGAAGCGGCCCACGCGATCGGTCTTCGCGTCGGTGAAAGCTCCCTTCACGTGCCCGAACAGTTCGCTCTCGAAAATCCCTTCGGCGAGCCCGCCGGCGTTCACCGTCACCATGGGCTTCGCCGCGCGCAGCGACACCATGTGGAGAGAGCGCGCCACCACTTCCTTACCCGTGCCCGGTTCGCCGGTAATTAGAACGTTGGCGTCCGACGGGCCGACGCGCGCGATCAAGTCGAGCACCGGTTGCATCGCGGCCGACTGCGCGATCAGCGCCGTACCCTCGCCCGCGCGCAGTAAACGATTTTCCGCTTCGAGCCTCTGCCCTCGTTTCAACGCCTCCGCGAGTTCGAGTTGGGTGCGCACAATGGCGCGGACCCGCGCGTTATCCCATGGCTTGGCGATGAAGTCCCGCGCGCCGCGCCGCATCGCTTCGACGGCGAGTTCGACGGATCCCCAAGCGGTCATCACTACGACAGGCAACGCGGGGTCGAGCGCTTGAACTTTCGCCAGCAAATCGAGGCCCTCGGCTCCCGATGTCGTATCCCGCGTGTAGTTCAGATCGGCCAGCAGAAGATCGTATTCGCGAGCTTCGATCGCCTGCAAGACCGCTTGAGGCGAAGACACGGACTCGATTGCGTATTCCTCGTTCTTGAACAGGAATCGCAGCGCCTCGACAACGTCCGGTTGATCGTCAGCGATCAGCAGCCGCGGGGCGGCGCGAATTAGTTTCATCGTTTGGCGTTTCCCCGCGGCCCAAAGGCCGCGTGGCCGTAATCCAGCCGTCGGAAATCTCGACAATGCGGTTCCCGTAGGCGGCATTCTGGTCGGAGTGCGTCACCTGGATGATCGTCGTTCCGGCGTCGTTCAACTGGCGGAACATGTCCATGATTTCGCGGCCCTGCGACGAGTGCAAGTTGCCGGTGGGTTCGTCCGCCAGAAGGACTTTCGGATTCGCGATCATCGCGCGCGCGATCGCCACCAGTTGCTGCTGGCCTCCCGAAAGTTGGTTCGGAAATAGATCCTTCTTGCCGACGATATGGAACCGGTCGAGCGCGTCGGCGACGATCGATTCCCGCTCGCTTTTGCGCACGTTGCGGTAGCTCAGCGGGATTTCGAGATTCTCGTACACGGTCAGATTATCCAGCAGGTGGTAGCTCTGAAACACAAACCCGAAATATTGTTTGTAGATCTCGGAACGCTTCGCCTTGTTCAACCGGTGGATGTCGATATCGAGAAAACGATACTCGCCCGTCCACTCGGAATCGTACATGCCGATGAGGTGCAGCAGTGTGGACTTGCCCGCGCCCGACGGTCCCATGATGGAGACGAATTCGCCCTCGGCGATGTCGAGATTGATGCGGCGCAGTATGTACGCCGTATTCGGTCCATGCTTAACCGTCTTCTCCACCCCGCGCAGCGAGATCATTGAACGGCTTCGCTCTTCTCCTCGACAATGCGTCCGTCGAACAGGTGGATTTCGCGGTCGGCGTGGCGCGCGTAACGGGGGTCGTGGGTCACCATGCAAATGGTAGCGCCCGACCGGTGCAGGTCGCGTAGTAACTCCATCACCGCTTCGCCGTTGGTGGAATCGAGGTTTCCGGTGGGCTCGTCGGCGAGCAGGATCGACGGCTCGCCCGCCAAGGCGCGCGCGACGGCCACGCGCTGTTGCTGGCCGCCCGACAGTTGCGACGGGTAATGCTTCACGCGATGCGACATACCCACCCGCTCCAGCGATTCCTGCACGCGCTTCTTGCGTTCCGCGCCGCCCATTCCGCGATAGGTCAATGGCAGTTCGACGTTCTCGTAAACGGTCAAGTCGCCGATCAGGTTGAACGCCTGGAAGATGAACCCGATCTCGCGGTTACGGATGCGCGCGCGCTCGTTCATCTTGAGATTCTCCACCGGCCGGCCGTTCAGCACGTAGGTGCCGCCCGAGGGCGAATCGAGCAGGCCGAGAATCGCGAGCAGCGTCGATTTTCCGCAGCCCGACGGTCCCGCGATGGCCACGTATTCGCCCTTCTTCACGTCCAAATGAATGCCGCCCAGCGCGTGCGTCTCCACCTCGTCGGTGAGGAACACCTTCGTGACGCCGTCCAGCTTGATCAGCGAACTGCCGCCGTTGGTCATGCGATTTTCTTTCTCCCGGAAATTTAGTTCAGTCGAATGCGGTTCTGCCCGTCCTGCGCGCTCATGTCGGACAGGATCACTTTGTCGCCGGCTTTCAGGCCGTCTAGAATCTCGATGGTGTTGACCGCGCCGCGGCCCAACTTCACCTGCACGCGGTTCGCTTCCTTGCCGTCGGGGTCGATCTTGAACAGCGTAATGGTCGAATTCGGTTGCCCAAATACCGGACGCCCGACATGCAGGACATCGGCGAGATTTTCGAGGATCACATTGCCGTCCACGCTTAAATCGGGGCGCGCGCCGGGTGGCAGCGGACCTTCCAGGCGTACGTCCACTGTCACCGTGCCGTTGATCGCGTTAGGGTCGATGCGCGACACGCGGCCTTTGACAATCCCGTTGCGCGTGTCGATCTCCGCGTCCTGCCCGAGCATGACGTCCTTCGCCTGCGTTTCGGGAATCTTCAATTCGGCCTTGAGACGCGTGGGCTGCACCACCTTGGCGAGCACCGTGCCGACCGTCACGCGTTGCCCGGCCTGCAAGGTGAGTTCCTGTAGCACGCCCGAAGTTCCGGCGCGGACCGTCAATTGATCCACCTGCTTCTTCTTAAGGTCGTAAGCGGCGCGGAGCTTCTCCACGTTGACGCGCTGCGCGTCGAGCTGCGCGGCGATCATCTCGTCGTAGCTCGCGAGGCGATCTTCCTCCACCTTCGATCGGTGCTTCAACTCCGCGGCGCTCGCTTCGGAGAGCTTCACCGTCAAGTCGGGCGTCAGACCGTTCTTGAATAACTGCGCGTCACGCTCATACGTGATTTGCGCCTTCACCTGATCGGCCCGGATCTGCGCCGCGCGCGCCTGCTGCTCCAGCTTCTGCTGCTTCAGGCGAACCCGCAGATCGGCGAGCGTCGCCTCCGCGGCTTTCACCTGCCACTCGTAGTCGACCATCTGGAGTTCGAGTTCCGGATTCGACAACACCAGCAACACAGTGTCCGGATTCACGGTCACGCCCGGGCGCAACGCCACTTTCTCTACGCGCCCGTCGTTCTGCGCTGGAATGAAGAGGATCTCCTCCGGCACCAGCGTCCCCAAACCGCGCGTATTGCGGACCATCGGGCCCCGGCGCACGGTATCGGGCCATAGGGTCGCGAGTTCAACCGTGGGCGCCGCCGGCTTCATCCTCGAAAGCGCCCACGTGATGAGCGGAATCGAGACCAGGATGGCGAGAATCCAGAAAATCCGCCAGATCAGCTTTTTTCGTCCGACACCTTCGCGTTTAACGTCCATCGGTCTTTCTCTAGTACGTTTGAGTGCACACAAGGTTCCATCGGCGATCTTGCTCGGAATCAGCGAATTAGCGATCCGCTGGGGGAAAGGGTGTCCGGTTCTGGGACGCCGATGTCCGGCGGCGGTGGAAAAACCACCTGTAAATTCATCGCCCCGTTACCCGTTTGTCTGACACGCGCGATGGGGACCGCGACACGATAGATCGATGCCACTCGATCTTGAAACGCTCGAAGCGGCCGGACGCCGCTACATCGGCCGCGAGGGCGACCGGCTTCCCGACGCTCCGGTGGGGACAGTGCGCCGCAAGAATCGCCTTTCGCGGTTGGCTTCGGAGAGCCTGGCGGCCGCTATCGTCGACCGCCCGGAGGACGTCTCGTTCGCGCGGGAGCGGGTCATCGGCGCGAACGACCTGTTCGGAATGAATTTCTTCACGCTGGCCGTCGCCGTGGGCCGCGCGGTGGGCCGGGTGCGCGTCGGCCGGGTGTTTGGCACCGGATTTCTGATTTCGCCCGGCGTCATGATCACTAACCAGCACGTGATCCGGTCCTCGGGCGAAGCGGCGGGCGCGGCCATCGAGATGGATTTTCAGGAGACGAACGACGGGACATTCCCCCCATTGCAATCGTTCGCGCTCGACCCCGCGCGGTTCTTCTTAAGCGACCGGACCTTGGACTTTACAATGGTCGCCGTCGCGCCGCGATCCCGTTCCGGCCGCGATTTGACGGGCTATGGCTTCGTCCCGCTCATCGCCGAATTGGGCAAGGCCGATAAAGACGATCCGCTCAACATCATCCAGCACCCGCGCGGCCAGCCCAAGCAAATCGCCTTTCGCCGCAACCACGTCGTCGATATCTTCGACGACTTCGTGCACTACTCCACCGACACCGAACCCGGCTCGTCCGGCGCGCCCTGCTTTAACGATCAGTTCGAGTTGGTGGCGCTGCACCATTCGGGCGTGCCGCAACTCGACGCGGCGGGCCGCCCGGTGCGCGAGGATGGCGATTTCGTTTGGGTGGCGAACGAAGGCATCCGCGTCTCGAGCGTCGTGCGGAGGCTCGAGTCCGAGATTTTGACCGGAGAGCGGGCGGCGATACGGAGAGCCATCCTTGAAACCGCGCCGCCGAACCCCGTCGAGCTGGCGCAAGCCGCAAGCGCGGCGAAGAAAGAGGACCCAAAAATGAGCGATTCGAATTCGGTGACGGTCACAGTTCCCCTGACGATCACCTTGAGTCTGGGAGGCGCAGCCGCCCCGCTACCCGCGCCAGCGGTTCCCCCGCCCGCCGCTCCGGAACCGGCGCCCGTACCGGAACCGGGCGAGAAAATTTCCATCGACCCCAACTACAGCATCCGCGACGGCTACCGCCGCGACTTCCTTCCGGGCTTCGATGTTCCCGCGCCCGTCATGGCCGCTTGGCTGGCGAACACGGCCGTCGTCAACCGCCGCCCGAGGGATGGGCAAAAGTACCTGTTCGACTACTTCCATTTCTCGATCGCGATGAGCAAGCGCCGTCGTTTGGCGATCTACACCGCCGTCAACATCGATGGACTGCGACGCCCGAGTATCGGCAGCCGTTCCGGCGACGCCTGGTTCTACGACCCGCGCATCGATAAGCGGTATCAGGTCGGCAACGAAGCCTACTCGGGCAATAAGTTGGACCGCGGCCATCTAGTCCGGCGGCTCGATCCGGTGTGGGGCGACAATTCCACCGACGCGAAAAAGGCCAACGACGACACCTTTCACTGGACCAACTGCTCCCCCCAACACAAGGACTTCAACCAGGGGCGCGAATTGTGGGCAGGCATCGAGGACCACCTCTTGAACAAAGCCAAGCGCGATCAAAAGCGCATGACCGTCTTCACCGGCCCGATCTTTTCGCCCTACGATCCGCTTTACGACAACGAGGGCAAGGTCACTCCGCCCATCCGTATTCCGCTGGAATTTTGGAAGGTAGCGGCGCTGGTGCGCGAGGACGGCAAGCTTTCGGCGGCGGCGTTCGTCCTCACGCAAGACGACATGATCGGCGACGCGGACGATTTGCAGGAAGCGTTCAATCCCGGCTTCTTTCAAGTTTCGGTGACCGAAATCCAGCGTAAGATCGGGCTCGACTTCGGGCGGCTCGCGACCGACGACGCCTTCGCGGGCGGCCCTGCGTTCGAGCGTCTGGAGTCGGGCGAGATTCGCGGCGGAGTCCGGATTTCCGCGCTCGACCAGATCGCCGTGTAGTAGCGTGAGGGCGTGTGCCGCAACATTCGCCCTCTTTTTAACTTCGACCCGCCCGTTACCGACGAAGAGATTCACGCCGCATCGCTGCAGTTCGTGCGTAAGATTAGCGGATTCGCGAAACCGTCGAAGGCGAACGAGGCGGTGTTTCTGCGCGCGGTGAACGATGTAAGCGCCGTGTCGCGGAACCTGCTCAACGCGCTCCAAAGCGCCTCGCCGCCGAAGAATCGCGAGGTCGAAGCCGCGCGCGCCCGCGAGAGGAGCGCCAAGCGATGGGCCTGATCGAGCGCATCGAAGCGGGACGCACGGACTTGGTCTTCGAGACCGAACCCGGCGAGCGCGACGCCGAACTCCTGCGTACCTGCGCCTATTTCGGCGACGTAAGCGCGATCCGCTTTCTGCTTTCGCGCGGCGCGGACATCGCCGAACTGGGCGAGAATCGCGACTTAAACGGCGCGGCCTTTCACTGCCACTGGCGCTTGGCCGAATTTCTGATCGAGCGCGGTGCGGACCCCAACTTCCCCTTGCCCGACACGGGCGAAACTCCGCTGCACGCGGCGCTCTGCCAGACCAACTCCGCAAGGCGCAACCCAACGCTACAAGTCTTGCTCAAAGCGGGCGCGAATCCGAATGTCTCCACGATACCCGGTGTCGAGACCGGCAGCTTCATGCGCGACTGCCGCACGAAGGGCGAGTTCCCGCTGCATCGCGCCGCGGCATTTGGCGACGAAGAGGCGGTCCGCATGCTGCTCGCCGCCGGGGCGCGAGTCGACGCCCGCGACGCTTTTGGCGACACTCCGCTTGGATGGGCGAGCTGGTACGAACGCCCGGTTTCGCTGCTGCGATTGCTTCTTTACGGCGAGTTTCGGATCCACCCGAAGAACCGCCCGATGGAGAGCAATCTCATCGGCGATCCGGCGGAGTAATGAGTTCGCGCGCCTCGGGCCGCGCCAAATCGCCTTCGCGAATCGACTGCACGGGGATCGCGACACGCGCCGGATACTCCGCCTGCACCAACGCCTCCACCGCGTCGTGACCCAGCTTGCGGGCGTCCTGCACCAGCATGACGTCGATCGTGCCGTCGCGCAGGGCCGCAACGTGCGTTTCGCTCGTATCGAACGTCACGAGTTTCACCCGTCCGGCGAGGCCTCGAGCCTCGATCGCGCGGATCGCTCCCAGCGACGATGCCTCGCTTGAGGCGAACATTCCAGAGAGATCGGAATGCGCGGTCAAGATGTTCTCGGCCGCGGCGTAGGCCCGCGCGGCGTCGGCCATCGAATATTGTTTAGCCGCCAAAGTCGCGCCGGGAAACTCGCGGGCCAGCGTCTCTTCGAAGCCGCTCTCGCGCAGTCCCGTGGACGTCCCACCTGGCTTCTGCATCACCATCGCGACCTTGCGCTTGCCGCCGACCAGCCCGCCGAGCGTGCGCGCCGCGAGTTCCCCCGCGCC
The DNA here is from genome assembly GCA_033763835.1 of Bryobacteraceae bacterium. Taxonomy (GTDB): domain Bacteria; phylum Acidobacteriota; class Terriglobia; order Bryobacterales; family Bryobacteraceae; genus JAPKYZ01. The sequence goes on along the minus strand of JANRJS010000008.1, from coordinate 156,720 downwards.
GCGATTGTCCGTGGCGATGACGCTCTTCAGTCCGCGAGCGTCCACCGTCGAATCGAACGCCACCACCGGAATACCGGCCGCTATGGCTCGTTCGACGGGCGCGGCCAACGCTCGTTCGTCGGTGGCCGAAATCGCGATTCCCGCGACGCTCCGCGCAACCGCCGCGTCGAGAATCTGAATCTGGCGGCTGTGATCGGTCTCGTCGCGTGGGCCGTTCCAATCGACATCGACACCGAACTCGCGCGCCGCCTCGTCTACGCCGCGCTTCACGGTCAGAAAAAACAAATGCGACGTCGCCTTCGGGATTACCGCGTAGAGCCGACGCTCGCGCCGACCGCACGCGGCCAAAGCGGCAAGGGCGATCGCCCGCCGGGTTATTGCGCTCCCCCGGTGGGCGCGGGCTTCTTCTCGGACCTCGTCAACTCCTCCACCCGCTCATCGATGTGGTCTTTGATTTTCAGGTGCGGCACGCCTTCCTCGATCCACTTCGGCGGCGTCTTGCCCTTCAAGTGATAGTCGAAGAATTCGAGCATCCGCACGCTGTAATCCTTGCGATTGGCGGGCTTGACCAAGCCGTGATTCTCGCCCTTGTACTGAAGCATGATCACGTTCTTCTGTAACCGCCGCAGCGTGTTGTAGTACTCGATCCCTTGCGTGAAATCGACCGCGCCGTCCTTGTCGTTATGCAGGATCATCAGCGGCGTCTTGACGTTCTGTGCGTGAAACACCGGCGAGTTACGAATGTACGGCTCCGGGTTGTCCATATAACCGCTTGTAAAGCGGCCTTGGCTCGATTCGAAGATCGGCTGATTGGTAGTGCCCGTGTTCCAGTAGATCGACGAGTACATGCTGATCAGGTCCGTAAGCGGCGCGCCCGCGATGGCGGCCTTGAACAGGTTCGACTGAGTGATCATGAACGCCGTCTGATACCCGCCCCAAGAATGGCCGTGCAGCGCGACTTTGTCGGGATCGACGACGCCCGTCGCGACGGCCGCCTTCACAGCCGGAGTGAGACACCACACCGCCGACATACCCGGATCGTTCACCTTGTATTTAATATCGGGCATGAGCACGGCGTAACCGTTCGATGTGTACACCGACTTATTGAAACCGTTCGCCGTGAGGTGGCCGTAGGTATTCATGCCCTGCGACAGCTTCTCGTAAATGTAGACGATCGTTGGGTACTTCTTACCCGGCTCATAATTCGCGGGCAGGAATAGCGCTCCTTGCAACTTATCGCCCTTCTCGGACGTGTAATCGACTAACTTCGTCCCGGCCGACCAGATGTAAGCCTTCTGCTGGTCGCCCCCATTCGATACCTTCGCCGCGTTGGCGAGCGTCGCTCCCGCCGAGTAATACTCGGGATAATCCTGGTTCGTTTCGCGAGTGAACAAGTAAGTATCGGCGGTCTTCGCTTTCATGAGCGACCCGTAGCTCGCGTCGTCCCAGTTCAACATCTTGACGCCGGGCTTTGCGTTCTCGACGAGGCCGATACCCGATTTCTTGGTCCACTCGCCGTAAGCGCGCATGTACATCGGCTTCGCGAGATCGATGCCCTTCTCTTCCGGATCGAGCCGATACCGCGACGTGTAGCGAATCTTGTCCTTCTTGCCGTTCACAGTGAGATTCATGGCCTTACCATTCACGGGAACGTTCCACACATCCCAGAGATCGCTCAACAAGACACCGGCGCCATCCGCCGTCCAGCCCAACGGAAACGCCGGCGGCTTGTCGATGTTGTGATCGTCCTCGGAATTGATAAAGCTCGTAGGAACTTTCTCGGTCAGATTCTTGCCCGCCATCGCCGCCATATCGTAAGCGAAGTAGTGACCGTCTTGGTAGTAAAGAAAATGCGTGCCGGTGGGGGAAGCTCCGAAGTAATAGCGATTCTTCTTTAGAGCTAGCTTACGCTCGCCGGTTTTCAAGTCGACGACGTAAATATCGGAGTGACGTTGGCCGTTCAAGTTGCCCGATAACTCATACGGCGACACATCGGTTCCGATGGCGAACTTCTCCTTCGGCGCGAGCGTCACCTGCTTCAATTTGTCGTCGGCCAGGCGCACGAACTTCTTATCCGCCGCCCAGTACAGGCACAAATGCGACGAGTTCTTATCCATCCGCTCCTGCACCTGTTGCATCGACTGTAAGCGCGGGTCGGCGTGGTGCCAGATGACGACATCCGGCTTGTCCGGTTCGTCTTTCGCGGCGGCGACGGGCGGCGGCGTGGGGGCGGCGGCTCCCGGCGTCGATGGAGACGTGTCGCCTTCGGGTTTTGCGGCGTCCGTCGCGGGCTTCGCCGCACCCGGCTTCGGCGGTTCCTTCTTCTTCTTGACTTCGTGGATCCCGAAACTCACCGCCATCAGATCCTCGGTCCACACCGGCTTTCGGTTCGGACTGATCGTCATGCCCGCCGGGAACGAGCTCTCCGCTTTCGGATCGAACGTCACCTTCGTCGCTAACCCCGCATCCTTCCACGCCACCAAGCTATAGAGCTTGTCCTCGAACGCCTTGTCCTCGACACCTTTGACCGCCGCGAGTCCATTGCCTTTCTCCGTCCAGGAAAGGCTCTTGTAGTTCGCCTTGCCGCTGTCGAGAGGCCGAACCGCGCCGGTCGCCATGTCGCGCAACTGGACGCCGTTGCCCACCTGGTCCGCCGCATCGACGATCAGCGCCAGATGCTCGCCCGACTTGTTGAACGCATACTCGGCGACATTGCCCAAGTTGAGCTGGTTGCCGGTCGCTAGTTCGTGCAGGATCAAATCGGTGCCAGTGGGTCCGGCGGGCGTTGGCGGCGCGCCGGGCGCCGCGGCCGCCGGAGGTGTCGGAGGAGCCACCGGAGCGTTGCCTGCGCGATGCACTGCCAACCATCCGCCGCGCTCGCCCGCGAACGCGAAACTCTTCGACTTCTCGAACTCGGTGGTCTTCATCGATCCGAGCTCGACCAGCGTTGTCTTGTTAAACACCGGCTTGCGGTCCCGCCGCGCCCGTCTCGCGTCCATGCGCTTCGGCCGCACCTCGAACGCCAGCCACCTCGAGTCTTCCGAAAACTCGATCCCCGCGACACGCGCGCCGGGGAACGCGAACCCCGGAGCGTCGTACTCGCCGATCGGGAAACGCTTCTCGGCTCCGTCGGTCAAATTCTTAACCACCAGTTCGCTATCGCCCTCCGTGGGCGAAATGCGATAGGCGAACCACTTTCCATCGTTCGACACGACGGCGGAATGCAAACGTTTCCAAGTGAGAATGTCGTTAATCGCGATGGGCCGGGGAGCGGTCTCCGCCGCCCGGACGGCGCAAATCGAGAGGGCGAGAATCAGACAGCGCATTTCGAAAGCGTCTCATTTTCTTCGCCCGGCGGCAATGATGGCATACTGATGGCATGCGGCGCGTGCAGATCCAATTCACCGACGAGCAGATCGACAAGCTGAAGCTGGTGGCGAAGCTCGAAGATAAATCGATAGCTCAAATCGTCCGCGAGGCAACCGACCACGCTCTGATCCGCCACAAGGTCAAGCGGACTCCGGCGATGATCGCGCGCGCTAAAGCGTTCGCCGGCTCCATCCGCGCGGACCGCGACTTGGCGCGCAATCACGACAAATATTTCGCACAGGCGATCGAGGAGCGATGGCAATCTTCATCGACACGTCGGCGTTCCTCGCTGTAGTCAACGGTACCGACGACTTTCACGAGGAAGCGACCCCCGTTTGGGACAAATTGCTCGACGCGGGCGAAGAACTGGTTTCGACCTCGATCGTCTTGATCGAAACGGTCGCACTCCTGCAAGCCCTGGCCGGACTACGCCCCGTTCGGCGATTTCGAGAGGTCGCTCAACCGCTTGTCGCCTGGCAACCGATCGATGTCGCCGCAATCGATCAGGCGATTTGGGACACCATCGGCAGGGATCGTCGTTGGCTAGGTGTCGTCGATATCTCCAGCTTCAACGCCATGCGAAAACTCGGCATCGCCACCGCCTTCACCTTCGACAAACACTTCTCCGAAGAAGGCTTCGAGGTCGTTCCCAAGCCGCGCCCGACTAAGCGGCGATAAGGGCGTGCGGGTCGATGACGAATTTCGTCGCCGCGCCCTTGTCGAAATCGGCGTAACCCTTCGGCGCGTCGTCGAGCGAAATCGTCTGCACGTTTACCGCTTTGGCGATGTGAATCTTTTCGTACAAAATCGCCTGCATCAGTTGCCGGTGGTACTTCATCACTGGGCACTGACCGGTGTGGAAGCTGTGCGATTTCGCCCATCCCAACCCGATGCGGATTCCCAGATTGCCGATCTTCGCGTTGTCGTCCACGCCGCCCGGATCGCCCGTCACGTACAACCCGGGAATGCCGAGCGCGCCACCCGCCCGCGTCACTTCCATTAGCGCGTTGAGCACCGTGGCCGGGCGTTCCACCACCGCTTCCGCGCCGTGACCGCGAGCCTCGAAGCCCACGCAATCGACGGCGCAATCCACTTCCGGCACACCCACGATCTGTTCGATCTGTTCGGCGAGCGATGCCGATTTCCGTAAGTCGATCGTCTCGCAGCCAAAGCTCTTCGCTTGCGCCAGCCGTTCCGGAATCATGTCGCCGACGATCACGCAGGCCGCGCCAAGCAGATGACACGACGCCGCGCTCGCCAAGCCCACCGGCCCCGCGCCCGCGATGTAGACCACCACACCGGGGCCGACGCCCGCCGTTACAGCGCCGTGAAAGCCGGTGGGGAAGATGTCGGAGAGGAGTGTGAGATCGCGAATCTTCGCCATCGCCTGCGCTTTGTCGGGAAAGCGCAACAAGTTCCAGTCCGCGTAAGGCACCATCACGTACTCGGCTTGACCGCCCACCCAACCGCCCATATCCACGTAGCCGTAGGCCGCCCCGGGGCGCGCGGGATTGACGTTCAAGCAGATGCCCGTTTGCCCCGCCTTGCAGTTCCGGCAGCGGCCGCAGGCGATGTTGAACGGCACCGAGCAGATGTCGCCCACGTTCAAGAATTCGACGTCGCGGCCCTTCTCGACGATCTCGCCCGTGATCTCATGCCCTAAAATCAGTCCCGCCGGAGCCGTAGTCCGCCCCCGTACCATGTGCTGATCGCTGCCACAAATGTTCGTCGAAACGATCTTCAGGATCACGCCGTGGTCGCACTTGCGGTCGCCCAGTGCGAGCTTCGGGTAATCGATCGATTGCACTTCCACTTTTCCGGGTGCGATGTAGGCGACTCCGCGATTCGATGCCATGGTTGGTTGTTCTCCTTGCCGTCCTCGGGCGCTCGGAAGCATATCGCACGGCGCGGGTGCGTGACAACATCCCGTTTGGAATCAATTTATTGCGAGCCGATTCTCATTAATGGCTCCGCAACTTTACCCGGCGCACGGTGTGTCTATGTTTAATGGATCGTCGGCAAACTCTTCTCGTCTTGGGCGGCGCGGGCGCGTCGCTGGTCACCGTGGGCAATGGCCCCGATTCGGTGCTCGCGCAAACCGCGTTCGATTGCATCTTGAATCCCGAAATGACCGAGGGTCCTTACTGGGTGGACGAGAAGCTCAACCGCTCCGACATTCGCATCGATCCGTCGAACGGAACGGTGAGCGCCGGTTTACCTTTGGAACTCACCATCAACGTCTACTCGGTGCGCACTGGCGCTTGCGCGCAATTGCCCGGAGCTTACGTCGATGTGTGGCACTGCGACGCCGGGGGGCTCTACTCCGACGTCTCGGCAAACAGCACCGTGGGCCGCAAGTTTCTGCGCGGCTATCAGATTACGGGCGAAACGGGGGTAGCGAAATTCCAAACCATTTATCCGGGCTGGTATCGCGGCCGCGCGGTCCACATTCACTTGCGCGTTCGCACTTACTCCGGTACTACCGTCACCGGTACGTTCACGTCGCAACTGCATTTCGACGACACGATCTCCGATCAAGTCCTGAGCGTGGCGCCCTACAACACGCGCGGAACCCGCGACACGCGCAACTCGAACGACATGGTGTACACCGGCGCGGGATCGGCGGCCAGCCGCACGTTGATTACGCTCACCCGCACCACCGACGGCTACGCGGCGACCATCAATGTCGGTGTCAACCTTACCGCCACGGCCGCTTCCCGGCCCACCATTACTTCTGGCGGCATTGTAAGCGCCGCCACCGGAGTATTAGCCGGCGTAGTACCCGGCAGTTGGGTGACGATCTATGGGACTAACTTAGCTTCGGTGGCGCGCGAGATCACGACGGCCGATATTGTGAGCGACCGTCTGCCGACAACACTCTCGGGGGTTAGCGTTCAGATCAACGGCAAAGCGGCATTTATTCGCTACGTCGATCCCAACCAAGTCAACGTACAGCCCGCGTCGGATACCAGCACCGGATCGGTGAACGTCACGGTCGCCAACGCCGCCGGAACGTCCGACGCGCGCTCCGCTACGATGCAGGCGATTCAGCCCGCGTTCTTCGTCTCGGGCAATTACGTCGCTGCGCGGCGCAATTCGGACGCGGTAGTGATCAACGCCTCCACTCCGGCGAAACCCGGCGAGGTCCTCCAACTCTACGGCACGGGTTTCGGACCCACCAATCCGAGTGTGGAAGCGGGCGTGGTTTTCCAAGCCGCATACGCGACCACCAACACCGTAACGGTGACCATCGGAGGCGTCGCCGCGACGGTCGCGTTCGCCGGACTCTCGGCCCCCGGACTCTACCAGTTCAACGTCACCGTGCCGCAACTGGCGAACGGCGACCACGCCGTTGTCGCGACGGTCTCGGGCCAGACTACTCAATCGGGCGTACTGCTCCGCGTGCAGGCTTAGAGCTATACATCGCAGATCGTCAGCATCTCGTCGAGCACCTTTAGCGGTTCGCCGTGCTTCGGACCGTACTCATGCGAAATATATCCTTGATAACCCAGGTCCACGATCGCTTTGCAAATTCCGCGGTAGTTCAATTCTTGAGTGTCTAAGTCGAACTCGTTGCGCCCCGGATTACCCGCCGTATGGAAGTGGCCGAAGTAAGAGATGTTTTCGCGAATCGTGCGAATAATATCCCCTTCCATGATTTGCATGTGATAAATGTCGTAAAGCAACTTCACCCTCGGTGAGTTCACCCGTTTACACATCTCAACGCCCCACTTAGTGCGGTCGCACTGATAATCCGGGTGATTCACCTTCGAGTTAAGCAACTCCATGCAAATGGTGATGCCTTTGTCTTCCGCGTGCGCCTTCACCTTGTTCAGGAACGTGACGCAATTGTCCTGACCCTCCTCGTCGGACATCCCGCGCCGGTTGCCCGATAGGGCAATGACGCTCACGCCGCCCGCCGCCGCCGTCTGATCGATCAGCGTGTGCATTTTCTTTTCGACCTCGGGGTGATCCTCGACGCGATTGCAGCCGCCGGTGAGCGACATCGCGCCCGCGACGATCGTCGGCACGATGCCGTACTTCTTCATCACCGGAAACTCCTCGGGGCGTCGCAAATCGAAGCATTGCGCGCCCAGCCGCGCGGCGTGACGGCAGGCGTCCTCAAACGCCATGCCCCGGCCGAAGACTCCGCCGCAGACCCCCTGCTTCAGACGTCCCTTCCGGGCGACTTTCGACTCTTGCGCAGCGAGCGCAACTGGCATTGCGAGCGAGCCCGCAAGAAATTCACGACGTTGCATGGGCGCTATCGTATCAAGCATGGAGTTTGCCGAACATGGGGTTCGCCTTGTGGGTGCTTGACGACGTGGCGTGGGCGGCGGGGACTCACGAATACAAACCGATGGGCGCGGCCGTGATCGGCGCGAAAGGCCAGTTCCGGGCGCGCGACTTCTCGAGCCGCCGAAAAGCCCCTCGCCGCAGCGTGGAAGGGTTCCACGGACTGTTCGCCTCGCTCGAGGACGTGAACCGGTATCTCCAGTCACAGCCGCTTCGCAAAAATAAGCGTCCAATTTCTCAACGAGTTCTGCCGACCATCTAGCATTCGCCTCTCGCGCGCTTGCTAGTCTCCTCTCACCGATGACCGTCTTTCGCCACATTCCGGAGCCGAACTGCATTTCGGCGGCGCTCATTGCGCCCGTGGCCGCGCGTTACGGCCTAGCGGCCAATGGATCCGTCACGCTGACCTTGCGCGGCGACACGAGCCGTACGTTACCCCACGCGACACACCCGCAGTTTTTGCGACAAGCGGCCCGAGTGTCGGTGGCGATCCAGGAAGCGCTCCGCGTCTGGCTGCCCTACCTGTGGTTTACGAGCTTCGACCGATTCGACGATTTCGATAACGCCGCCACGCTCGTCGCCTACTCGGCCCTTCGCCCTTACACGCCGAAAACCAAGTTCAGCTACGTGTTCGACGTGCTCGACGACGACACCCCGCGCGCGGTGATGCACTCGTTGAAGCGCAATCTACCGGCGAAACTCGCGGCTATCGAACCGATGCTTGCCGCCGCCGGGTATCCGCAGTCTGCCGCTTTCGCCCCGCGCCGCGCCGAGCGGTTCTGGGCCGTCTACCGACGCAAGCCGCAGCTGATGCACGCGCTGTTCGTCGCCGAGCGCGACTTGGTGGAGCAATCCCTGAGCCGCCGCGACCCGGTCCTGATCGAGCGCCGCCTGCGCCGCCTCTATCTGTCCAAGGACTTCACGTTCCTCGACCCGTTGCTCGACCTCGAATTCGAGCGCGCGCTCGGCGGCGAAATCCAGGCGGAGATTTCGAGCGTCCCGCCCGCACTAGATCGACATGAGGACAATTCGGATTTCGCTCGCCTGGGCGCTGCTTTCGACGCTCGCGATGCCCGCAGCGGATATCAAAAAGGTTGCGGACACGAAGAAAGCCACTTCTTCGGTGTCGGACCAGGCCTTGCAACAAACGATTCAAGACAAGTTCTTGAAGTCGAAAGCGGGCGGCGGTAAGTTCACCGTCCGCGTGCAATCAGGCGTCGCGTACCTAAGTGGCCGCGCCGACGTCGTGCAGCACAAAGGAGCGGCCACACGCATGGCGAAGACCGCCGGAGCGAAGCGCGTGGTCAACAACATCGTGGTCACCGAGGCGGCCAAGCAGAAGGCCGCGCGCTCGATGGACCGGTCGAAGCCTCGAGCGGCGACGGTCAAGCCTTCCGCTTAAGCTTGCCACTCCGCAGCCTTTGCCAAATATAGTTCAACGCGATCTGTTGTCCAGGTTGCAACGCCGCAACCGAAGAAGTCGGTATCTTCCGTCCAGATCGGGCATCCAATCGCCAGGGCCGCGGCTAGAACCGGCCAATCGTCTTCATCGCGCTTACCGAGTCGCTCGCGGGCGACAGTCTCGAAGGAAGCGTACGTTTCCAATTCGATCGTTTGCACAAAGCGTGTTAGCAGGTCTAGCGTGGCCACGGCTGGAGCCACCGGAACGTTCCGAGCCCGCAATATCCCAGGTAGATGCTCGCGCGCTTCCTGGAACGCCGCATCGGGAGCCATTAACTCGACTTGCCCCGTATACTTTTGCACTAAACTCAGCACTCGCGAGCCTAACACCGCGCGAATGAGAATATTCGCGTCGAGAACGAGCATCGCTAGCCTTTACGAGTCCGTCTCTCGCGCCGGGCTTGCTTGAAATCGGCGACGATTTCGTCTTCGTTGGTCCCCGCCGCTGCCATCCATTCCCGCATCCGTTCGCCGGCCACACGCAGGGCGTCCAAATCGACTTGGCTCGGTTTGGGCTGAGTCGGTACATAGATGCCGATCGTCGACCCATGCCTAGTGATCGCGACAGGCGTTTTCGACTCTAGGTAATCCGCCAAGCGCTCCCGAAATTCTCGAATCCCAACTTTAGTGGTTAGCATCCCGTCGCTCTGTGTGTACGCAATGATAACACTTTATCGCGACGCGTAAGGGCATCTCCTAACCCGATGCATACGCTATACTTCGCCTCATGCGAACTTTGCTTCTCGCGGCGCTCCCGCTCGCCCTCTCCGCACAATCCATCGTTATCTCGGCCGGGGCGCAGGAGCATCAGGTTTACCAACGAGGGTCTGACGGCAAGGCCACGGTCACCGTTTCCGGAACCGCCGACGGAGCCGAAGGCAAGCCCGTTACAGGCAAGTTAGGTTCGATCTCCGCCACGCCCGCAATCGCGTCGGGCGGCAAGTGGACCGTCACCTTCGCAGGAGTTCCGGCGGGCGGACCCTACAAGCTCGAAATGCGCGCCGGGGGCGCTCGCGCAGTGGTTCAGAACCTCTTCGTCGGCGACATCTGGATGCTGGCCGGACAGTCGAACATGGAAGGCGTCGGCAACCTCGACGCCGTGGCGATCGAACCGCCGAACCGCATGGTGCAGACATTCGACATGATCGACGAGAAGTGGCAGCCCGCGAAGGAACCGCTGCACAACATCCCCGGGTCGGTCGACAAAATCCATTGGACGCTCGCCCGGCGCGAGTCTCGCCTTACCGGGCCGGAGCTCGCCGAGTTCGTCAAGAACCGCAAGAAGGGCGCGGGACTAGGCCTTCCGTTCGCCGTCGCCTACTCGAAAGCCGCCGGAGTGCCGGTCGGTCTGCTGCCCTGCGCGCACGGCGGCACCTCGATGGATCAATGGGACCCGGCCAAGTGGGACAAAGCCGCGCCGGGCGATTCGCTCTATGGTTCCGCGATGCGCCGTTTGCAAGCGGCGGGCGGCAAGATCAAGGGGATCCTCTGGTATCAGGGCGAATCGGACGCCAATCCCAAGGTGCAGCCCGCGTTCCGCGCTAAGTTCGAGAACCTGGTGGCTCGCTTCCGGGCCGACACCGGCGACAACGCATTGCCTTTCTACTACGTGCAGATCGGACGGCACGTCAACGCCGCAAACGTCGAAGCGTGGAATATGGTGCAGGAAGACCAGCGGCTGGCCGAGCAGACAATCGCGAACTCGGCGGTGTTCGGCGCGCTCGACGTCGATCTCGACGACGGCATTCATGTCGGCACCTCGGACCTGAAGCGGATCGGCGCGAACATGGCCGCCTTTGCGGCGGGGAAAGCCAAACGCGGTCCGCGCCCGCAAGCCCCCGTCGTCGAGTTCAACACGATCCGGGTGAAGATTTCCGATTTCAACGGCACGCTCGCCTCCGCCGGACGGCCCACCGGATTCGCGATTCTGGACGCCGCCGGAGTTCCGCAGCCGATGATCTACAAAACCGAACTGGCGGGCGACACCATCGTGCTGCATTTTCAAGGCAAGCTCCCCGAAGGCGCTCAGTTGCGCTACGGCCATGGCAAGGATCCCTACGCCAACATTCGCGACGGCGCGGGGTTCGGTCTGATCGCGTTTGGGCCGGTACCGATCCGCTAAAATAGCGGTTTGAAGTTCCGCACCCTTAGCCTCTTTTTCGCGGGAATCGCCGCGACCGCCCAGACCGCCCGGCAAGGCGTAGCCCCGGAGACCGTCGTCGCCGATCTAGGGGACGGGAAGAAGATCACCGCCGGTGAAATGACGCGGTTCGTGGACGCGATGACCGGCCAGTTGGCGGGCGTTTTCGAGCGCGATCCCAAGGAATTTACCCGCCAGTACGCTCTTTTGAGCCACTTGGCCAAGCTGGCCGAGCAGGAGAAGCTCGACAAAAACCCGCCGAATTCCGAACGCCTTGCCTACGCCCGGATGAACGTGCTCATGCAGGGGCTTCTCGAAATCAAGTCCAATCCGCAAGTGAACGAAGATCAGATTAAAGACTTCTATAACAGACACTTAGGCGATTACACGCAAGTAAACGTTAAGGTACTTTATCTTCCTTTTGTGACCGCCGAGCAGAAAGCCGCATCCGAAAAAGCGGGGAAGGCGGCGATGATCGAAAGCGAAGCCAAGGCGAAAATCGAAGAGCTAAGAAAACAAGCCATGGGCGGTGCGGACTTCGTAGCCTTGATTAAGGCCAATTCCCAGGACATCGCGTCCCGCGACAAAGACGGCGATTACCCGCCGCTTAAGAAGACCGATCAGATTCCCGAGGCGATTAAAGCTTCTATTTTCAACCTCAAGCAAGGGGAGTACTCGGAGGCGATCCGGCAGCCGAACGGGTTTTATCTGTTTCGGGTCGAAAAGGCCGACGTTCAACCGTACGAAACCGTCAAAACGCAGGCCTATACCGGCCTTAAGGAAGAGCTATTTCGCGCCTGGTTTGAGACCGTTCGCAAAGACGTTTACGAAAAAGTGAAATTCGAGAACGAGGCGTTCTTTACGCCGACCCCGAAGGCCGTCGGGCCGGGGCAGACACCGATGCCGGCTTCGCCCAAGCCTTCCGCGCCAAAACCATGACGCCAACCATTCGCCAGCCGCTGACGATTCGCGCCGCCCGGGGCCTTGTGGGCGTTCACGCGGCGTCGCATCTGCGGCGGCGGATGGTGGAACTCGACCGCGAGTTACTGGACCACGCACCGGAGCTGGTTCGGATCGTCGTGCACGAGCTCTTTCATTTCGTTTGGCAACGTTTGGACAACGCCACTCGTGCGGCTTGGAGCGAACTCCTAAAGAGCGAAATGCGGCGGCGCGTGAAGGGCGAACTCGGCTGGTCCGCGGAAATGCGCAAAGAGAAGTTGGGCGTCACCGGGAATAGTCCGCGGCGTTGGCGCGATTATTCTTGTGAAAGCTTCTGCGATACGGCGGCGTGGTACTTTTCCCCGCGTCGCCGGCACAGCGAGTTCACGCTCGACCGGCGGGCGCGCCCGGTTCGGCGCCGGTGGTTCGACCAACTGCTGGGTTCGCGGCGGCTGCCCGTATAATCGGATTATGAAATTCGCGGCGCTAGGCGTCTTGACTCTCTGGTTGGCGGCATCGAGCTGTACCACAACCTCGCAAGCCCGCTCCGTCAAGCCCGACACCCAACGCAAAGCCGCCCCGGACTTCACCTTGAAAGACGCCGACGGCCAAACCGTCAAGCTCTCGGACTACAAGGGCAAGGTCGTGCTGCTGAATTTCTGGGCGACTTGGTGCTCGCCCTGCGCGCGCGAAATCCCCTGGTTCGTGGACCTCGAAAATCAGTACAAGTCGAAAGGCTTTGCCATCGTCGGCGTTTCGCTCGACGAGGACGGTTGGGACGTCGTCAAGCCTTACATCGGCAAGATGAAGATCAATTACCGCGTCCTGCTTGGCACCGATATGGTGGCGCAGCAATACGGCGGCGTCGAGAATCTGCCCACTTCGTTCATGCTGGACCGCAACGGGCGCATCGCATCGGTCCACGTCGGCTTGGTTTCAAAGAGCGATTATGTCGAGGACATCGAGCAGCTTCTGGCTAAGTAGCCTGCTGGCCGTCGGGGCGTTCGCCCAAAGCGACGTGCTTACCGTCGCGCCGGTGGCGAAGGTTTCCGCCAAGCGCAACGAATCGACGCCCGTGCGCCTGATGGTGAAGCTGAAACCCGGCTATCACACCAACTCGAACACGCCGAGCGAAGACTACTTAATCCCCCTGCGGCTCACCTGGGACGCCGCGCCGCTTGCGACCGAAGCGGTCAAGTTCCCCGCTCCGCATCTCGAAAAGTACGAGTTTTCGGAAAAACCGCTTAGCGTCTTCACCGGCGACTTCGCCATCGAAACGCAATTCAAGGCTCCCGCGAACGCCCCAACGGGCCTCGGGATCGCTAAGGGCAAGCTGCGCTACCAGGCTTGCAGTTTGAAGGCCTGCCTGCCGCCCAAAACCGTTCCGGTCGAATTCACCTACGAAATCAGATAGCGTGCGGCGCCTCGCGATCCGTCCCGGCGCGATCGGCGATTGCATTCTGACTTTGCCCGCTCTCGAGGCTCTCGATCCGGACGAAGTCTGGGTGCCCCGCCCCGTCGTCCCGCTGGTCCAGTTTGCGAATCGCGTCGAAGCGCTCCCCGACACAGGCCTCGATTGGCTCGCGATCCCCGGCGTCGAAGGTCTGGCGCAGCCGGTGCTCGAACGGTTGGCGCAGTTCGACGAAATCGTGTCCTGGTACGGAACTTCGCAACCCGAGTTTCGCGCCGCCGTCGCCCACCTGCCGTTCGTGTTTCATCCGGCGTTGCCACCGCCGCCGGGCGTGCCGAGAATCGCAGTGCCGCAGGTTCCCAGAACGCGAGTCGTCGTCCATCCCTTCTCCGGCAGCCCGCGTAAGAACTGGCCGCTCCACCGGTTTCAAGCGCTCGCCCGCGAGCTCTCGGCCGATTGGGCGATCGCGCCGGATGGCGCAGAGCGATTCTCGAACCTCTACGATCTCGCCTGCTGGCTCGGCGGCGCGCGCCTCTATATCGGCAACGATTCCGGGATTACGCATCTCGCGAGCGCAGTCGGAACGCCCGTCGTCGCGTTGTTCGGTCCTACCGACCCCGCCGTCTGGGCGCCGCGCGGCGCGCAAGTCGAGATAATCAAGAAATCCCAAATTTCGGAGATCGAACTTGACGACGTACTTGCTGCTGCTCGCCGCTTCCTTTGATGTGCTCACCGAAGTGAAAAACCCTTATGGGCTGGTGGAAGGTCCCGATAAAGCGATCTACATCTGCTCCATCGACGACCACAAGATTTACCGCTTCGAGCCGAAGACCAAGAAACTCACGGCGATCGTCGAGGGTCAAAACGAGCCTTACGAAGTCCGTTTCGACAAGGCCGGGCACATGTTTTTCGTCGATATGAAAGCGCACCAGGTGAAGCGTCGCGACAAGAAGACCGGCGAGTTAACCGTGATCGCCGGCACGGGCGAGCCTGGATTCTCCGGCGACGGCGGTCCAGCGGCGAAGGCGCAATTGAACCAGCCGCATGCAATCGAGTTCGACCCGCAAGGCCGCTTACTGATTTGCGACATCCGCAATCACCGCGTCCGCCGCGTGGACCTGAAAACCGGCATTATCGAGACGTGGCTGGGCGGCGAGGATTCTCCCGTGCGCGGCCCGCGCGCGATGGCGTTTTCGCCCGACGGTACGCTGTGGCTCGCCTTGCGAGAGGGCAATGCGGTGTGGAAGGTGGATTACCCGAATAAGTCGCACACCGTGCTTGCCGAAAAGCTGCACGGTCCGAAAGGCATCGTTTGGTCGCAAAAGAAAGGCGGCGTCTACATCGCCGATACGGAGAGCCACGAAGTTACGTTCCTTGACGCGAAGACGGGCGAACGGAAAGTCGTTCTCGATAAGTTGAAGCGGCCCCACGGAATTTCGATGACCCGCGCGGGCGGCATTCTAGTCGGCGATAGCGAGTATCACCGCGTGCTCTTACTGAAAGCCGATTGATTGCACGATCGCGCCGAGCTCGCGCGAATCCCCGGGAGCTTTCACCGGACGGTCGATGGTCAGTGTGACGATCACCCGATCGGCGGCATCGACCGGAGGCGTCGCGATCGTTTGCAGACCCATTTTCAAGTTGTAAGTTCCTAGCGCTCGCCCGTTCGCCGAAACGGTCAACGCCCGCTCCTCCGTGGCGTAGATCTCGATGGTCAGCGGACCGCCCTTCCCCACCAGCGCCACTTCCCCCCGCGGCGCCATCCAGCGGTAGCGATTCTCTTCGAGCGAGAAAAACCCGCCGAGCAACTGATACTCGCACTCCGGCGCGTTCATCTGCAGAAAGCTCACCGTGGGCGCGCGCTCGGCGACGGCGCGCAATCGCACCGTATCGAGCGGCGCGAAGGAGACATCGAACGGCCGCAACCCAAACGCGACGCTCGACCAGCCGGAGCGGCAGTTCGTCCCGATGAGGCATAGCGGCAACGACGGGCGAATCTCGCGCTGCGCAAGCACGGGCAAGTTCGACGAACGATTCCCATGCGCGAGCTCTTGTTCGAGCAACCGGTCGCCATCCTGCATACGCCGCCCTTGCGGCAACGCCACCGCTCCGCGCGATTCGGCGTAGTAGCGGAACCCCCATTCGCCATCCACCCACACTCGGCGGTCCGGCACCACATTCGCGAGCGCGAAATCTTTGTAAGTTTGCCAGTGCTGGTAGTTCGTCAAAGCAAGCAAGCCTGCAAGCATCATTTGCGCGGCGACTGCGTAAGTCAGCCGCTCTTCCGATAACTTAGCCGCCGCCCAGAGCGCGAGCGCAGGCGCGATGGGCAGTAAGTAACGCGCCGACCCCGCGAAGAACAAAATCAACGCCGCCGCGAAAAAGATTCGTACCCACCATCCCAGAAATCCGTCGATCTTGACCAACACCACCAACCCGATGGCAAACGACAACCAAAACAGCGGATGCCAATCGACCAGCGCGGTGGGCAATCCCAAAGCGAGCCACCACGAAGGCTGGAACATCGCCACCGGTCCCGAAAGCCAAGGCAGATGAGCCGTCAGTGCCGCCGCGTTGAGTAACTTCGCTTGCCAGCGCTGCAACCCATACTCGGAAAAATAACCGGCAGTAGCGAGAATCGGAAACACGCCCGCGCTCAGGTACTCGAACACCTGATACGCCACCACTCCCACAGCCGGTGCGATCGCCAGCCAAGACCGCCGCGCCAGCCACAACACCGGAATCAGCGCTACCGCCTGATACGCCGCGAGCCCGCTCAACAACAGCGGAACCACCGCCGGCCAGACGCGCCCATGCACCCACAGCGCGAGCCCCGACATCCACAACGCGAGGAACGGCAGATCGCTCTCAAGCGACGTTCCCGAAACCCACAGTACCGGCGTCGAGAGAAACAACAACGACGCCAGCAATTCCCGCCCCGGCGCGAACTTTCGTGCGAGCGCGTACATTGCCGCCGCGCAAATCAGCGAGAAGAGTAAGTAGACGCCGTGGAAAAGCACTTCGTCGATATCGCCCCGCGCCGCGAGCAATCCGCCGAGGATCCACGCGTTCAGCGGCGGATGCGGATGGCCGAGCATCGACACCTCGCGCCCCTGAAAAAAATACTTCGCTTGATGCGGATGCGCCGGATCGATCTGCGCGTGTTGCGCGCCGTACAGATAGTAGAGATCGTCGCCTTGGATCGGCTGCCACAAGAACGGCAACCGAGTGACGATGACGAAGGCGAGAAGCAGGCGTAAGTGCACTTAGTCCGCGGCGCGAGCGGCGGGCACCGCCGGACGCCAGCGTACCACGGGCTTGCGCGCCGCCGTCACCTCGTCCACTCGGCGAGTGCGGGTCGAGTGAGGCGCTTTCAACACCACGTCCGGATTCTCGTCGATCTCGCGCGCGATCGATTGCATCGCATCGATAAACAGGTCGATCTCTTGCTTCGACTCCGTCTCCGTCGGCTCGATCATCAGCGCGCCATGCACAATTAGCGGGAACGAAACCGTGTACGGATGGAAGCCGTAATCGATCAGCCGCTTCGCGATGTCGCCCGTCTTGACGCCTTTCGCCGATTGCCGATCGTCCGAGAAAACCACCTCGTGCATACAGGGCGATTTGTACGGCAAATCGTAGTAGGCTTCGAGGCCCTTGCGAATATAATTCGCGTTCAGAATCGCGTCGAGCGTCGCGTTGCGCAACCCCGGACCGCCATGCGCCATGATGTACGCCAGCGCCCGCACCAGCACGCCGAAATTGCCGTAGTAGGCGCGCACTCTGCCGATCGAGTCCGGACGGTCGTAATCCCAGGAATACGTTCCGTCCTTGTGCCGCAAGCGCGGCGTGGGCGCGAACGGTTCGAGATGCGACCGGAACGCCACCGCGCCCGATCCAGGTCCGCCGCCGCCGTGCGGAGTCGAAAACGTCTTATGCAGGTTGAGGTGCATCACGTCGACGCCGAAGTCTCCGGGACGCGCCACGCCCACCAGCGCATTCATATTCGCGCCGTCCATGTACACCATCGCGCCCTTGTCGTGCAGAATCTTCGCCACCTGCACGATGTGCTCCTCGAACACGCCCACCGTGTTCGGATTGGTCACCATCAGCGCCGCCGTGTCGCCGTCCACCGCCGCCGCCAGCGACGCCACGTCCACCATGCCCAGATCGTTGGACTTGATGTTCACCACCTCGTAGCCGACCATGTGCGCTGTGGCCGGATTCGTCCCATGCGCCGAATCGGGGCACAACACTTTCTTGCGCGGATTGCCTTGTTTTTCGAGGGCGGCCCGCACCATCAAGATTCCGGTCATCTCGCCGTGCGCTCCGGCGGCGGGTTGCAGCGTCACGCCGTCCATGCCCGTGATTTCGGCGAGCGCGCACTCGAGCGTCGCGATCACTTCCATCGCGCCTTGGGCGAGCGATTCCGGTTGATACGGGTGCGCCCAGGCCAGGCCTTCCGTACGCGCCACCAGTTCGTTGACGCGTGGGTTGTACTTCATCGTGCAAGAGCCGAGCGGATACAGACCCAGATCGATCGCGTAATTCCAAGTGGACAAGCGCGTGAAGTGGCGAATCACTTCCACTTCGCTGACCTCGGGAAATCCGTCGATTTCCGCGCGAACGTTTTTCGCGCCCAGCGCTTTCTTCGGATCCACCGCCGGGACGTCGAGTTCGGGTAGTTGATAGCCCTTCTTGCCCGGAGAACTCATTTCAAACAGCAGCGATTCGTTCTGTGTGGGATGAGAAGTAACTTTGCGAATCATTGCGCCGCCTCCGCCAGTTGGTCCATGGCTTCTTTCTTGGTCGTTTCGGTCGCGCACAACAGCATGCAATCGGCCAGCTCGGGGTAGAAGCGTCCCAGCGCCAACCCGCCGACGATTTTCCGTTCGAGCAGCTTGGCGTTCAACTGATCGGGATCGCCTACCTTTGCCACAAACTCATTGAAGAACGGAGCGTCGAAGCGGCGTGTCAACTTACTCGCTAAGTAGTGCGCTTTTGACAGGTTCTGGTGCGCTAACTCGCGTAAACCTTCTTTGCCAAATAGGCTCATGTGCACCGTACCCATCAGCGCGATCAGCGCCTGATTGGTGCAGATGTTCGAGGTCGCCTTCTCGCGGCGGATGTGCTGCTCGCGCGTCGAGAGAGTCAGGCAAAACGCCCGCTTGCCATCGCCGTCGCGAGTCTCTCCCACCAGTCGTCCGGGAATCTGCCGAATGAACTTCTCCTTCGTCGCGATGATGCCCGCGAACGGTCCGCCATACGCGGGCGAAATACAGAAGCTCTGCAATTCGCCGACGACGATGTCGGCCATATACGGCGGCTCCAGCAACCCTAGGGAAACCGCTTCGGTGAACACATACACCAGTAACGCGCCGCGCTTGTGGACCAGCGCCGCGAGTTCGTCCAAATCCTCGACCGTTCCGAAGAAGTTCGGCGACTGCACAATCACGCACGCCGTATCGTCGTCGAGCTTCGCGGCGACATCCCGTAGGTCGAGCTTTCCGGTCTCGCTGTCGTAGCCGATTTCGGCCACCGGCATGTGCTGGTGCTTGGTGTATGTCGCCAGCACCTCGCGATATTCGGGATGAACGGTCTTCGCCACTAGCGTCTTATTACGCCCGGTAATGCGGACGGCCATCATGGCGGCTTCCGGCACCGCCGACGACCCGTCGTACATCGACGCGTTCGCCACTTCCATGCCGGTCAACTGGCAGACCATCGTCTGAAACTCGAAAATCTGCGTCAGCGTACCTTGCGAAATCTCGGCTTGATACGGCGTATAAGAAGTCAGGAACTCGCCGCGCTGGACGATCGTGTCCGCCACCACGGGACGGTAATGGTTGTAAACCCCCGCGCCGAGAAACGTCGCATAACCGACGGCGCAGCGCGATCCGCGTTCTTTAAAGTAATCGACGATCTCGAATTCGCTTTTGCCCGGCGGGATGGTCAATGCACGGTTGAATTTCGCATCGCCCGGCAAATGGCCGATCAACTCTTCGATCGACCGCACTCCAATCGCCCCGAGCATCTCTTGGCGCTCGGCATCCGACTTAGGAAGGTAACGCAATCTCTATCCCCCGATATAGGTTTGATAATCGGCGGCGGTCATGAGTTGCTCAATTTCCGCGGGAGCGGTCAATTTCAGCTTCACTAACCAAGCCGCGCCGTGTGGATCTTCGTTGAGCTTTTCCGGCGCGGTGCCTAGCAACGCATTCGTCTCCATCACCTCGCCGGTGACGGGCGAATAGATGTCCGACACCGCCTTCACCGATTCCACGGAACCCAGCGTCTTGCCTTGCGCGACGGCCAGGCCGATTTTCGGCAGATCGACGTAGACGATGTCGCCCAGTTCGTTCTGCGCGTGGTGCGTGATGCCGACGGTGCCCGTGTCGCCTTCGACCAGCACCCACTCGTGTTCCTTGGTGTAACGGTAATTCTCGGGATACATGTCTTTATTTCGCTCGCTTGTAGAATGGCGCGGGAACGGTGACCGCCGCTACCGGCTGTTGCCGCACGACGATTTCGATCGCCTTCCCCGGCTCGGCCATACCGATGGGAAGGTAGCACAAGCCGATATTCTTGCCGAGGGTCGGCGCGGGACCGCCCGAAGTCACCCAGCCCACTTCGCGGCCCTCCACCGTCACCGGATAGCCGTCGCGCCCGATCCCTCTGCCGGTCATCTCGAACGCGGTCAGCTTGCGCGTCAAACCCGCCTCGCGCTGCTTCAGTAACGCTTCCCGCCCAACAAATTCGGGCTTGTCGAACTTCACGATCCAGGCGAGATCGGCCTCGAAGGGTGTGATCGTTGCGTCGATCTCGTGGCCGTACAGCGCCATCTTGCACTCCAGACGCAGCGTGTTGCGCGCGCCAAGTCCGATGGGCTTGATGCCAAACTCGCGGCCGGCTTCGAGAATTTCCCGCCACAGGCGCGGCGCTTCGGCGGGGTCGATATAGATTTCGAAGCCGTCCTCGCCGGTGTAGCCGGTGCGCGCAATGCGCGCGGGTGTTCCCGAAACGGCGCCGTCGGCGAACCAATAGTATTTGATCGGCGCGAGATCGACGGCGGTCAGTTTTTCGAGCGTCGCGAGCGCTTTCGGACCCTGGATCGCCAACTGCGCGTATCGCGGACCGGCGTTCTCCACCGTGCAATCGAAACTATTGTGCGCCGCGATGTGTTCGTAGTCTTTGTCCTGGTTCGACGCATTGACGCAAATGAAGAACTCGGTATCGGAGACTTTGTGAACCAGGATGTCGTCCACGAATCCGCCATGCTCGTAGAGCAGTCCAGAATAGTGCGCCTGACCGGGCTTGAGCTTCGCGGCCCAGTTGGTCGAAACATGATCGACCAGCTTCAACGCCTCCGGGCCCCGGACGACAATTTCGCCCATATGACTGACGTCGAACAACCCCACGGATGCGCGTACCGTATTGTGTTCGTCGAGAATGCCCGAATACTGCACGGGCATATCCCATCCGCCAAAGTCGACCATCTTCGCGCCCATCTCGCGGTGCACGGCATTCAACGGAGTGGCGCGCAACGCGGCGGCGGCTTCTTGCATTTGGAATTTTTAGTGTAGCAAGCGCTCATGAAAATCATCCCTTCCATCCTTTTCCTTTCGGCCCTTCCGGCTTTCGCCCAAACATTACCGCCCGGTTTTGTCGACCGGCTGGTCGGCGCGGTCCCGCAACCCACCGCCATCGCGTTTTTCGACGACGGCCGTGCGCTGGTGACCTCGCAAGGAGGCGCCGTGCGATTGCTGCGCGACGGCGCGATCGCGCCCGCTCCGGTGCTAACCTTAACCGCGATCTGCACCAATAGCGAGCGCGGGCTGCTCGGCGTCGCCATCGATCCCGATCAGGAGCGCGTGTATCTTTTCTATACGTATCGCGGCCCGGGACGCGATTGTACGAATCGCACGTCTACCACTCCCGTAAATCGCGTCTCTTCGTTCCTGTTCCGCAACGGCGCGATCGACCCGGCGACCGAGCAAGTCCTGATCGACGACATCCCCTCGTTCAATAGCAATCACAACGGCGGCGACTTGCAAATCGGCAAAGACGGATGGCTCTATGTCAGCGTGGGCGACAACGGATGCGATCCGGCCAATCCTTCGTTGTGCAATGGCCAGAATCCGGCTTCCCGCAATCCGCAAGGGACGCTCGGCAAAATTCTCCGCGTGCCACGCACCGGCGGCCCTTATCAGATCTACGCCATGGGATTGCGCAATCCGTTCCGCATCGCCATGGATCCGAACTCCTCCACCACCCGGTTCTTCATCAACGACGTCGGACAGGAGCGTTGGGAAGAGATCGACGAAGCGGTGCAAGGCGGCGATTACGGTTGGAACGTCCGCGAAGGGCCTTGCCCAAACGGCGCGTCGAATAATTGCAGCCCGGACCCACGCTACATTGAGCCGCTATGGGCTTATTCGCACGAAAGCGGATGCTCCTCGATTTCCGCAGGCGCTTTCGTACCCAACGGGTACTGGAACCCCGAATACGACGGCGTGTATCTGTTCGGCGATTTCGTCTGCGGGCGGTTTTTCCAGACCGGCGCCCGCGGCGCGTTCACCGAGTTCGCGCGCGGGTTCGGGTCGTTCAGCCTTATCCACGCCACGTTTTATCGCGGCGACCTCTACTACACTACGTACGCCAACGGCGGGCAGGTCCGCCGCATCGTCGCCAACGTGGCCGCTAACGCGGCGAGTTTCGCGCGCGGAACGGTGGCGGCGAACGGCATTGCCACGATCTTCGGAACGGGACTCGCGGGAGCTACCGAAGTCGAGATCGCGGGCCTGCGCGCCGCGCCGTTCTTCACCACCGACTCGCAAGCGAACTTCGTCGTCCCGAACGCGCCCAGCGGCCGGCAAACGTTCACCGTGCGGCGTGGAACCGAAATCGTAGCGAGCGGTCCGTTGACCGTCGATCGCGTGGCGCCGGGTCTGTTTAGCGCCGGTCAGGCTCTGGTCGTACGCGCTGACGGATCGCGCGAAACGCTCGATTTATTCGCTCCGCTTCCCGTCCGCGACGCCGACGTTTATCTGGTGCTCTACGGCAGCGGATTCCGGAACGCTACGGGCGTTACAACGAACATCGGAGATCTGCTTTACGCCGGTCCGCAAATGCAGTACGACGGGCTCGACCAGATCAACATCCGGCTGCCGCGAACGCTCGCCCCTGGCTCTCTGGTCCTGCGCCTCGGAGCCGACGGCCGGGCGGCGAACGTGTTGACGCTCACCGTCCGCTAGTCGAGCTATTGGCGCGTCAACACGCCGTTGTTGACGTTCACCGTCTCCGCCGTGCCGCCCGCTCCGGTCCAACTGGCGACGTCGAACGATCCGGTCTTGCGCACTCGATAGAGCTGCACTCCGGTGAACGTCAGCGGCGTGCGCGATTGGCAAACCGTGGGGTTGACGGTCGGCTTTAGGAACCACGCTTGGCCCACGCCCACGATCGAAGCCGCGCCGCCCGGTTCCACCAGCACCGCCGTCTGTTCGTCGATGCCGATGCCGCGCGGCGACATCGACCAACGGTCCTGCATCAGACGCGCCAGAAACGTCACCAGACGCCCCAAACGATCGCGCTGTCCGAAATGACTGTCGGTGATGACCGACGCCAGCTCGGGCACGTCGAGAAAATCGCGCCCCAGTGTCATCCGAAAGTTGTAAGGATTTCGCAGCGCCTCGTCCGAATCGACCGTGCCTTTCTCGGCGCTAAAGAAAAACTGGCCGAGAACCGCAAGACCCGCGCTGGTGCCGCCCACCGGCACTCCGCGGCCTACGAGTTCCCGAATCGCGTCCTCCACCGGCGTGTCCTTCCACAAGCGAACGTAATCCGCTTGATCGCCGCCCGCCAGGAACAACCCTTCCGCCTTGCGAATCTTGTCGAGAACGAACGAATCGGAGGACGCGGACTTCGTGCGGAACACGATCGATTCCACCGAATCCACTGTCCCCAGGCTCATGATGTACGGGTTGTAGCCGTCGGAGCCGGACGCCCGGATCACGACAATGTCGCCTCCGCCCGACTTTCCGATAAACCAGCGGAACGCGTCGTCCACGTCCGTGCCTCCGCCCATCAACATCGCTCCGCCGCCGGTGGTTCGCTGCACGTCGGCGGAACTACCGGTCAAGTAGTAGGTGTAACTGCTCTGCGCCAGACACACTACCGGCGCGAGGATCGAGAGAAGAATACGCATTATGCGGCTCCGTGTTTTTTAAACCACGCGCCGAGCTTTGCCATAGCATCCTCGGCGGCGGCTTTGTTGTAAGTAGGACGATAGTCGGCGTTGAAGCCGTGGTCGGCTTCGGGGTAGACGATAATTTCGGAAGGCTTGCCCGCCGCCTTGAGCGCGGCGCGCATCTGATCGACGGTCTCCACCGGGATGCCCCGATCCTTCGCGCCATACAGTCCAAGCACCGGCGCTTTCAGTTCGCCGGCGATATCCACCGGATACTTGGGCTGCAACTCGGTTTTCGCGCCAACCAGCCGGCCATACCAGGCTCCGCCCGCTTTGACTTTCGGATTGTGCGCGGCGTACAGCCACGTGATCCGCCCGCCCCAGCACCAACCCGTGACGGCGAGTTTCGAATCGTCCGCCTTACCGGACTTGACGGCGTACGCGGCGGCGGCATCGAGATCGGCGAGGACGGTCGAGTCCGGCGTCTTCGACACAACGTCGCGCAGCAGCGCCTGAATATCGGAAATCTTCGACGGGTCGCCGTAGCGCGCGAAACATTCGGGCGCGATCGCGTAGTGGCCCATCTTGGCGAACCGGCGGCACATGTCCTTGATGTGCTCGTGGATGCCGAAAATCTCCTCCACCACCAGGATCAACGGGAATTTGCCCGGCTTGTCGGGATGGGCTCGGTAAGCGGGAATCTCGACGCCGCCCGAAGGCAGCTTCACTTCGCCCGCCACCAGACCGCTCGTATCGGTCGAAATCGCCTGGGCGGAAATCGGTTGCACGGCGAGCGCATAGCCCACCGGCAAAGAAGACATCAGAAAATCGCGCCGGGAATCCATGCCCGCCAGAGTATCAAAGCGGCGCGAACACGTCTTCGAGTTCGAGAATGAAACCGGCCACCGGACCTTCGCCAGTCAAGGACGTGGGATCGTCCAACTCCTCGGCGGGTTGTCACGGGCGGTAGATCCACGCTTTTCTGGCGTCCGGATCGATCAACCAACCGAGTTCCGCGCCGTTGGCGATCCATTCCTCCATCTTGCGTTTGAGATCGTCGAGCCGGTCGCAGTAAGGCCGCACTTCAATGACGAACTCCGGGCACAAGCGAAGAAATCCGCGCTTCTCTTCTTGCGTAAAGCGGGATAGGGACTCGTCGCTTACCCAGGCGGCGTCGGGTTGTCTAGCCGAACCGTCCGGCAGGAAAAACTCGGAGTCGGCGCCAACGCAGTGTCCCCGCGCCACGCTTTTCGCCCAGTTCCCGATTTGCGCCGTTACGCCCGCCGTGCGCCAACTGGCCTCGCACCCGGGAGAGGGGCGTAGCGTCACCGATCCGTCGGTGTTCCGCTCCAATCGGTAGAGAGAGTTGACTTGGCAAAGCTCGTAGAACTCGTCGTCGCCGATACCGTCAGGGCTCATTTCGCGTCCCTCCAGTTCTCTCCGATCCCAGTATCTACCACGAGCGGCACCTTTAGTCTCGCGACTCCTTCCATCTCGCGTTTCACCAGCTTCGCCAGCGCCTCGGCTTCCGCCGGCGGAGCCTCGAATACCAGTTCGTCGTGCACCTGCAACAACATGCGGGATCGCCAGCCATCGGCGCGCAGTACGGCGTCCAGACGGATCATCGCCAGCTTGATCAAATCCGCCGCCGTGCCTTGCAGCGGAGTGTTCACCGCCGTTCGCTCCGCGAACCCGCGCGCGTTCGGATTGCGGCTATTGATGTCGGGAATCGGCCGCCGCCGCCCGTCAAGCGTCCGCGCGAACCCATCGCGGCGTACTTCCGCGATCGTCTTGTCGATAAAGCGGCGTACGCCCGCGTAACGGTCGAAGTAGCCGCGGATGTAGCGCTCCGCTTCACTGCGTGGAACGCCGATGGCTTGCGCCAGCCCGAAGGGCGTTTGCCCGTAAACGATTCCAAAATTTACCGCCTTGGCGTTGCGCCGCATCTCGGGCGTCACCATCAGCGGTGCGACCCCGAACACCTCCGCCGCCGTACGCGTGTGGATATCCTCGCCCTGCACGAACGCCTCGATAAGTACTTTGTCCTCAGACATATGCGCGAGCAATCGCAGCTCGATCTGGGAATAGTCGGCCACCACCAGTTTCCAGCCCGGCTCGGGCACAAAAGCCGACCGAATCTCGCGCCCCAACTCCGTTCGGATGGGAATGTTCTGCAGATTGGGATTGTTCGACGACAGCCGCCCCGTGGCCGCCCCGCATTGGTTGAAGGTCGTATGGACGCGCCCCGTTTCCGGGCGGATCAGCGACGGCAGGGCATCGACGTAAGTACCTTTCAATTTCGTCAGTTGCCGGTACTCGAGGACGCTTCCCGCGATCTCATGCCCTTCGGCCGCGAGCGATTCCAGCACGTCCGCGGCGGTCGATTGCTGCTTGGTTCGGGTCTTGCCTTGTGGCGCAAGTCCTAGATCCTCAAAGAGTACTTTGCCCAACTGTTGGGGCGAATTGATGTTGAATTCGCGGCCCGCCTGGGCGTGGATGGTGGCCGTGAGGGCGGCGATTTCGCCTTCTATTCGGCTGTTTAATGCACCTAATCGGGCCAAATTCACCCCGATTCCGGCGCTTTCGAGGCGGGAAAGTACCGGCGCCAGGGGCCGGTCGATCCGGCGATAGAGGTCTAGAAGACCGAGCGAATCTATTTCCGCGCCGAGAATTCGCCCCAGCGCGAAAATCGCCTCGGCGTGTTCCTCGGAACTCGGGCCGACCTCGCGGCGCAAGAACCGCTCGGCGAGCGCGTTTATGGATATCGCTCCGGGGTCGGCTAAGACCAAAAATCCAGCCAACATAACATCGAGAACATCCTCGCGTTCATGTAGTTCCGGGTGATTCTTCAGGTCATAGACGAAGACCCAATCGACGTCGAGTTCGGGAAGATCGATGATCGCAACCGGAACTTTCGGTTCCGACCCTAACTCTTTCATTAAACTGAAGAATTCCAAATCGCGATATAGTTCCCGAAGGCGAGCGGAATCGGGTGGTTGCGACTCCGCCTCGGCCGGATCCCACTGAATCGGTACCGCGCAATCGATGGTGGCGAGGCGTTTCGACAACAACACCTGCTCCCGGTGGTTCTGGAGGCTTTCCCGGTACATCTTGCGTTCGACTTCGGCGGCGTGGTCGAGGATGTTTTCGACGGGACCGAAGCGCTGAACCAGGTCTTTCGCGCCTTTGTCGCCAATGCCCGGAGCGCCGGGAATGTTGTCGATCGCGTCGCCCTTTAGCGCTAGGAGATCGGCTATATGTTCCGGACGAACTCCCATGAATTCTTGTGTTTTGGCCGGATCGTATAAAGTGAATTCTCGCGGAGGATCGGGCTTCATGGGGTTGAGCATCGACACGCGCGGAGTGACGAGCTGGAGCATGTCTTTGTCGCTCGACACAATCACCACTTCGTCCCCCGCCGCCTCCGCACGGCGTGCCAGCGTGCCGATGACGTCGTCCGCCTCGAAACCGGGAAATTCCAGGACCGGAATCCGCATCGCTTCCAAGATTTTGCGCACCCAAGGGATTTGCGGCGAAAGGTCTTCCGGCATCGGAGCGCGGTTGGCCTTGTAATCGGCGAACGCCTCGTCGCGAAACGTCGGCCCCTCGGACTCGAACACCGCCGCGATCCGTTCCGGTTTCTGGCTCGCGATCAGCTTCTTCAGCATGTTGTGGAAGATAAAGACCGCCTCGGTGGGCAAACCGGTGGCGGTTCGCATCGGCGGCGCTCCGCTGCGGGCGCGGGCGTGGTAAGCGCGGAAGATGAATCCGAAGGAATCGATCAGGAACAGGCGGGTAGCCATGGGGATGATTCATGATAACGCCGCGGTTAAGAAACCACGCCGATCATGGCCAAGTGTGGTGGAAAAGCCACGCAAGAAAGTTGTAAGTATTTGGAAATCTTCGCTTTACGGTATGCGTCTCGACTGTTAGACTAATCCACTGTAAACGCCGCCGATGCGATTTGAAACTACCGTTCAGCGTTCCGTCCAGCTTTCCTCCAACGTCGGCTTGCATAGCGGCGCGCCCGTCACCTTGCGAATCTCGCCCGCGCCCCCTTCGACGGGTATCGTATTCGTTCGCACCGATCTGAATAACTTCCCGATTCCGGCCACATGGGCGCATGTCGAAAAGGTGAGCTACGCCACCAGCCTGATGCGCCAAGGCGTTCTCATCTCCACAACGGAGCATTTGTTGAGCGTGCTGTATTCGATGGGGATCGACAATGCGTTTATCGGCTTGGACAATCTGGAAGTGCCGATTTTCGACGGGTCGGGCGAGGTGTTCGTGAAGATGCTGGAAGAGGCGGGAATCCGGCATTACCGCCGCCGCCGCCGTTACCTCCGCGTTCGCCGTCCGGTGACCGTGGAGGGGAACGGGAAGCGCATCTCGATCCTTCCCGCCGACCGCTTCCTGTTAAGCTGCGACGTCTATTTTCCGCATCCGGCGGTGGGGCGGCAGTCGCTTGAAATCGAGGTGACGCCGGAGCGCTACGCCGCCGACATTGCGCCGGCGCGGACGTTCGGGTTCGAGAACGAACTCGCGCAGATGCGCAATATGGGATTGATTCGCGGCGCGAGTCTGGCGTCCGCCGTTTGCTTTAACGGCAAGGGGGCGATGAATCCCGAGGGTTTGCGCTTCCCGGACGAGCCATGCCGCCATAAGGCGCTGGACCTGATTGGCGACCTGGCGTTAATCGGCAGGCCGCTACTGGGACACGTGATCGCCGAGCGCGCCGGGCACGCCATGCACGTCGCACTGGTGCAGAAAATCATGTCGGACTCGTCGCTCTACGAAATCATGAGCTTCGACCAGTTGGCGACGCGCGTCGCGCATGCGCTGGTAAGCTGACGAGCGCGATGCTCCGGCATCTTCCGAATCTGATCTCGGTTAGCCGTTTTATCCTGACGCCATTTGCGGTGCACGCGATTCTGGCGCGCGAAGACGTGCTGGCGTTTTGGCTATGCCTGACCGCCGGGGCGACGGACTTTCTGGATGGCGGTCTCGCGCGGCGCTTTGGCGCGGTTTCGAAACTCGGGGCGCTGCTCGACCCCGCCGCGGATAAATTCATGCTCGACGCGATTTACCTCGCGTTTTGGATGGCGCGCGATTTCACGCCGGGGCTGCTGGTGATCGGGCGAGACCTGATGATTGTGCTCGGCGCGTTGGCGCTCTTCGCGGCGGCGCGGGTGAAGGAGTTTCCGCCCACCCGGCTGGGCAAAATCTCGACGGTGGTCCAGATCGCTTGGGTGCTGATCGCGCTGCACCCTTGGGGTGCGCCCCTACGGCCCGCCGCCACTTGGGCGTTAATTGCGCTGACCGCCGCCAGCGGCTTCGACTATGTTCGGGTGGGATGGCGGCTGTACCGCCACCCGCGGCACCGATAGACCGCCTAGCTCTTCTTCGCCGGCTTACCGCTAGAACCGCTAAAGCGCCGGATTTGCGTCATGAACGCGCCCGATCCCTCCGGCGCTTTCGCCTCGCCGGACAGAATCGCCTTCGGTTCCACCCCCTTGCCGTATAGGGCGACATTCGCGTCCTCGTCGGGACGAAGCGTCGCGCCCTGGATCGCCAAGCCGCCGAACACGCCGCGCGAGCGCGAGTAAGACAGAATTTCGGCGCGCATGGTGGCGTCGGTTTGCGCCGAAGAGTCGCGCCCCACCGGTCCCGCGGCTACGCTCGCCTCGCCGCCCAGCGTGAATTTGCTTTGCAGCAGGCGGTTCATGCCCGCTTGATTCATCACCAGCAGGATGACATCGCTCTCGCTGCCGCCGGCCTGAAATCCAATACTGCCGCCTTCCACCTTGACGCCCGACGGAGCCGACCAGCCCGTCTTGGTGCGGCACGTCGCGAAACCGCGGCCGAACTTGCCCGCGAGAATGAAGCCGCCCTTCTTGAGGCTCGGCACAATCACCGCGCAGGACGCTTTGTCGAACAACTCCTTCGGCACGCCTTTGTCGCTTTGCGTCGCCATCTCCTTGAGTACTTCGGCGGACGCGTTTAATCGGTCCGTTTCATCCTTCTTAGCCGCTTGAGCGGCGATCCCAACCGCCAAACCGGCGATAAGTAAATTTCGTATGCGCATGTCGATGCCCTCCAGGGTTAAGGTTAGCCCAGTTTGCGTTACGCTCAAACGTTATGCCGACGAACCTCTATGCCCACAATTAAGGACGTGGCCGCGCGGGCGGGCGTGTCCGTGGGCACGGTATCGAACGTGTTGTCCGGCGCGGCGACGGTCACCGGCGGGCTCAAGCGCCGGGTGGAACGCGCGATCGCGGATCTGAATTACCGCCCCAATCACGTCGCGCGCAGCCTGAAAAAACGGACGACGCGAACGTTGGGCATGATCATCTCCGACATCGCCAATCCGTTTTTTCCCGAGTTAGTGCGCGGCGCCGAAGATCACGCCGCCGAACGCGGCTACATTCTCACCGCCTTCAACACCGACGACCGGCTGGACCGCGAGCGCCAGGTGTTCGATCTGTTGCGCAGCCGCCATGTGGATGGATTGCTACTGGTGGTGGCGCTTGAGAAGGACGAGTCGGCGCATGTGGCGCGGGCGCTGGCCGAGGGTTTGCCGATCGTGTGTCTCGACCGCCGTCCCGCGAAGCTCGCCGTCGATTCCGTCACTGTCGATAATGTGGCGGGCTCGCAGGCCTGCGTGCGGCATCTGATCGCCGAGGGCCACCGGCGGATCGCCACCATTACCGGCGCGGCCAACATGTATCTCTCGGCCGAGCGTCTGGAAGGCTATCGAAGGGCGATGGCCGAAGCCGGATTGCCGGTGGACCCGCGCTGGGTGCGCGAAGGCGACTTCCGCCGCGAATCGGGCTACCGGCACGGAGGCGCACTGCTGCGCTTGACGCCGCGGCCCACGTCGATCTTTAGCGGCAACTTCCCGATGACTCTCGGCGTCATCGAAGCCATGCGCGATTTGGGTTTGGAATCGCCGCGCGACGTGGCGCTGGGGACGTTCGACCGTCTGGCGCTGGCCGACGTGTTCCGCCCGCGCCCCACCGCCGTCGAGCAGCCGAGCTACGAGATCGGCGCGCAAGGCACGCGATTGCTGATCGACCGGATCGAAGGCTTGGCGCCCGCCGGTCCGAGGCACATCGTGCTCGACACGATTCTTCACAAAGGGGATATTTGAGCCAAATCAAGGGGATGCGAGCTTGGTTAGTACTCGATGCTCCGACCATTCTATTGACGAAAAAAAAAAGCGCTACATCATTCAAGCCGGAGGTGCTCCATGCACAGACTTGTTTTCCTGTTCCTGGCCCTTTTGCCCATTTCGGGCCAAACCTGTTTCACTTTCTTTCAAAGCATGCAAAGTTGCCCTGGCAGAGTGGGGGGCGACAAAATCCCGAACTACAACCGCCGCGACGGGGCAAACGGCCAATACAGTTGCTGCAACGACCCAGGTTATATGTCGGGGTCGCTAGGTCAATGCTTTTTCGACCGGTTCTCCTGCGCCTATTTCGACGAAGTCTATCTGGTGTACCGAGATTGGGAATATGTTTGTCGCTCTTGCTCTTCGATTTGCGAATGGTGACGACATGACGATCAAACTCCTTCTCGGCATTTCTCTCCCGCTCACCTTGCTCGCGCAGAGCGGGCCCCCGGTAGTTATCTCTTCGATAGCGCTTTCCAGCGACCCTGCGACACGCGAGCCACTGAAATTTTCGGCAACTAACAGCTCGGGAAAAGCGGTAGCGGCGTACGTGCTTCGTTGCCGGCTTCGGGACGACGTGGGTAAGGCCGTCGGTCAGATCAATACGACCGTCGCTACCAGCGGAGTGGTTCCGTCGATGGCCCGCGCGCCGTATGCGCCGGGAGAAACATGGACGGATCGTGTGGACCGCATTCCCCAGAAGGAAAACGGCGGCGTTCCCGCAAAGGCGGAAGTCGACGCCGTTTTCGTTCTCTTCGCCGACGGATCGACTTGGGGCGACGACAAGATGAATCAGGCCGTCACGCTTCGCGGAATGCAGCGCGGTGCGGCGATGGAGCGCATGCTACTCAAGCGCCAATTGAAGGAGGGCGGGACGGCCGCAGTTGAGCGATTCCTACAATCCGAGCGTTAGGCCGGATAGCGCGGCGATGTGTCTTTCAGTCCGCCGCGCTATTTTTGTCTCGTGCCGCCCGCGAACGTTCGCCGCGAGATTTTCGTGCGCTCACCCGGGCCGGGGATCGCGGTGATGGCCTATGCCTACGCGGTGGACCGGCGAGGCCGTTACATGATCTCCATCGAGCAACATTGGTCGCGATCGGACACCATCGATCAGGCGTTCCTGCGCGGGTCCGAAGATTTCGGTATGACCTGGCCCAAGATCGGAGCCAAGACGGTTACGGGCGAAAAGCGCGCGGGCGGCATGTGGCGCAAGCATCCGCGCGGTGTGTGGGTGGACCCGGTGAACGGACGGGCGATCGATCTGTGGAACGAAGGAACGCTCGAGAACGACGATCCACTGGAAGGTCTGCGGCAATGGCGGATTTTCGCGAAGTTGCCGAACGGCAAAGAAGGTCCGATCGTGCATACGGGCCGCGGATTCAATCCCGAGCATCCTTTGCCCGGAGTGTTTCTCGGCAAGAACTCGGCGATGTTAGGCGATCAAACTTGCCGGCCGATTCGATTCCGCGACGAGGTGTTGTTGCCGGTTTCGATCGCGTCGCTGGGCAAGGACGGCGCGCTTGCGAACCCGGGCGGCGGCTACACGTATCAAGACACGGCGGTGCTACACGGCAAGTGGTCCGCCGATGCGATCGAGTGGCGGATGAGCGAGCTTATTGCGGGCGATCCGGCTCGTTCTACGCGCGGGATGAGCGAAGCGACGATCGCCGAAATCGCGGACCGGCGGGTGCTCTGTGTGATGCGCGGGTCGAACGACAAGCGGCCGGAACTGCCGGGCTACAAGTGGTATTCGATCTCGCGGGACGGCGGCTGGCGCTGGTCGAAACCGCAGCCCTGGACGGACACGCAAGGCCGCAACTTTTTCTCGCCGAGTTCGTGTTCGCAACTGCTGGCGCATTCGACGGGGCGGCTCTACTGGATCGGGAATTGGACGGAGGAGAATCCGCGCGGCAACCGGCCGCGTTATCCACTGGCGATCGCCGAAGTGGATCTGCGATCCGGTTTGGTGTTGCGCGAGAGCGCGCGGGCGATCGATACGCTCGGGCCGGGCGAAGATCCGGTTCTTTCGATTTCCAATTTCTACGCGCGAGAAGATCCCTGGACCCGCGACCTTTGCGTGCATGCGACACGGTTGTTCGCGAAGCCGGACGCTCCATGGGTGGGCGATGCGTACTTGTATCGAGTTACGGTGTAGGGTGATGCATTACGAAAAACGCGGCGCGGGACCCGCTCTGGTTCTGGTTCACGGCTCTTTCAGCGATCACGCCACCAATTGGGAGTTCGCGACGAAGACGTTGGAGGAACGGTTTACGGTATACGCATT
Organism: Bryobacteraceae bacterium; assembly: GCA_033763835.1. Classification (GTDB taxonomy): domain Bacteria; phylum Acidobacteriota; class Terriglobia; order Bryobacterales; family Bryobacteraceae; genus JAPKYZ01. The sequence continues at coordinate 123,463 of JANRJS010000008.1, read as the reverse complement.
GGCGCGGCGCGGGCGGGGCGAAACTCCCGCGACAGTGGGCCATTCGATCGACGACGAGGGCCGGGATGTGGCCGAAGTGGTGTTGGCGATCGGCGAACCGGTGTTCTTGCTGGGACACTCCTATGGCGCGCAAGTGGCGTTGAACGCAGCCGCACGCGTGCCGGATCGCGTTCGCAAGCTCATCCTGTACGAGCCGCCGTGGCCGAGTTTGCTGAACGCCGAGCGGCTGGCGGTTTTGGAATCCTTGGCGGCGGGCGGCGACTGGTCCGAGTTCGCGTATTGGTTCTTCCAAAACATCCTCGAAGTTCCGGCGGACGAACTGGATGCGGTGCGGGCGTCGGAAGGATGGGCGCCGATCCTTAAAGACGCGGCGGCGACGTTGCACGATCTGCGGGCGCTGGCGCAGTACGATTTTCGCCCGGAGCGTTTCGCGGCTTTGCGCATGCCGGTACTGATGCAAACCGGTACGGAGAGTCCGCGGCATTTGTGGGCGACGGACGCTCTGCTGGGCGTGCTGCCCGATGTTCGCGAAGGCGCGTTGGCGGGCCAGGCGCACGAAGGGATGACCACCGCTCCGGAACTGTACGCCCGCGCGGTGATCGAATTTCTCCTTTAGAATTTCGACAGTGAGCGGTCTTCTGTGGTTGATGCTCGCGCAAACGCCGAGGCTCGTGTGGAGCGGGCCGGAGGTGAATTTGCTCGGAGCGCCTTCGCCCGACGGACGTTGGTTGAGTTACGTGGAGGCGGGCGATCTGGCGATCCGCGATTTGGCGACGGGCGCGTCGCGCCGATTGACGTCGCACGCCCCGAAACAATTCGCCTACTTTTCGGTTTTTTCGCCGGACTCGCGGACGCTCGCCTACGCGTGGATGAACGAGGCGGGGTTTTACGATCTGCGCGTGCTGGGGGTGGAGGGCGGCGAACCGAAGGTCGTCTTTCGCAACGAAGAAGCGGGCTTTGTGCAACCCTGCGCGTTCACGCCCGACGGAAAACAAATACTGACGCTATTGTTCCGGCGCGACAACATCTCGCAAATCGCGATGGTACCGGTGGACGGATCGTCGCCGCGCATTCTGAAATCGCTGAGTTGGGTTTATCCGAAGAAGATGGACCTGTCGCCCGACGGGCGCACGATCGTCTACGACAACTTCGCGAAGGAAGGCGCGTATGCGCGGGCGATCTATTTGCTCGACGCGGACGGCGGGCGGGAGCGGCGTTGGCTCGACGCTCCGGATAGCTACTTGTTTCCGATATGGACGCCCGACGGGCGCGAGCTGGTATACGCGGTGGAGAGCGGAGAGTCCGTCGATTTGTGGTTGCGGTCGCTCGACGGAGCGCGGGCGCGATTGCTGCTTTCGCGGGCGGGGCGGGTGCTGCCGATGGGTGTAACGCGCGCGGGAGTTTTGTATTTCGGGAGGCGGCGGGCACCCGACGAGATGACCGGCATCGGCTCACCTCAGAACGGCTACATTGCATTTATCGTGCCGCATGGCACGGAGAACTACGCCGTGGACTCGCGCGCGATCCTCCTTACCAATGGCTCCGGGGAACGCCGCGAACTAACACCCCTACCGTTGATCGAAGAAGTTTGGTGGCTCGACAAAGCCTCGTTGCTCGCGCGCGGCGCGGACAAGCACGGGCGTTCGGGTTTGTTCCGCGTCGATATCGCGACTGGATCGGCGACCGCTTACGATGGCCCCCCGCCCGCGCAGCCGTCCGTTTTACCGTCCCGGTCGGCTAACGAAGTGTGGGCGATCGATCTCGAATCGCGGCCGAAGCCGCCGTTAGGGCTCGACGCCTACGTTCCGGTGCCGGAGTCGAATCCTTTGACGCGCGCGAAAGTGTCGCTGGGGCGTGCGCTGTTCGAGGACAAGCGGCTGTCGCGCGACGGCACGGTATCCTGCGCGACGTGCCACCGCCGCGAGTTGGCGTTCACGGACGCGAATCCTCTCGCGGTTGGGATCGGCGGGCAAACCGGAACCCGGCGCACGCCACGCATCGCCAATCGGGCTTGGGGCACGAGCTTCTTTTGGGACGGACGGGCGAAGACGCTCGAAGAGCAGGTGCTGGAGCCGATCGCCAATCCCAAGGAGATGGGGCTCGCGCCGGGCGACGCCGCCGCGCGGGTGGGGACGACGGTCGCGGAGATGCGGGACGTGCTCGCCAGTTATGTGCGTACGATTCTCGCGGGCGATTCGCCTTACGACCGGTATGTGGCGGGGGACAAATCGGCGCTGACCGCTCTACAACAGGAAGGGTTGAAATTGTTTCGGGGCAAGGCGGGATGTATCGTGTGCCATCTGGGCCCGAACTTAACCGACGAGAAACTGCACGCGGGGATCAAGACGCCGTCGTTGCGCGACGTGGCGCGCACGCCGCCCTACCGGCACGACGGATCGCTCTCGACCTTGCGCGAGGTGATCGAGCATTACTCGTCGGGGCGCGCGCCGGGTGTCGCGGCATTCCAGTTAGACGCGGGGGAGAAGGCGGCGCTGGTGGCGCTGATCGAATCGTTTAACGGAGCGATCGTTGACGGGCTTCCTTAGCTGTCTGATGGGCGCTTGGCTGATGGGCGCGCAGCCGGACCCGGGGGCGCTTGCGCCGCTTTATCGCGAGAATCTCGCGCGGATCGAGAGAGAGTTCGGCGCGAGGCACGAGAAGACGCTCGCCGCGCGGCGCGATCTGGCGCTGTTCCTGATCCGGTTCGGCGACAAGCGCGAAGGCGCTGAATTGCTGAAGTCGGCGGCGCGGTCCGCGGACGATTACGCGCAATTGGCCGAGTTGTCGCCGCCCGTCGAAGCGGTGGGCTTGCTGCGAATCGCGCTGGCGAAGCAGGAACAGGAGTCCGGGGCCGATCATCCGCGCGTCGCGCTGCGGCTGAACGATCTCGCGCTCGCGCTGCCGCCGCGCGAAGCGGAACCATTGCTGCGGCGCGCGGTGACGATCAACGAAAAGGCGCTGGGCGCGGAGCATCTCGAAACAGCGGCGACGTTGAATAATCTGGCGGACACGCTCGCGACGATGCGGCGGTATAAGGAGGCGCTGCCGCTAGCCGAACGGTCGGCGCGAATCCTGCGCACGGCGCTGGGCGCCGAAAGCGAGCGGACGAAGACGGCGGAAGCGAATCTCGCGGCGATCCGTCAACGGGTCCCTCGCTAACGAATCCAGTGATTCGCGAAGGCGATGCCGGGGCGCGGGCTGACGTTCGGCATATGGCAGCTTTCGCAAGTTCCGCTTACGGCGCGGGTGTGCTTCGGAGCGGCGTGGCAACTGGCGCACACACTTTTCGCTTCGCCCGAATGCGCGTCGTGACAGGTAATGCAATTCAGCTTGCCGCCGCTCTTTTGGAAACAGACGCTCCGCGCGAGATAGAGCGGCTGGTGGCGAACGTTCCACGGATTGGTGAAATCCGTGTCGCCGCCGGTTGGCGCAGGCTTACGGTGGCAGGCTCCGCATTGGTCGTTCATTTTGGCGGCGGTGAGCTTGCCGGGATTCGAGATCGGTCCCTTGCCGCCATTGTGCGCCGCGCCGTCGCCGTGGCAGCTTTGGCATTGCACGCCGGGTTGCGCGACTCGAATTTCGCCCTCGGCGGAAACGTCGAGCTTGCCGGTGGAGTGGCACTGGAAGCAGCGCAGAATCGCGGCCGACGGATCGAAAATGCGGTAGCGTTCGCCAGTGGTGTTCGAGTGTCCGGGTGTGAGATCGAAGCGGCCGAGTTTCGGATAGAAGCTCAGGCCCAGTTCGACGTAATGTTCTGCGTCGTCGCGGCGGACGAACGTGACGGCTTGCTTCTCCGCGCCAAACGCCCACTCCGCAGCGAGGCTCGCCCATCTTGGATCGGTGGCTCGGGCGAGCGTTCGGGCGTGCGCGCTTTTGGCGTGCGCGGCGGCCTGTGCAACGTGGCATTCCGGGCAGCCTGCCGCCGCCCACATCAGGAAGAGCGGCGTGCCGCCTACCAAATGAAGCGGCCGCTAAATTGAATCTGCCGGCCGAACACGCCCGGGCGCTGCGAGACGATCCGGCCTTCGTTGACGTTGTTCGGATCGGTGGATGGGTTCGCGCCGGTAAAAGCGTTAAGCAGGTTGTAAGCCTCGCCGCGCAATTCGAACTTCAGGCGCTCCTTCCACACCGGAAACTCCTTGGCGACGGTGGCGTCGAAGTTCACGAATCGCGGGCCCTTCACGCTGTCGAACTGCAAGGGGTTTGTGCGGCGCGTGAATGCGGGAAGAACGCTGACCTTTGTGAAGTCGTACCACTGATTCGAAGTCGGCTCCGAGACGCCGGGGTCGCCGTCTACCACCGCTCCGCCGAAGCGAAGGTATTGCCCGCTGTTGTAGGTGAACAGCGTGCTGGTGGACCATCCGCCCGCAATTCCGTCGAGAATCGGATGGGCGTTGTTCATGAACTTCTTGCCTTTGCCAAATGGCAGTTCATAGATGGCCGCGCCGGTTAGGCGATGCCGCGACGTGGGCGCGCCCTGCCAGGTGAAGTTGCGCAGGTACGTATCCACGTTGTCGTAGAACTCGTCGTTCCATTCGCGATTGAAGTTGTAGCCGACGACGAAGTTCATGCCGTTGGCGAAAGGCCGCTGGAACTGCATCTGCAACGCGTGATACCGATTGGCCAGCCCGCCTTGCAGGGTCTCGGTGAGAGCGCCGTATTGCGGATACGCGCGCAGCAATTCCTGCACCGCGACGTTTCGCTGCGTGCGTAATTGTCCAGGCATTTTCGAGGCGGGCAGAAGGTTGAAGAACGGATTCGCGACGCTGGCCGTCACCTGATTGCCGACGCGGAATCCGATCCGCGGATCAATTTGGTTGAGGTCGAAATTGTATGGCTGGCTGCGTCCGACGTTCGTGAAGAAGGTGATGTCGGCCAGGACCTTCCCGGGCAACTGACGCTGGATGCTGAGATTAAAGCGGTCGTTGACGCCGGGCCGGAAATCCTGTTGGTACCAAGTTGTCGCGCCGCCCAAGCCGGTGTAGCGGCCCAGCGTTTTCTGCGTAACCGGTACTAGCCCGCCGGGGAACGGATCGGCAAAGCGCTGCTGTGGAACGCCCTGTAGCAGCGGGATCGTGGCGGAAGTGGCGTCGTAACCGGGATAGGGCACGCTGCCCAGGATGTCGAGCCCCTGCGTGAGCGTGGCGGGCACGATGTAACGCGCCCAACCGACGCGCAGCGCGGTGTTGTTGTCGATGCGCCAGGCAAGTCCGACGCGCGGCATGAACAGGCCTTTGGGCGCTTGCCAGGATCCGCGGTTGTCGGAATCGGTGAACACCCACGCGCCGTTGTAGATGGGCGCGGAGGTGCGTAGCGCAGTCACTTGCGAAGGTAGCGCCGGTGTGTTCGCGCCCGATAGTTCCGGAATCGCGCTGTTCAAATCGAGAAAGCGCGACAGGCGGTCTTCGGGATCGCGCATAGCGGTGAAGAATTCATAGCGCATGCCGAGATTCAAAGTGAGACGCTGGGTGATCTTGAAATCGTCCTGGAAGAAGAAGCCGACGAAATCGACCGTCGGGCGCTGGATCGGAATCGAACTGATCGTCGAGTTTTCGTCGAGCACACCCAGCAGCATCGAAGCCCAAGCGTCGCCGCTCAAGTTGGTATTGGGATTGTTGAAGGTGTTCGCCGTCAAGGCCGGACGGAAGTCGAAACTCATCGGACGGGGCCGCGAGGCGACGACGTTCTCGCGACGGTACTCGCCACCGGCCTTGATGTAGTGACGTCCCATCGACTTCGACATTTTGGCCTCGACGTTGTACGACGTCGGTTCCTGGAACCAGTAGCCGGTGCGGCCCAGCGTGGTCGTAGAAGCGGCGCGCACCGTGATTCCGGGGTAATAGATATCCGGAAGGTCCGCGAGGTACGGCGTGTACCAGGAATTGTTGCCCCAAAAGCGTTTCAAGTCGTCGGCCTTTAGCGTCGATTCCGGCACGCCGAACGAATCGACGATGGAGTTGTAGGCTCCGCGAACGTTAATCACCGTCGTCGAGTTCAACGTGTAGACGGCGTCGCCGGAGAATGTGATCGCGTGCCGTTTCGAACCGTCCACCTGCTGGGCGGGAGAGCCGCCGGTGAAGTCGTCCCACTTGGTGAACGTCTGGAATTGGTTGTACCGGCCGAAGACCTTGAACTTGTCGTTGACGTTCCAATCCACGCGATCGGAGAAATTCCAGTAGCGGAAGCGGTTCGCGAAACCGGCGAGGAAGTTGTTGACGCCCGTGGGACCGGTACCCGCCGAGTTCGGCTTCCATAAATCGTTCATGACGATGCGCGACGTGGGATCGATGCGGCTGGCCGGAATCGTGTTGTTCGCGAATGGCGTGCGCGTGACGACGTTGCCGTTCACCTGCGTCGTGTAGGGATCGTAGATTGTGCGCAGCGCTCCGGCGGTGTTGAGCGTGCGAGAGAAGTCGCCATTGCGTTCGAGGTCGGTGGGCAGGGTGTTCAGGACGCTACGCGGCTCAATGGTGCGCCAGCCTTCGTAGGCGAAAAAGTTGAACACCTTGTTGCGCACGATGGGATTGCCGGAGGTCACTCCCCACACGTGCTGCCGGGTGAGATTCCGGCCGCGGGTGATGCGGTCGGCGAGCGCGTTCAATGCCGGGTTGCGGCCGAGATAGTACGCGGTGCCGTGAAAGTCGTTGGTACCGGACTTCATCTGCACGCTAATCACACCGCCCGCGGAATGCCCGAACTCGGCGTCCACCGCGTTCTGCTGCAAGTTCACTTCCTGCACGGCGTCCATCGGCGGCGTGTAACTCGACTTCTGGCCGGTCATCGACGGCGCGCCGTCGAGGATGATGTCGTTCTTGCGATTCGTCCCGCCGCCCACATCGAACTCGTTCGCCGCCCAATGGTGGAAGGGGCTTTGCTCGTTGGTGGAGCGCGTGACGGTGGCCGGATTCAACGCGACCAATAGAAACGGGTTGCGCGAGATGATCGGCAGCGAATTCGCCATCTTGGTGTCGATGGTCAGCGCCATCGTCGAGGTGTTGAATTGCACCGATACCGGCGAGGCTTCGACGTTGACGGTCTCCGAAGTCGCGCCGAGATCGAGCGTCGCGTTGACGGTGACGTCGCCACGCGATTGCACCAAAATGTTTTTGTTCTGGAAGCGCCGGAATCCCGTCATCTCGATGGCGACGGTGTAGTTGCCGGGCTGCACGAAATCGAACAAGTACTGTCCGACTTGGTTGGTCTGTTGCGTCGCGGCGATACCGGTGTTGTCGTTGGTGAGCGTGACCGTGGCTCCGGCGATCACGGCTCCCGTCGAGTCGCTCACCAGTCCTTGAACTTTCGCGCGCAAGTCCTGCGCGTAGGAAGCGGACAGCACCGCCATGGCGAGGCAAAGAGCCCTGAACATGCGGGGCATCACATCATTTTTTGTAGAGCAAGTCAAGCTCGTCGAGACTGCGCGGCCAGTCGGATTTGAGCAGGCGCGAGAGCGACCGGTCGGCGAGGAGCTTGCCGCCGGTTTGGCATGAGGGGCAGTAGTTGGTCTCGTTCTCGGCGTACCGGATGCGCTGAATTTTCGTGGCGCACACGGGGCATGGCTCGCCGAACTTTCCGTGGACGGCGAACTCCGGACGGAACGCGGTAACCTTCTCGGGAAATCCTTCGCCGCGCAGCTTGCCGATCCAATGTTGCAGTGTCTCGCGCGTGGCGGCGAAAAGCCGCGCGATTTCGTCTTCGCCGAGCTTCTGTGTCAACGCTACCGGCGACAGCCGCGCCGCGTGAAGGATCTCGTCGGAATAGGCGTTACCGATGCCGCTGAAGGTCCGCGGATCGGTGAGGGCGCGCTTGAGCGTGTGGTTCTCGTGCGTGAGGGCGGCGGCAAACTGTTGCGCCGTGCATTCGAGCGGCTCGATGCCACCGGGATCGAGTTGCGCCGGATCGCGCACGACATGCAGCGAAGCGCGCCGCTTCGTCCCCGCTTCGGTAAGCAGCAGCGTGCCGTTCTCGAACTCGAGCGCCGCGAGATCGCGCCGCGACAGCTTCACCGGTTTCTCTTTCCAATGCAGCCGCCCGGCGATCATCAGGTGCACGACGAGCCACAAGCCGTTGTCGAGACCGTTGTCTAGACCGAGGGCGATGCGCTTGCCGATGCGCCGTATTTCCGTCACCGTCGCGCCTTCCGCCGCGCTCAACGGTGGGTCGATGGTGCGTAGCAGGAACGCCGAATTCAGCCGCACGGCGTTCAATCGTTTGCCGATGACGCGATCGCCGATCGCCGAGTTATAGGCGGCGATATCGGGCAGTTCGGGCACTGCAACGATTTTCCAACTATTTTTGGCACGCCATGTCGAGAACGCCGGGTGCGCTCCGACTCACTTATGAAAACGCACTCCGGTGCGAAACTCGAAAAGGAAAGAACATGAAATACATTCTGATGATGAACTGCCCCAAGACGGGCTACGACACCTTCGGCTCCTGGCCGAAGGAAGATATCCAGGCGCATATCGCCTTTATGCATAACTTCAATAAGAAGTTACAGGCGGATGGCGAGTTCGTATTGGCCGAGGGGTTGGCCACCCCACACGAAGCGAAACTGGTGCGCGCAGGGAAAGCCGGCCAACCGATCACGGATGGCGCCTTCGCCGAGACGAAGGAGTATCTGGCCGGCTTTTGGATCGTCGATGTCGTAAGTACGGAGCGCGCTTACGCTCTCGCGGCCGCAGCGTCCGCCGCCCCCGGACCGGGCGGCGCTCCGCTCAATATGCCGATCGAGGTGCGGCAAGTAATGTGCGGCGCACCCGAAGAATTCGTGTGATTCCCTCACCTGACGACCGATTTAGTCCCGAATCCGAGCGTCTGTTGCGCGAACTTACGCCTCAGGCGCTCGGCGTCTTAGTGCGGCGATTCCGCGACTTTTCCGCCGCCGAGGACGCCGTGCAAGAGGCGCTGATCGCGGCTCATTCTCAATGGCCACGCGACGGTCTGCCGGACAATCCCCGAGCGTGGCTAATTCAAGTCGCCTCCCGCCGCATGACCGATCTCGAGCGCCGCAATATCGCGCGACGACGACGGGAAGCCACGGCCGCTCAACTTGGCTATCTCAATCCCAGATCGAGCTTGGACGCAGGCCGAGACGATACGCTCATCTTGCTATTCCTGTGCTGTCATCCGGCACTCACTCCGCCATCGGCCATCGCTCTCACGCTACGGGCCGTCGGTGGGCTTACCACCGCCGAAATCGCGAGCGCCTTTCTGGTTCCGGAGCCGACGATGGCCCAACGTATCGCTCGCGCCAAGCAGACCATTAAGGCGTCCGGAGTCGGATTCCATATGCCCGGCACCGACGAGCGCGACGAGCGCCTCCGCCTAGTGCTGCACGTTCTGTACCTGATCTTCAACGAAGGCTATACGGCGAGCTCCGGTCCCGAGTTGCTGCGGAGCGATCTATCCGCGGAGGCGATCCGCCTGGCGCGCGTTCTTCATCGTCTGCTACCCGACGATGGCGAAGTCGCGGGGTTACTCGCTCTCATGCTTTTGACGGACGCACGCCGCGCAGCGCGAAGCGGACCGGATGGCGAACTGATCCCGCTCACCAAGCAGGATCGATCGCTGTGGAACGCCGCGCAGATCGCCGAGGGTGCGGCTCTTCTTGCGGCAACGCTCCCGAAAGGCGCGGCCGGCGCCTATCAACTACAAGCGGCCATCGCCGCGCTGCACGACGAAGCGGCGCGCGTCGAAGATACGGACTGGCCGCAGATTCTCGCTTTGTACGACTTGCTCGATCGTTTGTCCGGCGATGCCCCGTCCGGCAATCCCATGGTGTCTCTCAATCGCGCCGTCGCGGTCGCCATGGTCGAAGGTCCATCCGCCGGACTCGATCTGCTCGATGCGCTGGCGGCGGATCCGCGGCTGACAGCCAACCATCGCCTGTATGCGGTGCGGGCGCATCTGCTGGAGCTTTCCGGCGACCGCGAGGGCGCCGTCGCGCATTACCGCGCCGCCGCCGAGCGAACGGCGAGTCTGCCGGAGAGGAACTATCTTGTCGCTCAGGCAGCTCGGCTGCTGTAAACTCAGAAATTCCCGCTTCGTTCGCGGTCGAGCCTCCTTGTTGCAGGCCTCCCGGAGGAACCTCGCTCGCCGTGACGGACATGATCTGGCCCGTCGCCATCTTCATGGCGATTTCGCTCGCGATCGGACTGTACACTTACACGCAGGTCCAGGGATCGTCGAAGCGGTATACCGTATGCGGTAAATCGATGCCGTTCCTTGTAGTGGGCACGGCATTGGCGGCGCAGGCGATCGATGGCAACGCGACGCTCGGCAATACGTCGTTGACGTTCTCGACCGGATTCTGGGCGGGTGCGGCGATTCCGATCGGACTCGCGCTGAGTTTGTTTATCGTCGGGCGTTTTCTCGCCGCTCCGCTCAATGGGATGAATCTGCTTACCCTGCCCGAGTATTTCTATCGACGCTACGGACGCACGGCGGAGGCGCTCGCGAGCGCGCTCACCATCGTTTGCTTCATTGTGCTGGTGGCGGGAAATCTCTCGGCGGTCGGTTGGATTCTGTCGGTCGTCACGGGTTGGAGTTATCCGGCTTGTCTTGCGATCGGCACGGCGGTGATTTTCACTTACACGATCGCCGGTGGGCTGTACGCGGCCATCTGGACGGACTTTTTCCAGATCCACGTGGCGATTCTCGGGTTTCTCGCGGCGGCGGTGTTTCTGATCGCCACGCGCGGGTGGGATGCGATCGTTGCCGCCGTACCTCCGGCGACGATTTCTTTGTCGCAACTCACTTCACTGAGCGCGGGCGCGCTGCCTAACTGGGCGGGCATCATCTCACTGGGCTTCGGCAATGCGATGGCGCTCGACTTCATGGAACGCGTGTTCTCGGCGAAGTCGCCCGCAACGGCGCGCAACGCTTGCTACTACGCGGGAGTTTGGACGCTGATTATCGGCGCGTGCGCTTCCTTGCTAGGGCTCGCGGCGCTCGGTTCGCAAACGAGCGTCGCCGATCCGCGCATGGTGTTGCCCGCGTTCGCCACCGCGCACCTGCCCTATTGGATTGCGGTGCTGGTGTTCGTGGGCGTGCTCGGCGCTTCGATGTCCACGGCGAACGGCGCGATGCTGGTGATCGCGGTGGTGGGCGCGCGCAACATTTGGCAGCGCTGGAGTTCGGCGAAGGTTTCCGATTCGACGATGCTCTTTCTGTCTAGAGCGCTCGCCTTGCCGACGGCGATCGCCGCCGCGTGGATCGCCTATGTGCGACCGGAGCCGGGGATCTTGTTGGTGGTCGCGTTCGACATCGTGTTCGCCGGCTGTGTGATCCCGCTATTCTTCGGCGTGTATTGGCCGCGAGCGACGCAGGCGGGCGCAATCGCCTCCATCGTTACCGGGACCGCCGTGCGTGCCGTATGCTACTTCGCCGTCCCATCCGAGTGGGCGGGACTCGATACTCTACTGCCGCCCGTGTTGAGCGCGGTCGCGTTCTTCGGCGTGAGCTTGGTCACCGAGCAATCCACCGAAGACCGCTCGGTATCGCTCGAGTCCGCCTCGCTTGAGGAAGTATCCTGACAGAACATGATTCCGTTTGAAGACTCCCTGGCCGGGGGGCAAGCGTGGTCGTGCATTTTGCAGCACGGCACCGCGCTCCGGATCACCGATATCGAAGGCGGCGCGAATGTCGCCGCGCTCTTCTACAACGCGCTGTTTCCGTCCGAGCGGTTCAACATGCCCGACACGCTGAAGGCGCAGCACATCGCCCGGCTGACTTCGGGCTTCGTCTTGTACAGCGATATGGGGCGGATCCTGTGTTCGATCACACACGACACGGTGGGCTGGCACGATCCGTTGGGAGGAATGCTGGATGCGGAGAAGCTCGCGGCGAAGTATGGCGTTCGGACTTATCAGGACGCGCGCAACGATTGGACGCAATCGACCAAAGAAAGTCTCTTGCTCGAATTGGCGAAACACGATTTAGGCCCGCGGGACCTTACGCCGCCTTTGAATTTATTCAGTAAGGTGCAAGTGGATCAAGCCGGACAAATGCGGTATGTGACGGGCAACTCAAAGCCGGGCGACTATGTCGAGTTACGCGCGGAGTTACACACGTTAGTCGTTCTTTGCGCGAATCATCATCCGATGGAACCGGGCGAGAAGTACGCGCCGAAGCCCGTACATTTGCTGGTGCGCAAGGTGCCCGCCGCACCGCTCGAAGATCCGTGCCGGTTATCCCGGCCCGAGAACGCGCGCGGGTTTCAATTGACGGCGAGGTATGTGCCATGAGCGCGATCGTCGACACGACGGTGCTCGCGGGCGACGGCTGGATCGGCGAGGTGCTGGCCGGGCAACGTCTGCGGTTGGTCGATCTACACGGCAATCAGGCCGTCGATACGTTGTTCTATAACGCGCACGATTATGAGGATCGTTACTCCGCGGTTGAGACCATCGCGGGACAAGCTAACATTTACCTCACCACCGGAAGCAAGTTGCTCACACAGAACGGCAACCTGCTGATGACGATCGTCGAAGATACTTGCGGACGCCACGACACGCTGGGCGGGGCGTGCTCGCAAGAGTCGAATATGGTGCGCTACGACATCGGCAAACGCTATATGCATGCCTGCCGCCAGACTTTTTTGAAATATGGCGCGACGTACGGGCTCGAGAAGCGCGACATCGCCTATAACGTGAATTTCTTTATGAACGTGCCCGTGACGCCGGAAGGCAAACTGACGTTCGAGGACGGGATCTCCGAAGCCGGCAAGTACGTCGAGTTACTCGCGAACATGGATACGTTAGTTCTCATCTCGAATTGCCCGCAGTTGAATAATCCTTGTAACGCTTACAACCCCACTCCGATTCAGGTGTTGGTGTTTGAGTAAGTTCGGGAAAGTTCTGATCGCGAATCGCGGCGCGATCGCTTGCCGCGTCATCCGTACGTTGCGGCGGCTGGGCATCGGTTCCGTCGCGGTTTACTCGGAGCCCGACGCGCATTCGCTCCACGTACGGCAGGCGGACGAGGCGGTGGCGATCGGGGGTGTGAAATCGTATCTCGATTTCGACGCGATTCTCGACGCGGCGCGCGCTACGGGCGCCGAAGCGATTCATCCCGGCTATGGATTTCTGTCCGAGAACGCGGACTTCGCCGAAGCGGTGGAGGCGGCGGGAATCGCCTTCATCGGACCGACGCCGCGACAGATGCGCGATTTTGGGTTGAAGCATCGAGCCCGCGAACTCGCGCAAGGCAATGGCGTGCCGCTTTTGCCGGGCACTGGCCTATTGACGTCGCCTGCGGACGCGCTCGTCGTCGGATTGCCGCTGATGTTGAAATCGACGGCGGGCGGCGGCGGCATCGGCATGCGCGTTTGCCGGACCGAAGCCGAGGTAGCCGAAGCATTCGAGCAAGTGGCGCGTCTAGCGCAAGCATCGTTTAAGGACGCAGGAATCTTCGCCGAACGCTTTGTCGAGCGCGCGCGGCACATCGAGGTCCAGATTTTCGGCGATGGGCGGGGACGCGTGGTCGCTCTCGGCGAGCGCGATTGCTCCGCGCAACGCCGCAATCAAAAGGTGATCGAGGAGACGCCCGCTCCGGGACTGTCGGATGCGACGCGGCGCGCGTTACTCGAATCCGCGATCCGACTGGGCGAGGCGGTCAGTTACCGCAATGCCGGTACTGTCGAGTTCCTCTACGATTCCGACCGCGACGAATTCTATTTCCTCGAAGTGAACACGCGTTTGCAGGTGGAGCATGGGGTGACCGAAGAGGTTTGCGGTGTCGATCTCGTGGAGTGGATGGTTCGGCTGGCGGCGGGCGACAATCCGATTGTGCCGGTGGAACCGCGCGGCGCTTCCATTCAAGTGCGAGTTTACGCGGAATCGCCGCTCCAGAATTTCCAGCCAAGCGCGGGCGAGTTGACGCACGTGGTCTGGCCTTCGGAAGCGCGCGTCGAGACTTGGGCGGAGCCGGGTTTTACCGTGCCGCCGTTCTACGATCCGCTGATCGCGAAAATCATTGTCAAGTGCGAGACTCGCGAGGAGGCGGTGGCGAAGCTCGACGCAGCGCTCGCGGACACGGAGTTGTTCGGGATCGAGACCAATCTCGACTACCTCGCCCACATCGTCCGTTCCGATCCGTTTGCGGCCGGCGGATTTCCAACTTCGTTCCTACGCGAGCTGAGTTACTCGCCGCGCGCGATCGAAGCGATCGACGCGGGGACACAATCGACGATTCAGGATTGGCCGGGACGCTTGGGTTACTGGGATGTCGGCGTGCCGCCCTCCGGTCCGATGGACGATTTGTCGTTCCGAATGGCGAACGAAATCGTAGGCAATCCGCCCGGCGCCGCCGCGCTGGAATTCGCGCTCCTCGGCCCCACACTGAAGTTTCATCACGATGCGACGGTCGCGGTGACGGGTGCGGACATGGGCGTCGAGCGCGGCGTGCCGATCCAAGTTCGCGCGGGCGATGTGTTGCGATTCGGTCCGGTGCAGGGTCCGGGAGCGAGGACCTACTTAGCGGTGGCGGGCGCGATCTCCGCACCCGAGTATCTGGGATCCCGGTCCACGTTTATTTTGGGTAAATTCGGCGGGAGACAACTTCGCGTCGGAGACATTCTGCGCTTTGGTGCAACGCAGGGTGAGCCCGTTGCACGCGAAATTCCCGCGTTGACGAACCGCTGGGAAATCGGCGTCAGTTACGGCCCTCATGGCGCGCCGGATTTTTTTACAGACTCCGATATCGGGACCTTCTTCTCCACCGACTATCGCGTCCATTTCAATAGCGACCGGACCGGCGTTCGTCTCATCGGCCCCAAGCCGGAATGGGCGCGGAAGGACGGCGGCGAAGCCGGGCTACATCCGTCGAACATTCACGACAACGCGTATGCCGTCGGCACGATCGACTTTACGGGCGATATGCCGATCATTCTCGGCCCCGACGGCCCGAGCTGCGGCGGTTTCGTGTGTCCCGCTACGATTCTCGCGGCGGAGCGTTGGAAGATCGGGCAATTGAAGGCGGGCGACTTGGTCCGCTTCGTGCGCGCGACGCCGGAACCGGCGGTGCTTCGGGAGTCGCCTGGAATTGTTGTCCGGCATGACGGCGACCGCAATTTACTGGTCGAATTTGGCGAGGCGAAGCTCGACTTCCGGTTATCGCTGCGCGCGCATGCGTTGCGGCAAGCGCTGCTGGGGCGGCCTGGGGTGATCGACCTCACTCCGGGAATTCGATCGTTGCAAATTCACTACGACCCCGCGAAGCTGCCTCGCGAGGAGTTGCTCGAGGTACTCGATCACGCGCCCGCCACGCTCGATACGGTGCCTTCGCGCATCGTGCACTTGCCGTTGTCCTGGGACGATCCGGCGACACGCGAGGCGATCGACCGTTACATGAAAGGCGTTCGCGCCGACGCACCGTGGTGTCCGTGGAACATCGAATTTATCCGGCGCATCAACGGTCTCGCGTCGGTCGAGGATGTGTACCGCATCGTCTTCGAAGCGAGTTGGTTAACGCTCGCGCTGGGCGACGTGTATCTCGGCGCGCCGGTCGCTACGCCGGTCGATCCTCGGCATCGGTTGGTTACGACGAAGTACAACCCGGCGCGAACTTGGACTCCTGAAAATGCCGTTGGCATCGGTGGCGCCTACTTATGCGTCTACGGCATGGAAGGTCCGGGCGGCTATCAGTTCGTTGGCCGCACGACGCAGATGTGGCGGACGCATCGAAAGCCTCGGCCGTGGCTGCTCGATTTCTTCGACCGGCTGCATTTCTACCCGGTCTCGGCTTCCGAGTTGCTCGACCTTCGCACGGACCCGGGCTTTACTCCGCGCATCGAAGACGGCGTGTTTTCGCTGCCGGAGCATGAGGCGTTTCTCGCGAGGATCGCACCGGAGGCCGACGCGTTCCGCAAGACTCGCGAAGAGGCTTTTCAAGCCGAGCGCGAGCGATGGGGAGAGTACATTCCGCCCGAGCTAGACGACGCTCCCCCGCCCCCGGATGGCGACTTGCCGGAGGGCGCGACGGCCGTGCGATCACCCATCGCAGCGAGCGTTTGGCAGATTCCAGTGGAGCCCGGACAACGCGTCGCAGCGGGAGGTCGCGTAGTGGTCCTTGAGGCGATGAAAATGGAGGTGGCCGTTACTGCACCCGCTTCCGGCGAAATACTCGAACTACGTTGCGCGCCCGGCGCGTTGGTGCAGCCCGGGCAAATTCTGGCGGTGATCCGATGAAAAGAACGAACCCGGTTTGGATTTCGGAAATCGACCCGCAGCTCGCGAAAGACGGTCCGCTGCATGGCCTGACGTTCGCGATCAAGGACAACATCGACTACGCGGGCGTGCCGACGACGTGCGCTTGCCCCGAATCGGCGTACACGCCGGAAAAGCACGCGAAGGTAGTGGAACGGTTGCTCGACGCGGGCGCGGTCGCCGTGGGTAAGACAAATATGGATCAGTTCGCGACCGGGCTGGTCGGCACTCGCACGCCTTACGGAGCGTGTTCGTCGGTGTTTAATCCGGAGTACATTTCGGGCGGTTCGAGTTCCGGTTCGGCGGTGGCGGTCGCGAGCGGGCAAGTGGATTTCGCGCTGGGAACGGATACGGCGGGATCGGGCCGAGTTCCCGCCGCGTTCAACGGGATTTACGGATGGAAGCCGAGCTTCGGAAAGCTTTCGACGGACGGCGTCGTTCCCGCGTGCAAGACGCTCGATTGCGTATCGGTATTCGCGCGCACGGTTTATCTGCTGCGC
Organism: Bryobacteraceae bacterium; assembly: GCA_033763835.1. GTDB lineage: Bacteria > Acidobacteriota > Terriglobia > Bryobacterales > Bryobacteraceae > JAPKYZ01. The sequence continues at coordinate 106,758 of JANRJS010000008.1, read as the reverse complement.
CGGGTGCATGAGAACTTCGACCTTTTTTCGCGCATGTCATTCCGGCGCGACTTCCGCTTTGGGTACGTGGATTTCACCGGCGATCCCGTTAACGAGCCGCTGTACCGCGCGGCGATCGCCCGGCTGGAGGCGGTGGGCGGAAAGCCGCACAACCTCAATTACGAACCGTTCCGCCAAGCCGCCGAACTCTTGTACTCCGGCCCGTGGGTGGCCGAGCGTTACGCCGCCGTCGGCCAGTGGCTCGACCATATGCATCCGGTGGTCAAGCGGATTATCGGAGGGGCGACGAAGTACTCGGCCGTCGACGCTTTCAACGCGTGTTACCGGCTCGACGAAATCCGCCGGGAGACTCGCGACACTTGGATGGGGATCGACGTACTACTCTTGCCGACCGCAGGGTGGATTTACAAGATCGCCGAAGTGGAGGCGACTCCCGTCGAGCTGAATACGAACCTGGGTTACTACACCAACTTTGTGAACTTGCTCGATCTATGCGCGCTGGCCATCCCAGCGGGTGTGAGGCCGGATGGACTGCCCTTCGGTGTGTCGTTGGTCGCGCCAAGAGGAAACGACGCGCAGTTACTGGAACTCGCCGAGCGGCTCGAAACGGTCGAGGTGGCCGTCGTGGGCGCGCATCTTACCGGTCAACCGCTCAATCGCCAGCTGACGGATCGCGGCGCGCGACTCGTCAAGACCACGCGGACGTCGCGCGACTATCGGCTGTTTGCGCTCGCCAACACCGCTCCGCCGAAGCCGGGATTGGTGCGCGAGTCGGGGTTTGAAGGTCCCGGAATCGAGGTGGAAGTCTGGTCGATGCCCGCCTCCGAGTTTGGGAGCTTCGTCGCTTTGATTCCGCCGCCGCTAGGCATTGGGACCGTCGTTCTCGCCGATGGCACGACGGCCAAGGGATTTATTTGCGAACCGGCTGGACTCACGAGCGCCACGGAAATTACTTCCCACGGCGGCTGGCGAAGCTATTTGGCGTCGAAAGCCTAGCCCAAGCGTCATCCCCACCAAGCTTCGCCGGGCGCGAGGTTCTTTTTCAGATAGTCGTTATTGAAATCGATGCCGAGACCCGGAACCATCGGCACGGTCAGCTTACTCGCTTTCACTTCCGGCGGATTCGAGGCCGCCATGTTCTCGACGTGCCGCGTGGGCCGCCCGAGCGCACTTTCCGAACGGAAGAAATTCTGGATTGCCGCTCCGAAGTGCGCGCACGCGAACGTCAGTACCAGCGAGCCGACGTTGTGCAGCGCCACGGGCGTCCGAGTCAGCGCGGCGTAGTCGGCGATCTTCTTGGTCCCCGTAAATCCGCCCGCGAAGGCGAGGTCGGGATGAATGATATCGACGGCTTGCGTGTCGAGAAACGGCTTGAATCCGCGCACGAGTTCCAGCTTTTCGCCGGTCATCATAGTTAGGCGCGTAGTGCGCTTCAGGTTCACCCAACCTTCGTGGAAAGTCACATTCAGCGGGTCCTCGACAAACAACGGATTCGCCGGCTCCACCACGCGGCACATGTGGATCGCGCTCGGTGTATCGAGTTCGTTGTGGCAGTGCACAGCGATATCGATCGCGTCGCCCACCGCTTGCCGCGCGTTCAAATACCCGCGCTCGACGTTGCGAATCTGCTCCGCGGTAAGCGTCGGAGCGTACTTCGCCGACGGTTGCCCGATCATCGGATCGATGCCGATCTTGAACGCCTTGAAGCCTTCGGGCATCGACTTCACCATCGCGCCCCACTCGTTGGCTTTCGACTTGTCGAGCATCGTTTGCCCGGGACCGTGCGAGTACATCTCGATGCCTTCGCGAAACGGCCCGCCGAGCAGCGTCACCACGGGCTGCCCCGTCACCTTCCCCGCGATATCCCACAGCGCCATGTCGATCCCGGAAATGGTCGGGATGTGCGCCATGTAGGTGTGCATGAGCGACGACATGTTATGGAAGTGCTTTTCGATCGCGAGCGGGTCCTGGCCGATCAGCATGCCCTTCATCGTTTCGATGCGCGCCCGCGCCATCGGTCCACTGGAGCCAGCTTCGCCGTAGCCGGTAACGCCTTGGTCGGTCTGAACGCGGATCAGGCAGTTGTTCGCGATGTTGCGCAATGCCATCGCATCAATCGCCGTGATCTTCAGCTTGCCCTTGAGCGGGGCGGTTTGCGCGTTCAACACGGGAAACGCCGTCGCGCCCGCGAACAGCTTCATCATCTTCCTGCGGCTGATTCTCATTGCTTCGCTCCATACCAGCTTCGATCCCAGGGATGCGCGAACGTGGGTGCATTCGCATAGCGCTTCATCTTGAATTCGAGCTTCGCACCCGCGCCGGGAGCGAGCCGCACGGTCAGCACCGCCGAATTCACGGGAGACGATTTGCCGTTCACGGTGACGCTTTCGAACTGGTGCTCGCCGTAGCCGCCCGCTTGCACTACGACTTCGCGCGCTTCGAGCGGATTGGTATTTACGAGCGTCATAGTGGCGGAATCCGCGCCAAGTTTTTCGACCAACGAGCCAACGCCTTCCGGTAGGCCGGCCCGGCGCTTGATTGGATCGAACAAACGGAAGCGGCTATGAAGAACCCAAATCCGCCCGCGCGCGAAGTAACCGCCTATAGTGAGATTGGTGAGAGCATTGGTGGTGGCGGGATTGAGATCGAGTAAGTAGTCGGCTAACCGCGAGTCCGCCGTGGTCTCGTCCTCGTCGATCATCTGCACCTTGAGGCGCACGCGCATCAGATCGGCGGTCAGCGTCTTCTCCGGATAGTCCGGCAGTTTGCCGTCGAGATAACCCATCCACGGCGCGGTACGATCTTGCTCGCTGTAGCCTTCGCGCGGCGGCTCCTTCGCCTCGAATTGCGTAGCCACCGGAACAAACTGTTTGTCTCGCGGGTCCATGGAGCGCAGATAAATCTCGGCCCACAGATCGTGGTGGAGATCTTGTGTGTACTGATACCAACTGGGCGCGCCTTTGTGCTTGTAGCCTTTCGGGTCGCCGTACATGCTCGGCAACAACGTCTTGCCGTTTTCGACTTTCTTTTGCTCGTAAATCTTCTCGAGTTGCTTGCGCAGCACGTCGTTAAAGGACTGGTCGCCGGACAGCAACAGTCCGTTGCCGAAGCCCGGCCACGATCCGTCGTGGAAGTAATTGCGATGCGCGATCGCGCCAAGTTCGCCATCGAAGATCGTGAAGTTCCAGCCGTAAGTGCCCTTCCACCATTGGCCGTTATGCTCGCCGCCGAGCTTCCCGTCGCGGCCGACGTTACTCGGGATCATTCCTCCGGTATCGGCGGCGCGCTGTTTCCATGCGGTGAGATACTCGACGGCGGTCTTGCGGTACTTCTCGTCGCCCGTGAGCGCGAACGCGTTCAACTGGAGGATGGTTGAGGCTAAGTTTAGCGAATTGTCGCCCACAGAATCCAAGTACTCGTCGCAGTGGGAGAGCATTTTTTGGTAGTGCGCTTGCAGGTCGAGCAGCTTGCCTTTGCGCGCCGGATTGTGGAGTAAGTGGAACGTTCCCGGCACGGGATCGCCAACCCAATCGTAAGTGGTCGCCTGCCGCAGCATCGGGCCTAAGCTGCCGGTCCACATACTGCGAATCACCTTCTTTTCGGGATCGTAGTTCGGAGCTTCCGGATCTTCGCCGTTGTACATCGCGGCGAAGCGTAGCGAGCGCTGCCGGTAGAGCGGATCGTTCGGCGTCGATAGCCCTTGCAGTAGAAACGCCCGCATCCCTTCGCCCGTGTGGAACCAATCGGATTGCGTGATGAACTCCTTGCGATACGCGCCGTTCTTCGCGAGATCGGTGAGCGTCGTCCGAAGCTCGTTGTACTGTTTCCAGTGTCCCTCCTGGGCTTTAAGGAATAAGTCGAGCACGCGGTCCGAACCGCCCAACGCGTGCAGCAGCGTCCAATTCCAGAAGGTCTCGATCGCGTCGTCCGGACCGTCGAGCGTCCCCCAGCGAGGCGTGTGCAACAGGTAGCCTTTTTCGTCGACGTACTTGGCGGCGAAGCGCTCCACCGCTTGCGAATTGCGGCGCAGCAGTTCCTGTTCGAGTAACGCCCAGGCGGGCGGGGGCATGGGGGTCTTGACGTGGATCGATTGACCGACGAGCGGAAGTACCGGCAGCGGAAGGGCGGCGAGAAACGCGACAAAACGGAGCATCGACGGAGATACTATCAAGCAAATGCAACGAGCAAACGTCACCCGAAGAGCGTTATTCCAGACGGGGCTTTCCGCCGCGCCGCTCCTCGCCGCGGAAGGACGCAAGTACAAGACCGCGCTGATCGGTTCCGGTTGGTGGGGCATGAACATCTTGCGCGAGGCGGTAGCGTCGGGCGATTGTTCCGCCGTAGCGTTCGCCGACCCCGATCCGAATCAGATGGACAAGGCGGCGGGCGAACTCGCGAAACTCACCGCGGACCAACCGCGCCGTTACAAGGACTATCGCGAGATGCTGCGCAAGGAGCGCCCCGATATCGCGATCGTCGCCACGCCCGACCACTGGCACGCCTTGCCCACGATTGATGCTGTGAAAGCGGGCGCGCACGTATACGTCGAAAAACCGATCGCGCACACGATCGACGAAGGCAAGGCGATGGTGAAAGCCGCGCGCGAAGCGGATCGTCTGATTCAGGTGGGTTTGCACAGGCGTGTGTCGCCGCATCCGATCAGTGGGATGGAATTTCTGAAGTCCGGCAAGGTGGGCAGGATCGGCATGGTGAGGATGTTCGCGCACGCGGCGGGCGGACCCGGCGCGAAGTCGCCCGATAGCGATCCGCCGCCCGGTATGGATTGGGATCTGTGGCTCGGCCCCGCGCCGAAGCGCGCGTTCAATAAGGCGATTCATCCGCGCGGCTTCCGGCAGTTTCTCGATTTTGCGAACGGTACGCTCGGCGATTGGGGCGTACATTGGGCCGACCAATTGCTATGGTGGACCGAGGAGACGCATCCCAAGTCCGTCCATTCGTTTGCCGCGCGGCATGTGCGGCAGGACTCGACCGACGCGCCCGATACGCAGATCGTCAACTACGAGTTCGAGACGTTCACCGCCACCTGGGAGCAGCGCCATTACGCGGGAAACGAAGCGGAGCGTCATCTAATCGGCGCGTACTTCTACGGAACGGAAGGCACGTTCCACATGGGCTGGCGCGACGGCTGGACGTTCTATCCGGCGAAGAAGGGCGGTCAGATCGTCCACGCCGAGCCGCAACTGAACGATCCCGACGGGCAGAACATCAAGGAACTGTGGGCGGACTTTCTCGACGCCATCCGCCGCAAGCGCCGCCCGGTGCGCGATATCGAGATCGGACATCGCGCGACCGTGACGGCGCTACTCGGCATGGTGAGTTGGCGCGCCGGGCGCAGCGTCAAGTGGGATGGCACGCAGTGTCCGGGCGATCCGGCGGCCAACGCTCTGCTGCGCCGTCCGTACCGCGCGCCGTGGGTGTACCCGGCATAATCGAGTTATGGCGACCGCCGTTTTGGTTCCGCTCGAAGAGTACCTGGCAACCACCTATCGCCCGGATTGCGACTACGTCGACGGCGAAGTGCGGGAGAGAAACGTGGGGGAATGGAAACACGGCCGGTTGCAAACCAAACTTGCGACTGGCCTCGAAGCGCTAGAGCGCAAGCTCGGAATCTTCGTTGCGGTTGAGTTGCGCGTGCAGGTAAAGCCGCGCCGGTTCCGGATACCGGACATCGTCGTGACAATCGCCGAGCCGGTGGGCGATTGGATCACCGAGCCGCCTTTTCTCGTCGTGGAGATCCTATCGGAGCGCGACAGTTTGGCGAGCATCCAAGATCGAATCGACGATTACGTCGAGTTCGGCGTCCCACATATCTGGATCGTCGATCCGGTGACGCTGCGCGGCTGGGATGCTTCGAGCGGCGCGCCAAAAGAAATTCGGGATGGCGTTCTTAAGACCGGCCACCCCGAAATCGCAGTCGATTTGAAGACTCTCGCGGGCTAGCGCGGCTTTCGATACAATCGGCGGCACAAAAATCTCCCCATTGGAGCCGCCGATGCGACACGTTCTACCCATCGTTCTTTTGTTGGCAGCCGCGCCAGCGAACCTGGCCGCACAAGCCGTGTCCGCCACGATCTACGCGATGATCCGCGACGCATCCGGATCGAGCGTCGCCGACGCGCGAGTCACCGTGGTGAATCAAGGTACGAACTATACCCGGACACTCGACACCGGCGCGACGGGCGAAGCGTTGTTCGCTTCGATGCCGCTTGGCCAGTATCGGGTGACGGCCGAGAAAAGCGGTTTTGAAGCGTTCTCCCAGCAAGGCATCACTCTGCAAGTGGATCAGCAAGTGCGAATCGAAGTCGTGTTGCGGGTGGGGCAAGTTTCGGATCGCGTCAACGTCACCGCCGAGGCACCACTTGTAAACGCCGTCAACGGCGAGATCAGTCAGGTGGTGGAGCGCGCCCAAGTGGAGCAGCTTCCTCTGAACGGACGCAACTTCACGCAACTCATCCAACTCACTACCGGGACAACCACCGGAGCAACGGGAGACACGCAAAACAACCTTGTGATTAACCAGTTTCGCGGACCGACCAATTTCACCGCCAACGGAATGCGCACGCTTTACAACAACTATGTTTTGGACGGCGTAGACAACAACGAAAGCGCTTGGAATTTCGGCGGCGTCGTGATCCTGCCGGTAGTCGACGCCATTCAGGAATTCAAAGTCAGCACCGGAAGCTTTTCCTCGGAGTTCGGGCGCGCGGCGGGCGGCGTGGTTAATGTGCAAACTCGTTCGGGGACCAATCAGTTTCACGGCAATCTGTTCGAGTTCTTTCGCAACGACCGCTTGGACGCGAACGATTTCTTTAACAACTCGGCCGGCCGCCCAAAGCCTTCGTTTCGCCAGAATCAGTTTGGTGGGACTTTCGGCGGACCGATACGGCGCGACAAGCTCTTCTTCTTCGCCGACTACCAAGGGACCCGGATGCGGCGCGAACTGACATTCCTGTCGTCGGTCCCGACGCTCGAATCGCGCGTCGGCGACTTTACTAACACGCGCTTTCCGGCGATCTTCGACCCCGCCACTACGCGCGCGAACCCTTCCGGAGCGGGTATCACGCGCGATCCTTTTCCCGGCCGCCAGATTCCCTCCGCCCGCTTCGACCCGCTCTCGCAGCGATTTTTCGAGTTCATGCCTGCGCCCAACACCAACCCCGGCGCGATCGCGCTGAACTTTATCAACAATCCCAAGTGGCAGCGTCAGAGCGATCAAGGCGATTTGCGCCTGGACTATAGCTTGGGCTCACGAGGCACCATGTTCGGGCGCTACTCGCGACCATTCCAATCAGTATTTCCCGAACGATCTGACAACAGCGGGGAATCCATTCGGCGGCGGCGGACGCGGAAATTCCATCGACTTGATCGCGCAGAACGCGGCCTGGAATACCACCTGGCTCGCGAAGCCCAACCTTGTGTTCGAGGGGCGCTTGGGGTTTAGCCGGTTCGATTTCGCGGGCCTGCCGTTAGGCGCGGACAATCCTGCAGCGGCGGCGCTGCAAGTTCCAGGAGTGGCGGGCGGACCCGGCGTGCGTTCCGCCACCACGGTGACCATACCAGGCTTGACCGCATTCGGCCCAACGACGGGCGTTCCGAACTTCTCGGCGCAAACGACGTTCCAGTACGTGTTCAACGTCACCTATACGCGTGGCCGCCACACGGTGAAGAGCGGCGTCGACTTTCGGCGGCTTCGCCGCAACAATTTCTTCGTATCCGCGCAGCCGCCGGGATCGTTCAACTTCTCGCCGAACTGGACCTCGCAAACGGGCGCGGGCGGTGGACAGTCGATCGCGAGCTTCGTGCTCGGATTGCCCGATACCATCCAGCGCGGGCGAAGCGACGGTGGAGTAGGCCGGCGCAACAACGAATTCGGCGCTTACTTGCAAGACGACTGGAAAGCGACAGACCGGCTGACGTTCGCGCTCGGACTTCGCTACGACCTTTACACGCCTTGGTACGAGGTGGGCAACCGGATGAGCATGCTCGACATCAACACCGGCCGTGTCGTTTTGGCGAAGGATAGCCCGTTCGGGCGCGGCTTGCGGCAATCGAACAATTTGAATCTCGGGCCGCGCGTGGGCTTCGCTTACCGATTGCCCGATTCGACACGCACCGTCCTTCGAGCCGGATACGCCATCTCCTACATCGAAGAATTCGGCGGCAACGGCAGCAACCCCATCCAGAACCCGCCGAATTCGTCCACACAGAACCTGGTGTACTCGACGACTGGGTTGCCGCAAGCGCGTTTTCGCGACGGCGTGCCACCGGCCGGTCCGCTCGACCTTTCGAACCCGACGGGGCTCTACCGCTTCATCGTGCCGCACGGAGTTCCGGCTTCGGCCCAGCAATGGGACTTTAGCGTGCAGCGCGAGTTGGGCGGCAACTGGTTGGTCGACGCCGCCTACGTTGGAGCGAAGGGCTCGAACCTGCTGGTATTGACCGACCCGAATCAGGCGGTCCCCGGCTCGACGCCCATCGCCCAGCGGCGGCCTTTGTTTTCGAAAGCGCCGAACGTCACCACCAATGTCGGCGATTCAATCGGCAACTCGACGTATCACTCGGGACAATTCAAGTTGCAGCGCCGGATGTCGAATGGCCTGCACATGCTCATTTCCTACACTTGGGCCAAAGCGCTGAGCGACGGCGAATCGGATCTTTCGAACGGTACACCTGGCGTGGGTCGCTTCGGCATCGCGCAAAACGCCTTGAATCGCGCGGCGGAGAAGGGCTTGTCCGATACCGACGTTCCGCACCGGTTCGTGGCTAGCTACGGTTACGAGCTTCCATTCTTCCGCCGCAACCGCTGGCTGGGCGGTTGGCAATTAAGCGGGATCGTAACTCTCTCGTCTGGGAATCCGTTCGACGTTTCGATGAACGCCTCGACTGCAAACACGGGTACGGCCCAGCGGCCCAACCGCATCGCAGACGGTTCGCTAGAGGAACGTACGTTAGCGCGCTACTTCGACGTCTCGGCCTTCGCCGCTCCGGCGGCCTTCACCTGGGGCAACTCGGGACGCAACATCCTCCGCGGTCCCGGCGTGAAGACCTTCGACATCTCAGCGATCAAGGATTTCAAGTTCGGCGAGCGCTTCAATGTGCAATACCGGGCGGATTTCTTCAACGGCTTCAATACGCCGCAATTCAATCCGCCCAATAACTCAATCGGTACTCCGCAAGCGGGGACGATCAGTTCGACGCGGTTTTCGACGAACCGGCAGATTCAGTTAGTGCTGAAGCTGTTTTTCTAAGCGCGGATTAAGAGCACCCGCTGGTCGAGCCGCAGTTCCCGCATTTGTAGCAGGAGCCGTTGCGCGTCATGATTCCGCCGCATTCCGCGCAGGTCGGAGCGTCGGCGGAGTTCAGGTCGAACTTCAGCGACTGCTGCAACTCCTCCTCCGTCGGCGTCAAGCGCGGCACCGCTCCGGCTTCCACCGGCGGCACCGCTTCTTCGCCCAGGAACTTGTTGCCCAGCCAACGGAAGATGTAATCGAGAATCGACTTCGCGTACGGAATCTTCTCGTTGCCCGTCCAGCCCGACGGCTCGAAGCGCACGTGCGTGAACTTGTCGCAGTAGAACTTGAGCGGAACGCCGTATTGCAGGCCGAAGCTAACGGAGGTGGCGAAGCCGTCCATCAACCCCGCGATGGTCGAGCCTTCCTTCGACATGCGGATGAAGAGTTCGCCCGGCTGCCCGTCCTCGTACATGCCCACCGTGATGTAGCCTTCGTGCCCGGCGATCGAGAACTTGTGCGTGATCGAGTTGCGCTCTTCGGGCAAGCGCCGCCGGGTGGGCCGGTAGACGATTTTCTCGACGACTTTCTCCACCGCCGCGCCGCTTGCCGCCTTCGCGCCTTTCGCGGTACCGGTGCTTAGCGGTTGCGAGCGCTTCGAGTTGTCGCGATAGATGGCCACCGCCTTCAAGCCCAACCGCCAGCTTTCGGAGTAAGCTTCCATGATGTCCTCGACCGTCGAATGCTCGGGCATGTTGATCGTCTTCGAGATCGCGCCCGAGATAAACGGCTGCGTGGCGGCCATCATTTTCACGTGGCCCATGTGGTGGATAAAGCGCGTGCCGTTCTGCGGCTTGAAACTGCAATCGAAGATGGCGAGGTGCTCATCCTTGATTCCGGGCGCGCCTTCGATGGTGCCGGTCGAATCGATGTGCGCGACGATCTTCTCCGCCTGCTCCGGCCGGTAGCCCAACTTAATTAGCGCTTGCGGCACAGTGTTATTGACGATCTTGATCGATCCGCCGCCCACTAGGCGCTTGTACTTGACGAGCGACAAGTCCGGCTCGATGCCGGTGGTATCGCAATCCATCATGAAGCCGATGGTGCCCGTGGGCGCGATCACCGTCACTTGCGCGTTGCGGTAGCCGGTGTCGCGGCCGAGTTCGTACGCTTCCACCCAGCACTCGCGCGCGGCGGCGAATAGCGCGTCCGGCACATGGTTGGGCCGGATTTGCTTGGCCGCGTCGCGATGCATGCGGATCACGTCGAGGAAGCTCTCCTCGTTCGGTTCGTAGCCGGGGCAAGGACCGACCGCTTCCGCGACGCGCGCGCTCGTCAAGTAAGCCTGCCCGCACATCACCGAAGTGATCGCCGCGGCCAGATCGCGACCTTCGTCCGAATCGTAGGCGCGGCCCATCGCCATTAGCAGCGCGCCAAGGTTCGCGTAACCCAGACCCAGGGGACGGAAATCGTGCGAATTGCGCGCGATCTTTTCGGTGGGATAGCTGGCCGCGTCGACGATGATCTCTTGCGCCAGCGTCATCGTGTCCACCGCGTGCCGGAACGCCTCGACGTCGAATTCGCCCGAGGGGTTCAAGAACTTCATCAAGTTCAGGCTCGACAGGTTGCAGGCGGAATCGTCGAGGAACATGTACTCGCTGCATGGATTCGAGGCGTTGATCCGCGCCGTCGCCTTCGAGGTATGCCAGCGGTTGATCGTCGTGTCGAACTGCATGCCGGGATCGCCGCACTGCCAAGTGGCGTCGGCGATCTGGCGGAGCAAATCCTTCGCCGAGTGCCGGCTCACCTTTTGGCCGGTGACACGCGAGACGGTCCACCATTCGCCGTCCTTTTCGACGGCCTGCATAAACTCGTCGGTGACGCGCACCGAGTTATTCGCGTTCTGGAAAAAGATCGATCCGTACGCCTCGCCGTCGAGCGCCGGGTCGTAACCCGCGTCGATCAAGGTGTGCGCCTTCTTCTCTTCCTTCGCCTTGCACCAGATAAACGCTTCGATGTCCGGATGGTCGGCGTTTAAGATCACCATCTTGGCCGCGCGGCGCGTCTTGCCGCCGGACTTGATGACGCCCGCGAAGGCGTCGAAACCCTTCATGAAGCTCAGCGGTCCGGACGCCCGTCCGCCGCCCGAGAGGATGGCGTTCTCTTCGCGCAAGTGCGAGAGGTTCGAACCCGTGCCCGAGCCCCACTTGAACAACATGCCCTCGGTCTTCGCGAGATCGAGAATCGATTCCAGCGAATCGCCCGCCGAATTGATGAAGCACGCCGAGCATTGCGGGCGCGGGTCTTGCGGATCGAGTTTGTGAATGGAATCCGTGGGCTCGTCGTAGTACCACCCGTAGCCGCGCTTCTCGCTCTTGACGCCGACATTGAACCAGACCGGCGAGTTGAAACACGCCTTCTGGTGGAGCATCAGGTGCGCCAGTTCGTCCCGAAAGTTCGCCGCGTCGGCGGCGGTGCGGAAGTAGTTGCCGTCCGAGCCCCACTGGGCGATCGTATCCACCACGCGATGGATTAACTGCCGAACGCTGGTCTCGCGCTCGGGCGTCCCCATCTTGCCGTGGAAGTACTTGGAAACGACAATGTTGGTGGCCGTTTGCGACCAATCCTGCGGAACCTCGACGTCGCGCTGCTCGAAAATCACCGCGCCTTTCTCGTTGCCGATCGAGGCGGTGCGCATCTCCCAGCGCAGTTCGTCGTAGGGCGTCCGGCCCGCCTCCAATTTGGAGGTGAAGTAGCGGGGAAAAGACACTCCCGTGCGATCGTTCCGAGGCCGGGAACGACGTGAATCCGTGATTTTGGCGCTAAAAGCGACTCCAAGCTGTCCCATGGGTAAATCCTCTGCTTTTTCGGGGGAGATCGTTGCGCCGTTCGACCGAACTCCACGGTCTTGGGCACGGTTGCAATGATGACCCAAGATATAGGGGTCCGTCAAGGATTTTATCTATATCCTGTACAACATGTTGCAGATCGGTTGCGGCGTTACCTAGCGTCAGATCGACCGCGAGAACATTCGCCGGTCGAATCGGAACGGTTGGGGACGGGAGAATTCGATCCTAGCGAAATCGGTGTGCGCCGGATTGAGCAATACGTTCCACTCGCCGCGAATCGCCGCCGAGGGGACGAACAGCGCCACCGTTCGGCCCGACTTGATCCAGGCGTCGCCGAAACGCCGAAGAGACTCGTCGCGGCTTTCGTCCCAGCCGGATGGAAGTTCTTGCAACTCCAACCGCTCGATCTTTACCGAATCGGGGATCGTGCCTTCCATAGAAACGAGGTCGGGAGGGCGTAGAGTCGGCTCCAAGTTAACGAACGTCTCGACCGCCGCCAGCGCTAGCGTGGTCGAGGCGTAAACCACACGAACTCCGCGGCTGTTCCACCTTCCTCCGTACAGCCGAGCGCCTTCGCCCGTGGCGGCCTCGGCGGCGTACCGTTCCCGGCAAATTCTCCAAAATCGCGTCAACTGTAGACGCCATAGGCGATGCGGCCCAAAACGTCCTCGACCTGCCTGACTCCAAGGTCGGTATCGAGACGTTCGAGCGGAGTTTCTCCGCCAAGCGCGCGATTCGGAGTGCCCAGCCAAGCCACGGCCTTCACGCGATCTCCGATCGTTTCGACGGCGTGGGCGTACACCCTTGCGGTTCGCACGGTGCGGTCCGACTCGGCGGGCGTGAGCGAGGCGGCTTGGCTCAAGCGCCGGGATAACGTCCGCTGCGGAATGCCGAGCGCGCGCAATAGGTCCGCGTGCGCGACATTCAGGCGGACGGCCAAAGCCGGGATCGCGCCCGCCGGAATGCCCTTGCGCACCAAGTGGGTCAGATCGCCGTCGTTGCGGATGGCTCGCCCCAATACCTTCCGGCCGCCCAACGCCTCGGCGATCGCTCCGGTTTGCATATGGCCTCCTGGCTAATGAGTATACGCCAAGTGGCCGCTACTGCACCCGCGGTCCGCGGGTTGGGTCGGCGATGTAGTCGTTCAGCACTAACGAATCCAATAAGTGCTTCCACACCGGTTCGAAGCCGTTCACGCGATCCTCGTAGGCGTTCCAGGTGATCAGCGCGTAGACGCCCATCGAGCGGGCGATTACGGTCCGCACCTGGATCGGCCGCGTGGGTTCGTCCGGGTGGTCGTAGACGTATTGGCTCCAGGCGAATTCGTTCGCGCCGCGGAACTCGATTCGCGCCGGCACGATCTTGCGCGGGTTCGTATCGGCGTCCGGTTTGGTGACTTCGTCCACCATCTGCTGGATCGGCACCGGCGCATCGGGGTCGATAAAGGGGAACGTCGAAATCTCAAAATTACAGCTATCGGCGGGCGGCTGCTTGTCGTGCACCGCCACCGAACTGTCTTTCGGAATCACCACCCAGTCTTCCGGAAACTCGAACCGCGCCTTACCCCGGTCGAGCACCAGAATCTTGTTGCCGGGCGCAGCCGTCCATGTCGCGTCCTTGTGAAATTTGAGAGTTTTGGTGTTCCACTTCTTCATGCGGTCTCCATTTCCCTGCGAAGCCGGACACGGCCTTGCCCGATTATCTCGATTGTCCTCCGCCCGCCTCCCGCGATCGGGACGTTAATCTCGACGCGCGGGGGTATAGGATCGACGGTCATCGTCTCGGTTTCGGTCCGCGCGCCGTCCACCAACACGTCGAACACGCCTTCGAGCTCCTCTACCACCAGTTTGGCCGAGCCGGAGCGCACCACGCTCGATAGCAAGTCCACCCCGTCCGTCGCGGCGATCCAGCGAGGAATGGCGGGCGGCTTTGGCACGATCCGCACTTTGCCCGAGCCATTGGCGACCTCGACCGTCGCAACGCCCGTTTCGAGCGCTGGCGGCAATTGCACGTTCAATTGACGCAGGCCGTCGTACTCGGGACGTCCCAAATAGAGCGGCGTCGCTTCCCGCCCGTTCACCCGGACCGGCAAGGTGTTGAGATCGACCGATTCGCCCAAGCCGTCGACCCAAATGGCGATCGACGAAAAACGCCCGCTTGTTGGCGCGACCGGCTCCGACGAATACGCGTTGGTTACGCGCCTGACCCGAACCCGTTGCAACGGCGATCCGGCTTCGCGTTTGCGAATCGTCGTCCACATGTACTGTGTGCCCGCGCCTTCCAGAGCGAGCAACTGCACGTTGTGTTGCCGGGCGAATTCCCGAATTTCGAGCGCTTCGAACCGGACGCCTTCCCATGTGGTGAACGCCTTTGCGGTCGGCGGTAGCCCGTTGATTTGCAGGCGCGCGATCGCACCGGGTTTCAATACTCGCAACGTTTCGCGCAGGTACGACAGGACGGCCTCGCGCTCCGGCATGTGCTGGAACACGGCGTAGGAATAGACGAAATCGAAGCTCTCGCTCGCGAATTGGTCGAGCGTCGCCCCCGTTCCGACGTGCGCATGAGCGTGCGCGATGCCCGCGAGATTCTCCTTCGCCCGCACGATCATCTCGTCGGAGACATCGATGCCATGGATTTCGCCGCACTCGCTCGCGAGCGGCTTCATCAATCGTCCCGGCCCGCAGCCGATTTCGAGAAACCTTAGCGCACGAGGATCGGCGGGCGGCAAGCGTTTCAATTCGCGGCGCAAGTCGCGCAGCACGTCGGCGGCGGTGGCGAAGAACTCTTCCTTCGATTGATCGCGGCGGCCGAAGGCGACGTAGTAATGCGCGTCCTCCCGCGCCCTTTCGTTCCACTGGTCGCGCATTATCGACATTCGTTCTTCTCCAGCTTGACGCCCGGATACGGGGCCACGCATCGCGTTCCCGTCATCGTATTGCCGCGCACGACAACGCCCTTCGGCGGATTCGGCCGAAGCACGCCGTTCGCGAAATGGATCGACGATCCGAGCAGTCCGTCTTTCGACCGCGCCCGATTCAAGTTGAGAAACGCGTTGTCCTCGATCGTGTGCCCCGCCCCGATGACGAACATCGCGCCGTACTTCATCCCGTCGAGCACGTTGCCGCGCACCGCGATATTGCGGCTGACCGATTCCGGGTGCGAATCGTTAAACACGATGCCGAAGTTGCCCAGCGGATACTCCCCGACCGGCCGCGCGTTGATGCACAGGTTGCAGATCAGGGAACCGTCGTGGAAGCCGTCCAAGTCGAAACATTTTCCGTTGATCTCGAACAACCGGTTCGACCGGTAATGCGTGTTTTCGACATTGCCCGCCGTGTCGATACCCACCGGCTCGCCCTCGGCGATCTCGACCGGATAACCGACGTTGCGCGCGACATTCGCATCCACCATCACGTTCACCGCATGACCGACCTGGATCGCGTCGCGTCCGGCGGTATCGATTTCGTTATTTGTGATTTGCCCGTCGCGATTGCGCGGCGACACGGTGTAACTGTGCGTCCAGATGGCGTTGCCGCGAATGCGCGACAGACGATTGTTCGCGACGACAAAGTTCGACGTGCCTTCTTCGAGCAGGATGCCGCCGGTGGTATTGTTCTTGCCCTTTGCGTCGAGCGAGCCGGAATCCTCAATGGTGACGCGCTCGATGCGAACGTTCGACGACCGCGCGACGACGATCGCCAGATTCGTCACGTTGCGGATCACCACATTTTCGATCACGACGTCCTCGCAACGGTCGATGGCGATGCCATTGAGCGGGTAGTAATCGATGAAAGGCGCGCCGTTTTCGGCAATGGGCCAATGCAGATGGGCGTAGCGATCACGCTGTCCGTCGATCACGACATTCCGGATGCGAACTTGCTTCTCCCCGCGAATGTCGATGACGGCGCGCTGCGTCTCGGACGTGGGAAGCAGCGCCTGCTGCGCTAAATATAGAGTTACGACGATGCCCACGCGTATCGACGAGTTTAACGTGACGGTCCCCGATGGCTGCCTGATTAGCGTCATCGGCGACGCGCGCGTGTCGATTACGCAAGCCCCGCTGCTCGACTTGCTTTCGCGCCGGCAGGCGGGGGAAACGCTGTTCGTTCGCGGCGTCGATCCGCGATTCGTCGACGAGGTTTGGTGGGTGCGCGGGGCGGGCGACTTGCGGCGCGGCGATCCCAACGAAGTTTTGAACGAGTATCGCGCCTGGCAAGCGCAACGTCTGCGCGCGGACATGCAAGCGAAACAGCTCGCGCTTCCGCCCACAATGCGGCGCGGCGATGGGCGGGCGAAGCTCGATTCCATCGCGACGCTCGACGAGCGTGGGCAACCGACGGCGGCGTGGCGATCCGGCGAAGAGGCGCGCATTCGCGTCACCGTCGAGTTTCAGGACAACGTGGACGACCCGGTGGTCGGCATCATGATCCGCACTCGTCTGGGTTCGGAGGTTTACGGCACCAACACCGAACTCGAAGGAATGAAGATCGGGCCCGTCGGCGCGCACGACGTTCGGGTGGTCACGTTCGCCTTCCGGTGCGACTTGTGCGCCAACGAGTACGTGATCACCGCCGCCTCGCACGATCCCGACGGCGTTTGGCACGACTGGATGGAGGACGCCATCGCCTTCACCGTCACCGACGACCGTTACACGGCGGGCGTGGCGAATTTGCGGGCGCGGGTGACCGTGGAATGACGGCGCTGGTGGCACTCGCGCTGCTGGCGGCGGAGGCGCCGCAGTTTAATCGGGACGTCCGCCCGATCCTCTCCGACCGCTGCTACGCTTGCCACGGCCCCGATTCCGGGAATCGCAAGGCGGACTTCCGGCTCGACCGCGATCCCGGCCCGGCGGCCATCGCCAAGGCGATCGAGCGCGTTAGCTCGACACATCCGGTGAAGCGCATGCCGCCCGCGTATTTGGGGCACGCTCCGCTGAAGCCCGCGGAAATCGATGTCCTGAAACTTTGGGCGGCGGCGGGCGCGAAGTACGAGACGCACTGGAGCTTCCTTCCGCCGAAGAAGGCGTCCGTGCCCGCGGGCGTTCACCCCATCGATCACTTCGTCCGCGAGCGTCTGAAGCGCGAAGGATTATCGCCCTCGCCGATGGCTTCGCCCGAAACGCTTAGCCGCCGCGTCGCGCTCGATCTGACGGGACTGCCGCCGGACACGCGCGATGGCGAATCCTACGAACAATTCGTGGACCGGCTGCTCTCCTCGAAACGGTACGCCGAACGAATGACCGTCCGTTGGCTGGAAGCGGCGCGCTATGCCGATACTAATGGCTACCAGACCGACGGCGAGCGCTCCATGTGGCGTTGGCGCGATTGGGTGCTCGACGCGTTCGACCGCAACATGCCGTTCGACCGCTTCACCGTCGAGCAACTCGCGGGCGATCTCTTGCCCAACGCGACGCGCGCGCAACAGATTGCCACCGGGTTCCATCGCAACCACCGCACCACCGCCGAGGGCGGCATCATCGACGAGGAGTTTCGCGTCGAGTACGTCGCCGACCGCGCCGAGACCACGGCCACGGTTTGGCTGGGACTTACCGCCGGTTGCGCGCGCTGTCACGATCACAAGTACGATCCGATTTCGCAACGCGAGTTCTACCAACTCTTCGCGTTCTTCAATCAGGTGCCGGAGAAAGGCTTCGTTTACAACTTCGGCAACGAAGAACCGTACGTTCTCGCGCCGACGCCGGAGCAAGAAGCGAAACTCGCGGCGCTCGACGCGAAGGCCGCTACCGCACAACGCGATTGGGACAGGCTCGCGCCCAAGATCGCGAAAGCCTCCGCGAAGTTCGCCGTGCCGGACGGTTGGCTGCCGATGGACGACTTTGTATTCCGCCATGCGGGCGGTCTCTTCGACGGCAAGGGCTTCATCGATACCGGCCTCAGCAAAGTCGCGCTGAATTACATGGACCCCTTCACGTTCGCCGCGACGGTGAAAGCGGACGAGCCGAGTGGCGCGATCCTCTCCAAGTCGGAAGACTATTGGGAAGGTACGGGCCATGGACTCTATCTCGTCGATGGCAAGCTGCGCCTGCACATCGTGTTCCGTTGGACCGATCTCGGCATGCGCGTGGAAACGGCCAAGCCGTTTTCTTTGGGCGAATCGCATCGTGTAGTGGCCACCTACGACGGCAAACGCAAGCCTTCCGGCGTTCATCTTTATGTCGATGGCGTCGAGCAAGAACTGAAGGTGCTCTTTAACGAGCTTTCCTGGCCCATCGAATCGAAGGAGCCGTTCCGCATCGGCGCCGGCGGCGGTAAGCGATTTAAGGGCGAGATTCGCGACGTGGCCGTTTGGAAGCGCGCGATCTCGAAGGACGAACTCGACAACTGGAAGCGCGAGGCGTGGATCGATGTCGCGGCAAAGCAAGAGATTCGCGACACGCGGGAGTCGCTGCGTGCGGCGGTCCGTGAGCGAGACGCGTACCTCAAGACCGTACCCACCGTGATGGTGATGCGCGACCGGCCGGGCATCCGCAAGAGCTACCTATTGAAGCGCGGAGCGTACGACGCGCCGGGCGAGGAAGTGCAACCGGGTACGCTAGCCGCATTACCGCCGATGCCCGCCGACATGCCGCCAAATCGGCTCGCGCTCGCACGCTGGCTGGTATCGCGCGACAATCCGCTCACCGCGCGCGTTACGGTGAATCGCGTCTGGCAAATGCTGTTTGGCACTGGACTCGTGAAGACGGTCGAAGACTTCGGCAGTCAAGGCGAGTGGCCGCTGCACCAAGAACTGCTCGATTGGCTGGCGGTCGAGTTTATGGAATCGGGCTGGGACATCAAGAAGCTGCTCAAGACGATTGTCACCAGCGAGACGTATCGACAATCCGGGCGCATGACGCCGGAGCTAGCGCAGCGCGACCCCGAGAATCGCCTGCTCGCGCGCGGTCCGCGAACACGGCTCGCACCGGAAATGATTCGCGATCAGGCGCTGGCCGCATCGGGACTGTTGGTCGAGAAATTCGGCGGCCCCAGTGTCAAGCCGCCGCAGCCGCCCGGTTTGTGGCAGGAACTCGCGGGCGGGTCGGGCTACAAGGCCGACGAGGGCGAGGGGCGCTATCGCCGCAGCGTCTACACCTATTGGCGCCGGACGATTCAGCCGCCGTCGATGATTACGTTCGATTCGCCGACGCGCGAAACTTGTGTCGTGCGCGAAACTCGCACCAACACGCCTCTACAGGCGTTGAACCTGATGAACGACGAGGCGTATGTGGAAGCCGCGCGTAAGCTCGCCGAACGGATGAGTGCGAGTCCCGATCCAATTTCTCGCGGCTACGAGCTTGTGCTGTCGCGCGCGCCTCGCGCGGAGGAGCGCGCGGTTCTCGAAGACGCCTGGGCGAAGCTAGGTCCGGCACAAACCGCCAGCCTGATTCTGAATCTCGACGAGGCGGTGACGAAGCCATGAGCCGAAAGGCGATCCAACAATGATCGAGTTGAGTCGGCGCGGGTTTCTGTTGAGCGCCGCGGGTGCGGTGTTGCCCAACCACAAGCCCACGGCGAAGCGCGTCATCTATCTCTTTCAATCCGGCGGGCCGTCGCAACTCGAAACCTTCGATTACAAGCCCGCGTTAACCTCGCGCTTCAAGCAAGAACTGCCGGACTCCGTGCGCAAGGGCCAGCGCCTCACCACCATGTCCGCGTCTCAGTCGAGCTTTCCGATGGTCCCGTCGAAGTTCGCCTTCGCGCGGCACGGACAAACGGGCGCGTGGGTAAGCGAGTTGCTGCCGCACACGGCGAAAATCGTCGACGACTTGACCTTCATCAAGTCGATGCACACGGAGCAGATCAATCACGACCCCGCCGTGACGTTTTTCCAAACTGGTTTCCAGATCGCGGGCCGCCCGTCGATCGGGTCCTGGATCACGTACGGACTCGGCAGCGAGAACGAGAATCTACCCGGCTTCATCGTGCTGATCTCGCCCGGTTCGGGCGGCACCGGCCAACCGCTTTACGACCGTCTCTGGGGCGCGGGATTTCTGCCCTCGAAATTCCAAGGTGTGAAATTCCGTTCGGTGGGCGATCCCGTGCTGTACCTCCGCGATCCCGAAGAGGTCGCGCGCGAGGATCGACGCGCGTACCTCGACACGCTCGGCAAGCTGAACCAACTCGAACTCGAACGCAACGGCGATCCCGAAACCGCCGCCCGCATCGCGCAATACGAGATGGCGTTCCGCATGCAAGCCTCGGTGCCCGAGTTAACGGATGTGACGAAGGAGCCCGCATCCACTTTCGCGCTTTATGGCGAGGACGCCCGCAAACCCGGGACCTTTGCCGCCAATTGCCTGCTCGCGCGGCGGCTGGCCGAGCGTGGCGTGCGCTTCATCCAACTGTTCCACCGCGATTGGGATCACCACGGCGGATTGCCGAAGGGCATGCCGCGCCGCTGCGCGGAAACGGACCAAGCGTCGGCGGCGTTGATCGTGGACTTGAAACAGCGAGGTCTGCTCGACGACACTCTCGTGGTGTGGGGCGGCGAGTTCGGGCGTACCGTCTACTGCCAAGGCCGGCTCACCGAAGACGACTACGGCCGCGACCATCACCCGCGCTGCTTCACGATCTGGATGGCGGGCGGCGGCGTGAAGCGCGGCATGACGCACGGCGAGACCGACGATTTCAGCTACAACATCGTGGCCGATCCCGTCGATGTTCACGACTTGCACGCGACAATCCTGCATACGCTCGGGCTGGATCACACTAAGCTCACGTACAAATACCAGGGCCGCCATTTCCGCCTCACCGACGTACACGGCAAGGTCGTGCGGCAAGTACTCGTCTAGCGCCGCCCCATTGCGCCCGGCGTGGCGGCGATATCTAATATCGGTATGCGTTTGCGTGTGCTTGCCGTGTTCGGGGGCGTGGGAGCGATTTACGCCCAGGCGGACTCCCGGCGAGCGATCGAAGTCTTAACCGCAAATTGTGCGGCTTGCCACGGTTCGGCGATGCAGATGTCGAGCTTGCGGCTCGATTCGCGGGACGCGCTCCTCAAGGGCGGAGCGAAGGGCGCGGCGATCGTCGCGGGCGACAGTTCCAAGAGCCGCCTGATGCAGTTCGTCACGCACGCGGCGCAGCCGGCTATGCCGCCGGGCAAGAAACTACCAGAGGCGGACATCGACGCGCTCCGCACCTGGATCGACGCCGGAGCGCCGTGGCCGAAAGACGGCGGCGCGCTCGAAGTGAAAGCGCCTACGTGGTGGAGCTTCCGGCCGGTCTCGAAAAAACCGGGCACCATCGACGGATTTATCGCCGCCAAGCTCGCCGAGCACAAGCTCACCGCCGCGCCCAAGGCCGATAAATTCACGCTCGTCCGCCGCGCGTATTTCGATTTACACGGGCTGCCGCCGACCTACGAACAAGCGAAGAAGTTCGTCGACGATCCCGCGCCCGACGCTTGGGAGAAGCTGATCGACGAATTGCTGGCCTCCCCGCGGTATGGCGAAAAATGGGGGCGGCATTGGCTAGACCTGGTCCGCTACGGCGACACAGGCGGTTTTGAGCAGGACCCCTACATTCTCGACGCGTGGCGCTACCGCGATTGGGTAATCGAGAGCTTCAATCAGGACAAACCCTACGACCGCTTCGTCCGCGAACAACTTGCCGCCGACGAGCTTTGGCCCGACGATCCCCTCGCCCGCACCGGTACCGGATACTTCTCCGTCGGCACCAATCGCGACATGCTCTTCAAGGTGGAAGACATCAATCGCGTCGAGCAACTCACCGACTACGTCGACACCACTTCGAGCGTGTTTCTCGGACTCACCGTCGGTTGCGCGCGCTGCCACGACCATAAGTTCGATCCCATTCCGCAGAAGGATTACTACCGGATGCAGGCGATCTTTACGCCCGCCGTCAAGCATCGCGTCTTTCTGCACTACAACAACGCCCGCAGTTACGACATCGGGCTGAATTACCGCGAGTTCAAGCTGCGCGACATCGGCGACGAGATCGCGACGATCCAGAAGCCGTACTCGAATGCGATTCGTAAGCGCAAGATCGCGGCCTTGCCGCCCGCGTTGCGCGAGGCGTTTGAGACCGAAGAATCGAAGCGCACGCAGGAGCAACTCATTCTCGTGGATGCGAACGACGATGAAATTCGCGTTTCGCAAACCGAGATTTACAACGAACTTTCCGCCGACGACCGTGCGCGGCTCGACGCACTGGGCAAGAAACTGGTCGGCATGTTCGCCAATCACAATTCCGGCCCCATTGCGCCAGGCATTATGGACCCGGATCGGATTTCTCCGGACACGTATATGCCGCTGCGCGGCCAGACCGGACTCGGCGTCAAAGTGCAGCCGGGTTTGCTCACCGCGCTCGGCGGCGGGGACATTCCCGAACCTCCCGCCGACGCGATCACCACCTACCGCCGCAAGGCGCTCGCCGAATGGATCGCCGATCCGAAACATCCGCTCACCGCGCGTGTGATGGCGAACCGGATTTGGAGCTACCACTTCGGCCGCGGTCTCGTCGCCACACCGTCGGATTTCGGCACTCGCGGCACGCCCCCTTCGCATCCGGAACTACTCGATTACCTCGCCGCCGAATTTGTCGAGCGCGGCTGGTCGATCAAGGCCATGCACCGGCTGATTATGAAGTCGGACGCGTATCAACGCGGGTCTACACCCCCGCCCGGCGCGCGCGAGAAAGATCCCGAGAACATCTGGCTCGCGAGCTTTTCCCGGCGTCGATTGGCGGCGGAGGAAGTTCGCGATAGCGTGTTGCAGACGGCGGGCACGCTCAATCTCAAGATGGGCGGGCGTCCAGTTGTGCCGCCGCAGACTCGCGAAGAGCTGTACGGCATGAGCCAATCGCCCGATAACTTCTGGCCCGTTTCGTGGAACAAAGAAGACCATACGCGCCGTAGCGTGTACACGCTGGTACGCCGCAGTTATCGTCCTCCGTTGATGGAAGCGTTCGACGGGCTCGACGGCACGTTGCATTGCGCTCGCCGCGATTCTTCCACCGTCGCCCCGCAATCGCTCACCTTGATGAATAGCGATTTCGCTTACGGGCAGGCTCGCGAAATGGCGGCGCGTTTGTCGAAGGAGCCGTCGCCCGACGCCGCAATCTCCGCTGCGTTCCGTATGGCGCTTGCGCGGGAGCCCAAACCCGAAGAGGCGAAACTCACGCGCGAGTTCTTGGACGATCAGCGCAAGCGCACCGGCTCTACGGAAGCCGCCATGCTCGAACTGGCCCGCGGTCTTTTCAATCTCAACGAATTCTTGTACGTGGATTAAGGAGTCACTCGAAAATGGATCCTCGGCGGCGCGACATCTTGTTCCGGTTGGGCGGCGGATTTGGCTCGGCGGTGCTCAGCCAGTTGCTGCCCGCTGCGACCACGGCGAATCCGCTGGCCCCCAAGCCATCGCATTTTCCGGTGAAGGCGAAGAGCGTCATTTACCTCTTCATGCACGGTGGCGTGAGCCACGTCGATACCTGGGATCCGAAACCCGAACTGACCAAGCGCAGCGGTCAAGTGATCCCCGAAAGCTTCGCCCGCGGACTCAAGACCTCGCGCATCGATTTCTCGAAAGCGCTCATCCGCGGCACGCCATGGAACATCCAGCCGCACGGGCAATCGGGCATTCCGGTGAACGGCGAGTTACTCCCGCACACCGCGAAACTGGTCGATCGTCTGGCCGTCGTGCGCTCCTGCCACGGCGATGCCTTCGATCACGCCCCCGCCATTAACCTGCGCGCTACCGGTTCGCAGTTTCCGGGCAAGCCGTCGCTCGGCTCGTGGGTGGTTTACGGACTGGGCAGCGAAAACCAGAATCTACCCGCGTTCGTCGTCATGTCGGACGGCGCGATGAAGTCCGGCAACTTGCCCTACAACGCCGGTTATCTGCCGACGGTCTATCAGGGCACAGTGTTCCGCAAGGGCGCGAGCCCAGTCCTGCATCTCGATTCGCCCGCCGGTGTGACCCCGGAAACGCAGCGCGCGACCCTCGATTTCATCAATCGCATGGATCAGCGCCATCTCGCCGAGCGCGAGGGCGATTCCACGCTCGAAGCTCGGATCGCGGCCTACGAACTCGCCTACCGGATGCAATCGCACGCGCCCGACGCAGTCGATCTGTCGAAAGAATCCGAGGCGACGAAGAAACTTTACGGCATCGACGAACCATACACCGACGATTTCGGTCGTAAGTGCCTT
Source organism: Bryobacteraceae bacterium (assembly GCA_033763835.1). Lineage (GTDB taxonomy): Bacteria > Acidobacteriota > Terriglobia > Bryobacterales > Bryobacteraceae > JAPKYZ01. The sequence continues at coordinate 82,490 of JANRJS010000008.1, read as the reverse complement.
CTCGCCCGGCGGCTGGTGGAGCGGGGCGTTCGCTTTATCCAACTCTTCTCCGGTACGAATCTCGGCGACGATTGGGACGATGCGCACAACGACTTAGTGGGAGCGCTCGGCAAGATGTGTAAACGCACCGACAAACCCGTCGCAGGACTGCTGCTCGACTTAGCCGCACGCGGGCTGCTCGACGAGACGCTCGTCGTCTGGGGCAGCGAGTTTGGGCGCACGCCGCTCGCCGAAGGCAAGAACGGACGCGACCATCATCCCTACGCGTTCTCGATGTGGATGGCGGGCGCGGGCGTCAAGGGCGGCCGCGTTATCGGCAGTTCCGACGAGTTCGGTCTACGAGCGACGGAGAACAAAGTCGATTGTCACGACGTCCACGCTACGATCTTGCGGCTGATGGGCATGGATCACACCAAGTTGACTTACTTCTACCAGGGGCGCGATCAGCGGCTCACCGACGTGCACGGCGAGCATGAGTTCACGGAAAAGCTGATTAGTTAACACTGCGCCGCGAGCGCTTCGGTTTAACGATCTCGATCGCCGATTCTTCGGTCGGCGGCTCTTCGATTTTCTCCGCCTCTTCGGGCGATTCGTTGGGACGCCGGAAGACGATTTCCCACTGGGAATGCCCATGAAGGAAGAACCGCGCCACCTGTCCGGCGCGCGAGTCCGATTCGCCCGCCTCCATCCCCAGCACTTGCGGGTAGAAGCCGGGATGCACCGGTAATTGATTCAGCAGTAGAGCCGGACGAGTCCACCCGGTGGGATGCTTCAACGTCGGCGAGAAGCTAACGTAGATCCCTTCCTGCGGCCATTCCGGAGCGCAACAGGCGTGATTTAGTAACACGACATATTGCTCCAAGTACGTGTTGAAATGGACGGCCGGACCCCAGTGCGATTTTGTGTCGGCCTTTTGCCACGCGGTGACCGCCGGAAAAATCGGCGTTAGCTTGCCCTTAACTCCAGGCTCGTCCCAATTTTCTTCATGAAACTTGAACACCCGGCCCACAGGGTCGATCCGGTCCGCGAACGCCATCCGCGCCACGGCCACTCCCTGACCGCGAAGATCGCCGCCGTAGCTGGTAAAGAAGAAGTAGAAGTACTCGCGCCCCCGGTCGAGAATCACCGAAAAATCGCCGTGTCCGGTCGCGAAGAATCCGTTCTTCGCATCGCAATCCGGCGCGTCGCCCGATACAAGAATCGATCCCAGATCGTGAAAGGTCTTCCCGCCGTCATGCGACACCGCCGCCCCGATGATAGGAGCCGTCAGCGAATTCCCGGGACAAACGCCCCCCGGTTCATGGTGGTACCACGCGTAGAGAGTTCCGTCGTCGTCGGCCCACACCGATTCGAACCACGCCGGCAAACTTTGGGAACGGGTCATCGTCACGTCCGACTTCCACGCGAAATCGAGCGCCTTCCCGCCGCCGGCTGTCACCGGTTTGCCCGTAGACGTGAAGTATCGCCACTCGCCGTTCAGCCACACCGACGGACTGTTGCCATCGACGTGCAGCGGGATGTCGATCTTGGAGGCCGGCCGCAGAGCCGCCGTTTGGCCCGCCGCGACCGCCGCGAGCGCGGCGGCGATTCCGAGAGTGCGCATGAGTACTAGTAGGGATGGCAAGGCTCATCTTGCGGTTACCGCGGGCGCGTAAAGATTTTTGAGCGCGTAGGAACGTCGTATGATTGCCGGTGATGACTCCCAAGAGCGTTCTTGAGTTAGCCGCGCGCAGCGAAGCCCGTCAGGTCGACGTCCGATTCGCCGACATTCCCGGATTGTCGCACCACATCAGCTACCCGATTTCCGAGTTAGATGAAGATAAGTTTCACGAAGGGTTCGGCATCGATGGCAGTTCCATCCGCGGATGGGCGGCGATTAACGAATCCGACATGTTGCTAATCCCCGATCCGGTTACCGCTTACATGGATCCGTTCCGGGAGACGCCCACTCTCGTGATGAACGGCAATGTCATCGACCCGTTGACGAAGCAGCACTATGAACGCGACCCTCGCTGGATCGCCACCAAAGCCGAGCGCTATCTGACTTCCACCGGCATCGCCGACACCGCTTACTTCGGCGCCGAAGCGGAGTTTTTCATCTTCGACAGCGTGCGCTTCGATTCCAGCGCGCATTCGGGCTTTTACTTTATCGACGCCGAAGAGGGCCGGTGGAATTCGGGCCGAGAAGGCCAGAATCTGGGTTACCGGCCGCGCCACAAAGAAGGTTACTTCCCGGTCCCGCCCACCGACCACTATATGGACCTTCGCACGGAAATGGTCGAGACCATGATCAAGTGCGGGCTCAAGATCGAGTGTCACCACCACGAAGTCGCCTCCGGCGGGCAATGCGAAATCGATCAGCGCTTCGACACTTTGGTGAAATCCGCCGACAATATGATGCTCTACAAGTACGTCGTGCGGAACGTGGCTTATCGCAAAGGGAAGTCCGTCACCTTTATGCCCAAACCGATCTTCGGCGACAACGGCAGCGGAATGCATTGTCATCAATCGCTGTGGAAGGAATCCCAGCCGCTATTCGCGGGCGAGCTGTACGCGGGACTGTCGGAGACGGCGCTTTACTATATCGGCGGATTGCTGAAACACGCGCGCGCGCTGTCGGCGATCATCGCACCCACGACGAATAGTTATAAGCGATTAGTTCCCGGCTATGAGGCTCCGGTGAACCTGGCGTACTCGCGGCGCAACCGTTCGGCGGCGGTGCGGATTCCAATGTATTCGGCGGACCCCAAGGCGAAACGCGTCGAATTCCGGCCGCCCGATCCTTCGGCGAACCCTTATCTCGCTTTTGCCGCGATGTTGATGGCCGGGCTCGACGGGATCCAGAACCGTATCGATCCCGGCGAATCGCTCGACAAGGATATTTACGATCTCTCGCCCGAGGAGATGAAGGCGGTGGCATCAATGCCCGCTTCTCTGGACGAAGCGCTGACTTGCCTGGAAGAGGGCCACTCCTTCCTGCTTAAGGGAGACGTCTTCACGGAAGACTTGATCGAGACGTTCATCGCCTACAAGCGATTAAAAGAAGCCGACGAAGTGCGCTTGCGCCCGCACCCGTACGAGTTCGCGCTGTATTACGACATTTAAGGGCTAAGGGCTAGACGCCCCAGCAGTAATCCTCGACCATCTTGTCGACGGATTGATCCTTTTCCGACAGGCGCATAAGCTCCAGACGGAGGGCGTCCACCAACGCGTTCCAACTCGCTTCGATGACGTTTTCGGAAACTCCGACCGTCGTCCAACTGCGGCGGTGGTCGGACCATTCGACCAGTACACGCACTTTCGCGGCCGTGCCTTTTTTCGAATCGAGCACTCGGACTTTGTAGTCCGTCAGCCGGACGTCCGCGAGTTGAGGATACAGCCCCGACAAACATTGCCGCAAGCACACGTCGAGAGCGTTCACCGGACCGTGGCCCTGCGCCGTCGCCGAATGAACCCCTTCTTGCGTCCGCAAAGTAACGGAAGCGGTTGTCTGAGTGCCGCGATCCGTGGACTTCGTCGCGACCTCGTAAGTCACGACATCGAACAAGCTAAGGCTAGGATTCAAAGCCTGACGCACCAGTAACTCAAACGTGCCTTCGGCGGCTTCGAGTTCGTAGCCCTGATACTCCAGGTGCTTCATCCGTTCGAGCAGTTCGCGCCGCGCGTCTTCGGAGAGCCGGCCGCCTAGTCCCTGCTCTTTTAGCTTGTAAACGACGTTGCCCCGCCCCGATAGATCGCTGAGTAACACGCGCTGCCGGTTGCCGACCTTCGCCGGATTGATGTGCTCGTACGTCGCCGAATCTTTCAGCACCGCGGCGACATGGACACCGCCTTTGTGCGCAAAGGCGCTCTGGCCGACATATGGCTGATCGTTCCGCATCGGCAGGTTGGCAAGCTCGGAAATGTAGCGCGCCACTTGCGTGAGTTGCGGCAGACGCTCCGGACCGATGGTCGTGTGATGCAGCTTCAGTTCGAGATTCGCGATGATCGACGTGAGATTCGCGTTCCCGCAGCGTTCGCCGTAGCCGTTCATACAGCCTTGAACGTGCGTACAACCCGCCTCCACCGCCGCGATCGCGTTCGCCACGGCAACATCGGAGTCGTTATGCGGGTGGATTCCAAGCGTACCGTCGAACTTCGACCGTACATCGGCCACAATCTCGACCAGCCGGCCGGTAATCGTGCCGCCATTGGTGTCGCACAGGCAAAGCACGTCCGCGCCCGCCTTCTGCGCCGCTTCGAGCGTTCGTAGCGCGAACGCCGGCGAGTATTCGTAGCCGTCGAAGAAATGCTCTGCGTCGTACACCACTTCGCGGCCGTGATCCTTCAAGCGCTTCACGGTTTCGGAAATGAGCTTCAGATTCTCTTCTTCCGTGATCCCCAGCGCGCGCTCCACATGGAGCCACCAACTCTTGCCGAACACACTCACCACCGGTGTGCCCGATTCGAGAAGCGCGCGTACGTTCGGGTCCGTGTCGATGGTGTTCTTCGCGAACCTGGTCGCGCCGAACGCCGTGAGCTTCGCGTGCTTCAACTTCAACTCCCGGGCCCGCGCGAAGAATTCCTTGTCCTTCGGATTCGAGCCCGGCCAGCCGCCTTCGATATAGTCGATCCCCAACTCGTCGAGCCGAATGGCGATGGCCAGTTTGTCCTCGACCGAGAAAGAGACGGCCTCGCCCTGTGTGCCGTCCCGGAGAGTGGTATCGAAGGTGTAAATCCGCATTAGTAACTACGCCGTGGGTACTCCGGCTTCCTTTTTCTTCTTTAAGAACGTCATCATCGACCGCAATTCCGCGCCGATCTTCTCGATCGGTAAACCTTTGCCCGCCTCGCGCATGGCGAGAAACTTCCCGCGTCCGGTCTTGTTCTCGTTCATCCAGTTGCGCGCGAACTCACCCGATTGAATCTCAGCCAGCACTTTCTTCATCTCGGCCTTCGTTTGGGCCGTGACGATGCGCGGGCCGGTGACATAATCGCCGTACTCCGCCGTGTCCGACACCGAGAAGCGCATGTATTCGAGTCCGCCCTCGTAAATCAGATCGACAATCAGCTTCAGTTCGTGTAGACACTCGAAATAGGCGATCTCGGGATCGTAGCCCGCTTCGGTGAGCGTTTCGAAGCCCGCGTTGATGAGCGCGCTCACTCCGCCGCAAAGCACGGTTTGCTCACCGAACAGATCCGATTCCGTCTCTTCGCGGAACGTCGTTTCAATCACGCCCGCCTTCAGGCAACCGAGCGCAAGTGCATACGCCAGAGCGTCTTCCAGAGCGCCGCCGGAAGCGTTTTGGTGCACGGCAACCAACGCCGGAACGCCCACGCCTTCCGTGTACAACTCGCGCACGCGATGCCCCGGAGCTTTGGGCGCCACCATCGTGACATCAACCGTAGAGGGCACCGTAATGAATCCAAAGTGAATGTTGAACCCATGCGCAAACATCAGCGTCTTGCCCGGGCCGAGCGCGGGAGCGATGTCTTTGTTGTAGACGTCCGCCTGTACGTGATCGGGCATCAGCAGCATGATCCGGTCGCCCGCCTTCGCCGCTTCGGCTACGCTAAGTACGGTGAGACCCGCGGCCTCCGCCTTCGCGCGCGACTTGGAGCCTTCGGGCAAACCGACCACGACCTTGACACCCGAGTCGCGCAAATTCAACGCGTGCGCATGACCCTGACTGCCGTAGCCGATGATCGCAACAGTCTTCCCTTCGAGACGAGTGAGACTGCCGTCTTTCTCGTAATAGCGTTTCGCCATGAGTTAAACCAATTCCTTTTCGTAGTGAACTTCTTCAATGGGGGCCGCGCCTCGCACGATGGGCGGAGCGAGCCGCAATTTCTTTTGATCGAGCGGCACGGCCAGCAGTCCGGAGCGAGTGACGTCGATCTCGCCGTAACTGCGCATCACGTCGATAAACTCGTCGAGCTTCTCGGGGTCGCCCGTCGCTTCGATGGCGAATCCCTCGACCGACGAATCCACCACGCGCGCTCCGAAGATCTCCGCTTCCTTCAGCACCGCCGTGCGCGACTCCATCGTCGTCCGCACCCGCAGCAGCAGCATCTCGCGAGCGACCGACGGCGACTCCGTCAAGTCCGTCGCCTGCAGTACGTTGATCAACTTGTTCATCTGCTTGATCACCTGCGGACGGAGCTTCGGCTCGACATCGACCGTAATCGTCATACGCGAAAGCGTTGGGTCGAGCGTCTTCGCTACCGTAAGGCTCTCGATGTTGTACCCGCGCGCGACTAACACGCCGGTAATGCGCATCAACGCGCCCGTTTTGTTCTCGACTAAGAGAGAGATCACTTGTTGCATGAAAATTCCCCGCGCCTACACCGCCACCGGTTGCGGCGGACCCAGCACCATCTCGTTGATCGCGCCGCCCGCCGGCACCATCGGGTACACGTTCTCGTTCGGCGACACCAGCACATTGAGTAAGTACGGTCCGGGATCGGCCACCGCTTCGTCGAGAGCCGCGCGCAAATCCTCCGGCCGCGCCACCGTGCGCCCTTTGAATCCGTAAGCGCCCGCTAATTGCGATGCGTCCGGGAAGTTATCCAAAGTCACTTGCGACAGCCGGTTGTTGTAAAACAACTCCTGCCACTGCCGCACCATGCCTAAGTAGCCGTTGTTCATGACGACGATCTTCACCGGCAGTCCGTAATTGACGAGCGTCGCGAGTTCGGGAATCGACATCTGGAACCCGCCATCGCCGCAGATCGCGAATACCAGCTTGTCGGGATTGGCGTACTGCGCGCCCAACGCCGAAGGCAGTCCGAAGCCCATCGAACCGAGACCGCCGGAATTGATCCACAGGCGCGGCGCGTTAAACCGGATCAGTTGCGCGGACCACATCTGGTGCTGGCCCACATCGGTACAGACGATCGCTTCGCCCTTCGAAATCTTGTCGATCTCCGAAATCAGGTGCTGCGGCTTGATCTCGTCGAGCGAGTAACTCGGCTCCAGCGGATGCTCTTCTTTCCAAGTCCGGATTTGCTTCCACCACGCAATACGGCCCGCCGACTTCTTCGGTTGCATCTCGGGCTTCAACTCTTCGAGCACGCGGTTCAGTTTTTCGAGCACGCGCTTCACATCGCCCACGATCGGCAGGTCGGCCGTGCGGATTTTCGAGATTTCAGAAGGATCGATATCGACGTGGATCACCTTCGCGTGCGGCGCGAACGAACCCAGACGTCCGGTCACCCGGTCGTCAAAGCGCACTCCCAACGCGATCAGTAAGTCCGATTCGTACATGCCCATATTGGCCGCGTAGCTGCCGTGCATACCGGGCATCGAAATATAGTTGGGATGCGTGCCCGGCATCGCGCCGATGCCCATTAGCGTTGTCACCGCAGGGGCGTCCACGATCTCGACCAGTTCCCGCAACTCCGCCGCCGCGTCCGCGTGGATGATTCCGCCGCCCGCGTACACCATCGGGCGTTCCGCTTCCCAGATCATTTGCGCCGCGCGCCGAATCTGGCCCGTGTGGCCTTCGGTATAGAGCTTGTAGCCGGGTAAGTGAATCGACGAGACCGGCGAGTAGTGCCCCTGCCCCTGGAATACGTCTTTCGGAATATCGACGAGCACCGGGCCGGGCCGCCCGCTGGCCGCGATGTAGAACGCTTCGTGCAAGATCTGCGGCAACTCGGCGACTGTCTTTACAAGGAAATTGTGCTTCGTCGCCGACCGCGTGATCCCGAACGTATCCGCTTCCTGAAACGCGTCCGAACCGATCAGCTTCGTCGAAACCTGACCCGTCAGAGCGACGATTGGAATCGAATCCATCATCGCGTCCACCAGTCCGGTGACCAGATTGGTCGCGCCCGGACCCGAAGTCGCGCAGCACACGCCGACTTTCCCGGTCGATCGCGCGTAGCCCTGTGCGGCGAACGCCGCGTTCTGCTCATGCCGCACCAACACGTGCCGGATCGGATGATCGTAGAGCGCGTCGTAGAAGGGCAGCGTGACGCCGCCCGGGTATCCGAAAATCACATCGACGCCCTCGCGCACCAGGCATTCGAGCAGCATCTTCGCGCCGGACATCAATTCGCCCGCGGGAGTGTTGGCAGCTTTCGTCATGAAAACGGTCTCCATAAAAACCAAAAAGCCATCGGTTGGGAGGGTGCCCCCGCCGATGGCCTCTTTGTGATCTTAGGACGAGGCTCTCAGGCGGGGTATGGAATACCTACGCCTACGACCTCAATCCGGACAATAAGCCCGGCGTTCCGCTGGTTCCGGATTAGCTGGGCGAATCGATCCACGTCTGTAGCGTAGCCCAGCAGTTTCGTAAATGCAAGAGGCATTTTATATTTGAAGTTTTTATACCGGCATTGCCACCCCTTTCAATTGCAACAAACCCCTTGCTTCCACTCACAGAGCGATGTATGTTTCCGGCGGGCTAATCTCCGCCCTAGGTAGTTCAAGGAGGACCTTCTCAGATGTTCAGCGGTACGATCGTTCGCCCCAGTTTGGCGATCGGATTTTTGGCGGTCAACGCCGCCTTTGCGCAAGCCCCGGCGCTGGTACCGGGCAAGGAGTACGCCGACGTTCCGAACAAGAACGCGGCCAATGTCGCGACACCTGGCCAAAGCTTGCTTTGGAACGGCGCCGGCGCGGTAATCGACGGCTTCAACTACTCGCCGATAGGCGCTTCGCCCCGCGAAGTGGACGCGCTCGCCCATCAGAACGACTTCCTTTTCGACTCCGTGATTCGCGATCTTTCGGCGATGTTGATCACCTTTAGCGGCAACAACAACATCTTTTTCGAGAACGTCGGCGGCGCAACGGGTATCTGGGCTACGCCCGCGATGATCAACGCCGGTGGCGTAAACGAAATCGACGGTCTCGAAGTTTGGGGTCCGGAGGGCGCTGTCGATGGCGACCGTTACTCCGAACTCGGCGATCCTTCGGGATGCGCGGTTTTGCGCGTTGGCGGCGTCTGTATGGCCACCGTGGCCGACATCGCAGGGTCCATCAACGTTGACGTGATCTCTTTCGATCTCGACGGCCTGATGACCTTCGAGGCGAACACGAATTTCGATCTCGACCCGGCCGACCCCTTGTTCAACTCGCATGGCGGCAAGGCCCCGAACATTCTGTTCTCCATCCGGCCCACCACCAATCGCGCCGGAATGATGCTCGACGGCGGCGAGATCTGGACCTATGACACAGTCACCAAGACTTCCGCCTTCCTGTCTCATGGCGGCCATCTCTGGGACACGGCGTTCGACATCATGGGGACGTTCGGCGTGCGGTCGGAGAACGTGATCGGCATCGAGGCGATCAATGTCGGCTCGAACGTTCCCGAACCGGGCACAATGGGCCTGCTCGCGGCCGGTCTCGCGCTCGTCGCGATCTCGCGCTTCCGGCGGTAGGTGTTCGACACTCTCGGGGCGATGAAGCGGAGCGGCACCGTCGATTTCGCCCCACAAACTTTTGTGCTAACGTCAGTCGTCCGGTCGAACCGGACGACTGACTCCTAGAGGTGACCTATGTTGATGGGCATCCTACTCCGTATCTGCGCCGCCGCTTTACTTTGGTCCGTATCCGCCGCGCCGGTACTTGTTCCCAGCAAAGAATACGCCGACGTCCTTAACAAGAACGCGGCCAACGTCGAGACACCCGGTCAAACCTTGCTATGGACCGGATACGGGGACGTTTCCAACGGCTGGAACTACTCTTCGGGGACACCGCGCCAAGTGGACGCGCTCGCGCAGCGCGAGGATGAATATTTTGACGGTGGAGGCGCGTTGATCCTCGGAATCGCTGGCGAGGACACAATTTTTTTCCAGAATGGTGGAGTGTCTGGAAGCGGGTCAGGTTCTGGTGTAGCCAGTAGCTGGCTGGGTTCCGAAAGCATTAACGGAGCGGGCGTAAACGAAGTGGGAGCGCTTGACCTATGGGGACCGGTGGGCGTACCCGATGCCGAAATGTATTCGGAGGTCGGCGATCCCTCGGGTTGCGCCGTCCTTCAAGTGGGTGCCGCCTGCCGGTTTACGGTCGCCGAGTTGGCGGCCGCAATTGGCGTCGATCCCGTCCATTTCGACCTCGACGGCCTCATGTTCAAAGAGTCCAATATTGGGCGTGATCTGCACCCTACGAATCCATTGTTCAAGACGCATGGCGGCAAAGCTCCCAGCCTCATTTTTTCCATCATGCCCGCGCCGGCGCTGAGTGGCTTCGCGTACGATGGCGGCGAAATTTGGACGTACGACCCCGTCACCAAGACGGTCGCGTTTCTGAATCAGAGTGGACGGATTTGGAACACGGCGTTCGACGTGAGGGGCACCTTCAGGTCGGGCGTATTCAATGGAATCATCGACTCGGAAAACATCACCGCGATCGAAGCCTCGTTTTTTGTCGTTCCCGAACCGGGCACAATGGGCCTGCTCGCGGCCGGTATCGCGCTCGTCGCGATCTCGCGCTTCCGGCGGTAGGCGGAACCGCAATACAACGGTCGTGGGCACGTGCGAATTCTTGAACTATGGCCATGCCCACGATCGGCCTCGCCGACGCCAAAGAGAATCTCGACCAACTCTTGGACCGCGTGTGCGCCGGTCACGAGGCCATCACTGTGATTCGCGAAGACGGTCCTCCCGTCGTGGTAATCGCACTCGCCGATTTTCCCGACGAAACGGTTCGCCTGCTGGCCGAGCCCGCCAATACCTCCGCGCTTCGCGAATCCTTAGCGCAGGCGGAACGGGGAGAGGTAATGTCGTTTCGCTCGGTGGAAGACGCATTGGCGGCCGCGGAAGCGGAACTTGCCGCCCGCCGTTGAACCTCCAATTCACGAAGCGCGGCTGGGCGGAATACACTGCTTGGCTTGAGCGGGATCGAAAAACTCTCGCAAGAATCAACGTTCTGTTGAACGAGATTGCTCGTCAACCATTTACCGGACTCGGTAAGCCCGAGCCTCTCAAAGGCGAGTGGTCTGTGGTCAAGGCGAATCGCCGACGAGCATCGTTTGATTACCGGATTGAGGCGGGTTCGATCGTAGTGTTGCAATGTCAAGGCCACTACTAACCCGCCTCGACCTTCCCCTGCCCTGGGAACTCGGGCAGGTCAACGTCTACCTTCTCCCTCTCGACTCCGGATTTCTCCTCGTCGATTGCGGCATCGATTCTCCCGAGTGTCTCGCCGCTCTCGAATCGGGGCTCGCAGCCCACAACATCGCCTGGCGCGACATCCAGATCGTCCTCCTCACCCATGTCCACCCCGACCACATGGGGCTCGCGCCCGAAGTCCTTCGCCGCACTGGAGCCGCGCTCGCATTGCATCCCATCGAAGTCGCGCACTTGGGCGACATCCTCGCCAACAACGACGGCGGTCTCGATGTCGCCCGCACGCCACAGCCGCTCCAAGATCGAATCGCGAGGGAGTTCGCCGATGTGCGCACCGCCTTCGCACCGCTTGCGCCAAACATCCACTTGACCGACGGCCAGCGCCTCGGTCCGGCCACGATCGTCCACACACCCGGCCATTCGCCCGGCCATGTTTGCCTCGCGCTCGACGACGGCGCGCTGCTCTCCGGCGATCACCTGCTCGAGAACATCACTCCCAATATCGGCTGGCTACCCGGTCGCGACACGCTCGGCGACTTTCTCAATTCCCTCGAAAAAGTCGCGGCGCTCGACCTCGCCACCATCCATCCGGCGCATGGCGAACCGTTCACCGGACACCGCGAATGGGTGCGGCAAACCATCGCCCATCACCGGGAGCGTCTCGCCGAGATCGCAACCGCCTTACGCCTCCACCCGCGCACGGCGCATGAACTCGTAGCGATCCTCTGGCCTCGCCGCCTTTCCGCCTTTCATTACCGCTTCGCCGTATACGAAACGCTTTCGCACCTCGAGTACCAACGCCGCCGCGGACTCGCCGTACTGGAACCGGATGGCCGTTGGGCTAGTTCCTCCGGATGAGGTTTTTCGCACTTGGCGGAATTAGCCTTGTCTCATGACGCTCCGCTACCGGCTCACCAACTTCGCGTATCTGCAGATTCTCGACCTGCTGACGACGATGGCGTTCCTCATGCTTGGTGTCTCGGAGGCGAATCCGATCGTCGTTTTCGCCATGAGCGTCGCTCCCAACCAGTTCTGGGGGCTCGTCGCCGCCAAACTCGCCGCCATGATGCTCGGGCTCTACTGCTGGTTCTCCGGCCGCGAGCGTACGCTGGGCCGCATTAACATTCTCTTCGCCGCCGTCGTCGTCTGGAACCTCTGGGCGATTATCGCCGCCGCTTCCACCCGGTAAGCTACCCTTATAAGTAGCTGGTGGAAGACTCTGCGGGATCCCAATTTGAACGATTAGTGTCGATCATGGCGCGTCTTCGCGCGCCAGACGGCTGCCCCTGGGATCGCGAGCAGACGTTGGACTCGATTCAGCCTTACACGCTCGAAGAGACTTACGAAGTTTTCGATGCGATCGACCGGCGCGATATGTCGGACCTCCGCGAAGAGTTAGGCGACTACCTGCTGCAGGCCGTCTTCTACGCGCAGATCGCGAACGAAGCCGGGCATTTTTCCATCGCCGATTCGCTCGCCGCGATTAATGAGAAACTCATCCGCCGCCACCCGCATGTGTTTGGCGATACCACCGCGCGCACGGCGGAGGACGTCAAGCTCCGCTGGGACGAAATCAAGAGACGCGAGAAGCCGAATCGCGCGGGACTCCTCGACAATGTCTCGCGCGCTCAACCCGCCCTCGCCGAAGCGCAGCAGCTGACGCACAAAGCCGCGAAAGTCGGCTTCGATTGGCCGGACGCGGCGCCCGTGATCGATAAACTCCGCGAAGAGATCGCCGAACTGGAAGCTGCCGCCAATCCGGAAGAACGCGCGGACGAGCTCGGCGACATCCTCTTCGCCGCCGTCAACCTCGCCCGCATACTCGATATCGACGCGGAACAGGCGCTCCGCCGGTCGAATCGCAAGTTCCGCGCGCGATTCGCCTATATCGAACGCAATCTCGCGAAGCCCTTCGCCGAAGCCACCCTGGAAGAGATGGACCACCTGTGGAACGAAGCCAAAAAGACATCGCCATCCGCCTCTTAACGACTCGCGAACAGTTCGCCGAAGCCGTCGAGTTGCAGCGGACTATCTGGGGTTTCGCGGAACTCGACCTGTTGCCCGTACGGCTGTTCATCGTCGCATCGAAAGTCGGAGGCCACGCGTTCGGCGCATTCGACGAAAACAAAATGGTGGCGTTTTGTTTGGCGATCCCCGGCCTGAAACCGGGCGGCGTTTTCTACCTGCACTCGCACATGCTAGGCGTGCTTGAGGAGTACCGCAATTACGGACTTGGCCGGCGCCTGAAACTCGCCCAACGCGACGACGCTCTTGAGCGTGGCGTCGATTTGATCGAATGGACCTTCGACCCGTTGGAGCTGAAGAACGCCTTCTTCAACATCGAACGTCTCGGCGCGGTCGTTCGCCGGTTCGTCTTCAATCAGTACGGCGTCACGCCGAGCGTCTTTCAAGGCTCGCTGCCGACGGACCGCTGCATCGCCGAATGGCAGATCGCCTCGCCTCGCGTCTCCGGACTGCTGAATGGAACTCCGGTGGAGCGTCCCCTTCCGGTCGAGAAGATCGAAGTGCCCAACGCCGTCGGAGACTGGAAGCGTTCCGATCCTGCGCGCGCGAGAGAAACGCAAGCGCACATTAGTTCACTATTCGACAAGTATCTTTCGCAAGGACTCGCCGTCACCGGGTTCGAGCGTGGCGAAACCTCCAGCAGCTACCTACTAAGTCCATGGCCTTCCAACTAGATCGCATTACGCTCCGTCGCCTGCGCATGCCGCTGGTGCATTTTTTTCAGACCAGCTTCGGCCGTACTTACGAACGCGAAATCGTTCTCGTCGAAGTGGTCTCGGACGGCGTCTCCGGTTGGGGCGAAGTCACGTGTGGCGAAAATCCCTTTTACAACGAGGAGTGGACAGACGCCGCGTGGTTACTGATCCGCGACTACGTGGCCCCGCGCGTATTGCGGCATCCTTTCGAGAACGCGTCGGAAGTTGCGCCGCGCTCCGCCCATATTCGCGGACATAAGATGTCGCGCGGCGGCGTCGAAACGGCTTGCTGGGATTTACAAGCTCGGCTTGCGAACGAGCCTCTCTGGAAGACGATCGGCGGTGGCGCGTACCGCGAAATCGCCTGCGGGGTCTCGATCGGCATTCAAGACTCCGTGGACCAACTGCTTCAAAAGATCGAGACCGAGGTCGCCGCCGGTTACCAGCGCATCAAAATCAAGATCGCCCCCGGCTGGGACGTCGAGGTGATCGGCGAAGTTCGCAAGCGCTTCCCGAACATCCGGCTCATGGGCGACGCCAATTCCGCCTACACGCTTGCCGACGCTCACTTGCTCAAAGCGCTCGACGAGTTCGGACTCATGATGATCGAGCAGCCGCTCGCTCACGACGAGATTATCGATCACGCCGAGTTGCAGCGGCAGTTGCAGACACCCATCTGTCTCGACGAATGCATTCGAAGCGCTCATCAAGCCGAACAGGCGATCCGCATAGGCGCGGCGAAGATTATCAACATTAAGCTCGGCCGCGTCGGAGGGTTTGCGGAAGCGAAAAAAGTCCACGATGTCTGCCATCGCGCAGGCATTCCCGTTTGGTGCGGTGGGATGCTCGAATCGGGCATTGGCCGTGCGCACAACATCGCCCTCTCAACGCTCCCCGGCTTCGTCCTGCCGGGCGACGTCTCGGCTTCAAAGCGCTACTGGAAGCGCGATGTGATTTCGCCCGAAGTCGAAGTGTCGCCCCAGGGGACGATCGCCCTCACCGACGGTCCCGGCTTCGGTTACGAGATCGACATGGGCTTCCTGAAATCGGTCGCCGTCCAGGAAGAGGTCTTGACGTGAGCGCCGCCGCGGAAACCATATCCGCCGAAACCAATAGTCGAACGCCCGTACAACTGTACGGGCTCGCCTTCTTGGTCCAGGTGTTTTGGGCGCTGAATAACTCGATCTCGAAGTTTGCGCTTGCCGAAATTCCGCCCATCCTGCTCGCCGGCTTGCGCATGGCGGTTGCGGCCGTCTTCATGGTTCCCATCTACCTCTGGCAGCGGCCGCAGTGGAAGCGCGAGCATTTCTGGAAGCTCGTCGGTCTCGGCGGCATCGGTCTCGGACTCAACCAGTTTCTGTTCGTCGTTGGCATCAACTACACTAGCGTTACGCACGCCGCTCTCATTATTCCTCTCACTCCAATCCTTGCGTTGATACTCGCTGCCGTCTTTCGTATGGAAAAGCTTACGCCGCAAAAGATACTCGGCATGGCGGTCGCCTTCGGCGGAGTGATGCTCCTGCAACTTACAAAGACTCCCTCGCGCGGCGCGTCTCTGTTTGGCGACTTTCTCTTGTTTCTTGGCATTAGCTTTTTTGCGCTTTACATCGTTCTTGGCAAGCGCGCGACGGCGAGTTACGACGGGATCGTCGTAAACACCTTCGGATTCATCACCAGCGCTGTCGCGCTTGCGCCACTCACCGTGTGGCTGGGCCGGAGCTTCGACTTCGGCCGGGTATCGCTACTGGCTTGGTCCAGCATGCTCTATATGGTGATCTTCTCTTCCATTGTGGGTTATATGCTTTATTACTATGTCCTGACTCATATGGAGGCGTCGCGGCTCTCCACGTTCAGCTACATCCAGCCCATCATGACCGCGAGTTTCGCCGCGCTGCTCCTAGGCGAACCGCTTACGCCTTCGCTCGCGATTTCCGGCGCGCTCGTCCTGCTCGGCGTCTGGATTACAAGCCGCGCCAAATGAGCCTCGTCCACCTGCTCGAAAATAATCGGAATTACCGCTACACTTGGCTCGGCCAAGTGGTGAGCGAAGTTGGCGACCATTTCAATAACATTGCCGTCTTCTCGCTCGCCATGAGTCACTCGAACGGCGGAGTGGTCGTCGCCGGAGTGCTGATCGCGCGCGCCATCCCCATGCTCGTTATGGGACCGCTGGCCGGAGTGGTGCTAGACCGCTTCGACCGTAAGCGCATCATGATTGCGAGCGACCTGATTCGCTTCGTTATCGCCTTGCTCTTCATTCCAGTCTCATACTCGGGCGAAGAATGGCCGCTCTACTTGCTCAGCGCGATACTGATGGCCGCTTCGCCGTTCTTTACGGCGGGGCGATCCTCGATCATGCCTTCCATCGCCACAGCCGAAGAGTTGCATACGGCGAACTCGCTCACCCAAACTACCGGCTGGGCAACCACCGCCATTGGAGCGTTTCTCGGCGGCATGGCGGTTAGCAAGTTCGGTTACGATTGGTCGTTTTTCCTCAATGCCATCTCTTTTTTGTTCTCCGCCTGGTGCATTTCCATGCTGCGAGGCAGCTTTGTCGCGCTGCACCGCATGATTAAGGACGCTCCACGAACGCCTTGGCGCGACTACGTCGAGGGTTTGCGCTATCTGCAACGCAATCCGTTGCTCTTCGCCATTTCTCTCGTCGGCGTGGGCTGGGCCACCGGCGGCGGCGCGGCGCAAATTCTCTTCTCGATCTTCGGCGAAACGGTCTTCCGGCGAGGCGCGGCGGGTATCGGTCAGATTTGGGCGTGTGCCGGTCTCGGCCTCGTCGCGGGCGGTGTCTTCGCCCACTGGTTGGGCAAGCGCGTCACCTTCGATCAGTACAAGCGCACCATTGCGATTTCTTACGTCGTTCACGGCGGCGCTTATGTAGCGTTCTCACTAATGCCGAACTACTACGGAGCGCTACTACTGATTGGAGTTTCACGGGCGGCGGTGGCCGTATCCAGTGTGCTCAACTTTTCGACCCTCATGCGCCATGTGGAGAACCGGTACCGCGGCCGGGTCTTCGCCACGATGGAAACGCTCACCTGGTCGGCGATGATGATTTCGATGATGTTCGCCGGGATCGCCTCCACTCGTTACGATCCTCGCGCCATTGGCGTTGTCGCCGGAGTGCTCAGTTCTACCACCGCCATCTTTTGGGCTTGGGCGAACTCCGCCGGACGCCTGCCCGCGCCGTCCGAACCATCGCTGCCCGAACAACCTCTTTATGGAACCCGTTAACGTCGGCATTATAGGCCTAGGCAACGTCGGCCTAGGCGCGCTCCAAATCCTGTGGGAGAACTGGGAGCAGAACACGCGCAAGCTCGGCTTTCCCCTTTGGTTGCGTGCCATCTGCTCGAGGACTCTCAACGGCAAACCGCTCCCTTCCGGCATGGAACGAGTGATTCGCACTACCGATTGGCGCGAGGTCGTAGCGCACCCGGAAATCGATATTGTTTGCGAGTTGGTCGGCGGCACGACCGTCGCGCGCGAGATGATCGACGCGGCCATCGCCAATGGCAAGAGCGTTGTGACGGCGAACAAGGAATTGATGGCGCTGCACGGCCCCGAGATCTGGAAGCGCGCCGCCGAGGCCAACGTCAATCTGGCGATGGAAGCCTCCGTTGCAGGCGGGATCCCGATTCACACCGTGCTGCGCGAGGGAATTTCCGGCGACCGTCTGAACGCGCTTTTCGGAATCCTCAACGGCACGTCGAACTTCATCCTCACCGAAATCGAGAAACGCGGCGCGGATTTCGCCGACGTGCTGGCCGAAGCGCAACGACTGGGTTACGCCGAAGCCGACCCTACCGCGGACATCGACGGTTACGACGCCCGCTCGAAGCTGGCGATTTTAGCCGCGCTCATGTTTGGGCAAAGCGTCGCGCCCGCGTCGATTTACACCGAAGGGATTCGTCGCATCACGCCGTTCGATTTCGAATACGCTCACCAGTTGGGTTACACGATCCGCTTGCTTTGCTCCGCCCGCCGCCAGCCGGATGGACTCACACTCGCTGTGCGCCCCGCTTTACTTGCTAAGTCCGCGATTCTCGCTGGAGTGTTGGGCGCGTACAACGGCATCTGGGTGCGCGGCGACTACGGCCAGGACACCTTCTACTACGGCCGCGGCGCGGGACCACAACCGACGGGTGTCGCCGTCGTCAGCGACCTGATGCGAGTGGCGCGCGAAATCCGCGCAGGTTCGCACGATCGCGTGTCGCCGTTCGCCCACGCCGAACTGCGCGCTGTGGCGCCGCTGCCGCTCGATTCGCAACGCTCGGCGTACTATCTCCGCTTCCGCGTCAAGGATCGTCCGGGCATCATCGCGACCCTCTCCCGTACGCTAGCCGACAAAGGCATCTCGCTCGACGCCGTACTTCAGGTTCCTTGTGACACGAAGGACAACCTGCCCTTCGTCATCACCGTCGAACCCACCGAAGAGCGCGCCATCCGCGACGCCGTCGCCGCCATGGCCGGCCTCGATTTTCTGGTGGAGCCCCCACTCGCCTTGCCCATGGAGCGGGGCTTGTAAGTTATGAACCGAAGGCAACCGTCTGGCAAACCTAATGGCCCGGCCTCGAATGCCGAAAAATCAATCCGCCCGCTTGACCCGGAACGGATTGCGGCTGCGAAAGAAACCCTGATGCGCGCTATCGAAGCTTATGACAGGGACGGCGATGAAGGCCTCGAAAGAGAACTGGATCGCTTGTATCCCGCACCGAACATCGTCGAAGAAGTTACGCTACCCTGCGGTGCCACGATCCGGGCGTGGCGGCGAAGCGACAAAAAGCCGCTAGTCTAATTCAATCGCGCCGGGCCGATCTCTCGCATCACCCGCTTCACCGCCAAGGCATACTCCGCGCGAGGGTTGTACACGCGAAGCTTCCCCTCGGTCGATTTTCCGCGATAGTGCGGCGATTCGGACAGCCGCCTTGCCACCAAGTGAATGCCGTGGCGGACGCTCGGGAATCGCTTTTCGCAGTTCGCCCAGCCGAAAATATTATTTCCCTTCTTATACTTACCGCCGCTCGATTCCACCATCGAGATGCTCGGCAACAAGCGCCAATCCAGGTCGTTTTGGTCGGCCGCTTCCAAAAAATCCCCGGCGAGTTCTTCCACCGGACTATCCTTCGAAGCTAGAAACTCCCGCAAGCGCTCCAATCTGGGGTCGGGATTGATTTCCGCGCTTAACGGTCCGGCTACCTCGGGAGCCGCCAGCAAACCGGCGGCGACAACGAAACTCTTGGTAAATCGTTTGGTCATGCGTAAAACACAAACTCGGAGCTTTTCGGGCTCCGAGCTTGTATTCCGATTATACCAAGATTAGCGTCATCAATCGGCTGCCGCCGACCCAGAGTAGTACTAGCCGCGGCTATTGACTAATTGTCGTCGTCGAGGGCGAATCATTCCCCCCGGCTAACCCAATCGCCGCGCCGGACCCTGCACCGGCCACCACCACCCCCAGGATGATCGCCTTGGAGCTTACGCCCGCCGCACTCGCCGAAGCCGTTCCTGCCTTGCCGGCCGTGGACGCGGTTTTGGCGGTAGTAGAAGCCGTTTTCGACGCGGTCGAAGCTGTTTTGCTCGCCGTTCCCACCGCCGAACCTGCCACCGCCGCACCCTTTGCGCCCAACACCACCATGCTTGACACCACGATCCCGTCTTTGGCGAGCGTCCCCGTTACCTTTGCCCGCTGTCCAGCCGCCTGGTTCGCTTCGCTACCCTTGATCCGGAACAGCATGTCCGTCGTCTCGTCTCGTAGGTAGTACCCATCTTTCATTCGTTCCATCCGGCCCGTCACCTCGACCGCCGTCGAGGCCGAACCGGGCATAGTGAACGTCAGTTCGCGATTCGCCGCCAGTACTGCCAGCCGAAGTCCTTGCGCATTGGTCACTTCCACGGGACCTGCCACATGCGCCGACCCGGACTTCAGCGCGATCCGCTCCCGCCAGACTTCCGCCGAAGATCCCGCCGCCAGCACCGCCCGCGCGCCGTTCTTCAAAAGCAGCCGCACGGAATGATCCGCCGCTTCCACTACCGCACCGTCGGTGAGCGTACCCGAAAGGCTCGCCGGCAATCCGCCGATCCGGAACGCCCCGTTCGAGGTCGCGACACCGATCGCGCCCGGTTCCACCACCAACGCCGCAAATACAAACAAGGAGAGCATGGGTTCTGTAATCCTCTCCTGTCTCTTCGGCATGTACCGGACTGCACTTGAGAGAACCCGCTCCACCGCCGATGACTACCTTTGTATGGCGTTCCGCATCCCACTTCGTCTGCTCGACCGCGCCTGCTGGACCGCCATGCTCGCCCTCTCCCTCGCCGCTCTTCCCCTCACTTTCGATGCGCTGGCGGAATGGCTTCCGCGCCGCGATCGCGTCCAGACCTCGCCCATCCCCGCCCTGATCGCCCGCGCCGCCGACCTTGAAGTGGCGGGCGATCTCTCGGCCGCCGAGCGCGTCCTCCTCGACGCCGCCCGCCTCGACCGCCGTTATGCCACCGCCTGGGCGCTGGCCAACTTCTACTTGCGCCAGAATCGCCGCGCCGAGCTCGACCGATGGCTCCATCGCGCCATCGATATGAGTTTTGGCGACCGCGCCGCGCTGTTCGCCTTCGCCGAAGAGGCCCAACTGCCTCGCGCGCGCGAACGTCTCGCCGCCGCCGAACCGCACCTAGCCGGTCAATATTGTGAGCGCCTCATCGCCTTAGCCCGTTACCCGGAGGCGCTCGAAACCTGGACCCGCTCCCACGGCCCCAAACCCTTGCTAGTGAACGCCGATCTGACGGCGGTACCCTCCGGCACAGGGTTCGACTGGCGGCTTGGGGCGCTGCCGGGAATTTCGGCTGGAGCGTTGACCTCGCCCGGCCACCCTGGCCAGATCGAGGCCCGGTTTTCGGGCGATCAAGCCGATTCTGGCGAGGTACTTAGCCAGTACGTCTCTCTCTCCCCGGCCACCCGCTACCGCTTGTCTTTCGACTACCGGACTTCGGACCTCGCCCCGCCCACCGGCCTCCGGTGGATTGTCGAATCGACCGCCGACCGTTCGAACGCCCTCGCTCGCGCCCCCGAGTTCGAGGTTTCCCCATCTTGGACTCGCGTCTCGCTCGACTTCCGCGCCTCGTCGCCGTTTGCGCGCCTCGCTCTGGTTTGGAGGCGCGAGCTTGGAGCGCCCCGCCTCGCGGGACTTCTCGCGGTCCGGAATCTGGCGCTGGAGCCCGCGCCTTGATCTTCCTGTCCGGTCTTCTTATGTTGTTGGCCGCCGCGCTCCCCCTGGCCGCCATCCGCGAAGCCTGGTCCCCGCTCGCCCTTGCCGCCGCCACTTACGCCTTTTGCGCCGCTTGCGCGCTCCGCGGACTTTTCCGGCAATGCCCGTCGGAATTCGACTGGCTCGCGCTCTGCGCGTTCGCCCCTTCGGCCATCGGACTCGCGCAGTACCTTTCCGGCCGCTCCGCCCATCGCGACGCCACACTTCACGCCGCTCTCTTTTCTCTCTCCGCCGCGGTGTTCTTCGTTTGCGCTCGCGCGATTCTGGCCGATCTCAACGTCCGCCGCCACTTCCTTAACGCCGCCCTGATCCTGGGAGCCGCCGTCGCCGTCCTCAATATCGCCGGGTTCGCCGCCTTTCCCAATCGCAATCACCACGCGGCGTTTCTGGTTCTGCTGATGCCGCTCGCCCTGCTGCGCGCCATTGAGGAGCGGCGTGGTTGGCTGGCGTTCGCGGCCCTTGTAATGGGAGCCTCTGTGGCTCTCGGGGGGTCGCGTACGGGCATGGCGTTGATCGTCGCCGAGGGCGCGGTACTGCTGGCCGGCGCTCGCTACCGGTTCGCCGCTATCGCCGTGGTGGCGGTCGGCGGACTTGCTTTCGCCGCTGAAATCGGGGCTCGCGACGACGGCCATCGCCGCGAAATCTATGCCGCAGCCCTGGAAATCGTACGACTTCACCCCGTCGCCGGTACTGGGTTTGGGACTTTTGAGACCGTGTACCCCGCCCACGCGCAATTCGATAACGGACTCATCGTCGATCACGCCCATTCGGACTGGCTCGAATGGCCGGCCGAAGTGGGCCTGTTGGGAGCCGCGCCTATACTCCTGCTCGCTCTGTGGTCCGCGCGCGAGGCGCTCCGCCAGCCTTGGGCGATAGGAGTGGTAGCGGTTTACCTGCACGCCGCCGTGGACTATCCGCTCCATAAACCGGCGCTCATCTTGTGGCACTACGCCCTTCTCGCCGCGCTGGTTGCCGGCCGCGCCGCCGCCAAGCGCCGGGTACGCCTCGGGGATTGATGTCTAACTCATGCTCGCCGGGCATTTCGTTTTTCCGGGCTGCGATACCACTCCTCTAATGCGTCCAGCGACGTGTCCCATCCGCCAAGTCGAGAAAACTCCCGGTCAATGGACTCAATTTCGTCTTCTTGCCCTAAATTATCTTTGTGAGAGCCAACGATGATTTCATTCCTTGCCGTGATGTCCCGTGGAACGTCGCCATCGAATAACATTGCTGCAACTCGCCTTAGGAACTCCGCATATGCTCTAAGACCAAGGTCCTCCAGAGCGGCAATCGTCTCCAAATAGTGATCGGCTCCCGAGTTATAGAAGAAAGAACTGTGCCCTCCATTTTCAAGCAGCGCCCCGTGAGACCAAATCAAGTAGAAAATACGATCCTGAGGTTCAAGACGGGCAAGGCCACTGGCCAAACATTCGACAATAACTCTATCGGCGATCGGCTGAAGAAACTCAATATTGGGCACGTCCACACCGTACTACAGCAATGCCAAAGTAGGCCCTAGAACGTAATCCCGAGAACCACTTCCATTTGCCCCCGCGCCGTACGCGTCGAATTCGAATCGAATGGAGCGCCGAACCAGCGCGTATAGCGGAACTCCGGGGCGAAGCGAATGCGGTAATCGTCGACAAACCGAAAGCCGACCGCCGCCGTCGCTCCGAATGTCTGCTTCGTGCGCGGTGTGGTCGCGGCTTCGCTGTAAGTGGTCGTGACGTCGTCGTCCGGCAGGATGGTCTCGGTACCCGATTTCACGGAACGGACAAATCGCGCGGTGCCGCCCACGCCCGCGTAGACTTTCGACAGGAACGCATTCTCGCCGAAACCCCGCCGCTGCACCAGCACGGGAATGTCCCAGAAGGTCGCCCGCGTGCGCTCCGTAGACGTGGTCGTGTATTGATACGTGTACGGAGCCGCGTCTCCCGATCGTGTTCCCGTGCCGATGGTCGTCGCCTGTTCGTACCGCGCCCGCTGATAGAAAAGGTCGGCGCTGACCGACCATCGGCGCGAAAACGCATACTCGACGCTCGGGGCGAGCGCCCCGCGGCTCGACAAGTTCTTCGTAGTATCTTCGCGTCGGACGGCCGGAGTGGTGGGTTCGTAAGTCGTCGTCGCATTGTCGAAAAGCCCGTTCGCGAGAATCCGGATTCGCCCGCCGAAGGAAAACTTACGCAGCGCAGGCGGCTCCGTCGATTGCGCTGCGCAGGTCAATGCCAGTAAGCCGATCGTGAATTTGTAAGTCATTTTGCCAACGAGTTCTAAAACTGGAGCCGCAACGACAGTTCGATCGACCGCGCGCCGCCCGAACGATACGTCGAGCTAATACCTCCACCAAAGCCCTGGTTCATCATTCGGGTTACGACTCCGAAATTAGGGCTCGAAAGGTTGGAACCCTCGAACGGAGACGGGTTGGCGAAATTCGCGTGGTTGAGAATGTTGAACGCCTGCGCGGAAATGTTCAGCCGGATACGCTCGGTGATGCCGATATCGCGGCGCAGCGAAACGTCGGCCTGCCAAGCGGGGAATCCGCGAATCGCGTTCCGGCCCAGATTGCCTTGGCCGAATCCTTCCGGCGATTCAAACGCATCTTTGTTCAAGCGCTTTCCACCGGGGACACCGGCGTCCGCGATCCAGACGGGGAGACCGTTGTAATCGGGCCGCACCTGCGCGAACAGGCCGCGCGGAAACGGGAAGTCGTCGTCGTCCTCGTCTTCGCTGGTCGTTTCGCTGACGCCCTGGACGTCGAACGGCAAACCGGTACGCGCCGTCACCACCCAGTCCGTGTACCAGCCGCCGAACAATTGCCGGGCGATTAAGAACTTCGGCGAGGGCATCCGCCAGGAGCCCGAGAAGTTCACGTTATGCCGGATGTCGTAATCCGAAGACCCGCGCTCGCCGCCACCGAACAGCGAAGCGAAGCCGCCGCCGCCAAATCCCGCGTCGTTCGACGCGCTGTCGATCGAATGCGCGTAGGTGTAGCCCAACTGCATCTGTACGTTCGAAGCCAGCCGCCGCCGGAACTGCACTTGCAGTCCGTGATAGTCGGACGAAGCGCCGTTGGTCGAGAGACGAAGAATGTCGAACGCATCGGAGAACGACGGTTGCGTCTCGACGCGCAGCAAGCGCCGTCCCATCGTGCCCGCGTAGCCCACCGACAGCATCTGCTGGCGGCCGAACCATCGTTCGACGGTCATGTTCCACTGCGTGACCAGAGGCGACTTCAGGTCGTTTTCCGCCGCCGTGATCGAACCGTAGGGCCTAGTGGCGGGCAAAGCGGGAGGCGCGAGATCGGTTGCCGGAATCGGGAACGCGCTTTCGCTGATGGTCCGCTGCGCCGTGTACGGCGCACCGCTGAAAGCGCCCGCGCTCACTCCGTAGCCCACGTCGTAGAAAATGCCCAATCCGGAGCGGAACACCATCTCCCGGCCCTGCGTGGTATCGATCTGGTAGGACAATCCCACGCGGGGCGCGATATCGAACCAGCGCGTGTTGTAAAGGGGTTCGTTCTGCGTCACTCCGGCGATGGTCGACTGCGCGCGGGCCAGCGGTTGAGGGCCTTGCCGCGCTTTGGGCGGAGGATTTACGTCCCACCGCGCGCCGTAAGTTAGCGTCGTACGCTCCGATGCGCGCCAGGTGTCCTGAAAGTACGCCGAAAAATTCGTGTAGAGCGGGTATACCGAGGTCAGGTTCGAACTGACGACGGCGTTCAGGGCGGTGCCGGACAGCAGACCGCCTTCGTCCGTCGAAAGTCCATCGAAGGTGACGCTCGCCGAGTACGGTTTACGCTCGTTGGTCGGCATAATCCGCCGGTAGTCGAGCCCCAGCTTGTATTGGTGCGTGCCGACGAGTTTCGAGAAGCTGTTAACGACGTTGATCTGCTCCTGGATATTGCCGCTGCGCGAAGCGATCGAATAGCCGGCTAGGCCCAGCGCGTTCAACGAGAAATCGCCGTCCTCGACGGTGGTTCCCCGAGGCAACACCAGCGTTGGGGATAAGGGTGTCGCTCCGCCGAAGTTGTCCATACGAGTCTGCGATTGACTCGAGAAGCGCGAAAAATTCACGCGCAGATCGTTGATGGCCGCGCTGCCCACTTGCGTGGTCACCGAAAGCGTTCCAGTGTGGGATCGCCCGTCGCGATTGAGCACCACGTTGGGCGAAAAGAGATCGGATCCGCGCGCTTCGCTCGTCGATGGCGAATAGCTATAGCGCGCGAACATGGTCCACTTCGAATTGATCGTATGGTCGATGCGGACGCTGCCGGTGTCGGTGGTGGAGGGGTTCGAGACCACGGCGCGGAACTGCGCCGCTCCGTCTTCGAGCAAAGCTCCGTTCGGCTGGGGAAACGCGTCGAGGTAAGGACGAAAAGCCGGACGCGCTGTGCGGCGGGTTTCCATACTCGGAACGCTGGCGATCGTGGTCTGGGGCGCGGTGAGGCGCAAGCCTTCGTAAGAAGCGAAGAAAAATGTCCGGTTCGGGAGTATGGGCCCGCCCAACACGCCGCCCGGACGGCTTTGGCGCAGTTTGCCGCGGCCGAATCCGGAATTATTGGCAAACCAGTCGTTGGCGTCCAGCCGGTCGTTACGGAAGTAGTAAAACAGAGAGCCGCGAACCTGATTGGTGCCGCCGCGGCTGGTCATCGAAACCTGCGCGCCCGGCGTGCGGCCGAACTCCGGCGCGAACGCCGAAGTTTGCACACGCATTTCCTGCATGGCGTCGATCGAAATCAATTCGGTGGACGGGCCCGCCGCGGCACCGGGAGGGGGCCCACCACCGCCCGGGCCGGGAGGACCTCCGCCCGCGGGACCGCCGGCGACGGAGCTGTTGACGCTCACGCCGTCGAGAGTGTAGTAATTCGCATTCGAGCGCAGACCGTTGGCGTTGAATCCGCCTCCCGCGCCGCCGCGTCCGCCGGCCGCGCTGGTAATGCCCGGAGCCATCAGAATTAGGGACTCCGCGTTGCGCCCGTTTACGGGAAGGTGCTGCAGGTACTTCTGATCGAGCGAGGTTCCCGCGGTCGCGTCGGCCGAGACGCCCTCCGCCTCGGCGCTGACCTGAATGGAGGAACTCGCCGCCGGGCTCACTTGTAAGTCGAACCGGAACGTCTGCCGGTCGCGCACGAGTAACGGAATAGAAGCTATTTTCTGAGTTACGAACCCAACCTTAGAAGCTTCGAGCGAGTAGGTGCTCGGGGGTAAGTAGTCGAAGATAAACGTCCCGGATTCCCCGGTCAAACCCTGGCGCACCGCGCCGCGCCGGGTATCGACGAGGACAAGCTTGGCGCCCGGAACCATGGCATTACTGGGATCGCCGACGAGTACCGTCAGCGTAGAGGTATCTTGCGCGAAAATCGGCGCAACGAGAGTGAATCCCGCAGCGAGGCGAGCTAACCGGCTCATGAATACTATTCAACGCGGCCCGCCTAGCGCTGTTTCTGAAGAAATGTAAGTTAAGAAATGTGTGTAAAGAAAGCTGAATATAAAGCAAAACCGCCCGGACCGAAGTCCGGGCGGCGGCAATCCATTACTCGCGGAGCGTTAGTCGCCCATGCTGCCCACTTCTTCGCGAGTCTCCTCGCGGGAGGGGGCGGGGGCGGGGGCCGGAGCGATCTTAAGAGAATCGAGCGCGACGAAGCCCTCCATCTCAGGCTCTTTCAGCACATGCTTGCGGTAAAGCTTTTCCATACGCGCGTTTTCTTCCTGCTCTTTGATCTTCTGAGCGCGCGCCCGTAGCTTCTCTTCACGGGCGTTTTTCGCGACACCCAGATCGTCGAGATCGTGCTGCTTCCCTTTGGCGACGTCCTCGGCCCGCAAAATCAGCGTGTGCTCGATCGAGTTCATATCGACTTTTTTGCCACCCGCGTAAATCTTGTGCCGGCCGTGCTCTTCGTACCACTTGGTCAGGGTGGCGGTCATGTGCATCTTCTCGATGATGTTCCGCCAGCCAATCCCGGTGTTGTAGGCGCAGAAGCTGATTTCGCCTTCCTGCGTCGCGTAGGGGATGATGCACTGCTCGGTGCGCCGGAAATCGTAGTTGAACAAATCCTGGAACCACATACCGGCGATGAAGAGGAAATTCCAGCGGTCCGCGCGGCGCTTCTCGATGTCGGCCATGGTGCGGTCTCCGGTGACTTTGCCGTAGTCGCGGCCCGTAACCCGGAAGCACTTGTCGAACTTCGCCAGCATGTCGGTGAGCTTGAAGTGCGTAGGAGTTTGCAGCGGATCGTAATTGCGCATCAGCGCGAGCGCGACGCCGACGCCCGACCATTTCTTGCTCCGCGCGGCATCGTTAATCTTGGCGATGTCTTTCGCCAGTTGCTCGGCGTTGAGGAACGCGGTCACCGGAACCGCTTCCTTGGTTTCTTTGTCGCACATCACGGCGAAACCCACGCCGCAGTTGGGGTGGCAGCCGCAGGAAAGTTGGCCCCACTCCGCCGCCGGACCATGAATTAGGTCGGCGAAATCGGAGAAGGTGGACATGAACGAGATGGGGAACCAGTCGCGAGTCGGCTCGCCGAGGCCGGTCATATTCTTGACGTCGTGCGCGAGGTGCGACAGCGTGTAGCGCTGCGCCGCGCGGCGTTCCGGCGTAACGGCTTCGTCGCGGCCCGTAAAGCTCACCGGCTGGAAGCTCAAGAACGGAATTTTCTTCGGATTGTCGAGCGCGAACCGCACGACGCTGCCCACCTGCTCGTTGTTCACGCCATTGACGATCGTGATGACCGGCACGATATCGACGCCGCCCTTGTGCAGATTCTCGATCGCACGCAGCTTCACGTCGAACAGGTTGCCGACGGCGCGGTGCGAATTCGGCTCGTTGCCGATACCGTCGAACTGCAGATAGGCGTAACGAAGACCGGCTTGGCCTGCGGCCACGGCGAACTCGGGCTCTTGCGCAAAACGAATGCCATTAGTGGCGGCCTGCACCGAGTTGTAGCCGATCTTGCGGCAGTAGCGGATCGCGTCCAGGAAGTAGGGCGAGAGGGTGGGTTCGCCCCCCGAGAACTGAACCGACATCTGACGACGCGGCTTGATTTTGAGGGCATTGTCGAGCAGCGTGGTGATGTCTTCCCAGGAAAGCTCATGGACGAAACCGACCTGATTCGCGTCCATGAAACACGGATCGCACATCATGTTGCAACGGTTGGTGAGATCGACCGTTAAAACCGAACCGCGCCCATGGGTGATCGTCGAAGACCCGTGGTTGTGGAGGTCCTCGTCGTTGTGGGCGCGGATGTCGCGGCCGGGGAACACGCGCTCGACATGCTCCAAAAACTTCGGATCGACGGCCATCACGTCTTCGAAATGACCGTGGACGGGGCAATCCTTGACCATGAGGATCTTGCCGTCGCGTTCGATAATCTGAGCTTTAATTTCGCCGACCTTCTCGGTCTTGAGCACTTCGACCGGGGTCTCGCCGTTCAACACCTTGTTGCGGGCCTCGATTACACAGTTGGGACAAAGTGAATCCGTGGTGCGCGGCCAACCCAGCGGAGGCTTCGACTTCTGATAGCTCTTCAAGAGCGGCTTTTCCGACCACTTCGGGGTGAAAGAAGGGTTGGGGTTGATGCGGTTCAACCTTTCAAACACCTGCCAGGCGCCATTGGCGGCGACGGTAAGCGCCTTCTCGAAGTACTTGATGGGTTTATGCATTGTGCCTTTTGGAGAGTTTACTGTTTGGATGCCCGGGGGCGCTATCCCGGTCCATCGAAGTGTGGTTTTCGAGCCTCGGGTGGCGAGATTCAGGACCGAACGGACGCGGGGAGCGGACACCCGTAAGACGCTGAAGAGATTGGCGCTTGCAGGCGGGGTGTACAATCCGGGTATGAGCGCCGCGCTCGCCATTCCCGAAACAACGGTCGCGGCGCGCCGGTCGCGTCGCCGAGCTTGGACTCGGGCGGATTGCCGGTCGCTCGTTGAAGCGGGCGTTTTCGATTGTAAGTCCCACGAACTGTTGCTTGGCGAGCTAGTGGAGCGCCGAGCGCAAAAAACTCGTCCCCACAGCATTAGTGTCCAAGCGATTCATTGGTGGTGCCGCGAGGCCTTCGCCGCCGACCGCACCGAAATGGACTCCGCGATCAACGTCGCTGAAGAGGATAACCCAACCAGCGAGCCCGAACCGGATATCATTGCCCTGCGCCGCCCGTCTAAAGGAGTATCCAGTGAATCATCCGGGCCCGGAAGATCTCCTACTGGTCGTGGAGGGCGCCGACGTTTCTTTGGTTTGCGATCTCGGCGACAAAGTTGACCTCTATGCCCGCGCGGGAATTGCCGACTACTGGGTTTACAACATCCGTTTCCGCCAAATGATCGTTCATCGCGACCCCGCCGAGGGCCGCTACCGCTCGGTAACCGTCTATTCCCAAGGTGAATCCGTCGCTCCGCTCGCCGCCCCGGACCGCCCTTTTCCCGTCAAGTCCACCTTCGAGTAGCATCGATCTATGGCCGTCGCGCTCACCGAACGGGAACTGCCGCCACTCGCGCCCAACTCGCCGCCGCGCAAGCGCTGGACGAGGGAGGAGGTCCAGTTCTTCGAGGACTCCGGCATTTTCGAGTACAACCGCTACGAGCTGATCGAAGGGGAGTTGATCGAGAAAAAGCCGCAGAAACGTCCACACATCAACGGCGCCCACGCTCTGGGCGGATGGCTGATCCAGACTTTCGGCTACGACCGGCTCCAGAGCGACGCCCCGAATCGACGTAAGGCCCGAAGACAATTCAACCAGTTGTCCCGAACCCGACTTCGCGGTTCTCTCGAAACCCGTCCGGGAGTTTCGCGACGCCAATCCGGGACCGGCCGACATCGTTCTCGCCGTCAAAGTGTCCTACTCCACCGTCGCGTTCGACTTGCGCACCAAGGGCGCTCTTTACGCCCGCGACGGGATCGCCGACTACTGGGTGCTCGACATTCCGCGCCGTAAGTTGATCGTCCTGCGCGAGCCTTTGGAAGGTGCTTATCGCTCGGTGGTCGAGTATTCCGAAGGCGAATCCGTCGCCCCGCTCGCCGCCCCGGATAGCGCCTTTCCGGTGACCCTAGCGTTCGAGTAACCGGCTTGATATACTCCCCGGCCACGGAATTTTCCGAACTGTTTTCCGTTAAAGGGGATTTTCATGATCGATCGACTAGGGGTAGTCGCGGCGGTCACACTGGCGATGGCGTCTTGCGCCTATTCGCAGGAACTGCGCGGCAGCGTTCGCGGTACCGTGATGGATTCCACCGGCTCCGTCGTGGTTGGCGCAAACGTCCGTCTGAGTAACGTCAACACGGGCGTCGAAACCGCCAAACAAACTGGCGAAACCGGCAACTATCTGTTCGACTTCGTCAGCCCCGGCACTTACACGTTGACCGTCGAGATGCAGGGCTTCAAGGCGTTCGTGCAGGAAAAAATTCTGGTGCAGACGCGCTCGGACATTACAGTCGATGCTCGCCTCGAATTGGGCGCGGTGACGGAAGCCATCCGCATTACCGAAGCGCCGGTGACCGTGCAGTTTTCGAAAACCACAATGGAGACGACGCTCGACAGCAAGATGTCGAATTCGCTGCCGATCATCCATCGCAATCCATTCTTGTTGCTGCAACTGGACCCGCAAGTCACCTTCACGTCCACGTCGGGCGAGCAAAGCCCGTTTCATCATTGGGCGGGCTCGCGGCTCGATGTCGGCGGAGGAACGCAATTGAAGAACGATATTTTGGTCGACGGCTCGCCGAACACGTGGGGCCCCAAGACCAACTACGTTCCCACCATAGACAGCGTCTCCGAGTTAAACGTTCAGCAGAACGCCACCGACGCGGAATACGGCCACTCGGCGGGCGGTATCGTCAGCGTGCAAATGAAGTCGGGTTCGAACGACTGGCATGGATCGCTCTACTTTTTCGGACGGAACCCGCTGTTGAACGCGCGTCCCGATTCGACGACGCCCACGCCCTCTCTGGTCCGGCATAACGTGTGGGGCGGCACCAGCGGCAATCCCATCGTCCGGAATAAGGTATTCAATTTCTTTTCCTACGAAGGGCAGAACCTGCGCGAGCCGGTGAACGTGATCCGGACGCTTCCGACGGCGCTCGAACGCAATGGCGACTTCTCGCGCACCATGTCGCTGAACGCCGGCGTCACCGCCCTCAAGCCGATTTACGATCCCTGGACGACGCGGACCAATGGCGCGGCCGTCACGCGCATGCCCTACGCGGGCAATGTGATTCCGCGTTCGCAAATGGATCCCACGTCGCTGCGCTTCCTGCAGGACGTCTGGCAGCCTAACTTACCGGGCGACGACATCACCGGCGTGAATAACTTCCGGCTGACCATCGCCCGGGTTTACGAGTATTACAACTTCACCAACCGAACCGATTGGAACATCAACGACAAGTTGAAAGTGTTCGGCCGGGTGTCCCGGTTCCACACGTTGGTGGCTTCGCCTAATCCCCCCGGAACCCCCGCGTCATCTACCGGCGGCTCCGAACGTAATACCTTGACCGTCGCGGGCGATGTCGTGTGGACCGCGAACAGCAACACGGTATTCGATTTTCGGGGATCGTACAACAAACCGGTGGACCGCTTCATCGACGCCGAGGCGGAAATTCCGAACTTGAATTCGTTTTGGCCGAACAACAACTGGTTCGACAGTTATCAAAAGGCGCTCCCCGTTCTTTACTACCCCGGCTTGCAGTTGGGCGGTAATTTAGGACGCGGCAGTTATTGGTATTCCGCGCCCGATTTCTGGAACTGGCAGGGGAAAGTGGCCAAGACCTTGGGCCGCCACTATGTGAAGGCCGGCGGCGAGTACCGGCGCTATCGCGGCAACTCCTCGCTACCGGCGCCGCTGCAGTTCTTCTTCCCGGAGACCATGACGTCGAATACGTACGTCAACCCCAACGGCCGGTTAAGCGGCCACCAGTGGGCGACATTCCTGATCGGCGCTATGGGCGATAATTCGCGGGCGCGCAATGTTCCGGCCCTGCTCGCGCGCAACCACTTTTACGGTTTCTATTTCCAGGACGATTTCAAGATCAACCAGAGGTTGACTTTGAATCTTGGCCTGCGCTGGGAGTACGATACGCCGATCGTCGACCGCGACAACCGGCTCTCGCGCACCATCGATTTCGCGTATCCGATCCCCGAGTTCCAGGGTCCGAACGCGCCGCGGCTGCCGGATTCCGTGATGGCCATCCGGGGTACCGCTCCGGTATACAACGGCGCGTGGATTCACACGGACAAAGGCGCTTACAACTCGCCTTTGAACACGTTCCTGCCGCGATTCGGCTTAGCCTACCGGTTGAACGACCGCACATCGCTGCGGCTCGGCTACTCCCGCTATGCCATCCAGCCCTCCGTAGATTTCGAAGGGGGCATCAATTTAAACG
The DNA here is from genome assembly GCA_033763835.1 of Bryobacteraceae bacterium. Lineage (GTDB taxonomy): Bacteria > Acidobacteriota > Terriglobia > Bryobacterales > Bryobacteraceae > JAPKYZ01. Next base: position 50,077 of record JANRJS010000008.1, on the reverse strand, counting down.
ACGTCGTTCCCTACCCCGGATACAGCCAGGACACGCTGGTGCTCCCAACCATCCAAGGAATCCCCGGCGCGCGGTTTAGCGATCCCTTCCCGGCGAACTCCAATCCGCTTACACCGCCCGCCGAAAAGCGCCTGGGCCGTTACACGGAATTGGGTTCGGCGGTGCAATCGATTATCTGGAATCAGGATTTGACCACGGCCTATAACGACCGGTTCAGCTTCAGTTTGCAGCGGCAGATTTTCTCGCAGATCGTGCTCGACGCCACGTACTTCATGAATTTCGGATTCAACCAGCGCTACGTCAAGCAACTCAACAATATCGATCCGCGGTTCGCCTTCGAGCACCGGCAGGCCGTAAACGTCCGTGTGAACAATCCGTTCTTCCAAGTTCTGCCGCCCGATAAATTCCCCGGCGGGTTGCGCAATCAAGCGCAGCTTTCCGTCAACGATTTGCTTCGCCCGTACCCGCAGTACAACCAGATCACCCAATGGTTCGCGCAGGGCGTCCACCGGCGCTACCAAGCGATTCAATTGAAGGCCCAACGCCCGTTCGCCAATGGCTTCAATTTCCTGGTCGGCTATAACTACAACCGCGCGAGCAACGACGAGTACTACGACGGCGTCGATACGTTCCTCGATAACCTGACGCAGATCGATTCGCCCAACGCGCGGCATAAGTTCAACGTGGGCGGTATCTACGAAGTTCCTTTTGGCAAGGGACGGCGATTCGCCTCGAGCGCCAATCGTTGGTTGGACGGCTTGATCGGCGGATGGTCGCTCAGCGGCATTTACCAATACGTCAGCGGCGAGTACCTGCGATTGGGCGGCGTTGTCGTGAACGGCGACCCGGTGATTAGCAACCCCACGCGCGACCGTTGGTTCGACGCCTCCAAAATCAGCCGTTTGCCCGACTTTACGCGGCGAACCAACCCGGTGCAGTTACCCGGCTTCAAGGGTCCGCGCATTACCAGTCTCGACATGACGTTCGGCAAGGCCTTTCGCTTAACGGAAAGGTTCGGCCTCGAACTGAAGCTTGAAAGCTATAACCTGCCCAACGTGTTTAACGGCGCAAACCCGGTGTTGAATCCGGACAACTCGTTAGTGGGCCGCGTTACGGCGCAGCGGAATACTTACTTCGGGCGGCAATTCCAGTACACTGGCCGGATTAGCTGGTGAGTTACCGCCCCACGAAGATCGACTTCGGGATCATGGCATGCACGCCTTTGGTGCCGTCTACCAGTTGCGTAATCCGCAAGTCGACGGCGACGCTCGCGAGCATGTAGGCGTCGCCGCGGGTCATTCCTTTTTGCGTCACCAGAAAATCGACCGCCTCCATGACGGCGATTTTCGTCGCGACATTCAATTCCGGGTCGAGACCCATGGCGATGTAGTGGGTGGGCGTTTCGGCGCGAGGCCAGCGCAGCTTCATTCCTTTGTGGAGAACGAAGCGGAAGGTGCCCGATAGCGAAGTTTCGAGACCGGTCTGATCGACCTCGCCGTCGCCTTGCGCGGCATGGCCGTCGCCCGCCTGGAAAAGAGCTCCCGCGACGTGGACCGGGATGAATAGCTTCGTGCCCGCCACTAACTCGCGATTGTCGAGATTACCCGCGTGGACGCCGGGAGGCGAACTCGACACTTTGTTCGGCGGCGCAACGCCCAAGCTGCCAAAGAAGGGGCGTAGAGGAACTTCAATCCCCGGCCCCCAAAGCCCAACCATTCGGGCGCGGTCGAGCCGGATTAGCTTACGCGTACCGATTTCGAACAGATCGGCCAAAACGCCGTTCGGACCCATGCCGTTATAGGCGTAGGGCGTCACCAGCCGAATCTCGCCGATCTGGACTTCGAGCGTATCGCCGGGCTCCGCGCCTTCGATGTAAATCGGCCCCGTTAGAAAGTGACCGCGCGTCGAACTCTCACGATCGATCGCGCGGAGCGCGGGTTCGATATCGGATGGTGCGACTCCGGCGGCTTCAAGCGCCTTGGCGCGCGTCACGCCGAGCGTCCGCATTTCGACGATATCGCCCGGCTTGATACGAAGCGCGGGAGCGATCGCCGGATCGTAGACGCCGACGACGACCGTGGCGGGCGTGGGGTCGAGGAAGTGGACCGTCTGCGCGGCGAGCGAAATCGAGAATACGCAAAGCGCGATTCGCATTTCCCAAGCGTAGCCAAAGCCGACGATTAGTGGGATACAATCGGCCCGCATGCGAACCGGAGTTTTCGTTTTTCTGACTGCCGCAGCCTACGCGCAGAACGCGACCAAGGCGGGGCGCTTTCACGTCGAGCATCCTACGCTGCTCAATCTCGGATTCGAGTGGGCGATCGAGGGCGACGCGAATCGCAACGCGAAGGTGGAGGTAAAATTTCGCAAGGTGGGTGATTCCGCTTGGCGCGATGCGATGCCGTTGGTGCGGATCGGCGGTGAGAAGGTCTACCGCCGCGTCGAAAATCTCGATTACACGGTGCCCGACGGGTTCGCCGGAAGCATTCTCAACTTGCAACCGGGCACCGAGTATGAGTGCTCGTTCACGCTCTCCGATCCCGATGGCGCCTCGGGCGAAGCGAAACATACGGTGAAGGTCCGCACGCGCACGGAGCCGCAACCTTCGACGAAGGGCCGGACGCTGCACGTCTATCCGCCGTATCACCAGGGTCCGAAGCAAGAACCGAGCTTCACCGGCATCCTGCAGGCTTATTACGGGGCGGGACTCGGCGACTGGAGCGTTGTGTGGGAGCGGCGCGCGCAACCGGGCGACACGCTGTTAGTGCACGCCGGACTGTACAAGCCCGAACGGCTGAACTACGTCGATCCGATGATGGCGCCGTTCGACGGGTCGATGTCCCTGACCCTCAAGGGCACGCCCGATGCGCCCATCACGATTAAATCGGCGGGCGACGGCGAAGCGATTTTCGACGGCGCGGGCAACCACCGCCTGTTCGACGTAATGGCTTCGAAGCACCATATCTTCGATGGGCTAACCTTCCGTAACACGGACATCGCGATCTTCGCGGGCCAGAAGGAAGTGCTTGGCGCGGTAGGGTTGACGGTGCGGAATTGCCGCTTCGAGGACATCGGTTTCGGAGTCTGGACCGAGAACGCCGATTCGAGCGACTTCTATATCGCCGACAACGTGTTCCTCGGACGCGAAGATCGCTACCGGTTGATCGGCTGGACGCGGCCCGGACAGATGTCGGCTGGCATTTACGGCTCGCACGAACTGAGGAGTTACTATGCGGTCAAAGTTTACGGACCGGGACACGTGATCGCTCATAACTCGATCGCGTACTTTCACGACGGAATTTCGATTTCGACTTACGGCACTCCGGAAAAAGATCCCGACCGGCGCGCGTCGTCGATCGACATTTACAACAACGACCTGCATATGTTTAACGACGATTTCGTCGAGACGGACGGCGGCGTCCACAACATTCGGGTCTTCGGCAATCGCGGCGTGAACGCGTTTCACGGCGGATATAGCTCGCAACCGGTCTTCGGCGGACCGGTCTATTTCTACCGGAACTTGCTCTACAACGTGCAAAGCGGCGTTTCGTTTAAGTTCTCGGCCAAGCCGGCGGGTTTGTTCGTGTTTCACAACACGATCGTGAGCGAGCACGTCGCACGCGATCCTTCGTCCAACGTACATTACCGGAACAACTTGTTCCTCGGCCGCGACGCGGAGGGCCGGGGCGTCATGGCGTGGGCGAACGCCACCAACGCCTTCAGCTCCGACTACAACGGCTTTCGGCCGAATAAGGGCGTGGCGCAGCAATACTGGTGGCTCGCGCCCGCCTCCGGACAGTCCGTGTATGAGCCTCCGCAAGGCGCGTGGAAAAGTTTCGCGACGTTAGCCGAAATGCGATCGGCGACGGGCCAGGAAGCGCACGGTATCGAGATCGACTACGACATTTTCCAGAACATGAAGCCCGCCGACGCGGCGAAACGGCATGCGGTGTATCACGCGGTGGACTTAGACTTCCGCATCAAGGCGTCGAGCAAGACAGTCGATGCGGGCGTCGCGATTCCCACGGTCAACGAAGGGTTCGCCGGGCGCGCCCCGGACTTGGGCGCTATCGAATTAGGGCAGCCCGAACCGAGGTACGGAGCCCGTTGGATCACGGGGCATCCGTTTTACCGCTAGGCGAACTCCAGCCCCCGCATGGTTCCGGTGGACGAGGCGAACTTATCCGCCTCGATCCCCAACCGCTGAATCATGCTGACGAATAGGTTGGGCAACGGATAATTCCGTTGCGTATCGAAAGCCAAATGCTTGCCGTGTTTGAAACCGCCGCCCGCGAGAATCACCGGCATGTTGTAAGTGGTGTGCATGTTGGCGTCGCCGAAGTTGCTGCCGTAAAGGATCATGCTGCGGTCGAGTAAGTTTTCGCCCTCTTCCTCGACGCCCTTGAACTTACCCAGCATTTCGGCCACCAACCGAAGATGCCACTTATCGATCGCCTCAAGCTGCGCGAGCTTCGCCGGATTTTTTCCGTGGTGCGAAAGATTGTGATAGCCGTCGTTGATCGGCGTACCTTCGAGATCGATCGCCGGGGAATTTGCGCTATCGAGAAACAGAGTAATGAGACGCGTGGAGTCGGTTTCGAAAGCCAGCCGGGCCAGATCGTACATGAGGCGCGTCTTTTCCATGTAAGCGCGGGCGGAATCCGGATCTTTGGGCTCCGGCGCGGCAACTTTCGGCTTCGGCTTGCGCTCCCAAGCTTGTGCGGCGACAAGGCGGCGCTCCAGTTCGCGCACGCCGGTCTTGTACTGATCGATGCGCGCGCGGTCGGTGGCCCCAAGTTCGCGCTCAACGCCCGAGGCGTGCTCCGCGACGGTATCGAGAATGCTTTGCCCCAGCCGCAGGCGCTCCACTTGACGCTCGACTTCGGCTTCGCTGCCTTGCAGGAATAACCGGCGATAGACTTCCGCCGCCGAATCTTCGCAGGGGATCATGACGCCCGATCCGGTCCAGGTAAGACTTCGCGGACCGCGATTGACGTTAACGCCGAGAGTCAGCGACGGGAATCGCGTGAGGATGCCGATGTGATCGGCCATGAACTGGTCGAGCGAAATCGAGTTGCGGAAACCGCCGTTCGACGGGTGCGGAGCGGCGGTGAGAAAGCAATTTTCCGACGAATGGCTGCCATCGACGTCCGGGTGCGACACGCCGCTGAACACGGTGAAATCGCGCCGGAATTGCGCGAGCGGTTGTAGGTAAGGAGTAAGTTCGTAATCGGCGCCGGGTTTGGAGGGGAAAAAATGCTGCGCCAGCACGCCGAGGTTATTGCAAACGGCGAACATGCGGCGGGGCGGCTTTGCGGTTTCCGCGCCGAACGCGGGACGCATGGCGTCGAGCGACGGAAGCCCTAACGCGACTCCCGCGCCTCGCAAGAATCGGCGGCGGGGCATCGACTTGTTCGTAAATGGCATACGTTACTCCCTACTTGTGAGTGAACAGCTTACTCTGGACAACTCGATGAATTAACGACCGCAAGCCGTAGCTCTCGCCCGCCGCGGCATCGGTCAAGCGGTCGATTTCGGCGCGGTCGGCGAAAGAAGGCGGCGCGCCCGTCGCGTAAGTTACGAACTGAGTAACCATACTTCGGGCGATTTTTCGCTCGTCGCGTAGCAAAAGCTTTTTGAAGTCGCGAATCCCAGAAAACTCCTCGCCCGTCGCGAGCCGCCCGGAAGCATCGACCGGCTTCGAGAGCTTGAACGCGAACGCGTGACCGTTCTTGCCGAGTCCGGCCACCGGCTCGCCTTCGTCGGTAGAGCGATACCGAGTGCGCTCGCCGCCGAGTACGTCGAAACCCTCGAGTGCGAAGCCCGGCGGATCGATCTTCGCGTGGCAAGCGGCGCAGGACACAACGGCGCGATGCTTTTCGAGTTGCTCGCGGATCGTGGTCGCGCCGCGTGTATCGGGCTCGAGGCCTGGGACGCTGGGCGGCGGAGGCGGCGGCGGTTCGCCGATAATCCGTTCGAGGATCCAGACGCCGCGCAGCACTGGTGAAGTGGTCGTACCGTTGGCGGTGATCTTCAGCACACTCGCCTGTGTCAACAATCCGCCGCGAACGCTATCCGGCGGCAACGCGGTTTTGCGCAACGCCACGCCATCGACTTTCGGAAGACCGTAATGACGCGCGAGATGCGAATTCAGCATCGTGAAGTCGGCGTCGATCAGAAGGCGCGCGGGCAGGTTGCGCTCGATCAGGTGATGAAAGAACGACTGCGTCTCCGCTTGCGCGGACTCCGTGAGTAAGTCGTCGAGATAATACTCGGGATACAGGGTTACGTCCGGCGTAGTATCCGGCAACTTGCGTAAGTCGAGCCAATAATCGAGAAACGCGTCGGTAAAGCGCCGGGATCGCGGATCGGACAGCAAGCGGTCGGTTTGCGCGCGCAGGACGGCGGGTTGCGCGAGAGTTCCCTTCGCGGCTACGTTCAGTAACTCGGCGTCGGGCGGCGAGTTCCAAAGAAAATAAGAAAGCCTTGCGGCGAGCGCGTGCGGCGAGAGCGCGCCCGGTTGTTCGTCGAGATACAGGAATCCGGGCGAGCAGAGCACCGCCGTGTAGACGGAAATCAAGGCCTCTTTTTTCCCTTGGGGCAGACGCTCGCGCAAGATTTTTGCGTAGCGCGCGAACTCGGCTTCGCGCACGGGTCTCCGGTACGCGCGCGTCATAAAATTCCGCAGCAGCCGCTCCGGCTCGCCATCAACCAGATCAACTTTGGGGCCGGGTAGCGGACCCTCGGCTTCCATCCAGCGGAACGCGACGCCGGGCATGCCCGCTTCGGTGGCGTCCGGACTGCCCACGAATCCGGGGCGCGAACGGAACAAGCGCGCGGCGTCGGGCAGGATCATTTCGCCGGGCAGCAGGTCGCCTTCGACTTCGTAAACCGCAGGTTCGGGAGTGACATCGAACGAACCCAACTTACGCCGCTCTCCGCCGGGGCGCAGCGCGTAGATCGTTACCGGCTCCACCGTGCGGCCCTTCTCGCTGCTCTTCCGATTGGGACGCCAATGCGAAAATCCGCCGCGTTGGAAGTACGTGGTATGAATCCAGATCGAATAACTGGAAATTCGTAGCTTGTAACGGCCGCCGACCGGAGCCTTGTACTTATCCCAGTAATATTCCGAGCCGTTGAAGTTACTCGCCGGAACGCCCATCGCCTCTAACTCGCGAGTCTTGGGATCGGCGGGACCGACGCTAAATGGCGCATCGCGATTCTCGATAATCTCGGGGACCGTTTGGTCTCCGATTAGCGGAATGTTCGCTCGCTCCGGGCTGCCGTTGAACTGGTCGTAGCGCATGCGGCGCTGGAACCGGAATTGATCTCGCGCGTAATGCCTCTCGACCTTCGACGGCGCGGCGGCGGAATCGAGAGCGAGTCGCAACGATTGCTCCGCCGCCTCCATATAGCGGGCCATCTGCACGTGCGAGATGTCGAGCGCTTGGCCGCTCTTGTTAAACCGCGCAACCAGGCCGTCCTCGGGCAGCGAGTCCCGCAATTGCAGCCACGGCGCGCCGAGCAACTCGCGCACGGTGTTCTCGTACTCGTAGCGGTTGAGGCGGCGCAACACGGAGCGGCCGTGCGTAGCGGCTTTGGCGTTTTGATGCGCGATAAGCGGCTCACGAATCGTGTTTAGAAACGCCGACCTCGCGGGCTCCGGAACGCCCTTTCCGCCGGGCGGCATGCTGCCGCCGCGCACCGCATCGTGCACGCGCACCCAACGGCGAACGGTTTCGGCGTTATCGAGATCGAAGTCGAGCGACGTGAGATCGATGCCCGCGGGCGGCGTTCCGGGGCGATGGCAGGCCACGCAATTACGGTCGAGAAACGACTTCGTCTCGGTGGGCGGCGGCCCGGCGGCCAGCCAAGCGGCGCTGATGGCGAGCGTCCACATCGCTTCGCCCCAAGTTTATCGCGGGTTCGACTCGGCCCGCGCGTAACAGTCCTCGACCAGTTGCATCGACTTCAGATAATCCGGACCGTTGGTTTCGAACTCGCGGCCGGCGATCAGGCAGTCGATGAAATGACGTTGCGTGTTGTAGCAACTGTCGCCGCGATAGCCTTCGGTGGGAATCGAGTAAGTATGTTCGCGCCGTACGCCGCCGCGCGGCTCGATCGTAATTCGACCGTCGGCGGCGAGCCACAACGTTCCACCTATCCCATCAATCCGCAGGTTGCCCATCGCATCGCCCGGTTCATCGAGCGGCGAGCAGCGGTTGCCGTCGATCGCTCCGGTGATCGCTTCGCCTCGCAAGGTAATCAAGGCTAAGTCCTCCCCGGCGATTTTCGGATTCACTCTCGCGGTCGCGCATGCGGACACGGACAAGTCGCCGAATAAGTATCGAGCGGTGTCCAGGTAATGAATCAGCGTTTCGTAAATCAGAAATTTCGGATAACTCGAAAAGTAAGGTTGATTCGGATATGGAGGGTCGAGTAACCCGTCGTTCGCGCGATGGACGAAGCGGAAAGCGAACGGCTTGCCGATCGTATCCCCATGGAGCAACCGCTTGATTTCGCGATACCAAGCCTGGAACCGCCAGTTCTCGTTCACCATCAATCGGACGCCGCGGCACGCTTCGACAATGTCGCGAGCTTCCGGCTGCGTGGGCGCGAACGGCTTTTGGCACAACACGGATACGCCGCGTTCCGCCGCCAGTCTCGCCATCGGCAGGTGCTGTTCGGGCCTGGTCACGATATCGAGAAAGTCAGGCTTTTCCGCGTCGAGCATCGTCGCGAGATCGTTATACACACGACCCACACCGAAGCGCGCCGCTTTCGCCGGATCGGCGTCGCACAACCCCACGAGTTCGACATCGGGCATTCGCCGCCAAGCCGCTACCTGAAACTGCGAGAAAAACCCGCACCCCACCACGCATCCTTTCAACACGGGTTCGACTGTAGCAAAGCGCAACCGGAACACGATGGACCGCATCACAAAAACGTGGGTAAATTCGCGCTTGCGTTCGCAGCCACGTTGCTAGTCGTGCGTGCCGACAGCAAGAACCAGGTTTTCGACGACTTTACGACTCCTCTTCCGCTGCCCGATGGGAACACGCTAGTAGTCGGAGTGGTGGGAGGTTGGGAACGTTGGGATGCGCCGCAGCGCATTGTTCGCCGCATCGCGTTGAAACTTCGCGACCGCGCGATTCCAGGCGTGCATGTCGAGACCGTCGAGAACCACAAGATGGCGCTCGCCGAAGAGTTGGTAACGCGCGCATTTCCCGACCCTACGACGGCGCGTATCGTGATTTACGGAAACTCGCTCGGCGGTTCGGCGACCGTGCGGTTCGCACGTTGGCTCGGCGAACGCGGCTATGCCGTTCGTCTGGCGGTTCTCATCGATAGCGTCGGTCCGGACGATGTACTCATCCCCGCCAATGTGGCGAGCGCGGTCAACTTCTTCCAGCGCGACAGTTGGCCGGTCGTGGGCGAGCCGGAAATCAAGGCCGCCGATCCTTCGCGCACGAAAATTCTGGGTAACTACCGGTTTCGCTACAAAGGGAAGTCGATCGATTTAGAAACGGAACCTTGGGTACGCCGGACCTTTACGAAAGGTCACTTACAGCTCGAATACGACCCCGAGGTATGGAAGTTAGTCGAGATGCATATCTTGACGGCGATCGAGACGCCAATTAGTGCGGATCGTCCACCGGCGGAAACCCGATCCTCGCCGGTTGGCCGGTAGTCTTCAATACGCTCTGCCAAACCTCGCCATCCTCGGTGAGACGCTTGCTCGATTTGGCGATTAGCGAGATGGGCACGTGGGTCATCACGCCGTGCCACAGCCCTACGACGATACCCGTCTTGCCCGCCATCGCCGCGTGCACGGCGTTGCGCGCGAGTTGATCGCAAGCCAGTGCGTCGGACGAATTCGCGGGAGCGGCGCGAATGTAGTAACTCGGGTCGAGATACTTCAATTCCACCGGTTCGCCGCGGCGAGAAAAATACTCCCGGATCGCGCCCGCCAGAAATACCCCGATATCGCCGAAACGCGGATTGCCGGAAGCGTCGCGGCCGCGACGGTCCTCTTCAAGCAGATGCTGCCCCGCGCCTTCGGCCACGACAATCACGGCGTGACTTCGGATGGCGAGGCGTTTTGCAAGTAAGTCGAACAATCCACCCGGACCTTCCAGATAGAAAGGAACCTCGGGAATGAGACAGTAATTCACTTCCTGACTCGTAAGCGTCGCGCCCGCCGCGATGTAACCGGCGTGACGGCCCATCAGTTTCACTAATCCAATCCCGCGTTGCACGCCGCGAGCTTCGTTGTGCGCGCTCTCGATCACCTCCGCGCTTTTCTCGACGGCGGTCAGATAACCGAACGTGCGGAACACATACGGGATGTCGTTGTCGATGGTCTTGGGAACGCCGATTACGGAGAGCGCGTAGCCTTCGTCGCGCGCCGCTGCGTCGATATCCAGCGCCCCGCGCTGCGTGCCGTCGCCGCCGATGGCGAACAGGATGTTGATGCGGCGGCGGCGCAGAAACTCGACGATGCGCTTCGCGTCCACCGGCCCGCGCGAACTGCCCAGCAGCGATCCGCCTTGCTTGTGAATCTCGGAAACCATCTCGGGATAGAGCATCGCCGGTTCGCCGCCGCGGTCGGGGTCGAGCCCGCCGTAGCCGTAACGGATACCGAACACTTCGGGCGATCCATAGCCGTGCCGTAGTTGCATGACGATCGACCGGATGACGTTGTTTAGACCCGGGCACAACCCGCCGCAAGTGACGATCGCCGAACGAACCTGCTCGGGATCGAAGAACAGGTTTTCGCGAGCTCCGGCGCGCTCGAACGAAAAATCGGGACGGAATTCGTATCCGTCCCGAATGTCGATATCGAGCGGTACGCGCTGATCGTCGCGCGTGAACCGCATGGTGGAGGAGAGCGGCGAGGGGAACCGCCGCGCTCCCAAAGACCGGACCTCGAAATCCTGGGCGGTGACCATGATCCATGGTCGCGCACCGAGCTTACGAAACGCGGTCCCCAGTGGCAAAGTGTCCGGTTTACATCGTGTCCAAAGAGAGCTTCGTGTCGGCGCGCCGCCACGCTTCCTCGAACTCGCGATTTACCGAATGCGCGGCTTCGTCCTTGCCCTGGGCTTTCAGCGCTTCGCGTAGACCGAACAACAGCCGGCCGTTGCGCGGCGTCTCGTCGAGCCCCTGTCGAAACACGCGCTCCGCTTCGGAGTGCCGGCCCGCGCGCATCAACGCCGCGCCCAGCGATTCGCGTACCGGGTAGTACCAAACCGGCGGCTCGTCGTACCTCAGCGCGTCTTGCTTCGCCACCGCCGATTGAAACGCCGTCACCGCCAGCGCCGGAGTCTTCGCCGTGCGGCCTTTCAGGACATCGGAGGCAACACTCAGCACCGCCGCAACGGAGCTATTCATCCACATGCGTTTCGCTGGAACCGCCAGACGCGCCTTCTCGAAAGCGGCCTGTTCTTCGCTCGCATCCTTACCTTGACCGGCCAGCGCCATCGCCCGCGACCAGTGCCACAGCGCGGTCGAGACGAGCAGCTTTGAATCGGGCTTGGGTAACGCGAGCAATTCGTCCCAGCGCCGGAAGCGCTCCATCACGAACCACGGATAGGGGACGAAGATGTCGGCCATGTCGGGCATGACGGCGACCATCTGTTGCGCCGCTTCGCCCACCGGTTTGGCGGCGACCAGCGCATCCACGCCGCGCCCTTGCATACTGCGCGCGGCGGCGATGAAGTGCAGGTTGTGGACGTAGTAGCCCATGTAACCGGTATGCGTCGCGCCGGTGCGGGCGAAGTAATCGCGATCGATTTCGGCGGCGCGCTCGTTTACGGAAGCCGACATTTCGTAATCGCCGATGCGCTGCCAGATGTGGCCCGGCATGTGCACTAAGTGACCCGCTCCAGGTACCACTCCCATCAACCGTTGCGAAGCCGGGATGGCGCGCTCGGGAGTTTTCGACATCTCGACCGCGTGGATGTAGAGGTGATTGGCGCCCGGATGATCGGGGTTGCGGCGCATCACGTTTTCAAGCACGCGAATCGCCTCGTCCATGCCGGGCGCGGGCACGCCCGCCGCGTTAAACCAAGCCCACCGCGTGGGAATCATCAGCGCTTCGGCGAGCAGCGTTTGCGCTTCCAGATCGTCGGGATACTGGATCGTCAGCCGTCGCATCGCCGCGATATAAGCCGCGTCGCCTTTCGGATTTTCGCAACGCGTGCGCGCGGCGACGGCATAGCGATGCTTCAGCCCGGCAAGCGCCACGCAATACGCCTTCATGTCGTAGCCGTCCATGTCCATGTTGAGATACGGACCCTGAGCCATGGCGACGCCCCAACGCGCCAGTTCGCTCTCGGGATCGAGTTCGGCGGCCTTTTCGAAACTCCGCTTCGCTTCGAAGCGGTTGAAGCCGTACATCAGATTGAGGCCTTGGTCGAAGAACTTCTGAGCCTCGGAATTCTTACTCGCCGGAACCGAGTGCTTGCCCATGCCGGGCAGCAACACCACCGGTTTCAGATTGGCGGGCGTCGAGTGGGCCGCGTGATCGTGGGCGGCTACGAACAACAGAACGAACGTGGTCATGACTAAATTGTGACGGCCGATGCCGAAGAGAATCCTCGGCGAGACATCAAATTTTTCTAAAATCCTGCTTCGATACCTATTGTGGTAGCTTGTCGGGATGACTCGCCGGTCCGCTTCGGAATTTCCCCAGGAGTTACTCGACTTATTCGACCTGTATGTCCACGGCGACATTGACCGCCGGGCGTTCTTGGACGGTGCGCAGCGGTTCGCCACAGGAACGGTGACCGCTACCGCTTTGTTTGAGGCGCTTCGCCCCAATTACGCGTGGGCGCAGCAGGTGCCGAAAGACGACGCACGCATCAAAGCCGAGTACACCACTGTCGATTCGCCGAACGGTCACGGGTCGATTCGCGGCTATTTCGTGCGTCCGGCGAACGCTTCCGGCAAGTTGCCCGGAGTGCTGGTGGTACACGAAAATCGCGGACTGAATCCCTACATCGAAGACGTCGCGCGCCGCGTGGCCACGGCGAACTTCCTGGCGTTTGCCCCCGACGGATTGACGAGCGTCGGCGGCTATCCCGGTAACGACGAGCAAGGCGGAGCGATGTTCCAGAAAGTGGACCGTCCCAAGATGGCCGAAGATTTCGTCGCGGCGGCGCGATGGCTGAAGGCTCGTCCGGATTCGAACGGCAAAGTGGGCGCGGTCGGCTTCTGTTTCGGCGGCGGGATCGTCAACACGCTGGCCGTGCGCATGGGCGCCGATCTGAATGCCGGAGTACCGTTCTATGGCAGCCAAGCCCCCGCTGCGGACGTGCCGAGGATCAAGGCTCCGCTATTGCTACAGTACGCATCGCTCGATACGCGGATCAACAATGGTTGGCCGGCGTTCGAGGAAGCGCTCAAAGCGAACAAAGCGACCTACACGGCGCATATGTACGAGAACACGAATCACGGCTTCCACAACGACACAACCCCGCGCTACGATCCGGCGGCGGCGAAACTCGCTTGGGAGCGGACGCTCGCCTTCTTCGAGAAGTATTTGCGAAGTTAGCGAGACAAAAACTTACCTTGAAAGCGGCGAATGGTCGCGATTAGCCCCTCGTCGAGCCGCTGAATCACCTGAGTCTCAATGGCGGGCGGAACCGATCCGTAGTAGGCTTCAGCCACGGATCCGGCGATCGCCGCTAATGTGTCGGCGTCGCCCCCTAAGGAGATTGCGTTGCGAACGGCGTCCTCGTAATCCTTCGATTCGAGAAATGCGCGGAGAGCCTGCGGCACGGTTCCTTGGCAGGTCACATCGAAAGAGTATCCAGGCCGAATTTCGTCGAGCGGATGGCTCAAATCGTAGCCAAACCGCCGCTCTACCTCCGCCTTAATCAGCTCTTTGTCCCGCGTCTGGCGCGCAAAGAAGACTGCGGCGGCGGTGGCCTGCGCTCCTCGAATTCCCTCGGGATGATTGTGCGTTATCGCCGCGCTCCCGGCCGCCCGATCGAGAGTCTCTTCAATCGTGCCGAAAGCCCACCCGACCGGACTCACCCGCATTGCCGAACCGTTGCCGAAACTACCATACGGTTGGTGAGATCGAGTCTCCAACCATTCTTGGAAGGAGGCACCATAACCTCGATTTGGGTAGACCTGCGCATACCGGCGAACTATGGAAACGAGGTCGCCGCCATCGAGAATCCAACTTGCGACCGCGGCGCTGAGAACGGAATCGTCTGTAAAGGTCGAACGTGGGCCGAACAGAGGGAAATCTTTCGTCTTGATTGGATTGCCTTCGTAGACCGATCCGATGACGTCGCCCGCGATCGCCCCGAGCATTATAGGTTCCCCGGACCGCTAGTCTACATGAACAGGCCTAGCGCCGCGCGGATTCGAACCCCGGCTCCAACTTTTCCAGATCGCGGAACGCCTTCCGCACGGCCTCTACTTCCTTCACCGGCCAGGTGTTCCCCTTCGAGTCGTTGTACTTCTCGGCGAAGGCGTTCATCGCCTTCACCAACGCCTGATACTTCCGCTCGAACATCGCCCGCCGAGCCTCGGCCACCGTCGCCGAGTTCATCGCGGGCATGTCCAACACGATCTTCGACCGGTACTCTTCGGCGACAACGGCGCGGTCCGGGACCGAAACTAATTGGGCGAAAACGGCGATGGCTAAAGTGTTCATAAGGCAACTACTTGGCAGAATTGTAACTCTAACGAATCAAAATTGCAATGATTTCGTAACAATTGAACACAAACCGGTCCTGGTACCATCGTCCGCATGACCGTCCTGGTGACCGGCGCGGCGAAGCGAATCGGGCGGGTGATCGCGCTAAAGCTCGCGGCGGAAGGCCATCGCGTGCTGATCCACTTCCATGGATCGCGCGCCGAAGCCGAGCGCACGGCCGCCGACTGTGGTGGATCGCCGATTTTCCAGGCCAATCTCGAAAGCGTCGCCGAAATCGCGCGCATGTTCGAACAGATCGGCGAAAAACAGGGAAAGCTCGACGCTCTGGTGGCAAACGCGGCGCGATTCACGGAGTTCGATCCGCTTGAAATTACGGAGGCCGATTGGGACTTCATCCACTCGGTGAATCTCAAGGCGACGTTCTTCTGTTGCCAGCAGGCGGCGAAGCTGATTCTGGCCACGGCGGGCGAAGGCCGAATCGTGACACTCAGCTCGATGGGCGGTATCCGTCCATGGGCGCGGCACGCGCATTACTGCGCGTCGAAGGCTGGCGTAATTCACATGACCCGCGCCCTAGCCGTCGCCTGGGCGCCGAAGATTAGCGTGAATTCGGTGGCCCCGGGAGTGATTCCGTTCGGCGAGGAGTCCGAACCGGATGTGGCGGCACTGATCCGGCGAACGCCCGCCGGACGCGCCGGGACGGGGGACGAAGTGGCGAGTGCCGTAAGCTACTTCCTAAACGCTAGTTCGTTCATTACAGGGCAGATCCTGACTGTCGATGGCGGGCTTACGCAGCGCTAGTTCCGGTACGGCCAACCCGGAAAACGGTACCGTTGGGACTCGATTTTGCACGGATATAGTCCCTAATCTGGTCGTATGATTCGATTCATCGCAATCTTTGTGGCGATTTCCGCCACCCTGCCCGCGGCGCTAATTGTTGGCAACGTCGGTAACGACGCCGCGTTCAACGATTACATGAAGTCTCTCGGAGCGCCGGGCTTCGGACTTTGCCCTTGCCCGCCCGGAGCCGTCGATTACACCTACGAAGTCTTCTCCCCGCAGGGCCGTATCGGCAACAACGCGGGCACGGGCGACAACGAAATCGGCCTGCATCGCAACAATCCGCCGGATTCGACGCCGCCCACTAGTAGCGGGGCGCTTTCCCCGTCGTCGGGATCGATTCAGTACGTTTGGGGCGGCGCGGGCATGATGAACGTTCTGGTCGATTTCGAGTTGCGCCGCGCGGGCAACACCATTACCTTCACCCTGAGTTCGCCGCTCGCCATCTTCTACCAAGCGTCGTTTACCGATGTGCTCGCGGGCGACGTAAATCTCCTCGCGTTCCGCACCCGCGCCGAAGCGACCGCTTCGACGACGCAATCCAAGGCGACACTCACCGATCTCAAGATCGACGGAGTAGGCATTCCCGCGGCAACCGCGTTCGATAACGTCATCGGCGGCGGAAGCGTCGTGAACAACGTTGTCGTCGCGAACATCACGGGCGACTTTAGCGTCACCGGCAAGACGACGCTCGACTGGTTGGGAACCGCCCCGGGCGGATCGGCGCTGGCATGGCAGATCAAAGCGTTTCGCGATGTTCCGCCCGTCAACGTCGTGCCGGAGCCTTCGACCTATGCGCTCATGGGGGCGGCGCTCGCCGGTCTCGTATTCGTGAGGCGAAGAGCTTAACTATTTCGCGGGAACCGGCCCCATAAACTCGCCCTGCTCCCACTCGCGCGCGGGGTCGTAATTCGGATTCGGGCGTGGCATGGCCGCGCCCACGTCCTTGAGCCACCGTTCCAACTCTCCGCGGAGCGCCTTCGCGCGGCCGGGTTTCGAGTTGGCCAGATCGGTGGTTTCGCCGATATCGTTCTTAAGATCGAAAAGTTCGGCTCGCATGTCTTCGTAGTGCAAGATGAGCTTTTCGTCTCCGCGCCGGATGACCGCTCCCGGTCGCGAGCGCTGTGGCGGGTAGTGCGGAAAGTGCCAGAAAAGCGCCCGCGGCTTCAACGACCCGCCCCGCAGCACGGGCGTAAGCGAGACTCCATCGATGGGCGGCAAACTCGCGCCGGCCATTTCGGCAATGGTGGGCGCGTAATCGACGCTCGACACCGGAGTTGCGCTGCGCGATCCCGCTTTCGTCAGTCCCGGCGCGCGAACGATGAGCGGCACGCGAATCCCGCCCTCGTAAAGAAACGCTTTGCTCGACCGTAGGGGAGCGTTCGAGGTGATCGGTAATCCTTGCCGCCCGGCGACCATTTCGCCGCCGTTGTCGGAAGTGAAGAACACCACCGTGTTATCTGTGAGCTTCAACTCGTCGAGCGTCTTCATCACGCGGCCCACGCTCTGATCGGCGCTCTCGATCATCGCGGCATACTTATCGAAATTCTGGCCGGCGATCGCGCCCGGTTTCTTCGCCGCGTACTTAGCGACCAGATCGGGCTTGCCTTGAATGGGCGTGTGAACGGCGAAATGGGGCAGGTAAAGGAAGAACGGCTTGGCGGCGCTTTCGCGAACGAATTTACACGCTTCGTCCGTAAGGCGGTCGGTAAGATACTCGCCGTCGCGTCCGGTGTCGATAGGGATTTTCTTGCGCCAGCCGGGAAAGAAGAAATCGTTGGTGGATCCCGCCTCGTCGCCGCCGATCGCCACGTCGAAGCCTTGATCGGAGGCGAGAAACCCTTTCTTGCCCAGGTGCCATTTGCCGATGCAGGCGGTGCGGTAGCCGCGCTCGCGGAGCGCCTCGGCGATCGTGCGCTCCTCAAGATCGAGCGCCAGCTTCGCTTGCGGCGCAATCACCTTCGAGTACGGCAACCGGTGGGCGGCGCCTTGCAGATGCACGGTGACGCCGGTCCGCGCCGGGTACTTGCCGGTCATGATCGCGGCGCGCGTCGGAGAGCAAACGGGGCAGGCCGAGTACCCGTCGGTGAACGTCATCCCGGACTTCGACAACGCATCGATGTTCGGCGTCTCGTAGAACGTGGAGCCGTTGTAACCGGTATCGCGCCACCCCATGTCGTCCATGAGGATGAAGACGAAATTGGGAAGGCGCTTAGGCTGGGCCTTTCCGAGCGGCGCAGCGGCGAGGGCGAGGAAGTCGCGGCGGTTCATGGTGAGTTAACGCTATCGCAGAAAGGCTATCGCAAAAACTCGCGGATTAGCCGCTCGCTGTCGTCGTCCACGATCACGTTGCGATACACATAGCCGCCGCTCAGCTTGATTGTGTTGCGCATCCAATCCGTCGGATCGGACCAAAGCAGCTTGCTCGACGGCCGGGCCTCGGGCACCACTCCCGGAATCACGACGTCGTGCAGGTCGTAGTGCGCGGGCTGGTCGAACGCCGCGCGGATGGAATGCGGGGTGCGGTCCACCCAAACCTTATCGATCGCCGGCTCGTGCGCGGCGGCGTAGATCGCCCACCAACCGGCGACGCCTGCCGCGTGGACCAGGACTCGGCGAATGCCCGGCCGTGCGCGCAACTCCCGAGCGGCGGCGGCGATATCGGCGGCGCGCATTAACGGAAGATTCAAGCCGATCAGCCAAACGCGCTCGTTGGTCGCCCAATCGCCCGAAAGTTGCGGATAGCGCGCCAGCGGCAGCCCGCGCGGATTGAGCGACAGCACCGTGACGCCATGCTCGGCGATCTGCCGGGAGCGATCGCCCGGAGCGTCCACGGTCTCGACCGCCACCACCGCCGTATCGCCCTTGCCATCGAGAATCGTTCGCTTGGTTTCGTAAGGTAGGTTCGGGAGAGGCGGAATCGCCGCCGCGACTTTCGGTAACTTCTCGCGAATGACTTCGTATAGCTCGCGGCCGGGTACCATTCCGCTCGCAGTTACTTGCAAATCGCGGTCGGGGAGTAAGTCGACACTTTCCTCTTTCGGATCGGCTCCACTCACATTCAGCCAGCGAATCATCCAGTCGTAAATCGCCTCGCGGACGACTAGCGGAGTGCCGTGCCCGCCCGGTCCGATAATCCACTTCACCCGATCCTGCGCACCGAGACGCTCGTACCAGTTGCGCGCTTCCTCGTACAGCGGCTTCGCGCCCGCCGGGGTGAAGAAATCCTGTTCTGTGGACGCGATCAGCCAGGGCTTCGGCGAAAACGCTTCGACGTAATCCGTTTGATCGAGCCCGCTCGAGATAAACCCCGGAAAACTCTGCTCGCTATCGCCGATCGATCCCGAAAAAAGGATCTTGAAGCTTTGCATGTAACAGGCGGGAGCCGCCACTTTCACCCGCTCGTCCAGCGCGGAAATGTACGTGGTCTGGGTGCCGCCGCCGGAGCAGCCCGTACATCCAATGCGAGAGCCGTCCACTTCGGGGCGCGATTGCAGATAGTCGATTCCGCGTATGCCGTCCCAGATGAAATAGCGCGCGATGTTCTCGCCGACCAGCGTCGCAAGCGCGCCGGGCATGAAGTGCTGCTCCGTCGGTCCGCCGAGAATCGACTTTCCTAACCGCGCGTCGAACGATTGTTGCCGCTCGCCTTGTCCCACCGGATCGAAGGCGAGCACGACGAATCCTTTCAAGGCGAGGTTCGACGCGATGAACTGAGCGGCGGGTTTGCCGATTTCCCAATGGCCAATAGGAAACAGAACCGCCGGATGCTTACCGGCGATCTTCGGGCGGTAAAGATTCGCGCTGACCCAGTAGTTCGGCAGGCTCTCGTAGAGCAAGCCTTCGACCACGAACTTGCCGCGATCCTTGGTCCAAGTGACGCGCGCGTTCAGCGGCCCGCGATACTCCGGCAAACCGCCAATCAGTTCGGTTACTTTGGCGCGAACGAATCTCCGCCGGGCTTCGGTCTCCTCCGGCGTCTTGATCGCGGCGATGGTCCGATCTCGCTCCTTTAACAGCGTCTGCGCGCGCTCGTCGAGCCATTTGAGAAACGGCTGGTTGGCGGGCTGAGCGGAGGCCGCGCCTAGCGCGAGGAGCCAGGCGACACCGGTTCGCATGCCAGAATTGTCTCCAACATCTCCGGGATTTCAAACACCGCCCGGTTTTGCATAGCCGCCGCGTTGGCGCGATAGCGTTCGACGGGCAGTTCGCGAATCGCGCCTGGAATCTCCTCGAACTTCTTGAGGACCATGCCCACCTCGTTCTCCTCCACCCACTCCGTGTTGTAACGCTCCTGCGGCAGCGTCCAGGCGTTACGCTCCACGATGACGGGCAGGTGCTTTTGAATCGCTTCGCTGATCGAGCCCGGACCCGGCTTGCCAACGAAGAAATCCGACAGTTCCATGTAATAAGGAACTTCCGAAGTAAACCCTTCGACGAACAGCGGAAAGCCGAACTTTTCCTCCTCCAGCTGGCGCTTCAGCCGCTCGTTCTTGCCGCAGATGAAGATCATCTGCGCATCTGTACCTTCGCTGGAAAGGCACCGCGCGATGTCGAGCATCCGCATGCTGCCGAATCCGCCAAACAGCACCAGACCCGTTAGCCGATCTGGATCAAGCCCGAGTTTACGGCGCTCCCCGGCGCGGTCCACATCGAGAGAGTCGTAGAAACGCGGATGCAGCACCATGCCGGACGCGGCCATGATGCGATGCTCGGGATGTCCCACGGCGCGCGCCTGTTCCACCGCCTTTGGCGTCCCACAAATGAACCACTGGTCCTGATCCTCGATCCAGAAGTGCGGCGGGTAGTCGGCCAGATCGGTGAGCACCGTAACCATGGGACCTTCGGGCGACGCGTTGCGGTAAGCCTCGAACAAAACCCGATTGAAATTCGGCACGACGCTTACCAGCAGGTCGGGCGCGTCGCTTTGCCAGAACTGCGTGAGCATCTTCACCATGCGGTGATGATTCAACCGGATCAGCCCGTGCATTGGCGGGATCAGTAATTCCGAACCCAGCGTCCAGCCCTTGCGTAACAGGTGATTGTAGACATCCTGCATACGGATGCCGGTAATCTGCCGGATCAGGTCCAGATGATCGAGCGTTTCCTGCAAGTTAACCAAGCGCAGACGCCAATCGCGTCCGGAGCGCTCGATCGCGAGTTTCAATGCGTTAGCCGCGGCGCGGTGTCCGCCGCCGGCGTCGAAGTAGACGAAGTCAAGCCTCTTCATTCGGATGGGTCGAACGCCCATCGTACCGCCGGATGGGAGCGAATCCTTTCAAAAACATTTTCTTCACGAATGTTTTTTGCCGCTGTCACGCCATTGACACGGTCCGCGCCGAAGAATGAAGCATGAGGTGCGACTTGCACGTACACTCGCGGTTTTCCGGCATGTGCACCGTGCCGTTGCTGAACCGGATTTGCAAGGAAAGTTATACCGAACCGCGGGAAGCTTACGAGACGTTGAAGCGGTTGGGAATGGATCTGGTGACGATCACCGATCACGATTCGATCGGCGCGGTCGACGAACTGGGGCGCCATGCCGACTTTTTTGTCTCCGAAGAGGTTAGTGTAACGCTCGCCTCGGGCGCCCGGGCGCATGTTGGCGTCTACGATTTGTCGGAGCGGCAGCATATCGAGATCCAGCGGCGGCGCGACGACTGCGAGGCGCTGCTCGCCTACTTCGCGGAACAGCGCCTTCTGTTCTCGATCAATCACGTTTTCTCGTCGCTCACCGGTCCGCGGCGAACCGCCGATTTCGACTTGTTCCTGGACCGCTTTCCGGCCATGGAGACCCGCAACGCCGCGATGCTCGGAGTCGCCAATCGGGCGGCGGAGACGCTGGCGGGCCGCTGGAAGAAACCGGCGCTCGGCGGTAGCGATTCGCATGCGCTCCGGTCCGTTGGCCGCGCGTTCACGGAAGTGCGTGGGGCGAAGACCAAGGAAGAGTATCTGCGGGGTCTCGCCGACGGTCACGGTATCGTCCACGGCGGCTCCGGCAGCTATTTTCTTTTGACCGCCGAAGTGCTTTCGATTGTTCGGTCTCTGCTGAAAGACCGGCCAGTCGCTTGGGCCATCACGCCGCTTTTAGCTTTGCTGCCGGTGGTTTTGCTCCTAAACTATGGGAAGGAGCTAGCGTTCGCCCACTACTGGCGGTCGCGGCTCGTGCCCCAGTCAGGCTTGCGAGCCGTGCCGGAGGTGGCGGGATGACCGTTCTGCCACAAGTGCGGCAATTCATCGAATCTCGCGACCATCGCCTGATGCGCCGGGTAAACGCCTGGAGCGCTCCGATGTGGGTCCGCATGTGGATGATCGCGGCCACCCGGAGCGGCGACGGCTGGTTATGGTACGCCATGGCGCTCGCACTGGCGATTTGGGGCGATCACGACCGCTTCCGCGCCATCGGAGCCGCCTCGGCTGCGGCGGGTGTGGGCGTTGTTCTGTTCCTTTGGTTAAAGCGGTTTGCGGGACGCCGACGCCCGTGCCATATTCAAGCGCACTGCTGGGCGACGCTGCTACCGCCGGACCGGTTCTCGTTCCCCTCCGGACACACAATCACGGCTTTCTCGATTTGTGTCGCCGTCGGCGGCTTCTACCCCGGTCTTATGCCGGTACTATCCTTCTTCGCGCTTTCGATTGGGATCTCGCGCATTGTTCTCGGCATGCACTTCTTGAGCGATGTTGTGGCCGGAGCGGCCATCGGAGCTACGCTGGGGCGCGGCTTTTACGTTCTGCTGCGGTAAAGACTTTCTGCATCCAAGCTGCTTGCGCGAACGTATTCATTGATGTAGATTCAAGGATGAACGGACAGTCCCACCCCGGGGCTGACGTCCCGATAAAAGGAGATTCTCGATGAAAATCGCTTTGAATGTAATGGCGACGGCGGCCCTGTTCGCGATGGGTGCTTTCGCGGAGACTTGGCAGGGAACGATTTCCGACGCGAAATGCGGCAAGGCTCACGCCGATGCGTCCGAAAAGTCGATGAAATGCGTGCAGGGTTGCGTGAAGGGCGGCATGGCCCCGGTGTTCGTGGTCGGCGATAAGGTTCTCAAGATCAAGAACGCCGACAAGGTCATGGACCATCTCGGCCACAAGGTCACCATCACCGGCAAGCTCGACGGCGACACGGTCGAAGTCGAATCGGTGAAGATGTAACTTCGCGCCACGGCGCGATTCGTTTCTACTGGAGCTTCGCGCGGGCGTCCACCGTCCAAATCTCTTCGACGGTACGCCCGCGCACTCCGTAAATTCTCTCCTGCAAGTTCACCGCTACGCAGATATGGTTGGGTACGACATGCACCCGGTCGCCAACCTTCGGGTTCTCAGGTACCTTCACGAAGCCGTGCTCCTCGTTCATCTTGGTGAACACTGCCCCCGGCCATTCCGCGATCTCGCCATGTCCTCCCCCGCCCGAAACTAGTCGGTCGGACGAAAATGTTTTCGATCCCCCGTCGATAATCGCCTGACCTGCAATCGCTGTCGAGACCACGGTCACCAGGATCGAAGCCGCGCAATCCTCGCGCTCGCAACTGCCGATCGCGACGGAATTCCGGTCGTTGAAAATGTAAGTGCCCGGTCGAATTTCGTTCATCCCGGGAATTTCGTGCGATTGCGCCCAAGTAGGAGTCGAACCGCCGCTGACGATTCGCGGCTTGAGGCGATGCGCCAGTTCGCCGACGGTATGTCCCAGCCGGGCGATCTGGTCGAAGCCTTCCCGGTCGAGGCTCTTGATGTGGCCGGGGTAGAAAGCGATGCCGTCCCATTCGAGACCGGGCAACCGCTCCACCGCCGCGGCGAGCGCATCCACATCCGCCGGGGGGACACCGACGCGATGCAGCCCAACGTCCGTTTCGATTAACACGCCCACGCGCACGTCAGCCTGCGACGCCGCCCGCGACAGTCCTTCGGCGACTTCGAGAGAGTCGAGGGACATGACCAATCGCGTCCGCCGCGCGACTTCCATCAGACGCCTGAGTTTCCGCTCGCCGACGGTTGGATAGGCGACCAGCAGTTCCGACGGCCCGGCTTCGACGAGCACTTCCGCCTCGCCCGGTTTGGCGACCGTCAAGCCCACGGCGCCTAGCGCCAGTTGCCGCTTCGCGAGCGCGATCGATTTGTGCGTCTTCGTGTGTGGCCGCAGGCGCAGACCGTGCGCGCGAGCATAGTCGGCCATCGTCGAGAGATTGCGCTCCATCACGTCGAGATCGACGAGGAGCGCCGGAGTGTCGAGATCGTCGATCGTCACCGCGCGAACTTCACCGTCAAGCGTCCACCGGGCGAGCGGTAGTAAAGTTCCAGATCCTTCAGCTTCTGCTTGCCCTCGATTAAAAAGTAGAGCTGGCCGGACAGCGGTTCCGTAATGTCTTTCTCGGGAAGAATTTTTTGCTTGAGAATCGCGAGCAACGGGTTCTCCTTGCCGTCGTTCTCCACGGCCTTCACTGTCGCTTCCGAGACGCCCGCCGTGGCGCTGCCCACCGTGCCGCCGCTACCCGGTAATCCCATCGGCCCGCCCATGCCGCCGAGCCCGCCCCAGGGCCTTTGCCGGTTTTCGGACATAACGGCGCCGCCCTGCTTCGACGAGACCACCATCGTGCTCGATCCCGCGATCTGCGTCGGCTCGAACGGGGTCGAGCGTTGACCGTTCGATGTGGAGAGCAGCACGAAATCGTCGCGCTCGACGGTCACTTTTTGCTCGTTCCGTGGCGTCACCGTAACTTCGACCACGAGAATTCCCTCGTCGAGGGGAGCGCCTACCGCTTTCGCGATGTCTTCCTTGGCGACGTGAATGACGGCCTCCACCAGCACGGTGTCGTTGGCGGCGCGGCCCAGCGTCAACGGTTTCTTGTCGGCGAAGGCGGAACTCGCCACGGCCAACAGTGCGATCGTCCGTTTCATAATCACCTCTTCAACCACATCAGCATCGCGCGCGACACTTTTTCGGACGCGTCTTGCTGCGCGAAATGTCCGGCTTCGGGAATGGTGACCAATGTGTAATCGTCCACCCATTCCCAGGTTCCCGCCAGCGCGCCGGGGAGCAGCGCCCAATCCTTCAATCCGTGAATTTGCAGCACCGGGCACTGCGGCTTCTTCACCTCGCCCGCCGATTCGCGATACGGTTCCCGGGGATAGTTCCGGCGATAGTAGTTCATCATCGCGTCGAAATCGGAACGCTCGAACGCCTCCACGTATTTCTTCTTCGCTTCGGGGTCGGTTACCCATTGCGCCAATCCCGCCGCGGTCAACTTCGTGTGCGAATCGTCCTTTTGGAAATTACGGGCGTACTCGCTGGCCTTGGCCTGCGCCGGATTGTTGGCCAACTCGCGCGACAGACCGCGCGGGTGCGGAAGATTCACGATAATCAGCTTCTCGACGGACTGCGGCGAGTGGAACGCCAGTTGCCACGCGATCGCTCCGCCCCAATCGTGCGCGACGACGATCGCCTTCTCGCGCCCATTGGCCCCGATCACTCCCACCACATCGGCCACGAGCAACCGCATGTCGTAGTTTTCCACACCCTTCGGTTTGTCCGAGAGATTGTAGCCGCGCAAGTCCATGGCCACCGCCCGGTATCCGGCCTTCGCCAGCGCTTGCATTTGGTCGCGCCACGTGTACCAGAAGTCGGGGAACCCGTGAATCATCACCGCAAGAGGTCCCGACTCCGGCCCGATGGCGGCGTAATGAATCTTGACCCCGTTCACGGAAGAGTAACCGTGTGAAACTTGCGTTTCGAAGGCCGCGTCCACCGACATGAGTGCCAAGACAACCGCAAGCGGCGTCATGCCTTGAGCATATCGCGCGTCGTGGCGTGCGAGCATTAAGAAAGATGAGCGGTTACCGGCTTGCAACGGTAATGTTAGCGAGCGTTCACATTTGGGCTCAAGGCTCCGCCCCGGACGCACCCGCACCGGCCCCGGTCGAGAAAGCGGAGTCGTCCATCGATTGGGGCGGCCTCAGCCGCGAGTCGTTGCTGTTCCTCGGCGTCAAGCACGGATTCCGCTGGATGACCGAGCCCGGAACTCGCAATATGAAGGGGCCGTTCTTCCAGGGCTACCGCGATTCGATCGCCGGTTTGCACGGATGGAGCGATGGCGATCCGTTCTACGTCAACTACGTGGGCCATCCCATGCAGGGGGCGATCTCCGGCTACATCTGGGCGAAGAACGATCGCCGGTACCGCACCGTCGAGTTCGGGATGAACCGCGACTACTGGCGCGGCCGGTTGCGCGCGGGGGCTTTCGCGTTCGCCTATAGCTCACAGTTTGAAATCGGCCCGGTTAGCGAAGCCACTATCGGCTACATCCAGTCCAAGCCGCCCGCCCAAGGGTTGGTGGATCATGTGGTGACTCCGACGCTGGGCGTCGGCTGGATGGTGGCCGAAGACGCGCTGGACCGTTTCGTCATCCGGCCGTTCGAGGATCGGGTCCGCAATCCCTACGCCCGCATGCTGGTGCGGGGCTGGTTAAATCCGGCGCGCAGTTTCGCCAACATGATGGCCTTCCGCGCGCCTTGGGATCGCGATACACGGCGCGGTACCTGGACCTACGATCCGCTGCTGCACGTCGCACCCCGCCGCGCACCGAAACCGATTGAGGAGTATCCCGCAGTCGCTCCCTTCGAAATCGCCGCCACGGGCATGGTCACCGAAGTGGACGGGCAGACCTGCACGGGCGGAGGCTCGGCCGCGGCATACCGTTTCGCGCCTTCCTGGCAGGGCGTTTTCGACGTGGCGGGCTGCCAAGTGCCCGGCGGCGACGCGCTGTTCTACCGGATCGGCCCGCGCTGGAGCCCCGCTCCGGATAAACTGTGGAGCCCTTACGCCGAAGTACTTCTGGGCGGGCGGAAAGTGACCTACGAAAGCCAAGGCCGCGAATGGAACGAGTTCTCGGCGACGGCGGCGGCGGGCGTCGATTTACGAATCACCCGAGCCCTCGCCTTTCGCGTGGCGAGCGTCGGATACCAAGGCGGCGGCGTGCAATTCTCGAGCGGTATCGTCCTGCGCATGGGGAATTGGTGACCGCGGTATTCGTAGCCGGTTAACGGGCCGAGTGCCGCTCGCGGTCGATTCGCTCGGCGAGGAACATCTTAAGGAGCGACTGATACGGCACGTCGCGACGATTGGCGATCGTTTTCAAGTCCTCGATCATGGCCACCGGCAAGCGAAGCGAGATCGTCCGCAGCGTGGGTCGAAGTTTAGGCAACCGTTCCGTCTTGGCCGCTTGCCAGTCGACATACTGTGTGGAATCGGCGCGCGCCCAAAATCCGCGTTCGTCGTCTTCGGAGCGAAAGCTAGGAATTCTCTTTTTCGCGGTGGCCATAGATCCTCTCTTCGTTACGGTTCATATCGCGGACCGAGATCACGCGAATCAGCGAGGCCCGCAGCGTAAACGCGGCAAACAAAAACCTGCCCGCCCGAGTCCGGCCCAGCGCGTAGTAGCGCTTTTCCTTCGACGAGTGGCGAGCGTCGCTTCGCACGATCAATGGCTCGTGGAAGAAGATGTCTTCCGCTTCCTCGGACGTTACGCCATGCCTCTCCCAATTTTTGGCGGCGTTTCCCTCGTTCCACTCGAATCCCGTACATTTGGAGAGTGGGTCGGACTCGCCCTGCATCGGTATACGTTAAAAGTATACACATACCAAGGAGTACGCGAACCTTCTGCGTGGGCGAAGCGTCGGCTACCAATCTGAAGTGCATTTTTCGAGCATTGTCCTCGTGATATCTTGTTTTCGTGCAACGCAACGTCACGATTTCACTGGACGACGATCTGGCCCGCTGGCTTCGGGTAGCGGCGGCCGAAGCGGACGTGAGCGTATCCCAATATTTGGCCACGATGGTCGAAGATCGCCGTGCGCAGGCGCAACGGAATGAGAGCGCGCTGGCGGCGTGGCGGAAACGTCCGATGCTTCGATTGCGGGCGGACGCAAATGAGCGCTTTCCCAGCCGGGACCAAATGAATGAACGCCCCCCGCGTCTTCATCGACACTAACGTTTTTCTCTACGCTTTCGACAAGGCCGATCCCGGAAAGTCGAGAGTCGCAAGCGCTTGGATCGACCGGTTGTTATCGGAAGGCCGGGCGAGAACCGGATTGCAGGTGGTCCGTGAGTTTTATGCGCAGGCGCGGCGGGCGCAACGTTTTGGCGCTAAATCGAGCGAAATCCGAGCCGCCGCGGCATCATTGCTCGAATGGAATCCTATAGAAACGAACGCCGCCGGCATCGTTCGCGCCTGGGAGATCGAGGACCTGAGCTCGATTTCCTGGTGGGACGCGCTGATCGTCGCCACCGCCGAACAATCCGGTTGCGGCTACTTACTAACGGAAGATCTAAATCATGGGCAGCGCTACGGAAGCGTGAAAGCCGTCAATCCCTTCACGCAACCGCCGGGCGGTCTCGATAAACCGCTCCCGCTAAACTAGAAATTCATGATCCCCGATCACATCGCCGAAGGGCTGACTTTCGACGACATTCTTCTGCAACCCGCGCGGTCGAGCGTTCTACCCAACGAAACCGACACCCGCACTTGGTTTACGCGCAAGATTCCGCTGAACATCCCAATCGTCAGCTCGGCGATGGACACGGTGACCGAATCGCATCTGGCGATCGCGCTTTCGCAGCAGGGCGGCATCGGAGTCATCCACCGCAACATGCCGATCGACAAGCAAGCCGAAGAGGTGGATCGGGTGAAGCGCTCCGAATCGGGCATGATCGTCGATCCCGTCACGATGGAGCCCGATCAACCGATTCGCCACGCGCTCGATGTGATGGCCCGGTTTCGCATTTCGGGCGTTCCGATCGTCAAGAACGGCAAACTGGTGGGGATTCTCACCAATCGCGATCTGCGCTTCGAGACGAACTTCGATCAACCGATCTCGAACCGGATGACCAAGGAGAATCTGATCACCGTGCCCGTGGGCACGACGCTCGAAGCCGCCGAGAAAGAGTTGCACGAGCACCGGATCGAAAAGCTTCTGGTGGTGGACGATCAGTACAACCTGAAGGGGCTGATCACGGTTAAGGACATTCAGAAGAAGTTGAAATATCCGAATGCGGCCAAGGACGAGCAGGGCCGCCTGCGGTGCGCCGCCGCGCTCGGCACAACGGGCGACTATCTCGAACGCGCGCAGGAGTTGGTCAAGAAGAAAGTCGACGTGCTTTGCGTCGATTCCGCGCACGGTCACGCGGAGCGAGTGCTCGAAGCCGTTCGCCGGGTGAAGCAAGCGCTACCCGATGTGCAGTTGGTGGCGGGCAACGTCGCGACTTACGAAGGCGCGCGGGACTTGATCGAGTTGGGCGTGGACGGCGTGAAAGTCGGGATCGGACCGGGATCGATTTGCACGACACGCGTGGTGTCGGGCGCGGGCGTTCCGCAGATTACCGCGGTGGCCGAAGCGGGCCGCGCGACGCGAGAGGCGGGCGTACCGCTAATCTCCGACGGCGGAATCAAATTTTCGGGCGACATTACTAAAGCGATCGCCGCCGGCGCGGATACGGTGATGATCGGCTCGCTGCTTGCCGGAACCGACGAAAGTCCGGGCGAGACGATCATTTTTCAAGGCCGTACGTTCAAAAGCTATCGAGGCATGGGCTCGTTGGGGGCGATGGGCAGCGGCCAATCTTCGGACCGCTACGCGCAGGAAGGCACGAGCGGCGGAAAGCTGGTCCCCGAAGGGATCGAAGGCCGCGTGCCGTCGAAGGGACCGCTTTCCGATTGGGTGTTCCAACTGGTCGGCGGCTTGCGTGCGGGTATGGGTTACTGCGGCGCGGCCACGATTCCCGAGTTGCAGCAGAAGGCCCGGTTCTTGCGGATCACCTCGGCGGGTTTGCGCGAGAGCCACGCGCACGACGTGATCATCACCAAGGAAGCGCCGAATTATCGGCTAGAGTAAGTGCGATCGCTTAGCTACCAGCCCAGATCCCACACTGGCTTGAGGTCGAGGACCAATCCGTCCACCGGCGCTTCGCATCGCACTTCATCGGGGTTGGTCACGATCTCCACTCCCGTTGGGCGATAGATGTGGACTTCGCGTTTCGGCGGATGGACGAGCAGGCCGAACTGACAGCCGTTCTCCATCCACTCTTCCATTTTTCGCCGAACTTCGCGAAGGCGATCGCTCGGCGACGTCAGTTCGATCACGAAATCGGGGCACAAAGGCAGAAATCGCTTCCGTTGTTCGGGCGAGACCGACTCTAAACGTTCGCGGCGCACCCATCCCACGTCCGGCGACCGCATCGCGCCGTTCGGGATACGGAACATAGTGCCCGAATCACCGACGCGACCACGCCGGTCGGTCTTCGTCCATAGCCGGACTTGATAAGTTAGCTCCGCGTTTCTGTCTCCGGTTTCCCAACCCGTACCCGGCATGATTGTCACCTCGCCATTCGCCGACCGTTCGATCCGGAGTTCGCCGTTCTCCGCGCACATATCGAAGAACTGGTCGTCGGAAAGTTCGGGCAGCCGGAACGAGAGTAAAATCTCCTCGGTCGGCAGAATCGTGGCAGCCACCATGCCCTTAGTATGTCACCGCGCGGAACGGTCCTCCGGCTACGCGCACTTCGAGATCCGTGCCCGTAGCGGGCGCCGCGCGAACGGCCTTCCCGTCGGCGAGCACGATCGCGTAACCCCGCTCCAAAACGGCCAGCGGACTCAGTTGCCGCAAAGAAGAGTCCATTCGCTCGACGCGTGGACGCGCCCGATTCAACCGCAATCGCATCGCGTGTTCGAGCCGGGCCGCTAGCCGTAACTCGCGCTCCTTGGCCTCTTGCAGCTTAAGCCGCAGATCGCCGCGCCGCAACCGCGATTCGAGATCGTCGAGCCGCTGCGACAGCCGGTTCATGCGCAGCCGTACCAGCAACTGCGCCCGCGCGATCCCCTGCCGCCCTAGCCGGTCGCTGGCGCGCGACAGGCGCAACTGCATCGCGCGAATCAAATGCGATTCCGCCGACTCAAGTCGCTTCGGCCATTGAATGACGTGTTGCGTGACCAGTTCCGCCGCCGCCGAAGGAGTGGGCGCGCGGAGGTCGGCGACGAAATCGGCGATGGTGAAATCCGTCTCGTGGCCCACCGCCGAAACCACCGGCACGGCGCACTCCGCGATCGCCCTCGCCACCGCTTCTTCGTTGAACGCCCACAAGTCTTCGAGCGATCCCCCGCCCCGCCCGACGATCACCACGTCGGCCCATCCGGATTTCGAGAAATGCTCGACACCCCGGACGATTTGTTCGACGGCGAACTCGCCCTGCACCTGCGCCGGATAGAGCCGGATGTGCAGCCCCGGCGCGCGGCGCGAGAGCACGTTCAGCATGTCTTGAATGACCGCTCCCGAAGGCGAGGTCACGATTCCGATCCGGCGCGGATGATCGGGCAGCGGACGCTTGCGCGCGGCTTCGAACAACCCTTCGGCCTTCAGCTTCTTCTTCAGAAGCTCGAACGCCGCTTGCAGCGCGCCGAGCCCCTGCGGCTCGATCGCCTCGACGATCAACTGGTACTCGCCGCGGGCCGCGTAAATCTCGACATGGCCGCGCGCCAGGATCGCCATTCCCTCGGTGGGCTTGACGCGCAGCCGCATGGCGTTCTGCCTGAAACAGGCGCAGCGCAGTTGCGCGCCGTCGTCCTTGAGCGTGAAATACCAGTGACCGCTCGGCGCTTGCTTGACGCCCGAGCATTCGCCCGCGATCCAAACGTCGGGAAATTCGTCGAGCAGCAGACCGGTCAGGCGGTCCGTGAAAGAACTGACCGTGAAATGAGTCTGGGGGAGGTCCCAGGCGAGTGCGAGTTGGCTCAAGATATACTTACCGTAAGGATGCTTACCAGTAAGATATCATCCAAAGGCCAAACCGTCTTACCACGCGAAGTACGCGAGCAACTTGGCCTTAAGCAGGGTAGCAGCGTCGCCTATCGGATTGAGGGCGATTGCGTCACGCTCCGTAAGTTGCCGGATTACGACGTCGAATGGCACCGGGCGATCGCCACAGCGTGCACGGAGTGGTTCACGCCGGAAGACGAAGAGGAGTATCGTGATCTGCGACCTCGGTGACGTCGTGATCGCGAACTTTCCTTTCGCCGAGCAAATGTACGGAAAATGGCGGCCGGCGGTCGTTCTGTCGTCGACGGAATTTAACGCTTGCGGGCGCACCGTCGTCGCCATGGTCACGTCGTCTAGAGCCGAGTCGTGGCCGGGGGATCTGGACCTGGTGGATGTCGAGCCGACGGGCCTGCGCCCCGCCAGTTTCATTCGCCTCAAGCTCTTTACGATCGACAATGTGGCTATCGGAGATCGTATTGGCGCGCTCTCCCCCGCCGACCGCGCCAATCTTTCCGCGAACCTTAAGCGCTACGTCCCTCTAACCGCGTAATCCCATCGAGCGCGCCGGGATTCGCCACCGTGGACGCATCGCCTAATGGTTCTCCCAAGTACTTCTGCCGGATCAACCTTCGAACAATTTTGCCCGATTGCGTTTTAGGCAGTTCGGCGACGATTTCGATCGCGTTCGGCCTAAACGTCGGCCCCATGGTGTGGATCAAGTGCGCCGCCAACTCCGCTTGCGTGGCCACACCCTTGAGAACGGCGAACGCGACGATCCCTTCGCCCTTCACTTCGTCGGGCACGCCGATCACCGCCGCTTCGCTCACCGCCGGATGCTCGATTAGCGCTTCCTCGATCTCCGCCGGACCCACCTTGCGCCCCGCCACGTTCATCGATTCGTCCGCGCGCCCATGCACGTACCAGACGCCGTCCTCGTCGGTCGATGCCCAATCGCCGTGATTCCACCATCCCGGAAATCGTGACCAGTAGGTCTCGAGATAGCGTTGCGAATTGCCCCACACGCCGCGCGTCATCGACGGGCACGGCTTTTGACATACGAGATAGCCCATGCGGCCGCGCACCGGCCGGCCCTCTTCGTCCACGATCTCGGTCGCCATACCCGGCGCGGGTTGACCGAGCGAGCACGGCTTCAGCGGTTGGATAGGCAGCGGGAACAGAAAGCACCCGACGATCTCCGTACCGCCGCAGATGTTGATCACGGGACACCGCGCGCTACCTACGCTTTCGAAGAACCACAGCCATGAAGTCTCGTCCCAAGGCTCGCCCGTCGAGCCGAGAATACGCAGCGAACTCAGATCGAAATCGCCGGGTTTCGCGGTCTTCATCAGCAGTCGAATGGCGGTCGGCGAGATGCCGAACGTCGTGATGCGATGGCGCTCGATCATCCGCCACATTCGATCGGCGTCCGGAAAATCGGGCGCGCCGTCGTAGAGGAAGATCGTGCCGCCGAAGTTGTGATTGCCCAAGATCGTCCACGGCCCCATCATCCAGCCGATATCGGAGAGCCAGAAGAACCGGTCGCCCCGCTTTTGGTCGAAGGCGAAACGAATCTCCTTCGCCATCTGCGCCAACACACCCGCGTGCGTGTGCACGACGCCTTTCGGCTTGCCCGTCGTGCCGGACGTGTAGAGGATGAAGCACGGAGTTTCACTGGGAAACGCCCGCGTGGCGACCGTGCCGGAGCCGCGGTCCGCCCCCGCCGCGCGGTCCGCAGACGCGAGAACGTGCTCCACCGCGCATCCTCGGGCGATCGCTTCTTCGACCTTCGTTCGCAACGCAACGCGCTTGCCGCGCCGTACCAGCGAATCTTCCGTAAACACGGCGCGCGCGCCCGAGTCGGCCAACCGGGTCCAGATCGCCTGCTCGCCGAATCCCGAGAAGATCGGCACGACGATCAGCCCCAGCTTGAAACACGCGTAGAGCATCGCGACGATCTCCGGAATCATCGGCATTACGAGCGCGACACGGTCGCCCTCGCGCAGCCCAAGTGAATCGAGTTTTGCCGCGTAGCCATCCGTAAGCGTGCGGAGTTCGTCGAAGCTCACCTCGCGTGTTTCGCCGCTCTCGTTCTCCCAAATAATGGCGAGACCCGAATGCCGATCCAGGCAATTGTGTGCGACGTTCAACTCGCCCGGCAGGAACCACTGCGTCCATTCGGGACCGCGCGAATCGTCGCAAACCCGCGCATAGGGCTTAGCGAACTCGATGCCGCACTCGCGCACGCACTCGTCCCAGAACTTGAGATTCTCGTCGCGCGACCACGCGAGAAATCGATCGAGATCGTCGAAGCCGAGACGCTTCATGAAGCGCCAGACGTTGGTTGGTTCGATCGTCTCGCGAGACGGGGTGTAAACGAAACTCACGGACGTTTCATATCAAACCGGTCCGTCGTGCGAGCGTAGGTTGTCCCCGCCATGCGCCCGATCGCCCGCAGCTTATCGGGATCGATGTGCAGTTTTTCGTTCGCGACCGCTTCGCTCAAGTGGAACCGCACCACTTCGCCGAGCACCAGCGCGCCGCCCAAAGGCTTGTCGCTCACCTCGACGATCTGCAACAGCTTGCACTCCATCTGGACGTGCGATTCGCCCACGCGTTGCGGCTTCACCGCTTCGCTTTCGACGGGCGTCAGTCCCGAAAGCGCGAACTCGTCGACATCGGGCGGATAGTCGCCCGATGTGAGATTCATCGCGGCGGCGAAACCTTCGCTGACGATGTTGACGACGAACTCGCCGGTCGCTCGGACGTTGGTGATGGTGTCCTTCGCTGTGCCATCGCCCCGAATCGAGTTCTGAAACACGATCACCGGCGGATTGGAACTCGCGACGGTGAAGAAGCTGAACGGCGCGAGATTCCGCACGCCCGACGCGCTAAGGCTCGACACGAAGGCGATGGGCCGAGGCACCACCGCGCCGACAAGAATCTTGTAACAGTCTTGCGGCGAGAGCCGCGCGGGATCGAGGGTCATCCCGGATTACAAATCCGCGAGCCGCGTATTCGCGTCGCCGAACCGGTCGAGCGTTA
Organism: Bryobacteraceae bacterium; assembly: GCA_033763835.1. GTDB lineage: Bacteria > Acidobacteriota > Terriglobia > Bryobacterales > Bryobacteraceae > JAPKYZ01. The sequence goes on along the minus strand of JANRJS010000008.1, from coordinate 15,717 downwards.
GCCCCATGCGGTCCATGATCGACAGATACAAGCTGCACGCTTTGCGGTTCTCGTTGCCGCGCTCCAGGTAGTCGAGTATGCGGCCCGTCTTCAGCGACCCGCCGCCCTTGCCCGCCAGCACCAGCGGCATCTGGTCCGCGCCGTGTGCGTCGCCGTCGAACAGATTCGAGCCGCCGATCAAGATCGAATTGTCGAGCAGCGTCGAGCCGCCCTCGTCGATCGACTTCATCCGCTCGATCAGATACGCGAACTGCCGCATGTGGAACTGATTCGTCTTGAGGTACATCGCCTCGGCCGCCGCCGCCTTGCCGTTGTGCGTCAAATCTAGGTGCAGCGCGCCGCTCACGCCTTCGAGGAATCGGAAGTTCATCTGCGACAGATCGTTGTTCAGCATCAGCGTCGCGATCCGCGTCTTGTCCATCTGGAACGAGAGCACGATCAAGTCGAGCATCAGCTTCATATGATCGGGAACGTTCTGCGGAATCTCGTCCGCGGGGCGCGGCATGTTCGGCTGCTTCAGCGTGGGCCGCCAGCCTTCGATGCGCTCCTCGCGATTCGCCTTCTCGATCCGCGTCTCGATCGACCGGATCGATTCCAGATACTCGTCGAGTTTCTTGCGGTCGCCCGCCGACACGCGCGGTTGCAGCGAATGCGTTTCCTGCAGCACCGCGTCCAAAATGCTGCGGTCCAGCTTGCGGCCCGATCCGTCGCCCACCAGCATGTCGAACGCGCGCGCCGGGTAGATTTCCTTGGTGGCGGGCTTCGAAGGCGTCGCCCAAGAAATCGCCGAGCCGTAGATCATCGACAGCCCGTCTTCGAGGCGAAGCTCGTTCGGCTCGATGCCCATCACGAGACTCGGAATCGCCGTGGCGCCGCCGATCTCGCGCGCCATCACCTGATCCATCGTTGTGCCCACCCGGATAACATTCGGGTCGAGGCTGACCGTCGCGCCCGAAAGCATGTTGGGCATGCGTCCCAGGTGTGGACTGGTCGAGACAAACGCCTGGTGGTTGTACAGGCCGCGAATGAAGTTGATATCCGCGCGATGCGGATTCAGGCAATCGAGCACCGGCCCGAGTTGCATGTTAGCGCCGTCGCCCTTCGCCCACCAATGCGCGGGCTCGACGCCGTTCGAGAAATAGACGACACCGAAACGGACTGGCGGCTTCGAAGTCGCAGCCTTCGCGGCGGGCGCGCTCGTATCGGCGAACGCGGGCAACGATTCCATCCAGGGCAACGCGAGCGCCACTCCGGCGCCCCGCAAGAAGTGGCGGCGCGACGCGCGCGGGAAAGTTTTCATTTTCGATGTCATCTTTGCCTCATTCACCGCGATGCGAGGGTCCTTTTCGGTTCGGCGGCCGTTGGCGCGGCGCGGTAGCGGAACTGGCGGCTGGTGGCGATCTCGCCCGCCAGCGCCGAAAATCCGGCTTGATCGCCCGCCGCCACCATCCGGTCGATCAACGGTAAATCGGAAGCCTGCACGGTGCGCCCCAATGCGTAACCGGTCAGCTTCATAGCCAGTGTACGGCGCACCTGCTCGTCTTTGCCCCGCAGATACCCGAGCAATCCTTCGACGCCGTCGATCGTCGATTTGTCGCCCAACTCGGCGGAATCCTCGATCGGCTTGCCGTCGGAATACTTGTCGCGCCAGCGGCCCACCGAGTCGTAGCGCTCGAGCGGGAAACCCATCGGATCGATGCGCATATGACAGTTGGCGCAAGTGGGGTTGCGCTTGTGAACCTCAAGCCGCGCCTTCACCGTCAGTCCGCCGAAATTCTTATCGTCCGCCGGAATCGAACCCGCGTCGGCGGGCGGCGGCGGCACGGGCGTTCCCAGCACCCGGCGCAGCAACCAATCGCCGCGCTTCACCGGCGAAGTCCGCAGCGGCGCGGATGTCGCCGTCAACACCGCACCCAAACGCAACAGACCGCCACGCTGGAAGGCGTTCGCGCCCGTTACCAGTTGGGGCTCATTGGATTCGATCTTCGCGGGTACGCCGTAATGTTTGGCGAGCGGCTTGTTCAAGAACGTGTAATCGGCGAACAGCAGATCGCGCACTGGCTTATCGTTGCGAACAATGTATTCGAAGAACGACACCGCTTCGTCGTACATGCCGGCCTTCACCTCGTTCGTGAATTCCGGGAATCGAGTGGTGTCCACTCCACGGTATTGATCGAATCGGTAGAAGCCCAGCCACTGCCCGAAGAACTCCGTCGAAAACCGCCTCGCTTTCGGATCGGCGAGCATCCGCTTCACCTGCGCGCGCAATTTATCCGGGTTCGTCAACTCGCCTGCCGAAGCCGCACGCCGCAATTCGTCGTCGGGAATCGACGACCACAGGAAGAAACTCAACCGTCCGGCCAGATCCCAATTCGAGAGCGGCTGCGCCGTGGCGGTGCGCGGACCCGAAACCGGTTCCACTCGATAGAGAAACTGCGGGGCCACTAGAATCCGCGCCAGCAATGCGCGAACGGCCTTGCGATGATCGCCCTCGGAAGCGAGAGTCTTCGCGTAGAAAGCCCTCAGTGAAGCTTTTTCAGAAGCGGTGAGAGGCCGCCGCCAGGCACGGCTCGCGAAATTCAGCGCGTCGTCGAGATGCCCCGCACGGCCCGCTTTCTGGGCGGCGTTCACGCGGTCGTACAGCTCGCGCAGCGGCGGAACGAACGGTCTCATCGCCTCCGGCAGACTCGCGATTCCGGCGGCGTCCATTTGCGCGATGCCCCGCCCCTTTAGATCGAAATTGAACTTCTTCGCGAGCAGCCGCAAGTAGTTGTCGAAGTACTCGAACGAAGCGTACAGATCGTTCCAGGCGTGGTTAACTCGAGTGCGCTGCGGCGGGTCCAGCAAGTTATCGACGACAAATTTGTCGTCGCGAATGTACTTAACTTTGACGACGAATTCGTCGTGCTCCGGTACGTTATACGTGTTGTCGAACGGATCGGGAATCGGGTCCTTGTCGGCGGGCGTCGGCTCTCCGTGCGAGTTCGGCGGCAACAGACTGGCGAACTCCATCACGCCCGCGCGGAATCGCTGGTATCCAGCCGTCTTCATGTCGCCGATCAACGCCCACGTGGGCCGTCCGCGCGAAATCTTGCCGCCCTCGTTGTCCGAAAGCATCACGCGGAACACCTGATCGCGCGACCCGCCCAAATCGGCCTGCACATCGAGATCGAACGTACTCGGCGCTTCGGGCATTTTCACCTCGAACGAGAACGAAGCTTCGGTAGCGAAATCGTTCGGATCGAGGGGCGTGCCATCCGGCGCAACTCCGAAATTCAACTTTTTCGCCGACTCTTCGGTGAGCACGGAGCGCAACGGAACGCGCGGACCTTGCGGCATGCGGAACCGTCGGCCGCCCGCTTGATCCGCGCCACCGACCGCCGCAGCTTGTCCCGCGCCACCCGCCGCCGCCGCGTCGCCGCCGGTACTCGGAGCGGGCTTCGCCGGAGCGACATAGGGCCGAATGCCAACGGTCGGGTTGCGCCACACGACATACGATTTCACGCCCGGATTAATGCCCACTACGTTCACGTAGACCTTCACTGGACCGGGAGCGGGCGGCGCGAATCGAGCGCTGCCCAAGAATCGCCCTCCCCGAAAATATTGGAACCGGTGAGGAGCGGCGGCCTTCAACGTACGGTCGCTAAACTCCAGCGGACTCTCGTCGCCCGCGCCGCCCGCCGCCAAGTCGCCGCGCGCGAACAGCCAACTCGGCCAAGTCGCCGAATATTTCTGAATCTCTTCGCACGCCGCGCGCACCTTCGCCGCGTCCGTTCCCGGACCGGGTAGCGCCTTCCACCGCGCGGCAATGTCCGCCGACGGATAGCCCAAATCGCCGCGCGTTACGACGCCATGAATGTGCTCTACCAGCCGCGTCGTGAGACCTTCTTCCGTAGCGGCGTCCTTCAACGTCATCGACGGCTTGCCGAGCGCGGCCCGATGCTGATACCGCCACGCGGCATAAAACGCTTTGCCGTAACGTTCCAACCCAAACGGACGGCCGCCTTCGCCCGACACCGTGCGGAATCCGTACTTCGCGTAAATCTCGCGGATACGCGCGATAGCCGAAAGTTCGAATCCGGTCTTGCCGGGATCGACGAAGAATTCGAGCGGCCCCGAGCCGATCACCGCGTGATTCGCGACCAGCTTCGCGGCTTCGAGATAGCGCTCAAGATTCGCGTCCTGCATGAACTGCACATCGCCGAAATTCGCGAATCCTTCGCCGCCCACCGAATCGCTCGACGAATCGATGCCCGTGTTGATCTGGAGACCGGTCAGATCCTCGATGGCGTAGGCATACTCGCCGCTGGTGAGCCTCCGCACGGTGACCCGGCCTGGATCGCCATCGTGCTTCTTGACGTAGGCCGCGATTTCGGAGTCGATCCAGTGAATGGCGTTCGCGCGCTTGTCGTCCGGTACCGGCGGCAAGCCCTTGGGAGGCATGCGCCTTTCTTCGAGTACCTCGGCGACCTTGCGCCACTGCTGAAACCGCTCGCCGGGCGAGCCTTCCTGCAAGAGCTTCTCCAGGCTGATCCCGCCCATTTGCGCCTTGCCGCCATGGCAGGTAAAGCAGTATTGCCGGAACGTCGCCGCCGACTCGGGAACCGCCGGGGGAGCGCCGTCCGCCGGACCCAGCGCCCCTCCCAGCGTAAACACAACGATTCCAATCGCGAACGGGGCGTGGGTGGCGGTTTTCATGCGTGTGGCGCTGCCGTTATTTTATGTCTATTCTGGCGGTTCCGGCGCACCAAAGGTTACGAAATCTTAGCCATCGGTCTCGATGGGTATTGCGCACCTGTGCAGCGGGTAATACCATTTCAGTGTGCGGACGATCTCCCTCAAATTGCCGCAGCGATTAATCGAGCAGGTGGAAACCCGCGCTAAGGACCGGCGTATCTCCAAATCGGAGGTGATTCGCGAGAGTTTGGAGACGTCTTTCCGCACTCCGGGGTCCAAGGTCACGTGTTTCGACTTGTCCGCCGACCTAGTCGGTATCTTCGACGGTTTGCCGGAAGACTTAGCGACCGATCACAAGTACATGGAAGGATTCGGCGAGTAGGAACGGTGGTCACCCTCGTCGACACCGGCCCGCTGGTGAGCCTATTATCACGCGGAACGGCCGCCCACGATTGGATGGCCGGCCAATGGAAACGCCTGGAACCGCCTTTGCTAACTTGCGAAGCCGTGCTCACCGAGGCGGCCTTTCTCCTCCAGCGGGAGAAGGTCGATTCCGACCCGGTCTTCGACCTGCTCGATCGCGGCGTAGTGCGCGTCGCGCTCTCGATCGGCTCCGAACACGCGAGCGTTCGAGCTCTGATGCGCCGCTACCGGAACGTGCCGATGTCGCTTGCGGATGCCTGCTTAGTTCGCCTTTCGGAACTGCATCTGCGAAGCCGAGTTCTGACTCTCGATTCGGATTTTCGAATTTACCGGCGGTTCGGTAACCGTGCGATTCCGCTCTTGACGCCGGTCTAACCCTTCCACGAAGCCCAGTAATCCGCCCACTCGACGGCCTCGCCCGCCGGTAACACGTCGATCGGATTCAACCCGTCGAGCATCACCGCGTACTCGTCCGTGTGCGTCTTCTTCGATTGATTGGCGAGCGCTTTCGGGTGCGGTCCGTGATGGATGCCGCGCGGGTGCAGCGTCGCCATCCCCGCCTTGATGTTGTCCTTCGAGAAGAAATTCCCGTCGTGGTAGAAGAGGAACTCGTCGTAATCCGTGTTGCGGTGGAAGAAAGGCACGCGTTGCGCGCGCGGGTCTTCCTCCAGGGGCCGGGGTACGAAGCTGCACACTACCGCGCCCGTGGTGACGAAGGTTGTATGCGCGCTGGGGGGCAGGTGCGCGCGGTGCGACATCACCGGGCATACGTCGCGAATCGAGAGCTTCCAGGCCGTCAAGTCGCCTTTCCACCCAACTACGTCAATCGGGTTGAACGGATACCAGACCTTCGAAACTCCGCCGCGCGCCTTAATGCGCAACTCGTATTCGCCCGACGCAGTGTCCAGAGCCGCCGGCTCTGGCGTGACGACCGCCGCCGGATCGTACAAAGCATGCTGGCCAAGCAAACCTTTGTCCGGTGGCTCGAACTCGCCCTTCGACTCGATCAGCAGGAAGAAGTTATCCGAGGTCTTAGGAACGACTCGGTACGTAACGCTGCGAGGCATCACCAGATAGTCGCCCGCCGCGAAATCGAGCGGTCCGAAATCCGTCTCGACGACACCCTCGCCGCGATGGACGAAGTACAACTCGTCGGCGTCGGCGTTGCGAAAGTAGAACGGCATCGCGGCGCTCCGACGGGAAACGGAAATCGTCACATCGGAGTTGCCCAAGAAAGCGAGCGGCCCACCGCTCCCATCCGTGAGATCCGTTGGCTCAATGAGATTCAGGTCGAAGCAATGCGGGCGAAGCGGGCCTTCGAAGCGAGTCCAGCCCGTCGGCGGATGGCGATGATACAAATGGGCGGATCGGCCATAGAAGCCTTTCCGCCCATGTTCTTCTTCGAAAGTTCCGTCGGGGACGCCGACGTGCGCTTGGGAGGGGGTGACGCCTTTTCGGAACATCACCCTAGTATCCCACCACTTACGCGTGGTGTGCTTACGCCATCCGGCGGCGCGCCACGAACGCTAGTAACCCCGCAGCACCGGCCATCAGGCCGAACGTGCCGGGCTCCGGAATCGCCGGACCGCCAAGGCCGTTCGGACGAGCGATGAAGTCGTTCACGTCCATCGACGTGGCATGGAGCGTCAAGCCCACGTTGTAGAAGAACGAGCTCGACCCACCTTTGCCGTAGATGTCGCCCCATACCGGCGAGCGCATCGAGGTGAACATGATCACGTTCGGGTCGGAGCTGCCAACGTCAAACTTGATGCCAGCAATCGAGGGTCCCACCGGAAAACCGGGGTTGCCCGCACCCGACTTGAAATTGCTGTACTCCAAGCTGCCCGCGCCGATGGCGCTTCCATTCAAAGTCGGATCGATGACGCACATCGACGCGGAGCTGGTGCAATCGTCGCTGAGGTCGAGAATCGTGTGACTAATCGCCGGGGCGCTGTAGCCGGAAATCGTGTACTTGTACTGCCAAACGCCTCCACCCAGGAACTGAATATCCCAGGCGATGGTGAGATCCTTGCCATCCGTGCTGTACCCCCCGCCGGTGACAATCTTTCCCGAAGATTCGGTTCGGGACGAGGTCAAATCGGCACCGGTAACGGCGGTGTCATAAATCAGAGCCGCCGAAGCGACGGTCGAAGCGGCTAGCGCTAACACTAACGTTTTCATATTGTTTGTTTGTTCCTCCGCAAAAATATTGGGCGATTTCGACGTTATCAGCCTTGTCCAAGAATGTCAGTACTGTTTCAGCGGGAATAGTACTAGAGAACCCAGCGATTGAGGGGGGTGTTGCGGTCGCAATCACCGGATTATCACCGATCGTGAGGCCATGTTCTTAGCGCTGGTTGCTTTCGCCGAGAACCGGGTGGTACCTTCACAGCGGAACTCATTCCGTTGGAGGAAACCTAAGCTCATGAAAACGGTAATTCGTCTGGCTCTGGCCCTAGCGCTTTGGGCATCGATTCCGCTACTGGCATTCCCAATCACGTTTTGGGCTGGTGCCGGAGCGACCGGCTCGGACCCCTTCGGTAACAATTGGAGTGTCTCCACAAATGCCGCTGGCAACACCGTATGGGGCATGCCGGGCTCGGGCCTAACGGCACAATATACAGGGCCGTGCTGTACCAACTTCTTCTATATCGAGTTCTTAAACGTTCCGGCCGGTGTTTCCATCGATTATTCGTTGCCCGGCCTCGGGACGATTTTCAGGTCTGGAACCGGTCTCCTTACCTGGGTGCAACCTTATAATGGTTCGACTTTCGTCGGCTTCCACTCCCGGCCGGAGTACCCGTGTTGTGGCCTTGAGCGCCTGGAAATAGGCGATGAGTTTTTCGTGAATGTCACCTTCAACGGTGTGTACGATTCGGTTGCGTTTAACGCTTTATGGGGCTACGTCCCCGAGCCGGGCAATTTCGTCGTTCTGCTGTCCGGTCTTGCGGCGATTGGTATGCTTCGCCGCTCGCGATCCTGATATAGTTGCCGGTCGGAGATCCTCTGTCGAATGCTTACACCCACCTTTGCCGCAATTTTCGCCGTTCTTGGCGCCGACGTTCCCCCGCCCGCCCAGCAGATTGCCGCCGCCGTTCAGGCCGCACCGAAAGAGCGCCGGGATGGAGCGGGAGTACTAGGCTACGACGCGAACGGTAAGCTCGTTACCTTGCGCGCCGGGACCAACGACCTGATCTGCTTGGGCGACGATCCCAAGGTCGATGGGATCAACGTCGCTTGCTACCACAAGGATCTGGAGCCCTTCATGGCGCGCGGCCGCGAACTCGACGCCACCGGCACCAAGGGTCAGGATCGCCACAAACAGCGTTGGAAAGAAGTCGACGACGGCAAAGTGAAAATGCCGCGCGAGCCGCGCATGCTCTACGTACTGACCGGCAAGAGCTTCGACCCCGCCACGGGCGTCATCGCCGATTCGTACCTGCGCTGGGTAATCTACACGCCTTACGCGACGCCCGAGTCCACCGGTCTCTCGACCAAATCCGGAACCGAGCCTTGGCTGATGTACCCCGGCACGGCGGGCGCGCACATCATGATCAGCCCGCCGAAGAAGTAGCGACTTACCAACTCTTCCGCTCGACCCTTAGAATCGGGTACACATCCTTGTCGTCCTCGTAGTAGGGCGAGCGTTCGAACCACCAGCGCACTCGCGCCTGCGGATTGCGAGCGAACGCCTGGTCGCTTGCGACTTTCGCGTCGAACTCGCGCTTCAACTCGGGATGAAGCTTCGCCATCTCGCGCGCGATCGGCTCCATGATGTAGTCGCCGAAGTATTCCTTCTGCTCGAATATCGAGTGCAGAAATCCCCAGCGCAATAGCGAATCCGGCGCCTCCGGCTCCAGCAGATTCAACGCCACCCGCGCGGTGCGTTGATTCAACGGTACCCACACCGAACCGGCGGGCACGGTGCGGCTCACGGTCGTTTTCTTCGCCTCGAACACCGGAGCGACGCGGCCCTCGAACGCCATCGGCGACAGCGACGTCTTGAAGAAATGCCACGTCGTGAAGTCGCCCTTTACGTCGCGCGGCAGCCGCTCCGTGCGAATGCCATGCAGCGCGAGGCGGTCGATCACTTCGGTCCACTCGACCGGCACGATGTACCCCGCCGGAGCCGTCGCGCCCAGCGTTGTCGCGGTCTTGTTGAATAGCCGCGTCGCGATGTCCTGCGGCTCTTTTTCGTACACCGCGATCGGTCCCCCGGCCAAATCGCTCGGGCGTCGCGTCACGCGCAGCGCCTTGAACGTAAACGGAACGCTCTCGTCGCTCCGTTTGCCGTCGAGATAGATTTCCGTAGAAGTCCCCGCGAGTTCCGCCACCGCCTTATCCGCCGCGCGCACCGCATCCATCAGCGCTTTGGGATCGCGAACCACCGCCTCGATCGACCGCCGCATCACGTCGTAATGCGCCCACGTGCGCGTCTTGAAACTCTTGAGCGAGTGCGTCTCGACGAGCAATCCCGGACGGTTCTGAATCGCCGTGTAGCCGGTCGAAAATCGCGGACTGTAGCTCGACGACGCGAATCCTTTCGTGGGATCGGCGCGATCGACGAAGCCGCCATAGGGACCCATGATGTGGCCATCGGTCGCCATCGTGTCGTTCAAATACGGCAGGTAGCGTTCGCGAGTCCACGCGCCCACCGTCGCCCACACTTCCTGATACTGCGGAATGTCGATCGTGATGTCGTACTGAAAATCCATGCCGTCGGTGACATGGTTGTCGAGAAAGAAATCGGGCAGCCACGCGTTCCACAGCTTCAGCCACGCGCGCATCTCCGGCGCGTCGGCCTTCAGAAAATCGCGATTGAGATTCAGGCGCTGCGCCGTCACGCGAAAGCCCATCTCGCGCGGACCGTCCTGATTGATCCGGTTGAACGCGCTGAAGCGCTCGTGCCCGTCCACGTTGAAGACCGGGATGTTGACGAAGATCGCGTGGTCCAGCCAACTCGCGAACTTCTTCGTCACCGCGATATCGCGAATCAGCATCTCCGACGCTTCCTTGCCGTCCACCTCGCCAGGGTGAATGCACGACTGCAACATCACGATCGCCTTGCCCGACTTCTTCGCCGCCTCGGGCGTGAACGTGCGGTCTTTCGAAACGATCGTCGCGATCATCTCTCGTCCCTGCGGCGTTGTGCCGAACGTCACCACCTTCACCCACGGCGAAGCTTTTTCCAATCGCCGCGCCAACGCCACCGATTCGGCATAGCGCGCCGTCTCCGCGTAATTCGTTTTCTCGGCGAGCGTCAGCAGATCTTTGGGCGACGCAGCGGTGGAGTCCGCGAGAGACTTCGCGGCGGCGGCCATCGGAGGCTCGAATGCGGTCTTCGGCGGGAACGCGGGCATCTCGACCGTCTTCGGGCGCGGCTCGGTCGATGGTTGTGGGCGGAACGGCCCTTGCGCGAGCAACAGCAGCGCCGCCGCTACCACCGGATCTTCTCCGGAAAATACTCGGCGATCAGTTCTTCGTAGTAGGGCTTGAGCGCCGCCGCGTCCGGCTTCGCGTGACCCTTCGAGTACAGATCGTACGGATTAAAGCGCCGCACCCATTCGAACATTTCTTGGTCTTTCTGGTTCATCAAGTGTTCGTAGGCACGCTCGCGATGCGCGGGATAAAAGCTGTGGTAGCGAATGATGTACTGCGCTTCTTCGGGCAGATAGTCGCGCGTGACGAGGTAGAGATACTCGTCGTGCCCCCAGGACATCGTCGCCTGCGCGAGGCCGCCGTGGCGCTCGTAAATGCCGTCTTGCGTCTGATACTCCGGCACGCCCGCGTCGGGATTGTCGCGGAACAATTCGCGATGCACGATCTTATCGGACCACGCGCAGCCCGTCGGAAACGTATCGCCCACCACGGCCCATTGCGGCTCGCCGTAAAGCCACAGCACCTTGCCCAGGTCGTGAATCAATCCGGTGAGGATCATCCAGCGCGGCTGTCCGTCTCGGCGCAGCGCTTCGGCGGTTTGCAGATTGTGCTCGATTTGCGAGAGGTCGGTGTCTGGATCGGAGTCGTCCACCAGCGTGTTCAGATACTCCATCGCCTCCCAGATCCCCATCGGCTTGCGTGAGAGCGCGCCGTACTCGCGCGCCTTCGACTTCGCGAACTCGTGGGTCTGGTGCGTGTGGTTGAGGCGGTAGAACTCGCGCACGCCGGGCGGCGCTTTCGAGAAGTCGCGAAAATCGGACTCTTCGCGCCCCTCCTGGTAGCGGGACTTCACGTCGTCGTCCCATTGATCGAGCGAAGCGAGCGGACCGTCGTTGGCAACGCGCATATCTTGAGGCTAGCGAAAATCGGCGGGGGCACGCGCGGACGCCGGTATCCGACCCTGGTAGGATACTTCTATGCCCCGTGGAAATCCTTCGCCCAAACTGGCAATCACCGTCGATCCCGACGTTCACAAAGATGTCCTGGCAGCGGCCGCGAAAGACCGAATGACCGTTTCGGCCTGGATGACGGCTGCGGCCCGCGAGGCTTTGCACCGGAGGGCGGGATTGGCGGCGGTCGCTCAATGGGAGGCGCAGCACGGGCGCTCCACCGCGGAAGAGATGGAGCAAGCCCGCCGCCGCGTGGCCGCGCAGCTTCGAACGCCGCCCGTCCGCCGCAGATCGTGAAAAACTTCGTCTACGACGCCGCCGTTCTGATCGCGGCGGACCGCAACGAACGCCGAGTTTGGGACGAACATAAGGCGCGTTTGGAGTTCGGCGCTATCCCTTTAGTCCCCGCCCCCGTAGTGGCTCAAGTGAGCCGATCCACAAGACAGGCTCTACTCAGACGCTTCTTAGCGGGCTGCAAAATCGTCGCCCTCGGGGAAAGCGAAGCTCACGAGGCGGGCCGCCTCATGGGAATCGCGGAAACGTCCGATGTCGTCGACGCCGTGGTCGTGATTGTCGCCGCTCGACACAAGGCAGTCGTCCTTACCGGCGACCGCGCCGACATAGAGCGGCTAGCGTCGGTGGCCCACGGCGCCGTAGCCGTCGCCGAAGCCTAGCAGCCCCACTTCCACAAATTCGCGCCGGCCGTGAAGCCCGCGCCCACCGCCGCGAACAGCACGATGTCGCCGCACTTCAGCTTCCCGGCGTTGATCGCGTCCTCGGTCGCGAGCGGCAGCGTCGCCGCCGTCGTATTCCCGAACTTGTCGATATTGACGATCACCCGCTCCTCGCCCAGCCCCAGACGCTCCGCCGTCGCCTCGATGATGCGCTTATTCGCCTGGTGCGGGATCAGCAGTTTCACATCGTTCGGGGTCAAGCCGTTACGCTCGAGCAAAGCGAGCGTCATGTCCTGCATCTTGCGCACGGCGTACTTAAACACCGCCTGGCCGTCCTGCTTGACGTAGTGCAGCCGTTGCTCCACCGTTTCGTGCGACGAAGGCAGGCGGCTGCCGCCGGCGGGCATCTTCAGCGAATCGCCGCCCGAACCGTCGATCTGATTCTCGAAATCGATGAACCCGCACTCGCCCGGCTCGCCACGCTCGACAAGCATCGCGCCCGCGCCGTCGCCGAACAGCACACAGGTCGCCCGGTCTTCGTAGTCGATGATGCGCGACATGGTGTCCGAGCCGATCACCAATACCTTCTTATGGGAACCGGAGCGGACGAACTGCGCGGCGGTCGTCAATCCATAGACGAACCCGGAGCAGGCCGCCACTAAATCGAACCCCCAGGCCCGGCTCGCGCCCAGCCGGTGCTGCACCAAACAGGCGGTGGACGGGAAAAACATGTCCGGCGTGACGGTGCAAACCAGGATCGCGTCGATCTCTTCCGCCGAAACGCCCCGCCGTTCCAGCGCCACCTTCGCGGCCTCTACCGCCATATCGGAGGTGGCGATTTCGGGCGGCGCGATGTGGCGCGTCCGGATGCCGGTGCGCGTGCGAATCCACTCGTCGTTCGTCTGGACCATCCGTTCGAGGTCTTGATTGGTCAGAACTTGCGGCGGAACGAAGGTTCCAACGGAGCTAATTTTGGCGGGATACAAGGAATCCAACTACGTTATGTTACATTCCTAGCAAATGGCTGTCGAGGCGGAGCCGTCGAACGGTCTTTTGTTTCCATTGAACGTCGAATCCTCGCTGCTGTTCGAATCGCCCGCCGAAATCTATGCCCGCGTATTCCGCGACCTTCGCCCGCGCTCGCCGATGCCCGAAATCGCCGTGGAGTTCCGGCGCTTCGCGGGCGCCAACGCCAATATCCGGTTGGCGGCGGGGAAACTCACGGTGCGTATCTCCGACCTGCTGGAAGGCGCTCCGGCTCCCGTCGCGGAATCGCTCGCCTATATCCTTCTATCGCGGCTGTTTCGCCGCCGCGCTCCTTCCGCGCACTTGCGGCGTTACCGGTTCTGGTTAAATCGCCGGGAAGTAGTGCGGACCCTGCACCTGGTGCGTGGAATCCGCGGGCGTAAGCGCATGACCCCGCCGCAGGGCGAGGTGATCGATCTCGAGACGCTATTCGACGAGCTAAACCGGCGATACTTCGGGGGCTTACTGGGACGGCCCACCCTGGGTTGGAGCCACCGGCGGTCCCGTACGCGGCTGGGCCATTTCGACCCGTCGCATAACGCGATCGTACTCAGCCGGATTCTCGACGGTCCGGAAGTACCTGCGGTCGCCGTGGAGTACGTCCTGTACCACGAAATGCTGCACTTAGCTCATCCCGAACAACGGCTCGGCTCGCGCCGCCGCATTCACACCCGCGAATTCCGCCAAGCCGAGCGGAGCTACCCCCGTTTCGCCGAAGCGCAGACGGTTTTGAAAGCTTTGCTTTCATGATCGCGCTTACGCTGCTGGCATTCGCCGCGGAAGCGCCGGAAGTCGCTCTGTATCAACGTGTTCTGACGGAACACGTGACGGAGGACGGCAAAGTCCGGTACGCCGTTCTTCATGATCGGATCGCGCCGCTCGATCGGTTTGTGACGCAGATCGCGGCGGTAACTCCCGACTCCCACCCGGCGCTGTTCCCTTCCCGCGAGGCGAAGCTCGCTTACTGGTTAAACGCCTACAACGCGTTGGTTTTATGGGCCTTTGCCAAAGACTACCCCCAAGGCCAGGACCGCCTGTCGGGAAAGATCGGGCAGTTCAACTTCTTCTTTCGGCGTAAGTTCCGGGTAGGCGGGGTCGAGCGCTCGCTTGACGATATCGAAACGAAGTCGGTCCGGAAGGCGTTTGGCGATCCCCGAATTCATTTCGCGCTCGTTTGTGCCTCGGAAAGTTGCCCGTGGCTATCGCGGACGGCGTACACCGCTGAAAATTTGGAAAAAGAACTGGAAGCCCGGACACGGCTTTTCGTCAATCAGCCGCGGAACGTAACGGTGGACGAAAAGACGGGAACGCTTCGCCTATCGAAGATTTTCGAGTGGTACGAGGGCGACTTCGGAGGGCGTGTTAAGCTACTCGAGTTTCTCGACCGCTATCGGGACGAAAAAGCGGCCCGTTTGGCGGGCCGCTCTTGGAAAATCGGCTACTTCGATTACAGTTGGAAGCTAAACCGAGACTAATTCAACGCGAAAGCGTGACTGACGCGCGTCGTCTCCATCTCCAACTTCGAGAAAGCTCCGGTGACGACATCGAGCGAAACGTTCGAAAGACCCAGCGAGTTGAGCGCGAGCGTGAAGTGAGCCAGCATCAGCCCCTTGGTGAACTGCATTTTCGACTCGAACAGAACCCGCGCCAGTTCCGGCTGATCGCTCGGCGCGGCCAGCAGCATGTCGGTGGCGAGGGCGTGGAGACGGTTGAAATCCACTGCCATCGACCGCAGGTATCCGCGCATCACGCTACGGCGTTGCGCGAAGAAACGCCGCTCCATCCCTGGACGGTAGCCCGGCTGCTCTCGAAGGAACGATAGATCGTCCTGGTCGAGAAGGCGCAACATAGGTTGATACTTCGCTACCGAAAGCTCCGCCAACGCGGGGCGGTCGTCGTCGCCGCCTTGCCCGGCAGGAGCCGCGATAGAGCGATACAGCGAAAAAAGGACAGCGGCCAAGACCGCAAAACCGGCGCCGCCGGCGAGAATTGCGTAAGTCATCGACAACTTCGTTTGCCTCCTAGATCGGGAACACAGCGAGAATATCGGAAATCGGAACCAATTGCAACGAAACTTTAGTCCTATTTCTCGAGTCTCAAACGCGGTTTTCTATTTGAGAACGTTTACCTTCGTGTGACACGAGTCAGGGTGGAGTTGAACGTCTCGAGTTGCCGGATCAGACGGTCGCTTTCTTCCTGATTCCACGCGTGGCCCACCCGCACTTCCACCGATTCGCCCTTCTTCGTCAGAAGCACCAGCCATGCGGCAACACAAACAATCGAAAGGGCGATTAGCGCCGCGCTGGCGCTACGTTCCATCGAAATTCCCAGCATCTGCCAGATGACGATGAGACCGGATTTCAAGAAAAAGTAGATGGAGAACACCAAAGCGTGGACGAATGTATTCCGGGAAATTCGGATGGGATACCACAACAACAGGACAAGGAGTAGGACTATGAATAAAAGAAGGCTAGTTACGACGCCCCGCTGAATCACCAGAAAGTCGGAGACCCAGCGCGAGTTCGAGGCTTGGCCTAAATCCGGGATCAGGGTTAGGACACTGCCTACTAAGGCTAAGCCAATAGTCC
>JANRJS010000023.1:0-109768 GCA_033763835.1 Bryobacteraceae bacterium | reverse complement strand
GCCGGGAGGAAGGGCCGCCCTGCTATCCTGAGTTTTCCTTCACTATGTTCGTCAAGATTCTTGCGCACCCGGTGTTCGTCAACCTGAACTATCACATGCCGATGATCGTCGACCTGTCGCATCCGGTCGTCATGCTCAAGGGCGAAAACGGTTCCGGCAAATCGACGCTGCTGCATTCGATCTACCACGCGCTCGAAGGCGCGGAAATCGACGGTTACATTTACCGCTGGGAAGGACGCCCCAAGGAGGAGACGCCACGCAAGGTGTTTCTGTTCGACGCCGAGCAGCACAACCCGCGCACGCAATTGGACGTCTTCGCCGACAACCCCCAAATGGTCGAATTTCTCCAAATGGCGAGCCACGGCCAAGTGATGCTCGCCATGTTTCGCGAAAACTTTCCGTCGCTGCCGGACGGCACGATTCTTCTGCTCGACGAGCCGGAAATGGCCCTTTCGACTTCCAACCAGCAGCGCATCCTGAAAATGCTTTTCGAACTGGCGGACAAGAAAAAGTTCCGCATTATTTGCGCGACGCACTCGCCCGTGCTGATCGGCGCTCCCGAAACCTACGTGATCGACCTCGACCGGCATATCAACAAGAACGTGGCCGACGCGACGCTCGGCACGCAGGGCGCGTCTACGATTCAGTAAGGCCATTCGGTAAGACGATTCAAAACCCGGCCCGGCGCTCCGATAAGCGCTTTGTCTATGTTTGCGATTATCGGAATCGTTGTCGTTCTGGGCGCGGTCATCGGCGGCTTCCTGATGGCCCACGGCAAACTGCCCGTCTTGTGGCAGCCGAACGAATTCGTCGTGATTTTCGGCGCGGCGTTGGGGACGCTATTGATTGCGAACCCGCTGCACATCGTCATCGGCGTTTTCAAGAGCGTTCTCGGCGTACTCAAGGGCAGCCCGTACAACAAAAAAGCCTATCTCGACGCGTTGAAAATGCTGAACGAGATTTTCAGTTTTGCCCGCAAGAACGGCCTCGCCAAGCTCGAAGCCGACGTTGACGATCCCACCAAGAGCGCCTTGTTCTCGAAGTATCCGCTGCTCGTGAAGAATCACCATGCGCTGCATTTCGTCTGCGACTCGTTGCGCACGGCGATCTCGGGCGGCGTTAACCATTTCGAACTCGATCAGACGATGGAAGCGGAAATCGAGCTTCATCATCACGAAGGCAATTTGCCGGTGAACGCCCTTGCTACGATCTCGGATGCGCTTCCCGGTCTGGGTATCGTCGCCGCGGTGTTGGGCATCGTGGTCACCATGGGCGCGCTCGGCGGGCCGGCGGAAGAGATCGGCCATCACGTCGCGGCGGCGCTGGTCGGCACGTTCATCGGCATTCTCGCTTCGTACGGAATCGTCGGACCGCTGGCCGCCAATCTATCCAAGATCAACGACGCCGAAAGCGAGTTCTTTAAGTTCCTTCGCGCGGGTCTGATGGCTTTTATCAAAGGCGCGGCCCCGATCCTCGCGGTCGAGTTCGCGCGCCGCACCATCCCTGGCCACGATCGGCCGACGTTCAAGGAAATGGAATCCGTCTGCCGTGGCGGCGGCGGAGGAGGTAACTAAGATGGCGGATCAAGCCGGAGGCCGATAACCATGGCCGATCAAACCGAAGTCCAGCCGATTATCATCATCAAGAAAAAGGGCGGCCACGGCGGCCACCACGGCGGCGCATGGAAGGTCGCTTACGCCGACTTCGTCACCGCGATGATGGCCTTCTTTATGGTGATGTGGCTGCTGAACGCGGGCACGAAAGTTCGCGAAGCGGTCGCGGGTTACTTCAACGATCCCGTCGGATTCAAGGGCCAGATCGGCACCGGCGCGGCGGGTGCGGGCGAAGGACTCTCCATCACCGCGAAAGATGTGGACAACCTGAAAGGCAAGCTCGAGAAAGCGATGGCCGAGATGCCGCAGTTCCAGGAAATGAAGGATCAGGTGAAATTCACCGTCACCGGCGAAGGCTTGCGCATCGAACTGCTCGAAACCGAGAACGGCATGTTCTTCACCTCCGGTAGCGCCCTGCCGAGCCCGCAAGGAAAAGACCTGCTTTCGCGAATCGCAAAAGAACTGGGCACTCTCGAAAATACGCTGCTCATCGAAGGCCACACGGATTCGAAGCCGTTCTCGGGCGAAGGCTACACCAATTGGGAACTATCGGCCGATCGCGCCAACGCGGCCCGCAAAGTGATGCAAGCGGCCGGGGTCCGTCCCGATCAGGTGATGCAGGTGCGCGGATTCGCCGCGCAGCATCTGTTCAAGCGCGACGACCCGCAGCACGCCTCCAACCGGCGCGTGTCGCTCATCGTTCAGTACAAGAACAAACCGGAAGAGACGAGCGTGGAAGAAAAGCCGGGAGACGCCCACGGAAAAGACGCTCACGGCAAGGAGCCGGCCAAAGACTCACACGCCAAGGATTCGCACGGGAAAGACTCGCACGCCAAAGAACCGGCCAAAGACTCCCACGCCCCCGCGAAGGCCGCGCACTAAAGACCCGCCGAGCGCAACCACTCGCTAGCCACTTGGGCGGACGGGCGCTTCTTGCGGTCCACTTCGTAATTCATCCGCTGCATCGTCGCGTTGTCGATTTTGCCGCTCAAAGCTTCGATCGTCGCGCGCAACTGGGGAACCGCGGCCAGCGTATCTTGCCGCACGACGATCGCCGCTTCATAAGGCGACATCGCGTTGCGGTCGTCGGCCAAAATCGTCCAATCTGCGCCCAGCAAAGGACCCTCGGTACGATTCACCGCCAGCATGTCCAGAGACTTCGTCTCGAACGCCTGGAAAAGAACTTCGGGACTCATGGCTCGGGGCGCGGCCTTTAACGGCAGGCGGTAGTTCTTCATTAGCGAAGCGAACCCGTCGTCGCGATTCCGGAATTGCGTCGTGATACCCAACGTCCAAGGCTCCGTCGAAGCCGCCGCGTCGGCGATGGTGGTCAGGTTCCTGGCCCTCGCCACCTCGCCGCGCACCACGAGAACGAAAGCGCTGTTAAAACCCAGCGGATTCAGCCATTCGGCCGACATGCGCGACCGGTACTCTTGGCGCACACGCTCGAGCACGATACTCGATTCGGAGATCGGTTCAATACGCAAAATCGTCGTCAGCGCCACGCCCGTGTATTCGGGGTAGAGATCGATGTCGCCCGCTTGCAGCGCTTGGTGGGCGGCGATGGCGGGCTCGTAGCCGACCCGCCGCTCGGTGCGCGCGATCCCTTTGCGTTCGATCAACTGCGCGACGATTTCGCACAGAATCGCTTGTTCCGTGCCGCCCTTCGCTCCCACCTTCACGACGGGCTGTCGAGAACAACCGGCGAGAGCGAGCGACAGCGCGACAATCGCCGCGATTTTCATGCCAAGGTGAAGACCGGCGAATCGGCGTGCGCGCCCGAACGGTCCACGGTGCGCAAAAGGTACTTGCTGGGAGTGCCGAACGGCGCGGCCTGACCGTCGTTGTACTCGAACGGAGCGTCCGACGTCTGCGGCTCGAACGGCAGCGTGATCGCCTTCTGTCCGTCGCGCCAGATTTCGTAACGAACGATGGGCTCCGCTCCGGCATAGGCCGTCGACCAACGGATGCGGCCTTCTCCCGAATTGCGCCGGTCCACCGTCACCGTCTCCGGCGCCTTCAACCCGCGCGAAGGAAGCTGGAAGAAGTTCGTGTCCGTCGAATGCTTCGCGGCGGTTTCCTCCTCGATCGAGCGCATCTTCGCGGCATCGACATTACCCATCTGGCACGCCGCGAGATTCGCGCTCAACTGATCCACCGAACCGATCCCGGTGATTAAGGTCGAGACTCCGGGCACCGAAAGCGTGTAGCGCAGAAAGTCCCGGTAATCCACTTTGCCCGGCTGTCCCACGGTCGCGACGCTTTGCCCTGGCTGCGAGGCGTACTTCTTTTCGAGGCCGTAGAACACTCCGTCGGCGAAGACCTTCATGCCGATGATGCCCATATTCTTCGCTTGGGCCACCTTCACGCTGTTGTGTTGGTGGCAGGCGAAATGTTTGTCGTTCGGGTTCAGCGCTACCAGCAGCGTTTCGAGATCGTTGTTCGCGTCCTTGCGCATCGCGTACATGTGGACGTATGGGTTCGAGTGCCCGGTGATGCCGATGTGCCGGATGTACTTCTTCTCTCGCGGATTGAGGCCCGTGAAATTCGTGCCGTCGCGATAGTCCCGCAGCGCCGCCACCACGCCCACGCGCGGCAGCGATTTGTCGGCGGGATTCTCCGCGCCTTCAAACGCCGCATCCACATCGGAGTCGTTCACCAGCGTGTGGATCTGCATGAGATCGATATACGCGCCTTCGGGAATCGATCCTTGGCCGTCGCCGAAGAACTGCGTGAGAGCGCGCAGCAATTCGTCCACCGCGAGTTTCATGCCGCTCGACCCGCGCCCCACCGGCTCCGCGTTGCCCCGCACGATCGCCGTCCGCAGCGAAGTCTTGGTGGCGAGAAACAGGCGCGCGCGCAAGTTCGCGTCATAGCCCGGCTGGCCCGGAATCAGGTTCAAGGCGCGGAACGCCTTCCCGTAATTCAACTGGCTGAGCTGGTAATTGTTCGCGGTTTCGAGATACGTGACGCCCGCGCGCACGGCCTCGACGACGATGCGCACGCCTTCGTCTCCGGGCAGGTCCCACATCACTTTGTTGCCGCCCGCGAGTCCGAAGGTAGTGACCTCCCGGCCCGTGCGGCCCAGAGTTCGCGTCGCCAACGTTAACGCCACGGGGTGCGACCAGACGCGGTAACGGCCCGCGACCGGCAGGAACGTGGACGCCATCAGCGCCCGTCGGGTGATCGGATTCCGCATGGATCGAATTGTGACATGATTCCCGGCATGGCATTGCGATTTGGCTGGCTTTTTCTGGCGGCTGCCGCGTTCGCCCAGCCGAACGCGCCGAAGCCCCCAGCGTTCGCGCAGCAGAACGCGTTGAAACCCGTGGTCTCGCCCGAAGTTCACGCGGACCGCCGCGTGACGTTCCGCTTCCGTGCGCCCAACGCCAAGGAGGTCTTCGTCGCCCGGGAAGGCGCGCCGAGGCTCGCCATGCAACTAGGCGAAGAGGGCGTCTGGTCCGTCACCACGGAGCCATTACCGCCCGACGTCTACGGCTACTCGTTCGTCGCCGACGGCGTATCGCTCGTCGATCCGATGAATCCGAGCATGAAGACCAACCTGCTGAACCTCTCGAACATGGTGGAGGTACGCGGTCCGCTACCCGACCCCTGGACCGTTACGGATGTTCCGCGCGGCGCCCTGCATCGCCATTTCTATCGCTCCGGCGTCGTCGGCGACGATCGAGATTATTACGTCTATACGCCCGCGAATTACAATGCCACGGCGTCCACCCGCTATCCCGTACTGTACCTTCTGCACGGGTTTTCGGACGACGCCAGCGGTTGGACCGCCGTGGGCCGCGCGCACGTCATCCTCGACAACCTGATCGCGCAGGGTAAGGCGAAGCCGATGATTGTCGTGATGACGCTGGGCTACGGCGCGCCGGAGATTGTGACCCGCGCGGGTACGGCGGCGTTCCGCAGTCCCGAACTCGTGAAGCGCAACTACGAGCGCTACCGCGACGCCCTGTTTACCGAGGTGATTCCGGCGGTCGAGAAGTCGTATCGCGTGGCGGCGGATCGCGAGTCCCGCGCCATCGCCGGGCTGTCGATGGGCGGCGCGGAGTCGCTCTTTGTCGGCCTCAATGCCATCGACCGCTTCGCCTGGATCGGCTCGTTCAGCGCGGGCGGCGCTTCGAGCGACTACGCCGCTGCGTATCCCAAACTCGACGCGAAGTCCGCCGGGCAACTGCGCCTCTTCTGGGTCGGCTGTGGCACCGAGGATCGATTGATCGACGCACACCGCAAGTTCGTCGCGTGGCTAAAGGAGAAGGAGATTCGCGCGACGACGATTGAAACTCCGGGCGCGCACACCTGGATGGTGTGGCGGCGCTACTTGGCCGAGTTCACGCCGCTGCTGTTCCGGTAGTTCTTCAGAACGCGCTCGATGTAACCCTGCGTTTCGCGGTAGGGCGGTACCCCTCCATACTTGGCTACCGACCCTTCGCCCGCGTTATACGCCGCGAGCGCCAATCGCACGTCGCCTTGATATTTGAGCAGAAGCTCGCGCAAGTGCTTCGCGCCCGCTTCGGCGTTCTGTGTGGCGTCGTAAGGGTCGGCTCCGAGCGCTTTCGCGGTCGCGGGCATCAGCTGCATCAACCCGATCGCGCCCTTGTGCGAGACCGCTTTGGGATCGAACGCCGATTCCGCGCGCGCCACCGACTCGACGAACTCGGGCGGCAACCCGTAGCGCGTCGCGGCGGCGCGCACCAGTTCTCTCGGGGTCTTTGCGGGTTCCGGCCCAACTGCCGGTTCCACGACGGGCTGGCGTTCTTCGGGCAGCGACTCGAACTCGATCACGGCGCTCCGCGCCATCACCGTCTCCCCCGCCGCCGTGTAGAGAACGATCTGATCGCCCCGCACCTCGTGCCGGTCCACGCGCATCGTAAACCCGTTCGACAAAACGGCGATCTCCGCGGCGAGCAGACACAACTCGATCATGAGCACCAGCAAGTATGACGCGTCCGTGCTGGCCGCCGTTTACTCGGCAGGGTTGAGAACTTCTAGACCTTCGGCCTTGGCGGCGTCCAACAACCGCCGGTCGGAGCACACGAAGACGACGGGTTTGCCGCTTGAATTCTCGCGAACCGCTAAGCAGGAGCCCAGTTGGATCGCGTCCAGAGAGCGCAAGGGCTGCCGATCCATTACCTGAGCCGCCAAATCCAGAACAACTTGATTCACAGGTTGCAACGAAATTCTTTCGATCTCGCCCTGAAAAAACAATAGGAGTTCTTCCGCGTCGGCGGGCGGGATTTCTTCCGCCCGCTGACGCCTTCGCAAAGTGGATCGAAATTCCAAAACTGTGACATGCGAGGTCGCCTTCTCGGGAGTGTCAAGCGGCTCGAATAATCTCCGAAGCCGCTCCGTGCCCGGTTCGTCGAACGCTAGCTTCCCCAGTGCGCTGGAGTCGAAGTAATGGATCAATACTCGCCCCGGTCGCGCAGCAGAGTTTCGGAGAAAAGCTCGCCGCGAAGTTTATACGGCTTGGGAAACCGGCTCGGAGGCTCCGCGCCGAGAACCGCTTTCACATCCGGGTGAGACCGAACCAGTTTCAGCGTCGTAGTTGGATACTCCGGCTGCTTGGGGTTATGGATTTTCGCGGTCTCGATCAACCCGGCGGCGATCGCGTCGTTAAGGGTGGAGGTTCGAATCTGAGCGTCGGCCCAAGCCGGACCTTTGCGGGTCAGATAGTCGTCCCGAAACCATTTGAGCGCGACGAAGTGATGCGTGGGCGAAGACTCCGCTTCGGCTAAAGCTCGGATAAGATCCGACTGTCGATTCGCGATTTCTACGTCCACGAGCGCCATATTCGATTCTTGCATTTCGACAGCCCGGTGCTTACTCCTCGGTTTTGGAAACCGGCGCACTCGGGCGTCCCACGTGCAGGTGCTCGGCGTTTAGCATCGCGTTGAATAATAAGAAGAAACTGCCCTGGGTCTCGTGGCGCCACATCGGGTTGTTCGCGAACAACAGGTAGTGGCCTTTGCCTTTGGGGACGTCGATGAGAGCGGGTTTTTTTGCCAACGCGCGCCCGCCGGAGAGCATGCCAGAAACGAGTAAGTCCTTTTCTTCTCCGAAACTTAGCACGACGCGCGGACGTAATTCCGGGGGTAGTTGGTAGGGGCGCAGGAATTCGCGCATTTCGGCGGATTGATCGGGCGCGGGGCGTGGCGCTTCCTCGCTCAGGCGGCCGGTCGGGCGGGAGGTCGGCGCGGTAACCGGAACGGAATCATTAAGTTGAAAGACTGGCGCGTTATTGAAATAAACGGCCAGCTTCTCTTCGTAGCCGTAGCTCAGCGGGCTGCCGCGATCGCCGAAACGAGCCTGAAGGACGCTTCCTTTCGCGTTTATTTCGCCATTTAATTGCACCGTAACGCCCTCAAAAAGGCCGTAATCGAGCGGTATTGAGGCGTTTTGAGCGATCCAAACGAACACGCCGCCCGCCTCGACGAACTTTTGCACGTTCATCAAACCCTCGAGGCCCATGCCGCCGCGAATGTCGTCGGTCTGATCGGGCGACTGTCCAAAAGTCGGCGTCAGCGTCGAAGCTTTCCACGGGACCGGATCGGGACCGTTCTTGGGCAAGCCGTTCACGACGCGCTGCGAAGTACCGTTCGCGGGCCCGAAGATAATCACGTCCCACTTGCTCTTCAAGTCCGTCGTATCGCGTAGCGTGTGCGTCGAGATGTAATCGTAGGGGACATTCTGATGATCGAGGGCGACCCGGAACCAGCCCTCCGTTTGGGTGTTGATCCAGTTGTGGACCAGCGCGACGCGAGCGGCGGTTAGCTTGTGGGTGGGCACGTTCGGCTTCGCGTCCAGGGCGACGATCGGCACCCCCAGATCGCGTCCCGCGGCGTCCAGTTTGTCGCGCACGTCGCGATCGCCTTCGATCAAGAACGACCCCGCGTTGAACTTTTTCCCGCCCGCCTCGAACGGAGTTTCCGCCGCCATCATCGGGACGTCCTTCAACCGGTAACGGAACGTGGCGAGAACGTTGTCGGCGTTGTGATTAATCGCGTACACATTGCCGCCGCCCGTCACGCCGCCCGGAGCTCGCGCGGTCGAGGCGAGAATTGTCATCGGCATCTTTAGAATCCCGGCGTCGGTGACGCGCACGGTCTCGACGTTGCGCAACGGCCCGAAGCTCCAACCGGTGTCGTCGTAGGGGCGAGTATCGTTCGCCGCGTAATACTGCCGGTCGAGCATCATGTCGGCGAGGCGCGAGTAAGGCTGATCCATGCGAATGACGTAACTGGCTTTCGGGAACGTCGCCGAATCGCCGTGGAGTAAATGAGTCTCAATGCCATGTTTGGCGAACAAATTTACCAGCGCCGCCGCTTCCGCCGGGCGCGGTCCGTTCGCCGGAATCACCCAAGCGGCGGGACCGTCCTTGGTGGCTTTCTCGACCGAACGCTTGCTCTTCAAATAGAAGTTTTCGAGGAACTCCTTGCCATTGCGCGCCGTGTAGTTGAGCGCTAATAACGCGCCCGATTGCTGCAAGTTGATGTTGTTCCGGTACGACCACTGGACTTTCTCGAGCGGCGGATTCGGGCGGAACCATTGCCGCGAGGTTTGAGTGGGGCTTAGCACACGCTCGCGAGTATCGGGGCCGCCGTTGCCGAACGTCTCGTAGAATCGGCCGATCGCGTTGTGCGTGTTCGCCGTCCAAAACATGTAGTTCAAGGCCCAGCCGTCGTAGAAGCCATGCGTCCACACACCGGGCACGCTGCGCTTGGTCATCTCCTCTACTTCGTGATAAGCGAGCTTCGACCACTCGTTGATGACAATCGGATCGACCCAGGCGTTGTAGGGACCCATGCCCGTGGAGACGTAGAGATAAGGCACGGACTCGTGTAAGTCGTGCAGCACTTGCGGCTTCCAATCGAGGAACGTTTTGACGACTATTTGCGACAGCTTCAGCGACAGCGCCATGCCATCGCGGTTGTTGTCGTGCGCGACGTACTTGCCCCACCAAAGCAGGCTGGGCGATTGGCGTTTCGGATTCTCGTGCCGCCAATTGATTAGATCGACTTGCCGGTCCCAACCGTCTACTTCCACCGCCGGGGTAATGAGCACAACTAAGTTGTCGCGGATGGTTTGGATAAACGGCGTGTCTTCCACAGCCAGCCGGTACGCTAACTCGAGTAACATCGTCGGCGAACCCATTTCCGGCGAGTGGATCGAACCGGTGAGCCAATAGATCGGCAGTCCTTCGGCGATCAGCTTGCGCGCCTCGGTCTCGGCCGTTTTGCGGGGATCGGCGAGGCGCGACGTAATGTCCTTCAGTCGGTTTAATCGCGCCAGATTCTTTTCGCTCGAGATGGCGACGAGCATCGTCTCCCGGCCCTCTTCGCTATTGCCGATGCCCCACGTCTTGACGCGCGGAGACGCCTTTTCAAGCTCGCGATAGTAGGCGTGCATTTGGGCGACCTTCGCGATTTTGCCCGGCGCACCGGGGACGAATCCGAGGGTCTTTTCGGGTGTGGGAACTTTCGCCGACGCCGGAACGTGGTCCACCAACTCCGTGAGAAATCGCGGGTCGGTGGTGTACTCCTTGATCTTGGCCGAGTAACCCGCGTCGTTCTGCGCCAGCAGGGCAATGAGGAGAAGGCTCGTCATGTCTCGCTATGATAGGCGGTTTCATGACCACGATCACGCACCTGGAGTGCTCCATGACCGGCGAGCGCTACCCGGCGGGGACGATTCAAAACCTTTCTTCGGGCGGCTGGCCGCTGCTGGTCCGTTACGATCTTGACGCGGCGCGGCGTAACTGGAATCGCGATTGGATTCCGAGCGGTCCAACGTCGATGTGGCGTTACGCGCCGGTGCTGCCCGTTCGCAACCCCGCGTCGATCGTCAGCCTAGGCGAAGGGCTGACGCCGATGGTTCGATCCGGGAGGCTCGCCGAAAAGCTCGGCTGCGCGGATCTTTGGATCAAGGACGACGGCGTCAACCCCACGGGTTCGTTCAAGGCTCGCGGACTCTCGTGCGCCATTTCGATGGCCAAGGAACTGGGGATTACGAAAGTCGCGATCCCCTCGGCGGGCAACGCCGCGAGCGCACTCGCCGCTTACGCCGCCGCGGCGGGCATGGAGGCGCATATCTTCATGCCGTCCGACGTGCCGCAGGCGAATTACATCGAGTGCAAGGCGTTTGGCGCGCGCGTCACACTGGTCGACGGCCTGATCAGCGACTGCGCCAAGATCGTCGCCGAACGGAAAGACCGCGAAGGCTGGTTCGACGTCTCGACGTTGAAAGAACCGTATCGGATTGAGGGCAAGAAGACGATGGGTTACGAGATCGCCGAGCAATTCCAGTGGTCGCTGCCCGATGCGATTTTCTATCCGACGGGCGGCGGCGTCGGAATCGTCGGCATGTGGAAAGCGTTCGCCGAAATGGAAGCGCTGGGTTGGATTGGATCGAAACGTCCGAAGATGATCGCCGTGCAGGCGGAAGGTTGCCAGCCAGTGGTGCGGGCGTTCGAGCAAGGCGCGGAGCGGAGCGAGTTCTGGCAGAACGCCGCGACGGTGTCAAGCGGGTTGCGTGTCCCCAAGCCGCTGGGCGATTTCCTGATCCTGAAAGCCGTTCGAGAGTCGGGCGGAACGGCGATCGCGGTGAGCGATCCAGAGTCGCTCGATGCGGGGCTCGAGTTAGCGGCGCTCGATGGGATTTTCGCCGCTCCCGAAGGCGCAGCATGCGTGGCGGCGCTGCAAAAACTGCTCGCGAACGGATTTCTCAAGCCCGAAGAGCGCATTGTGATTTACAACACCGGCGCGGGGCTGAAGTATCTCGAAGCGTACTCGACGCGCTACCCGCGCTATGCGGGCGGCGAGGCGGACAAGTTGGGCGGCTTGATTACGCCGAGGTAAGGGGGGTGGACGTCTACGCTCCGATGTTCACCGCAAACGTTGAGAACAATTCTGTGAAAAATGTTCTAAAACGATGGCACCAGGAGCGAACACTCCAAAATCGAGTGGACAGAAGCCACGTGGAACCCGGTCCGTGGTTGCATCAAGATCAGCCCTGGTTGCAAGAACTGTTACGCGGCAACATTTTCTGAACGTTTTCGTGGTGTTGTTGGCCATCCATACGAACAAGGGTTACTCCGCGCTTTTATGAGGAGCGCGTTCGAAAAGTCGGCAATTTCCCATACGTTACCTCGACGAAGATCCTGAAGCCTCTGCACGAGCGAGCTTATTTTCACCTTGTTTACGCGACAAGAAATGCAAAGGGAATTGAGAAATTTCGCGCTGTTGAGAAGCGGTTGATGGTGGAGCAGGATCGGGTTCGCGAGAGCGCAAGGCGAGAGAGCCGTTTCGAGAAATCGGGCCAGCATGAACTCATTTTCGATCAATCTCAATCGCTCTCTTCGCCCTTACAACATGAGCGCGCCGCCCAAGTAGAAAAAGCCCGAGACGTGATCTACGCAACGCTACGCCAAGGGCCTTGCCATTACGAGAATTTGCTTCCCATCATTTTGCAAACGCCCCTTTTTTGCAAGACGGATCTGAACGAAGTTTTAACTGAGGAACATCGCAGGGGGCGAATTGAGATTCTTGGAATGGCTTCGCGACAGCGAATGCCCAAAGAAGGATGCCTCATCCGCCTTGCTTCTCCAGCAAAAACCGCCTAGCGGTTTCCAACTCATAATTCGAAGTCTCACTTACTTGGGGTTCTCGTACTGCCAGCCATTGGAAAGTGATACCAATGTTACACAAGTACCGCGTCCGTAAGAATCAGAAAATCACCTTGAGCGCGAACTGCAGAATGCGCGGGTCGGCGGTGGACGTGATGCGGCCGAAGTTTCCGCTGCCGGTGTCGCGGCCGGGAACGCCCCAGTTGGCGTGATTGGGGACGTTGAAGAATTCGGCTCGGAACTCGGTGCCGATCTTCTCGGTGATGGGCGTGATTTTCCGCAACGAAGCGTCGAGCCCGATCAATCCCGGACCGGTGGCTGTCGAACGGCCTGCGGTTCCGTAGCGCACGTCGCCCGAGACTAGCGATTCCGGAGCCGGGTAGCATTCCGTCTTGAAGAATTTCTCGATCGTCTGCTCGCCGCGGGCGATGTTCGGACTGCAGGTGAGGTCCGGCCGTAGCGCGCCATCGGTGCCCACGCTACCGGGGTCGCCCGCGCGGCGCACGGTCACCGGATAGCCGGATTGGAGCGACAGAATTCCGTCGAGCGCCCAGCCTCCGATGAACAGATTCGCGGTCTTCGACACGCCACCGCCGAACATCTTGCCGCGCCCGAACGGGAGTTCGTACACCGCGGCGGTGGTGAACCGGTAACGATGGTCCTGATCGGCGAGGCCTTTATCGGCGCGACGATCGAAGATGTTCTGGATGCGGTTGCCGGTGCCGTTCGATTCGCCGGAACTGAATCCGCTGGCGTCGGAAATCGCCTTCGACCACGTAAACGTACTGATGAAGGTGAGTCCTTTCGAGAAGCGGCGCTCGGCGCGCGCCTGCAAGCCGTGATAGTTCGAGAATGCCGTGCTGGTTGTCTCGAACACGTTGCTCAGCGGGACGATGACGCCATTCTGGACGGCATAAGGCACAAGGCGGCGGTATTGCGTCAAGGTCGTAGCACCCAAGTTCGGCCCGCGAATCTGGCTTGCGGTGAGATTCCCCCAGGTCGCTTTAGGTCCCAGCGGCTCGGCCGTGTTCGTGTTCTCGCGGCGATTGAGGCGCGTGCCCTTCGTGCCTACGTAGCCGATCTCGACGATCATGTTGCCGGGCAGCGTGCGCTGGATGTTGAGGTTCCAGGACTGCACGTAGGCGTTGCGGAAGTCGGGCGAGTAGACATTCGGACCGGGATAGAAAGGCGCCACTGGCCCCGTCAAGCCGGGTCTCTCCACGAGGAAGCCCAGGAACCCTTCGGAATTCGGCAAACCATTCTGGCCCAGGCCCAAATCCTGCTGATCCTCGATAACGAACGGCCAATTTTCGATTGTGTCTTCGGTGAGCAGCATCGGCACGGTGTCATAGAACATGCCATAGCCGCCGCGGATCACGGTGGTGGTGCTGCCGAAGGGCTGCCAAGCGAAACCGACGCGAGGCGCGAAATTTTTCTTGTCGACTGGGGAAAGCGAGCGCGGCAGCGCGGTGGCGTTAAAGTCCCTGGCGGTGCCGGGCGCGAGCCCCCAGAAGGGAATGAACGCGTTGCCGAGAGGGAAATTGGCGCCGCAAGTGGCGAAGTCCGGACAGCGCGCCGGCGAAATGAGAGTGGAAATGCGGTCGCGCGTGTCGTGCGGGGGCAGATAGAGCATGTAGCGCACGCCGAGATTGAGAGTCAGCGAGCGCGAGACTTTGAAATCGTCCTGGAAGTAGCCGCCATACTCGGTGGCTCGGAGGCGTGTCGCGAAGTCGGAGATGCGGCGCGCTTTTTGACGGCTCAGCCCCAGCAGAAAGTTGGCGAACGTGTGCCCAGTGTTGCCCACGCCGTCGATCCCCGTCCATTGGGCGTTCGAGAAGGCGAACTCGCCGCGAGTGACCTGCGCGCGAACGACGTTCTCCATCACGTAACGAACCTCGCCGCCCACTTTCATGAAGTGCCGGCCTTTATTGAACGAGAAATTGTCGATCAATTGGTATGTATTGTTGCGCCGGATCAGGGGCAGTCCGCCGTCGTCGCCGAGCGTCGTCATACCCGTAATGCTGATCGCGGGCGAGCCTTGGATGGCCGGATCCTGGGAGGCGTGCGAGAGTCCGCGAATACCGAATTTGCCGATCCAGTCGACCTTTCGTTCGGAATCGTTCTTCTGAAACCATCCGAGATAGCCGAGCCGGAGTTCGTTGACCTTCGTGGGGCTAATGACGCGCGTGTAGCTGATGGTGCCGTTTAGATTGCGGACATCGTTGAGTGTGCCGAATCCGGCGAACGACCGGGGGTTAAACGCGCGCGAATCGTTTACGGTTAGCCGCGAATAGAACGTATCGTTGGGCGAGAACTGGTGATCGACGCGAACGCTGCCTTGGTCGTAGTAGCTGCGATTCGAACGTCCGTCCGGGTAGTTGTCGAGCGTGTCGCCGTTGGCCGCCGGAACGCCGACGGATGTGGGTGCGGGGATGAACTCGGGATCGGCCACCATGCGCGCGGAGACGGAATCGAATCGCGAACGCGGGATCACGTTGCCGGGAAACGCCTCGCGCACCCAACGCAACCGCCCGGCGCTATCGGTGACCTGCCGCGACGAGAGCGGATCGAAAATCTGACCGCGCCGCCAGGTTCGCCCTAGCGCATCGGTACCGGCGGTGCCCGCGAGCAAGTTCTGCGAAAAATCCCCCGCCCTTTGCGCTAGCGTGGCCACTTCGTTCAAGTTCGCCGCGCCTCGCACCTGCCGGAACCCTTCGTAGTTGGAGAAGAAGAAGGTTCGCCGCTCGCCGCCGGTTCGAATTGGCACCGGGCCGCCGAACGTAAATCCGAACTGATTCTGGTTGAACGGCGGAGCGCAGGCCGCGCGCGTCGCCACGTTCGGATCGTTCTTGTCGCACGGGAAAGAAGCGCGATTGGTGTCGAAGAAGCGCCGCGCCTGGATCGCGTCGTTGCGGATGAAATAGAACAGTGTGCCGTGCACATCCTTAGTGCCGGACTTGGTGACGACATTCACTTGCGCGCCCGCGCCCTTGCCGAACTCGGCGGAGTAATTGTTGGTCTGGATTTTGAATTCCTGGAGCGCGTCGATCGATGGGCGGACGGAGATGTTGTTCTGAAAGCCGTCGGAATTCGACGTGCCGTCGATCTGGAACGCGTTCTGCTCGGAACGCAAGCCGCTCACCGAAAATCCACCGCCCGTACCCGCGCCCGGTGCCCCGGAGTTCGCGCCCGGTACCAGCAGCGCGAGCTCGACGAAGTTCCGGCCGTTGAGGGGGAGCGCAAGAATTTTCTGGGTGTCGATTACCGCCCCGAGCGACGAGGTCTGGCTATCGAGCAACGGTGTTTGGCCGGTGACCTCGACGGTTTCCGCCACCTGGCCGACTTCCATCTGGATTTCGAGCGCCGCGTTCTGGTCGACCTGCAAAATCAGGCCCTTCGATTGGTAGGTTTTGAAGCCCTGAAGCGTGACGCTCACGTCATAGGTGCCTGGAGTTAGACCGGGCAGATTGAAGTCCCCTAACTCGTTGGACTCGGTGGTGCGCTGAAACCCCGTCGCGGCATTGGTGGCGACGATTTTCGCGGAAGGCAGTACCGCGCCGGTGGAATCTTTGAGAGTGCCGGAGATGGTCGCCGTGCCCAGTTGAGCGAGTGCGGGAAATGCCGAAAGCGCAAGGACGCTGGTCGCGGTTAGAGCGCGCATAGAGAGACCCCCTGGTCCGCCCGAAGGCGGGACCCTGGGAACCTCGACTGGACTCCCAGCCGGGTCAACGCTATCTCAAAGTCAGACAAAAAACAATGGATTTCTTGGCCGCTACCTAATTTCACACCAAATTTCCCGGCGGACGCGCTAACCGCCAACCCGCGATCCAGTCTAAAGGGCGGATGGAGGCGAGCGACGCGGCGCTGGTCGCGCTGGCCCGGTCGGGCGACGGCGATACATTTCGTGTCCTCGTCGAACGGCACAGCCGCAAAGTGTTCCGGCTCGCGTTTCGCCTCACCGGAAACGAGCAGGACTCCGAGGATATCGTGCAAGAGACGTTTTTGCGGGCTTACCGCAACCTGAATTCGTTCGACCAACGGGCGGTGTTTTCGAGCTGGCTGTACCGGATCGCCACGAATCACGCGCTCGACGTACTGCGCGCGAGGCGGCACCGGACCGCTGAAAGTCTTTCCGCCGCCGATCCGCAAGAGACTCCGCTTTCCGAGCGTGTCGCCGCGCCGCAGCCCGATCCGGAGCGGCTGGCGATGAGCGCCCGCGACCAGGAGCGGATTCGGATCGCGCTCGACGAACTGACTCCGCAAGAGCGCGCGGCGTTCACGCTGCGGCACTTCGAGGGCTATTCGATCGCCGAAATCCAGGAATCGCTTTCGATTAGCGCGAACGCCGCCAAGCACGCCGTGTTCCGCGCGGTGCAAAAGATGCGGCGGACGCTCGGCGAACCGGAGGGAGTCCCATGCCGGAACTAGATGGAAGGCATCTTTCGGAAGAACAACTCGTTTGGCATTACTACGGGGAAGAGGACTCGGCGTCGGTCGATCTGCACCTCGAAGTGTGCCGCGAGTGCCGGGCGTCGTTCGAGTCGCTGAAGGTTTCGATGAAGGCGATCGAAACGTTCGCCGAACCGGCGCGATCGGCGGATTACGGCGCGGAAGTCTGGCGGGCGTTAGTGAAGCGGCACGCTCCTATCGCGGCGCGCGCGCCGTGGTGGAGACGAACGCTCGCCTCGCCGTCGAAGTTCGGCTGGGCTGCGTCGATGGCGGCGTTGGTGCTGGCGGCGTTCTTTGGAGGACGGTTAATCGAGCGCCAGTCGCCGGAAGTGGCCGCCATGCCCCCGGCGGTCCGCGAACGCATGTTAGCCGACGCCCTGCGCGATCACCTCGAGCGTTCCGAGCGCGTCCTGCTCGAAGTGCAAAATCTAGCGACTCCGGCGGGATTGACCCAATCGCGCCCCCGCGCCGAAGAACTGCTCGCCGCCAACCGTCTTTATCGCGCCACGGCGGAGCGGCAGGGGCAGGAATCGCTGGCCGGGCTGCTTGACGATTTGGAACGGGTGCTGCTCGATGTCGCGCATGCGCCGGACGACCCTTCCGAGGGCGATGTCCGGAGCCTGCGCGCGCGGGTGGACGATCAGGAACTGCTGTTTAAGGTGCGGGTGCTCGAATCGCGCCTGCGGCAAACGAATTCTGGAAGGAAGAGTTAGATACATGAAAACGATAGCTTTGTTTGTGTCGATGGGAGTGGGCGCGTTCGCCCAGCCAGCGAAGCCCTCCCCGTCGCCCGCTCCCTCCGCGAAACCGCGCGTTTATGTCGATGTGGACGTTGAGGACATTAAAGAGCGGGCCCGCGAGATGGCTAAGCATTCCATCGATGTCGAAGGGATCAAGGAGCAGGCCCGCGAGATGGCGAAGCGTTCCATCGATGTCGAAGGGATCAAGGAGCGCGCCTGGGAGATCGGGGAACGCGCCAAGGAAATGGCCTGGGAGCACGCCAGCCTTGCCAAGATGAGCCTGGACTTCGGCTACGCCTGGCAGATCAACGACAAGATCAAGGACCGCGCCACCGAGCAAGCGGATCGTGAGTACGAACGCGGCATGCGAGCGCTCGATAAACGCCAATGGGACGAGGCGTCGATGCACTTCGGCGAAGCGGCGGCATTAGGCAAAGGGCGCGCCGACGGAGCGCTTTATTGGAAAGCCTACGCGCTGGCGAAACTCGGCCGGGGCAAGGAAGCCACCGCCGCACTGGACGAACTCGCCAAGGCGCACCCGCAGAGCCGCTGGCTGAACGACGCGAAAGTGATGCGCGTCGAAATCGCTCAAGCCGCCGGTAAGCCGCTGGCGCCCGAAAGCGCCGAGGACGACGAAATCAAGCTCATCGCGATCAACGCTCTAATGCAGAGCGATTCCGAGCGCGCGATTCCGCTGCTCGAAAAGCTGCTTACTTCGCAATCGTCGCCGAAGTTGCGGGAACGTGCGCTATTCGTGCTTGCGCAGAGTCCGCAACCCAAAGCGCGCGACATCGTTTCCCGCGTGGCGAAAGGCGGTTCGAATCCCGACTTGCAACTGAGGGCGATTCGCCATCTGGGCTCTTACGAAGGCCGCGACTGGCTGCCCCTGATGAACGAGGTGTACGCCTCCTCGAACGATCCGGCGATCAAGCGCGAAGTACTCAACGGCTACATGCGGGCGGGGCAGCGCGACCGTCTGTTCGCCGTGGCGAAAAGCGACGCCAACCCCGAAATGCGGCGGACGGCGGCGCGGCATTTGGGGTCGATGGGGGCCACCACGCAAATCGCCGAACTGTACGGCACGGAATCCACGCCGGAAGTGCGGCGGCAACTCTTGAGCGCGATGGCCGACAGCGGCAATTCGCAAAAGCTCATCGAGATCGCGAAAACCGAGAAAGACCCCGAGCTTCGCCGCCGGGCGGTGGAGTATCTGGGGCGGGTCAACTCCGCCGCCGCGGGCGACGCCCTGGTTGCCATTTACCAGTCGGACGCGGATACCGAAATCAAGAAGCGAGCGCTCAACGCTTTGACCGAACAGGATTCCGGGGCGAAGCGCATCGTCGAGATCGCCCGCAAGGAGACCAATCCGGAACTGCGCCGCGCCGCCGTGGAGCGCCTGTCGCGCATGCGCAGCAAGGAAGCGACCGACTTCCTCGCCGAGCTTCTGAACAAATAAGGAGCGCCGGCCATGCTTCGTCACTTACTCGTCTGGGCGGCGGCAGCGGCACTTTCCGCGCAACAGCCGCCGATCTCGAACGCGAACCTCGTCCCGGCGACGGCGGCGGGCGGTCTCGAAGCCGCCGTTCGCAAGGCGCTCGTCGGACCTTATGCTAAAGACGGCGGCCCGGTGTGGATCGGCTACGCGGTCCCGCGCGTCAAAGGCGACGGGCAATCCTGCTGCTGGAACGACGACTGGCGCGGCTGCGGGTTAGAAGGGAATCGGTATGGGGGGTCCGCCGCACCTACCGGTCCGGTGCTGCTCGAAGGACCGTCGCATGTAACGATTTTGTTGCGCGCGGAGGCGGGCAAAGTCGGCAAGATTCGGACGTTTACGATCGATTGTCCGCTCGACGCGGGAGGGCTCACCGTCCATTGGTTGAGCAATGTCGATCCAGCGCAGAATCTGGCGATGCTCACGTCGCTCGCCCGTCAAAACGAAAACGAAAAGATTCGCGAGAGCGCTCTCGGGGCTTTATCGCAAAGCGCGGAACCTCAGGCCATCCCAACCGTAATCCAGTTTGCGAAGGAGGATAAAAATCCGCAGATTCGGAAACAGGCGATGCGAATCCTAGGCCGGTCAAAGGATCCCAGGGCGTTCCAGTTTATTTCCGACCTGCTGACGAAATAACGCGCTCCGCCCCAGAAATCGTAAAGATTTCTTTAACAAAAACCCGGCCGCTACCGTCTAACCTTGCGCAACAAGAAGAGGCGCACGCCCTTGCCTATGGCGAAAAAGATCCTGATTCCGGTAGTTTTGCTTCTGGCTTCGTGCCAGCGAACGCCTAAGGTGGTTGTCGCCGACACCACCCCAACGACGCCGCCGGCCCCTGTGGTGGCCGCAGGCGCCCCCAACGCCGGACCGGGACGGATCACCGGGCTGGTTCGCGCGGTCCGCGTTTTCGCCATCCAAACTCCGCAGATTTCGCAAATCTCGCAAGGCGGCGGGGGCGGGATGGGGAACCGGCTGACGCTCGTCACCCTCGTGCCGAACGGCGCTCGGGTGAAGGAAGGCGACACGCTCGCCGAGTTCGATAACACCCGGCAACTCGACGAGACGCTCGAAGTGCAGGCGAAGTACGACGATCTAGGACACCAAGTGAAGCAGAAGATCGCCCAAAACCAGAGCGAAGCGGAAAAGCGGGTCACCGATTTGAAGCAGGCGGAGGCCGATCTGGCCAAAGCGTTGATTCAGTTGAAGAAAGGCCCGGTGCTCGCCGACGTCGAGAAGTATAAGAACGAAGTGAAGGCCGAAAGCGCGCGGGCTCGCGTCGAGAGCCTGAAGAAGTCCCACGCCGCCCGGTCGCGGGCGGAAGCGGCGGCGGTCCGCATCCTTGAATTGCAGCAGGAGCGCCAGAAAGTGGCGCTCGACCGGTCGAAGGCGAACTCGGAGAAGCTCGTTGTCCGCGCGCCGCTGGGCGGGATGGTCGCGCTCGAGAATATCTGGAAAGGCGGGTCGATGGGTCATCCGCTCGAAGGCGATCTTCTGTGGCCGGGTCAGCCGCTGCTCAAGATTTTCGACCCGTCGGAGATGATCGTGGACGCGCAGGTGGGCGAGCCGGACAACGCCCGGTTGAGCGCGGGGGCCACGGCTCGCGTGCAACTCGACGCCTATCCCGGAGTGGCGTTCGATGCCGTCTTCGAATCGGCGAGCCCGGTGGCGACCACGGCGCTCGGCAGTCCGGTGAAGAATTTCCGGGCGCGGTTCAAACTGAAAGGTTCCGACCCGCGCCTGCTGCCCGATTTGTCCGCGGCCGTGGTGGTTACCGAGCGATGAAAATGATGACGATCGTGCGGCCGCTGATCATTCTGGCCGTGCTGGCCGGGGCGGGTTATGGCGTCTGGTACTTCAAGTCCGTCGAAGCGGCGCAGACCTTGCCCACGCAACCCGCGCGCAAGGGCGAGTTTCTGGTGACGGTCCGCTGCCGGGGAGAATTGAAAGCCCGGCGATCGGTGCAAATCGGCGCGCCGCTGAACGTGCCGGATTTGCGGATCGTCTGGATGGCGCCCGCCGGGTCGAGCGTCAAGACCGGCGACGTGGTGGTGAAGTTCGACCCGTCGAGCGCGCAGCAGCAACTCGACGAACGCACCGCCGCGCTGCGCCAAGCGGAAGCGGCACTCAAGCAGGCCGAAGCCGAGGCGCGGCTGCAATCGGAACAAGATCGCCTGGAGCAGAACGACGCCGCGCACTTGCTAGAACGCGCCAAAATCGAGGTCTCGAAAGCGGAGCTGGTCTCGAAGTTGCAAGGCGAAGAGGCGGAAGTGGATATGGGGCTCGCCGAGCAGAAGCTCGCCGTCCAACGCGCGAAGCTGAACTTCAATGGGGCGTCGAACGCCGCGAAAATCGCTTCGCTCGCCCGGCAGCGCGATAAAGCTCGCGACGATATGGAGTTGAGCCAAGCTCGCCTGAAGCGCATGGAAGTGAAAGCGCCGATCGACGGCATGGTGATGTATCTCCAGAATTTCTCGCAAGGCTGGATGAACGCGAAACCGTTCAAGGTCGGCGATCAGGTGTGGCCGGGCAGCGTGCTGGGCGAGATTCCCGATCTCGCGTCGCTCGAAATGGAAGGCAAGATCGAGGAGATCGACCGGGGGCAAATGGCCGTCGATCAGGAAGTGAACGTCCGCATCGACGCCTTGCCCGAGTCGGTGTTTCCCGGGGCGCTGGCGCAACTGTCGCCGCTCACCGAGATGGGATGGGAATGGCCGCCGACGCGGACATTTCGCGGGTTCGCCAAGATCGCGAAACCCGACAATCGGCTGCGTCCCGGCATGAACGGCCGCATGGACGTGGTCATGCGCCGCATTCCGGACGCGATCAGCGTTCCCGCCAAGGCGATATTCACGCTGAACGGCAAGCCGGTGGTGTACGTCGCGAAATCGGGAACCTACACGCCCGTTGAGGTGGAAGTGATCGCGCGCAATCCCGACGAAGCGGCCGTGAAAGGCTTGGCGGAAGGCTCGACGGTGACGCTGGTGGAGCCGGAGAGGAAGGCCTCATGATCCGCGGTTTGGTCGCGCTCGCGCTGCTCGCCGCCGCCGGATTCGGCGCGTGGAAGTACGCTCCGTACTGGACGCCTTACTTAACGAGGAAAGCCGAAGCCTCCGCTCCCGACGTTCCGACGACTTCGGTCAAGCGCGGCGACGTCGAGTTCGCCGTAGTGGCGAAAGGGGATTTGCAAGGCGGCAACAATCAGATGCTCACCGTACCGATGACGGGTGGGCAGTCCGTCGCCATTACGTTTTTGCGGCAGAACGGCGAACTTGTGCAGAAGGGCGACGAGATCGTGAAGTTCGACACCACGGA
Organism: Bryobacteraceae bacterium; assembly: GCA_033763835.1. Lineage (GTDB taxonomy): Bacteria > Acidobacteriota > Terriglobia > Bryobacterales > Bryobacteraceae > JAPKYZ01. Next base: position 87,520 of record JANRJS010000023.1, on the reverse strand, counting down.
GCAGGACTTCCGTTTACGCGAAGCCGAAGCGGATCTCGCCGAGGCGGAACAGCAGATCGTTCAGGCGCAGGCCGAAGCCGAGGCGAAGGCCGAAGAGAGCCGCTACGAGTTGCTGAAGGCGCAAGGCGACGTAAAGCTCGCCGAAGCGGAAGTGCGCCGCAACGAAGTGCTGCCCCGGCTGGTGGCGCGTCAAAACGACATGGCGCTCGAAGCGGCGAAGGACAAGCTCGGGAAGATCGAAAAGGATTTGACGAACCGGCTCGAAACCGCGCGCTCCGGCATCGCGATCCAGGAAGCGGCGAAAGCGAAAGCCGCGATGAAGGCCGAAACCGCGCGCAAAAACATCGCTTCGATGACGTTGCGCGCTAACGCGCCCGGCTATGTCGCGCTGCAACAGAACGACGAAGGGATGATCCGCTGGGGCATGTATCTGCCGCCGTACCAGATCGGCGATATCGCCCGTCCGGGCAAGGCCGTCGCGCAGATTCCCGATCTCGCGAGTTGGGAAGCGACGGCGCGCATCGGCGAGCTAGATCGCGGGCATATCGCAGAAGGCCAACCCGCCGAACTCTCGATCGTCGCCCTGCATGGCCGAAAGCTGACCGGCAAAATCAAGACGATCGGCGGTACGACCGGCCCGCCTTGGGATCGTCATTTCGATTGCCGCGTCGCCGTCGCGGAGCCGCCCGCCGATCTTCGCCCCGGCATGACGGCGCAACTCCGCATCGTCACCGGCACGATGAAGAGCGTCCACTGGATTCCGTCGCAAGCGCTGTTCGAAGCCGAAGGACGAAAGTACGTCTTCCTCCGCACGCCCGCCGGATACAAGCCGCAAGATGTGAAGATGGTCCGCCGCAGCGAAAGCCAGGTGGTGATCGAGGGTCTCAAGGAAGGGCAACTGATCGCGCTGGCCAATCCCGAACAAGCGGCGCAAAAGAAGGCCGCGGGCGGCGGCGCGATGCAGGCGATTTCGGGGAAATGACCCTTCGCGCATGACGCTTCGGATATGACAACCGAACTGCTGCTCGCCTTCGACAACCTCCGCGCGCAGAAGACGCGCACGCTGCTCACAGCTCTGGGCATCGTGTTCGGAGTGGGCTCCGTGATCGGGATGCTCGCCATCGGCGCGGGCGCGCGCGAGGAATCGCTGCGCTTTATCGAGCAGTTGGGCGTGCGCAACGTGCTGATCTCCTCGCGGCCCGTGTCGAGCGAAGAGGAACTCCAGCAACGCCGCCGCGCGTCACCGGGATTGACCGAGCGCGACGTGCGCATTCTGCAAGCCAATATCGAAGGTCTCGAAACGCTGTCCCCGCGACGGACTTTGCGCCCCGCGCGCGTACTGCCGAAACCGGCGCGAGAGAGTCCGGAGTTGATCGGCGTCCAGCCCAGTTACTCGACGATTCACAATCTGCGGCTGGTCGAGGGACGATTCTTTACGAACGAAGACGAAGACGCCAGCCGCGCCGTGTGTGTTCTCGGTCAAGGGGCGAAGACCAACCTGCTCGGCTACGACAAGGCCGTCGGAAAATTCGTCAAGTTGAACGACAACTGGCTCGAAGTGGTGGGCGTTCTCGCCGAAACGCTGCCCGCCACGGCGCGCAGTAACGACGGAAAAATGGAAGACCGCAACAACGTGGTCTACATTCCGTTCAACACGTTCCGGTACCGTTTTTGGGATATGTCGAGTTATTTGAAAGACGAACTCGACGGAGTGGACCTGCGCCTCAAAGCGGGCGCCGATAGCGTCGAGACGTCGAAGGTTGTCACCGCCGTGCTCAACTCGACTCACAACAACACGGCGGATTTCGATGTCACGATTCCCGCCGCGCTGCTCGAACAGCAGAAGCGCACGCAGACCATCTTCACTTACGTGATGGTCGCCATCGCGGCGATTTCATTGCTTGTGGGCGGTATCGGGATCATGAACATCGTGCTGGCGACGGTGATGGAGCGCACTCGCGAAATCGGGATTCGCCGCGCGACGGGCGCTCGCCGCCGCGATATCGTGCGGCAGTTTCTCGCCGAGAGCGTGCTCATATCGACGGGTGGGGGACTGCTCGGAATCGGGTTCGGGTTTCTCATCTCCTGGATCATCGCCACGACCGCTCAGTGGAAGACGATCGTCACCACGCCCTCGGTGTTGATCGCCTTCGGAGTGTCTGTCGCCGTCGGTGTGTTGTTTGGTATCTACCCGGCGATGAAAGCCGCGAAAATCGATCCGATTGAAGCTTTGCGGTACGAGTAGGCGGGGCTTTGAGATAAGCGTGTTTAGCGCGAGATCTTTTTCCACACCGGGCGGACACCGGAAACTACCAACCAGCATGCGGTGATCGCGATGGTGATCGCCCCGAGGTCCATGCCAATTTGCTCAGCCGGGCTATTCGCCTTGAGTAAGTTTGGCGCTGGATTCAACCGATTATTGAGCGTAGTCCAGATCAGGATCAGTCCAAGAGCAATCCGCCAAACGATTGGCTTCTGCGACTTTATGGGCGTTATCTTGGGTGTGTCCGACATCGGCGTAGCTATTTCAACACAGTAGTCCCAAAGGCTTCGGCGATATCGTCCGGCCAAGTATCGAAGTCTTTGTGGATGATAATTTTCCCCGCCATGGCTCCCGGTTTTCGAGGTTTTCGCGGGCCGCCGAACGCGACGAGTTTCGCCACCGGTTTGCCCGCCTTGGCCAGAATGACTTCTTGGCCGCTTTGGACTTGCTCTAGAAGAGCCGAAAGCTGAGCCTTAGCCTCCGATACATTGCGGACGATCATGCCTCTATGCTAACAGTATCGAACCAGACTTGGTCTGGTTTGGCAAATGGCTGAATCTAAAGTTAAAGATCGTTTATGCTTTATCGCCTAAATTGACACTAAAACCCCCTAGACAGAGAAAAAGAAAAGTGGCAAAATCAGCCGACGGTCTGGAGTGGCGCGCCCCCTAACTCGGGTTCGGTTTGCCGGTCTTCAGTTCGGAATTGAGTTCAGGAGAGCGCGGAAAATGCGGTTATTTATCGGCAACCTTCCTTTTGGCGCCACGGAAGACGATATCCAGGCGATGTTCGAGCAAGCGGGTGCGGCGGCGGATTCCATTCAAGTGATGCGCGATAAGTTCTCGGGTAAGTCGCGCGGGTTTGGATTCGCGGAGATCAAGGACGATGCAGCGGCCACTCAGGTGGTGAACGCCTGCAACGGCCGCCAATTGATGGGAAGGGCGTTAGTGGTGAACGAAGCCCGTCCGACGACTCCCGGCGGCGGAGGGTTTCGCGACCGCGGTCCCCGGGGCGGGGGCGGCGGCCGCGACCGCTACTAGAGAAAAAACGGCGGTGGGAGTTTCCTCCCACCGCTCGAAGCGCTCTTCGAATCTCGCCGGCGCCGGTTAGCGCAGGCAGAATCCGATATTGATCGTGGCCGTATGGTTGCCGGACGGGTTGTTGTTTACGATCGCCCGGTCGTAGGCGTAAGCCTGCAGGACATAGCCGCACTTGGCCATGCCGGTGGTGTTCAGGCTCCACGTGCCGCTCTTTTGCGTGAGCGTCGAAACGGCCGGAACCGCGCTTAGAGTGCCACCCGCCGGAGCTACCGAGATGGACACTTCGCCCATATGCAGGTCCGTTGCGTTGTAGGTGCCGCTCAGTACCTGGCCGGGATTGATGTCCGAGCAGGGCGAAGCGGAAGTGAGCAGGAACGAGAGATCCGGGGCTGTGTTGTCGATCATCAGCTTCACGGAGTTCGAAGGAACGATCGCAAGCGTCGCGGGATCTTCGATATCGATGCGAATCCAACGCGGACCGTTAATCCCGGCGGTGGGAAAGCGGAACAGCACGTTCTCGTCGACGAAGGTGAAGTTCGGCCCGATGCCGTCCACTTGGTAGCGGTAGAATCCGGCTCCATCGACGCTTTGGACGATGTCCGATTGCGTCACGACTGCCCCGACCCACTCGTCGATCGAGATCGTGAAGTTATCCGTCGCCGGGAAGAAGTTCACCCCGTTCGAGGAGATCATCACCTTGTAGCGCAACTTCACTCCGGTGGCGGAATGATTGGGGTGATTGAGGATGTAGCCGGACACCATCACTTCGCCGCCGAACGGCGCGGAGTTGACGACAAAGGGCGATAGCGCCGTCGCCAAGCCGCTGCCCGCGTCGATCTTCTCGACCGAGACTCGGCCGCAGGCGGTGATGAATGGCAGCAGCCCTTCCCCGCTTCCGGTTCGCTTGCCCATCAAGATCAGGGTTTCTTCGCGGTTCCCCCAAAACGGCTTGTACTCCGGATCGCCGGGGGTTGGCGGTACCGACCAGGATAGGATCGCCCGCATCTTGACGAGCGTCGGCGTCGAGCAGTCCTTCCGGTACTTATTCAGATCGACCGGCAGGTAGGCGGCATAACGCAAGCCTTCGGCTGGAATCGACGAAATGTCGTTGACCCCGACCGACGCGGTTCCCATGTACTGCCAGCCGCCGCCGAAGTCGAGATAGTAGGCGACATATTCCTTGCTTCCACTCGTGCAAAGCGAGCCCAGGTAGCCGGCCGACTTCTTGACATGAATGATTCCGGTCAATTCGTCGATAAACTCGCCCGGCTGCATGCCGACGCACGTCAATTCCTCGTACGAGGTGTTCCCGTCGCCGGGGCTGGCGATGACGTCGATGACGTTCAGCAGGTCGGCGTTAAACGCTTCCGCGGCCAGAGCGAGTTGTCCGGACTGCACGGTAGGGTTCGATTGCCCTTCCATCAGGTATGGCAGCACGGCGCGGTGCGGCTCCACTTTCGCGGCGGCGTAGGCCTTCGCCAAGTTGTCGATCGATGCGCCGGTCTTCTTGAGCGTGAAGTACTGGTTCGGCTCGATCAGTTCCAATAGATCCGCGTCCAGTTTGACCTCGGCGATCGGCAATCGTCGATACGGATCGACCTGAATTACGGCTTCGACGCGATTGCCCCAGACGGGCATCCAGTTGGGATCGGGCGGCGGCGGCGTCTGCCAAGAGAGAATCGCTCGCACGCGGATCAGATTCTCCCTGCGGCACAATTTCCGCGGCGGTTGAATCTTCTTTTCCACCGCGAATTCGAGCCGCGCGTTGTGGTCGATGTTATAGACGTCGAAACTGGTCAGCCCTTGGTCCTGCCAAGTGGCTCCGTTGTCGAAAGAGAGGAAGAAGCGGACAAATTCGGTGGTGCCGTCGCCGCAAAATCCGGTTCCGTAACCGCTTTCCTGATTGACGTAAACGACGCCCTTCAACATGCTGAGTTCCGGGTGAAACCCGACACACCCCAGCCGTTCGAACGTCGTGTTGCCCGACAACGGGAAGATCGGCTTCAGATTCGAGCCTTCCAGATTGCCGAAGTAATTTGGGTTCGCGGCCAATAGGACGCGAAAGTTCTTGCGAAGAGAAACAAACTCCTTGCGGATTTTGGACTCTTCCCCCCGATGGGATTCAGTCATCGATATGCCTCCTTGAGAGCGATTACAATCGTGCTCCCATTGCGGAGTGAGTTCGGAGACGGGTTTGTTTCATTCCCATCGCCCTCAAGGAGGCTAGCCGCGACCGTTCCTAAGCGTCCTGGCTAGGGCATTAGCGTAAAGCGCATTTCGAACGTTGCGCTTACGGCCACCGGTTCGCCGTTTCGTGTTCCGGGTGCGAATCTCCACTGCTTGATGGCGTCGATCGCCGCTTGATCCAGAGACTCTTCGACTGAAACCAGTACGGCGACATCTTCCGGTGAGCCTTGTTCGTTCACGACGAGACTCAGCGACACAGTGCCCTGAGCTTTCAAGTCCTTGGCTTGCTTTGGATAGACGGGCGTGACCCGGTGGACCACGCGAGGAGCTTCGACACCATCGACGCCCGCTTTGTGAACTTTGCGCTCTTGGGCGAAGACGGGGAAGCGAGCGGAAACCGCCGCCGTGAGAGCGATGGCGGCGAGGGCGAATACGGTGAGTCCTTGCGCCAAGCGGCGTCGAAGAACGGGAACGGGACGAATCAGGTTCAACATACGAGCCTCCAAAGAATCGGAATCGAACAATCCAAGCGCTACAGGGGGGCCAAGCGCCACAGGGGGGCCAAGCGCCACGGCCGGGCGGCGGATTCCGGCTAGCGCGGATGCCGCCTCGAGCAGCGCCTTCGCATAACCGGGCTCCGCGGCGGCGGCCCATTCGTCGCAAGCGAACTCGCGTAGCATTGCTAGGCGCCGCTTCATCCAGATCACGCCGGGATGCCACCAGATGGGGACCGTCGCGAGTTCGATCGCCACGTTCCAGGCGAAGTCCCGCCGGGCGATGTGCGCGCGCTCGTGCGCGAGAATCGCCGCCTTTATTGCGGGAGTGGCGCTCGACCATAACGGTTCGGGCGCGACAATGATGGGAGCGCGCCAGCCGAAGGTTACAGGAGTGCCGACGGCCGCGGTCCACACATCGGGTTCCGGCGCGGCGTTCGCCACCCGGCGAAGGCGGCTTAACCGCCAAAGTCCGTGCGCGATCCACAACAGACGAAGCGCCGAAGCGGCCGCTAGCGCCCACAGACCGGCGGTCCACCCATCGAAAGCACGGGACGTGCCCGTGGGGCCGCTCGACGCTCGCTCGACGATCACGAACGCCGAGGCGCGCTCGACGGGCCGCGACGCCGCGACCCAGGGAATCGCCGCCGACAGGAGCAGCGCGAAGGCGAACAGCGCCGCCCGCCGCCCGGCGCCCGCGCGGCGTAAAGCGAAATCGAGCGCCGCCGCCGTCAGCGCCACGGCCGCGATCGCGGCCACCGCGTTCATCCAGTTAGCGGCCATGGTCTTTCTCCAACTTCTCTTGCAGCTTGCGCAGCTTTCCCGGAAGCGCTTTCAGCTTGGCGGGCGTGAGCTGCTTCGACTCGATGAGACCCATGACCAGGTTCTCCGCCGAGCCGCCGAACATCCGGTCGATCAAGTCGCGCACGGCCCCGGCGACGGCTTCCGTTTTCTTCAACGCGGGCGCGTACACAAACGCCCGCCCTTCGAGCTTCCGGGTCACCTTGCCCTTGCGGTGGAGGACGTTGAGCATCGTCTGGACGGTGGTGTAGGCGAGCGCGCCGTCCTTGACTTTCTCGCGTACGGCTTCGACGCCCGAGGGCCCAAGCGCCCATAAACGCTGCATGATTTCGAGTTCGAGCGGCGTGAGCGCCGCGCTATCCTTCGGCATGTCCTAAGTATTTAGGACTTAGCGCCATTTGTCAACTAAAACTTTAGGAGCTGCGTTCGCGCTTGCCCGCCGGGTCCGGTTTCGCTACCCTAGATTACTTCCGAGGAGCGTGAACTTCCGTGACCAACGAAACCGTTCAGATCGTCGCCGGGTTACTATGCGTCCTGTGCGTGGTGATTATCGTCATGCGCCGCAAAGGCAATAAGAAGAAAGTCAAAGACGAGTTTTAAGCCCTCCGATTGAGCACCCCGCGCCTAGACCCCCAAGCCTGCCAATTCAAGCTCCGCATCGGCCCCTCGCGGATTCACCGCTGGGGTATCTTCGCGGCGGAGCCGATCCCCGCGCGCCGGAAGGTGATCGAATACACGGGCGAACGGATCAGCCGCCGCGAAACCAAGCGGCGAGCGGATTCGCGGGAACACGTCTATCTGTTTACGCTCGACAACTATTGGTCGATCGACGGCGCCGTGGGCGGCAGCGGGGCCGAGTACATCAATCACTCCTGCGATCCGAACGTACAAGCCGTCATCCTGCGCGGGCATATCTTGTACATGTCGAAGCGCCCGATCCGCAAAGGGGAGGAGCTTCTCATCGATTACCGCTTCGCCTGGAACGTGGAGAAGGTCCGCTGCGGTTGCGGAGCGGCAACTTGCCGGGGCTACATCAACATTAAGAAGGGCGACTAGCGCCGGTTAGGCGCGCCGCAGGAGTCCGAACAGATTCGCGATTCCAGACGTCTTCGCCGGAGACTTCTCGGCGGGTTTTTCCGCCGGAACTCCCGCCAGCGCGGTTGCGAGTTGTGCGACGGCTTTGGCGAAGGGCGTTCCGGCGGCGGCCGCTTTGCCTTCGATAAGCGCGGTATGGACCGTCTCGGGATCGGCGGGGATGATTTGGGTTACGGGAATGCCTACGGCGACGGCCAGCCGCTCCGTCTCCGAGCCTTTCGGCTCGCGATTCGCCACCAGCTTGATGCGCGATAGCGGCACGTGCCGGGCCGTTAACGAATCCAGCGCGCGCTTCGCCGACCGTACCGCCGCCGCATCGGTCGACGCCACCAACACCACGTCGTCGGCGAGTTGCGCCAGGCGCGTATTCCAAGAGCCATAGGCCGATCCGCAGTCGAGGACGGCAAGGTCGTAGAGACTGCGGGCGAATTCGATCATGGCCGCCGGATCGGGCGGCTCGTAGATGCCCTCGACGAGCGTGTCGGGCGCGTGAAGCACGTCCAGGCCGTCGGCGGTCTGCACTAATCCGCGCCAAACGTCGGCGTCGAGCTGGTGCGCGCGCTGCAAGGCGTCCATAAATGTGTAGGACGGTTTGGCCTTCATTTGGAAGGCGAGCGTACCGCAGAGCGGGTCAAGATCGGCCAGCAGGACTCGTTTGGCGTTAAAGCGCTTCTTTTGATAGGCGAGGTTTAGGGCCAGCGTAGACGCCCCGCAGCCTCCTTTGGCGGGCAGGACGGCGATCACCCGGGCATGTCCGGCGGATGCGGCCAGTTCGGGAAAGGCCTGCGTCAATTTGGCGGCGACTTCCTCCAGTTGCGCGGCGGCGAAAGGGTGGATCAGGAATTCCGAGGCGCCGCCCCGCAAACAGCTCAGTACGGCGTTCGGGTCGTTTTCCTCGAGCATCGCCACCACCGCCACCCGCGGCGCAAGCCGTTGAATTTCCTTGATTAAGGCGATCGCCGTATCGCGCGAGGTAGCGGCGTCGAGCAGACAAAGCGACAACGGCTGACCGGCGAACAGTTGCGGCAGGGCCGCCGATTCCGGGTAGGACCGAATCTCAAACACTTGAGCCGCCGGCATTTCCTGCGCGAGCAAAGTCCGGGCCCCGCCCGTCAACTTCGCCGACGGGCCGAGGATCAGAATCTTCCAATTTCGTGCGGACTGGAGAGCGCTCATGGAGGAGGGCTAAAGGGTCAGATCGGCGAAAACCGCGTCTTTCGTGAGAATTACGCCGCCGGTGGGCGACTACCAGTAAAGACCGATGCATGATTATTCCGGGCAACCGCGGCTAGGGGTCGCGGTTTGCGACTCACAACCTCTGACGCTGGAAGGGCTTCGCGCCGTGATTGCGGCGGCGCCGGAGTTCGAGGTGATCGCCGCCACCACCAGCCTCTCCGCCCTTAGGGAGCGTTCGGGATCGCGCCCGGCGCTGGCCTTGGTGGATAAGACGGCCGGGCCCGATCAGCTTCCGATTTGGCTCGCCGAATCGGCGGGCCGTACCGCTACCGTCGTTTGGGGCGGGGCGATCACGGAGATCGAGGCGCTGCGGTTGATCCAGGCGGGCGCGCGCGGCGTGATGCGCAAGACAGCCACTCCGGAAACGCTGCTTACATGCTTGAAGACCGTGGCGTCGGGGCAGACCTGGCTCGAAGACACGGTGTTCCGGGGAATCCAAATGGAACGCGCGGGCCGCAATGGACTTACGCCCCGCGAGCGTCAGGTGATGGAACTGGTGGAAAGCGGGATGAAGAACCGCGACATCGCTCTCGAACTGGGCATCCGTCCCGGCACCGTCAAGATCCACTTGAAGCACATCTTCGAAAAAACCGGCGTTCGCGGACGCTACGGCCTCGCGTTGGCCGGCCTTAAGTTTCGCGGACAGCTTTCGGCTGCGGCGGGCGGTTTGGGAGTATAACGGCTGCTATCCTGAAGCCGTGGCCCGCCTTTTGCCGCTTCTCCTCTTTGGATTTGCGCTCGAAGCGCGATTAGAGGCTCAGGCGAGGGCGGCCGGCCCTCTCGACGTTCTCGAAGAGGAACTGAAGCGCAACTTCGAAGCGCTGAAAGCCAAAGGCGACCCGCCTCCCTATTTTGTCTCTTACGCGTTGACCGACACGGAAGGCGAGGCCGTGAGCGCGTCTTTCGGCGCGCTCGAGCAATCGGGCGGTAGCCGGGCGCGGTTCCTCGACGTCTCGGTCCGCATCGGATCGCCGAAGCTCGACAATTACCGGATCATTCGCGGCGAGCGGCCCCGGTTCGCGAACGCCGTTGGCGTGCCGGTGGAAGGAAGCTTGGCGGCTCTACGGCGGCGCGCGTGGCTCGAGACCGACCGCGTCTACCGGACCGCCTTGCAGCGGATGATCGCGATGAACTCGCAGCGCGAGGTGATCGTTAAGGAAGCGGCGGTGGTGGCCGATTTCTCGGTCGAGAGCCCGCAGAAAGCGGTCGAACCGGTACCAACCTTAAAGATCGACCGCGCCGCCTGGGAAGCGAAAGCCCGCCAGTGGTCGGCGTTGTTCAACGGCAAACCGGGCGTGCTGGCGTCGCGCGTCACCATCGCAGCGCAACGCGAGGTGAAGCGCTTTGTTTCTACCGAAGGCGCGCGTCTGGAGCACGGACGGACGTTCGCCCGGGTTACCGTCAGCGCTCAAGGGAAAGCTCCAGACGGCATGGACGTGTCGGCGAACGAGAGTTTCGAGGCTTCGGAACCCGGCAAACTGCCCGACGACAAGATTGTCGCGCAAGCCATCGAGAAGGTCTCCGCGAATTTGGCCGGATTGCTGCGCGCGCCGGTCGTTGAACCGTACGTAGGCCCGGCGATCCTTTCCGGGCGCTCGGCGGGTGTTTTTTTCCACGAGATTTTCGGGCACCGGATCGAGGGACACCGTCAAAAAGACGAAACCGAGGGTCAGACGTTCGCCAAGAGCGTGGGTACGCCGATCCTGCCCGATTTCCTTTCCGTCACTTTCGACGCTACTCGTAAACAGATGGCCGGTATGGACTTATTCGGCTGGTACAGCTTCGACGACGAGGGCGTGCGCGCGTCGAGCGTCAAGCTGGTGGATGGGGGTGTCTTGAAGACGTTTCTGCTGTCGCGGTCGCCGATCGAAGGATTTCCGAACTCGAATGGGCATGGGCGAAAGCAGCCCGGGGCCGAAGTGGTGTCCCGGCAGTCGAATTTGATCGTCGAGTCTTCGAAGCAAACCACCGCGCCGCAGTTACGCGAAATGCTGATCGCCGAGGCGCGCCGCCAAAATAAGCCATACGGACTTTATTTCGAGCAAGTTACCGGCGGATTCACCACCACCGGCCGACGGGGCTTACAGGCGTTCACGGTGATCCCGCTGATTGTCTACCGCGTCTGGGCGGACGGTCGGCCCGACGAACTGGTTCGCGGAGCGGACATTGTGGGTACGCCGCTTGCGAGTTTCGCGAAGATCATGGCCACCGGCGACAAACCCGAAGTTTTCAACGGGTATTGCGGAGCGGAATCGGGTACGGTCCCGGTTTCGGCGGTCTCGCCCGCGATTCTCGTGTCGGAGATCGAAATTCAGAAGAAAGAGCGCTCGCAGGACCGGCCGCCGTTTCTCGAGCGGCCCGAATCCAGCCGTCCGGACACGAAGGGTACCGGCCAGTGAAGCGCCGCGATCTTCTGGCCTGGCTAGCTTCGTTTTCGGCGAAGGCGCAACAGCCCGCCGTCCCGGCTAAGCCGGGCGCTCCCATACCGCTGGCCGCGCACCCGATTCTCCGAGCTATGGCGGACGAGTTGAACCGCTCCCGGCAACTGCGGCTGGCCGCGAAAGACCCGCTGTATTTCGTCGAGTACGCGCTCGACGACACGATCAGCTATACCGTTCTCGCGTCCCTCGGCGGCCTGATCAACGAGCGGAGCGGCCGCGCCCGTATCCCCCGCATCGGGGTGCGCGTCGGCGGGCCGGACTTCGACAACACGAACTATGTCTTGTCGGACTACTACCCCGGCTCCCGATTCGATCCCGACCAGTTTCCGCTCGACGACAATTACGATTCGCTGCGGCGGGCGTTCTGGCTCGCAACCGACCGCGCCTTTAAGACCGCCGTCGAGGCGATCGGGCGAAAGAGGGCGGCGTTACGCAGCGTCACGCAAGCGGAAAAGCTCCCCGATTTCTCGGCCGCGCCCCAGTTGCGCACCGTGATCGAGCATCAGCGCCCGCGGTTCGATCAAACTCTGTGGCGCAACCGGACCATTTCGCTATCGGCTCTCTACGCGGAGACGCCCGAAGTGATCGAGTCGAGCGTCGAATGCAATCTGGCGCACTCTACTTCGTATTATTCGAATTCCGAGGCGACGGTGGCGGTGTACCCCGATCCGGTGGCTTACCTCCGCACGCGCGCCACCGGCCAATGCCCCGACGGTATGCGGGTGCGCGATCACGACGTCATCGAATCGCTGGACCCGGGGCAGTTTCCGGCGGAGCTCGATTTGCGCCGCGCGGTGTCGCAAGTGGCGGCCAACGTGAAGGCGCTCGCCGCCGCGCCGCTGGGCGAGAACTACACCGGTCCCGTATTGTTCGAGGGAACCGCCGCCGCGCAGTTATTCGCCGAGTTCTTTAGCGCCGCTCTGCCCGCGATCCGGCGTCCGGTGGGCGAACCGGGGCGTCCGGTACCCATTCAACCTAGCCCGCTCGAAGGCAAGATCGGATCGAGGATTCTCCCCGCCTCTTTCGATATGGTGGACGATCCTACGCAGCGCGAGTACCGGGGCAAGCCGCTGCTCGGCTACTATCCGGTGGATATCGAAGGCGTCGCGCCCCAGACGGTTCCGGTGGTCGAGAAGGGAGTCCTAAAGGCTCTGCTGACCACGCGCCAACCGGCGCGCGATGCGCTAACCAGTAACGGCCACGCGCGTCTGCCGGGAGCCTTCGGCGGCAAAACGGCCGCGATTTCCAATTTGTTCGTGAAGTGCTCGGAGCCCGTGCCGTCGAAGGACATGCGCGGCCGTTTAACCAAGCTGATGGCGGATCGCGGCAAGCCGTACGCGCTGGTCGTCAAGAAGATGGACTTCCCCTCTTCGGCTTCGATCGCCGAGTTGCGCCGTCTGGTTTCCGGTCCGGATCGCGGAACCAGCATGCCGCTGCTCGCGTATCGCGTGTATCCGGACGGTCGTGAAGAGCTGGTGCGCGGCCTGCGATTCCGCGGATTCAACTTGCGCTCCCTGCGCGATATCGCGGCGGCGTCCGACGAGGAATTCGGCTTTAGCTTCCTCGGCAACGGCGCGCCGTTCTCCTTGATGGGTGCGGGCGGCTACGGCTATCTGGCTACGGTTTTCGCTCCGTCGATTCTGCTCGAGGATGTCGAACTCGACGTGGCGAACGAAGATCAGCCGCGCCCACCGGTAGCGCCGCCTCCGCCGCCGACACCCTAACCGAGTCCCGCTATGCGTTTGATCGATCGAGCGGTGTTTCGCGAAGTCGCCCTGGCGTCGCTCATCGGGATCGCGCTGTTCACGTTCGTGTTTTTCCTGCAGCGGCTGGGCGGCGACCGGGGCGTGTTTTCGTTGCTGGTGCGCAGTACGGCCCCGCCGGAAACGGTGATCCGGCTATTGGCGCTCGCCATCCCGGCGACGCTGCCCTTCACCGTGCCCGCCGGGGTGCTGGTGGGGATTCTGCTCGCGCTATCGCGCATGTCGGGCGACAACGAGATCACGGCGTTGCGGGCGGCGGGCGTTCCGGCGCGGGTGGTGGTTAAGCCGGTGCTGGTTTTTTCGGCTTTGGCGGCGTTACTTACGGGGGCCGCTAGCCTTTGGCTCACTCCGTGGTCGATCCGCGAGACGCTGCGCGTGTCGAACTCGCTGGTGGCGTCGCAGCTCACGGCCGAAATTCAACCGCGCGTTTTCGAGGAATCGTTCCCCAACACGATCTTGTATGTGGGCGATGTGATCGCCGGCCCCGTGACGCGGTGGCGCAAGATTTTCATCGCCGACCTGCGGCCCGCCTCGGAACGCTCCACCGGCGCGCGAGAGGCGGGCGAAGCGCCGCCCATCACCATCGCACAGGAAGCGATCGCGCTGCCCGATCCGGCGCGCAACCGCATCCAGCTTTCGATGCGTAACGGCTACACGCACGAAACGGGGAAGAAGCCAGACGAAGATTTTTCGAGCGCCTTTCCCAGCGGCGAACAAATCCTCGAAGCGCAGAAACCCGCCGAGGTGCGAGCCAGCCGTTACGTGGAACAGGACACAGTACCGCTTTACCGGCTGACCGGGACGCTGGCGGATCGCGATTCGATCGACGCCAAGATGGAACTGCACCAGAGGTTCGCGCTACCCATGGGCTGTCTGGTGCTGGCGCTGGCCGGCATCCCCTTAGGAGTGTCGTCCCGCAAAGCGGGCCGCTCTTCGGCGTTCGTACTGACGCTGGCGCTGGTGCTGATTTACTACTCGGGGCAGATTCCGCTGATCGGCTTGGCGCGGCAAGGCGAGTTTCCCATCGTTCTCGCAAGGTGGCTGCCGAATGCGCTGTTCGCCGTTGCCGGCGTTTTCTTTCTGTCGAGGCTCGAACGTCCGGGCGACTTCGATCCGGTGGCCGCCGTCCGCAAATGGGCGGAAAATCTGTTCCAACGCGTCCGCACGCTGCCGGACCGGCCTTCTGCGGGTCGGGCGCGGCTTTTCTTCGTGGTTCCGCAAGTAGTGGACACTTACATTCTGAATTCGTTCCTGTTCTACTTCGCGCTGTTGCTGGCTAGCTTCGTCTCGATGGTCGAGGTGTTCACGTTTTTCGAACTGCTGCCCGAGATCGTCCAAAACAAGATTCCGCTGACCCGGGTATTTCTCTACCTGTTCCATCTCGCGCCGAAGCTGATTTACGATTCCGCGCCGATCGCGGTGCTGGTGGCCGTGCTAGTGACCTTCGGCGTCCTGACCAAGAACAACGAGGTCACCGCGTTCAAGGCTTGCGGCGTGAGTCTGTACCGGTTGGCCGCTCCCGTGATTCTCGCGGCGGCGGCGTTCTCGGGAATGCTCTTCGCCTTCGACCATTACTACATTCCCGACGCGAACAAAAAGCAGGACGCCATCCGCAACGAGATTAAGGGACGCGCTGTGCAGACTTATCTGCGCCCCGACCGGCGCTGGGTATTCGGACAAGGCTCGCGAATCTACTACTACAAGTACTTCGATCCGTCGGACCCGATCATGGTGGGGGTGAGCGTGTACGAACTGGACCCGGAATCTTTCCACCTAAGGCAACTCATTACGGCGGAGCGCGCCCGCTGGGAGCCGACTCTGAATACCTGGGTCTTCCAAAACGGCCAGGTGCGGAAGCTCGACGGCATCAAAGTGACCGAATACCGAGACTTCGCGAATCAAACCGCGACGTTCCCCGAGTTGACCGAGCCGCCGGGTTACTTCCGCCGGGAAGTGAAGTTATCGCAGCAGATGAATTTCATTGAACTCGACCGCTACATCGGAGAACTCAGCCAAAGCGGACTCGACACCGTGAAGTTACAGGTGCAAAGGCAAAGTAAGTTCGCCGTGCCTCTGTTCGGCGTCATCATGGCGCTGCTCTCGATCCCCTTCGCGTTTCTCACGGGCAGCCGCGGAGCGATGGCGGGCGTGGGCGTGAGTTTGGGGATCGCGATCGCCTATTGGTCCGTGAGCAAGTTGTTCGAGCAGATCGGCTACTTGAACCAGTTGCCGCCCGCGTTGGCGGCCTGGGCGCCGGACGGGATTTTCGCGCTGGCGGGTTTGTATCTCATGGCGAGAATGCGGACGTGACGGAGATCGACCGCTTTTTCGAGGAGTGGCGTTCGCACCGGCTGCCGAAAGAGAAATGGACGCACGCCGCGCACGTCTCAATGTGCGCCTATGTGGCGTTCGACCGAACGTTCGAGGAGACGCTCGATTTCATGCGGGAGGGCATCTGGAACTACAACGCGGCCGTCGGCGGTAAGAATACCGAATCGAGCGGATATCACGAAACGCTGACGCACCTGTGGGTGCGAGTGATTCGCGATTACCTGTCCGCGTGCGCGCCGACTACTCGCGAAGAGGCGGTGCGGCTGGCGGTCGAGAAGTTCGGCGAAAATCGGAAGCTGCACGAACGCTACTACTCGTTCGATATCGTCAACGACCAGCAGGCGAGGCGGGAGTGGATCCCGCCGGACCGGCTGGCGATCTAGAACACCAACTTGAGCGCGAACTGAATCTGCCGCGCCGGAGCCGTGGCGAGGACGCTCGTGATCGTGCCGTAATTGTTGGCCGTCACGTTGCCGTTTGCCGCCGCGAGATTCGTGGTGTTGAACAGGTTGAAGAACTCGCTGCGAAACTCGATCCGCGTGCTCTCCCATGGCAGCGGAAAGTCTTTGTGCAAGCCGAAATCGAAGTTGAAGATCGCTTCGCTGCTGGCGACATTGCGGCCCAGATTGCCGAACGGCCGGGAAGGATCGTTGGGGGTCTGCACGCTGGGCGCGGCGACCGCCGCCGGATTGAAATACTGCGTCACGCTCCGGTCGGCCGAGTACAGATCGCCGCCGAGATAGTTGGGGCGGTAGGTCAGCGAACTACCCACTTGGAACGCGGCGGGCGGACCGTAAGTCAGATTGATCGGCAGGCCGCTGGTGGCGGTATTGATTCCGGTGGCGCGCCAGCCGCCCAGAACGCCTTGGGCTAGCCAGTTCGCGCTCGATCCCCACTTCCGGCCGCGGCCATAAGGCACTTCCCAGACGAAGGTCGTCGTGTTGTTCAGCGGCTGGTTGTAGCTGCCGATTCCCTTCTCGTTGCGCAAGTCGAGATAGTTGGCGCGGGAGTTATCGCCGTTGGCGGTTTCGAGGTGTCCGCCCGCGTTGTCGATCGCTTTCGAGAAGGTGAAGCTGTTCAAAATGTAGATGCCGTTCGAGTAGCGCTTCTCGAGTTTGGCTTGGAACGCGTGATACGTCGAGAAGCCGCCGCCGTAGGAAATCTGGATGAAGCTGAAACCCTGGATCGGCCGGCGGGCGTCGACGGTGAGATTCTGCCCGGGCAGGTTAGGACGCCCTTGATTCGCGTCGCCCAAGATCATCAAACTGTTTCCCCGATTGCCGACATAAGCCACGTCGAGAACCAGGTTCCGGGCGATTTCGCGCTGCACCGTGAGGTGCCAGCTTTGGATGTAGCTGGTGCGATAGTCGGCGGGCGTGTAGTTGGTGCGCGTGGTCGCCGTCGAGAAGTTTGCCGGATCCACCAATCCCCGGGGATAGCCTTGCTGCGTGAGGCGGAAGCAATTGCGGTAGTTGTCGCCCGTGCAAAGAGGCAGCGAAAAGGTTTGGTTGATGCCGAGATTGACGATCTGTGGACCGTTGTACCCGAGCAGATTCTCGCCGCCCAAGCGGTTGAAGTGCACGTAGCTGATTCCGTAACCCGAACGCACCACGGTGCGCGGCGTCATTTGATAGGCAAGGCCGATGCGCGGCCCCCAGTTGTTGCGGTCGGGCTGTACTAACGCTCTGTCGTAAACGCTACCGTCTTGGGCGCGGATAATCGTGCGACTCGCCGGGTCGAAGTTCGACAGCCGATTTTGGGCTTCCCATTGCGGGGTAGCGTACTCATAGCGCACTCCGAGATTGAGAGTGAGCGCGGAGTTCACCTTCCAATCGTCCTGCAAGTAGAAGAAGTGCATTCGCTGCCGGTAGTCGAGCACGATTTCGTTGTTGAGCTCATAGCTCGACCGCGCTCCGAACAGAAAGTCGGCGACATTGTAAATATTATTCGTCGCCGCGCCGGTGGGCCGCGAGAATTGTCCGCTGTACGAATCGTTTCCGTATTGCGGATTGAAATCGAAAATCGCCGTGTTAATCGACTGATACTCATACCCGGCTTTTAGAGAGTGGCGGCCGAGAATCTTCGAGTAGTTGGCTTTCGGATTGACGACGAACGGATTCTGGAACTGCGGATTCGAGCTCTGCCGCCCGAACGCGGTGAAGCCGCCCAGAGCCTGGCGGGTCAGGCCGCCGCCGATGGTGGGCGATTCCGGCAGTCCGGTTATGCCGTACTCCTGGCTCATGTACGGGCGCTCCGAGCCGAGCGCCGTCTTTCCGCCTTCGGTGAGTCCCACCGAAATCCGGAAGTCGATCAGCGACGTCGGGGAGAGGTTGTAATTGAAGCCGGTGGCGATTTGTTGGTTCAGCACGCGGACATTGCCGTTGGCGTCGCCGCCCGAAGGTCCCGGAATCACGTGATTCTCCGTGCGGTTGAGCAGCCGGTGGCTGTAGCGGACGAAGGCGTTCAACTTATCGGATAAATAATGGTCGTAGCGGATGTCGCCCTTGTTGTCGACGCTTGGGATCGGAGTGAGACGCTCCCAGTTATTGGAAATCCCGGCGCGGAGGGGAGTGGGAAGATCGCCGAGTACGCGCCGCGCGAACGCCGTTGTCGCGCTTTGAGGAATGCGGCCGTCGGTGTAAGTATCGCCCGTGATGGGGTTGCGCACCGGAACGCCGAGGATGCCCTGCCGCTGATTCATGTCGGGGAGATTGGCGAATTGCAGCGTTTTCTCCGAACGCCGCAAGCCTTCGTAGTCGGCGAAAAAGAACATTTTGTCTTTCTTAATCGGACCGCCTACCGCGCCGCCGAATTGGTTCTGTACCAGAGTCGGCTTGCCTGTCACAGGCCGGAAAAATCCCACGGCGTTGAGGTTCGTGTTGCGAAGGAACTCCCAAACCGCGCCGTGATACTGGTTGGTTCCGCTCCGGATCGACGCGTTGACGACCGCGCCGCCCGCGCGTCCGAACTCCGCTGAGAAGTTGTTGGTCTGGACTTTGAACTCTTCGACGGCGTCCGGGTTCAACTGGACGACCTGATTCGAAAAGCCTTGGTTCGAAGTGCCGTAGGCGTTGTTATCGACACCGTCGATCAGGAAGTTATTGTGCGAACTGCGCAGTCCGTTGACGTTGAAAGACGCGTCGCGGCTGGAAGCGATGTTCGACTTGCGAACGCCGGGCGAAAGCAAAGCCAAGTCGGCGTAGGCGCGTCCGTTCAACGGTAAGTTGACGATCGCTTGGCGGTTAATCACCTGGCCGCGATCGCTAGAATCCGTTTCGAGGGCCGCCGCCGCGCCGCTCACTTCGACCGTTTGAGTAACTTCGCCGACTTCGAGAGTAAGGTTCACGCGCTGCCGGGCGTTGACCGTTACGGTGAACTCCTCAGACGCCGCGACCTTGAACCCGCGCGACTCCGCGGTAACCTTGAACGCGCCGATCCGGATGTTGAGGAAGAGGTAATTGCCGGAGGCGTCGGTTTCGCTGGACTGCTTCACTCCCGTCCGCGTGTTTTCGAGCGTCACTTTCGCGCCCGTCACCGCCGAACCGGAGGCGTCGGTTATAGTTCCCAACACGGTGGCCGTGTCGTACTGGGCGAAAGCAGCGAGCGAACACACGAAGAGCGGGACCAGACATCTGAGCATGCGGACAGGCTAGCGCACGGATGTTTCGTTAGGATTACGGCGCGGATCAGCGACCGAGTTCGGCGACGATCGGCGGGGCCTCGGCCACCGAGGAGCAAACGTAGTGCGCACCCGCCGCGATGAATCGCGAAGGATCGCCCGCTTCGTTGCCGGTGTCCGTCACGCCGATGGTCCACATACCGGCGTTGCGGCCTTCCTCGATGTCGGACGGAGTGTCGCCGATCTTGACCCAAGCGTTGGGCGGGTAAATGTCGAGCGCCCGCATGGCGGCGAAGGCCATCCAAGGCGCGGGTCTTCCGCCATCGACATCGTCGGGGCAGAAGTTGGCGTCGGGCCGGTAGCCTTGCTCTCGCGCTCGCGTGACGAGCAAATCGAGCATCGGGCGCGTGTAGCCGGTGGACGTGGCGATCTTGATCCCCGCGGCTTGCCACGTGTGAACTGTCTCGGCGACTCCGGGGATCAGGTCCGCGTGCCGCGATAGCACTTCCAACTGGCGCGGCAGAAAATCGGCGTATAACTCGTCGAGACCCGGGCCGCGATAGCTTTCGGCGACCCGCGGCATGGCGAGAATCGCCGCGATGTGATCGCGCTTGGGTAACCCCATGGGAACTCGCGCCTCTTGTTCGGTGATCGCGAACCCATGCGCGGCGAACAAATCGAGCATCACGGCGACGGGCGCGCGGCTGCCGTGGTCCACAGTGGTGCCCGCCCAGTCGAGCAAGATCGCGCGAATCATTCGCTAAGGCCTCCGCTTTGACTCCGCGCATTGAGTACCCGTGCCAACGACTCCGCGTACCCGAACGACAGCGTCATTCCTTTGCCTCCGGTGACCATGGCGATGTGTACCCCCGGTTCCGGCTCGAGTTCGAGCGTCCGCTTGGTGGGGTGATTCGCGTAAACGCCATGCCAGCGCTGGGCGATGGCTTCATTGGGAAATCGCGCGAACCCGCGCAGATAGCGCAGCACTAATTCGTCGATTTCCGGCTTGTCGAACGCTTCGAGCGCCAGGTCGTACTCGTGCGAATCGCCGAGCGTCATTTCGTTGAGCGCGGTTTCCGACACCATCACGTGGATGCCCCAGCGATTGTATTCGGGCGTCTCGTCCTCGATGCGCCGCTCGAGTGCGCCGAGCGTCGAGCAAATCCGGAAGGCGGGATAAAAGCGCAACGTCAGTCCGGCGGCGAGCGCCGGTCCTAACTTCCAGCCTTCGGGCTGCGGCGCGGTCCGCATCATTTGCAGCTTGCATTTCTTGAGGGGCTCCCGGGCGAACTCGTGCGGATACAAGGTTTCGAAATCGATCCCACTGGAGACGATGACTCGCTGCGCTTGTAACTTCCGTTGCGCGGTTTCCACGAACCCGCCCGCGACGCTCAGCACCGGTTCCGAAAAATGACAGGTTACGTCGAACTTTTCGGACAGATAGCCCGGCAACTCGCCGACGACGAGACGCGGATCGACGGTCAGTTCCGTCTCGCTCCACAACGCGCCGCGTAGACCATCGGGTACAGCGGCGGCACTGCGTGCGAGCGTCTCTTCGCGATCGATCCATTGGCAGCGATAACCGCGCGCGGGAGCGAGATCGGCGAACTCGCGCACCACCGCCTCTTCGTCGCCGCGATAGACGAGATGCAGCGAACCGGTGGGTGCGTACGGCAGTCCGGCCTCGTCCAAAACTTCGCGCCAGATTTCGGCGCTGCGCAGTCCGAGTTGCAGAATCTCCTCGTGCAGGCCGATGGGCCAGATCATGCCGAAATTCCGCACGCTGGCTCCCTGCGCGCGGGCGTTCCTCTCGAAAAGAACGACGCTTTGGCCGCGCTTAGCCGCCGCGTAGGCGTGCGCCAAACCCAAGATTCCGCCGCCTACGATGGCGACGTCGCAAGATTCCATTCCGGCCTCCGAAAGTTCCATTGCGTGGCGAGCACCGCTCCGCCCGCCGCCGCCACCGCCGCCACTAAGTAGAACACCGTGTCCCAGCCGTAGGCGCGCGACAGAGCGGCGGCGATCACGGGCGAAATCAGTTGTCCCACGGACCCGATCGCGTTGGTGTAGCCGCCGGCCGTCGCGGTCACTTCGCGCCGGACCGCGTCCTGAATCGCGGCGCCCGCCATTAGAGTATCCGGCCCGAACGTCATGACTCCGATGAGCGCGATGCCGGCGATATTGCCCCAGCGCCCCAATGCCGCGAGCGCAGGGTGCAACAGGCACAGCAGCGCGAGCGCGAACATCATCGCGGCGCCTACGGGGAAACGGCGGCCGAGCGTCACGCGATCCGAAAGGTAACCCGCCAGAGGAACGCCGAGCGCGCCCACCAATTCGAATACCGAAGAAGTGTAGCCCGCCTCGTCCGCGCCATAGCCGAGTTTCTCCGTCATGTAAAGCGGCAGCCAGAACAGGAAAACGTATCGAGCCAGCTTGATCGCGAAATACATCGCGGCGATGGTATTCACTGTCCGGTTCGCCATCACCTCGCGAAGTCCGGCGTAGGACGATGGGCGGGAGTTTCTGTGGCTTGCGCCGTCGCGGGCCCCATCCCGTACAAAGACCCAAAAGACAATCGCAATTGCCGCCAGCACCGCCGCCGGCCACCACGCGCCGCGCCGCCATCCCCATGCGGCCATCAGCGGACCCGTCGCCGCCCATGTGGCGAAGATCGTCGCCAAGAATCCGCCCGCCACCATGTTGGTGGACCACCAGCCCATCGTTGTGCCGCGCGAGCGCTCGCTAAACCAGCTCGACATCAGCTTCAGCAAGCCCGGCCAGCCGCAGGCTTGCGCGTAACCGTTCGCCGCCCACAGGGTGGTGATGGCCGCCGCCGATTCCGAAAATCCCATCGCCGCATTGACGCCCGCCGAGACCAGCATGCCCGCCGTCACTACGCTCCGTGCGCCGAAACGGTCCGAAAGCATGCCGCTCGAAAACTGCCCCGCGATGTAGCCCAGGCTGTAGAGAAACAGCGCGAGCGCCAGCCGGTCCGCCGTGAATCCTTCGTCACGCGAAAGCAACGGCATAATCACCGAAAAGTTTTTGCGGCAGAAGTAGAAGCCCGCGTACGATAGCCAGGTGACGGCGAAAATGCGGGCCTGCATGAGAATGCTCGATGTTATCTTGCTCGCGCTTCTCGGCGGGTTACAGGCTTATTCACAAACGCTCCAAGCGAACAAGGTCGTCATCGTGGGGGTCGACGGACTCTCGACGCGAGCGGTCGCCGAAGGCAAGACTCCGCGGTTGCACGAACTGATGGAGCGCGGCGCGTGGACGCTGAAGGCTCGCGGCGTGATGCCTACGGTGTCGAGTCCGAACTGGGCGTCGATCGTGATGGGTGCCGGGCCGGAATCGCATGGCGTCGATTCGAACGATTGGCAGCCCGACAAGTTCTTGATCGCGAGCGTCTGTCCGGGCGACAAACATGTGTTCCCCACGATCTTCGGCGTTCTGCGCGCCGCCCGCCCGCAGGCGAAAATCGCGGTCCTGCACGATTGGGAGGGCTTCGGGCGATTGGTGGAGGAACGCGCGCCGCAGCGCCTGGAACATATTCTGAAGTCGCCTCTCGCGATGAAGGCGGCGGTCGAGCATTGGAAGAAGGAGAAGCCCGATCTGCTGTTCGTCCATCTCGACGACGTGGATCACGCCGGGCATCGCTACGGCTGGCACACGCCCGAATATTTCGCGGCGGTGGCGGAGGCGGACACGCTGATCGGCAATCTGATGGACGCCATTGGCGAGGAGGCCGCGATCCTCGTCGTGTCCGATCACGGCGGCGTGGGCACCAAGCACGGCGGGCTTTCGATGGCCGAACTCGAAGTGCCGTGGATCGCGGCGGGGCCGGGCGTCGCGCGCGGCGAGTTGAAGCGTCCGGTTTATTCGCTCGACACCGCGCCCACTGCGGCGAAACTACTCGGGATCGCGCCGCACGCTTGCTGGACCGGACGAGATGTGCTGAGTAAGTAGTTCGCGATAGCTTTCAAGCGGCTCGGTCTTCGCCCCCGGAACCTTGGCTTGCTCGTCCCAACTGCGCATCCGCAGCTTCTCTTTGAATAGCGGGCTTGCGGCGAACTCGCGAACTTCGTCTTCGGTCATCGCGCCGCCCTGCAATTCGAGAGTCTGCACGCTGGCGTTCGACAACCGCGCCCGGTACTCGGGATTGGTCGCCACCAGGTAGCGCTTTGCCGCCACGTGGCCTTGAACCAGTTCGACGACGCGCGGCGAGAATCCTCGCATCGCGAGCCATGCCGCGCCGTGCGTGTCGTGATCGACGACGCCCAGTTGTTCGTGTAGCCGCCCGTCGTCGAGCAGGTGCCCGATATCGTGTAGCAGCGCCGCGATCACCGTCTCGTCGTCCGAGTTCGCTTCGCGCGCCAATTGCGCCGATTGCAGCGCGTGCTCCAGTTGCGTCACCGGTTCGCCGTAGTAGGCCTGGGACGCGGCGCGGCTCAAGCGGTCGATCACTTCGGCGGACACTTCGTCGGCGCGATGCATACACTTAAAGTATCGATGTCCGTTCCGCTCACCGTCCTCTCCGAAGAGGAGCGGCTCTTTCAATCGACCGTCGCGCGATTCGCCCGCGAACGCATCGCGCCGCATGTCCGCGAGATGGACGAAGCGTCGCTCTTCCGCCGCGAACTGCTCGAAGAGATGGCCGCGATGGGGCTGTTCGGCATCGAGATTCCCGAAGAGTACGGCGGGCAGGGCGGGACGTTTTTCCAGAGCGTGCTGGCCGTCGAGGAGCTGGCGAAAGTCGATCCCGCGGCATCGGTGATCGTCGACGTGCAGAACACGTTGGTCAACAACGCCATCTTGCGCTGGGGGACGGAGGATCAGAAGCGGCGCTACTTGCCGAAGCTCGCGAGCGGCGAATTGGGATCGTATGCGTTGAGCGAGGCGGGCGCGGGTTCGGACGCGTTCGCGCTCACCACGCGCGCTATCTCACGTGAGGGCGGCTACGCGATTACCGGGCGCAAGCTCTGGATTACCAACGCCCACGAGTCGCAAGTGTTTCTCGTTTTCGCCACCGTCGATCCGGCGGCGGGCTACAAGGGCATCACGTGCTTTCTGGTCGAGCGCGACTTGGCCGGATTCTCGGTGGGTAAGAAAGAAGACAAGCTCGGCATTCGCGCGTCGTCCACCTGCGAGTTGATCCTCGACGATTGCTTCGTCCCGAAGTCGAACGTAGTGGGCGAAGTGGGTAAGGGCTACAAGGTCGCCATCGAAACGTTGAACGAGGGCCGCATCGGGATCGGCGGCCAGATGGTGGGCCTCGCCGCCGGAGCGCTGGACCACGCGGTGCAGTACGCGAAACAGCGGAAAGCGTTCGGCGCGCGGATCGGCGATTTTCAAGGCGTGCAGTTCGAACTCGCGCAGATGGCCGTGGAAGTGGAGGCGGCGCGGCTGCTCGTCTACAACGCGGCGCGCCTGCGCGATGGCGGCCACGACTTCGTGACGCAGGCCGCGATGGCGAAATACTTCGCTTCCGAAATCGCCGAAACATGCGCCTCCCGCGCGATCGAAGTGTTGGGCGGCGTCGGATTCACGAAAGACTATCCGGTGGAGAAGTTGTATCGCGACGCCAAAATCGGACGTATATATGAAGGGACGTCCAATATGCAGCGCGTCGTGATCGCGAAAGAGTTGTTGAAGTAAGGAGTTACCGAATGACCGCACCGTTCGTTCTGTTGGCGCTGGCCGCGGGCGATCCGTCGCCCGGCGAAATCGAGAACATCATCGCGAAGTTCGCGGCCAAGGAAGCCGAGTTTTCGCGAGCTCGCGAGAATTACACCTACCGGCAAACGGCGCGCATCCAGGAACTTGACAACTCGGGCCGCCCGCAAGGCCGTTGGGAAATGGTTTCGGACGTCGTGTTTTCGATCGACGGCAAGCGTCAAGAGAAAGTGGTGCGGTCTCCCGTGCCCACGTTGCAGCGCATCATTCTTACGCCCGAAGACGAACAGGACATGCGCAGCGTCCAACCGTTCGTTCTGACCACCAAGGACATCGGCAACTACGCCGTTCGTTACCTGGGCCGCGAAACGCTCGACGAAATCCCGTGCTTCGTGTTCGCCGTTAAGCCAAAAAAGATGGAACCCGGACAACGATACTTCGCGGGTCAAATCTGGGTGGACGACAAAGATCTGCAGATCGTCAAAACCTATGGCCGCGCGCGCGGAATTTTGAAGAAGAACTCCGACCAGCAGTTCCCGAAGTTCGAGACCTACCGCGAGCAGATCGACGGCAAGTACTGGTTCCCCACCTACACCGCCGCGAACGACGTACTGGTTTTTGAGAACGGAGCGGTTCCGATCAAGCAGACGATCCGCTACGAAGACTACAAGCAGTTCAAGAGCGACGTGAAGATTACCTTCGGCGACGAAGTGAAAGACACGCCTCCCACTCCGTCGCCCACAAAGCCGTAACGCTTGGCCCGATATACTGAAAGTTTGTCTATCCAACGGGAAAAACGACGAATCGGACGGCAACGGCTATGGCGTGAGCTAGCGCTCATCGGCAAAGGCTTGGCTTCGCCGCTTCACGTCGTGCAAGCGCACATCATTCCGATGCGGCGCTGCAACCTCGATTGCGGCTATTGCAACGAGTACGACGATTTTTCGCCCCCCGTCCCTCTGGACAAGATGTTTTCCCGCATCGACGCTTTGGGGCGTTTGGGCACAACCTTGATCACGATCTCCGGCGGCGAGCCGTTGATGCACCCCGAGATCGAAGCGATCGTCGCTCGCATCCGCCAAAACGGCGCGATCGCGGGCATGATCACCAACGGCTTCCTGCTCAGCCGCGCGAAGATCGCCGCGCTCAACGACGCCGGGCTCGACCATCTGCAAATCTCGATCGACAACGTGACGCCGGACGACGTGTCGAAAAAGAGCCTCAAGACGCTCGACCTGCGGTTGCAGTGGCTGGCGGAAGACGCGCTGTTCCACGTCAATATCAACTCCGTCATCGGCGCGGGCACACGCAATCCGCAAGACGCGCTGGTGATCGCAAAACGCGCGCAGGAACTTGGGCTCGGCTCGACGGTCGGCATCATTCACGACGGCAGCGGGCAACTGAAGCCGCTCGACCCGGAGTCGCGCGAAGTGTTCCACACGATCCGGCGCATGTCGAAGCGTAGCTACGCCGTTTTCAATGGCTTTCAGGATGCGATCGCGGACGGCCGCACCCAGGATTGGAAATGCCGCGCGGGCGCGCGGTATCTCTATGTCTGCGAGGACGGGTTGGTGCACTATTGCAGCCAGCAGCGCGGCTATCCGGCGAAGCCCGTTGAAGAGTACACGTTCGAGGACGTTCGCCGCGAGTACTACACGAAAAAGGGCTGCGCTCCGGCGTGCACGGTGAGTTGCGTGCACCAGACTTCGTTGATCGATTTCTGGCGCGGCAAGCAGACGCTCGAACCCGTGCCGGTTCCCGAGCGCGAACTGGTCCAGATCTCGAAAGTCGGCAGCTAAGGCTTTCGCTCCCGCTCGATTTTTTCGCCGCGGGCCTTCATTCGTTGGCGGGTCTGTTCCAACATTTGCGGCGATATCTTTTCGCCGCGATCGTTGGCGGTTTCGGCCATGAGGTCCGCCGGATCGAGAAGCCGGTACTCGGCGGGAACATGGAACAAGGCGGGATTGGGCGGGCCTTCCCGGACATTGGTGACTGTCTGGCGGCTGACGAGGGATCCCGCCCGGTAGTGCTCTTCTTTCAGTCTCGCCCAGCCCAGTGCGGGCGCCACCCACACCTTCATTACGGCACTGGGCATGACGCCACCGGGGCCTCCCGGCGCAATCTCCGCTATCTGGGTTTCGTAACCCAAAATCGACTCACCGGGAGAGCAGTTCCCGTACATCTGTTCGCAACTCGGCGGATTCGCCCGCCGCCGGGCGGCGCTTGCGCGCGAGATCGGCGAAGTGGTGTAGGCGCGAATCGAATGGTCGACGGTGAGCACCTTGAGTGCGGCCGTGTCCACAATCTCCTGAATCGAACCTTTCCCGGGCGACCGATCCCAATAGGTTTCTTTCGACGTCGAGCCGTCCGCACGCACGGACAAGTTGACCGTTGCCGCGAGAGCCGATGCCGGTTCGCCCCGCTCATCCCAACTCTCCATTCGGATAGAAGCGGTATAGGCTTTCAACGGCGTCGCTTGGGAGAGTGACTGGGCGGTTCCGATGGAGGAGGACAAAAAAATCGCAAGCGCTAGGATCGCCTTGCGGCGAAAGTCCGATTTAGCGGACATAGCACACTCCTTGTATAGGCAATTTTCGTCATAGTAGCCGAGAATACGAATGCCCGCACCGTCGCCGGTAGCGGCGCACAAGCGTACGGCGGTTTCTTCGGATATACTGGCTCCACTTTCGCTATCGAAAAGGAGTCTTATGCGGCACATACTCTGTTTGTTTGCTTTGCTTGCGCCCGCGTTCGCGCAGCAGGACCGCGGTTTGATCACGGGCGTGGTGAAGGACGCTTCCGGCGCGATCGTGCCGGGCGCCAAGATTACGGTTACCCAAACCCAGACCAACTCTGTTTACACCAGCGTCAGCGCCGATTCGGGCGACTACACCTTGCCCTCGCTGCCGATCGGCACCTATACGGTGAAGGCCGAAAAGGAAGGATTCAAGTCCTACCTGGCCAAAGACCTCATCGTGGCCGCCTCCTCGGTGAACCGCGTCGATATCTCTCTCGAATTGGGCACGACCCAGCAAACCGTGGAAGTGTCGGCCGCCGCGACAACCGTCCAACTCGAGAACGCGAAGCTGCAGACCACGGTCGAGAACAAGTTGGTGGACTCGTTGCCGCTGGTGGTTTCCGGCAACCTGCGTAGTCCTTTCGATCTGGCGTTGCTCGCGCCGGAAGCCAAGGCTCCGAACAACGGCGACAATAATTTCGCGATCGGCGGCGGGCAGGCCGCGTCGTATGGGATGACGCTAGACGGCGTTACGACTACGACGGGCCGCGCGCTACAAACCTCGTGGGCCGCACTTAACACGCCGCCGCTCGACGCCGTGGCGGAGTTCACCGTCGATTCGAACGGCTTCAAAGCCGAGTATGGGCGGGCGCAGGGCGGAGTGATGTCGTTCGTCTCGAAGGGCGGGACGAACCAGATTCACGGTAATGCGTTCGAGTTCCTCCGCAACGAAAAGCTGGACGCCAACTTCTTCGTCAATAACCGCGCCGGAAGGCCCCGCCCGGTGCTCAAGCAACACGATTTCGGATTTACCGTCGGCGGACCCGTGGTGCTGCCCAAGATTTACAACGGCCGGAACAAGAGTTTCTTCTTCGTCGCGTACGAAGGGTTCCGCAATCGCGAAGGCGCCAACCCGTCATTTCTGAGCGTCGCGCCGCGTGAGTTCTACCAGGGCGACTTCCGCAACTGGGTGGATAACAACAACGTTCAGATCCCGGTATTCGATCCCGCCTCCACCCGAACCGTGAATGGCGTCGAGGTTCGGAATCAATTCCCCAACAACCAGATCCCGACCTCGCGATTCGACTCGATCTCGCGCCGGATGCTGGACCTGGGGCAGACGGCCCTACCCAATACGGGCGCTACGCCGGGCACGTTCGGATACGTCCGCAATAATTTCATTCAAGCCGGCACCGGCTTGCAGCCGTTCAACAAGCTCAGCATTCGCGGCGACCATAACATCGGGGAAAAGCATAAGCTTTCCGGTTACTTCGGACGCAACACCCGCGCCACCACGCCCGGTGCTGCGGGACCGGTGGGATTGCCCGGATTCTTGAACGGCAACAACTACAACAACACGCTCGCCAAGCAATACCGGCTTAGCTGGGATTGGACGGTGAGTCCCACTGTCTTCAACCGCTTTTTTGCCGGCGGCAACGATTGGAGCGAAATCAATCGCGCTCTCGCCGTGGGCGCGCAGAACTGGCGCGATGTCGTTTGTCTGAACAACGTGCCCGACTGCAACAACAACCTGCTGAACGTAAGCTTCGGTCCGGACTTTAACGGTTGGGGCGGACCGTCCGACAACGGTTCGGAGAACAATACTTACTCGTTCAACGACGACCTGACCTGGGTGAAGGGTAAGCACACCTTCAAAATGGGCGGCATTTTCGAAATGGTCCAGTACAACGGGTTCGGGCAGCAGAACATCCAAGGCCAAGCCAGCTTTGAGCGCCGCGTCACCGGGCAAATCGGCGATCTCGCCAACCTTACGGGCAGCGCGTTCGCGTCGTTCCTGTTGGGCGGCGCGGCCACGGGCAACATTCATACGCCCCGGTACATTCCGCAACGCTATCCCTACTGGGGCGGATACTTCCAGGACGATTGGCGCATCACGCGGCGCCTGACCATCAACTACGGGTTCCGCTTCGATACCAACATCGCCGCTTACGCCGCTAACGATCAGTTCTCGGACTTCGATCCGACGCGCCCGAATCCCGGCGCCGATGGCCGCTTGGGCGCATTGGTTTTCGCCGGGATTGGCGAAGGGCGCGAAGGCCGCCGCCGCTTAACCGATAGCTGGTATGGCGGGTTCGGTCCCCGCTTCAGCTTTGCCTACAGCCTGAACGACAAGACCGTCATCCGCGGCGGTTTCTCCCGCAGCTTTACCCCGATTCGCGCGGTGGGCGGCTCGACGCACTTCCAGGGCTTCGTCCAGATTTACGACACGCCGCGGCTCGACCCGCAAGGTTTCCGGCCCACGTTCACGCTCGCGCAAGGCTTTCCGGATTGGCCCAAGCCGCCGTTCCTGCGGCCCGAGTTCAACAACTACAACACGCAACCCTGGTGGCAGGGGAACGAAGTCAATCGTTCGCCGGAAAACTTGGCCTACACGTTTAACATCCAGCGAGAACTGCGGAACAACCTCGTGGCCGAAATCGGCTGGAACTACGTTCGCGGCACGCACCTTCAGTCGGGCATTCTGAATTACAACCAGCTCGACTATCGCAACCTGCCCGCCAATCTCAGTCCGTTTACCGCCGAGGGCCGCGCGGTTTTGAATTCCGCCGTAACTTCCGCGACGGCGCAAGCGGCGGGCGTTCGGCTTCCGTTCCCGTCGTTCCGGACCAACCTCAGCACCGCCTGGTCGCTGCGCCCCTACCCGCAATACGGGGAAATCGATACAGCGGGCGGCGTGGGCGACCGTAGCGGACACTCCAAATACCACGCGCTAGTGATGAAAGTGGAAAAGCGTTACTCGAGCGGGATCACGTTCCTCGGCTCGTACGTGTTCTCGAAAATTCTCACCGATTCCGACAGCGCCTGGGTGGGCGGACGCGCCATGGATCACTACAACCGGCAGCTCGAGTTCTCGATCGGCCAGCTCGATCAGACGCACAATTTCAAGCTCAGCTACGTATACGATCTGCCCTTCGGCAAAGGGCGCAAATGGATGACGGGCGGGAATTGGCTGGCCGAGGGTTTCCTCGGCGGCTGGTCGCTCGGCGCCGTGCACACCTACTCGTCCGGCACGCCGATCAATATCGGCACTACCGTGAGCTTCCCGATTTTCGCGGGCGGGAATCGGCCGACCGTGACGACCTACGAAGGCTGGCGCGCTTCTTACTCGGGCGACCGCTTCGATCCTTTCCGCGACCGGTACATCGACCGCTCCGTATTCCCGGCGCAACCCACCGACCGCTTCGGCAATATGACGCGCTACAACCCCAACTTCCGTTTTCTGCCGAACCTGAACGAGAACATCAGCTTGCAAAAACGGTTCAATATCGTCGGCGACCGCCTCTACGCGCAACTTCGCGGAGAGGCGTTTAACCTGTTTAACCGCACGCAGTGGGGACCTTCGGGCGGCGGTCAGACCTTGCAGGATCCGAATTTCGGCGTCTGGCAAAACCAGATCAACACGCCGCGCCGCCTTCAAGTCGCGCTGAAGATTTACTTTTAGCGAAGCCGGCCGTCTAACCGATTTTCTGCTTCAAGACGTCGATCAGTTCCTTCACGGAGGCCGCGCTCTTATCGAGTTCGGCCTGTTCGTCGGAGGTTAGCTTGATCTCGTAAATCTTCTCGATACCCGACGCGCCGAGTTTGCATGGCACGCCGACGAAAAGATCGCGAATGCCGTATTCGCCTTCGAGATACGCGGCGCAAGGCAGCACGCGCTTCTGATCCTTCAGAATCGATTCCGCCATCTCCACCGCCGCCGCCGACGGCGCGTAGTAAGCGCTACCCGTCTTCAAGTGCTTCACGATTTCCGCGCCGCCGTTGCGCGTGCGGGTGACGATCGCGTCGATCTTGTCCTGCGGCAGCAGCTCGGTCAGCGGAATGCCCGAAACGCTGGTCAGCCGCACCAGCGGCACCATCGTGTCGCCGTGTCCGCCCAGCACCATCGCCTGCACGTCGCGCACCGACACGCCTAGAGCTTCCGCGAGAAACGTGCGGTACCGGGCCGTGTCGAGCACGCCCGCCATGCCAATTACGCGCTGCTTCGGGAAACTCGACGCGCGCCACGCCGTCCAGCACATCGCGTCCAGGGGATTCGTCACCAGAATGAGAATCGCGTCGGGCGAATGCTCGACGATCCGCTCGGTGGCGCTGCGCACCACTTCGTAGTTCGCGATCAGAAGATCGTCCCGGCTCATACCGGGCTTGCGCGCCAGACCCGCCGTGATAATGACGATGTCGGAATTCTTCGTCGGCGCGTAGTCGTTCGCGCCCGCGATCGCGACGTCGTAACCCTGCACCGGGCCGGACTGCGCGAGGTCGAGTCCTTTGCCTTGCGGCACACCCTCGACGACATCGACTAAAACGACGTCCGCCAGTTCCTTCTCCGCCACGCGCAGAGCGCAATTCGCGCCGACATTGCCGGCGCCGACAACCGTAACTTTTTTACGCATACTCGGACATGATATGCAAATCGTCCACCACCCCCACTACGATCTGGAGTTCGGCCCTCATGTGTTTCCATCGCGCAAGTTCGAACTCGTGCGCCGTGCGCTGGACTTGCCCTTGGCCGTACCCGCGCCCGCGACTCGCGGCGAGTTGCTGCTGGTCCATACGCCCGCCTGGATCGATTCGATGGAGCGCGGATTAACGCCTCCGCAGTCGATGACGCTCGAGGCTCCGTGGTCGCCCGCGATGGCGCGCGCGTTCTTCACAATGACCGGCGGCACGATTCTCGCGGCGCGGTTGGCGTTGCGCGATGGGGTCGCGTTCAATTGCGGCGGCGGATTTCACCACGCGTTTCCACACTACGGCGAAGGCTTCTGCGCCATCCACGATGTCGCGGTCGCGATCCGGGTGCTGCAACGCGAGGGTGCGATCCGTCGAGCCATGGTCGTCGATACCGACGTCCACCACGGAAACGGCACGGCGGCGATTTTTGGGGGCGATCCCAGCGTCTTCACGATCTCGCTGCACCAGTATGCGAACTACCCGTCGATCAAGCCGCCGTCGAGCATCGACGTGAATCTCGAAGACGGCACGGGCGACGAAGAATACTTGCGGCGGCTGCGCGAAGTTTGCGAGTGGGCGATGGCGATCGTTCGCCCGGAATTGGTTATATATATCGCCGGCGCGGACCCATACTTCGACGACCAACTCGGCGGCCTTTCACTCACGATGGACGGACTCGCCGAGCGCGACCGCATCGTGTTCTCGACCGCCCGCGCGAACGGCGCAGCGGTGGCAATTACGCTCGCCGGTGGCTACGCGCGGAAGCTCGAAGATACGGTGGCCATCCATGCGGCGACCGCGCGCGTGGCGGCTACGATCTAGATATGGAAGCTCCCGTTAATCGTTAGCCGCCCGGACATCCTTGGCGGCACGCCGCGCTTTCGCGGGACTCGCGTGCCTTTCGAGAATCTCATCGACTACCTCGAAGGCGGCCACAGTCTCGACGAATTCCTGCGGCAGTTCCCCACCGTGACTCGCGAACTAGCGATCCGGGCTCTCGACGCCGCGCGCGATTCTCTGCTGGCCGAAGTCCGGTGAAGGCGCTTCTCGACGAGTGTTTGCCCGTCGATTTGCGGAAGGCGTTTCCGGCGCATGAGATGCACTCGGTTCGATGGGCGGGATTCGCCGGCAAATCGAATGGAGAGCTTTTGGACGCCGCCGAGTCGGCTGGCTAAGACTTCTTGCTGACCGTGGACCGCGGGCTTCCGCACCAGCAAAGCTTGCGCGGGCGCAAGATTTCGATCCTCGCCATCCAGGCGCCAAGTAACCAGATCGAAGACCTGTTGCCGAAGGTCGATGCGGTTACGCGGGTTCTTGAGCGCATCTCCGCTGGAACGGTCAAGATCGTCTAGCTTCCGACTTGACTTTTCGCGGGGGGGGGGGAGTCTGGGGAAATGGGCTCCCGCCTCAGAATACCCTTAGCCGTAGTTTCTTTCGGTGTCGTAGCTTTCTGTGTCTTTCGATTCGTGGACACCGAGCCGATGAGTTTCGAAAGGCCGCTTCTGCCGCTCGTAAGCGGTTGTGGACTTGCAGCCGCTATGTCCGTAATTGCCGGAAGGCGTGAGTTTGTTATCCCGTTCTTGTTCGGCGTTCTCCTTCCCGTGTTTGCGCCGATTTTCAGTAGAGAACTTTATGGTGTGCCGGCGCGTCACCATCCGGGATTTGATCAAATCTTGACCGACGTTTCGTTCCGCAGCCCGGAAGGAGATCGCGTCGGTCGGATTTTCACTCATCGAGAGGGGCTTCTTTGGACTGTCGAACCGGTAAACAACCGACAGGGCTTTAGTCTGGGGATTCTGCCGTCGAGAACGGACTTGACTCTTCGCGACCACAGGGGTTCCTCGATCGCCTTAACCTTCGATAGCGACGGCGAACCCATGATCGTTCTCAAGGGCAAGAAAGGTACTCGCATCGTCGGACTGGCCGAACTCAAGTAACCTACTTCCGCCGCCAGTGCATATCGGCGAAGTCCATCCAGCGTTGCCAGTCGTACTCCGTCACGTCGTGTTTGCCCGCGCGGATGTGATACCCGATGGTCCCCATTAACGGAGAGTGAACCGGCGGCATGTCGTGCGACGGCAACCCCGGCAATCCCAGCAGCTTATACACCGGATCGGCGTGCACCGCGGAGAGGAACTCGCCGCGCGGGTCCGCCCACCGGTCCTCTTCCGCCGAGCAAATGTACACCGGCCGCGGAGCGATCGCCGCCACCAGCCAATGCTGATCGAATTCGAGCGCCGCCTCGTTGTCCGAATACTTACGAAAGCTCTTCGCGAACCAGTGCGGGAAGCGCCGGTTCAAATCGCCCACCGTCTCTCCAAAAATCCGCTTCGATAGCGCCACGCCGCCCGCGCCCGAGTTGTTCGAGATCACGATGGCGAACCGCTCGTCGCGCGCGCCCGCCCACACCGCCGCTTTGCCGATCCTCGAATGCCCGTGGATAGCCACGCGCTTGGCGTCGAGCGTCTTGTCCGTTTCGATGTAATCCATCGCGCGCGAGTAGCCCCATGCCCACGCCGCGACCGCCGCCCATGACGAATCGTCGCGAGCGCCATGCTCGAACAGGGGATGTACGCCGTTCTGAAAGCCGTCGTCGGTATCGGGATCGAGATCGTAGTAGTGAGCTGTGGCTACCGCATAGCCTCGCGCCGTAATTTTCTCGATCGGCCAACGCGACGCCTGGTCCGGATTGTCGTTGCCACGGAAATTCAGTCCCAGCAGCACAGGGAACGGCCCCTTCCCTTCGGGCAAATAAATCGCGAGCTTCATCTTGGGCCCGTCCGTCTTGCCAGTAAAAAGCACCCCGACATCCTTGCGATTCGCCGTGGAAGCGGTGACCTCGAACGCCATGCCTTTCGGCGCCGGATGCCAGCGCCCATACATCTCGCGTTCGAACAGGCGTAAGATCTCTTCGCGCCGTGCGCGCCATTCGGCGGGGCGCTGGACGGAGCCGAATACACCGGGCAAAGAGTAGGCGGGAACCTTCGCTTCGTCGTAATTCGCGGCGGGTTGCGGAACGGGCGAAGCGGGCTGCGCCAAAAGTAGCAGAGCAAGCGTCGGGTTCATGGCAACTGTTATATACTCTCGCGCAGCATGAAACATCTTGCTTCAACTATGTTGTTGGGTCTTACGATGGCCGGGTCCGCTTTCGCCCAGGTCGCGACGGGCTCGCTGAGCGGTACGGTGACGGATTCGAATGGCGCGAGCGTGCCGGGAGCGAAGTTAGTTGCCACCGACGCCTCTACGGGTACAAAGTTCGAGGCAGTCAGTTCCGACGCCGGTCTCTACGTCTTCCCGAGCCTTCCCGCGTCGCCTTACACGCTGACCGTCGAAAAGACCGGATTCAAGAAAGTGAACCGGCAGGGCATTGAAATTCGCATCGCCGCGCGCGTAGATTTGAACATCGCTCTCGAAGTCGGCGATGTCCAACAGACGATCGAGGTCACGGCCGACGCGCCGCTGCTCGAAACTTCGACCAGCGACAAGGGCGCCAACTTCTCACCCAAGTTCATGAGCGATGTGCCGCTATTCACCGGCGCGATCCGCAACCCCCGAAGCTTTCTCACCTACATGCCGGGCGTGAACTCGGGAGCGGAACTGAGCATCTCGGGTTCGGGCGGGCGCGCCCAGGAAGTGCAGATCGACGGCGCATCGTTGATCATTCCCGAATCGGGCGGCACGGTGTTCAACATGCCGTCGGCGGAAATGTTCCAGGAGTTCAAGCTGATCACCGGCGGCTATTCGGCCGAGTATGGGCGATTCGGCGGCGGCGTCGAAACCTATGTCACCAAGAGCGGCACCAACTGGTATCACGGTACCGCCTTCCTGAATATGCGCCGCGACATTTGGAACGCCAACGCGTGGGCGCGCAACGCCTCCACCAACCCGGCCACCAGTTTCCGCCCCAAGGAACGGCAGAATGAAGTGGGCGGCGCGGGCGGCGGACCCGTGTACATTCCCAAGGTTTACGACGGGCGCAATAAGAGCTTCTTCTACTACACCTACACGCAGCGCCTGCTGCCGGCCAATGTCGCCTTCCCGCTCTCTACCGTGCCGACCGCGCAGATGAAGCAGGGCGACTTTTCACAACTCGGCACGCAGCTCATTTACGATCCGGCGACGACGGCGGGCAACACGCGCACTCCGTTCGCCGGCAATCGCATTCCCACCAGCCGCTTTAGTTCGATCTCCCGCAACCTGCTGCCTCTGATCCCGGACCCGACGCGCCCGGCATTGCTACAGAACTACGATTTCGTCAACCTCCAGACCGTGGAGCAGAAAATCTGGAGCATCAAAGCCGATCATTCGTTCGCCGTGAACAATCGCCTTTCGTTCTTCTTGAGCCGCGAGGACGGCGGCACCGACGACACCACTAATTTCGCGGGACCGATCGGCAACGGACTTAGCTTCAACGGCCAGAAACCCTGGAACATCCGCGTCAATCACGATCTCACCTTCTCGCCAACGTTCTTGATGCACACGACGTTCGGTTACTCGGCGGTCCGTCAGCTTTGGGATAACGCGGCGCAAGCGGGCTTTGGCTCGCGGCTCGGATTCCAGGGGTTGACGGGACTCTCGGACGCCATGCCGCGCATCAATTTCCAGGGCCTTGCCGGGCTTTCGCCTTACGGCGTGCAAGACGGAAAAGTCGCCCTCGGCGGTCAGGATAACGACACGATCATGATCACCCAGGGCTACACCTGGATTAAAGGTAAGCACGAAATCAAGTTCGGTTGGGATCATCGCAACCTGACAACCTTTGGCTTCGATCTTGCGGGATCGAATGGGCAATACTTCTTCAGCCGCGCCCAGACGGCGGTGCCAAACAGCACCTCCGGCAGCGGACACGAGTTCGCCAGTCTTCTCTTGGGCGAAGTGAACCAGGCGAACATTGTTCGTACGCCGATTCTGCTCGACCGGATTCAGTACTACTACACCTCGGGCTACGTGAACGATAACTGGCGTGTGAGCAAGAAACTCACTTTGAATCTCGGCCTGCGCTACGAGGTCCCGATCGGTTGGCACATCCCGAACGGCAACTATTCGGGTCTCGATATGTCGCGCCCCAATCCCGGCGCGGGCAATCTGCCGGGCGCTCTGGTGTTCTATGGAAACGGCCCGGGCCGCACGGGACAAACCCGACCCTTCCCCACCGATTTTTCGAATATTGGACCCCGCGTCGGCTTCGCGTATCAGCTGACCTCGAAGACCGTGATCCGTGGCGGCTGGGGAATTTTCTACCAGACCCTCGGCAACGGTGGTTGCGGCTGCCGCCAAGGTTTCGCGAATCGCGACGAAGTGTTGAGCGACGGCGTGAACCCGGCGCTAAATTGGGATCGCGGCATCCCCGTGAGCCCGACGTTCCAGCCGCCGCCGCTGCTGGACCCGACGCTATCGAACTTCCAGGCCATCGATTTCTTCGGGCCGAATTACGCCAAGGCTCCGCGCGTGTACAACTGGACGTTCAACATCCAGCACGAGTTCAAGGGCTTCTTGTTCGATCTCGCTTACATCGGCAATCGCGGCAATGGCTTGAACTCGACGATCACGCAGAACCAACTCCCCGTCACCCAGCTTTCCCGGGGATCTTTGCTGACTCAGAGCGTCACCTCGGCCGGAGCCGTGGCGGCGGGTATTCGTTTGCCATGGTCTTCGTTCCCTACCAACCGATCGGTGGCGCAGGCGCTGCGGCCCTTCCCGCAGTACCTCGACGTCTGGAGCCGCAACTCCGGCCAGGGGCAGACTTGGTACGACTCGATGCAGTTCAAAGTGGAGCGCCGGTTTGGCGGCTTCCAGTTACTCGCGGCCTACACCTGGTCGAAGTCGCTTGCTAACCAGCACTTCCGGCAAATCTTCTCGCAGCAATTCAATGTCGGCGCGCAGGACGCCTACAATCTCAACGACATGAAATCGTTCAACCCGTTCGATCAGCCGCACGTACTGAACATCGTGTGGGCCTACGATCTGCCGTTTGGGCGGGGCAAGAAGTTCGGCGGTAGCGCCAACTGGCTCGCCAATACGTTTATCGGCGGTTGGACCATCTCCGGCGCACAGCGTTACTACTCGGGCAACCTGATTCAATTGGTGACCCCGGGCAACCCGCTGGGAACGACGCTTTTTTCGACGGCGACGAAAGCCAATTGGTCGGGCGGCGCCATCCGCACTGGCGTCGATCAAGGCACGCTCGATCCGAACAATCCGAACGTCCGGTGGTTCAATCCCGACGTATTTTCGGCGGCCGCGCCGTTTTCGCTCGGTTCGGCGGCGCTGTATCACGACGATTTCCGGCAACCCTCGATCGCCTTCGAGAATATCGGAGTCTCGAAACGGACGACGTTGTTCAACAACGAGAAGAATCCGGTGGTGCTACAGTACCGCGCCGATGCGTTCAACCTGTTTAACCGGACCCGGTTCGGCGGCGTGAACGGCGTGGTGGGTAACGCGGCATTCGGACGTCCCACTGGACCGCAGGTCGGCGCCCGGGCCATCACAATGGGCTTGCGGCTGACCTTTTAGCCGGACCGGCGGCGCTTTGCGGCTAACGCGATCAGCGCTCCACCGATCAACAGCATCGTTCCCGGTTCGGGTGTCGCGAGCGGCGGTGGCGCCGGCGGCTCCGGGCCGGGGAATGGCGGCAAGGGCGGTTCCGGCGGATCGTTAGGCGGACGCGGAGCTGGAGGCCGGGGATCGTCCTTGGGCGGATTCGGCGGACCCGGTGGATTCGGGTTAGGCGGATTCGGTCCCGGTGGATTTGGGCTAGGTGGCGTGCCTGTCGGGGGAGTACCTCCCCCCGGCGGCGGATTCCCTAATGGCGGCGTTCCTCCCGGTGGCGGTACGCCTCCCGGCGGCGGCGTAGGCGTAGGTGGCCCACCCGGAGGATCGGGCGTCGGTGGCGGTGGCGGGCCTGGGTCGAGCACGCCTCCCGGGGCCGGGTCTTTCTTGGGATCGCCTTCGGCCGACGGCGGAAACACGACTCCCGGTTTCGGTTCGGCGGGCGTTTCCGTTCCGCCTCCGGGCGATGGTAGCGCCATGCCCGGCGCGCCGCCACCGCCGCCAAATCCATTCCACGCCCACAGATCGGATTGCGCGGCATTTCCCGGTCCTGGCGAGTTTTTGGGAGTCTCCCCCGCGAACGGGTCGAACTGCGCCTTCGCCAGGGCGTCCAGTTGCCGGTTGGCGCGGGCGGCCGTCTCGCCCGGTTCGGGTGGGGTTGGGTCTTCGTCCCATCCGACAATCTCGTCCAGAGCGCCTTCCGGTTCCGCTTCCGCGACCGGCGTTTCCGGTTCGTCGGACAATCGATTGCCGCATCGCGCTCGTACGGTCTCCTCGCCGCCGGTCAGCACGGTTTCGCCCGCCGCGAGCGTAACCGGCTTTGCCGTCCAATAGATGCGGTCGCCGATTCGGTAGGAGACGTAGGCGGATTTGGGTTTATCGAGAACCGCCGGGCGGAGTTTCGCCGCGCGCACTCCGGCATAGTGCTTCGCCGCGGCGGCGTCGGTGGCCAAACGGCGTTCCAACTCCTCCGACGACCGGACTCCGCCGCGCAGCACCGAGTTTCGGTAAACCGGGCGCTTCGTGGCGGGATTCGCCGTCTCCGAACCGGCGTCCGGCGCGGCCGTCTCGCGCTTCGCGCAGGAGGCTAGGGCCAAACCAAAAAACAATACCGCGCCGTAAAGCCGCATTTCAGGAGATATATCGGCGGAATTCCGCCTATTCAGAAGGAGATAACCGCTTTGCCCGCCGCCTCTTCCCCGGCCACCAGCATCTCGAAGGTGGCGTTGAGGCGATCCGGTGGCGCGCTATGCGTCACCAGGGGTCCCAGTAACATGGGATGGGTTTCGAGAAGATCGATCGCCGCGCAGCTTTCGTGGTTCGAGCGGCGCACGGTGTAAAGGTAAAGCTCCTTTACCCGAAGCGAGTGAATGTCTAACGGATAGCTTAATACGCCCGGAATGCCGGTGACAACGACCCGGCCCGCATTGCGCGCGGCTCGGATGCACTCGTTGATCGTTTCGCACCCTAACGCCGGGTCGGGGGTCGCGCAATCGATCGCGATATCGACGCCCCGGTTGTGCGTTTCCGCGCGGATGGTGGCGACGACATCCGTCTCGCGTGGATCGAACACGGCGGTCGCCCCCATGGTTCGCGCCATCTCCCGGCGGTGCGCCAACGGTTCCACACACCAGATTCGCGAAACTCCCTGGATTTTCAGCACCGCAACGGTCAGCAACCCAATGGGACCCGCTCCGTAGACGAGCGCGGTATCGCCGATCGATGGAGCCGCGAACTTCATCGAGTGGAGCACGATGGCCAGCGGCTCGAACAGCGTCGCTTCGGCCAAACCGACGCCCTCGGGAGGCGCTACGACGTTGGCCGCGGGAACGTTCGCCAGTTCGCGGAAGTAGCCCGGCTCAACCGGGGTCGACATGAACCGGATATTCGCACAGACGTTATGCCGGCCGGCCAAACAGAACTCGCAGTGATAGCAATAGATGGCCGGTTCGCACGCTACCGGGTCCCCGGCGGTCCAGCCGGAAACGCCCGCGCCCAAGGCGGCGATGGTGCCCGTAGGTTCGTGCCCCAGCACCATCGGGTAGACGCATTTCGCCGGGCCTACTCCGCCTTCGACGAAGTAATGCAAATCCGATCCGCAAATGCCGACGTGTTTGACGGCGACTTGAATCTCTCCCGGACCGGGTGGCGGGGGCGGATGGGCGTCGCGTAACGCAAACGCGCGATGAGAGGCTAACTCGGCGACGATCACTACGCCAACTGGCTCACTTTTTGAACAGACTATCGAACGCCGCGCGCGCGTCGGAGGCCGTGCGCGGAATCGCGACATTGGCGGCCGTTACGCCCACCGGCGGCGGAGCGGCGTCCCGCGCCACCGTCACCCGAGCCTTGAACATCTCGCACTCGTTATGGGCGTCTTTAACGGCGATCCGGACGGGAACCGGCTTACGGCACTGAAAGCGGGTGGAGGTATCGAAGTGCACACACTGTTTGCAACAATGCAACGCCGCGTTGCACTTGGGGCAGTTGCCTTTGAAGTCGACATCGTGGGGCAGCGCCGTACCGCAGTTGTAACACCGGGACGCCGCAACGGCCTCCACTAAGCGCGGCAGACGGGGACCGGTGACGTCGATCGGCGGACGGGGGCCGCTGGGGCGGGGACGTGCGGAATCGCGCCGGTCGCTACCGTTCGAATCCTGGTAGCCGCGGTGCCGGTACTTGCGGTCGTCGTCCATGGGGGGAGTGTCTCCTTGGGGTGGTCAAGAGGCGGGAGCCTGAGAGCGTAATTACAATTCGGCCTCGGAAAGGCTGGGTCTTTTGTGGGAAAGCCGACTCCGCCGGAATGCCCCGTCTTTGTAAACGAGGGCAGCGGGAGAGGAATCGTCGGCGGCGGGATCTTATTCTAACGGGGTAACTTCTCGGCCCGCCTACCTACCACTTATTTACCACGGATTAATCCCACCGCCAAGAGAAAAGTTTCCTGCCCGGTACCAATTAACTCCACTTCATTGGTGCGTTACAGGGCCGGGTTAGGGGATCCTCGAAATGATTGGGCGATAGCCGCACCGTGAATCCCAGCCTCCCGGTCTGGTGCGGGACGAATTCACGCGCGAATACCGTGCCCGAGTGATTCTGTCCGGCGGGCATCAATTGGATCACCTCGGTGTCTTCGAGATGGCCTGTGGCGCCTACGCGGCCCACCACGGCTTCGACGCGCACATCGTCCGGCTTGAGTCCATTCAACTCTACGACGGACTTCATCGACACGGGCTGTCCACTAACGAGAGTGTCCTCGATCTCGCGGCCCGATTCGACGATGCGCACCCGGTCCCACGAGCGCTCTATGTGCCGCAGCCAGCCGGCCCGTTCCCGCGCGGCCGCGTAATCGTGAGCGCCCATCGCCCGCCAAGCGTCGTGCGCGGGCCGGTAGAGCGTCCCCATGTATTCCTCGACCATCCGTTGGGCGTTGAACTGCGGACTGATCGCGCGCAGGCACTGCTTCATCCGGCCCACCCACTCCTTCGGCGCGTGATCGGCCGTTCCCGAGTAGTACATGGGCAGAATCTCGTTCTCGAGCAGCGAGTAGATATCGGAGGCGTGCATCGCGTCCTGATCCTCTTCGTACGGCACGCGTTGCCCGATCGCCCAGCCGCCCGAAGTCTCGTACGCCTCGTCGAACCAGCCGTCCAAAATGGATAGGTTAAGGACGCCGTTGATCGCGGCCTTCATCCCGCTGGTACCGCACGCCTCTTCGCCGCGCCGCGGCGTGTTAAGCCACACATCGACGCCCTGCACCATCTCCTTCGCCACCTGGATCGAGTAGTCCTCGACAAACACCAAGTGCGGCGCGAGATCGGGATCGCGCGTTAGTTGCACGATGTCTCGGATGAACGTCTTGCCCGGCGTGTCTTTCGGGTGCGCCTTGCCGCCGATCAAGATTTGCACCGGACGCTGGGGATTGGTTACCAGCTTTTTCAGCCGGTCCACATCGCGGAACAGGAGCGTGGCGCGCTTGTAGGTGGCGAAGCGGCGGGCGAATCCGATGGTGAATACGTCGGGATCGAAAATCGTTTCGAGGCGCTTGATCTCGGCGGCGGACGCCTTTCGCTTATAGGCCGCTTCCACCAGCCGCTCCCGCAGAAACGTCGTCAGTTGGCGTTTGCGGCGGCGATGCGCCTGCCAAAGCTCGTCGTCGGGGATTTCGGCGATTTGATCCCAAATGCGCGGCTCGGGGTAGCGTTCCTGCCAGTCGGGCTGCAGGTATTGCGTGTAAAGCTGGGCGAGATCGCCGTTCAGAAACGTCGGCAGGTGAACGCCGTTGGTCACCGAGGTGATCGGCACTTCCCAAACCGGAAGGTCGGGCCACAAGTCGCGCCACATATCCTGCGACACTTCGGCGTGCAGACGGCTGACGGCGTTGCGGTAGGAGGAAATCTTCATCGCCGTGATCGCCATCGAGAAGCGTTCCGAGGAATCGTTCGGATGACGGCGGCCGAGCGAGAAGAATTGCTGCACCGTAATGCCCGACTCCGCGCAATAATCGCGGAAATAATCCCAGAGCGTGCCCGGATCGAATAGATCGATTCCGGCGGGCACGGAGGTGTGCGTCGTGAAAACGTTGTTGACGCGCGTCGCCTCGAACGCCTCGTCGAACGACAGCCCGGCCGACATCATCAGATCCCGCACCCGCTCGAGCGCCAGAAACGCCGAGTGCCCCTCGTTCATATGGAACACGGTGGGCGACAATCCAAGCGCTTTGAGCGTGCGCACGCCCCCGATGCCGAGCGCGATTTCCTGCCGGATCCGCGTATGGGCGTCGCCGCCGTAAAGCTGCTCCGTGATCGCGCGATGTTCCGGATTTTCGTTGTCCGGGATATTCGAATCGAGCAGATAAAGGGTGATCCGCCCCACTTGCGCCATCCAGACCTTCAGCCAAAGCGGGCCGGTGGGCAACTTGACGGAGACCTTGAGTTCCTCGCCGGACGCGGCGTGCACCGGTTGCACGGGCAAGTTGAAAAAGTCGTTAATCGGCGTGCGCTCGATTTGCCAGCCGTCGGGGTTGAGCGACTGCTGCAGATAGCCCTTCTGATACAACAATCCGCACGCCACCAGCGGAATAGCGGCGTCGCTGGCGGCTTTGAGATGGTCGCCCGAAAGCACGCCCAACCCGCCCGAGTAGATCGGCATGCAATCGGCGATGCCGTATTCCATCGAGAAGTAGGCGATGAGCTCGCCGAAGGGGCTCGGTTCGGACTTCTTCTGGTAGGCGTCGGTGAGGTCGCAGGCCTTGCGGTAGGCGGCCATGTAGCGCGGATCGGCGGCGGCCTTGTCGAGCACGGCCTGGCTGAGCTGATTCAGCATCAGCACCGGGTTGTGGCTTTCGCGCCACAAAGCGGGGTCGAGCCGCCGGAAAAGCGACCGGAGGCTGTGTTCCCAAGTCCAGTGCAGGTTATAGGCCAGTTCGGGTAAACGGCTCAACGCGGGAGGCAGAGCGGGCCGGACAACGAATTCTTTCAGTGCGGTAATCTGATATCCCATGGGTCTTCAGCGGGGGAGAAAAAATCAACTCAC
The DNA here is from genome assembly GCA_033763835.1 of Bryobacteraceae bacterium. GTDB lineage: Bacteria > Acidobacteriota > Terriglobia > Bryobacterales > Bryobacteraceae > JAPKYZ01. The sequence goes on along the minus strand of JANRJS010000023.1, from coordinate 43,283 downwards.
TTTTCAATACATCTTCATTTCCGAATCTGTATTGGATACAATTTGGCCATGAAACTGAGCGCACAGGAGGAATACGGGCTCCGTTGCCTGCTCCAAATGGCCACCCGGGGCGACGCGACGAGTCTTAGTATACCCGAGATTAGCCGGGCGGAAGGCCTGTCCGTGCCGAATGTCGCCAAGCTGATGCGCCTCCTGCGGTTAAGCGGATTCGTGAAAAGCGTCCGCGGGCAGGCGGGCGGCTATACGCTGGCGCGGCCCGCGTCCCAAATCCCCATATCGGCGGTTTTGGAGAGCTTGGGAGGGCGGCTGTTCGGCCCCAAGTTCTGCGACCGCCACGCGGGATTGGTGGAGCGTTGCGCCCACGACGGCGATTGTTCCCTGCGGAGCGTCTGGGGCACGCTGCAAGCGACCATCGAGCGGGCGCTAAGCGGGATGACGCTCGCCGATTTGCTGCGCACCGAGGCGGAGATGTCGGGCTTCATGGCGTCGCGGACCCATCAGATCCAGGCGGCGAATGGGGTCGAGGCGCGAGGGATCGAAGCTCGGATGTAAGGCTGCTAGGGCGGACAGGCACCGCGCAAGTCAATCATGCCCACATCGGAGTTCTTGCCGCTTGTTGTGTTGAACGCGATGGTTCGGAGCGCTTCTTTGCCCTTTCCGACGATCAAGATGCGCCGTACTCCAAGTGTTTCGACAGCCAACTCAAGGGCCCCGTTCTCGTGGACATAGCCATCGGCTGCGATAACGTGGTCCGGACCGCCGAACATCGGTAGCACTCGTACCCACCAATCGCCAGTAAAGCGGCAACCAGACAGCCGTCCTTTCACTGGGATGGAGGACACGTCGAAGCCATTATCCGAACTCCTGTAGACCTGCGAGCGGCGCATGTGACAATCGGTCACGACAAACCGAGTCGTGAGTCTTCGCTTTTTCGCGTCTTCCAGCGTAGTCTTCACTTCAGCGCCTAGGATCGGCTTAGCGGGAAAGACCACACGCGAGCCAATGCTTGTTACTTGAATTCCGTCGATTCGCGTCCGCAAAAGATTCATGTGTTTCGCATTCTCTGGGCTAACGCGAACCACCCGGAAAGGGAGACGCTCCCCAAACGGATCGTAAACCGGCACATCGATGAAGCACGGTGTGTTCGGTTTTTCCCCTTGGCATTTCGCCGACAGGAATAAGAGAACCAGAAGGCATGGAGTGGCTTTGAACATCGCTAAGGTCTTGAGACACCGCACTCGGCATACGAGTTCCGTCCTCTAGACGAGCCAGTTCTCGCAACGAAGATCTTCCAGCCGCGCAAACTCCCGATTGTTGGCGGTCACGAGCGTGACGCCGAGGAAGATCGCCTGCGCGGCGATCAACAAATCGTTGCCGCCGATCGGCTGTCCCTTACGCTCCAAGTGGACTCGCAGCGTGCCGTAGACGCGATCTACCGGTTCTTTGAGTGGGAGTACGGCCAGAGCTTCAAGAATGGTTTCGACTTGCGCTGTCAGTCGCGCCGAACCCTTTTTGGCTGCGCCGTAGCGTAGCTCCGCAGCGACCACGATGCTAGTCGCCACTTCCGCTTCGCCTACATCTTCAATGCGCCGCCTTACGCGGCCTTGCGGATTCCGTACGAGATCGGACACGATGTTGGTGTCCAGTAAATAACGCATCAGAGGTCGACTGCTTGAGGTTGGGGGTCGTCGATTTCCGCAAAGTCCTCATCCAAAACCGAAAGAGTGGACAGGACGGCTAGCAACGACTTTTTCGGAACAGGTTCCACAATCAACCGCTCGCCTTCCTTCCTCATCACCGCATCTCTTCCAGGCAGTTCGAATCCTCGCGGAATTCGGACAGCTTGATTTCGGCCGTTCCTGAATAGCCGGACACGCCGCTCTAAGGCTGTTGCCATAAGCCTATGCTAAGACCTATGCGAAGGTGTGTCAAAAGCCCAGTCCTTCGTTACAATCGAAACATGCCCATGTTCGCCGCATTCCCGCTGGTCGTGTCGCTCCTCGCGCAGGAGCCTGGCACGGGCGGGATTAAGTGGACCGACAACTACCAGGAAGCGCTGGCCGAGGCGCGCCGCACCGGCAAGCCGATCTTCCTCGAGTTTCGCTGCGAAGCTTGAATCGCCGGCCGCGTTTTCGACGCACAGGTTGTGCTGTCGCCGCCCGATTCGCCGCGTGGGAAACTCATGCAGCAATACGTGTGCGTGCGTGTTCCGCGCATGGATAACGTCGATATCGGGCTCTTCGAGTACGACCGCTACAACACGCTTTACTTCTTTATTTTGAACGCCGACGAGCAGATTTACATGCGGTACGGCGGGCGCGACACGTCGCAGGATACCTATCTGAGTCTCGATAGCCTGGAACTGGCGCTGGCCAAAGGACTCGACTTGCACGCCGACTATCAGGCGGGCAAACTGCCAAAGATTGCGCGCCCCAAGCCGCGCTTCCCGAAAGAGATTCCGCTGCTGGTCGAGCGCACGTTCGCCCGCAATAATTGCGTCGAATGCCACCTGATCGGCGATTTCGACTTGCAGCACAAGGAGCTCGATGGGACGCTCGACAAGCGCAGGGATATGTTCCGGCCGGCGGACATCCGCACGGCGGGGATTTATCTCGATGTTCCCAAAGGACTTGTCGTGAAAGAAGCCCAAGGCGCGGCGGCGGAGGCGGGCATGCGCCCCGGAGACACGATCGCGGCGCTGAACGGTACGGCGGTCTGGACGTTTGGCGATTTGCAGTTCCACTACGACAAGCTGCCGCGGGAGACCGAGAAGGTCGAAGTCGAGATTCTGCGCGGCGGGGAACGGAAGCGGTTTACCCTCGCGCTGCCCAAGCTGTGGTGGTTTTCCGACATCCGCTACAAGCAACTCACCGTGGATCCGCGAACGTACTTCGAATCGCGGCCCTTAACGGCGGAAGAAAAGAAGGCGCGCGGGCTGGCGGCGGACGGGTTCGCCGGGCAGGTGAAGTACGTCAGCGGCATGGCGCAAACGATGAAACTGCACGACTTAAAGATCGGCGATATCGTGACGGCGGTGAACGGGGTGGATCGCGACCCGTCGGCAAACACGCCCGAGTTGTACATCCGCCTCTACACCCAAGCGGGCGAATCGGTGAAACTTTCGCTCCTGCGCGATAATCAACCCCTACAAATGGAATTGAAGACGTCGAGGCTGAGTTTCCGCAAATGATTCTGGCGGCGGTATTGATGCTGGCGGGCGAGTGGTCCGCTCCGGTCGAGGTCCGGCATGACGAGACGCTGTGTCTCACGTATCGCGCTCGCTACACGGGTACGCATCTGGTGGTCGAAATCGCTCCCGAACCGGGCTGGCACACCTTTTCGATGGATAACAAACAGCGGCAAACGGCGGCGTTGAAAGGCCGGATGTCGCTGGGGGCCGAAAAGCCGACGACGGTGGCCGTCGGCGCGGGCGCGACCCTCGAAGGCGAGTGGATGCAGACCGCGCCCGAGGATTTCTCGAAGCCCGACATCCAGTGGTATAGCTATGGTTTCTCGAAACCGGCAACGCTCGCCGCGAAAGCGAAGGCGAGCGCCGCCGCGACGGAGTTGACGATCAAGGGGCAGGCCTGCTCCGACTCGGTCTGCAAGAACGTCGAGACCACGCTGAAAGTGGACCTTACGCCCGGCGCGTCCGCCGATCTGGCCGCGCTTACGCCGCTGGTGAGATAGTTCGCAATCCGCGCCAAACGAGGACTCCGATGCAGACGGCGGCTACGGCCAGCGCTCCGTAGAACACCACCGGTTGACGCTCGGTCCAAGGCGCTTTCTCGCTCACGAATCCAGCGAATCGCGATTCGCCCTCCAAGTCGATCATCACGTCCCGCGCGGGATCGGCGTCGCGAAGGACCGCCGCCAAATCGTATCTGGCGGGCGATGCCGTTGCGTTGCCGTACCAAAGCGAGTACTCGCCCGATTCTTTCGGCACGAAGCGCACCCACTGTGTGGGCGTATCGAGAACGATCCGGGAGACGGCGATCGGTTGGTCGTCGCCGTCGGTAACGCGCAGCCGCAACCAGCGCTCGCGGTGCAGGGAGGCGGTCAAGTCTAGGCTCTGGGAATCGCCGATCCGGAACAGGCGTCCACCAGCGGCACTCTGCCAGACCTTGCCGTCGCTCGATACGTCCACCGAAGCGAATCGGTAGAAGCTCGCCGTCGGCGTTTCGACGCGGAGCCGCGTCCAGGCTGGCGGAGGATCGCCCCAATCCACCGTAAAGTGAGATTGGCCGGACTCGCCCGCAGACTGCGCCGGTGCGGATTGGGCGGTGGCGGTCCAGGCGGCGGCCTCCTCGCGCACGAATTGCATCGACGTCCCGGTTAGCGTGGCGGGATTGGGCCAACCGCCAACCGTGACTCTCACAAACGATTGCGTGGAAACTGGATAGTCGACTTCCAGCGACTGCAACCGCTGGCCGTTCTGCGTGAAATCGAGGATGTATCCCTTGGCGAGAGCGGTGTCCCAAGTGCGGCCATTGGGCGACGTTTCGATCCTCACCGGACGGCGGAAGTCGCGGTCGGTGGTCGAGATGGCGATGCGGGAGTGCGGCTCCGCTTTGGGTAGGCGCAGCGTGAATCGCAGTTCGCCGGCTGGCGTGCGGACCTTGTCGAACAAGGTGGGCGACAGCGTTTCGATCGTCGCGCCGCCCGCCTGCCGGACGAGATGCGGAACCGGCGTTTCTCCGCGCACCACTCGAAGATCGGCAAGCTGCAGTTGGGCGTGGCGCAATGTTTGCGGATCGAGGCGGATGGCGTGTACGGCGTTCGGTTGAGTCACCCGGATCGTACGCCGGAATTCCCATTGCGTTGGGTCTAGCCCGGCGGCGACGAGGAGGAGGATCACGGGCGCTCCTCTTCGAGCAGCGCTTCGATCTTGGGCCGGAATCGCGAATAGAGGAAAGAAGTGGCGAGCAGTAGCGCGCCCAGCGCTCCGAAGGCGACGACGCGATGGATGAGGCCGAGGCTCCAGATGTCGGAGAGGTAGAGCTTGGCGATCACCAGGGCGATCAGACCGAGACCGAGTAGTCGGTTAATGCGCGTGCGCGTAGCGACGCCCGCGGCGACCAGCGCCACTCCGTAAACCGCCCCGAGAATCGAGATGGCGAGGCTCGCGGCGCTCGACGGATTTTCGGCGGTCTTGGTGGCGTCGATCAGCTCGAGAGCGATTCCCCAGAGCGCGATGGCGTGGCCGATCACATAGGGGCCGAGAGCGATGCGCGGGTTCTCGCGGAATCCGCGCAGCCAGTAGGCCGCGAGCCACAGCGCGAAGGCGAGTACGGCGAAGGTCGCGATGCGGGTCGCGCCGGAGCCGGGATCGCCCAACAAATTCAAAGCGGCGAGCGCGAGGACGACGAGCGCTCCGTAAGCCGCCTTCGTCGAGTTGACGCGCGCCGCCAGCCACGCGAGCGCCGCGCCTTGGACGGCCCACGCCATCGTGATTCGGAACGCGGAAAATTGCAGCGGTACGGCGAGTGTCAGGAACGCAAGCGCCATGCCGAAAGCGAGCAGGGAAGCTCGAGCGTCGATCCTGACGGCGTATCCGGCGGCGGTGTAGAGTCCGGCGACGCCCAGCGCCGCCGCGCCGTGCCAGGCTTTGAGCGCGGGCTGGAGGCTCAGGTAGATCGGGGTGAAAAACAGCGGCCCAGCGAGTAATAGGATGTCGAGTGCGGCTTGTGGCTGTCCGAGTTTCGGCATGCGGATCGCGCCGATCAGAAACAGGATCAAGAATCCATACTCGGGGACGAGTTTCACCCAGACCGGGTCTTGCCAGTGCGCGGCGTGCCAGGTCCCTACGACGATCCAAGCGCCGAGCAGGGTCACCAGTCCGCTCCAGCGGCCGGGTTGCGCGCGGAAGGGCGACAATCCTTCCCACGCCATCGGGATCAGGAGGATTAAAGCGAGCGGCGATTTCGGCGCGGCCCCGGCGATAAGCAGCGAAAAGGCGAGTTGCGCGAAGTAGCGGACCCCATCGCTGGCCCAGCGCGAATGCAGCGCGTAAGCAAGCGCGGCGAAGATCGCGAGAGCATGATGGGCGTTGGTCGTCGCGACACCGTCGAAGCTCAGATAGCCGAGCCAGGCAGTGGCCGCGAGCGACATCCGGTCGATCAAAGTCCAGCCCTGGCGGTGAGCGGCCCAGCGTGCGCCCGCCGCGAGCGAGAGCACGTACGAGAAGAAGAAAATCGCGCGAAATTCGCCGCTCGAAAGCAGCATAGGCGTGAGTACGCCACCGGCCAGCGAGAGCGCTGCGATCGCTTCCGAGTTGTAACGAATCGCGAGCGTCCCCCCGAGCAAGGCCGCACCCGCCATCAGCGGGAACGCCGCCGCGAAGGGGATCAGTTGGTAGAAACCGTGAGCGGCGAAGAACGAGGCGTAGAGCAGAGCGACGCCTAGTGCAAGCAGTCCCTGGGCGTAAGTGCGCTCGCCGCGCCGGTGGAAGCGGTCGGCCGCGAAAATCGAGACCAGCCCCGCGAGCACGCCAAGCAAGATCCGCCCGCGCGGGCCGATCCATTCGTTATCGACGGCGTACTTGAAGAAGAACGCCGCCGCGAAAATGCAGGTGACGACGGCGAGCCGGTTGACCCAGGCGAGTCCGACGCGCGTTTCGAGGGAAGCGATCTCGGGTTCGGGCTCTGGCTCGCGCGTGGCGAATAGGCTCGGAGGTTCGACAACCGGCGGCGGGGGCGGTTCGACGGCGGCGAGCTGTGGCTCAGGTTTGGGTGGCGGCGGTGTGGATGGCGCCGTCCACGCGACTCGCCGGCCTTCGAGTTGCGCGACCCGGCGGTCGAGTTCGTCCACACGCGCTCGGAGCGCTTGGATTTCTTCTTCGGGCGTCACGCGCGCCCTAGTTTAGCGCTTTGTTTGGCGCTACGCCGCGTGGTAAGTTTCGGAACGATGATGAAGACGAAGCACGTGCTTTGGCTTTGTTTGGCAAACCTGCTTGGCTGGAAGGCGAATGCCGAGGGTTTGGGTAAAGTCGTGATCGAAAAAATCAGGGTCGACGAGTTGAGCCTTGGCGATCGGGAGTATGTGAATGTACGATTTGCCTGCTCCTTAAGATTCCAATATTCGAAGAAGCGCCGTGCGGGTCGAGAGTGGACCATCGAAACCATCCTTCATCGAACTGATCCCAAGCATCGATGGTCGACGCATAGTAGCGCGCTAATTATTTTTGGCGATCTATCGGAAATCAAGGAACCCTGTGTAGCGTCTCGCCCTGGTCAATTTGTGACCCTTACAGACATTGCATTTTCCATCATTGGATCGGCGACCGACTGGAAAAAGCTTACCGAGGGTCAAGTCCAACTCACGCTTCATAACCCCTGCCGTAACGAATCCGGAAAGCCGGTTGGGGCGTATTTTCTCTCCGAACCTCTCCGGCTTCCACCGGACACAATAGAGCGGGTGAATGCGTGGTTTCAATCGCTATCCGGTGGGCCCGGACGAAACTAAACGCAGGCTGGTTACTGCCCCGTAATCTTCTTCGGATCGATGCGCCAGATGTTCTGCTCGCGCAAATTCGACAGCCACACCGAGCCGTGGGCGTAGAGGATCGCATCTCCGCCCGCGCCCGCGTATTGGTGCGTCACCTGGTTGGTTTTGGCGTCGATGCGCGTGATCGGAATCTGGAAAATCGTCAGCCACACCGCGCCGCCCGCCGCCGAAATCTCGCCGCCGCCGCCGGGCGTACCGCACTGGATCGTCGCGACCACTTTGCGGGTCTTCGGATCGATCTTCGACACCGTGCCATCGCCCTGGTTGAGCGTCCACACAAAGCCCTCGCCGACGGTTTGGAAGCGCGGATTGGGGCCGACGGGAATCGTGTCGGTGACTTGGTTCGTCTTCGGATCGATCCGGGTTACGACGTTGGTTTTGGTGCTGGTGACCCAGATCGCGCCTTCCCCGTAATCGACCGTGTAGGAACCTTCGGCCACCGGCACTTCGGCGACCACGGAATTAGTCTTGGGGTCGATGCGCGCTACTTTGTCGCCCGCCGTGGCAAGCCAGCAGGCTTCGGGCGAGCAATCGATTCCGCCTTCGGAATTCGCCGGACCCACGGGGATGGTCGCGATTACTTTCGCCTCTTTGGCATCGACGCGCGACACAGTGTTGTCGCCGCAGTTGGGCGCCCAGAGACTCCCAAATCCGTAGGCGATTCCGCTGCACGGCTTTTCACCGACGGTGACCGTCGCCGTCACGGTGTTGGTTTTCGCGTCGAGCTTTGAAATCGAGTTCTTCGGCTTATTCGAAACCCAAACCGCGTCGGGCGTGGCGATGGTCCAATCCGGCACGCCGGGTACGGGAAAGACGGCGTCGGGCGTGATGAGTTCCATCGACTTCTGCACTTCCTTGACACCAGGCGGTGGAGGACGCCGGGGGCGTTTGGCGGGTGCGACCGCAGGGGGTTGGCCAGCGGGCGCTGGAGCCGGGTCCTGGGCCGGAAGTACCGGGGCGAAAAGCGAAAGTGCGGCGATTGAGAGGAGTGTTTTCATGGATTTGGCTCGCGCGCGACGGGGCAAGTGACGACGGGGTTATCGAGAGTATAGCGGGTTTCTATTTGACTTCGTTAATCGAATTCCTTTATCGTCGGCTTACGCCCCGCCGCGTACCCCCTCACCGTTCGAGACCCTCGCGCACACGTGGCTGCGCGCAGCTTCTTCAGGGGGATTTCGCCAGTGTATCGTTTTGCCGTATTGTCTTTGGCCGCGCTGCTTCCGCTGGCCGCACAGAACACGTCTCTCTCCGGAACCGTCACCGATGGGCAGGCCGCCGCGATCGGCGAAGCCATCGTCAGTTTGACGAACACGGAAACGTCCGCCGCGCGGCGCACGCTCGCGAACGCGGAAGGGACTTACCTGTTTGCGCAAGTCGCGCCGGGTAGCTACAAAATCGAGGTCCAAAAGCCGGGATTTCGGACTTACTCTTCGCAAGTCCGGTTGCAAGTCAACACGCCCGCGACGCTGAATATTCAACTCGAAGTCGGCCAAGTGACCGAGACCGTGAACGTCACCGAAGAGGCGATTTCGATCAATACGCAGAACGCGACGGTCGGAAATCCGTTTACGGAGTTGCAGGTTCGGCAGTTGCCTTTGCAGACTCGGAATATCGTCGAGCTACTCGCCCTGCAACCGGGCGTCACTTCTACGGGTCAAGTTTTAGGCGCGAAAGCGGACCAGAACAACGTCACGCTCGACGGCGTGGACGTGAACGACTCGCAGGGCGCGAACGGATTTAACGCCGTGCTGCCGATCCCGCTCGATTCCGTGCAGGAGTTTCGCACGACGATCGCGGGGCAGGGCGCGGATCAGGGGCGTTCGGCCGGCGGACAGGTGGCGATCGTGACGAAAAGCGGATCGAATAGCTTCCACGGCTCGCTCTACGAGTTTCACCGCAACGTGAAAACGGCGGCGAACAACTGGTTTTCGAATCGTGCGGGGCTAGCTCGCGAGAATCTAATCCGTAATCAGTTCGGCGCGTCGATCGGCGGTCCGATCAAGAAGAACCGGGCGTTCTTTTTCCTGAACTGGGAGGATCGTAAGGACCGTTCGGCGGCGGCGCAAACGCGCACCGTTCCGACGGAGAGCTATCGCAACGGGATCATCCAATTGCGGACCAGCGCGGGCATCCAAACGCTATCGGCGGCGGAAATCCAACAAGTGGATCCGCTAAAGCGCGGCGGAAATGCCTTCATGCTCGACTTGATGAAGAAGTACCCGCTGCCGAACGACTTACTCACGGGCGGCGACCGGGGATTGAATTTCGCGACGTACCGATTTAACGCGCCGTATAAGCGCGACGACCGGGCTTATGTCGGCAAAATGGATTTCAATCTGAACGAAGCGGCGACGCACACGTTGAGTTTGCGCGGGACGCTGACGGACAACATCCGCGACGACACGGACAACTTAGCTCAGTTTCCCGGGCAAGAGGCGGCTTCGAAGTTTCTCGAAAATCACCGCGGAATTTCGGCGCGGTATCAGGCGGTGCTCAGCCCCAGCTTAGTAAACGTGTTTAGCTACGGACTCACTCGATTGGGTGTCCAGCAGTCGGGTGTGCAAGGACCGTCGGTGACGTTTACTCCGTCGAATTTCCAAGCCTTCCCCCGCGCGATCATCCGCATTCAGCCCACACATAACTTCGTGAACGATACGACCTGGACTAAAGGCAAGCACACTGTCCAATTCGGCGTCAATTTCCGGCTGGTTGTGAACGACCGCACGCAGGATAACAACTACCCGAGTTACAGCTATAGTCGCAATACGCTCAAGGGCCTCGGCGCCGACATTAACGGCAATGTCGTCGATTATTTACGCGCACGCACGGGAATTAGCAACTTGACCCTCAGCGAAGGCGCTTTGACGACCAATGCCTTCGGCACGATGTTCGGGATCATCAACAACTACTCGGGAACGTATCAGTACCGGACCGATGGTACGGCGACGCCGTTCGGGCAGCCCGTGGTTCGCAGCTTCGGTAACGAAGAATACGAGTTCTATGTGCAGGACGTCTGGAAGGTTCGCAAGGATCTGACGGTGACCGCGGGATTGCGTTACGGCCTGTATCAAGTGCCTTACGAAAAGAACGGCGTGCAGGTTGCGCCCACGACGGGGGTAGACGTTTACTTCGCCGAACGGATCGCGGCGTCGCAGGCGGGAATCCCCGGCAATGCGATGCCGAACTCCGCGCTGACATTCGCCCTGTCGGGACCGACGCGCGACGGGGTTGGATTCTACCGGCGCGACAACAATAATTTCGCGCCTCGGCTGTCGCTTGCGTGGGCTCCCGAGAGCGACAACTTTTGGGGCCGGATGTTCGGCAAGGGCAGCGTTCTGCGCGCCGGAGCGGCGATGATGTACGACCGTTACGGCAGTTCGATGGCCACCAGTTTCGCGGCGTCCGGTTCGCCCGGTTTGGCGACTTCTGTCACGCAACCGTCGAACACCGACTTTACGGATTCGTTCCGGTACTCGGGCAGTTCGCTGCCTGCGCTACCGGCGGCTCCGCAAGGCGGATTTCCATTCACGCCGCCGACTGTGGCGGGCGGGTTCGGCAGCTACTCGGCGGTGAATCCGAACTTAGTCGCGCCTTACTCGATGATCTTGAATTTCAACTACGCGCGGCCCTTGCCAGGCAAGATGACGATCGAGCTAGGCTACATCGGCCGGCTCTCGCGCAAAGGGTTACTGCGGCAGGATTACTTTCAGCCGCTCACCCAGTTGAAGGATCCGAAGTCGGGATTGACCTGGACGCAAGCCTCCGGGCAGTTGCGCGATCTATACGAGAGCGGAATCACTCCCGCGCAGGTGCGCGCCAATCCGAACATCCTTCCGAAAATCGCCTATTTCGAAAACATGTTCCCGGCGGCGGCGGGCAGCGCGGTAGGCACTCGCACGGCGGGCGCGAGCGCGACGGCGAACTACTTCTACACGATCTACGGCACTTACGCGGGTAGCGATCTCGACGCACTGCACGATTTCGACCGTGTGCGCCAATCGAACGGCCAATGCCTGAGTGTGTTCGGCTGCAACACGTTTTTCGCCAAGCAGAACGCGGGGATGCTGACGTGGGTGAACGCGAGCAATCCGGCGTTCCACGGCGGCGAACTGGTGCTGCGGCGTCCGGTGACCAACGGTTGGGGCTTCGATTTCAACTACACGTTCTCGAAGTCGATGGACATCGCCTCGGGTACGGAAACCGGCGGCACGGGATCGACGGCATCGACCATCCAGGACACGTTTAACCCGAACGCATCTCGATCGCTCTCCGATTTCGACATTCGCCACAACATCACGGCGAACACGGTGACGGAACTGCCCTTTGGCAAGGGAAAAGCGCTGCTGAATAACATCCCCGGCTGGGCGAATCAATTCATCGGCGGCTGGCAGATTTCGATGCTGACGCGCTTCCGTTCCGGACTGCCTCTGACCATCACCACGGGTGGAATTTATCCAACCAACTACCTGAGTTCGTCGATCGCGATTCTCCGGCCGGGTGCGACGTTACCCGAAACCAGCGTTGGCTTCAGCGACATCGGGCAGCCGGGCATCTTCGCGAAGACGGTGGACTCGTCGAAGGCCTTCTTCGGCCAGTATCCGGGTACAGTAGGCGCGCGCAATCTGATTCGCGGGCCGCGGTCGCTGAACTTCGATCTGGCGCTCGGCAAGCGGTTCACGCTGCCGTTCGAAGGGCACAGCGTTCAGTTCCGCGCGGAGGCGTTCAACGCGTTCAACACGGTGAACTGGAATAATCCTTCGTCTCTGACGCTCGCGAATCCGACGACGTTCGGACAGATCACCGGCGCGGCGGACGCTCGAGTGATGCAGTTCGTGCTGCGGTATGAATTCTAGAGATGCGATTTAGATTCCTGGCGGCGGCGCTTCTGGTTGGCGCCGCCTACTCGCAGAAGAAACCCACGGGGCCGATACTCCCGAAAAACGGCGTGAAAACGCCCGGCGTGCAGATTCCGTTCGCGAATCTGAAAGCCGAAGCGGAGTTCGCCGCGCCGGGCAAACCGGGCTGGTTCGCATTCGGCGAACGGGTACTGATCCCGAACGAGCCGCAGGGCCTGATCGCACGCATCAACGCGCGTACGAACAAGGAAGACGAGGCTTGGAAAGGCTTCGACAAACCGTGCGGCGGACTCGCGATCGCGTTCCAAAGCGTTTGGTCTCCGAGTTGCGGCGCGGGCACGCTGTCGAGGATCGAGACGAAATCGGGGAAAGTGACGGCGAAGTTGGACGCGGGCGCTCCGGTGGCGCTGCCCGCCGTCGCCACGACGGCCGATAGCGTGTGGTTATTAGCCGACGCGAAAACGACGCTCGCACGGATCGATCCGGATACAAACACGATCGTCGCCGAAGTACGGCTGCCCGAGGCGTGCTCCAGCATCCTGTTCGCCGAACAGTCGCTGTGGGTAACGTGCCCCAAGGAAAGCAAGATTTTGCGGATCGACCCCAAGACCAACCTGGTCGCGAAGCGGATCGAAACGTCGTCGCAACCGGTGTCGGCGGCGTTCGGCGAAGGCTCCGTTTGGGTGCTCTGCAAAGCCGAAGGGAAGGTGGCGCGGATCGATCCCAAGACGGATAAGGTCACGGTCACGATCGACTTGGGCATTCCCGGAGCGGAAGGCAACATCGCCTTCGGAGAAGGCTCGATTTGGGTAACCGCACCCGGGTTTCCGATTTCGCGAATCGCCCCCTCCACCGACAAAGTGGTGCAGCAGTTTTATGGCGACGGCGGCGGTGCGATTCAGGCGGGCGGCGGCGCGGTTTGGCTGGCGAATCAAGCTAAAGGAACGGTGTGGAAGCTCGATCCGAAGCGCATCGTAGCTACCTTGGCCGAATAGGAAAGTAGTAAACTTTGAAGAGTCCGTGTAGCGACTTGGGCCCCGCCGCCTGACAGATATAAGACGAGGAATTCGATGTCCGGCACATTGCGAATTTTCGCTCCAATTCTGGCGGGAGTAGCGCTGAACGCGCAGTCCGATCCCGCCGCGTCCCCCGAATTCTTCGAGACTAAGATTCGTCCGATTCTCGCCAATAATTGCTTTGGCTGTCACACCAATACCGCGATGGGCGGCCTAAGGCTCGATAGCGCCGACGCGATGATGAAGGGCGGCAAACGCGGACCGTCGATCGCGCCGGGCGATCCCGAAAAAAGCACGCTAATCCAGGCCGTCAAGCATCAGGGCGAAAAGTCCATGAATATGCCGATGGGCGGCAAGCTTAAGGACGATCAAATCGCCGACCTGACCGCGTGGGTGAAAGCGGGCGCCGTGTGGCCCAAAACGGCCGCCGTCGCCACGGCCAAGGGCGCGGACGGCAAGTTCGTCATTCTCCCCGAGATGCGGAAGTTCTGGTCGTTCCAGCCGCTCGCCGAACCCGCGCCGCCTACGGTGAAGGACGCGAAGTGGGCGCGCACGGCGATCGACCGGTTCGTGCTCGCGAAGCTCGAAAAGGAAGGGATTAAGCCGGTAAAGTTCGCCTCAAAGCGCGATCTGATCCGGCGCGCGTCGCTCGATTTGACGGGCCTGCCGCCGACGTTCGAGGAGATCGAGGCGTTCGAAAAAGACCAGTCCCCCGAAGCGTTCGCCAAAGTGGTGGACTGGCTGCTCGCCTCTCCGCATTACGGCGAGCGGTGGGGAAGGCACTGGCTCGACGTAGCCCGATACGGCGAGGACGACTATCGCAGCTTGAATCCGTTTCCGCGCGGTTACCGGCCGTATCCGAACGCCTTCGCCTATCGCGATTGGGTAATCAACGCGGTGAACGACGACCTCCCGTACGACGAGTTCGTGAAGGCGCAGTTGGCGGGCGATCTGATGGACGAGAAGAAGCGCTTCAAGACGCTGCCCGCGACCGGATTTCTAGGTCTCGGCCCTTGGTATTACGACAACGGCGGGTTCGAGATCACGCGCGCGGACGAGCGGCACGACCGCGTGGACGTCGTCACCCGCGGCTTGATGGGGCTGACCGTCGCGTGCGCGCGCTGCCACGATCATAAATACGATCCGATTCCGCAGACCGATTACTATTCGCTGGCCGGGGTCTTTTACAACACGATTTACGAGGAGTATCCGAACGCCCCGAAGAAGGTCGTCGAGGAGTATCTGAAGCTCGAAGAGGACATGGAGCGCGAGCAGAAAATCCTGTCGGAAGTCAATCAGAGCCTGTCGAACGACCTATCGCGCGCGCTGGCGTTCCAAACCTCGAACTATTTGCAAGGTGTGTGGGAAGTGTCGGGTCCGCAGAAGAAGCCCATGGATCAGGTGGTCGAGGCGCGAAAGCTCGACTACGAATTGATGGATCGCTGGGTAAAGTACATGGCCAAGCCGACCACGAAGTACAAGTACAAAGACGCGTGGCAAGCCATGATGAAAAAGCCGATGTCGACGATGCCCGAAGCGAAGAAGCTCGCCGACAAGTTCCAGGAAGACGTCGTGGCGGCGATGCTCGAGAAGAACGAGATCGATCAGGAAAACAAGGTCATCTTCGCGAAAGATCTCGAAGGGACGAAACCCAAAAAACGCACCGACAAGCCGAGCAACTTTACGTCGTTCAAGGATTTCAATCCGGGATCGTGGCTGCAGTTGAAGAATCTGCCGGAAGAGCAAAGCAACTTCTGGACCGAGATTTTCCAGCGCGAGTTGCGCGACGCCGACGATCCGAACGCGATGATGGCGATGGGCTTCCGCATGGGGAATCCCGGCGTGCTGCTGTTCCGCGGCTGGGGGCTTGAATCCCGTTCGGGCCACGAAGCGCAGGCGAAGATCAAGTCGATCCAAGCGGGGATCGACGCTCTGAAGAAGCAACTCGAAGCGCGGTATCCGTTCATCCACGGCGTCAAGGACGCGGAAAAACCGGCGGATATCCAACTGGCGTTTCGGGGCGACCCAATGAATCCCGTGGGTCCCGAAATTCCGCGCCATTTTCTGACCGTGCTCTCGCCCGGCGAACCGGAGAAGTTCACAAAGGGCAGCGGGCGATTGGAACTTGCCGAGACGGTCCTGAAGCAGCCGGTGACGATGCGCGTGATCGTCAATCGAGTATGGAAGAACCACTTCGGCACGGGGATCGTCGATACGCCCAGCAACTTCGGCATGACGGGCGAGCGGCCCACCAATCCCGAACTGCTCGACTATCTGGCGTCGAATTTCCGGAAGAACGGAATGTCGTTCAAGAAGCTGCACCGCGAAATCATGCTCAGCTCCGTGTATCAGCTTTCGACCGACAACGATCCGGTGGCGTTCGCGAAGGACTCGGGTAACCGGCTCTACTGGCGGGCGGACCGCAAGCGGCTGGACGCGGAACAACTGCGCGATTCGGTATTGCTGGTTTCGGGCAATTTGGACAACGCGCTAGGCGGACCGTCGCAGGACCTGACGCCGGGGTTGAAGCGCCGCACAGTGTATGGAAAAGTCAGCCGCTACAAGCCCGACGAGTACTTGATGCTGTTCGATTTTCCGAGCCCGCACATGAGCGCGGAAAAGCGCTTCGTGACGACGGTTCCGGCGCAGCGCCTATTCCTAATGAATAGCGACTTCATGCAACTCCAAGCCGAGGAACTCGCGAAACGAGTGGCGGGCGAGGCGAACAATCGCGAGCGGATTCGCAAGGCGTACAAGCTGGTCTACGGCCGCGACGCTACGGAGCAGGAGATCGCTCTCGGCGTGCAGTATCTGAAAGAGGAACCGCTACGCGAGTACGAGGAGCGAAAGAAAAAGGAAGCCGAGGAGAAAGACAAGACCGGTCCGGGGATGCGTCGTAGGCCGGGCGGTCCCGGCGGTCCTCCCAACGGTCCGCCAAGTGGCGTCCCCCCCACCGAGTTGAGCGCTGCGCCGAAAGGCGCGCCGGGCGGAGTTCCAGCTGGAGCCCCAGGAGCCGCCGCGAAACCGGAAGCGGATTCCGCCATGCCGCCGATGCCCGACGAAGCGGTTGGCGCAAACGCCGCCGCGATGGGCGATGCCGGAGCGATGGGGATGGGCATGATGGCCGGACTCCCCGGGTTTGGCGGCCCAGGTGGGCGGCGGCCCGGCGGTCCCGCGGTACCCGAGTTGAAGTACGAAGCGACGGCCTGGGGCCGTTACGCGAAAATCTTGCTCAGTTCGAGCGAGTTTCTGTTCGTCAACTAGATCGAAAGTCGAAACATGTCGCATAAGTCGCCTAATCCAACTACTCGCCGGGAAGCTCTGCGCCGCATGGGCAATGGGTTCGGCATGATGGCGTTCGCGCAAATGCTGGGCGAATCCGTGGCCCGCGCGGGTGGAGTGCTCACCCCGGACGGAGGAGTCACCGGCGCTCACAAGCTCGATCATCCGCAGCGTGTGAAGCGCGTGATTTTCCTGTTTATGAATGGCGGCTGCTCGGCCATCGACAGTTTCGATCCGAAGCCGGCGCTCGACAAGTACGACGGCCAGCCGATGCCCGGCGGATCGATCAAGACGGAGCGGCGGACGGGCGAACTGATGAAGTCGCCCTTCACGTTCAAGAAGTACGGCCAGTGCGGGATGGATCTGAGCGAGCTTTGGCCGAAGCTCGGGGAAGTGGCCGACGATATCTGCTGGCTGCGTTCTGTCTACACCGAGATTCCGAATCACGAACCCGCGTGCCTAATGATGAACACGGGCGCGAATCAGGCGGGGCGCCCGTCGGTCGGCGCTTGGCTAACCTACGGTCTCGGCACGGAGAACAAAAATCTACCGGGCTTCGTGGTGCTCTGTCCGACGATGCCGACGACGGTCGGTTCGCCGCTATGGAGTAACGGGTTTCTCCCCGCCATCAATCAAGGCACATTCATTTCGAGCCGTATCCAAACCCCGCCCGGCCAAGAGGGAATGGGCATGGAAATGGAGGAGCCCAAAGAGGAAGCGAAGGAAGAGAAGGACAAGGACGGGAAACCCAAGCCGAAGCCGGTGAAGGTGGAAAAAGCTTTCGACCCGAAGAAGCTCGTCAGTTACGTCAACAACCCGAAGTTCGAGTTGATCGAGCAGCGGCGCGAGCTCGACTTACTCCAGAAGCTCGAAGCGATGCAGAAGGCGCGCGTGGGCGAGGACGCTCGCGTGGAAGCGGTCTTGCAATCGATGGAAGTGGCGTACCGGATGCAGACCGAGGCTCCGGAAGTGTTCGACGTGCGCAAGGAATCGCAAGCCGTGCTCGACCTATACGGCGAAGGCACGACGGCGCGCGGCTGTCTGCAAGCGGTGCGCCTCGTCGAAAAGGGCGTGCGGATGGTGCAGGTGTACTACTCGTCGGGCGACCCTTGGGACGCGCACGGCGACATCATGGCGCACAAGGTTAACGCTAAGGCGTCCGATCAACCGTTCGCCGCCGTGATCAAAGATCTAAAACAGCGCGGGCTTTGGAAGGACACACTGGTGGTTTGCGGATCGGAATTCGGACGCACGCCAGTGCGCGAGGTGGGTGGCGGAGGCGGCGCGGTGAAGAAGGGCCGCGATCACAATCCGCACGGCTTCACGATGTGGCTGGCGGGCGGCGCGGTGAAAGGCGGCACGATTCGCGGCGCTACCGACGATTTCGGGTTCAAAGCCGTGGACAAGCCGACGCATGTCCACGACGTTCACGCCACCATCCTTCATTTGCTCGGCATCGACCACACGAAGCTTACCTACCGGTTCAGTGGGCGCGACTTCCGGCTTACTGACGTCGACGGCCACGTGATGCACGACATCATCGTTTGATCGCGCGTTTAAGGTGTGAAAGCATACTTGTATGCTTCATCGTCTCGCTTGTTTGCTCGCGTTGTGCACCGTCGCTTGGGCGCAGGATTTCCGCGGCACGATCGTCGGCCGCGTTACGGACTCCACCGGCGCCTCGGTAGCGACCGCACGCGTGACCGCCACTAATGTGGAGACCGGCGCCGTCACCACGACGCAAACTTCGGAATCGGGCGACTACACGCTTCCAGGATTAGCTCCGGGGCGCTATTCGCTTACCGTCGAACTTGCGGGCTTCAAGAAGTTCGTGCGCGAGGCGTTCACCATCGAAGTGCAGGCGCGCCCGCAGATCGACGTGCAACTCGAACCGGGCGACGTGCAATCGAGCGTCAGCGTCTCGGGCGAAGCGCCGCTACTTGAAACCGCAACGGCCAGCCGCGGCGGCGTCATCACCGGTCGTACGCTGGTCGATCTCCCGTTGAACGGCCGCAACGCTTTCGCGCTGGCGGGTCTTGAACCCGGCGTCAATTTCACCGCGCGCGGTCAGGCGAACGGCACGTCTCTTTTGCGCACTACGGGCAACGGCGGATTCTCGAGCTTTACATTCAACGGCGGACAATTCCGTTCGAACGAGTCGCTGCTCGACGGCATTCCGAACGCGGGTACCGACGGCCAAGTGCAATACGTGCCGAGCGTCGATGCCGCCAGCGAGTTCAAGGTGCAGACCAACAGTTACGACGCCGAGTACGGCCGGTTCACCGGCGGAGTGTTCAACGCCGCCATTCGCAGCGGCACAAATCAATTCCACGGCACGCTGTTCAACTTCACGCGCAACTCGGTGTGGAACGCGCGCGATCCCTTCGCGGCGACGATTCCGCAGTTCGGCTACAACCTGTTCGGCGGCTCGGCGGGCGGCCCGGTGCTGCTGCCCAAGGTGTACGACGGGCGCAATAAGACGTTCTGGTTTTTCAACTACGAAGGTTCGCGCGAGGGTGTGCCACGCGCGAACGTCGCGACGGTGCCGACGGCGCTCGAACGGGCGGGCGATTACAGCGCGACGCGTGTCCGCAGCGGCGCGAATGTGTTGCCGGTGAACGTCTACAATCCCTACTCCACTCGCGCCTCGGGCACGGCGTTCGTGCGCGATCCTTTCCCGAACAACACAATTCCCGCTTCGCTCATCAGCCCTATCGCGCGTCGCGTCGCGGCCTTCTGGCCGGATGCGAACGCGGCGGGCGACGCGGTCACTAATGCCAACAACTTCCAACTGTCGTTCAAGGACCCGGTGTTCGACAACGGTTATGTGATGAAGTTCGATCACCGGTTTAGCGACCGGCACGCGGTGTTTTTCCGGTACTCGTGGCGCGAGTTCGGCGTGGACCGGCAGGGTACGTTCAAGAACGCCGTCTCGGGCGACATCGATCGGCGCAAGGCTCCCGGCCTCGCCTTCGACGATACGTTTACGCTGAACCCCTCGACGGTGATTAACTTCCGTTACGGCCTCGCGCGCTTCACGACGTTCCAGCAATCGGACAACCTGGGCTTCGACATGACCGGCCTCGGTTTCCCCGCCGGCTTCACCGGCCAACTTCCCGTGCAGGCGATTCCGTCTTTCACGTTCGGCAACGGCATCGCGGGCTTAAGCACGGCCAATAAACTGAGCCGAGGGGCCGAAGACGTGCACACGTTTCGTGCCAGCGTGTCGAAGGCGATTTCGCGGCACACGATCAAGACCGGCGCGGAATACCGCATCTTGAACTCGAATGTCGGCAGCGTGGGCGCGAACGCGGCGGGAGCGTTCGCGTTCGATCAGGCGTTTACGCGCGGGCCGAATCCGCAGGTGGCGGGCGTCAATCTCGGTCACAGCATGGCTTCGTTCCTGTTGGGCTTGCCCGCGAGCGGCTCCACTGCGAACAACGCCGCGACGGCGGATCGCACCAACTATTACGGCTTTTTCGTCCACGACGATTGGCGCGTTTCGAACCGTTTGACCCTGAATCTCGGCCTGCGGTACGAGTGGGAAGGCGCTTACGTCGAGCGGTACAACCGCATGAACCGCGGCTACGACTTGACGACCGCGAGCCCCATCGCCGCCGCGGCGCGCGCCGCGTACGCGCAAGCGCCGATCCCCGAGATCGCGCCCGCTAACTTCAACGTCACCGGCGGATTGCTCTTTGCCGGGGTCGGCGGCGTGCCGCGCGCCTTGTCCGATATCGACCGCAATAATGTCGCCCCGCGCATCGGCGCGGCGTTTCAGTTGAACTCGAAGACCGTGATCCGCGGCGGCTACGGCATTTTTTACGGCGCGAGCACGCAGACCGGCGAGGCGCGCAACGGCTTCAGCGTTTCGACGGCGTACGTGGCGTCGAACGACGGCGGCAATACGCCCGCGAACTCGCTCACCAATCCGTTTCCGCAAGGCTTGCTCGCTCCGGCGGGCGCTTCGCTGGGATTGCTCACGCAAGTCGGGCAAGGCATCGCGTTCACCAGTACGGACCGCCGTCAGCCGTTCGCACATCAATACTCGTTCGGCATCCAGCGGCAGTTGCCATGGAACACGCTTTTCGATTTGAGCTACGCCGGATCGCAAGTGCGGGACCTGCCCGTGAATCAACAGATCGCCCCGATTCCCGAGCAGTTCCGCGCTTCGGCGGAGCAGACGTTCTTCTCAAGCGGCCGCAATCCATTAAACGACGCCGTGACGAACCCGTTCTTCGGCATCATCACCTCCGGGCCTTTGGCGGCGCGCACCGTGACGCGCGGACAACTGCTGCGGCCTTATCCGCACTTCACGTCTATCGAAGCGCAAGCCGTTCCGCGGGGATCGAGCCGCTACGACGCCCTGCAAATCAAAGCCACGCGCCGCTTCGCCGAGGGATTTTCGATGACGGCGGCATACTCGTTCACCAAGCAGTTGGAGCGGACTCGATTCCTAAACCAGCAGGACACCGAACTCACGAAAGAGCTGAACGAGTTCGACATCCCGCAGCGCTTTGTTGTGTCGAGCGCCTACGAACTGCCGTTCGGGCCGGGCAAGAAGTTCTTGTCTGGCGCCAACGGATTCACCCGGCGGCTGGTGGAGGGAATGCAGTTGAACGTGCTTTACGTGGCGCAGAGCGGCATTCCGCTCACCATCACCGGCGCGGAATCGACGGGCGTAAGCGCGAAGCTCGGCTCGGGCGAAGAGACCGTCCAGCGCTGGTTCAATACTTCAGCGTTCCGGCAGCGGCAGGCCGTCGAGTTGGTGCGCACCTCCCGCTTGCCCGACGTTCGCAGCGCGGGCAAGAACAACTTCGACATCTCGTTCTTCAAGACGACGACCATCGCGGAATCGGTGAAATTGCAGTTCCGAGCCGAAGCGTTCAACGCGCTGAATCGCGCCGAGTATTCGTCCCCAGGAACCGTGTTCGGCACCGCGCAATTCGGCGTGGTGACTTCGACCAACACGTTCAACCGGCAGTTACAACTTGCGCTAAAGCTGCTTTGGTAGCGGCGCTCCAGCTCGCGCTACCCTGAGCCTATGCGAGCCTTGGCGTTCCCCATCGCAATCCTGCCGCTGTGCGCGGCCAACCTGCTCACCGGAAATCAGTGGGAAGTACGTTCGGGCCGCATCGCCGACGACCGCGCGGTGTCGCGCAACGGTAGCGTTTCCGTGCGCCTCGATCCCTCGGGCGACAGCGCCACGGAAGCTTACTCGCAGCCGGTGAAGCTGGTCGTCGGCAAGACCTACGAAGTCAGCGCGTGGGTGAAGACCGACGCGTTGCGCGTGCGCGATCTCGACCGCTCGGCAGTAGTGACCGGCGCGAATCTCAACATGGCGTCGATGCCGTGGAACGTTCGTTCGCAGTCGCTGGGCGGATCGCGCGATTGGACCCGCCTGTCGCTGAAGTTCACCGCCACTCGAGCCGACGACCGCATACGCCTGAGCGCGGGCTATGGCGGAGCGTTCTCCGGCCGCGCCTGGTTCGACTCGGTGTCGATCGACGAGGTGTCGGGCACGCCGAACGTTCCGCATGCGGCTACCGTGCGCACGTTCGGACCTGCGTATCGCTATCCAACGGGCGGCTGGATTTACCTGCACATCGAAGGCGAACCCTACGAGCGCGGTTTCCAGCACGGCTACCTTCTGGCCAAGGAGATTCCCGGCTACATCGATCGCGCGGCGGCGATGTACGATTCGCGCGGGCGCATGAAGAGTTGGGATAACGCCCGCACCATGGCGCGCGCGATTTTCCAGCGCGGCTTCGACAAAGAGATTCTCACCGAAATGCGCGGCATCGCCGAAGGCGCGAAAGCCGCCGGGGCGAAATACGACGGGCGCGCGGTCGATCTCGACGATATCGTCGCGATCAACGTCATCACCGAGCTCGACCTGCTCGCTCCTGCGACGAACGTCGCGCCGACGGGTCTCGAAGGGCTGTCTTTCAAGCTGCCGGGCTACTACAACCCGGAGCGCGATTTACCGGTGACAGACCGTTGCTCCGCGTTCGCCGCGACCGGCAAAGCGACGCGCGACGGCAAGATGGTGATCGGGCATGTGACGTGGTGGCCGCTGACGCTCGCCGAGCAGACCAACGTCATGCTCGACATCGCGCCTGCGCAGGGGCGGCGGATGCTGATCCAGGCGTATCCCGGCGGTATCCAAAGCGGCACGGACTGGTATCAGAACGATGCAGGCATCGTGATCACCGAGACGACGATCGCCCAGACGCCGTTCCATGGCGAAGGCACTTCGGTGGCGTATCGCGCGCGCCGGGCGATCCAATACTCGGAATCGATCGACGACGTGGTGAAGCACTTTTCGACGAAGAACAACGGCCTCTATACGAACGAGTGGCTGATCGGCGACGCGAAGACCGACGAGATCGCGATGTTCGAACTCGGCACGACGAAGACCAGGTTGTGGCGAAGTTCGAAGAACGAGTGGTTCCGCGGCACCGAGGGCTTCTACTGGGGCAATAACAACGCGAAGGACATCGACGTTCGGCTCGAACTGTTCGCCGATCCCGATAAGGCTCCGGCGCATGTTCCGTACACGCCCGCGATTCGCGACGAGAAGTGGCTGGAGTTGTACCACGCGCACAAGGGCAAGATCGATGAGGGTTTCGGGTTCCTCGCGTTCCGCACCGCGCCCCTGGTTTCGGCTTCGACGATGGACGCCAAGGTTCTGAACTCGGACATGGCAAGGCGCATGATGGTGTGGGCCGATTTCGGCAAGCCGAACGAACGCGAGTGGGAACCGGGCCGCCACAAGTCGATCTACTCGGGTAACAATGGGATCTACGACGGCGGTTATCGTTTGATCTCCGCGCAACCATCCGAGAAGTTCCGCGAAATTCTGGCGAGCGTCGAAAAGGCGCGCCTCGAAGCCAAGCCCACCAAAGACGACGCCCCGAAACCGGTGAGTTACGCATCGAAGGCGTGGACCGGTTGGGTGCTGCCCGCCTCAGAATCCGACGAGTGGCTAACGGCGGGACTCGCGGCATTTCACACAGCTTTGTCGTCGAAAGATTTCGAGCGTGAATTGAGCGCTTATCGCGCCGACCTCACCATGTCGCGTTCCGAAGGCGTGCGGCGGGCGGCGCGGGGGGCGTTGGCTCTCGACGCCATGCGCCGCGAGTTGGGCGACGAAAAGTTCTTCGCCTCGATCAAGGATTTCCACGCGGCGAACAAGACGAAACGCGTGTCGGTGGCCGAGTTCGAAAAGGCGATGAACGCAAAGCTCACCGCACCCGCGCCCGGAGCGCCGTCGGTGCACTTGAACCAATTGCCCACGCGCGCCGACAACGCGATCATTGTCTTCGGGACACTGGCCGAGGCGGGCGCGAACCGTTACGCGGCGGAAGAACTGCAGCGCCGCTTCCTTGGATTCCGAGAGCAGCGCATTCCAGTCGTCGCCGATTTCGAAGCCGAAGATAGCGAACTCGCGAAGCGCAACGTGATCTTTATCGGGCGTCCGGAGACGAACTCGGCGCTCGCCGCGTGGGCCGCAAAGCTAGCACTCGATTATTCGGGCGCGGCGTTCACAATCGCGGGCAAGACTTACGGGTCCGAATACGAGGGCCTGATGTTCGCCGCCGTTCATCCGCTCGATCCGTTTTTGATGGTGTCGGTGACGGCGGGCAACGCTCCGCTCGAAACGGCGCGTCTGGTCGGGCAAACGCCCAGCGCCGCGCAGTACGCCATCTTTCGCGACGGCAAGGAAACCGCGCGCGGTTTCGTGAACCGCTAATCGCCGGAGACGCCACCACCGCCATGGACATCGCCGGGACGATGCTGTTCTTCTGCGTGGCGTTCGTCTTCTCGACGGTCTGCCACGAATCGGCGCACGCGTGGGCGGCGAAAATGGGTGGCGATTCCACGGCCTATCACAACGGCCAACTAACGTTGAACCCCGCTCCGCACATCCGGCAAGAACCATTCGGGTTACTGATCCTGCCGCTGTTGTCGCTCATCACCAGCGTCTCGACAGGCAGCTTGAACATGCTGGGGTTCGGCAGCGCGCCCTACGATCCTCGATGGGCGGTTAATTATCCGAAGCGAGCGGCGCTGATGGCGCTCGCGGGACCGGCGGCGAATTTCGCCATCGCCATTGCGGCGGCGCTGCTACTGCGGCTGGGATTGGCCGCCGGAGTTTTCGTTATTCCCGAAGAACGCACGCTCTTCCAACTTGCCGGGAGCTCGAACGAACTTCTGGAAGGCCTCGCGGCGCTGCTCAGTATTTTCTTTTTCGAGAACATCCTGCTTGGGACGTTTAACTTGCTACCGGTCCCGCCGCTCGATGGGTTTTCGGCACTGCTGCTGGTAGTGCCGGAGGAGCGCGCGGCTTGGTTTCTCGATCTCCGCACGCGCTTCGGAATTTTCATGCCTCTGGCGATCTTCGCCTTGTCGAGCGTGATCTGGCGGGCGATCGAGCCGGTGCTCGGCTTCTTTCTGCGCGTGTTCTTCTAGCGCAGCAGGGCGAAATAGCGCAGCATCATGGCGAAAGCCCCCACCGTAAGCGCCAGACAAACTCCCGCCAGAATGTTCCAAAACGCCCCATTCTCCGGACCCCATTTCGCCGGATGCCCGGCGAAGTAGGCGCAAGCGAATCCACCGGCGAAGCCGCCCAGGTGCGCCGCCCAATCGATGCCGGGAATGAAACTCGTAACGATGGCGAAGATCACGTATTGTCCGTACTGCGCCCGCAGATAACCGCCGACGGCCGAACGATCGATCACCGCCACAGCGAGCATCACGCCCAGCAATCCGAAGAGTCCGGCGGACGCGCCGACGGAAACGCCGTTGAGCAACTTGGCGCTGACGAAAAATCCGGTCACCGTGGAAACGAAATAGAACACCACGAACTTGCGCGCGCCGTAGAGCGTCTCCACTTGCGCGCCCAGACTGAACAACCCCCAACTGTTCATCAAAATGTGCATCACCCCGCCGTGGAAGAATCCAGCGGTGAGTAATCGCCAATACTGCTTGCCCGTGAAAATCGCCGGGCCGAAGCTCGCGCCCGCCTCCACCAGATTGCGGCCCACTTCGGTCAAGCTGGACGCGATAAACAACGCGACGTTTACGAACAAGAGGAGCGACGTGCAGAATTGCTGCGGCGGAATCAGTCCGGCGATGGGTTCGTCGCCGCGCCTCCATTCCCGGACCGGTCCGGCGGCGCGCGGCGCTTCCAGTTGAAACTCGCAGTAGGGGCAAACGCGATCCGCGCGGCTAATCAGCGCCCGGCAGTTCGGACAGGTTCTGGAGGCTTCCAATTCTCCATTTTAGCGGCCTCGAATCGGTGTTACCTCAACTGCTACAATCAGGGCGAATGCCGGTGACGGTCCCCAAAACCATCGACGATCTCCGCCGCGACATCGTGGAAATCGGCCGCTTGGTCTACCAGAAAGGTTGGGTGGCGGCCAACGACGGAAACATATCGATCCGTCTCGACGAAGACCGGATTCTCTGCACGCCGACGAAAACGTCCAAAGGCATGATGGCGCCCGAGGACATGATTATCGTGGACATGGCGGGGAACAAAGTCGAAGGACATCGCGAGCGCACCAGCGAGATCGCGATGCACTTAACGATTTACAGTCTGCGCCCCGACATTCGCAGCGTGGTCCACGCGCATCCGCCGGTGTCGACCGGATTCGCCGCCGCCGGACGTCCCCTGAACATCGCGCTGCTGCCCGAAGTGGTGATCGGCTTGGGCTCCGTTCCGCTCGCCGATTATGGATTGCCGGGTACGAAAGCGCTAACCGCTGGGATGATGCCGTTGATTCCGAAGTACGACGCGCTGCTGATGGAGAATCACGGCGCGGTCTGCTATGGATGCGACGTATGGGACGCCTTCTTCAAGATGGAGACGATGGAGCATTTCGCGCGCATTACGCTGGTGGCGGAGTTGCTCGGCGGCCCGAAACCGTTGCCGCGCCGCGAAGTGGAGAAGCTCTTCGAATCCCGGGAACGCTATGGCGTCAGCTCGCACTCGCGGATGGAGCCGGGGCATCCGGCGGTGGCCGAGGATCGCAACGGCTACCACCGCAGCCAGAAAATCGAAGTCACCCGCGACGAACTGTTCTCGATGATCGAGGACGTCTTGCGAACCCGCGAAGTTCGAAGCTAATCCTCGCCGTTCGAGCGCCGGCGGTGCGACGACACGACGAGCATAAACGCCAGCCCGCACCCGAGCGCCAACTTGATCCCTTCGAGCGTCGAGTAAGTGCTGTGCCACGCCGACAACTGGGTGCGAATAGGACTCGCGGCGTCGCGCGGCACGAAATCCACTTCCCGCCCCAAGCCCACGATGGGCGGCATAACGAAGAAGTGCGCGGCGGCGGTCAGGATCAGCATTAGGGCGGCGAGCGCCATCGACGGTTTGCTGCCGCCGGAGCCGAAGATCAGGCCGAGGAGCAGCAAGAAGCCGAGAACGAGTTGAGTCCAGCCCCAGATCTCGAAGAGCGTCCGATTCAATTCCGCGGAATGATGACGCAGGAACATGCCCGCGTCGGCGGTGCCGCCGAGCCTCGCGATCATCTCGCGAGCCTGCGCCGAACTCGAATAGCTCAACGGCTCGTCGAGCATTCGGTCCACGGAGCGGAAACTGAAAACCGCCACCGTGCCCATGAAAATCGATCCGCCGATCCATAACCCCAGAAGGAAACACGCAAGCCTGCGCGTATGCATCGTTTTATCAAATCACACCGCTCACTTCTTCAACTTCGCGGGTTTGATCGTCCACGCTTCCACGCGCGCGAGTTCGTAAAGCTCCGGGGCGCAGAATCCTTCGGGGTGGATCACCCAGTTGAAGTTTCGGCAAGCGTCGGTGGCGATGTACTTTTCGAACGCGAGCGCGCCGCGATGCACGCGTCCGTCGCCATGCGCGAACGTGGCCGCGAAATCGCCGATGGAGAGCGTCTCGCTATCGATCCACACTTCGACGGGCAGGGCGCGCGTTTCGCGGATGACGCGGCGGGCTTGCGCAGCGGCGGTTTCGAGTTGTGCGGGAGACAGCGCCGTGCCGTGATAGGTGGACTCGCGCTTAGCCGTGGGGGCCATGGTTTCTCCCGGTAGGCCAAGCGCGGCGGCCAGCAATTCCGCCGCCGACCAATCGCCGCGATGGTCGATCGATTCGCGCAGAAAAGCCTTCGCGCGCTCCGCGTCGATGGGTGGCGGAGCGGCGCTCGCATACTTCGGCATGAGTTGCGCGACGCTCGCGAACTCGGTTCCAGGGATGGCTTTCAGCCGGTCGATATACGAGTTGAATATGCGGTACGCGCGTTCGGAACTCTCGGGCGTGCGGAGCTTCGCGGGCTTCCACGCCTCGCGCGGCGGGCTGGCTCCGCGCGAGAAATTCACGCCATCCCAGAACTCCGTCGTCACGAACTCGTTCGGGTGATACCAGAAGTGCAGTACGCCCCCGCCCTTCGCTTGGAGCGCGCGAACGCGTTCCTCGGCGCGCGCGACGGTGGCGGCGAGCTTCGATTCGTCTTCGATGTCCACGCGGATCGAGTTCGGCCCTAGATTGAACACCCAGAACAAACCGCCGTACCAAAACGGTTGATTGTCGAGACCGACGTGCCGCCCCTCGTCCACATAGCTCGGAATGCCGAGCTTGCGCAACGCGGCGTGCGATTGCGGTCCCCACGACGATCCGGGCTGGCCGTAGGTCGAGAGCGACTTCACTCCGAAAATCCGCATTGTGTCGCGCGCGCCCGGACCTTCCCGCCGCAGAAATTCCTCCGCGCCTTCGACCATGCCGAGCTTCCGCAGGTATACCGCCGGCGTCGGCGGAATCGAGTGGTTGTCCGAGTGATACGCGATATCGTGCCGCTTCAGCGCGGCGATCGCGTCGCGGCGCTTGCGTTGTTCCAGTACGCGCGCTTTCTCGCCGACGATCTTGAACGTCGCTTGTACGCCGCGCGCGGTAAGGTCCTTCGCCAGGCGTAAGCACGCCTCGTCGTCGGCGGGCGTGATGTAGTCCTCGGTGTCGAACCAGAGAGTGATGTAGACCTTTGGATCCGCGGACATGACCATACCGAGCGCAAGCGCCGCCAGTGACATAATCCAGAGCATGACACGGCGGCAAATGCTGGGGGCGGCGATGGCGGTGCGTCTGCCGCGCAAAGTGCGGCTCGCGATCGTCGGGCTTGATGGGCATACAAATGAGTTCGTGACGCCGTTGAAAGACCTGCCGGACGTCGAACTCGCGGCTTATGCGGCGGATGAGCCCGGCAAGTTCGGCGGCGCGAAGCATTACACGGACTATCGCCAGATGCTCGACCGCGAGAAACCGGACGTGGTCGGCGTCACCACGCACGACGGCGACCGCGCTAGGGCCATCCTCGAATGCGTGTCGCGCAAAATGCACGTGGTGGCGGAAAAACCGCTCGCGATCCATCGGGCGGACTACGACAAAGTGAAACGCGCGGTAACGGAATCGGGAATCAAGCTGGGGATTATCTTTAACACTCGTTACCGGCCGCACTTTCTCGCGATGCGCGCGGTGGTCGAATCCGGGGCGATCGGCGAGGTGGCGCAAATTCAGGGCCAGAAGTCGTATAAGCCCGGTCCCGAGTCGCTCTGGAAGAACCGCGAGTCCAGTTATTCGGGCACGATTCCCTGGGTCGGCATCCACATGATCGACAACATGCTGTTCGCGAGCCGCCGCCGCTTTGTCGAGTGCGCGGCGTTCCAATCGCGAATCGGATGGCCGGAGTTGGGCGTGCGCGAAAACACGGCGTCCATCGTCTTCAAGCTCGACAATGGCGGTACCGCGACGCTCAATTGCGACTATCTGCGTCCCGGAAAAGCGCCGTCGCACGACGACGACCGGCTGCGGATCGCGGGCACGAAGGGCGTGGTCGAGTATCAAGCGCAGTCGAACGTGACGCTGATGACGCTCGACCAAGCGCCGCATGCGGTGGCGTTACCGCCCGCGCGATCGCTCTTCGTCGATTATCTGAACTGGGTGTACAACAACGGCCCAGCGACGCTCCCACATGAGGAGATCTGGGCGGCGAGCGAAGCGGCCTACGCCGCGCGGGAAGCGGCGAAAACCGGGCGCATGGTTAAGGTTTAAGCCGGGGCGTGCCAGGCGAGCAGGCGCTCGCGCAGCCGTTCCAACGTAGCCTGGTGCGCCGCCTCCAGCGCCAGATTCCGAACCTCGCCGGGATCGTCGCGCAAGTTGTACAACTCCGGCAAGTCGTTCGCCCAGTGGTTGTACTTCCAATCGCCGTCGCGGATCATCGCGCGCGCCTGCTTGGTTCCAAGCGCGTATTCCGCGAAGACGGGCCGCGTTGCCGGGCGGGAAGGCTCGCGCAGCCACGCCGCGAACGACGGCTCGTCGAGTCCTGCGGGAACGTCGAGCCCGCAGGCATCGAGCAGTGTCGCCGCCAATCCCACTTGGCCGGCCGGCGCGCGGCACACTTGACCCGCCGCCGTAAATCCCGGCGCGCGGAAGATCAGCGGCACGCCGCAAGAAGGCTCGTAGAACAGGCTTTTCTGCCACAACCCATGCTCGCCGAGCATCTCGCCGTGATCGGACGAGTAAACGACGAGCGTGTCGTTTTCGAGATTTAGTTCGCGCAGGGCGGTTAGCACGCCGGCGAGCACGCTGTCGAGATACGCGAGATTCGCGTAGTACATGGCGATCCGCTGCCGCGCGCCCGCTTCGCTACGCACTTCGGGCGAAGGTCCGTGACGCTGCGCCAGGTCGCGAATCACGCGCGGAACCCTGTCCGCATCGGGCGACCCCGCTGCCAATCGCCGGAACGTTGCGGGCAACGGCATTTTCGACGCATCGAACTTGGCGGCGAATCTCGCGGGCGGCATGAACGGGTCGTGCGGCTTGAGATAGCTCGAAATCAGAAAGAACGGATGCTTGCCTGCGAATTTGCGCAGAAACCGGACGCTCTCGCGCGCCACGAAACTCTCGAAATGATCCTCCTCGGCGATCTTCGACGCGCGGCCCACGTGCACGAATCCTTCGCGATCGTCGGGCGTGCGAACGCCCTTCCAAGGGTCGCCAGCGTCTCGCCAGAGGTCGTCGATTTGCGGCATACCGGAGCCCGAATTCGGACGCGATAGCTCGTCGGCGTAAAGCTTCGTCTTCGGTCCCAGGTATTGGTACCAATCGTTAAAGTCGAGGCGATAGTCGAACCCATGCGTTTGCGCGTCGACGAAGTGCATTTTGCCGATCAGTCCCGTAACGTAACCTTGCCGCCCGAAGTGGTGCGCCATCGTCTTGACCTCCCAGGGCCAAGGCGTCGCGTTGTTATAAACGCGATGCGTGTGCGCGTAGGTGCCAGTGAGCGTCGAAGCGCGCGACGGCGTGCAGACCGGGTAGGGGCAGTAGGCATTGTCGAAGCGCACGCCCTCACGCGCCAGGCCGTCCAACGCCGGCGTCTCGGCCCATGGATCGCCGCGCACGCCTAACGCCGAAGGCCGGTGTTGGTCCGACATCAGAAACAACACGTTGCGAGGGCGGCGCGCGGGGGCTTGCGCCGCAAGTATCGCCGGAGCCGCCAGGGCCGGAGCGGCCAGAAATTGTTGCCGGGTCATCGAGCGTCCATCGTATCGCCCGGAAAGATTTGCCGCTTGCGCTGTCCGTAAGCGATTGATTTTTATGGCGGAAGGCTTTGGCATCGCGGATGCCTCCTACTAGCGCGGGAGGGTTCACAAATGGAACCGATGGGACACACCAACACGCCTTATGAAAACGACGATCGCGGCTCGAACGGCCGCTCGATCTGGACGCCGATTCTGGGAGCGGGTCTCGCCGTTGTCGGCGGATTCGGACTCTATCAACACTCGCAGACTCAAGATCTGCGATCCGAACTCGCCGCGCAGCGGAAGATCGTGCTGCAAAGCAGCGCCGAGAACACCGCGAGCGACGCCGATATCCGCAATCGCATCGCCGCGCTTCGGGAAGATGTGGAAGCGACGACTTCGAGCACGAAACAGTCGCTAACCGCGGCGCAAGTCGCGGCACGACGTCAGGCGTCGAAACTGGTTGCGGAGGTTGAAAAGAAGCAACTGGAACGGGCGGAAGCCGAAGCCGCGAAATTGAACGAGGAGTTCACCAAGCTCCGCACGGAGACCGAGACGGCGAATGCGAAGATCGCGAGCGTCGGTACGGAAGTCGGCGCGGTGCAGAGTCAGGTTGGCGAAGTGAAGTCGACCCTGGATAAGACGCTGGCCGAAATGCAGCAGACGCGGGGCGATCTCGGCGTGATGAGCGGCTTAATCGCGACGAATTCCAAGGAGATTCAAGCGCTTCGAGAATTGGGCGACCGCAACATCTACGAGTTCACGCTGGCTAAGAAGGGAAATCCGCAACGCGTGGGCGACATTCAACTGCGCCTCGCGAAGACCGACGCCAAGAAGTCGCGCTACACCATGACCGTCATCGCCGACGACAAATCGATCGAGAAGAAGGACAAAACCTCGAACGAACCGGTGCAGTTCTACGTCGCCTCGAAGGCGCGCCAGCCCTACGAGATTGTCGTGAACGAAGTGACGAAAGACGGCGTAAAGGGTTACCTTTCGACGCCTAAGGTAGTGAACGCCCGCAACTAGCGGATTGGCGCTTTAGTGAGCTTTCCGGAAAGAGAAAGGAGAAAAACGAAATGAGTAAGACCTTGGCCGTATTATTCGCCGCTAGCGTCGGCGTAGTTACGTGGGGCGTGACACATCGCCCCGCACCGGTCGAGGCGCGAGAGGCGGCGGTGGCTCCTATGGCCGCCGCCGCTGTCCCCACCGCCCGGCCTGCCTCTCTCGCCCGTGCGGCTACGCTGCCCGCCGGAACGAGTTTGACGGTGCGCCTGGATCAAACCTTGAGCACCAAGTCGAACCAACCGGGCGACCGGTTTAGCGGTACCCTTAGCGCGCCTGTGACGGTAGACGGACGAACGTTACTACCCGCGGGCACTTCGGTGAATGGCGTGGTCCGGGACGCGGCTCCGTCGGGCCGGTTGGCGGGGCAAGCGGTGTTACGCGTGGCGCTGACCTCGGTGGAGATCGATGGACGTGAGGTCCCGATTTCGACTTCGGCGCGCTCGCGGGTTAGTGGCGGTCATAAGAAGCGCAACTGGGCTTGGATCGGCGGCACGTCGGGCGCGGGTGCCGTAATCGGCGCGATCGCGGGCGGAGGCAAAGGGGCGGCGATTGGCGCGGCATCCGGTGCGGCGGCGGGAACGGCTGGTGCGGCGGCGACGGGTAAACTGCACGTCTCCATGCCCGCCGAAACCGTTCTCTCGTTCCAATTGCAGCAGGCCGTGGCGGTGCCGGTGCGTTCTTAACCGGCGGCTTATGGGCGGGCTAAATCCCGCGCCAGCACGTTTGCGCGCTGGATGAGCTGCAATGCGGCGGCGAGGTCTTTCGGCCTCGCCGCTTCCGCTTGTTGGATCAAAGATCGTACGCGGGCCGTCTGCTCCGCTTTGGATGCCGCGGGCTTTGTAGACGCTAGGATCGAGCGGGTGGCGGCCAGCAGCTTTTGGTACTCGGCAGTCATTTGCGCGCGGCGCTCCGGCGTCAGGATCGAACCGAGTTGCGGAACGGGAGCCGGTGCGGGCGCCGCGGCGGGTGGCGCGGGAGCCGGAGATGGACTTGGTTTGCTGGGTTTAACCGGTTCCGTAACGGGTGGCGTGGTCGAGACAGGCGGCTGAGCGGGTGGCGCTGGAACGGGAGCCGGAGCCGGTTGAACCGGAACCGTAGGCACGATTACCGCGGGCTTTTTCTTGAACCAACAGCCGCTCAATAGAAGCGCGGCGATCACTGCGGTGGCGAGTCTCACGCCCCCACCCGTAACCGGAATTCGCTACCCCGTCCTACTTCGCTTTCCACCTTTAAATCTCCTCCGTGCAATTGCGCCGCCCGCCGTGCCGACGCTAATCCAATTCCCGATCCTTGCGGCTTGGTCGTGAAATACAGATTGAAAATCTTCTCCCGCTCTTCCGGCGGAATTCCCTTTCCCGTATCCGCGATCCGGATCTCGCCGCCCTCGCTTCCGGCGCTCACAGACGCCGTTAACGTGCCGCCACCGGGCATCGCTTCGATGGCGTTCTTGACGAGGTTCAAGATCGCACGCCGCAACAAATCCGCGTCTCCTTCGATGATGACGCGTTCGGACTCCGGGGAAAAGCGGACTTCCACTCCCCCGCGCCGCGCTTCGGGTTCGAGCACCCGCAAGACTTCGCCGGTCAAGGCCACTAAATCGACGGGCGCGCGGCGTAGCTCCACCGGGCGGCTGAGGTCGAGAAAGTCTTTCAACACGCGATCCATGCGCCGGACCTCGCGCGATAGCAGCTCCACTTCCTCGGCGGCGTCCGGCTGTTCGCCGGCAAAGCGCGTGCGCAGCAGTTCCAGGCGCAACGCCATTGCGTTCAGCGGATTCTTCAACTCATGCATCACGCCGCGAGTGAGCGTGCCGAGGCTGGACCGCAAATGGTCGGCGTCGCGACGCTCTCCCGACACTTTTGCGCCAAGCAAATTCAGGCGGCTTTCGACGCGGGCGATATCGCGGTCCGAGGCGGGCTCGGCGGGCGGTGGCGCGGCCCCTTCGGCGATCCGGTCGATGGCCGTCGAGATCCGGTCGAGCGGCGAAAGCGCGATCCGCGCCGACGAATAGGCCAACCCAATGGCGGCCAAAAGCGCCAGGGCGGAGACGAAGATCGCGCTCGTCGCCTGCGGCATAGTTTGATCGCGGAGCAGGACGGTGGAAGCCAACACCTGAACGGCGAGGACGGCTCGCTCTTCGCCGGGGATGCCCAGTTCGAACCGCGATTCGTAGTCTTCGCTGGCGAACAGCACCGCGCTGAGCTTTGCGATCGGGTTGCGGTCCGATAAGTCGGAAAGCGCGGGGCGCGCGGGAGACGAACGGCCCCGATTCGCGGGGATCGACGATGCGAGCGTCGAGCCCTCGCCGTCGAGCACGCGAATCTCGACGATCGACCGCGTTTGCAGCATCGTCGATTCGAGCATTTCCGCCAGATCGCCGTCCTCGGCGGCCAAGCTTCGCCAGAGACGTTTCAGTTGTTCCGGTCCGGCGGGCGGAGGACGGCGGGCGGCCGTCAGTTCGTTCATGCGGCGGCCGAGAAACGACTGAATCCGCTCGCCCGCGGCGATATTGCGTTCGAGCGCGTTCGCGATCGCCGTATCGAGCAAAGCGTTCAAATGCAGGCCCAGCAGCGCAAACACGACGGCGGCCATCGTGCCCACGGACAGCGCCAGTAATCGCCAACGAAGGCTCACGCTTCTCCCGAATAATGCTTCAACTTATTGAACAGCGTCTTTACGCTGACCCCTAGCATGCCCGCCGCGCGGGTGCGATTGCCGTCCGCGTGAGACAACGTTAACTCGATCAGCGCGCGCTCCGCCTCGTCGATGGTGACGCCGGGTTGTAGCGTGACCACGCCCGATTCGGCCCGCGGAGCGCGGTCGGCGGCTCCGGTGAGCGCGGGCGGTAAATGCAGAGTCCGTATGGGACCCTCGCCGGCGAGAATCAGCGAGCGTTCGGCGACATTCCGTAATTCGCGCACATTGCCCGGCCAATTGTGCCGCTTCAGTACGGCGATCGCTTCGGGATCGATCCCCGTCACCCGGCACTCGTGGCGGCGGTTCAGAGCGGGGATTAGAGACGCGACGATCGGTTCGATGTCTTCCAGGCGTTCGCGCAATGGCGGCAGTTTCAACTCGAACACGTTGAGACGGAAGTAAAGGTCGGCGCGGAACTCGCCCTTGTCTACGGCGGCCTGCGGATTGCGGTTGGTCGCCGCGAGAATCCGCACATCGACCGGCGTCTCGCGCGTCGCGCCCAAGCGGCGTACCTTGCGCTCTTCGAGCACGCGCAGCAGTTTGGACTGCGTGGCCAGCGGCATTTCGCCGATTTCGTCGAGCAGCAGCGTGCCGCCGTTGGCGAGCTCGAAGCAACCCGCGCGCCGCTCCGCCGCCCCGGTGAATGCGCCTTTCTCATGCCCGAAAAGTTCGCTTTCGATCAGCGATTCGGGCAGCGCCGCACAATTGATCGCGAGAAACGGCGCGGATTTGCGGCGGCTCAATTGGTGAACCGCGCGCGCCGCCACCTCCTTGCCGGTCCCGGTGTCGCCGGTGATGAGCAGGGTGGCTTCGGTGGGCGCCACCTGCTCGATGAGCGCGAAGACCTCGCGCATACCGGGAGAGCGGCCGACCATGTCGCCGAGCACGCCCGTGTGCGAGAGCTGACGTTCGAGCGTCGCGGTTTGCCGGGCCAGCCGCCGTTGCTCCACCGCGCGCTCGAGCAGCAGCCGCAGAGCTTTGGGCTCGACGGGCTTTTCTTGAAACCAGAATGCGCCGAGGTCGTGAACCAGTTCGATGGCGGTTTCGAGCCCGCCGAACGCGGTCAGCACGATAGCCGGCGGAGCGTCGCCCGCCTTGCGCAACTCGGCCAGAAATTCGCGACCGTCCATCTCGGGCATATGCAGGTCGGTGACGACGGCGTCGGCCGGAGCGGCGGCGAGTTCGGCGAGCGCTTCCTTTCCATTGGCTGCGGTGCGCGCGGCATATCCCCAGGCTTCAAGCATTCGCGCGAGTGTGTCTCTTTGGCTCTGTTCGTCGTCGACGACGAGAATGGCCGCGGTTGGATTCGGACGGTTCAAGCTTATAGGCTAGCGCCCGGAGACGGGCCGGACGCGTCTTCCTTGACTTAGCCCGCCGCGATCCCGTAGAGTATCCCTTCGGCTTTCGCCCATGAGTTCGCCCGCGCCGGTCGTACACCTGCTCGACTCGACGATCGAGACCATCGACGCCGCGGAAGCTTTGGTTACGCAAGCGGCGGAACGGATGGGCTTGGGCGAGGACGACCTTCCGGGGTTGGGTATGGCGATCCGGGAGTGTGTGGCCAACGCGGTCGTTCACGGCAATCGCTATAGCGCCAAAAAAAAGGTACACTTGACGCTCAACGAATCGCCGGGGGAACTGGAGATTTTGGTTGGCGACGAAGGCGAAGGGTTCGAAATCCACGACGTACCGGATCCGCTCGCCGAAGAAAACCTTTTGAAGCAGTCCGGAAGGGGTATTCTATTGATTCGCGCGTTTGTGGACGAATTCGACGTCCGCAGGCGGCAGCCGAATGGAACCGAGGTCCGGCTGTTGAAACGGTTGCAGCCCCAGTAGCGGGAACCGGTAGCGGGAACACAACGGCGGCCCCGGTAGTCTAAAGAGGAAGATTTTTCGAGGAGAGATTGATCCGATGAGTGTGAAGATGACAACCCGTCAGGTCGGCGACGTTACCGTAATCGACGCCTCCGGACGCATTACCCTGGGCGAAGGCTCCAGCGCCTTCCGAGACATGATTCGCGACTTAGCGAGCCAAGGCCACAAGAAACTGCTGCTCAACCTGGGCGATGTTTCCTACATCGATAGCTCGGGGATCGGCGAGATGGTCAGCGGTTTCACCACCGTGACCAACCACGGCGGCATGCTGAAGCTTCTCAACCTGAATAAGCGCGTGAAGGATCTGTTGCAGATCACCAAGTTGTATACGGTCTTCGAGGTTTTCGAGGACGAGGCGACCGCCGTTCGCAGTTTCTAGAGCTTAGGCGAGTTTTCTCCCCGCGCGCCCGCTTCGGCCACGGCTGGGGCGGGCGTTTGCGCGCCTGTGCTAATGTCAAAAGGTTGAGCGGTATTTTCCCGCCTCGAAGTACCTCATGGATCGAAAAACCCGGAAAGAACTGAAGACGGACCACTTTGTCGAAGAGGTGGAGCATGGCGTCGAATACGTCGCGGGCCACCGCTCGCAGATCGTGCGCATCGGCGCGATCGTCGCGGCGGTGTTAGCCGTCGCGGGCGGCGTTTACGGTTACACGCGCTCCCAGCGAAGCGCCCGCATGGATTTGCTAAATCAGGCCTACATGGTTCAGTCTTCGCCATTCGGCCCGGCGCAGGATGGGGTTAAGCCCAAGTACGCCACCCAAGCGGAGCGCGACAAGGCCGCGCAAAAGGCCTTCGCCGAAGTGGTTGCGAAGTACGGGTCTTCGGACGAAGGGCAGACGGCGCACTACTTTCTAGGTACCTATGCGGCGAACGAAGCCCGGTGGAGCGACGCCGAAAAATCGCTGACCGCGGCGATGGCGGGCGGGAACCCCAACGTGACTTCGCTCGCCAAACTCGTCCTTGCGCAGGTATACGGCGCGCAAAACAAGATTGCGGACGCGGAAAAGCTTTTGCGGGAGCTATCGGCAAACCCGACG
Source organism: Bryobacteraceae bacterium (assembly GCA_033763835.1). GTDB lineage: Bacteria > Acidobacteriota > Terriglobia > Bryobacterales > Bryobacteraceae > JAPKYZ01. The sequence continues at coordinate 5,387 of JANRJS010000023.1, read as the reverse complement.
GACTTCGTCTCCAAGGAGCAGGCCGAGTTGGCGCTAGGCCGCTTGCTGATGCCCGCCAAACCGGCGGAAGCGAAGAAACTGCTCGAACCCCTTCGAGGCGGCAAGGGAGCCATCGGCCGTGCCGCGCTCGGCGCTCTCGGTGAAAACCAGTAACGTCGTCGCCGATCTTTCCGCGTTAGCCTTCTCTCCGGCGTTGTCGCTCGGGCGGCGTTATCCCGAAGCTCCTCATCCCTACCGCGATCCCTTCCAACGCGACCGCGACCGGGTCATTCACTCGCGCGCGTTCCGCCGCTTGGAGGACAAAACGCAGGTGTTCGGCGCGGGCTATTCGGACCATTTCCGAAACCGGTTGACGCACACCATGGAAGTGGCGCAGATCGCCCGCACGGTGGCCGAGGCGCTGAACCTGAACGAGGACTTGACCGAGGCGCTCGCGCTGGTGCACGACATCGGACACCCGCCGTTCGCCCACGCGGGCGAGTAGGAACTCGACCGGCAAATGCGCCGCTTCGGCTCGCGTTTCGAGCACAACGAGCACGCCTTGCGGATCGTCGAAACGTTCGAGCAGCGCTATGCCGCCTTCCCGGGGTTGAACCTGACCTTCGAGGTTCGCGAAGGGATCGTCAAACACTCGCGCGATTACGTGCGCGGAGAGTCGGCGGCGCTCGACGAGTACCTGCCGGGCTTGCGTCCGCCGCTCGAAGCCCAACTCATCGATCTCGCCGACGAGGCGGCTTACAACACGGCCGATCTCGACGACGCCTTCGCCGCGGCCTTTTTTTCTATGGAGGAACTGGCAGGGGCCGTGCCGCTGGCGGGCGCGTTTTTCGAGGAATGCCAAACGCAATACCCGGCTTCGAGCGAGCGCCTGAGGTTTTGCGAAACGCTGCGGCGGCTGATCGGCGCCCTGGTGGGCGGGCTGATCGAAGGCACACGCGATGCGGTGCACGAGGCGGGCGTGCAGTCCGTCGAGGATGTACGGCGGCATCCCGCGAGGCTCGCGAAGTTCACGCGGGAAGCCGCGGCGGCCGGACGGTCGCTCAAAGCGTTCCTGCATGCACGCGTCTACCATTCGGACGATCTGAAGCTAGAGCGAACCCGCTCCCGCGAGGCGATCGCCGCGTTATTTCAGTTCTTCCTCGACCGTCCCGAGCATCTGCCTCCCGGCTACCTCGATTCGGGAGAACCGCTCCATCGGGCCGTCTGCGACTACATCGCGGGCATGACGGACGGTTTCTTCGACCGGACGTTCCGCCATCTCATCTGCTAGTCTTCCTCGACGACGTTCGTGACCTCGGCGCTGCGCACGCCGTAAACCTTTTCCGCTTGGCGGCACAACTCCGCCCCGAGGCGCTCCGGGCGGTCTTCGTTCTCGTCCGTATCGATCACGACCTTCAGGTAAATCTGCAGCCGGGCCATCAACCTGCAATGGTAGCCTGAGGAATTCCGTGGACCTTTGCCGATTGTGCGAAAAGCGCCGCCCGCGCCGGTATTGTCCGGGCGTGCGCGGCGAGATTTGCTCCCAGTGCTGCGGCGCCGAGCGCGAAGTGACCGTCGAGTGCCCCTTCGACTGCGAGTATCTCGCCGAGGCGCGCCGTCATGAGAAGCTGCCGGAATTGACGCCCGCCGAGATTCCGAACGGCGACATTCGCGTGACCGAAGGATTTCTCCGCGATCACGAAGATCTGCTCATGGTGTCCGCCCGCGCGCTGTTCGACGCGGCGATGCAGATTCCCGGTACGATCGACTTCGACGTGCGCGAGGCGCTCGAAGCGCTCATCAAGACTTACCGGACGCTGCAAAGCGGTCTGGTTTACGAATCGCGCCCCGCGAATCCAATGGCGGCGGGCGTTCAGCAATTGTTCGAACAACAAGTGCGGGCTTATCGCGATGCCGCCACGCAGCGCGCCGGAATGAACGTGATTCGCGACGCCGATGTGCTCGGCGTCCTCGTGTTCTTGCAGCGAATGGAAATCCAGCACAATAATGGCCGGCGGCGCGGGCGGGCGTTTCTCGATTTATTGCGCGGGTTCCTGCCACCTTCGATGGGCGCGGGCGCATCTCAATTGGTGACGGCATGACCGGAATAATTGTTTTCGCGCACGGATCGAGCGTGGAATCGGCGAATGAAGCCGTCCGGGATGTCGTGCGTTCGATGATTGAGGCGGGCGGATTCCCGCTGGTCGAGACCGCATTTCTCGACGGCGGCGAACCGCGGCTCGAAGGCGCGGTTGAGCGTCTCCTGGCCCGCGGAGTGGCGAAAATCGTTGTAGTGCCGTACTTCTTAACGCTGGGGCTGCATTTGAAGCGCGATCTGCCGGAGTTGATCGAACGGGTTCGCCATGCGCATCCGCAACTGACGGATGTGGTCGTCACCGATCCACTCGACGGCCATCCGGCGTTAGCCGGAATTCTCGTCGAACGCGCGCAGGCCGCTCTGCGATGACCGCACGATTGGTGAGTTGGCGCGAACTTGCGCCCGATGTCCGGCATTTCGTCTTCGAGGCGCCGGAGGTGGAGAAGCTGGACTTCCAGCCCGGACAGTTCGTTTCTTTGTCGCATCCCATCGGCGGCAAGACCATCACGCGCGCCTATTCGCTGTCCGGCGTGCCGGATGGCAACCGATTCGAATTGTGCCTCAATCGCGTCGCGGACGGCTTGTTCTCGCCGCACTTGTTTGCGATGTCGCCGGGCGAAAGCGTTTCGATGAAGGGTCCTTTGGGGACGTTCGTTTGGCGCGATCGGGATCGCGAGGCTTTTTTGGTCGCCACGGGTACCGGAATCGCCCCGATGCGCGGAATGCTGCTCGACGAACTGGCGCGCGAAGGCGCGCGTCCCGTAACGTTGTTGTTCGGTGCGCGATACCCGCACGGGTTGCTGTATCGCTACGAGTTCGAGGAAATGGCGGCGGCGCATCCGCGGCTACGTTTCGTTCCGACGGTCACTCGTCCCGACGAGACGTGGACGGGCCGCACTGGCCGCGTGCAGCCCCACTTGCTTGAACTGCTCGGCGATCGCACGGACGTCGATGTCTATATCTGCGGGCTGGCGGACATGGTGAACGATACGCGGGCGCTGCTCAAGGAACGGGGTTTCGACCGCAAGCAAGTCATCGTCGAGAAGTTCGATTAGTTTCCCGCGTAGTGATACCGGCAGGCGACGATTCGGACCTTCTCCGCAGAGACCGTGTACACCAAGCGATGTTCGCGATCGATTCGGCGCGACCAGCAGCCTGCCAAGTCGTGCTTTAGGCGTTCCGGTTTGCCGATGCCCGAAAACGGATCGCGCATCGTTTCACGGGCCAGACGGATAATCTTGGCCGCTATCGCCCGGTCGGTTTCAACCCACCAAGCAAGATCTTCCAGAGCGGCGGAGTCAAACTCCAAACTTCTCAACGACGGCCTCGATGGAAGATCCGCCATCGCGTTGAACAGCTTCCAACAACCGCTTTCGCATCAGGTCGGACTTCAGCAAATGCGCCGTTTCGCGCTCGGATGAGATGTCGCGCCAGAGGTCGATAGGCACGATAACAGCGGTTGGCTCGCCCGCTTCGTTCGAGACGAATTGCAACTCCGGTTGCGCCATTCCTTGAGTTTACCTCTCGATGTGCGCGTGACTCGGTTAACTCTTCTCCAGGTCACGTTTTTCGATTGGCTGCCGTTTAGTCTCTGGAAGCTCGTTGAACAGAGCCTCGTGCTTCTTCGGTTCCGAAATCATCTTTTCTGCGATATAGTTCACGAGATCTAAGAGCTTAAGTGCAATCGCCGTGTTGTCTCGTAGGTCCATCGTGCCGGGATGAACGGCTTCGTTTCCCACGACTCGCACGACATCAAGAGCCCTTTGCACCTGAATAGGCAAGCCTTTTCTAACTAGGCTACGGATATCCAGGTTGAGGTCTCTGCCCGGCTCACCGAGATGTGCACAAAGCTTTTGGATGCAAAGCCTAAGAAGCGCAGCGGCTCCGCGCGGAGATTGGTTTAGGATGATGCGAGCTTCCTCGAAATCCAGCCGGATATCTTCGGGGAGATCGGGGTTGGGTGCGGGGCCAACTCTTCCGGACGGGAAGACTAGATAAAGCAAGGTCTTTTCTGTAAATTGTTTCAGTCCTGATCCATTCGCAAGTAAATCTTTTCGGTTTCCCATTCTTCGCTGATTTCCATGACGACGGCGGTGACCAAGCGGAGCAGAGCGGCCTCGTTGGGGAATAGGGTGGCCACCCGCGTCCGCCGTTTAATCTCTTTACTCAGCCGCTCGAGCATGTTGGACGTTCTCACCCGCCGCCGCTGCCAGCGGGGAAAAGCGAAGATGCTGAGTGATTCCGGCACATCGGATTCCAGCCACGCACTGAGTTTCGGGGCGGAAGCGGCGTACTTATCGACGGCCATGCGCAGGCGCCGATCGGCGTCGAGGCGGTCGGGCGCGTCGAAGACGGCGCGGAGATCGGCGGCGATCTCGCCCCGCATGGCGGTGCGGGGAGCGAAGTGGCCGGCGTTCTGTTGCAGATGGAACTGGCAACGCTGCCAGGCCACTCCCGGGAAACGAGCCTCGCGGGCGGACTTCAAGCCTGCGTGATCGTCGCTGATAACGAGCTGGACGCCATACAGGCCGCGTTCCTGCAAGGCCGCCAGGAAAGCGCGCCAATGAACGTCGGCTTCGCTTAACGAAACACTCACGCCCAACAAGCAACGATGACCGCTGGGGTCGATGCCCGCGGCAATGAGCACGGCGCACGAGACCACCGATCCGCCATGCCGCACCTTCTCGTAACGGGCATCCAGAAAGACGAACGGAAACTCGCCCAGCGGGCGAGTGCGCCATGCTTGGAGTTCCTCATCCAACAAAGAAGCGGCGCGGCTGACCTGCGAACTGGACACGTCGAGGCCGCAGAGTTCACGCATCACTTCGGTCACCTTGCGCGTCGAGACGCCCTGGACGTACATCTCGGCAATGGCCAGCTTCAACGCCCGCTCGCTGCGCACGCCGCGTTCCAGCGCCGACGGATAGAAGCTTGTCCCGCGCGCTTGCGGCACCTCGAACGTGATCGGTCCGACGCGCGTCTCGACGGTCTTGGGCTTGTAGCCGTTAGCGTAGCCGCGACGGGTATCGGTGCGCTGGTACGGTTCGGCCTGCAGCGCCTGAGAGCGCTCGATACGCATCGCCTCGTTCAGTAGCAGACGGATCGCTTCGCCCATGTGAGAGAGTCCGTTGTCGTTCAACAGTTGAACCACGGCCTCGGTTACGGTAGAGTCGGCCTGGTGGGCCATGTTCCGGTTCTCCTTTCGTGCCTTGGAACTCACGAAAAGATCAGACTTGGCCCGCCGAAGCAACCCCTCCCGGCGCCGCCTCCGCTCCGGCGGCTCAATTTACAGAAACAACGTTACAGGAAC
>JANRJS010000019.1:0-25069 GCA_033763835.1 Bryobacteraceae bacterium | reverse complement strand
GACCGGATGCGACAGGTCGACGATCATCGGCATGTGAAAGTTCAGGGTCGAAAAAACGGGATGAGCGAGTATTTTCAGAAACACTGGGAATCTCCTAAGCCGCGAGTCCTTCGCGCCGCAATAAGGCCATCGGGTCGGGGTCGCGGCCCATAAAGTCACGGAATTGCTCCTCGGGGTCGATGGAATCGCCGCGAGACAGAATCTTGGCGACATAATCGCGGCCGGTAGCTTGGTTGAAGATGCCATCGCGCAGAAAGCGGGTGAACGCGTCGGCGTCGAGAACTTCGGCCCACTTGTAGCTGTAGTAACCCGCGCCGTAGCCGCCCGCGAACAGATGGTCGAACGAGGCGAGCATCGCGTGCTCCGGCGGAAGCGGCGCCACGGAGAAGCGGTCGAGAATCGCGCGCCCGTATGCCACGGCGTCGCCGTCGCGCGCCGGATCGTATTCGCGGTGCAGCTTCAAATCGAGAATGCCAAAGCTCAACTGGCGCATCTGCATGATCGCCGCCTGAAAATTCTTCGCGCGCCGCATTTTCTCGAACAGATCTTGGGGAATCTTCTCGCCGGTTTGCCAGTGCGCGGCGAACCGGTCCAGCGCCTCCCGCTCCCAACACCAGTTCTCCATGATCTGGCTCGGCAACTCGACGAAATCCCATGGCACGTGCGTGCCCGAGAGACTGCGTACCGGGACCTTCGAGAGCAATTGATGTAGGAGGTGGCCGAACTCATGAAAGATCGTCTCGACGTCGCGATGGGTGAGCAGCGCGGGGCGGTCGTCGAGCGGCGGAGTGAGATTGCCGCCGATGTAGCCGATATGCGGATCGAAGCCGCCGCCATCCGACGGACCGCCGGCGATCAGGCAATCCATCCACGCGCCGGGCCGCTTGTTCTCGCGCGGAAACCAATCGGTGTAGAAGCGCCCGCAAACCAAGCCTCCGGGCTCCACCGCTTCGAAGCACTTCACGGCGGGGTCCCAGACCGGAATGTTCGCCAATGGGCGAAACTCAACCCCGAACAGCTCGCCGAAAATCGAAAACATTCCTTCGACGACACGTTCCAGAGGAAAGTAGGGACGCAGCGCCTCTTCGTCGAAGTCGTACCGCTCGCGCCGCATTTTTTCGGACCAGTACATGACATCCCACGGCTCGAGCTTCGTGCCCGCGTACGCCTCGAGTTCCTTCTTTTCCTCGATAAACCGCGCCTCGGTCTTCGCCCGCAGGTCTTCGAGAAACTCGAGCGCCTTCGCGCCGGATTTCGCCATGCGGTCTTCGATCGCCATGTCGGCGAAATCGGCGTACCCCAGAATTCGCGCCTTCTCGCGGCGTAGCGCGAGCATGCGCGGAACGATGGGCCGGTTGTCGCGGCCCTCTTCGGTGGCGCGCGTGGAACTGGCGCGGTACATGGCCTCCCGCAACGCGCGGTCGTCGAGATAGGTCAGGACGGCTTGATAACTCGGCGCTTGCAAGGTGAATCGCCAGCCGGGCTTGCCCTTCGATTCCGCGGACATCTTCGCGGCGGCGATGGCCGACTCCGGCAGCCCGGCGAGCTTCGCTTCGTCCTCGACGATCCACTCCCGCGCGGCGGTGGAATCGAGCACGTGGTCCGAATATTCCTTGCCCAGCTTCGCCAGTTCGACGTCGATTTCCTGGAGGCGCTTCTTCTTGTCGTCCGGCAGACCCGCGCCCGAACGTTTGAAGTCGCGCACAGTCTTTTTCCAGTACCGTTCGGCGACTCCGGGCGGCGCGGAGGGAACGTCGCGAACGGCGGCCCACAAATCGGCGTTCAGCCAGATAGACGAGACGAACTCGGCGAACAGCGGCTGCACATCGCCGTACGCCTCGCGCAACTCGGGCGTGGTCGCCACGTTTTCCAGGTGTCCGGCGATCGACATGGCGCGGCTTAGACGTTCGCCCGAACGATCGAATGCCGCGATGACGCTCTCGTACGTGCGCGGCTGCGCGGCGGCGATCGCGCCGATTTCGGCCCGCGCCTCGGCGAGCAACTCGGCGATCGCGGGACGGACATGCTCGCCCCGTATGGCATCGAATACGGGCTCCAGGCCCAAATTCAAAAGTGGATTCATTTGAGGATTTCTTCGACGGCTCCGAGAGCGGTCTCGCAATCGGCGCGCGTCACGTCGAGGTGCGTGACAAAGCGGACGCGCGATCCGCCCGCGCCGCCCGCCAGCACGCCGCGATCTTTCAATCGCTGGTTGAACTCGGATACCGGCATGCGAGAGCCGAGATCGAAGATCGCGATGTTGGTTTCGACGCGGCCGCAATCGTAGCCCAAGCGCGCCATTCCGGCCGCGAGGAACTTGGCGTTCTCGTGATCCTCGCCCAGCCGCGCGGGCATCTCTTCGAGAGCGATCAATCCGGCGGCGGCGATCACGCCCACCTGCCGCATGCCTCCGCCCAGTTGCTTGCGGAATCGCCGCCCGCGCTCGATTTCATCGCTCCGGCCGACGAGCATCGATCCGATCGGCGCGGCCAATCCTTTCGACAGGCAGAACATCACCGTGTCGGCTTCGCGCGCGATTCGCGCCACGGGGACTTGGGATGCCGCCGAAGCGTTAAAGATGCGCGCGCCGTCGATGTGGACCTTGATTCCCATTTCGTGCGCGTGCCCGCAAACGTCGTCGATCACCTCGACGGGATACACCGTGCCGCCCGCCATGTTGTGCGTGTCTTCGAGTTCGATGCACGTGGTGGGCGCGTTGTAGGGCGAGATTCGCCGCAGGTAAGGTTGCAGACTCGACCAGGTGAGAATGCCGTCGGGTGTGGGCACCGTGCGCACCAAGCAGCCCGCGAACCAGGCGGTCATCGAAAGTTCCCAGTCGATTAAGTGTCCGCGCGCGTCGCAAATCACTTCCTGCCCGTGATCGGTGTGCAGCTTGATCGCGATCATGTTGCCCATGCAGCCGGTGGGCACGAACAGTCCCGCTTCTTTACCGAAGATTTCGGCGGCACGCCGCTCCAGGCGGTTGACCGTCGCGTCCTCGCCATAAACGTCGTCGCCCACTTCGGCCGCGGCCATCGCCGCGCGCATTTTCGGCGTGGGCTTGGTGACGGTATCGCTGCGCAGATCGATCATGAGGCGAGTAGCTCCGCGAAAACTTCGTTCGATAGTAAGACCCCGCGCGGGGTGAGTTTGACGCGGCCCTCACGGCGTTCGAGCAGTCCGGCCTTTTCGGCGCGCGTAGGAGGTACGGCGCTCGCTTCGAGACCCTCGTCGAGCCGCAAGCCCAGGAATAACTTCTCGTCGTCTTCGGCCGGATAGCGCTCGACAACGGGATCGGCGAGATCGAGATAGTCGGCGACAGAATCCGTGTTGGCCCAACGCGTCGCGCCGTCGAACGAGTGGGCGTCCGCGCCGAAGCCGAAATACGGCTCGCGCTTCCAATACTTCAGATTGTGGAGCGACGCTTCGCCGGGGCGCGCGAAGTTCGAGATTTCGTAGCGCGCGAATCCTGCGCCGGCCAGCGTCTCAACGGCGGTTTCGTACATCTCCGCGATCGCCTCGTCCGTCGGGACGCGCGCCGCCCCGTAACGCACCCCACCGAGCGTCAACTCGCGGCCCAATCGCGAGTCCTCGTCCACTTCGAGCATGTAAATCGATGCGTGGCCCACTTTGAGAGCGAGAAGCGCGTCGAGCGATTCGCGCCAACTTACGAGGGTCTGCCCCGCGAGCCCGGCGATCAGGTCGATGCTGATTTTCGCGATGCCCGCTTCGCGCAACGCAGCTACATCGTGAACCACAGTTTCGCGAGTATGCTTGCGGCCCGTCGCCCGGATTTCCGGTTCGACAAAGCTCTGCACACCGAGGCTGGCACGATCGATGCCCGCCACACTCCAGGCACTCGCTTTTTCGCGCGTGACCGTGCCCGGCGCGATTTCGAGGGTCGCTTCCCGCCATGGCCGCCCGGGAACCGCCCGCATCACGGCGGCGAACGCATCGAGATCCATCAAGCTGGGTGTTCCACCGCCCCAATACACCGTCTCCGGCGCCCAATCCCACTGCGTTTTCGCGATTTCTTCGGCCAGCTTCGTGGCGTATCGCGGTTCCATTTCGCGTGGGAAAACGCCGGACGCGAAGTTGCAATACGTGCACTTCTGCGCGCAGAAGGGATACGAAAGGTAAACGCCGGCCACGCGCGCTAAAGCTCCACCGTTTCGCCGAGATGTTCGGAAACTCGCGCCGCGATCAGTTGCTCGAGAGTCTCGCCGGTCGTGGCCAATTCGAAAGCGTTTTTCGCGGAGTTCCAGTCTAGCTTGAAGCTCTTCGAGTGAGCCGAAACCCAAATTTGACGCACCGGAGCGTTGGGACTTACCACGAACTTCGCGGGGGGCTCCTCTAACTCGACCGTCAGAGCGCCCGCATTCATATCGACTTCGAAATCATACGTCTCCGCCGCCTGTCCCAGCGTCCGGTTCAGCGAATCGATCGCCTCCTCGGAGCGCGCGCGAAATTCCCGTTCGTCGAGCATTCCAAGTCCAAGCTAGCAGAGATTGCCGAAACTTCGGCGCGCGCGGCTCATCTGCTACTCTTGGACTCCGCGCCCATGGAACCGGCCTGTATCCGCTTGACCGATCTTCCCGGCACTTCGAAGTTGTTCGCCGACTTCGTGTACCGCCCGGACCGGGTTCGGCGGTTTTTTCCGGAAACCGCCGTGGATCAACCGGTTCCCTTCCCGGCGGAGAGGCGGCGCGCGATCGTCGAAGCCTTGCGCGAGGGCAACCCCGGATCGAAATTGCTCGGCGAGTTGAGCCGCGAAGGAACGGTGGCCGTCGTCACCGGGCAACAGGCCGGACTTTACGGCGGACCTTGTTATACGATCTTCAAAGCGCTGAGCGCCGTGCATCTGGCGCGGCAATTGTCGGCCGCGGGACGCCCCGCCGTCCCGATTTTTTGGGTCGCGACCGAGGATCACGATTTCGCCGAAGTCGATCACGCCTGGACGTTCGGCGAGAGCGGCGTTCCGCAAAAGCTCACCGCGACAGGCGATCACCAGCCGCAACAGCCGGTAGGGCCGGTGCGGATTGCAGCGCTCGACGACGCCGGAAGCGAATTGGCTCGCAAGCACTACCGGCCCGGTGCGACGTTCGGCGAAGCGTTCATTGGACTGATCCGCGAAATCCTGGGCGATTACGAAGTGCTGTTTCTCGATCCGCTCCGGCCCGCCATCCGCTCGATCGCCGCGCCGTTTCTCGCCGATGCCGCGCAGCGCTCGCCGCGCCTGCACGAGCGATTGATGGAGCGCAACGCGGCGCTGACGGAGGCGGGCTATCACGCGCAAGTGTTGTTCGAGGGAAAAGACGCTTCGCTGTTTTTCGCTCTAGACGGCGGCAAGCGGCGCACGGTGAAGACTAGCGATTTGCCGGGGTGGGTTTCGCGAGCCGAGTCGCTTTCGCCCAACGCACTGCTGCGCCCGGTGATGCAGGACTATTTGCTGCCCACAGCGGCGATGATCGGCGGTCCGGCGGAGATCGCGTATCTCGCGCAATCGGCGGTGCTGTACGAAGAACTGCTGGGACGGCAACCGAAGCCGATGCCGCGGGCGGGATTTACACTGCTCGACGAGCGCGCGTCGAAGCTGATGGACCGCTTCGGACTGCGACTTCCCGACATCGCCGTACCCGAAAGCGAACTCCGCGAGAAGATCGCGGCGCGGCTCGCCCCACCGGAGTTGAAGCGCGCTTTTGCGGACGCACGAGTGGAACTCGACGGCGCACTCGACCGCGTCTCGCGATCGCTCGGCTCGTTCGACTCGACGCTCGCCGAGTCGTTCGCGAAGAGCCGCCGTAAGATCGCCTATCAGTTATCGAAAGCGGAAGCGAAAGCCGCGCGCGAAACGCTGCGCCGCGACGAACGCGCTCGCGCCGGGGCGGAGTATCTCGCCAACTCGATCTTCCCCCACCGCCATTTACAGGAACGCTTCTACTCGATCCTGCCCTTCCTCGACCGGCACCCCGGATTAGTGAAGCGCGTCTACGAGAGCATTCACCTCGACTGCCCGGACCACCACCTGCTTCCGCTATAGTTCGCTTGTGAAAGAAAACCACTGCTTACAGGCCCTCCGCGCGGGCCAGGTGCAATACGGGTGCGGGTACGGGCAGCTTCGCCAGCAAGAGGCGATTAACGCGCTCGCCAAGGCCGGGTTCAACTGGGCGTTCATCGACATGGAGCACGGCGGGTTCGACTACGAGACCGTGCAGGACTTGTGCCGTATGGGTCGAATCTCCGGGTTGTCGCCCGTGGTGCGAGTGGCGGACCTGCAATATTCGCTCATCGCCCGGGCGCTCGACTGCGGCGCGGAAGGCATCATGCTGCCGCGCGTCGAGGATCCGAAAATGCTCGAGAAAGCGATCTCCTGGACCAAATTTCCGCCGCAGGGCATTCGCGGTTACGGGCTCACGCCCACCAATCTCGACTACGAACCGGCCACCATGCCCGCCGTCATCGAGCACGTCAACCGCAACACGATGGTGGTATTTCAAATCGAAACGGTGGCCGCACTCGAACGGCGCGACGAGTTGACCAGCGTACCCGGCATCGACGTGCTGATGGTCGGTCCGGCCGATCTTTCGATTTCGCTCGGCTGCCCCGGCGACTTCATGAACGCCAAGCAGATCGACGCGATGGAAAAGATTCGCGACACCTGCCACAAGTACAACGTCGTGCCCGGCACGCAAACCCGCACCGTCCAACTCGCGAGTTTCTGGAAGAAGAACGGAATGCTCTTCCTGGGCTGCTCCAACGAAACGTCGATGCTCTTCGACCGGGCGAGCGAAATCATTCAGGCGCTGAAGGCCGCGCCCGCATCCAATTAGTTTGGACACTCCGGTAGTCGCCTTCGAGCGCGTCTCGAAAGAATATCTCTCCGACGGCGCGCCCGTAACGGCCCTGCGCGAAGTCACGCTGTCGGCCGGCGCCCGGAGATTTGTCGCGCTGATGGGTAAGAGCGGCTGCGGCAAATCGACGTTGCTAAATCTGGCGGGCGCGATGGACTTCCCCACGTCGGGCGACGTCAAGCTCGGCGGCGAATCGACGCGATCGCTCGACGATCTCGCGCTGACGCGATTGCGGCGCGAGAAGGTCGGCTTCGTGTTTCAATCGTTCCAACTGCTCGCGAACTTGACCGCCGTCGAGAACATCGAGTTACCGCTCCTGCTGGCGAGAAGCGAGCGGGCGCGCGAGCGGGCGAAGGAAGCGCTCCACTGGGTGGAGCTTGAAGGGCACGAGTCGCGGCTGCCGCACCAGCTTTCGGGCGGGCAGATGCAGCGCGTGGCGATCGCCCGGGCGCTGGTGCATTCGCCGAAACTGCTGCTCGCCGACGAACCCACCGGCAACCTCGACACCGCCACGGGCGAGATGGTGTTGAAGCTACTGCGCCGTGCCGTGGACGAGCGCGGAGCGACGATCCTAATGGCCACGCATTCGCTCGAATCGACCGGCGTTTGCGACGAGATCGTGCGGCTGCGCGACGGGCGAATCGAGGCCTGAGCCGTGACCGCGCTTTTCCTGCGTTTGATCGTCCGGCCCTTGCTCCGCGAACCGCTGCGCACGGCGTTGACCGCGCTTTCCGTTGCGTTGGGGGTCGCCGTGGTTCTCGCCATCGATCTCGCGGGTGAGGCGGCGGCGGGGTCGTTTCGTTCGTCGATCGAAACGCTGGCGGGGGACGCCGATCTGGAAGTTACTGCGCCCGGCGGAGTGAAGGCGGACGCTTTAGGAAGGCTCGCCGCGCTGCCCCATCCGTTGCGGTTGCGCGCGCGCATGGAGGACTACGCGACCGTCACTGCGACCGGCGAAGTCATTCCGCTGATCGGCCTCGATCTGATCGCCGACGCGCTCGAATCGGCGGAGACGGCGGGCAACGGCAAGCCACCCGAGGGCGATGTGGTGTGGCTGAGTTCGTCGATGGGCCGCAAAACTGGCGAGAAGATCGATCTTCAAATTCACGACCGGACCGCCGCCTACACCGTCGCCGGAGTGTTCGAGCAAAAATCGCGAATCGCGGTGATGGACTTGGCGCTCGCCGACCGCGCGTTACGCCGCGACGGAAAGCTCGACCGGATTCTGGTGTGGATTCCGAAGGGCGAATCGGTAGACGCCTGGGCGGAGCGCTTGACGCCGGTCGCCGGAACCTCAGCCACCGTCGCCCCGCAAGGCGCGCGCACTCGCGAGAATCGGCGCATGCTCGAGGCGTTCCGTTGGAATTTGCGCGTGCTGAGCTATATCGCTCTCGTCGTCGGCGCGTTTCTGATCTACAACACGATTTCCGTGAGTGTCGTGCGGCGGCGCGCGGAGATCGGAGTGTTGCGCGCGCTGGGAGCGTCGCGTGCGATGGTGCTTGGGGCGTTTCTCGCCGAAGCGGCGTTGTTCGGAATCGTAGGCGGTCTCGCCGGATTGCTTCTCGGCCGCGTCATGGCGGAAGGCGCGGTGGGGCTGCTGGGCGCGACGGTCGAATCGCTCTACGTTTCGAGCAAGCCCGCGTCGATCGCGCTAACGCCCCTATCGGCGATGGTCGCCTTCGCGATCGGGATCGGGGTCGCAGTCGCTTCGGCGCTGTCGCCCGCGCTCGAAGCGTCGCGTGTCGCACCGACGGAAGCGATGGCGCGAGGACGCATCGACTATCTTTCTCGCGTTCGCACCGCGCGCGACCTACTACTTGCGTGCGCGCTCGCCTTGGCCGCCGCGCTCGCCGCACAAGCCCCGCCGCTATCGGGCAAGCCCGTAGGCGGATACGCCGCCGCGCTCCTCGCCATCGCCGCCGGAGCGCTGGCCGTCCCCGCGCTGGTCCGCATGGTCGACCGGCTAGCGTCCGCGGCTCTAGGCAGGCTGGGCGGCGTCGAAGCGATGCTCGCCATGCGCAGCTTGACCGCGTCGTTGCGCCGCACGTCGGTGCTGGTGGGCGCGCTGGCAACCGCGATTGCGATGACGGTCAGCGTCGGCATCATGGTGGGCAGCTTCCGCTCTACGGTACTCGTTTGGATGGACAACCAACTCGAAGCGGACTTGTACTTGCGGCCGGCGGGCGCGGCTTCGGCGGACCGTTTCCCGACCCTCGATCCCACGCTGCCGGATCGACTCGCCGCGCTCCCGATGGTGGAAACGGTGGACCGCTTTCGCGCCTATCCGATTAGCTATCGGGGCCTGCCCGCGACGCTCGCGGGCGCGGAAATGAAGGGCCGCGCGCGATTCGTTGCGGGAACGGCGCAAGGCATCGAATCCTGCGATTGTGCGATGGTCAGCGAGCCTTTCGCGAATAAACACGGCGTCCGCGTGGGCGACACGCTGAAGCTCGAAATCGCGCCGCTACGCGTGATCGGAATCTACTTCGATTACGCCTCCGAGCGCGGCTATGTGATCGTCCACCGAAACACGTTGCTGAAGTATCTGCCCGATCCCGCCCCATCGAATTTGGCCGTCTACCTGAAGCCCGGCGCCGATATCGAGGAGTCGAAGCGCGCCGTGGAAAGCGCCGCGCGCGGGCTGAATGTCGCCGTGTTCTCGAACCGCGCGCTCCGCGAGGAAGCCATCGCGATCTTCGACCGCACGTTCGCGATCACCTACGCGCTTGAAGCGGTGGCCATCGTCGTCGCCGTAATGGGCGTCGCGGGCGCGCTGCTCGCACTGGTGATCGACCGGCGGCGCGAACTCGGCCTGCTGCGCTTTTTGGGCGCGGCGCGCGGACAGGTGCGCAAGCTGATCTTATGCGAAGCGGGATTGCTGGGGTTGCTCGCGAACTTCGCGGGAACGCTTCTCGGCGTCGCGTTATCGCTCATCCTGGTATTTGTGATCAACAAGCAGAGCTTCGGCTGGACGATCCAGTTTCACCGGCCCGTCGGAGTCCTGCTCGGCGCGCTCAGCCTGGTGTACGTGGCGACGCTGCTGGCGGGACTTTATCCGGCGCGCGTCGCGACTTCGATCGATCCCATCCGGGTGGTGCACGAGGAATGACGCGACGCCAGTTGTTCGCCACAGCACCCCTCGTTTGGCGCAAAGCCCTCCCCGGCTATCGGTACGAGTTTCCGCGCGACCACTTCGCGCATCCCGAATTTCAAACCGAGTGGTGGTACTACACCGGCAACGTCGCGTCGCCGGACGGACGCCCGTTCGGGTTCGAACTCACGTTCTTCCGTCAAGGCGCCGACCGAACCGAGGCTCAATCGATCTGGCATGCGCCGGACATCTATCTTGCCCACCTCGCGCTCTCGGACATCCGAGGCAAACGCTTCCATCATCGTGAGCGCCTGAATCGTCCCGGCCCCGGAATCGCGGGCGCGAGTTTCGACGAACGCCGCATCTGGAATGGCAATTGGCAAGTACGCTGGGACGGCGAAACGCAGCGCCTCGCCGCCGTCGCCGACGATTTCTCGATCCGGCTCGACTTAACTTCGAAGAAGCCGCCGGTGATCCACGGGCGCGATGGAGTGAGCCAAAAATCGCCGGGCGAAGGGCGCGCGTCGCACTACGTCTCACTCACGCGCTTACTCGCTTCCGGCGAAATCTCGATCGCCGGAGAGCGTTTCCCGGTTTCCGGCACCAGTTGGATGGATCATGAATTTTTCTCGAACCAGCTTTCGAGCGAGCACACGGGCTGGGATTGGTTTTCCATCCAACTGGACAATGGCGCGGACCTGATGCTTTATCGACTGCGCAAGAAAGACGGTTCGGTGGAACCGCTATCGCACGGGACCTTCGTCGATCCGCAAGGACGGGCGCGCGAACTGCGGCTCGCCGAGTTCACGCTGACGCCCACGGGCCGCACCCACGGCCGCTACCCGATTTCCTGGCGCATCGCCGTCCCCTCGCTAGGTGTCGATTTACAAGTGGAAACGCCGTTGGCCGATCAAGAACTGAAGTCGCGGAATCCGGCCACACCGTCGTACTGGGAAGGCGCGATGCGATTCACCGGTAAGCCGTCGAACGGAGTCGGCTACCTGGAAATGACCGGATACGACGGGGCGGTCTCGTTTTGATCCTGTGGGCGGAGTTTCTCGCGATCTTCGTCGCCGTACCGTTGCTGTTCTATTTCCGAGTCTTGCCGAACGCTCCGATTCCCGCGCTAATCGCCTTCGCCGCGGGCGCGAGCGTCTATCTGCACCGCAAAGGCTACCGGCTGGCCGATTTTCTCGCTTGGCCCGGATGGCCCGCATTGGTTCCGATGCTGCTTCGTGCGGCGCTACTGTGCTTGATCATCGGGCTGTTCGTTTGGCGCGTCATGCCCGATAAGCTGTTCGAGTTTCCGCGGCGCGCCCCGGCGTTTTGGGCGATGGTGATGCTGCTCTACCCGTTGCTCTCGGTGCTGCCGCAGGAGATTCTCTTCCGCGCGTTCTTCTTCGAGCGCTACCGGCCGATTTTCGCGAACGACATGTCGATGGCGCTGGCGAGCGCGCTGGCGTTCGGCTTCGTGCACATTATCTTCGGCAACTGGATCAGCGTCGGCCTAAGCGCCGTCGGCGGAGTGCTGTTCGCGATCACGTATCTCCAGACCGGCTCGCTGCTCGCGGCGTGCATCGAGCACGCGATCTTTGGCGACTTCATCTTCACGATCGGCCTGGGCGAATACTTTTTTCACGGCTCTCGGCGCTAACGCGCCTGGGTTTCACGGCTCTCGGCGCTAGGAGTAGACCGCTTCCGCCGGTCCGATCAACAGAAGCAGGTTGCCGCCTTCGGTCCAGGTGACCGGAAAAACTCGATCGCCGGGCGTGACGAAAAACTCGCCGGCCACCACTTTCGCGCCCTCCCAGCAAAGATCGCCTTCGAGGACGTAGCACTGTTCGGCGTGCGGGTGCGAGTGCGCCGGAATGCGAGAACCAGGCTGCATGCGGATGAGACGCGTCACCAGGCGGTTCGCCTTGTCTTTAAACAGCGGGCGGACCGACACGCCTTCATACGGGGTTTGCCGCCAGGCGGCGTCGGCGTCGCTGCGGACGATCTCGACGGCGGAATCCAATCCGATCCGTTCGAGAACGCGCGCGCGCAACCCGGCGGGCGGAACGGCCTCCGCTACGCTCAAGGCCAGCGCCAGCGCGTCGGCCTCGTCCCAACTGTCGTTCTTATCCGTCATCGTCGTAGCTGCCTTGCCTGCGTCAACGTTTCCCGCAGCCGCCTCAGGCCGGCGCGAATGCGGCTCTTCACCGTTCCTAGCGGCTGATGAAGCCGTTCGGCGATCTCCGCGTGAGTCAGCCCCTCGAAGTAGGCCAGCTCAATACAGGTCCATTGATCGGGAGTCAATTCCTTCACCGCTTCCCGCATGGCGGCGCGCAACTCGTTGATGTGCGCGATCTCTTCTTGAGACCCGCCCGGCCCCGGAATCTCGTCCAGACGCTCCGCACCGGAAGGATGCGCGACGGGGCGCCCCTGGTTCTTTCTTAGCAGGTCGATCGCCAGATTCCGGGTGATCGATAACAATAGCCCCAGGTAGCCGGTGCCCCCCGGATACCGACTCGCCGAGCGCCAGACGCGATGATAGGCGTCTACGGTCACTTCCTGGGCGTCGCGCGGGTCGCGCACGATCCGCAAAGCCAAGCTGTAAACCATCGTCGATGTCGCGTCGTAGAGACTCTCGAGCGCAGCCGGATCTCCGCGGCCGATTCGATCCCACAAATCGCGCAGGTCCGGGGTACCGTTCGCCACGCAGATTCCTCCAAGAACGGTTAACGGACGAACGAGTCCGTTGGATTGCGGTTTTCGGCGAAGATATCGCGCTCCCGCCGATTAATGATCGTACTTTAGCTCCCCCGCCTCCACCGCCACCGGCAAGATGTTCTGTTTCACCGGCAGCGGACAGGTGGTGTAAGGGTTGAAGGCGCACGGCGGGTTATACGACTTGTTGAAATCCAGTTCGATCTTTCCGGCCGCGGCGGGAGCGGGTGCATAGAGAAAACGGGCCGCGCCGTACGTTTGTTTGTTGGCGGTCTTGTCGCGAAACACGAAAAACAACTGCTTGCCCGATTTCAAAGCCTCGAGCGCCAGCTTCTCGCCGTTCAGCGTGAATTCGGCCAGACCGATCGCTTCGTGATCCTCCACCACGCCGTCGAGCACGGTGGGGATCCGCCGTGCGATGGGCTTCGCATACGGCTTGTAGGAAGCTTCTACGCGATACTTGGGGTCCACCGGAAACCACTTCCGGTGCGTGAACTCGCGGCGCAATTTCGAGTTCTTGTCGCGCATGCGAATGCCGTACCGGTCGCCGCGCTTAATCACGGTCATCGAGATGTCGCC
The DNA here is from genome assembly GCA_033763835.1 of Bryobacteraceae bacterium. Taxonomy (GTDB): domain Bacteria; phylum Acidobacteriota; class Terriglobia; order Bryobacterales; family Bryobacteraceae; genus JAPKYZ01. Next base: position 11,839 of record JANRJS010000019.1, on the reverse strand, counting down.
GAGGCGCACGATATCGGCGGGCCCGCTCGAATCGTCCTGCAACAGCGTCGCGTTCAACACCGGTTGATCGCCGACGGTCAACACGACGTTCGGCATCGGGATCACCTGCACGCGCTCTCCGTCGAAGCGAAAGATTCCCGTTAGCGCCGGCGTACCGGGGGGCAACACTAGCTTCGACGACGGATCGGACCCGAACCGTGTGTCGCCTGGCTCCAGCCACGTCAGTCCCGCCACGGTGAGCCAGCCGTCTTCGGCCTTCAGGCGCGTTTCCAGATCGGCGCGCCATTTCTCGATTTCGTCGACGTAACCGGCGGACAAGGTCATCGCGAACGTCATTGCGAACAACGGCGCGGCCAGGGGGAGTAAAGCGAGCCTCACGCCGCTACAATAGCAATTGTGACCCGGTTTTTGCTGGCTTCGGTGTGCGCTGCGGCGTCGCTAACGGCACAGGATTTCTCGGATCTGAAGGTCGAGAAAGTGTCCGCCAATCACACCTTCACCGAAGGACCGGTCTGGTCCCGCGAGGGGTTTCTGCTATTCAGCGACGTTCCGCAAAACAAGATCCATCGCATCGGCGCCAAGGGCGTCACCGTATTCCGCGAGAACTCGAACGGCGCGAACGGCAACACCTACGATCCGCAGGGCCGCTTGTTAACGTGCGAGAGCCGCACGCGCCGCGTGATCCGGCAGGAGAAGAACGGCTCGATCGCGGTCCTGGCCGAGGCGTATCAAGGTAAGAAACTGAACGCCCCCAACGACATCGTCGTGCGCAAGGACGGACACATCTTTTTTACCGACCCGGCTTTCGGCGGACAGGCGGATTCGCGCGAACTCGATTTCTACGGCGTTTATCGCATCTCGCCCAAAGGCGAACTGGACCTGATCGCCAAACCGGCGGGACGGCCGAATGGGATCGCGCTCTCCCCGAACGGACGCATTCTCTACGTCGCCAACTCGGACGACCGCAACGTGCGCGCCTACGATCTCGACGGCAAAGGCGCGGCGACGAACGAGCGCGTGGTCGTCGAGAAAGTCGATGGCGTACCCGACGGCATGAAGGTAGACGAGAAGGGCAATCTTTACGTCACCGCCCGCGCCGTGTTCGTGTACTCGCCGAAAGGCGCTTTGCTGCACACCATCGAGATTCCCGAAACACCGGCCAACGTATCGTTCGGCGACGGCGACTACATGGGGCTCTACGTAACGGCGCGTACGTCGGTGTACCGGGTGCGTCTGCGCGTGAAGGGCTCGGCGCAGTATCCGGTGGAACCGCCCGCGTCGAGTTCGTCGAATCCATGACGGACGACCGCGCGTATCCGCCGAGGCCCATCCTGGGCGTCGGCGCGCTGCTGTTCGACGCCGGGCGAGTCCTGCTCGTCGAGCGCGGCAAGGAACCGCTGAAGGGCTACTGGTCCCTACCGGGCGGCGCGGTCGAGACCGGTGAATCGTTGCGCGACGCCATCCGCCGTGAAGTGCTCGAAGAGACGGGGCTCGAAATCGAACCCGGCGGAGTCGCCGAAATCTTCGAGCGCATTACACCCGACGCCGATGGCCGCGCGCATTATCACTACGTGCTGATCGACTACTTATGCACCATCCTCGGCGGCGAGCCCCGAGCCGCCAGCGACGTGGCCGACGTGCGCTGGGTTCCGGTGGCGAACTTAAGCGATTACCGGCTGACTTCCGGCACCCAGCCGGTGATCGAGAGGGCTTTCCGTGGACATATGGTCCTCTAGCCTCGTCGAACTCGACCAATTGTTCGCGATCCTGCGGCGTTTTGTCACGGGGCCGCTCGGGCGCGCCGAGTTGGAGCGCGTGTCGCCGTCGGTCGATCGAACCGCGATCGAGGAGAATCTCGCGGAGACCGCCGAAGCCATGCGCTTCTTGCGCGGCGACCGATTGCGATTCGGCGATTTGCCCGATGTGACCGAATCGCTCGCGCGGTTGCGCATCGCGGGCGCGGCTCTTGAAGCGGAGGAGCTGTACGCGCTGGGCATCGTAATCGGACGCTCGTCGGAAGCGCGGTCGCGCTGCATCGAAGCGGGCGGACGCTTGATGGCCCGAGTTTCGCCGCTGGCCGATCTGCGTCCGCTCGCGCGGGCGATCGAGGCGACGATCCTGCCCGACGCATCGATCCCGGACGACGCCAGCCCCACGCTCGCGCGCCTGCGCCGCGAACGTTTGCGCCAACAGCGCACGATCCAGGAGACGCTCAACCGGTTCGTCGCCGCCCATCGCGACGACGGCTTACTGCAGGAGAATTACGTTACGGTTCGCAACGACCGCTACGTCGTACCGGTGGCGGCGGGCAAGCGGCGCGACGCGGCGGGCGTGATCCACGGAGCCTCTTCCACCGGGCAAACGCTCTACGTCGAACCCATCGAGACCATCGAGTTGAACAACGCGCTGGTGCGGATCGGCGAAGAGGAGGCGCGAGAGATCCACCGCATTCTGCGCGAGTTGACCGATCGTTTGCGCGCGGCGGGCGACGCGATTCCCGCCGCGGTGCGCGTGCTCGGCGAACTCGAGTGGATTTTCGGCAAAGCGGACTACGCGCTGAAATTCGATTGCGCCATCCCGGATTTCGGAGAGACGCTTTCGCTTAAGAACGCGCGCCACCCGCTACTCGCCGATCTGCTCGAACGCGTCGTGCCGGTCACCGTCGAACTCGACCGCGCGCGCCGCGTGCTGCTCGTCACCGGTCCGAATACCGGCGGCAAGACCGTGGCTATGAAGACCGTGGGCCTGTGCGTTTTGATGGCCCAGTGCGCGATTCCGATCCCGTGCGAGCGGGCGACACTGCCGGTTTTCGAAAGCGTGCTGGCCGATATCGGCGACAACCAATCCGTCGCCGAATCGCTGTCGAGCTTCTCGGCGCACGCGAAACGCCTCGGCGACATTCTCGAAAACGCGACGCCGGACACGCTCGTGCTGCTCGACGAATTGGGCCGTGCGACGGACCCCGAAGAAGGCGGAGCGTTGGGAGTCGCGGTAGTCGACCAACTGCGCCGCGCGGGCGCCTGGGTGCTCGCTTCGACGCATCTCAAGGCGTTGAAAGTGTACGGCGCGACGGTGGACGGCGTGATCAACGCCTCGATGGGATTCGACGAGAACGCGTTGAAGCCGACGTTCCAGTTGCGCGTGGGCGCTCCCGGCCGCTCGATGGGATTGGCGATCGCCGAGCGGCTGGGCTTACCCGCGCACGTGATCGAGCGCGCGCGGGAGTCGCTCTCGACCGCCGACCGCGATCTCGGGCGATTGATGGAGAACCTGGAGCGCCAACTCGAGGCGGCGTCGGCGCGGGAACGCGAAGCCGCCGAAACCCGCGCGAAACTCGAGGCCGAGCACGCGAGGAAACTGCGCGAACTGGAGCGCAAGGCCGAGGCGCTGGTGGCGGAATTCGAGACGCGCACGGCCAAGACGGTAGAAGAAGTGCGCGCGGCGGCGGCCTCCCGCAAGGCCGAGGATCAAGCGCGCGTGACGGCCAATCGCGCGCAACGCGAAGTCCGGCGGATCGTAGCGGCGGCGCTCGATCGTCCCGCCGCTTCCGCCAAGGCGGAACTCAAGATCGAGGAAGGAGTGCGGGTGCGCTTGCGCGGCATCCGCGAGATCGCCCGCGTGCGCCGCGTGTTGGGCGAGACGGTGGAAGTGGAATCGGGTTTCGTCAAACTGCAAGTTCCGTTGGCCGACGTCGTCGAAGTACTGCCCCCCGGCGATACAGCGGCGAAGTTGCCCAAAAACGTTTCGTTCGCCGCCGGGCCGAGTTGGACGATTTCCGAGCGCGAATTGAATTTGATTGGAAAACGCGCCGACGAAGCGGCGGACGAAGTGGAGCGGTTTCTCGATCGCGCGGCGCTGGCGAGCGTCGATCAAGTCCGCATCGTCCACGGCCACGGCATGGGCGTTCTCAAGCGGACCGTCGCCGAGACGCTCAAGAACAATCCGCACGTCGAGCGATTCGAGCCGCAACACGGCGCCACCATCGCTTACTTACGCGCGTAGCGCTTGGCGCTTACTTACGCGCGTAGCGCCACGCCGCGGCGGCCAGCGCGAGCCCTAGCGCCAGACACGACGAAGGTTCGGGGACGGCGGACCGCGCGGAGCCTCCGCCTACATGCACGGAACGGTCGGGGATCGCGAAGGAGAGCGTGTCGCCGGGACGCGCGCCCGTGAAATCGAGCGTCAGAGCGAGCCCCCACGCCGTGAATTCGAGATCCAGAGCGTCGAAATGCGCGGCGCCGGACCCGGCTGTGGAGAAGGCGCTTACGGGTTCGTCGAACGTCTCGCCGAAGGTCAGCGAGGGGCCGCCCGCCAGGTAAATCAACGCCCACCACCCGGTAAAGGCCGCCGGTCCCGCGTCCGCCGCATAATCGAACGCGAAAGCGAGCGAAGAAAATCCTTGCAGACTTCCGCTGGCGGTTCCGTTCCAGGTCGCGGTCATCGAGCCGCTATAGCCGCCCTCGACATCGGGCAGTTCGGGATCGACAAAACAGAATCCCGACGCAAACACTTTGACGCCGGTCAAGCCTCCGCTTTCCGAAAGCGGAGCGGCGCCCGCGCCTTCGTCCACCCCGCACGAAATGCCGATTTCGGGTAGCGCCATACCGGTGACGGAGACATCCACCGGGTCGTGATGCAACACCGCACCCGCCCAAGCCGCCGCGGTCGAGAAGAGGAAAGCCGCTCCAACGCGCATCGAAAACCTCCGAAAGGAAAATCTCGCTTCGGAGAGTCTAAAGAAACGGATCGGCTGTGACAATTCCCCTCGCCCAAGCTGGGGGATACAGAGGGCCGCTAGAGAGCCTTCAGCGCCGCTTCCACTTCCGCGGCGTGACCGGCGGGCTTCACCTTCTCGAAAATTTTGGCGATCTTGCCGTCCTTGCCGATGATGAACGTCGTGCGCGCCACGCCCATGTACTTCTTGCCGTACATGCTCTTCTCGGCCCACACGCCATACGCTTCGGCGACTTCGTGTTCCTCGTCGGCCAGGATCGTGAACGGCAGTTCGTACTTCGCCTTGAACTTCGCTTGCGCCTTCACCGGATCGGGCGAGATGCCCAGGATCACGGCGTCCGCTTTTTTGAAGCGCGGAAAACTGTCGCGGAACTCGCACGCTTCGGTCGTGCAGCCGGGCGTGTCGGACTTCGGATAGAAGTACAGCACGACGTTCTGCCCCTTCAGCGACGAGAGCTTCAAGGGCTCGCCGGTATCGGTGGCGAGCGTAAAGTCGGGGGCTTTGGAACCCTCTTTGATTTCGGCCATCGGCTACTCCACCGTCACTTTCTCGCCCTTGCCTTCGGGCTTCGAGAGCGAATCGATCTGTTTGTCGATCATCGATCGAATGCCCTTCAGGAACTCGATCCGCGCGCCCTTGAAATGCTCCATCGCGGCGGCTCCGGGGCCGAGGTTCGCCAGCAGGCGCGACAGCTCCGGTCCCGCGCCCGCGCACACGCAGGATTGCTTGGTGTCGCTCACGCTACCTCCTTCATCTCCACCGTCAAGACCTTATTGTCTAACTTCGCGCGCGCGGGCGATAGCGCCGCCATGCTGGTGGGCAATCCGATGTGGCGGCGGAGCGATCCGATTTCCACCACCAGTTCGTCGCCCTTCTTGAACAATCCCACCTCGCCCTTGGCGGCGAACGGCAATTGGATTCGCACCAGGTATTGTCCGTTTTCGTCCTTCTCGAACGTGTAGGGCCGCTCGGTGCGCAAAGGCTTAGCCGGATCTTCGCCGTTCGGGTACGCCGCCTGCGCCAGACGTTCCAGCCGCTCGACGCCCAGCACCTCGCGCGAAAACAGCGGTACCCGCGCCACCGGAACGGGCGAGAAGTAGCGGTCCATTTCGGCCAGCACCGCTTGCTGCGACGCGCGCCACTCGGCGAAAAACGGATCGTTCACATCGTCCGGCAACACGCGATTCACGACGATCGAATCGACCGTCAGCCCATGCAGGGAAAAGTACACGAACGCCCGCTGCGTTTCGCGCAACACCATTTGTTCCGCGTTGGTCACCAGGCGCGCGCTGGTCAGTTCCGGGTCTTCGAGCACTTCGTCGATCCCTTCCAGCTTGCGGAATAAATCGAGCACGTTGCCGAAGTAGCTATCGGGGGGAAGTTCCACCGGCGAAATGCGATTCGCGATCGGCCGTACGGCCTTCATCACCGAGCGCTGCATCGGAAACACGTGTTTCATGTACCAATCGAGCGTCGAGGGCATCGAGATGAACCGGATCGACTCCGCCGTCGGCGCGCAATCGAGGACGATCGCGTCGTAGCGCCCTTCCTTGCGGTACTGATTGACGTACATCATCGCCGACAGTTCTTCCATGCCGGGCAGGATCGCCAGTTCTTCCGCTTCCACCCCGCCGATTCCCGACGTCCGCAGGACACTGGTTACGTAAGTGGTGATCTCGCGCCAGTGGCGCTTGATCTCGCGCTGAATATTGACTTCGTGGATGTCGAGCCGGGCATTGATGCGATAGGGGTCCGACGTACGCCCGTGAAACAGGTCGCCTTCGACGTTAAAGGAGTCTCCCAGCGAATGCGCCGGATCGACCGACATCACCAAGGTCCGGTAGCCGTGCTTGGCCAATTGCAGTCCGGTAGCGGCGGCGAGCGATGTTTTTCCGACACCGCCTTTGCCCGAATAAAGAAGAATGCGCACCGTTATACGATGCCGAGATCGCGCGCCCGCTCCAGATCCTTCGGATGATCGATGTCGAACCACAGCCGCCCGACTTCCGTGGACATCCCGAGCGCCTGGCACGCCCGTACGGTTTCGAGCAGTTCCTTGCCGCTCGACCAATGCACGCCTTCGAACATCAACGGGTGAGCGCGGCGGCACGAAATCGCGTAGAAACCGCCGTCTTCCGTCGGGCCGAGCGCCACGTCCGCGGGCGAATCGAGCAGGTGATGCAAGTGCCCCGAAGGGATGCGCGGAGCGTCGCTGCCAGCGAGAAGAACGTTCCGGCGCGTGCGCAGCGCGCCGTCGAGCGCGGCGAACATTTTCGCTCCTAACGACCCGGGTACTTGAGTGCGGCGGGGACCGGTAAACGATGGCCACGCGGCGGTCGGCTGGTCGGTATGGAGTTCGAGATCGCCGTGCGCGGCGAGGCGGTCGAGCGCATCGGCCACGAGCGTGACATGAAACTCCATGGCGCCTTCGGGTCCCAGCGCGGGAATCAGCCGGGTCTTTACCTTACCGGGTTTGGGGGCGCGGGCGAAAAGAATGATGGCGGGCGGCATGCGTTGTACAATTTAGGATATGAACGTTCGCGGTCTCATCTCCGCTTGCCTTGGTATCGGATCGTTTGCGCTGGTCTTGAGTTTGGCCGCCCCGGATGCCGCCGCCCAGAAGGCGGGCGACGCCGAAAAAGGCAAGGAAGTCTTCGAACAATGCGGCGTTTGCCACAACGCCGATAGCGAAGAAAAGAAGATGGGCCCCGGACTGAAAGGCTTGTTTAAGAAAGCCAAAATGATGAACGGTAAGAAGCCGACCGAGGAGAACGTTCGAGCCATCGTCAACGCCGGAGGCAACGGCATGCCCGGCTACGCCGATCTTTTAAGCGACGAAGAGCGCGATAATCTCATCGCATATTTGAAGACGCTCTAGCGTCGAGCCAATTTCCCGAACGCGTCCCTATCGTCTAGCCCGGCCTAGGACACCGCCCTTTCACGGCGATAACGCGGGTTCGAATCCCGCTGGGGACGCCAAACTCTAGTCCGTAGTAAATCCATATCGTGGATAGGGTCGGTATTGATCTTTTCCGTCACCGTCGGTTTGGAAGATGACCGGCCTTGGTAGGCCGACGTGATTTCTACGCCGCGCGAAATTGACCTACGTCGATTTGGTGCCGTCATCACGAGAGGAATACAGTAACGTCAAAACGCGCTCCGTTTCGCCTTCCCAAGCACGAAGTTGCTGACCATACGACCGCCGATAGTCATAGCATTGCCGAGGTCTCCAAATCCCAGAGGTCTCTAAGAGAAACGGTTTCCGACCGTTATGGAAGAGATCGAACAGACATTGCAAGATCGCGGACAGTCGGAAAAGCATGTTCCGGACACGGTTCCTGTTGGTCTTGGGGAAAAGTTCGTCACTCTCACGCTTGCCGAGCCTATGGGCGTAGTGAGCGGTTCGCAAAGGACGATATATTTTTTCGCACTGTTTGCGTACAGGCCGAACGAAGCGCTGTAGTTGTCTTATGTCCTCTAGCGTCGGCACATAAGCTCTTTCAATAAAGTCTTGAAGCCACGCCTCATCGAGCATCCCCGTAAGTGGCTGCCTTCTCGCTCGTAGAGCCTCGCGAGCAAAGATCTCCGGCCTTGTATCGAGGAAACGATCAAACGACAATGCGTCATCTCCGTTATCGAAGAGCCGACCCAGGGTCATAAAGAGATACGCCTGAACAGTTGCCCTGTGAAGTTGCCAGAATCCTGCGTCGTTCTGGTCGAGATCGTTTTCAGGATTTGCGAGCCATCGATTGAGTGCCTCATAAGACGCGAAGCACTTGCCAGCAGAATCCACCTCTTGCCGCAGCCGATTCAGTTCCTCCCGAAACTGCGCTTCATCGTACTTACCTGCCATAGCCTCTACGGTTTGACCGGGGGTACCGGTTCGCCCTTTTTCCTCAGCGTCGGAGCCTTTCGCGCCGGTTTCTTCTCCCCTTCCGCCGCCGCAGCTTCGGCTTTTTTCTCGCTCTCCGATTTCGCCACCGCTTTTCCTTCGCCTTCCACCGGCTTGAGTAACTCCTCGCGCTCCTTGCGAAGACGATCGGCGGCTTGCGCGGCCTCCGCCCGTCGAGTATCGGCGTCCTGCATCGCCGCTTCGATCGAATCCTCGGTAGTCTCGATCGCTTGCGCCAGCGAAAATTCGTAGCGCGCCGCGTCGGGCGATTTCTTCTCCGCAACCCGTTTCAGCGCGGCGAGCATCTCCTTCTCCGACTGGATCACCGCGAGCATCCCTTCGTCGATCGCCACCCGCCGCCGTAGCGCGTCGTCGGTGACGACATCGATCGCTTCGACGATCTTCGTGTACTCGTCGAGATACTCGTGGATCAGCGCGCTGTTGCCCGGTTTCGGCTTCTTCAGCGCTTGCTCGATCAAATCGACGCGCTGCTTGGCGAAATGCGCGTAGACCCGCAGCCGGATGTTGGGATCTTGCGCGAGGCGAATCTGGTCCGCTTCGTCGGCGGTCAGAAAATCTTTCTGGGCCAGCAGGCCCAAAGCCAGCACGAGAGCGGTCATATTAACGCCTCCCTAGCACCATGGATAGCAGTTCTTCCTGCACCGCGCGGACTCGCTTTTCGACCGCCTCCACCAGCGGACGATCGTCGAGCGGCGCGTCCTGCCTCAACGTTTCCAGTCTTCGCAGCAAATCGCGCGTGCGAACTTCGGCCTTTTTGAAATCGCCCGTCTTGCGCCGCCCGCTTTTGAACGCTTCGACGGAGAACTCGGCGCCCGCCGCCACTTCGTCGGCGGCCGCTTTGAACGCCTCGACGGTACCGCCTTCGCCCGCTTGTTTTCGAGCGTCGGCCAGCCGTTCGAAAGCGTAATCGAGCGCGAGGAATCCGCGCTTGATCGAATCCGGTTCGGCTTTCACCGCCGCCATGTCGATCGCGCCGAGCAGTAAGAGCGCGATCACCGCCGCTTCACCTCGTTCTCCAAAATGCGGGCGCGCTGACGGGCCTTAAATTCCTCGTCGGGATACTTGCCGCCCGCCACTGCGAGAAACGCGCGATACGCTTCGAGCGCGGGTTTCGCCTGGTTGTTCTTGTCGAAGATCATCGCGCGGAAAAACAGGTGGCCGGGCGTTTCCGCGCCGATGGCCTTCAACCGTTCGAGCGCGCCGAGCGCCCGGTTCCAGTCGTCCATCAGGATCAGCATCCCGGCGATTTCGTTCAGCGCGGGAACGTCGTCGGGCTTCGCCTTCAACGCCGCCGCGAACTGCGCCGCGGCCGCTTGAAATTGCCGCTTGTCGCGCTGTAGGCGGCCGTAGGTCATCCGGAGATCGTAGTCGTCGGGCGCGGATTTCAGGGCCTCGGCGACGATCGCCTCCACCTTGTCGAACTGCTTTAGCTTGAGATAAGCGCCCGCGAGGCGCGTCAGAATCGGCAACTCGCGCGGAGCTTTCTCGTACAGCGCCGCCGCTTGCTCCCACTTCTCCGCGTCCTCGTACGCTTGCGCCAACTCGAGCCCCGCATCGCTTGCGAGAAACAGCGGCGCGGCTTCATCCAGTCGCCCTTGCGCCGCCAGCACGCGCGCCAATCCGAGTTTCGCCGCAGTCAACGTGGAATCGAGTTCGAGCGTCTTGCGATACCGTTCCTCGGCTTGCGGCCATTGCTTCAACTCGCGCCAACAGTCGGCCAGATGGAACTGCCCGCGCACGTCGTTGGGCCGTTGATCGACCGCCGCGCGCAGTTGCTCGATGGCTTGCGGATAGCGTTTGTACCGGTAGTGCAGCAAGCCTAGGTTGACCTGCGCCTCGAACAAACCGGGCTTCAATTCGAGCGTCTTCTCGAAACCCTTCGCCGCATCGTCGTCCTTGTTGAGAAACGTCCGCGCCAGCGCCAAATGGAAATGCGCCGAATAGTCGTTCGCGTCCGCCGCGACGGCTTTCTCGAACTCGCGTTCCGCCGCCGCGAAATCGCCTTTGTCGAGCGCGGCGATCCCCAACTCGATCGGCCCCGATTGCGCGAGCAACAAGGCAAGCAGTAGGGTCATCTACCGTAATTTTACCGCCCGCCGCGTGTGCGACCGGGCGGAGGGATCTGCGTACTGAGTGCGAGCCTCGGCAAGCCCGCTAAACTCAAAGATCCTCCGCCCTCAATCCTGTTTTCTTGGCGATTTGCGCAAGTAAGCCCGGCCTATCTCATCCTTTTCGTGAAACGCGAAAGTGTAAGTCGCCCATCCAGGTCTTTTCAGCCTCCGGTGCGACCCTTTCTGCCACGCAACGGTCCACCCGATTCTAAGGAGGGCGGCGAGGAGGTACCTCGCCTTCACCGACCGCCATTCGCCCATCTCAAGCGACGCAAAAAAAGGTGCGCTAATGGCTCAGGCACTTCTTCGCCATGGTCGATGCAGTCCGCGGCGACCCGTAGCGCCAAAGAGCGAACGGCGGCCATCGCTTCCTCGCGCGTCGCCCATAGGCCATGACGCCGGGCATAGCTTCAATATCCGCCCACCACCGACCGTCGGGCTCCCGTCCCAACGTGATTGGGATGGCCTCTACCGGAGTTGTCTTCATCGGTCGCTCCTGATCTTACCTCCCCGTAGCGCCCTACCTGTGTGCGACTCCTCCACCTTCGCGATCTCATGGGGGGTCCTCACGGTGACGATCTCGCCCCGGCCGCGCCGTCCTTGGGTCTAAGTCGATCACCCAATCCGCCACGCGGGACGTTTGGTAGGTTTTATCGCCGTCGCGCTCGTCTGCCTGACGCCAGGCGACGGGGAGACATCTCCTCGATCAAAACTTTCGGCCAGCTTCCGAGTAGCCGAGTATCCAGTCGGAAGGGGCCGCAACGAGATCCGGCCCTACTAACGCTTGATAAGATTAGAGGCTCTCCGTAGCTAAATGCCGCTTTTTGTCAGCTATTCCCACACTGATCGCGACTTCGCGAATAAGCTCGCAATGCAACTCGTCAAGCACAAGGCCAACGTCTGGATCGATCAATGGGAGCTTCGCGTCGGCGATTCTCTGTTCCTGTAACGTTGTTTCTGTAAATTGAGCCGCCGGAGCGGAGGCGGCGCCGGGAGGGGTTGCTTCGGCGGGCCAAGTCTGATCTTTTCGTGAGTTCCAAGGCACGAAAGGAGAACCGGAACATGGCCCACCAGGCCGAC
>JANRJS010000037.1:0-262486 GCA_033763835.1 Bryobacteraceae bacterium | reverse complement strand
CCAGCCGAAGGGAGCGGCGGGGAAGCCTGGCGTATCGGGATAAGTGAGCGTGAACTGCACGGGAGTGCCGCCGCCCAGCGATCCGGTGGGCGAAAAGCCGGAGGGCGTACCTGTCGGCGCGGACTGCAGCGTCCAGGTGCCCCGTTGGATCCAGCCGGAATCGACATTGTCGGCGTTCATCTGGCGCATGTAAACATTACGAACGGCGTTGGTCTTGAAGATGAGGCTCACGTTCAGCGTTAGTGTGGTACCGGAGATAACCGCTGAAGAGTTTAGTGTGCTTTGCGCACAGACCGAATCTTGCAAACTATTCGATGCTGTGCCGGGAGCGATGGGACCGGCGAAAAAGCCGCGGGTGCTGTCGTAAAGCCAAAGCCCGTTGCCGAAGACGTCGTAGTGCACAAAGCAGTAACTTTGCCCTCCGCCATCGGGAGCCACGGCGAAAAGCAATTGCGTCCACCGAATCCGGTTAGCGCCAGTGGAATCGGTGTATTGTGCGCTAAAGAGCCGTGTTGCGCCGACACCGGACGTGGGATCGAGCGGTCCGCCGCCTTGCGCGATAACAATCAATGTGCCTGCAACGGTAAACGATACATTTCTGGGAGCGGCGGTTGAGTTAGGTGCGATGGCAATCACGATCGAGCCGGAACCCGTTCCGCCGGAGGTTGTGGTGTAAGAAGCGGGGGGGGCGACCGAGGAACTCCAAGTGCATAATGGCGAGGATGCGACGACGTTAATCGGAATCGTCCCCCCTCCCCGCGGTACCGTCGTCGAACCAGGCGTTACAGCGAACCCGCAAAACGCCGCTTGAGTCATGAAGAAGGTTCCGCCGGTGACGGTCGAGAGACTAAGCGACCTAGCGACCGGATTGCTATTGGACTGTACGGCGACTGTGAAGGACCCGGAACCGACGCCTTCGGCTCCCGAAGTAACTGTTACTAAGGAGGGTTGCCTGGGCTGCATTCGCCACCGGCATCCCGTTGTTGTCGAGACATTTATGACAAAACTTCCACCTGCCGCAGGAACCGACAACGCCGAAGGCGCATAGACGTAGTTACAACCCGCCGCAGTTTGCACAATGTTAATCGACTGCGACCCGACGGTGATCGTCGCCGTTCGCTCTGGACCGGAATTCTGGGCGATATTTACCTGCGGAAAGCCGACGCCGGAAGCGGACGCATCCGAGAATAACGTCGCCCATGCTTGATTCGAAGTCGCCGTCCAGGCGCAACCACTTGGGGCGATAACCCAAAGACCTACGGTGAATGCGGACGCTCCCACTAGCTGGTTGCCAGGGTGCAGGGCAGGGGTACACGGATCGACTGTATCCTTCAAACGAATCAAGTAGCCACTCCCGAACTGCGAGGCGAAATCGAATGCACCCGGCGTGGTCGCCCAGGATGCGCCCTGGAGAACCAAGAACAAGTTGCCCGCCGAATCGGTCGCGATCGAATTCGTTGTAACGGTGTCGGAAATTGAAGTACCCAACAACGTCGAGTAGGTCAATGCCGTTCCATTGGAACTCAATTTACCCGCGAAGGGGTCTTGATCGATAGCTCCCCCGAGGAAGAGCTGCCCGCCAGAGGCGATCACACCGTATCCCGTCGCCGATATGCCGGGGGGTAACGCGACTGGAGTCCACGTTGCGCCGCCGTCGGTCGAACGTTCCGCAAAGGACCCCCCGACAGAGTACAAAGTGTTCGCAGCGGAGGGATCCTGGATCAGCCAGTACGATGACACTCCACTGGCCCCCCGCAAAGTCCAAGTAGCTCCGGCGTCGGTGCTCGAGAAGATAGCGCCACCCACCGTGACAAGAACGCTATTGGGCGTTGTCGTGGAGACGATGAACTGCCCCGCGTCGGCGCTCGCCGAAAGTCCAGTATTGCGCGCGGCCCAAGTTTGGCCGCCGTCGTCGGAGCGGTAGACGCCACCGAAAGCCGCGCCTGCGTAGACTCGGGATGGCATTAAGGGATCGAAAGAGATCGATTGTATTCGGGCGGTGGAGACCGGCATGGCGACGATCGTCCAAGTTGCGCCGCCATCGACGCTGCGGGCCACTCCAGCGCCGCTGTTGCGGCTGCCCACCAGGATGAGGTTGGGATTGGCGGGACTAACCGCCAAGATAGAACTGCTTGCCAAGGTGGTAACGCCGCGTAACTCGAAAGTTTGTCCGTCGTCTGTGCTGCGGTGCACCGACCCGTTGGCCATAGCGTAAATCGTTGTTCCGGAACGATCGAGCCCGCGTTCGGCTGCCCGAATTCCCTTTTCTTCCCAGGTGGATGAGCCTGCTTCCCGCCGAAGTAGCAGCCCGCCACAGGCAGCGAGTATGGTGTTTGCCGAAGTCGTGATCATATGCTGGCCGGTTAGGCAGGCGCCCGCGCCGGATTCCGCTGAGGCCCATGTCATGCCCCCGTCCGTAGAGCGGATTATCGAAGATGTCGCGCCGCGCTTCGGGGAAATAAGTGGCGAAACTGCGGGGAAGTCCGCCGAGTGTGTCGATCCGGCGAAGTAAACGTTGCCGGTCGTTTCTTCGACGGCGAGAGAATTGAGCGAGTCGTCCTTTCCCCCGCCGATGTAAGTCGAGAACGACCGCGCGGAGAAAGTTGAAGTGAACTTCACGACAAACCCGTCGTTGCCTCCGTTGTGCAATGGTCCGACGACACCCGCCGTCACGGGCATGTTCGCGCCTGCATATCCGCCGAGGTAGACTCCCGAAGTGTGCCAAGCAACCGCATATGCGCTTTCCACACCGGAGCCGCCGTGAAACGTGGATAGCAACCGGGCGCCGGCGGGAGAAAACTTGGTGAGAAAGGCGTCGCCTCCGCCGCCATTAACGCTTTGGACGACACCGACCGTTACGGGAAAATTTACTGAGTTTGTCGCTCCAGCGACATAGGCGTTCCCGTCGGGATCGAGAGCGACGGCGTAGCCATAGTCGGAAGCGGAGCCCCCGAGATAGGTTGAAAAAACGGGCGCTCCCGACCCCGAAAAGCGAGCCGCATACGCATCATTGAAGCCCGCAAGCCCAGACTGAGCGGCCGCGAGAACGGGGAAATTCCCCGAATGCGTGTAGCCAACGATAACCGCTTCGCCGCCCGGAGACACGGCTAGGCCCTGCAGCCAATCGAAATCACTCCCTCCCCAGTAAGTGGAATAACCGAAGGACGTTCCGGCGGAGTTCAGCCTGAACAAGAACGCGTCGTAGGTGCCACCCGCAAAGGCTCCTTGCGCCGCGTTTACTAATGGAAAATCTGTGGATTGAGTGTAGCCGCCGACATACATGTTGCCGGAAGCGTCAAGTTTGATGCCGCCGAACGCCCAGTCGTTATTGCCTCCGCCGACGAAAGTCGAAAATAGCAACGCCGTTCCAGCCGGATTGAACTTAGCGACGTAAACATCGACACCGCCGCTTATCCCTTGCCCGCCGACGATGCCCAGATTGGGAATGGAAGCCGAACCAACCACGTAAATATTCCCGTCCGAATCCCGGGCGATTCCGTAAGGCGTGGGCCCGCTTGTTCCTCCGCCAAACCCTGTCGCGTAGACAACCGTAGGGTCGATGGTTAGTGGTCGAGAAGAGTCGTAGGGTCCGAGTTCAAATGTCAGGTCGCGATTTTCCTCGATCCGGTAACGAACCTTTACCTCACGGCGCTCCCCGTCAAACTGTTGGTAGGCTAGGGGTTTTTTTAGTGCGACCGGACCCAGGTTAGTGCCGATTTCCACTTCGCCGCGATCGGTGAGCCGAAGTCCCTCCGCTCCCCGAACGCGCATACGAATCGCCTCCGGGCGAGATCCAGGAGCGAGTACGAAGTCATACTCGACGTGACGACGGTTGCCATAGTAGACGACGTCCGTCTTGGGGTACACGCCCCGATACTCGATCCGTTGAAATGTCGGAATGCTTGTGCGCCAGAATTTCGGATCGTTTCCCAACAGGTAGTTTGCGAAACCGGGCAACCGGTCCACTGGAACCGGGAGGGCGCCCGGTTTGGATCCCACGAATTCAACGCCGACAAGGGTTCTTGCAACATACCCTGGGCGCTTCGCTGGATCTTCCAGCGCGATCGTGAACCCGTGTGGGGCTAACTGTATGTGGTACCCCTCGCCGCTCGCGTGGTAGTGCGCTGCTTTCTCTCTTTCCACAGGGACGAACGACAGTGGAGTCTGTCCGAGAGACTCCAGGCTCGTCTGCGGTGGCCTCCGAGGTTCACCCCTAAGTGCGGGTATGCTGACAACCACCAAAGCCACTGCTACTCTAACCGAACGAACGGGCATATGACCCAACCATAACCCGGGAAGGCTTGTTAAAGCAACGTCTTAACGAAACTGTACGGTTTCCGAGAGTGGCCGTGGGAGGGGTCCTAGTATCTGCTAGTACCGAAGGAAAACCGGTATCGAATCAACGCGATAAAGCGGGCTCTTCCAACTTGATCCGGTTCTAACTGGCGGGGACTGGTTTTGGTACTTGTGGTACTGTGCTCTTGGCGGTCGCGTTTGCTTACCCGACCCGGAACATGCTAGCGTGTTGAGCAATCGCCAGTTTGAGCACCCGCCAAGACCGACCGACGAATGCCTCGTTTCATCTTAATCGATCACTCTATTGAAGATATCGGCGGTCATCACTACGGGTACGCGCGATATGTTTTGCGGGCGGCCAGCGACTTGGGTTACACCCCCATTCTGGCAACGAATCGGCGATTCAAGGCCGCTGCGGATTTTCCCTACCGATTTTTCCCCACATACACGATTGGATTTTGGCCGCGAATGGCGAAGGCGTTGCCTTCGCGGCATCTCGTCAGGTGGGCCGGGGCTATCTTCCGAGCGTGGCGGCTTTTCCGGACGCGACTCTTGTTTTCCGAGATCGGACTTCTGTGGCTTTCGCGCGGAGAGCCTTCAGAGTACCTTCGGCGACGGCCGTTCGAGGCGCGCCCACGGACTACGTTACTTTGGATAGCGGGTGGAATTGCCTCCGCGCTCCGTACTTTCGCCCATGTTCTGTGGTTCTTGATTCCGTTTCGGGCATACTTCGTTTCCACAGCTTCGTCAATAATTCGATTCGCCCAGCAAATTGTTCGGCATCTTTGGGACGCCGTTTCGCCAGCGGGATCCTGGGCCGCCTGGAGGTTCGCTCGCGCAAAGCGCGCCGATTTCGCAAACTCAACCGCCCGTTTGCTGCGGGGCGTCGCCGCCACCAGCGGCGACATCGTTTTCGTACCCACACTGGCGGAACCGGAAATGTTGGGCTTACTTGACGCGTTCCAGAAAACGCCAGATTGTTCCGGGGCCTCGTTTCATCTGCTGTTCCGGCGCAACTTGTATCGCGGGCGCGAAGCGAGTTTCGCTGCACAGGACAACGAACTCCTGCCGGTCCGCAACGCATTTCTCTCGTTTCGCGAAAGACTCGATGGACAAGACGTTCGCTTCTACACCGACACAGAGGAACTTACGAGGCAGTACAACCGGCTTGGCATTTTCCCGTTTCAAACATGCCCAATACCTCACACGGAACCGCCTTTGGACGACGCGACGAGCGAACCGGTTCGAGTCACTTACCTGGGCGACGCCCGGGCCGAAAAGGGATACCAATATTTTCCGCCGCTGGTCCAGAATCTTTGGCGCAATTACGCCGTTCAAGGCAAAGCCAAGTTCGTAATACAGTCCAATTATAATGTCGAACCGGGTGAGGCTCAGGCAGTTGTCGCTCGCAGTTTGTTGCAAGCGTTTCCCGCGGATCGGGTGGAGTTGATTCTTACTGCCTGTTCTTCCGAGCGATACCGCGAATTGCTGCTTTCGGCCGGCGTTATGGTTTTGCCCTATGATGCCCAGCAGTACTACGCCCGAAGTTCCGGTGTGTTGATTGAAGCGCTTTGTGCCGGAATTCCCGTAGTTGTGCCCTCACACTGCTGGTTGTCGAAGCAGATTGGAGATCCGGTTTCGCGCTACTTGGCGGGCCTGACAAATGGGCCGGTGGCAAAAGTTCCTCATGGCAGTGAATGGCGGATGAGCCGTAGAACCGGCCAGCCGCAATCGGCAATACTGGATTGGCCGGTAAGGCTCAGCGGGTCTGGGCGTTTCATCGAGACTCGCCTGCGAGTCCCGCCCGGACAACGATACGTCGTGGTTCGTGCCGCGGCGGACTGGCGACCGGGTTGCTTTGCCGCGATTGTCTGCGAACAAGTCAACGAGGATGGCAGCCGCCGCCTGCAAAAAGAGATCGTTAGCCCAGCCTACGAAGGGTATTGTTGGGCTGGCGCGATGTTTGGAATCGATGGGGCGGCTCAGATCGTCCTTCGCCTTGCTAACGCTTTTCCGGATGGCCCAGTCGCTATTCGTGAAGTCACCTTGGCGTTCGTTACCGGTCCCGGTGCGGGACCGCTGCCGCGATCCGCCGTTGGCGTCGTATATCGTGAGGAATCATCGGCGTCAATAGCGGAAGCGGTCCGCGAAGTGCTAGACCACTACGACCACTACCGGAGGACGGCGCGCGAGTTTGCCTCAAAGGTATACCACCGCCACAACGCTGCGGCCCTGGTAGAAATGCTCGGAAAGAACGTCCACGGACGAGTCGAATGATTCGCGACTGTGGCGTCGTTCAAGTTTCCGACATCAGTGTCGGTTTCGGAAACTACGATTCGTTAAGCTTGATCGAATCGATCGGCGATCACTACGGCTTGTCCGCATTGATTTTGGAGCCGGATCAGTGGGATAAGCCGATCCGCGACCGCATCCGTAATCTGAGCGTTAACCGGATCGGCACCTCCAATCATTTCCGCTCCGCCGCCGGACGCATCGAGTTCGTCTCTAGGGTAGCGGCCTGGATTAACGACCTTCGCCCACAGGTGGTGATCATCCGGTGTTCCTGGAACATTCCCGTGTTGTTGAAACTGAATTACCGTCCTTCCTTGGTGATTTATCACAGCACGGAATCGACTTTGTATTACGGAAACGCCGATCCAGACTTTAACCGGTTGGCCGCGGCTAAGATCGACGTAATCGTATTTCCGGAAGAGAATCGCGCCGCCGCGGACGCCCTCCGATGTGGCTTCCGAGGAATTCCGATCGCCATCGCCTATAATTGCCCGGTCCGTTTCGAGGAAGCGAAAAAGACCGCAATGCGCCCTGTTCGCAATGGACGGATTCTTTACAGTGGCGCACTGGATCGCAATGCTACCTTCGTCGACTACTATGCCGACCGCCGCTTACGTTCTTTACCCATCGACATCTACGGTTACATCGGGGGATCGGACGCTGAAGGGACGAAAAACGTTCTCGAGTCGCTTGCAGGCGGAATTGTATACAAAGGATATGTTGATACATTGGAACTAGAGTCCGTGCGAGGTGACTATGCCTTTAGTATCACAATGTGGAATCCGTCTAACGAGAATCAGCGTTTCGCCTGTCCATGCAAATTCTTCGAGTCGATCGCCTCGGGCGTGCCGCCGATCGCCGCGCCGCACCCGCAATGCAAGATGTTGATTGAACGCTATGGCTGCGGCATCGTTATGGACGATTGGAGCTTCAAGTCTTTCCAAGCCGCACTCACCGAAGCCCGGCGTATTTACGGTACGCCCGCCTACCAGGCGATGGTGGACGGATGCCGCACTGCTACGCTCGAAGAGTTGAATTGGGACTACCAGTTTGCCCGAGTGCGCCGGCTACTGCCTCCTCTAAATCCATGAGCGAAAGAAAAATTCTCGTTACCGGCGGCGCCGGCTACATCGGATCGATTCTTGTCCCCGCCCTGCTTGCGCGCGGACACGCGGTCCGCGTGATCGACAAGTTCGTCCATGCCCAACCCACCTTGCTGGATTGTTGCGCCGACAAGAAACTGGAGATCGTTCGCGGAGATTCGCGAGACGAGTCTCTTGTGGAAAAGCATCTGCGCGACCGGGATACGATTATCCCCTTGGCGGCATTGGTTGGCGCTCCTTTGTGCGACGCCGACAAGATCGGTGCGGTCTCCACGAACCTTGACGCGGTCCGGTCGATCTTGAAGTTGAAGTCGCCTCGGCAGCACGTTCTTTTTCCATGCACCAATAGCGGGTACGGGATTGGCGAGGCCGGCGTGTACTGTACCGAAGAGAGTCCGTTGCGGCCGATCTCTTTGTACGGCACCACCAAGGTGGATGCGGAACGGGCCGTATTGGACGCAGGGGGCCTCTCGTTACGCTTAGCAACGGTCTTCGGCGCGTCTCCGCGAATGCGCACCGATCTGCTGGTCAACGACTTTGTCGCCCGCGCGGTCACCGACCGCAGTGTGCTCATTTTTGAAGGTCACTTCAAGCGCAACTACATTCACGTTCGCGATGTCGCCCGGGCGATGATTCATTCGCTGGACCATTGGTCCGAAATGTCCGGACCCTATAACGTTGGATTGAGCGACGCTAATATTTCCAAGCTGGAGCTTTGCGCGAAAATCAAGGAACATGTTCCCGGCTTCACCTACATCGAGGCCGCGATCGGCGAAGATCCGGATAAGAGAAATTATCTGGTCTCAAACGAAAAAATCGAGCGTTCCGGGTTTCGGCCTCAGTACTCTCTGGACGATGGGATTGAAGAGCTAATTCGCGCCTATCAAGTGATCCGTTTGAAGCAGTACGGCAATTACTGAGCGAAGAGCCCGGAGTGAGCTTCGATAAACGCGTCCGCCGCCGCCAGGCTTTGCGGAGTTCCGATATCCAGGAACGAAGCGTCCAAAGCATGCACCGCGATCTGCGCCTGCGTCTCAACTAGGTGCGGAAACACCTGGAGTTCCATGCTCAGAGGCGTTGTTACGGGAAAACGGTTTAGCAGGCGGCGTCGGAACACATAAACGCCGGCATTCACTAGGCCGGGGCCCGGCCGCTTTTCGGCGAACCCAATCAGATAACCGCGGCCGCTAACGGCCAAGGTCCCAAAGCGGCTCGCATCGCCGACACGAATTCCGAACAATATCCCGTCCAGGGACGGGTCGTGCAATGCATCGAGACCTGGCGCTAAGTCTCCGGCGACGATCGAATCGCCGTTCACCACCACGATGGGATCGCCGGTTGCAGCCGCCGCGGCATAGCGAGCCGCTCCTCCCGTTCCGAGGGGAGAGCTTTCGGTCACACACGCAATCTCGATCCCATCCTTTCGTCTGGCTCCGAGGTAGGCGTGAATCGCCTCCGACTTATATCCGGCGGAAACCACGAAACGTTTTGCGCCGAGTCGCGCCCAGTACCGGACGACCCATTCGAGAAACGGCGCACCGGCGACTTCAATCAGCGGCTTAGGGGTGTCGGGGTACAGGTCGCGAATCCGGGTCCCTTGGCCACCCGCCAGGATCGCCACGGTACTGTTATGAAGGCTCATGGACGCGCCGCTTCCGCTCGATTTGGGCGGCGAGAAAGGAGGCGGTGGATGCCCCGCTATCCGGCAGCGTCGCTACGGCGCCGATCTTCGCCACGGAGACTTCGTACCGTACACGTGGACTGTCCGGCCGAACCGTCACCGGCCAAGGAACCACCGCCATCAAGTTTTTGAGCGTCGCCAACCCGCTTCCACAAAGATTGAAAATTTGCCGCGAGGAATCCGCCGCCACCTCCATCGCGATCCGGGCGACGTCATCCGTGGGCATGAACTGCAGCGCGCTCTCGGGATCGAGCCAAAGCGGCCCCCCCTGGAGAATGTCGAAGACGGCATTCTTGCGCAAACCCGGGCCGGTCATTCCGCCGAGACGAAAGATTGTCCAGTTCGACCCCGAGTGAATCACGCACTGCTCCGCCAGAAACTTGTGAAATCCGTAGGCGCTCTGCCGCGCGGGGTCGAGCGGCTGGTCTTCGCGGGTCGTCTCTGGCGAAGAGCAATCCGGGTAAACGTCGCAAGACGACAGATGAAGGTAGCGGTCGAAGCGAAAATCGGTCAGGCTCGCGCGCACGGTCCGGACAGAAGCCTCGAAATCCCGCATGGGATCGGACTTCGACAGCAACTTGCTCGAATTACCGTTTGCATTAACGAAAAGAGAGCAAGCGCGGCCGGTGTGGGCCGCATAGTTATCGCGATCTACCACCGAGTGTTCCAGGCCGCGAGTTTGGCAGAATCGCACGAACGCCGAGCCGACGAATCCTCGCCCTCCGAGAATGAAAATCAAGCCGCCTCGCGATCCGCCAAACGGAGCCCATCGCCCACGGTCTCGTAGTTCTTCTCGAACCAGGCGATCGTCCGCGCCAGACCCTCTTCGAGCGACGTCGGACACGACAGACCCAGCGTGGACATTCGCGTAATGTCGAACACCTTAACCATCTGGCCGTCCGGCTTAGTCCGATCCCAAACCAACTCGCCCGAATACCGGGTGAGCCGCCGAATGGATTCTGCCAGTTCCAAGATGGATGTCGCCCGGCCGGAAGATAGGTTCATCGGCTCGGTGGATGGATTTTCGATAAAGAAGGGAAACATCGCGACTACATCGCCCGCGTAAACGAAGTCCCGCACCGGTGTCCCGCTACCCCACATAACGACCTGCGGCGAATTAGCTAGCTTCGCTTCGTGAAAGCGGCGGATCAGCGCTGGAATCACGTGCGATCCTTGCGAGCTGAAGTTATCGAACTCGCCATACATGTTACCGGGAATTATAACGGTCGAATCCAAGCCGTACTGAGCGCGGTACGCGTCGCGGGCGACCAGAGCCGTCTTCTTCGCCACCGAATACGGGGCGCTTTCCACTTGCGGGTAACCTTCCCACATGCTCTCTTCCGAAATCGGCGACAACGCCTGCGCCGGATAGCTGCATCCGCCCATCGGGTAAATGAGTTTCCTCAAGCCAAAGCGCGCCGCCGCCTCGAACATCAAACTGGTGAGTTGAATGTTCCGGAAAAAGAAATCGGCCGGGTAAGTCCGATTCGCGCCGATTCCGCCGACATAAGCCGCCAGATGAACGACGACTTCGGGCCGGTACGCTTCGAGCATTCGAAGCACGCTTTCAAAGCTGGTGAGATCGTAGTCCTTTCGGCTCAGAGCCACGACGTTCTGGCCGCCGTAACGCGACTGGAGGATGGGAAGCAAGTGCCGGCCCAGAAAGCCATTCGCTCCCGTGACGACGATCTTCATGCCCGCACCCATCCCAAAAGCTCCAGAATACGGTTCGCGCGATTGGTCCAGGTTTCAGACGCGACGGCTATCTTCCTGCGGTCCCGTAGAGCGGGCTCTTCCTGAAGAGCGCGTTCTACCGCATCCGCGTACCGTTCGGGCGTATCGGCTATATAGACCAGATCGCCGAATCGCTCCACTTCCGGCAAACGCGAAGAAATCACAGGCAGGCCGTCGCTCAAGTACTCGTATAGCTTAATGGGGTTCGTGGCTAGTGTCAGGGGCATGACCTTAAAGGGAATCAGTGCGGCGCTCCAGCGCGCGGTCCGCTCTCGCACTTCGCGGTAAGGAACTTCTCCCGTCAGTTCGACGTTTGAAAACCGGCCTAGTCGCCGAATGGGCTGGCTCTCAACCTTACCGAGAATAGCAAATCGGACTTTGGGATGCCTTTCCGCCGCGGCGGCCACGGCGTCGGTGTCGAACCAATGGTCGAGTGCGCCCGCATAGCCCACCACCGGCGGGCGATCCGGCATCGCCGGAGCGTTGTGGGCCGGCCCAGGAGCGTACGCATTCCTGACTAACGCGCTTTTCGACCGCAACGCCGGATTTCTTGCGAGTTGAGTGGTTTCCAGATAGCTGGAACTAAACAGAACATAGTCGCTGTCGTCGATCAATTCCTCTTCCATGGACACCACGCCGGGCGGCACTCGACCAAATCCACTTAGTAGATCGTGGCAATCGTAAATGAGCGGAAATCCGAGCTTGCTTCGAATGGACTTCCCGGCGTCTCGCCACACTGGCTGTCCGGCGAGAACGGCGCCTTCCATAACGCCCAAGCCGGCGAGCGCGCCCAAGATCGCGGCGGCAATCCTTTCGCTCTCCTCTGGGTAAAGCGGGCGCGTCGACAACTCGTGTTCCGCGGGTAAATGAACATGCAGTTCGGCGATGCGCCGGTCGAGCCAGGTGATCCGGGGTTTAGGATCGAAAGCGAAAGGCCGCGAGTATTCGAGTCCCAGGTGCGGGTTTACGAACAGGCACGGATAGCCCATCGACGCCAGAGCCGCGGCTAAATGCTGCGGCCTCTGCCGGCGGACATGCCAATCGGACATAGGAAGAATGACGAACGCCCGCTCGCCCTTCCATTCGCGGCCGTCGAGGGACGCAAAGCCTGTGGTGCGAAACCGCCAGGGAGCCCCAAAATAGCTCGGACGGCGATGAGGAAGCGCCAGGTAATACACATACCGGCCGTAAGGGCGCAGGAGTTGCCATAGATATAGGGGCGCGTTTCTTCCCCCCAAAGATCGGGCCCACACTTCAGCCCGAGTGTAACAATACGTTTTGCAGCCTTGGACTCCAGGCGGCACGCGCCGCTTTGTTCTCTTGGATCGGGACGGGACCATCGTCGTCGAGCGGCATTATCTGTCCGATCCCAAACTCGTCGAATTGATACCGGGGGCGGCCTCGGGGCTGCGTCGGCTCGGCGATCTTGGATGGGGACGGATCGTCGTCACCAATCAATCCGGAATTGGCCGAGGGTATTTCTCCGCCGAACAAGCGCTGGCCGTCAATCGGCGGATGGAGGAGTTGCTGGCGCTCGACGGCGCTTCCATCGACGCGATCTACCTCTGCCCACATACGCCCGAGGATCGGTGCGGCTGCCGAAAGCCGGAACCGGGTTTGGCGATTCGGGCTGCAGCCGATTGGGTGTTCGATCCTAAGCGGTGTGTAGTGATTGGCGACAAGCCATGCGATATCGAACTCGGCTTGGGGATCGGAGCGACGAGCCTCTTGGTGACAACGGGCTACGGAGCGGCCTATCCTAAGGACGCTCCGCAACCTCACTTTACGGCGAATGGGCTGGAGGAAGCGGCGGCGATCGTGCGAAGGTTGGACACCGATTCCGAAGGTGAACCGGCGTGAGGGAGTTCGGAATCCGCGCCGGTGAGGCGATGACTGCCCGGAACGCCAAGCCGGACCGGCACTTCTTCGATACGGGACAGGCTTTGTCGAAGGGCAGCGTGTCTCTCGGGAGGGACGAAGAACACCAGAAACCCTCCACCACCGGCGCCGAGCAGCTTACCGCCGAGGGCGCCGGCCCGCAGTCCGGTTTCATAGAGATCGCCGATCATCGGATTGCTGACGCGGCTGTCCAGGGTTTGTTTTAGCCGCCAACTCTCGTGTAGCAACTCGCCGAAGCGCGCGAAGCTACCGCCGCCCAACAAGCTCGAATGAGCCTCATCCACCATTTCGCGCATACGCCGCAATGTCGCCAGATTTAGAGGAATCCGGTCGATCTGCCTACCCGCGAGATCGGACGCCCGGCGGCGAATCCCGGTAAAGAACATCAATAAGTGGTTCTCAAACGCGGCGAGACGCTCAGGCGATAAGCCTACGGGATGCACGCGGATGTCCGTTTCCGAACGAAACTCCAGGACATTGAAACCGCCCACGGCGGCTTGAGCCTGATCCTGACACCCGACATTTTCGTTGAGGACATGACGCTCCATCTCGATCGCCTCGTAAGCGAGATCGAGCGCCGGGACCGTCCGGCCCCGGTAAGCGTGAAGCGCGTTCAAGAGTCCGACGAGGAACGAGGACGAACTTCCGACGCCGGTAAACGCGGGTAGATGGGCCGTGTAATTGATTTCGGCGTCTTTGGTAACGCCGTAGCGGCGCAGGCACTCCCGAAAGCCGCCGTGTTGAATCTCCTCCACGCTCTTCACGCACTCCAACTGCCGGTAACCCACGCGTAAGTTGTAGTCGAACAGCTTCGAATAAAACCGGGAAATGGACACGAACGCCCAGTGATCGAGGGACGCAGTGAGGACGCTGCCGCCGTGGCTTTCGAAGTATTCCGGATAGTCCGTCCCACCGCCGAAAAAGCTGAGCCGGAACGGGGTCTTAGTAACGATCATCGCAGTCCTTACGCATCCAGAACGATCCCCCGTCTCCGCTTAGCAATCCGAGCCCGTTAAGATAGTGAACCGGCACCGCCGGACTCCAGCAAGAGTTATGAAGTAGAAATGCCGCCAGCAGGTACTGCTCATTGTAATATCTTTCGTCGAAATGCGGCGGATAGTCGTCTGGCAGTGCGATGTCGTGGATATGAACGAAAACGCCCTTCGCCAGTATGGGGAGAACTCGTAGGAAAAAATGGGTAACGTCGGAGCCATGAAAGCATAAGTGGCTGCCGTCGAAAAAGAGAATGTCGCCCTCCGCCAGTCCATGGAACATTCTCATTGGCGCATCGATAACGCTGTGAGGAATTACTTCGTCGGCGACCTGCGCTGTCGATAGTCGCGGAGCGGGGTCAATCGAAACCAGACGCGTCGGCAATCGCCCGTCGCGAATGGCCTTCCTCAGAAACCGGGTGCTATTTCCGCTTCCGATCTCGATAATCCGGCTGGGACGCAAAGTTCGAACGAAAGCGTACGCCACTCTTGCGTCCATACCCGTAAAGAAATCGTTACGCCAATATGGCGATATATCGTCAACGGGATCGTCGCTCGCTGTACAGTTTTCGATCGCCGGCCGCAAATCCAGACAGAGTCGCTCCATCGCTGGCCTATGTGCCTCGAAGAGTTTGCGTACTGACTCATAGGGCGCGCGCGGCTTCACGACGGGCACCACGGCTTCGTGATCTAGCGGTACGACGATCGAAGGGCGTTGAGGCGGTGGCGGCGGAGAGGCGGATTCCGAAGGTTGGGCCTCCGGTTGCCGTACGCTTCCGAAAAAACGGGTGAGTAAGCCGATCACGATCCTACCGCCGCCAACCGCCCCTGGGTGTAGTCTTCGATTACGCTTGGCGACGGTCCGTCCTTGACGACCCGCCCGTGGTCCAGCCAAATGGCCCGGGGGCAAAGGTCTTGCACGGCGCTTGGAACATGCGACACGCAAATTAGAGTATTGCCGGATCGCTGAAATGCGGCGATTCTTTCAAGGCACTTCGCCTGAAACGATTGGTCGCCGACGGCGAGAACCTCGTCCACGATGAGAATGTCCGGTTCCACCTGGATGGCCACTGAAAAAGCTAAGCGCACGATCATCCCGCTAGAATACGTGCGCAACGGCTCGTCGATAAATTCGCGAACGCCGGAAAAATCGACGATCTGGTCGAATTGCCGTTTCATCTCCGCACGGCTTAGACCGAGTAAGGCCCCATTCAGATAGACATTCTCGCGCCCCGTTAAGTCGCCGTGAAAGCCGGAGCCCAATTCTAATAGCGCAGCCAATCTTCCGGTAACCGATACCGTACCCTCGTCGGGGGCGGCAAGTCCGGCGACAAGGCCGAGCAACGTGCTTTTCCCGGCCCCGTTCGCGCCGATAAGGGCGACGCTCTCCCCTTTGCCAATCTCGAAGCTCACGTCCCGAAGGGCCCAAAATACCTCTTTTTTGCCGGAGCTCCGCAGCCGATGGACTAGATGTCCACCAAGCAAACGCCGTCCACTATGACGAACAAACCCCTTCGATACTTCGGTAAAGCGAATAACGGCCTGAGTCATAAATAGTCGTAAAAGCGCCGCTTTAGCATGCGGAATCCGATGTATCCCAAGATGAGCGCGAAGAGGGACGTAAAGGCCAGTTTTACTAACGTCGAAGGGACAGGCGGCTTAGCTTCGAGCAGAATCGTCCTAAGAACGAGAATGAGCGCCGCGATTGGATTGTATTCGTACACGAAGTGGAATTCGGGTCTGACGGACGACAACGGGTAAAAAACCGGCACTAGCCAAAAGAGGACGGTATTCGCCGACTCCACCACATAGCGCATATCGCGGACATAAACGTCGAGGGCCGAAAATAGCAGCCCCACTCCGCAAACGAAAGCAATCTCCAAGACCCAAACCAGGGGTAGCCAGAGCCAGTGGACGTTCACTCCTTTCCCAAAGACGATTACCAAAAGTAGCAACAGCGCGATTTGGATTCCGAGGTGGACACAGTTTCCTAGAACCACCGATACCGGGACGATTTCGCGCGGAATCGACACCCGCTTAACCAGGGTTACATTGTCCACGATGGAAACGGTGGCCGAACTCCAGGCGAGAGCGAAAAAATTGAAAGGAATGATGCCGCATAAAACGAAAATGGCGAAAGGACCGTCGGTGGACGCGCGGGGAAACACTTGAGTGAAGACGAAAGTCAGTACACCCATCATCACTAAAGGGTTTAGTAATGACCAAAAGACACCCAGCGACATATTCCGGTAACGAATCCGGAAGTCCTTTAGAATCAGATTTTGGAGCAAATAAATCGCGTCGCCACGCCACATGCGTCTTGCCGAGAAGTATAGCGCACCGGTTCCTGGCGTTTTAAGATGAGAGATGGTCCCCGCGTCCGAGCCGGAGGTGATTGTGGCGATTCCCACCTTAACCGGCGGCGACAAGCTTAGGCGCTGTGTCGACTCCGTATTAACGCAAACACATACGCCCTTACGGGTACTGGTGATTGAAGATGGCGTACCCGGCGTAGCCGCCGGAGCGATCCGCGGAGGGGCATCGATTCTCACTCTCTCTCGGAACAGCGGCTACGCTACCGCGCTCAATGCGGCACTGGCGCAGTCCTCGGCTCCTTATCTGTTAGCTTTGAACGACGATACGGAGATCGATCCGGATTGCGTGAAGCGCTTACTGGAATGCCTGGAGAGGCATCCTGACGCGTCGGCCTGCGCGCCGAGAATCGTGCGTATGGGCCGCGATGTCCTCGACTCGGCGGGCATGGCGGTCGCCCGGGACGGAACGTGCATTCAAAGAGGTCACGGGCAACCGTCCGCTCATTTCTCGACGTCCGAGGATGTCTTCTGCGCTAGCGGGTGCGCTGCGCTGTACCGCCGTTCGGCGCTCGAAGAAGCGGGTTTTTTCGACGAAAGTCTTTTTCTCTACTGCGAGGATGGCGATGTGGGGATGCGCTGTGCGCGTTTGGGCTGGACTTGCCGCTACGTGCCCGAAGCCGTCGTCTACCATGAGTATTCGGCGACGGTTGGACCCGCAAGCTTGCGAAAGCTCTATCTCGTGGAACGGAACCGCATCTTGGTGAACTTTAAGAATCTTTCCTGGGCGGCTTTCTTCGCTTCTTTCTGGTTCGCTTTTTGGCGGTATGGGCTGCACGCGCTTTCGTTCGCGTCCGGCCGGGGATTGGAGGGACGGGCTCGGCGCTCAGAAGGAGTTTCCGCGATTGGCCTGGCGTGGACGTTACTTCGCGCGCATTGGGATGCGTTAGTTCGATTGCCGGGATTATGGCCGGAACGGCGGCGCATAGACCGTCTTGCCTCCCTAAGCCGCGGTGCGTTTACGAAATCCCTCCGCCGCTACCGCGTTTCCCTGGCTTCGATCGCCGGACGCCATGATTGACCTGCGGGGAGTGATGATCGCGATTCCAGCGCGCAATGAGGCGGAATCGATCGGCGGCGTGATTCGCGAGGTGCGCGATGTGGTGTCTTCGGCTCCGATTCTGGTGCTCGACGACGGCTCGGTAGACGACACGCGCCGCGTCGCCGAAGCGGCGGGCGCCGAGGTACTATCCTTCGCCTATCATCTGGGGCTCGGCGGTTGTGTGCAGGCTGCGTATCAGTACGCCTTTGCACATGGTTTCGAATACGTGGTGCGACTGGACGGCGACGGCCAGCACGATCCGGCGGATATTCCGCGCATGGTGGAGGCGCTGCGGGCGACAGGGTGTGAGTTAGTCATCGCTTCGCGTTTTCTCGACGCGCCGGACCGGCCCAAGATCGCGCCGAGGTTGATGGGGATCGTGCTGTTCCGCTTTATCCTGCGCGTATTG
Source organism: Bryobacteraceae bacterium (assembly GCA_033763835.1). GTDB lineage: Bacteria > Acidobacteriota > Terriglobia > Bryobacterales > Bryobacteraceae > JAPKYZ01. Next base: position 244,666 of record JANRJS010000037.1, on the reverse strand, counting down.
CTGGGCAAAGTCGTAACGGACCCGACGTCCGGATACGTAGGCGTCAACCGTAACGCCCTCCAACTTTTCAGCCGCGTTTTTCCGTTGCAGTATCCGGAAATCGAAGCTCTGGTCGTTCTGCAAAGAAGAGCCTTTCGCTTTACGGAAATACCCACTTCGATGCGCCCGCGACTGCATGGACAGTCGACCATTACTCCGGTGAGAGTCGTGTTCTACATGATTCACGTCTTGCTTGGCGTTTTTGTGAATATCCTTCGAGTTCCCGCCTTCCCGTTTCGGAGAAAGGGTAAGTAAATGTACTCGTTTCCATTGGCCATAACGTTGTTAGCCGCGATCCTGGTGGTGTCTGTGATCGTGGCGATTCGGCGCAAGCATCTGCGAGTGGAATATTCCGTCGCTTGGCTGGCGGGCGCCATGCTCGTACTCTTACTCTCGCTGCCGACCCGGCTGCTGGCTACCCTGGGGCGTTTATTGGGAGCTAACTCGCCGGAAACGGCCTTGGTTTATGTGCTGATCGGTTCGATTTTGTTCGTCTGCTTCCATTACGGAACCGTGATTTCTCGTTTGCGCGACGATGCTACGGCGCTAGCGCAAAGATTGGCGATCGCCGAGTTGGAACTTAGGCGGCTTCGCGGAGAGCGGTGATGGCCAAAGCGAAGGCGGCCGCACCGGCGGATACAGGCGTTCATTTCTGGATTCTGGCGGCGGCAACCGCTGTGGCTTGCGCGATCTACGCCGTGTGCCTGAAAGCGCCGTTCGTTTTCGACGACCTCACACTGCCTATGCTACAGCCGGGCGGGGCGGGATGGGAGAGCCGCCTGCGCTGGATTGGCGGAGTCCGCCCGGTCCTAGGTGCGACGTACTGGCTGAATATGGCGATAGGCGGCATCGATCCGCTTGGGTATCGTCTCGTCAACCTCGCGCTTCATATCGCGGCGGCTTGGTTTGTCTACGCGATTCTCGAAAGGTCGCTGAAAGACGCTCACCCCGACTTGGCAGGTCGTGCCAAGCTGGCAGCCGCTGCCGGAGCGTCGGTCTTTCTTTTGCACCCCTTGCAGACCGAAGCGGTGGCCTACGCCGCCGGCCGGGCGGACTTGCTTAGCGCGCTCTTCGCCTTGGCCGCGATTCTGATCTACGTCCGGGGTTTTCGGCGCGGACTCTGGATTGTCGAGGCGATCGCCGTGCTCGCGCTGTTTGGCGCGTCCGTTGGCGCAAAAGAACAGACTGTCGCGCTACCCGCGATCCTCCTTTTGTTGAGCGGCTCCACGGGTTGGGGTGCAATCTACCGGGACGTTCGGCGTAATCTCGCCTTGTTTCTGCCGATTGCCGCCGGGGCGGCGCTGGGAAGTTTCCTGATCGTACGGCGAGTTCTGGATAGCCCCTCCGCGGGTGCTGCCGCCGGAGCCACGCCCTTCGAGTATTTCGTTACTTCGTGGCGAGCGATTGGACGCTATCTCGGATTGTCGGTGTTCCCCATCGGGCAAACCGCCGACGCGCACTTCCCCTGGTCGCAGAGCGTCTTCGACCACGGCGCAATCTTCGTTTTGGCTGCGCTCATCGCCGCCGGTTGGTTTTTGTGGCGGCGGCGGGAGTCGTATCCTCTAGCCTTCGCCGGTTACCTGATCGCGATCCTGGCAATTCTGCCCGTAAATTCATTCATCCCGTTGCAAGACGTTTTTTTCGAGCGCCGCTTTTACTTCGGCATGTTCGGCGTGTGTCTGGCAATCTCGGAATGGGCGATGGTCCTGCTGACCGGCAGCAAGCTAGTGGCGGTGGCGGCCGTTGCCGGGACGGTGTTAGCCACGCTGAGCTACAACCGCGTCGAACTCTGGGCCGATCCTTTTCGGTTGTGGACGGACGTAATCGCCAACGCGCCGGAAAAAGGGCGCGGCTACTTTTGGCGCGGCCAGATTTGGTTGAATGCCGGGCGCTGTCCGGAAGCGGTCGCCGACTTGACCCGGTACGCTCAGTTGAGCCCCAAGAAAGAGGCGGCGGGATACGTTTACTTGGCCTTGGCCCACACCTGTGCCGGAGACGGAGCGGGCGCGGTTCGCGCGGCGGACGACGGTTTGGCCGTGGAACCGGCTAACGCCAACCTGCGGTGGGCCAGGGCGCGCGGCTTGATCCAACGGAAGCTCTATGCTGAAGCCCTCGCCGACATCAACCGGTCTTTGGAACTAGATCCGAACGCACCCGGCTATTGGACCACCCGCGCCGTCGCGCTTGCCTCCCTAGGCCGCCGCGCCGAAGCGATCGCCGACTTGGAACGCGCCTTGCAACTTTCGCCCTCCGATCCAGACGCGCTCCGCACGCTAGCCGAACTGCGGAGGATGCCCTGACCGTTGGCATCAACGCCCTTTACCTGCTGCCCGGCGCGGTGGGCGGAACCGAAATTTACCTGCGTAGTTTGATCGCCGCGTGGCGCTCGATCGCACCCGACCGGTTGGTGCTCTTCGTGGGGGAAGAAGCGGCAAAAACGTTTTCCTCCGATTCCGTTCTTGAGGTTGCCGCCTGCCCCGTACGTACCGCGAATCGCCCGGCGCGGCTTTGGTGGGAGCAGTTTGGATTACCCCGGGAGTGCCGCCGCCGCGGGATCGACGCTTTGTTCAATGCGGGCTTCACCGCGCCGTTCGCACCCGGCTGTCCTTCGGTGACCGTGTTTCACGACTTGCAACATGCCCTGCACCCCGAATGGTTCCGCAAAGCGGATTTGGCGGCGTGGCGCTTCTTTCTGTGGATGTCGGCGGCGAGGTCAACCAAGATTCTTTGCACCTCGGACAAGACGCGCGACGACTTTCTCACAACCTACCGCCGCGCGCCGTCCGACGCGGTTGTCGTAGAGCATGGGGTCGATCCTCGATTCCGCGCTCTACAATGGTCGCCGCGCACGGACCGGCCCTACGTTCTTTGCGCTTCGACCACGCACCCGCACAAGAATTTCGACCGCCTGCTCGCGGCGTTCGCCCGCTTTCGCGAGTTCGCGCCGGACCATCGTCTCGAAATCACCGGAGTTCGCGGGTTCGCCGCCGAAGCGGTGGAGCGGGGCATCGCCGAACGCGGGTTAGGCGATCGCGTGGTCCTGCACGGTTGGGTGGACCGCGAGAGGCTGTACGAGTTGTTCGAAGGCGCGACGGCGACCGTCTATCCGACGCTCTTCGAAGGATTCGGACTGCCGGTGCTCGAGTCTCTAGCGGCGGGCGTGCCGACGGCTTGTTCCGATATCGAACCGCTGCGATCGCTTTCGGGCGGCGCCGCGCTGTTATTCGATCCCCACTCGGAGGACGCGGTCCTCGACGCACTGCGCGATGTTTGCCTGGATAATTCGTTGCGCGCCCACCTTGCCGCGGCGGGTCCCGTGCAGGCCGCGCCATTCACTTGGGAGCGAACCGCACGGGAGACGCGCCGCCTGCTCGAAGACGCGATCGCGAGCTATCGCCGGTCGAGACTCTCAAAGTAAGCGATCGACTCGCGGGCGCACCGGTCCCAGTGAAAACGCTCCGCTCGCGAGCGGCCTTTTTGCGATAACGCTTCGCGGCGGCGGGGGGAGGCGGCAAGTTCGGCGAGGGCGTCGCGAAGCTCGTCGCGCGAGTGGCGGTCCACGATTCGCGCCGCATCGCCCGCGATCTCGACCAGCGCCGTGGCATCCGAGATAATCGCCGGAGTTCCGCAAGCCATAGCCTGCGCCACGGGGAGTCCGAAGCCCTCGAATAACGATGGATAGACGAACGCTCCCGCCGTCGCGAAGAGCGCCGGTAGATCGGACTCGGGCACATAGCCCAGATAACGGACGCCCGCTTCGCCGGAGCGCAATCGCGCTATCGTCGATTCGCACTTCCAGCCCGCGCCTCCGATTACGACTAAGTCCCATCCTTCGAGAATGTCCGCATGCAGAGCGCGAAACGCGTCGAGCAACAGGTCCACGTTCTTGCGCGGCTCGATCGTTCCGGTGTAGAGAAAGTATGGCTTGGCGAGCCCGTAGCGATGCGCGAGCGCCGGGTCCGGCTGCGCGGCGAAATAAGCCTCGGACACGCCGGAGTGAATCGCCGTCAAGCGATCTTCCGGCAGGCCGAGCACTCGAATCGCGTCTTGGCGAGTGGCTTCGGATACGCAGAGAATCCCGTCGCATTCGGGCAACACTCGCGCGAAGAACCGGCGGTCGCTCTCGATGTTCGCGGCGGGATGCAACTCGGGAGACAGCGCGGTGCTGAGATCGTGCAGCGTGGTGGTGCGAAGAGCATGGCGGGGGAAACGGCGTGTTAGCGATGAGGCGTGAAAAAGATCGGTGGAGGGCAGCAGCGCCTTGGCCGCGAATTCCGGCAATCGATTGACGGCTTGCCCGCGCGCCAAACCCGCGACGGTGGCGGGAAGCCCGGCCATCGAGCCGTCGTGACGAAGCGGCTTGCTACCCAACTCGACGGGGAACGATTCGATCGAGTGCGAACCGACCTTGCGCAACGCTTCGAACCAATGGTGGAGGTAGGTTTTGACGCCCGCGCTGCGGACCAATAGAGGCGTCAGGTCGATGGTAATCCGCATGCGCGGAGGAGGCTGGAGCGGGAGACGAGAATCGAACTCGCAACCAACAGCTTGGAAGGCTGTGACTCTACCATTGAGTTACTCCCGCTTTCCAACTCTTAGTTTACCAGCGGTTACAGGAAGAACCGCACCCCCAACTGCACCATGCGCGAGAAGTTCGCCTGACTGGTGATGCGCCCGAACTGCGGATTGGTAAACGTCGTGTTCGGTGCGTAGAACATCGGCGTGTTGGTGAAGTTCAGCGCCTCCGCGCGGAATTGCGCTTTGAGGCGCTCGGTGATCGCGAACGTTTTGAACATCGACAGGTCCCAATTGATCTGCCCCGGCCCGCGCAACGAAATCGTACGGCTAAGATTGCCGAACGTGAATTGCGGAGCCTGCGAGAACGCCGCGCGATTGAACCATCCGCCCAAGCGATCGGCGAACGGAGCGTCTACGCTGGGCGAGACTCCCGTCGCGTTGGGGCGCATGTGATTCGCACCGATCACCGAGTTGTCGTTCGGCTGCGTGATCGACAACGGATAGCCGGATTGCATCACGCTCACCGCGTTGATCGACCATCCACCTACGGCGAGGTCCGCCCAACGGCTGCCCGAGAGGAACTTCTTGCCTTGGCCGAACGGCAGTTCGTAAGTCGCGGCCAACGAGAGCCGGTGCGGCGTGTGGGAACTCGAAAGTCCCCACTCCTGTTCGGGCGCGTAGGCGTTTTGCGGACCGCCGGCCGTCGCCGCGAACGTGTTGCCCGTCGCGCCGTAGGCCTGATCCATATTCTGCGACCACGTGTATGTCGAGAGCACCGTCATGCCTTGCGCGAACCGGCGCTGCACCTTGACGTAGAGCGCGTGGTACTGCGCTCGATTCGTATCCGAGTTCGAGAGCGAAACGGATGTGAACTGCGGGAAGGGGCGCAGCAGCTGCGAACGCGAGATCGTCGGGTTCCCTACGGCGAGCGTTCCGCCGCGCTGGTACATCGGATTCGCGACGCTCTGATTCAGAGCCGAACCTAAGCTCAAATACTGCGGCGCGAGTTGGTTGATGTTGCGCCCGTCTTGCGCGAGATTTAAGCTCTTCGATCCGATATAGCCGCCCGAGACGACGAACGATCCGATCTGGCGTTGGATGTCGAACGAGTACTGCTGCACGTAGCCGGAGCGTGCGTCGCGATCGGGAATCGTCAAGCCTTGCCCGATGCCCGCGCGCTCGCCGTCGGCGTTGCCCACCGGCGTCAGAAAGCCCGTCGGGTAAGGATTCGAGAGCGACGCCGAGGGCGTGAAATTGTTGTCGATCGACGCGATAATCGGCGTCGACTGCGAATACCCGAGTGTCGATTGGAACGAGAACGGCATCGGCGCCCAGAAGATTCCGTAGCCGCCGCGAATCGCCGTCTTCGAGTTCGGCGCGTAAGCGAAGCCCACCCGCGGCGACCACTTGTTCAGGTTCGGATTACCCGCCGTGCGCCCGTTGCCGTTCAATCCCGCGTATTGAACCACGCCGAAGATTTTCGGATCGGGGACGGTCTGCTGCAGCGGGCTCGCCTTGTCGGGATTGAAGCCGGTGATGAAATTGTCGTTCATGTCGGCGGGGCCGGTTTCGCGCTCCCAGCGCAATCCGAAATTGAGGGTAAGCTTCGAGTTCACGCGCCAGTCGTCCTGCACGAACCCCGCGTAGTAACGCACAAAGTTAAAGAATTTGGTCGAGAGCGTCACGCTGCCGCCGGTTGGATAGCCGAGCAGCATGGTCGCCAAACTCGCGCCCGTACCCTGCACGGTCTGCGTGGGGCGCGACCGCGTGAACACGTCGGAGAAGCTGAAGCTCGAAGGGCCGGTGCCGGGGATGCCGTCGTTGTTCAGCGACCGCCAGTCGAACCCGCCTTTCAGGCTGTGCTTGCCCATGAACTTCGAGACCGTTGCGTTGAAGCTTTTCGAATGCAGGACGCTCCAGGACGTGTTGCCGCCGCCATAGCTCGTCAAGTCGCCCATCGAAATCGAAGGGAAGGCGGGATTGGTGGGCGCGAGCGACGCCGGCAAGTTGAGCTTCGTGAGATCGAAACCGGAACTGGTCGGAGCGGAAAAGTTCGGGAAGCGGTTGAAGCCATAGCGAACGGCCACCACGGTGGTCGGCGTCGGCGTTAGCGTCGAGTTCACCTGCGTCGCGTCCACCTTGCGGAACAGCACTCCCTGATTGGGCGAGGCCACGCCGCCGAACCACGCGTTGCCCGGCTCGCGGCTGCCGTAGTGCAGATAGGACGCGGAGGCTTTCCACCAGCGGAACAACTCGTGATCCACTTTCCAGGTCGTCTGATCGGCGCGATTGTAGGCCGCGACGGTGGCGTTGTAATTCGCGTCGCCGTAGAATCGCGCGGAGGCGTTCGGCAACGGGTAGTAGGACGCCATTGCCTTGCCCGCCGCGTCGATGCGCGAGGCCGGCAGCACGTTACCCGCGAAGACTTGCCGCGTACCCGCACTGGTAGTGGTCAGCGGATCGTAGATCGCTTGCAAAGCTCCGCTCGCGAAATCGAGCCGCGACAGGCTTTGCGAAAAGTCGCCGTTGCGTTCGCGCTCGGTCGGTACCGCGAGAATCGTGCCGGCCGATTCCGTCTGCCGGTACGCCTCGCCCGTGATCCAGAAGAACGTGCGATTGCGGCCGTCGTAGATTTTGGGGATGCGAATCGGACCGCCGATCGAGCCGCCGTAGTTGCGGAACGGCTGATCGATACGGGGAGTCCCGGCGGCGTTCGAGAAGAAGTTGTTGGCCAGCCACTCCGTTTCGCGCATGTAGCCGAACGCGCTGCCGTGCACTTGATTCGTGCCCGATCGGAGAAACGTATTAAAGGTGCCGCCGCCCGTGCGCCCCATTTCGGCTTCGTAGGTGTTGGCTTGCACCTTCATCTCCTGCACCGCTTCGACGCTCGGAATGATCACCGCGCGATTGGTCGAATCGGTGATCGAAATTCCGTCGAGCGTGTAGTTGTTGCCGCGCACCGGTCCGCCTGCGATCGAGATTTGCGACGACCCGGACTGGTCCTGCATCCGGTTGAACTTCGGATTGCCCACCTGCACGACGCCTTCCGACAACTTCGACATCATGAACGGATTGCGGCCGAGGTTCGGCAAGTCGATCAGCTTTTGGCGGTCGACGACCGTGCCCGTCGACGCGTTCGCCGTTTCGAGCGCGGGACTTTCCTCGGTGACGTTCACCTGTTCGGTGACCTGGCCTAACTCGAGCGCGAGATCGACGGTCACCGCCGATTGCGTGGACACCACGACGCCGCGCCGCTCCAGACGCTTAAAGCCGGGCGCTTCGGCGATCACGGAATAAGTCGCGGGAGTCAGCGACGCGAACGCGTATTCGCCGACCGCCGTCGTAAGGGTCGCGCGGGATAGCGACGTGCCCTCGTCGATCAGCGTGATCTTCGTTGCGGGCACGGCCGCGCCATTCGGGTCGATAACACGCCCACGAAGGGAGCCTTGAAACCCTTGTGCGTAAACTGCGCCGGCTATCGCCGCGCAAGCCAATAGAGATTTGAGAGACACTTCGCTCGCTCCTTTCCAAATTCGGAAAAGCGACGGGGCAACGAGTCTTCCTGGGGACCGAGCCGACGGGGATGCTTACCGCGAGCCCCAACCCCACCCGGGCCGGGGCTCGCGCGACTGCGGAGGTTACCGGTTGGGCGCTAGAGCGCCATGACTTTGGTTAATGCGGACTTGAACTTGTCCATGTCGTCCTGCGTGCCGATCGACACGCGGACTTTGGTCGGCCACAACGGCCATACGCGCCCAATGTAGACCTTCTCTTTCGCCATCGCCATCGCGGTTTCGGCGCCGGGTTTGCCGGTCTCCATCATGAAAAAGTTACCTTCGCTCTTGATGAACTCGACTTTCTTCTTGTCGAGGAACTCGAACACGTCCTCGCGGATCCGTTTGTTGATGCCGCGCCGCTCGGCGACGAGACCCTTGGCTTTCATGGACGCAGTGGCGCAGGCGATGCCGGTAATCGGCAGCATACCGCCGCCAAAGGGACGCATCTTGGCCAACAAATCCGGACGTCCCAACGCGAATCCTGCGCGGATGCCCGCCATGCCGTAGGCTTTCGAGAAGGTCCGCAGTACGACGACATCTTTGCCCGCGGCCACCAGGTCGTTGCACGGTTGCGCGTTGTCGGAGAAGTGGATATAGGCTTCGTCCACCACGACCACCGTGTCCGGTTTCTTGTGCGCCAGCAGGTACTCGATGTCCTTGCGAGCGGTGACCGTGCCCGACGGATTGTTCGGATTGCAGACGTAGTAGACGCCGGCATCCGGATCGGCTTTCACCATCGCTTCCACGTCGTGGCTGAAATCGGCGCGCAGCGGCACGCGCACCGTCTTCGAGCCGATGTATTCGGGAGCGCCGCCGCCGTAGCCGGGATTGGCCATGGTCCAGGAGCGTGTGGGCGAAGTGAACGCGCAGGTCGAGCGGTGGAGGGGGTCGCTCGACCCGGCGAACACGGCGACGTGATCGGGCTTGACGCCTTCGATCTCGGCGACAGTCTTAGTCATCTCGCCCGATTCGTTATTCGGCGAATAGCGCCCGCCCATCGGCGCGACCTTGTAAATCGCTTCGAGCCCTTCTTTACAGGGGCCGAGCGGATTCTCGTTGGACGAGATGCGCACCGCGTCGGGAGGCATCGCCGCGCGACCGCCCATCATGCGGCGCTGCGCGTCTTGCGCCATGGCGAACTCGTTGTAAAAGGGAAGCGCCGCGCCCGCGGTGAGTACGCTCGCGATACGGCCTAAATGGCGGCGGGAGAAGCCACGGTCGAGAAGGACTTTTTCGGCCTTCGGGGAAATGAGAGAGGAGTCGGAGCGAGCCATGCGAGAGTCACCTCGGATTGGATTGGCGCTCGTAGGCGGGGAGCCTTTGCCGTGCCGCTCCGGGGCGGCCACGCGAAGATACTGGGGATAGTACACGCCGCGCGGCCCGCTCGTCAAGCGCTACTATCGGCCAATGCCTCGCTATTGCGCCTTTCTCCGGGCGATCAACGTCGGCGGACGAGTGGTCAAGATGGACCGCCTGCGCGCGATCTTCGAGGGGCTCGGGCTGGCGAACGTCGAGACGTTCATCGCCAGCGGCAACGTGATTTTCGATTCGCGGGCCAATCCGGCTTCGCTCGAAAAGAAGATCGAGGCCGCGCTGAAACGCGAACTGGGCTACGCGGTGGAGACATTCTTGCGGACGGGCGAAGAACTCGCGGCCATCGCGAAGTACGTTCCCTTCAAGGAGACCGGCCTCGCCTTGCACTGCGGCTTCCTTTACGCTCCGCTCGATCCCGCAGCGGCCACACGCGTACTCGATTGCCGAACGCCAGTGGACGAATTTCACTCCCACGGGCGGGAGATTTATTGGCTCTGTCGGGTGAAGTTCAACGAATCGCAAGTGAAGCCGAAAGCGTTCGAAAAGGCGTTGGGAACGCCGGTCACGTTCCGTAGCATGACCACGGTGGCAAAACTGGCTGCGAAGCTCAACGCTGGCCACAAAAATATTTGCGAATCGCACTTGGCGGCTATTGTAAGTCGGCGTCCCGCGGTGTAGCCTTTTCGAGGGGGGGAATAAAAGGAGAAACATGACACCCGAATTTGCACTAGCGACGCTGAAAGCGTTGATTCCCGATTACGAGCAGGAACGCGCGACCACGGTGAAGACCCTGGATGCGCTTCCCGATTCCGGCGCGGATTACCGCCCCGACCCTAAGTCGCGGACGGCGCTCGAGTTATCGTTCCATGTAGGTTACGGCGAGAAGTGGTTCCTCGAAGGTTGCGTCAATGGCGGTTTTGGGGAGTGGAAGGAAGAGATGCCCGCCGGGATGAAGCCTTCCCAGGTATCGGCCTGGTATTTGAAGGAGACGGACCTCGTACTCGCCAAAGTGAAGGAAATGACGGGAGAACAAGCGGCGAAGATCGTGGACTTCATGGGGGCGTTCCAGCTTCCTGCCGTGGTGTTCTTCACTTGGGCGGTGAAGCACACCGTCCACCATCGCGGACAATTGACGGCGTACCTCCGGGCGGCGGGCGGAAAGGTCCCCGCGATTTACGGTGGCAGCGCCGACGAGGAGTGGAAGGGCTAACTCAGGCCACCGTCCGGGAACGGGTGCGAATGCGGTAATCCTCCACCTGCGGCATGCGGACCACGCGGCACATTTCAAATAGTCTGCTACGCGCCCGCATGCCGATCCTTTCGGCGAGCGTCACCCGCGCGGCGATCGACGTATCGCCGGCGTCGGCGTCGGCCAAATTGGTGGTGACGATCGTCGCTTTTCGATGATTGCAACGCCAGGTAAGGATCGAGGTCACGGTATCCTCCACCCAGTCGGAAACGCGGTGCGCGCCGAGATCGTCGAGCAGCAGCACTTCGGCGTCGAGCACGGAGCGGTATGCCTCGCGGTCGGTGGATCCGGCCATCTCGTTGTAGCTCGAACGGATTCGCTCGAGCAGGTTCTGGTAATCGAAGAACAGCCCCTGATAGCCTTTCCCGACCAGCTCTCGCAACGCGGCGACGGCCAAATGCGTTTTGCCGACCCCCGGCTCGCCGACGAACATGAGCCCGGGCTTTTCCGCCAGCGGAAACTCGCGGGTAAATCCCTTGACGTCAACTACGACCTTGGCCATCTTGCCGTTCGTGACCGGATTGTCGGGCAGCCGGAAGTTCTCGAACGACGCACGGCCGTAAAGGGGAGGAATCTGTGCCGAGGCGAGCAACTCTCCCGAGCGTGCGGCAAGCTGGCACTCACAGCGTTCGGCGGCGGAGATGCCATCGCGCTCGATTACCGTCCAGCCGGAACCGCCGCACTTCGTGCAGGTCATCTATTCGATTAGAGCAAGCAATTCGCCCGCCGAGACCGCGTCGCCGGGTTGCGACCGGAGGCCCGAGACGGTACCCGCGCGCGGAGCTTTCATTTCGTTCTGCATTTTCATGGCCTCTACGACGAGAACGCCCTGTCCGGCTTCGACAATGTCGCCGTTCGACGCCAGGACGCGAATCACTTTTCCGGGCATCGGCGCTTTGAGTTTCGCCGTTCCGCCGCCGCTTTTCGCCGACGCACCTTGGACGGCGTTATCGAGAGGAAACTCGACGCCTCGGCAACTGATCGTCTCGCCCTCGATCCGGAGTTCGTAACTGCGGCCCTCGATCAGGACGCTCCAGATGCCGGGCTCGACCTCGACCGTGTCGTTTTCCGAGGAGCGGTTCATCGGTAAAGCGTTCTCCGATTCTCGCGCTTCCAGGCGCTTCCGGCGGTGCGCGGCGTTACTGCCGATATGGGTTTGGCGAGCTTTGCGGCGGTAGCGGCGAGTCCGGGCGGCGGCGCTTCTGCGGGTAAGCGGAATCCATCGAGAAACGCGGTATCGAGCTCGCCGGAAACGAATCGCGGATCGTTCGCGATGGCGCGGAACAGCGGCAAATTCGCGCGAATGCCGCCCACGTACGCCTCTTCGAGTGCGCGCCGCAACCGCACGATCGCCTGTTGGCGCGTTTCCCCGTACACGCACAGCTTGGCGAGCAGGGGATCGTACTCCATCGGGACGGTCCAGCCGGGATACACGCCCGAATCGACGCGAATGCCCGGGCCCGAAGGCATGTCGAAACGCGTCAGCTTACCCGGCTGCGGCAGGAACGATTCGGGATCTTCGGCGTAGACGCGGCACTCGATCGCCCAGCCGCGTAGCGTCACGTCATCCTGCGTAAGCGGCAGCCGTTCGCCAGCGGCGATTCGCAATTGCAGATGCACTAAGTCGAGCCCCGTGACCAACTCCGTTACCGGGTGCTCCACTTGCAGGCGCGTGTTCATTTCGAGGAAGTAGAAGTTGCGGTTTTCGTCGACCAGAAACTCCGCCGTACCCGCGTTGACGTAACCCGCCGCGCGGGCCGACGCCACCGCCGCTTCGCCCATCGCGCGCCGCATTTCCGGGTGCGCGGCGACTAGCGGGGAAGGGCACTCCTCGATCACTTTCTGATGGCGGCGCTGGATGGAGCACTCGCGTTCGCCCAGGTAGATGCAGTTCCCGTGCCGGTCGGCGAAGAGCTGGATTTCGATGTGGCGCGGCCGAATGACTAACTTCTCGATGAATACGTCGCTCGATTTGAAACTACGTTCGGCCTCGCTTGTGGCGTCGCGCAAAGCGGCTTCGAGATCCTGCGCCCGGTCCACGCGCCGCATGCCTTTGCCGCCGCCACCCGCCGCGGCTTTGAGCAGCACAGGATAGCCGATCTCCTCGGCGATGGCGCGAGCTTCCTCGGCGTCTCGAACGGGATCTTCCGTACCGGGGAGCACGGGCGTTCCCGCCGCTTTCGCCAGTTTGCGCGCCGCCGTTTTCGATCCGAGCTTCTCGATGGCGCTCGCCGGCGGCCCGATAAATATGACCCCCGCGTCTTCGCAGGCCGCCGCGAAACTCGGGTTCTCGCTCAGGAATCCGTAGCCGGGATGGATTGCCTCCGCTCTAGACCGCCGCGCGATGTCGAGAATCTTATCGATGCGCAGATACGTGTCCGCCGACGCCGAGCCTTCAAGCGGATACGCCTCGTCGGCCATGCGCACGGCGAGAGATGGACGGTCCGGATCGGAGTAGATCGCGACGGAGCGGATGCCCAACTCGCGCAACGCCCGGATCACCCGGACGGCGATCTCGCCGCGATTGGCGACGAGGACTTTCGAAAACATGCTTTCGCAGGCTACCAGAGGGTGGCGACGCCGTATCGCTCGAACGCCCGGTCCGGCGTGATTACAGTGAGTCCGTGCACGACGGCCTGTCCGATCAGCAGCCGGTCGAAGGGATCTTTGTGGATGAGCGGTAGTTCTGCCCCGGCGTACGCCGCTTCCGCCGACAAGTCGAGTAGCCCCATTCGTAGATGCCGCCGCCCCAGTTCCACAAGTTCGCGAGGTGAAACAGGCAACTCAAGCTTTCCGGCCGAAAACTTGGCGGCGATCTCCCACACGGAGATTACGCTAAGCCACACGTCGTTTTCCGGTACGAGTAACGCCGCCCTTACTCTTGGCGGAACCCGACTTTCCTCGTTCGCCAGCCATAGAAGCGAGACGGTATCGATCAGGTATTTCATCGTCTTGTCCGCCAAAATGCTCCATGAAATCGTCCGGCATCGGTTCGAAGAAAGCGTCCGTCACGTGGACCATGCCTTTCAAAAATCCGAACCGGCGATAGGGTTTCTCCGCTTCTTTCGTTACCGGGCGAATCTCCGCGATCGGTAGGTTGCGGCGGCACAGGATCACCGTTTCGCCCTTCTCCACGCGGTCGAGCACTTTGCTCAGATGCGTTTTGGCTTCGTGAACGTTAATCCGAGTCATGTTTCGAGTCTACTACCGGACTAACAGGATTCGTGCCGGTTTTGGTTCTCTTTCGTCGCGGCCCAATGCTACAGTCGAGGTATGTCCTCGGTAGCGCCGACCGTTGCGATGAAGGACTCGCTCAAAAAACAAGGCGTCCGGCTGACGCGCCAGCGCCAAATTCTGCTCGAACTGATCGATAACTCGGGCAAGCATCTCGACGCCGAAAGTCTGTTCCAACTCGCTCAACAGCGCGATCCGAAGCTGAATCGAGTGACCGTATATCGCACATTAAAGCTCTTGAAAGAGGGCGGGCTGGTGGACGAGCTCGACCTGATGCACCATTCGGGCGACCAGCATTATTACGAAACCCGCCTTAAGCAAGAACATGCCCACGTGATCTGCCTGCGGTGCGGTCGCGTCGAGGAATTTTTCGGCGAACCGTTACAAAAATTGCGGCGGCAAGTGGAGAGTCACTTCGGCTTTCAAATCATGATCGCCCGTACCGAAATCGGTGGCTATTGCGCGCATTGCCAAGCGCTGCGCGCCCAGGAAATGAAGGAGCGGCCGGAACCCGCTCCGCATTCCGATTCCGCGCTGCCGCCCCCCCGCCGCCGGTGATCCTTCTGGTAGAAGGCCCGGACGGCGAGCGGCAAGTCCCGCTCGATACGTTTCCCTTCGAGATTGGCAGGCAACCCGAGAACCACCTCGTTTTGGCCGACGCCCGCGTCTCCCGCCATCACGCCCGCTTGCTAGCCGAAGACGGCCGCATTTTCGTCGAGGACCGCAATAGTCGGCTGGGGATTAGCGTGAACGGGCAATCGGCCAAGCGAGCCGCCGTGGCCCAAGGCGATCTAATCGAACTGGGACCGTACCGCTTGCGTATCGCCATGCGGCGCGCCGACGGGTTTGCGCGCCTTCGCGAGATTCTCGAAGTGGCGCGCGCGATGGACGGCACGCTCGCGACTCCGAAGCTTCTCGAAGCCATCGTCGACGCGGCGGTTCGGGTTACGGAGTCCGACCGCGGATTCTTGTTCCTGCGGCGCGAGGAACGCGTGGAGATGGCGGCGGCGCGCGACGCGGGCGGAGCGCCCCTCAATGAGACTTGTTTGCGCGTTCCTCGCAAGCTGGTCGAGGAAGCGCTTTCGAGGCGCGAGGCGTTCGCCATCAACTTCGACGCGGACCGCGAAATCGACCCCGGACAAACGGTGATGCTGCTCGAACTTCGGTCGAGCGTTTTCGTGCCTTTACCACGCGCCGGAGGGTTGCTGTATCTCGACTCTCGATCGGCGGGCGCGGATTTGGCGGCGGGCAATCGAGAGTTACTCGAAACGCTGGCGCTCGAAGCGTCGGCGGTGCTTGAATCGGCGCGCGGATTCGAGGAAAGCGAGCGCCGCCGCAAACTGGAAGACGAACTCACGTTGGCGCGCGAAGTGCAACGCAATCTGCAACCGCGCGAGTATCCCCGCGAAGGTTGGTTGAAGGCTTGGGGTGCGAGCATTCCTTCCCGTCAGATCGCGGGAGACTCGTTCGACATTCGCGCCCTACCGGGCGACCGTTGGGCGTTCGGAATCCTCGATGTGTCGGGAAAAGGCGCCGGGGCGGCGCTGCTTGCGGCCTTGCTGCAAGGCGCGCTCTTTATGGCGTCGGGCACCCTGGTGGAAACGGTCGCGCGGCTTAACCGTTTTCTGCTCGACCGTCAGCAAGGCGAGCAGTATGCGACGCTGTTCGTCGCCACGCTTCACAAAGACGGCACCCTGCGCTACGTCAATGCCGGGCACCCCCCGCCGATTCATCTGGGCGGAAAGCCTCTTGCTGCGACCGGCATGCCGCTCGGTCTGATCGAATCCGGTGAGTGGGAGATGGAGACCGTTCGGCTGGCCCCGCGCGATCGTTTAATTCTCTACAGCGACGGCCTGTCCGACGCGATTCCGGCGGCGAAGTTGCCCACGGACGACGAGGGGCTGCATGCCGCGCTCGCGGCGTTGAACGAACCGGAAGACGACGTCACCGTTCTCGTGATCGACTACGACTCAGCTTAGACGAGATCGAAACGGTCGCCTCGCGCCGGAATCTCCACCGGCGTTCCGTAGCGGCTTTCGATCGCGTTTTTCAGTGCCTGCTGCGCTGGGAACTCGCCGTGCACCAGAAAAATCCGCTTCAACCCTTGAACGATCGGCGCGAGCCAACGAAGCAGTTCTTCCCTGTCCGCATGCCCGGAAAGCTCGTCGATCTTCTCGACCATGCACCTTCGCGCATATGGCTCGCCGAAGATCGGAACTTCGGTCCAGCCGTCGGCTAGCTTGCGTCCCAGCGTGTTTTCCGCCTGGAAGCCGGTGAGCAATACCGTGTTGCGCGGGTCGCCGATCGAGTTTTTCAAGTGATGCAGAATGCGGCCCGCTTCGCACATGCCAGACGCGGAGATCACGACGAAGGGACCGCGAAGATCATTCAGCGCTTTTGATTTTTCAACGTCGCGAATGTAGGTCAGGCGCGCGAACCCGAACGGGTCGTGTCCGTCGTCGAGGAACTTTTCGGCGGAGTCGTCGTACAGGTAGGTGTGGCGGCGGAAGACCTCGGTGGCGTTCACGGCGAGCGGCGAATCGACGAAGATTGGGATCGCGGGGATCGCACCGGCACCGATCAACTCATGCAGCAGCACGACCAATTGCTGCGTGCGGCCTACGGCAAAGGCGGGGACTACGATCCTTCCGCCGCGAGCCGCTGTGCGATGGATTACATCGGCCAGCTTGTCTTTTACATTGCTAGGCGGCCGGTGGAGGCGATCGCCGTATGTACTCTCCAAAACTAGGTAATCGACGGCGGGAAGCGGCTCGGGATCGGCGATGATCGGTAATCCCACGCGGCCTACATCGCCCGAGAATCCCAGACGCACTCGTCCGTCTCTCACCACCATCGACGTCGAGCCCAGCATGTGCCCGGCGTTAACGGTTTCGTAAGTCACCCCCGGCGCCACATCCGTGACGCGATGCGGCAGCACGCCGCGAAACAGCGGCAACGTGCGCTTGGCGTCCTCGATGGTGTAGAGCGGCTCCACCGGCTCGTCGCCGTCTTTACCCAGCAACTCGCGGCGGCGGCGCGAGCGCTTGTTCAGAAACTCGGCGTCTCTCTCTTGCAACGACGCCGAGTCGAGCAGCATGGCCTCGCACAGATCGGCGGTGGCGGGCGAGGTGTAAATGGGTCCCGAAAAACCGTGACGCACGAGATTCGGCAGGTTGCCCGAGTGATCGATATGCGCATGCGAAAGCAGCACGGCGTGGATCGATCGACTGTCGACGACGCATTCGCGATTGCGATGGAAGGCCTCCTTACGGTGGCCTTGGAACAGCCCGCAATCGAGCAATAATCGCCGACCGCCGGTTTCGACTTCGTGCATGGAGCCGGTGACGGTGCGCGCCGCGCCCCAGAAGGTGAGTTTCATGGTGACTCTAGTATTACGTCCGGGGTCCTAGCCGATATGATCCACATGCCGCAGTCCGTGCGCCGGGCGTGTCTTTGGGCGCTCGCGCTATTGCCCGCCGTGTGGTTCGCCGTGCAGTTTCACGACGTTCCGCATCTGGGAGACTTTCACGACGACGCGCTGTACGTGGCGTCCGCAAAGGCGCTAGCGGTGGGGGAAGGCTATCGCGCGCCGAGCTTGCCGGATTCGCCGTGGAGTACAAAATACCCGCCGCTCTTCTCCGCGTGGCTGTCGAGCGCCTGGCGCGCCAACCCCAACTTCCCGGCGAACCTCGGCTGGTTCTTACCGCTGGTCTGGATTTGGCTGCCGGCTCTGGCGCTTGTGTCGCGCGAAGTGTTTCGCGATTTGGGCTTCTCGGAAGGTTGGGCGCTCGCATTGTCGGGCGCGGTGCTGTTGAACCCGATCGCCTGCTACTTCGCATCGAGTTTGATGGCCGAACTGATGATGGCGACGTTGCTGATGTTCGCCCTGGCGCTGGCGGAGCGTCGGTTGGGAGCGATGGCGGGGGCGCTCGCGGCGCTCGCGTTCCTCGCGAAATCGGCGGCGCTGCCTGCGCTGTTGACGATCCCCGCCGTGCTCGGTTGGCGCAAGCAATTCCGGCAGGCGGCATGGTTCGCCGCTATCGCTTGGCCCGCGTTTCTCGGCTGGTCGTGGTGGGCGGCGGTGCATCGCGCCCCGGGCGCGGCGGGCGACTACTACGCGGATTACCTCGGCTTCTACTTCGCGAATCACTCGTTAGCGGATTTGCCCGCGCTCGCCTCCAAGAACGTCCCGGTCATGGTAATGAGCGCGGGGCGGCTGCTCGCGTTCACCTCGCAATACTCCGGTTGGGCGAACTATCTTTCGACGCTGCTCGGCATTGTGAGCTTGCTCAGTTTCTTCCGGTTAGGTGGCCGGTTCACTCAGTATCATGGTTTTCTCGTCGCGTTCCTTCCGATGCTGGTGTTCTGGAACTTCACCCCGCACGAGCGATTTCTGCTACCGATCCTGCCGCTCCTGATGGCCGGATTGGCCGCCGAAATCCGGCAGATCCCGAAGATGATGCCTTGGGCCCGGCCCGCGGCGGCGGCGCTCGTCGCATCGATCGCCTATCTCAACGCGGGGCAACTTTTCATCGAGCTTCCGAAGATCGCGCATACGCACCGGGCGCGGCGGGAAAAACTGCTGCCGGTATACGCCAAGATCGCCGCCGAAACTCCGAAGGACGCACGTTTCGCCGCCGCGCAGGACCCGCTGCTGTGGCTGCACACAGGCCGTACCGCGGTCGGCATGCACTTTCCGACGCGCTACTTTTACAACGGCCAAAGGGATCGCATCGTCGATTACTTCTCCGGCGTTCCGGCCTTCATGCGCGGCCATCGCCTGTCCCACGCGCTCATCCTCAACGACGACCACTCCATGGACCTCTCGCCCGAGGAGGTGAAAAAGCGCGCCGCGCGGGCGGTATCGAATCCCGAACTGCGTCCGTTGTTCACCCTGGGACCGGCAACGGTGCTGACGCTACCATCGGGGAATGAGGTCTCCTCGAACACTACTTCTTCTAACGGCCGTCGCGCTCGGCGTTAACGCGAACGTCTGGTCGCCCGCCGGCCGCGAGTACGCGCATGTGGAGGGCGGCAAGCTGCTGCTCTTCGACGCGGCTTCGCGAAAGTCGAAAGAGTTGGTCGAGATGAAGAAGCTGGAGGCCACGGCGATCGAGCCGCCTCCGGCCGGCAGGTTCGATTGGCAGAACCGCCGGGTCGGCGAAAAATCGATCCAATGGATGCCGAATGCGCGCGACTTACTGCTTGTCGTTCGTGGCGACTTATTTCTGTTCGACACGAACTCGAAGAAATGGGAGCAACTTACCGCCACACCGTTCGCCGAGCGCGACCCCAAGCCTTCGCCCGACGGAAAATCGATTAGCTACCGCGTCGCGCACGATTTGTTCGTTCGGGATCTTGCTTCGAAAAAAGAGACCCGACTCACTTCCGACGGATCGGACAACATTCTTAACGGCGAACTCGATTGGGTGTATCCCGAGGAACTCGACTTAGGCACGGCGTATTGGTGGTCGCCCGATTCGAAGAAAATCGCTTACTTGCAATTCGACACCTCGCGATTAGGGATCTATCCTCACGCCGACTTACTCGGAGTTACTCCGATTTACGAACCACAGAAGTATCCGAAGGCGGGTACGTTGAATTCCGAAGTGCGGCTGGGGGTGGTTTCGACAAGTGGCGGCGATACCGTCTGGATGAACTTGGGCGAGACTCGCGACCGGTTGCTCGCGCGTGTGGCCTGGTTCCCGGAAGGCGGCACGCTGGCCGTGCAACGGCTGAATCGAGTGCAGAACCGGCTGGATGTTCTGTCGGTCGATACCGGAACGGCGGTCTCGAAGACTTTGTTTACCGAGACCGATGCAGCCTGGATTAACGTCCACGACGACTTGCGATTTCTGCCGTCGCGCCGTGAGTTCTTGTGGTCCAGCGAGAAGTCCGGTTTCCGGCATCTGTACCGCATGACTTATGACGGTAAGGAAGCCGGCCGGGTAACTTCCGGCGAGTGGGAGGTAACCGCCGTTCACGCCGTCGACGAAAAATCCGGGAAGATATTTTTCGTTTCCACGGAAGTGAGTCCGTTAGAACGGCATTTGTTCGCGGTTAACCTCGACGGCGGCGCGGCGGTGAGACTGACAAAGCAAAACGGGACCCACACGATTCACATGAGCCCAGCGGCGGATTACTATTTCGATACTCACTCGTCGATCGACTCTCCGCCGCGAACCACCATTCACCGCGGCGACGGTACGGAGGTGGGCGTTCGCAAAGAGGCCGATCCTAAGGCGCGCGAGGACCGCCTCCCCGCGGAGATCGTGAAAGTCACCGCTCCCGACGGGACGTTACTGTATGGGCGCTTGACTAAGCCCGCGAATTTCGATCCCTCGCGCAAGTATCCGGCGGTGGTTTCCGTTTACGGTGGGCCGCACGCGCAGACGGTGACGAATGCGTGGTACCCGGCGGGCCGTAACGACGATTTGGCGAAGAAGGGATTCGTGATTTGGCAACTCGACAATCGCGGATCGGCGGGGCGCGGGCATGCCTGGGAGGCGAAGCTCTACCGGCGGTTCGGAAAACAAGAACTCGCCGATCAACTGGTGGGTGTCGACCACTTGGTGAAGATGGGCTTCGTCGATCCCAAGCGAATCGGAATCACGGGCTGGAGTTACGGCGGCTACATGACGCTCTACGCAATGCTCAACGCGCCGAATACCTTCGTGGCGGGGGTTTCGGGCGCTCCGGTAACCGACTGGCGGCATTACGACACGATCTACACGGAGCGTTACCTGGGGCTGCCTTCCGAAAATCCGGTGGGTTACCGCGATAGCTCCGTCGTGCAGTCCGCCGCGAATCTGAAGGGCCAGTTGCTGCTAGTGCATAACTTTGGGGACGACAACGTGCTGTTTCAGAACACGCTGCAAATGGCCGACGCGCTGCAACGGGCGGGGAAGCGATTCGAAATGATGATCTACCCGCAAAAATCGCACGGCGTGACCGGCGACGCGGCGAAGCAACTCAAGGATACGACCGTGAGCTTCTTCGAACGAACGCTCGGAAGCGGGAGGTAAGATCGGGGTATGGCCGTCGAAACGCCGGTGAAACCGAACACGAAGCTCTTCAGCGACGACTATGTCGCTTGGGCGGAGGAAACGGCGCGCTTCATTCGCGAAGGTCTTTGGGACGAGATCGACCGGGAAATTCTTCTCGAGGAGGTTCATGGCTTGGCAAGCGTTCCGCGAATGGAATGCGATAACCGGTTATCCGTTCTCATCTGCCATCTCTTGAAATGGCGGTACCAGGGGGAGAGAAGGGGAAATAGTTGGCGGCGAACGATTCAGGCTCAGCGAGTCTCGCTTCGCAAGCTGTTACGGCGTTCTCCGACATTGCGCGCGGAATTCGATTCCGCCGTCACGGATGCCTTTCCCGTAGGCCGACTCAAGGCGCTAAACGAAATGAATGCACCCGATGAGAGGATTCCAGAAGAACCGGTTTTCACTGCCGAGCAAGTGCTCGACGACAACTACTATCCCGAGTAGTTAGCCCGCAAAGGGCGCGTGGGCACTATCCACGCGCTCCGTCTTGCGGGCTGTGGAACGGATCAATTCCCGCCGCGTCCGCCACCCGAGCCGCGGCCTACGCCCGCGCCGCCTTCGCGTCCGCCGCCACCCGCCGCGCCGCTAGCACCGGCCCCGGCGCTCGATCCACCGGAGACGATGCCGCCGTTGACGCCGCCACCGGTGCGCCCGCCGATCGTCGAGTAACCGAGGTTCGGGTTATAGCTGGGCGACCATCCGCCGCGCCCCGCGTCCCAACCGCTAGTCATACCGCCGCCCGCCGCTCCGCCACCGTAAAACACGGGTTCGTAGAAGCGCACCACTTGAACGGGCGAGAAGAACGCCCAACCGAACGGGCTATTCCAGCGCCCGCTTCCCGGGACGTAAGTGTACATGCCGAGTAACGAATTGAAGTACCACCCATTGGTGCGCCAGCTATTCGGCGAATCGTCATAGATGCTCTTTGCGCCGGAGAGGTTCGCGAGCGCGATATAGCCCGACCGGCGTTTCGCCCAGCGGTAGAGGGAGTCTGTCGCTTCGTCGTCGAACTTCACGGGCTTCGCATCGGCGACGAGGGCCAACTCGCGCCCGCCCTTCACCACCATCGTGCCGACCGCCGCTTCGCCGTCCCACACGCGAACGCGCTCGGCGTCAATCGTGTAGACGCCGTCCTTGCGGATCTCGACATCCCGTCCGGCGGCGGCGATGGTTGTCTTATTTTCCTTGATGCTCTCCGCCGCTTCGACGATCGCGGAGCCGCTGATCAGCTCCAGCCGAGTGTCGGACAGTTCGGCGTTTACCATCTTGATCTGCGAGTTTTCGGCGAGCCGCAGGAACACTCCGGGCGCGAGCAGCACTTCAGCCCGTCCCAGCCCAGTTGCGAGAGTTTCGCCCGGCTTCATTGTCGAGAACACGCCCATCTTGGTCTCAACGGGTTTACCGGCGAGTAGCACGTCGCCCTCGACGTAATGCACCAAGCCCGATTTCGCCGAGATCAGATTCTGCGCCGCCAGCGGCGCGGCGGCCAGTGCGATGAAGGCTAGAAGTCGCATGGATGCTCCTTTCCCCACAATACTCCTAGCGGATCGACGTGGCAAAGCGGGATCGAGTTTCAACCGCGCAGAATTTCACGCGCGCAATTGTGGCCGGGCGCGCCCATCACTCCGCCGCCGGGGTGCGCGCCGGAACCGCATAAGTACAGACCCTGAACCGGAGTGCGATGCCTCGCCCATCCGGCCACCGGCCGTAGCACGAACATCTGGTCCAGCGACATCTCGCCGTGAAAGATGTTGCCGCCGGTGATCGCGAAGCGGCGCTCCAGATCGAGAGGCGTCAGTACCTCGCGCGCCTCCACCAGAGTTTTGAACCCCGGCGCGTAGTCCTCGATAATGTCGAACACACGGTCGGCGAAGGGCTCGCGGAGTTCGTCCCACGTCGCGTTATTGAGCGTGTACGGCGCGTACTGCAGAAAGATCCCCATGATGTGGCGGCCGGGCGGCGCGAGCGAAGGATCGTACATCGTGGGCATCGTCATTTCGAGCAGTGGACTCGCGGACGGACGGCCGTACTTCGCGTCGTCCCAGGCGCGCTCTACGTATTCGATCGATGGGCAGATGTGCATGGTCGCTTTGTGCTGCGGACCGGGCGCTCCCGCATAGGCTCGAAACTCGGGCGCTCCGCGCAACGCGACGTTGATCTTCGCGGACGTGCCTTCGCTGCGGAAGCGGCGGATCGACTCGAGAAACTCGCCGTCGAGGTGGCGCGGCTCCACCAAGCCGAGGAACGTGACTTTGGGATCGGCGTTCGAGGCGACAATCGATGCCGCGATCTCCTCGCCGCCTGCGAGTATGACTCCGCGAGCGCGGCCGTTCTCGACCAGGATGCGCTCCACTTTCGCGTTTGTCCGAATCTCCGCGCCAGCGTGCCGGGCCGCCGATGCGATGGAGTTCGAGATCGCGCCCATGCCCCCGCGCACGAAGCCCCAGAGACCGCGCTTGCCGCCGACGCCGCCCATGCAGTGATGTAGCAGGATGTACGCGGTGCCGGGCGACTTCGGACCGCCATTCGCGCCGATGACGCCATCGGTAGCGAGCGTGACCTTCACTTCCGGACTCTCGAACCAATCGTCGAGTAAGTCGGACGCCGATTGCGTGAATATCTTGACTAGGCCGGTTAGCTCGCGGGCGGTGAGCCCACGCATTCGACCCGCGAGTTTCAACCAATCAAGAAATCCGCCGACACTAGCGGGTGGAAACTCGGGAGGAGTCGTGAGTAACAGCGACTCGACCACCGTCGCGAGTTTCTCCAGGTGAGCCTCGAACTTCGGAAAAGCCTCGGCGTCCTTCGCCGAAAACTTCGCGATCTCGGCCAGCGTTTTGCGCTCGTCCTGCCACATGAAAAAATGGCGGCCATCGGGGAAGGCGGAAAAGAACGAAGGGTCCTTGGCGTCCACCTGGTAGCCGTGGCGGGGTAAGTCGAGTTCGTCGACGATTTTTTGTTGGAGCAGGCTCGATAAGTAAGCCGCCGTCGAAACTTTGTAACCCGGCCAAATCTCTTCTGTGACCGAGCAGCCGCCAACTAACTCGCGCCGTTCGAGGACCACCACACGCCGTCCCGCGCGGGAGAGGTACGCCGCGCAGACAAGGCCGTTGTGACCGCCGCCGACGATCGCGACGTCGTAGCGATTGCTCATTGCCGGGCACCGTTCGGTCGCACGCGCTCCAGCCAGTCGCGAAGGGCGGGATGGCGAAAGTCGGGAATGCGTAAGTCCACCTCGTCGAGCGCGCCGCCCGTCTCGACGCCCACGACGCGCATGCCCGCCGCGCGCGCCGCCGCCACGCCGGTGGGCGAGTCTTCGAAGACGATGCAATCTTGGGGATTGGCCCCGAGTAACTCGGCGGCCTTCAGATAAACGTCGGGGAGCGGTTTCGGATTCGCTACGTCGTCGCCGCTGACGATCGCCGAAAACATCTCGCGCAAACCCGCGCGCGCCAGCGTGAAGTCGATGTTGGGGCGTTCGGCGTTCGAGCCAATCGCCTTCGGCCCCTCGATCGTCTTAACGAACTCGACGACACCGGGGACGAGATGGTCCTCGAACACCGGCTCCATCATTTCGCGGTAAAGCGCCTCTTTCGCCGCGCCGTGATCGAACGTCTCTTGCGGTCCCCAGAAATGCGCGACTAACTCGGTGTTGTGCTTCCCGAGCATTCGCGTGCGCAAGTCGCGCGGCGCAATCCCGTGCCGTTCCAAGTACACCTCCCACGCGCGAACGTGCATGGGCATCGAATGAATCACGACTCCATCTAAGTCGAATAAATAGGCGGGCACCTACGGCACCACCACCTTCGCCGTGGATTGGTTTTCGTACTCGTCCGAAACGCGCACGGCGATCGACAATTCTCCCGGCTGTGGACGGTCGAAGGTTAGTTTGTAAGTCAACTCACGCGAATCGGACAATCGCGACTGCGGCTCGACGACCATCCACTCGACGCCGTTCACCGAATACTCGGCTTTCGAAATCCAACTCAACGCGTCCTTCGCCGAGAAAGTCAGTTCGACCTTCGCTCCGGCCGGCTTAGCGGCTAAGGCCGAGATCGCCGGAGGTGTGTTGTCGATGAGAAACTCGGAACTCAACGCGAAAGCTTCGAGCGATTGTCCCGGTGGGTTACTTGGAGCGTCGCTCGCCGTCACTCGAATTGCGTACTCGCCATCGGGAAATGCGGTCGAGTCGAAACTCAATTGCTTCTCCCGAAGCCCGGATTTCAGGGGCTTCCACGCGGTTTCGGCGGCTCCTTTGATTTCTACCTTGAACTGCAAGGTGTCGCCGTTGTCGTCCGCGGCCATCCAGCGCACCCCTCCGGTTCCTTTGGCATAAGTCAAGGTCGACGACGGGCTGGAGTCGAGCGAAAGATTCGCCGCCGAGCGTCGCGGCTTTCCCAGCGGCGGCAAGCTGAGCGTCGGCGATAAGTTCACTGCGATCGTAGGCTGAGGGAATTTATAGTTGAGCGGCGTCGCTTCCACGGCTTCTACTCGCGGCGGGACGTTCTTCGATTGCCAGGCGACGTCCACGCCCGATAACTCCGCGGCTCCGGTTAGCGTGGCGCGCCATTGCAAGAAGCGCGCGGGCGGTGAAGTGACCCGGCCGTCGGCGAGAGGAGACCAGTTACTCCACGTCTTTCCCGGGCGGTCTAGATTGCCGCTCCGCGTCTCGAACTGGATGGAACCACCATTGGCTGTGACGCTATCGTTCAGTCGTCCCCAGTAACTGAAGAATTGAGCGTCGAAGACATCGCTCTCAACCGTCCCCTTCTTTTCGAGGCCAGGTCCGAGTTGAAACAGTTTGCCGACGTTGCCGGTGGCGGCGTAGATCGCTCCGCCCTGTCCCGCGAGCAGAGAAGTAACTTGACCCACCGGGGCCGACGCCAGCAGCGTGCTGGACGTAGGAGATTCGATTCGGTAGATGGCGCCCTTGTTGCCCGTCCCGATGACCGCGCGCCCCCCCGAATCGAGCGCGATCGCGTAGACGACGTCTTGCGCGTGCGACCACAGTTTGGTCGGCGCGCCGTCGGGGTCGATTCGCACGACTTCCGATCCGCCGGTCACGCCGCCCGCCGGAAGATTGAGCGTCGGTGGGGGAACGATGGCGCGCGCCGCCGGGTTCGCGCTCGCCGCCGCAGCACCGGGAGCCGGAGCGGCGGGAACGGGCGCGGGCAAGCTTATAGGGAGCGGCAAGGGGGCTACCGATTTCGCGCCCGTCGCCGCGGCGTAGATCGTGCCATCCCCGGCCACCGCTACCGCCGTCGATTCCCGCTTCGACATCTGGTGCAGCACGAACGCCGCGCCCGCCGGAGAGACGCGCAAAACCAGGCCCGATGGCTCCGTGCCAAGGATCAGATTGTCCTTCGCGTCGATCGCCAAAGCTCGCGCGTGCGCTTCGTCGGAGCGGAAAAACACTTGGCCTTTCCCGTCCGGAGTAACTCGAATCACGTCGCCTTGATCGCCGGTGGCGGCGAATAACTCGCCCTTCGAGTTAAACTCCATCGCCCAGACATACTTCGATTTCAGGTCGTGAAACAGAGCCGGTTTGCCGTCTCCGCCGATCCGCCAAATCTTCGCGTCGGGCGTCGTCGCCGCGTAGACGCGATCCTGTTTGTCGATCGCTAAAGCGTGGACTTCCAACCCCTCGACTTCCGCCCACGCGGAAACTTTTCCGTCCAGAGCGACCCGGTGAATCTTCACCGCGCTTCCGCCCGGGCCGCCACCCGCCGTGTAGACGTTGCCTTTCGAATCCCGGGCTATGGCCCATAAGTATGGCGACGACGCGTCGAGTAGCTCCTTTAGTTCGGGCGATAGCGAGAGCCGTCCATCGCTGCGCAGCGCGACGCCCTTCAATGTGGCTTTCTCGAAATCCGCCTGCTCGTTCTGCGACCAGGTCTTGGTATCCACCGCAAACGCGGCGACGGCGAGCGCGGCTAGGGCCGGCGCCGCCCATTGAATCGGCGATCGTAAGTGCATGGCGTAAGTTACTTGACGTTGAGGCGGACCGTGGCACTGCCGGTCACAAGCTGATCGAAATCCAAAGTCAGTTGCTCGGTGGCGGTCTCGCCCGAAGTAATCACTGGACGGCCCGCGTTGCGCGACGCTCCCAGAACGTTCAACACCGAAGCCGGTAAGTTCGGCATCGCCTTGTCTTCGTAGTAGACCGTGGGCCGCGGCTGCAACAAAGAGACGTAAATCTTGGTGTTCGTTCGTTCCTGTTTCAACAAGGACACCGTTTGCGAGACGTCCAGAAAGCGGTTTAGCGAACCGGCCGCGCTTTGCAGCCGGTTTAACGTGTCTGCGTCGGACAGCAGCAGGCGATGTTCGCCTTTGGATAGTCCCGGAGGCACGGTCCAGGTGAACTCGCGTTCGATGCGCTCGCCGCGATAAGGCCGCAAAAAGGCTTTGACGCGAACCTTGTCGCCGGGCTCGACGTCGATCGCCGAACTCCAAACGCTTTCCACCGCGGCGATACGGCGTTGGGGGAGTAAGTCCACCGTAACGTCTACGCCGTCGAGTTTCGGCATCGCTACCGGATTTCCGAATAACTTATTGAACTTATCCGCCCACCAGCCGGCGAGTAACATCGGCGTGGGCATCGGCATGTCTGCGGGCGCGGCCATGGTCGACAAATCAAGCCGCTGTCCGCCTTCGAGACGAATCGAGCCCGAGAATTTGTAAGTCGCTTCGTCGGCGAAATCGTTCAACTGCTGGATGGAGTTGAATAACGTCAGCATCATCAGGAACGGCGTCCATTTTTGCTGGACGAAGATGTTGAACCGGAAGTCCTTTTGACTTACCGGATCCTTCGTCGCGCCGAAACTGCGAACCTTCATCGTCACCGGAATCATCGGCGCTTGCTCGCCGAGCACGCCCATGATTCCCGAATGCCGGTCCTGCTTCAGCGCGCCGACGATCTCCGTCGCGTTGCCGAACTTATTCGGCGCGAACGCGCTCGACAGCACCATCAGAATTTCGCCCTTCGACATCGGCATGTTTACCGGACCCAGGTTGAAGAACGGATGCCCGAAGCCGAGCACTCGCCGGCCGTCGTTATAGGAAACGGTGCCTAATCCTGTGACGCTCATGTCGCCGGACACCAGCACGCCGGTCATCGTCTGTCCGGGACGTAGCGCGTTCTTCCAGTCGGGCGCGGGCTTGACTTCATACGACGTCCCTCCGCCGCCGCCGAGCACGGCCTTTACGCCGAACTGCGCGAACAACGGTGCAAACTGGCGCATGGTCTCTTCGTGAAATCCGGACAACGTCAGCGGCGCTTCGATCGGGACCATGAGCGGTTGCGATGCAACCAACTCGCCCGGCACAGCGACGCTCGTCGAAGCGCGAACCGGCGCGCTGGGTTTCGACTGATCGAACTCGTTGATCTCGAGCATCAACTCGATCGGCGTAATCCCGCAGATCGCGTCCGGCGAGAAAACGCTCAGCCGCAGCGCCACCGCGCCGATCAACTTGCCGTCGATGTAAACCGGCGATCCGGACATCCCGCCTGCCACGTTGGTGCGCGCGGCGCGCCCGCCCATCTTGCCCAAGATGATGTCCTGTTTCGGACCCCAGGCGTTTTTCCAAAGGCCAATGATCTCGATAGGAACGGCCTCGGGTTCCGAACCTTCGAAGACGGTCCAGGCGGTCGCTTTCATTCCCGGCTTAATCTCGGAAGATTTCAGAATCGTGACCGGTCCGGCTTGGGGAGGAGTCTGGGCGAGGACGGAACCCAGTAAGGAGAGGGCGGCAAACATTCGACCCATATGACGATTATGGACACACTTCGAGCATCCGCCGTTCCCCGTTTCGAGATGAACTCACTCCCGACGGGAGAGAAACGGTGATATGTTGTTAACGCATTCGCCAAGTGGCGAAAATTCAAGCTTTGGGGTTACCTCGATGCAGAGGATTTTGTATGTCTTTTGTGTAGCGCTGTTACTGGCGCTGCCTATCTCCGCCCAAACGCTAGGCGACATCACCGGCATCGTCACCGATTCGTCGGGAGCCGTCGTCGCCAATGCGACCGTTACCATCACCAACAAAGGCACCGGCGCCAGCCGCGAAGCCAAATCGAACGATTCCGGTCTTTACGCGTTTCCGGCGTTAACGCCTGGACTGTACGACCTGAAGGCCGTGGCCGCAGGCTTTAAGACCTCGACGTTCACGAACGTCGAGTTGCAGGTGCAGCAAAGCCTGCGCCTCGATTTCGACTTGGCGGTCGGCCAGGTTTCGGAATCCGTCGAAGTCAACGCCGCCGCCGCAACGTTGTCCACCGAAAACTCGACGGTCGGTACGGTTATCGAAAATAAGCGCATTGTCGATCTGCCGTTGAACGGCCGCAACGCGCTTTCGCTCGCCGCGCTTTCGCCGAACGTGAGCTTCGGCTTTCCAAGCGCCGGGCAGGCGGGTTCCCGGCAAGGTGGTATCCGTACGGACCGGTCGATTTCCGTCGCCGGGCAGCGCGGCCAGTTCAATCACTTCACCCTCGACGGTATTGAGAATACCGATCCTAATTTCAATACCTACATCGTGGAGCCTTCGGTCGACGCGCTCCTAGAATTCAAGGTGCAGACCGGTATTTACCCGGCCGAATTCGGACGCGGCGCGACGCAGATCAACATGTCCACCAAGGGCGGCGCGAACGATTACCATGGCACCCTGTTTCACTTCCTCCGAAACGAGAAGTTAGACGCGAAAAATTACGCCTTTACGGCGAACCGTCCCCCCAAGGATCCGTTCAAGTGGAATCAGTTCGGCTTTACCGTTTCCGGCCCGATCAGTATTCCCAAGCTGTTCAACGGGAAGAACAAGCTGTTCTTCATGACCAACTATGAGTGGTTCCGCCAGCGGCGTAACACCCAAGCGGTCTACGATTTGCCGTCCACGGCGATGCGCGGCGGTAACTTCGCGGAGCTTCCGCTGGGAACGACGGGAATTTTCGATCCGGCGACGCGCGCTACGGTCGGCGGGGTGGTTACGGCACAGCAGTTTCCGGGCAACGTGATCCCGTCTTCGCGAATTCAGGGAATCTCCCGGCAGCTTCTGGAGTTCTATCCGTCGCCGAACGTAGCCGGGGCCACCGGTTTACGGCGCAACTTTGTCCA
Organism: Bryobacteraceae bacterium; assembly: GCA_033763835.1. Lineage (GTDB taxonomy): Bacteria > Acidobacteriota > Terriglobia > Bryobacterales > Bryobacteraceae > JAPKYZ01. The sequence goes on along the minus strand of JANRJS010000037.1, from coordinate 214,599 downwards.
GGCCCAGTCGTACCCGATCAACCGCGACCAATTCGTCGGGAGGTTCGACTTCGTCGAGTCGGCGAACTCGCAGTGGTTTGGCCGGTATAGTTGGGGCGACGAAAACCAGTTGCAGAGCGCGCTTCTGCTCAATGGCGACAAAATCGTCACCAACTTCAATCAGTACACGGCCACCAACACTCGCGTCATAACGCCATCGATCGTGAACGAGTTCCGTTTCGGTTTTTCGCAGTTCTACAACACCACGGGGCCGGAATTGGCCTTTACCCGCGATGTCGTCGGCGAACTGAAGATTCCCGGACTCGCCTCCGGGCCGCCCGTGCAGTGGGGCATACCGAACGTTTCGCTCCAGGGCTTCTACGCGGGCATCGGCAACGGGTCCGAAGGTCCTTACGAGAACAACAACAGCGCCCTTCAGTTCATCAACAACCTGAGTTGGACCAAGGGCAAGCACAACCTGAAGTTCGGCTTGGAAGTCCGGCGCGACGCCTACAACCAAGTTGGCAATCAGTTCGCCCGGGGCCAGTTCACCTTCCAGCGTACGGCCACGAATAACCTCGCCGCTCCGGCGGGCACGATCACCGGCGACACGTTCGCCGATTTCTTACTTGGGAATGTGTTCCAGGCGGAAGCGGCGGTTTCGATCGCCAACGCGCAGTTCCGGGCGATCAGTTACGCCGCCTATTTCGACGACAACTGGAAGGTCACCAACCGGCTGACGATCAACTACGGCTTGCGTTACGAATTGACGCCGCCTTGGGAAGACCAGACGGATACGTTGTTTAACGGGATCGTTCCTTTCGACGCCCGGACCACGCTAGCCGCTCCGAATGTCGCCGATCAAAGCCAGTATCCATTCTTCATGCGCCAGGGAGCCTCGCGGCAGAATTGCTACGAAGGAATCAACCTTCGCTGGCCGAACATCAACGTTCGTTGCGACGGTTCCTTGGGCAATCGCCTGGTGCAAACCGACCGCAACGATTTCGCGCCGCGGTTCGGCATCACCTGGTCGCCCTCCGACAAATGGGTGATCCGCTCCGGCGCCGGGTACTTCTATTCGCAAGACACCGGAAATCCGCGCTTCGATATGTCGCGGAACCTGGCCGGCCGTCTCCGCGACAACACTAACGTCCAATTCCCGAATCTGACTTGGAACAACTCGCTGGCCGCCATCGCGGGCGGCGTGGCCAACGTTCCTCGTCCCTACACGTTCGCGAACCCTTACGACCGGCGGACGCCGTTCGCTTTGCAGTACATGTTTAACGTGCAGCGCGAGCTGTTCGGCGACACGCAGTTCGAAGTCGGTTACCTGGGAAGCGTTAGCCGCCGCTTGGAGTCTCTGCGTGCGGTGAACGAAGCCATTCCGGCGAATCCGGCTACGGACCGCCGCGCGGTCTTCGAACGCTCGCCGTTCCCGAATTTCGGCCGCATCCAGTTGGTTGACAATCATGGGGTAGGCAGCTACAACTCGCTCGGCGCGAAGCTGACTAAGCGCTTCTCGAAAGGCGTCACTTACTTGGTTAGCTACACGTGGGCGCGATCCATCGACACCGCGACGGCGATTCGCAATCAGGGCGGCGATACGTTGTTCCCGCAGAACAGCTACTGCCGCGCTTGCGAGAAGGCGCGGTCCAGCCACGACGTCAACCAGCGTTTCGTGACCAGCGCGCTATGGGACCTCCCATTCGGCAAGGGCCGCCCGATGAATATCGAAAACGGCTTTCTCAATACGATCGTCGGCGGCTGGCAGGTGGGCTCCATCATCACCATCCAGTCGGGCTTCCCCATCACCGTCACGAACGGTCAGGACGCATCTAACACGGGCGCGTTCTTCGACCGCCCGAACTCCACCGGCGTTAGCGCTCAGCTCGACAACCCCGATCCGGTTCGCTGGTTCAATACTTCGGCGTTCACGGCCAATCTTCCCGGCACGCACGGTAACGTGGGCCGCAACACACTCACCGGCCCCAGCATCTTCGGCTGGGACTTCTCGCTCCTGAAAGACTTCAATTTCACCGAGCGGAATCGCCTGCAATTCCGCTTCGAGGCGTTCAACTTCCCGAATCACCCCAACTGGGGCAATCCGAACACGAACATCTCGTCGGGCGGCAGCTTCGGTACGATCACCGGCACGCGCACCAATATGCGCAATCTGCAATTCGCTCTGAAGTACATCTTCTAGGGCAATCTAGCCGCAAGCGAAAGGCCCCGGGCTTCGGCTCGGGGCTTTTTCTTTTTACCGCGCGAAGAACTCGCTCGCCGCGTGCGAGAAGCCGGGCAACAGCGGCGTTTCTAGGACCTGGTCCATCGTTACAATCCGCACCTTCTCGGGAGTACGGACGACGATCTCGCTGTCGATCGGGTAGAACTGCCAGACTTCTTTCACGCCCGCTCGAAAGTAATCCGCCACCTTGCCGCTCGTGTAGCTGGCCCGTTCGGAAGGAGAAATCACTTCGATAGCGATCAATGGAACCACCGTTAAGTACTCGCTGTTCAGCCTCGCAATGTCCGCCTTAGCGAAAATTGCGACGTCTGGCCTTCGATAGGTGTCTTCGTCGAGAACGATATCGGATTCGGGAAAAACCACAAACGGCTTGCCAGCGCAGTACGCCGTGCAAATCCCATTTACTGTCGCCTTGACAAGCTCGTGGATGGCCTTCCTCTTCAACTCCCCCTCCTCCTCCAAGTCGATCAGGACGCCACGGCTCAACTCGTACCGGCCCTCTTCGAGTTCCGGCATGTTTTCCAGATCTTTCACGGTTAGCAAGGTCGTCGTCGCCATGAGAACTCCTACAACGGAATGTTACCGTGCTTCTTCCTCGGCATCGTATCCACCTTGTTCTCGAGCATCCGCAAGCCCTTAATCAGCCGGGGCCGCGTCTCGCGCGGGGAAATCACGTCGTCGATGAAGCCTTCCTCCGCCGCCACAAACGGGCTCGCGAACCGCTCGTTGAACTCCGCGATCTTCTCCGCGCGCATGGCCGCCGGGTCCGCCGCGCCGGCGATCTCCCGCCGGTAAACGATATTCACCGCGCCCTCCGCGCCCATCACCGCGATTTCCGCCGTCGGCCAGGCGTAATTCAAATCCGTGCGCAGATGCTTCGAGCCCATCACGCAGTACGCGCCGCCGTACGCCTTGCGCGTGATCACCGTGATCTTGGGCACTGTCGCTTCCGCGTAGGCGTACAACAACTTCGCGCCGTGCCGGATGATGCCGCCCCACTCCTGCGCCGTGCCGGGCAGAAAGCCGGGGACGTCCTCGAAGGTCACGATGGGGATGTCGAAGGCGTCGCAGAACCGTACGAACCGCGCGCCTTTGGTAGACGAATCGATATCGAGGCAGCCCGCCAGATACGCCGGTTGATTGGCGACGACCCCTACCGTGCGTCCGTCGAGCCGCGCGAAGCCGATGACAATGTTCTTCGCCCAATGCTCGTGGACCTCGAAGAAGTCGCCGTCGTCGACGATCCGCGCGATCGCGTCCTTGATGTCGTAGGGTTGGTTCGATTCCGCGGGTACCAGCGCGTCGAGCGCCGCGTCCATCCGGTCCGCCGGATCGCGCGGCACGAGCCTCGGCGCGCCGTCGCGATTGTTCGACGGCAGGAAACTCAAAAGCCGCCGGATCTGCCGGATGCACTCCGCGTCGCCGCTCGCGAGAAAATGCGCCACGCCGGAGACCGAATTGTGTGTCTCCGCGCCACCGAGCTTCTCCTTATCGACGTCCTCGTGCGTCACCGTCTTGATCACGTCGGGACCGGTGACGAACATATGGCTCGTCCGGTCCACCATGAAGATGAAATCGGTGAGCGCGGGCGAATACACCGCGCCGCCCGCGCATGGCCCCATCACCGCCGAAATCTGCGGGATCACGCCGCTCGCCAGCGTATTGCGCAGAAAGATATCCGCGTACCCGCCCAGCGAGAGAACCCCTTCTTGAATGCGTGCGCCGCCCGAATCGTTCAGCCCGATCAACGGTGCTCCGTTCTTGAGCGCCAGGTCCATCACCTTGACGATCTTCCGCGCGTTGGCCGCCGAGAGCGACCCGCCCAGCACCGTGAAATCTTGCGCAAACACATAGGCGGGCCGACCTTCGATCAACCCGAATCCAGTGACGAAGCCGTCGCCGTCCACGACGTTTTCTTGCATGCCGAAATCGCGGCATCGGTGACGCACCAGTTTGTCGAGTTCTTCGAACGTCCCTTCGTCGAGCAGAAGCGCGATTCTCTCTCGCGCAGGCAGCTTCCCTTCGGCGCGCTGCTTGGCCATCCGATCCGGACCGCCGCCCGCTTCCGCCGCGGCATGGCGGCGCACTAACTCTTCTCGACGTTCGCTCACGATGCCGTATAGTAACCGCTACGCGCGCGGATCGTCGCGCCGCCGTGCTTCTTCTTCGCTTCGGGCGACAACTCGATGCGCAGCTTGCGGAACATTCCTCCCGGCGCGGGTGGGGGCTTGAACGAAAGGCTGTAGCGCGAGCGTAAACGCTCCATCAATTGCGGAAACACGCGGTCCGTTCGCTCCACGCGAATCGCTTCGCCTCCGGTTTGCTCGGCGATGGCGAAGATATCGGTGGGCTCGAAATCGGGATTGCGGTATTGCCCCGGGCGTGGCGGCTTGGGACGCTCGGCACTCGACGTCACGAGCGCGTTCAACACTGCGTCCGCGCTCAGTAGCGAACGCAAGACGCGCTCCTGTGTGATCTGGTAGTTCAAACTTGCGTTGTCGGTGAGAATCACCACCGCGCGCCGCCCGCCCGGATTCTTGCGTTTATCTTCTTCGAGCATCCTCGCCGCTTCAAGCACGGCCTGATAGATCGCCGTGCCGCTGGTCAGCGAGTTCTGCTCGATGCCGACCTCGATCTCGCGCGCCACCTGATCGAACTTCGGCGAGAGATCGCTCAGCAACTCCGTACCGCGCGAGAACGCGAGTACGCCGGCACGATCGCCCGGCTTCAGAAACGTCAGCGCCGATTGCGCCGTGGCCGCCATCTGCCGCGCGAACTTCTTCATGCTGCCCGAAACGTCGATCAGCAGCACCACCGACAAAGGTTCGGTGTCGCGGTCGAACCGAAAAATACTTTGCGGCGCTCCCTCGTCGAAAACCAGGAAGTCGGCGGGACCGAGTCCGGTGACGGGCTTCCCTCCGTCCAGCACCTGCACGTCCACCCGAACTTCGGTGACGTCGGCGCGGAACGTCGTTTCCTGGCCGAGTGGCGAACCTAATGCCGCCGCCGAGCTCAACGCGAGCGTCATTGACAATGTAAGGGCGGTCCACCGCATGACGTCTCCCATTATCGTAGGCACGGCCGGCCATATCGACCATGGCAAAACCGCGCTGGTGCGCGCGCTTACCGGTGTCGATACGGACCGTTTGAAAGAAGAGAAAGCGCGAGGCATTTCGATCGATCTCGGCTTCGCCCATCTCGACCTGCCGGCGGCGAACGGCCCCCGCCGCGTCGCTTTTATCGACGTGCCCGGCCACGAGCGATTCGTGCGCAACATGCTCGCCGGGGTGACCGGTATCGATCTGGTGCTGTTCGTCGTCGCCGCCGACGAATCGATCAAACCGCAAACGCGCGAGCACTTCGACATCTGCCGCCTGCTCGGTCTGCAACGCGGCATCGTCGTGTTGACCAAGGCCGATCTGGTCGATTCCGATTTGCTCGATTTGGTTCGTCTCGAGGTGGAAGAGTTCGTCACCGGATCGTTTCTCGAAGGCGCGCCGGTGCACGCGGTCAGCGCGGTCACCGGACAGGGCATCGCCCAACTTAAGGCCGCCTTGGCGTTGGCCGCCTCGCCCTCCAGGCCGCTCGAACTCCCGTTCCGATTGCCTATCGACCGCGCCTTCACGATCGCCGGATTCGGAGCCGTCGTCACCGGTACGACTGTGGCCGGTATCGTGCGCGTCGAAGACGAGGTGGAGGTGTATCCCGCCGGCCGCCGCGCGCGCGTCCGGGGACTGCAGACGCATGGCGCATCCGCGAAACGGGCGGAGGCGGGAGAGCGCACGGCGGTGAATCTCGCGGGGATCGACGTGGCGCATCTGGCGCGCGGGATGACGCTCGCCGCGCCGGGCAAGTTCGAGCCCACGCGGATCGTGGACGCCAAGATCGAGCTGCTCGACACGGCGCCGCGCAAGCTGGATCGCGTTCACTTTCACGCGCTCTCATTTGAGACCACCGCGCGCGTCATCGCGCTGGGAGACGGCTATACGCGGTTGCGCCTCGCCGAATCTGTTCTGCTTCTACCCGGCGACCGGTTTATCCTGCGCCGCTTCTCGCCGGTAGAAACGATCGGTGGAGGGACGGTGATCGACACCGATCCGCCGCGGCTCAAGCGCGCTTCGACGGTCGAGCGTCTTAGTCGCCTTTCCGCCGCTTCGCGCCCCGAGCAAATCCGCCTGCGCATCGCCGAAGCTCCGTTTGGACTCGCCCCCGCCGATCTCGAGCGCAAAGGTTTCACCGCCGCCGAGATCGCCGCCGCCCCGCTGATCGATCCCGCGCGCCTTGAGGCGCTTCGCGGGAAACTCGCCGCCGAAGTACGAGCGTTCCATGCCGCGAACCCCTTATTACCCGGCATTCCCAAAGAAGAATTGCGCAGCCGCGGACTGGCTGCCGCCCCGTCGGCGCTTTTCGAAACGCTGCTTTCCGGGGAACTCGTCGCCGAGGGCGAAATTGTGCGGCTTCGCTCCCATAACTTGAAACTGAAGGCGGACGAAGATGCGGCTCTCGCGAAGATCGAGGAAGCGTTCCGCTCAGGCGGACTCGCCGTCCCCGCGGCGGGCGAAGTTTTGGCGAAATGCGGCGTCGATCCGAATCGCGCGAAGTCGCTGCTTGCGATCCTGTTGCGGAACGGCCGTCTGGTCCGCATCGGCTCCGACTTGATCTACCATCTGGACTCGATCGGCCGTCTGCGCACGCTCCTCGCCCAACGGCGCGGGCAACGCTTCCAGGTCGGCGAGTTCAAGGATTGGACGCAAGTCTCCCGAAAGTTCGCCATCCCGCTGCTTGAATACCTCGACCGCGAACGCGTCACCCGGCGCGACGGCGACTCCCGGATCGTGCTCTAGGCGATGCTATAATTCGAAATTGCTGTGTTCCAGCAAGCCAGTTCCCCGCCGAAGAGGTTCTAAGGAGGCCCGTTAGCTCAAGTGGCAGACAATCGTTTTATTTTTTCGTCCGAATCCGTGACCGAAGGTCACCCCGATAAGATTTCAGACCAAGTTTCGGACGCCGTTCTCGATGCGATCCTCGCCGAGGATCCCACGGGCCGCGTGGCTTGCGAAACGTTGGTAACCACTGGTACCTGCATCGTCGCGGGCGAGATCACGACCAAGAACATCGCCTTCTTTAAGAACGTCACCGACCTTGCGCGCGAGGTCATCAAAGACATCGGCTTCACCGATTCCGAGTACGGCTTCGATTACAAGTCCTGCTCCGTTGTGAACCTGATTCACGGCCAGTCGCCGCACATCGCGATGGGCGTCGATACGGGCGGGGCGGGCGACCAGGGCCTGATGTTCGGCTACGCTTGCAACGAAACCGAAGAGCTCATGCCGCTGCCGATCATGATGGCGCATAAGCTGGTGAAGCAGTTGAGCGACGCGCGGCGCGCCGGCACGGTGAAGGGCCTCCGTCCGGACGGTAAGAGCCAAGTCTCGGTGGAGTACGTCAACGGCAAGCCGAAGCGTATCGAAGCCGTCGTCGTTTCGACGCAGCACGATCCACACCCCTCGAAGCCCGACGTCATGCCCGAAGGTCTGGTAGAGGCGATTAAGGCGAAGGTGATCGACCCGGTGGTTCCGGCGTCGATGATCGACAAGAACACCAAGTTCCACATCAACCCCACCGGCTGCTTCGTAGTGGGCGGTCCGCACGGCGACACCGGGCTCACCGGCCGTAAGATCATCGTCGATACCTACGGCGGCATGGGCCGTCACGGCGGCGGAGCGTTCTCCGGCAAAGACCCGACGAAGGTGGACCGTTCGGCCTGCTACATGGCGCGCTACATCGCGAAGAACATCGTGGCCGCCGGGCTCGCCGACCGTTGCGAAGTACAACTCGCCTACGCCATTGGCGTCGCCGACCCGGTGTCGGTGATGGTGAACACGTTCGGCACGGGCAAAATCGACGAGCCGGTCCTCACCGACCTGGTGCGCGACAACTTCAAGCTGACGCCCAAAGGCATCATCGAGACGTTGAATCTGCGCCGTCCGGTGTACCGAGCGACCGCCGCCTTCGGCCACTTCGGCCGGTCTGGCGACGGCTTCACGTGGGAGAAGACCGACAAGGCCGCCACACTCTCGGAAGCCGCGCAAGGCATGCTCGTCGGCGCGTAAGCTAACATCCGGGTATGAAGTACCCGACCCGCGAAGAGCTTCTCGAACTCAGTCTCGAAGATCGCTACCAGTTGCTCGACGATCTTTGGGTAACGCTCATCGACTCGACCAACGAACTACCCGAGTGGCAGAGGCGAGTCCTTAACGAGCGGCTCGACCGAATGGAGAGCCATCCGGGACGGACTTATTCCTGGGAGGAAGTGCGCCAGGAGATCGAATCCCGCCATGCGTTACGCGCTCCGCTTCGAACGTGAGGCGCTGGACGATGTCCTTGGCGCATTCGAGTGGTACGAAGATCAAAGCCAGGGTCTCGGGGAAAAGTTCCAGCGCGAACTCGAAGAAGCTCTTGCGTTTCTCGAGAGAAGTCCCCTCGCGCTTCAGCTAGTCGAGCGCTCGATCAGGAGGTATAGCCTCCGAAGGTTTCCCTACGCGGTGTTTTATGCGGTCCGCGATACCGAGGTCGTGATTTTCGCAGTCCTCCATCACCGCCGCCACCCGGCGGTCTGGCAAACCCGTCTGCCTTAACGGAACGCCGGGAGCGCCGCCACGATTTCGACCGTCTCCACGCTCACCCGCACCACTTGCCCGATCAACCGGACGATGTATTCCGGGTCGTCGGCGCGATTGGGGTCGGACAGGGAACCGTCCGAGTTTGTCGTAACGCGGTATTGATCGATGACCCACTCGATCGCGGAGCGCGAACCGAGCCGGTACGCGTACGCCTTTTCGGGAATGCCGCCAAGCTTTAGCGCGCCGTTTACCTGCACTTCGCTCTTATCTCTCGAGAGCCGCATCTTTTCCACCCGCCACGTGAACGGCACGGCCTTGTTATGCCTCTCTTCGAGGGGCCACGGTTCAAGCGTTTCGTACTCGACGTGCAATTGCGCCAGTTTCTTTCCGGCCTCGACGAACGGCGCCACATTTGGCGCGCGGGGAATGCGGGGCAGTTCGCGTTTCAAGTTATCGGCGTAGCGCGCGCGGTATTCCGGATGGTGCAGTAGCGCGTAAATGTAGTGGAACGTGTCGAGCTTGGAGGAGAGTCCGAACTTGGCGGGCGCGTCGTCCTTAAGGTGCGAGAGCGGGAAGCATTGGGAACCGCCCTGCGGCAATAGGTCGCAAATGCAGTCGGCGGCGAGGGCGAAGAACGGCCAAGCCGCGCCGACCTTCACCCACATGACGCGCCCTTCGATCTTCGGCCACTGGTAAACCCGCTCGTTCAGGATGCGGTCAAAGTATAACCACCGCTTCGAAAAGGGCCGATAGAGCGCTGATCGAATGCAGTTCGCGTTGTACTCCGCCTGCCTCGAGCGCTTCGCATTTAGCTTGAGGCCTTCGCTCCATTTAATCCGGTCGTCGAACAAAAAGGTGCCCTTCGTGCGTTTGCGCCGGTCCACCTCCGAGTTATACGTCTCGATGAAATTTGCAACCCGTTCCGCCAGCGCTTCGCGGGCGAAGTCGTAAACCACTTCGTCTCGACTGGTCAAGACGCCCACCGAGTACAAGTCGAACAACTTCTCGAGTGGTGCGAACTCACGCCACTCGTCCGCGTGTTCCGGGATCAACCACGTATGCTCCGCGTCCGGTTCTAGCGTCCGCCATTCGATCTTTCCCGTCTCTAGAAAATCGAGCTTTTCGCTCTTCCGCCACATCTCCGGGACGCGGTGGTAGCGGAGCGCCGGTTTCAAGCCTTTTCTGCGAATCGCCACCGTGATTCCGACTCCCACTTGGATGCCGAAAACGTTGTGCGTCGTCCCACTTAACTTCGGATTGCGGCGTACATCACCGTGTAAGTCGATGTGATCGATCCGGGTGAAGTCTTGCAACAAGTGTTTCCGCATCCCGTCGAAAGCGATGCGATCGATGAAGCCGTTGTTGGAGACGTAGCACACGATTCCATCCCGATCCCCTAATCGGTCGGAAGCCCAGCGGAAAAACTTCACGTAAACATCGTCTAGCTTGCTCTTGCTGCTCGCCTTCGAATCCTTGGTGTAAGTCTCACGGACGCGATGGTCTACCTGCTTGTACTTTCTGTTCTGGTTATTGTCGTTCTCGTTCCGCTGTCCGACGTTATATGGCGGATTGCCGAGAATTACGGTGATCGCCGCGTCCTTCTCCCGTTTCACCCGTGCCGTGTTCTCCGGCGTGAACATCGCCAACTGCGCGCTTTCCGCCATGTCGAGCGTGTCGACAAAGCATAAGCCTTCAAACGGCTCGTACTGTCCCATCGCCTCGAAGTACGCCCGTTCGATGTTCAAGCTCGCCACATAGTAGGGCAGCAGCATCACTTCGTTCGCGAACAGCCGGTGGCGATAGGCCTTTTCGAGCTTGGTACGCGGCATCCGGTGAATCAGATTCACCACGAAGTTTCCGGTACCGGTGCAAGGATCGAGAATCACGACGCTGTCGTCGCCCAACCCTTTGCCGAACTCTTCCTTTAGCGTCCGCTCCACTGCGCCGCACATGGAATCGACGATCTCCTGCGGCGTGTAGACGATGCCGTGCGTGTCGGCGGTCTTCCAGGAATACTTCTGAAAGAAGCCCTCGTAGATTCGATTGAGAAACGCCTGTTTCTCGCGGACGTCGGCGGTTTGCTCGGCCGCTCGCTCGATGGCCTTATAAAACTTGTCGAAACGGCCCTGGAACTCGGCACGCGAGAAGCTCTTGCTGGCCAGGGCGGCGATGACCTTCTCCACCTCTTGGGCGATCACGTTCTGGTGCGTGAATTCCGCCTTGCCGAACAGGTTGCGGATAATGCGCTCCGTGAGGATGTGCTGAATCAGCATCTCGTCCACGGCCTGGGGCGAGGTGTCCGGGTTAAGAGACGAGCGGCATAACTCCAGGAAGTCTTTGTAGGCGTGCTGAAAAGCCGGCAGGTTCTTGTGGGCCGCAGCGATGGTGTTCTGCAAAGCGGCGGCTAGTTCGGGGATGCGGTCCAGGAAATCGCGTAGGGCGTGATCGAACTCGTGATACTCGGCGAGTTCGTGCGAGTAGAACGTCCCCAGCAGGTGCGCGACGGAATCGGGCTGGCGGAGATCGAACTCGCCCGAGATTCTCCGGTCCTGGTAAAGCAGCGCGCGACGGGAATCCTCGAAAATGGTGTTCCGCGCGGGGTAGCCGAGGTCGATTTTCCGGCTCGCTTCGGTGGCCAGCTTGTCCTTGGAATCTTTCGATTCCCACCAGCCGTGCGGAATACGGTAATGGTCCCGGACCGTGCCGTCGGGAACGATGCGCTTGCCGCCGCGCAAGAAGATGGGATCTTCGGGAACGAGAATCCAATTGAAAAGTTTCGCCGACCGGTCGAGCAGGTTTTGGAATGGCGCGCGGAGGCTCGATTCGTTCTCCACCCCTTGCGCTTCGAGCGCTTTCAGGGACTTGTGGAAATCGGCGATCAGCGGCTGGTAAGCCTTGGGGTCGACGGCGGCGGCGATAGGGTTAGCGTATCAAGCCGGTCTTCTGCCAGCCAAGCAAGCTGCGCTATACTGCAAAGAGTGCCTGGATGCCGTCCGGCATCCCAAGGAAATTCCATGCCGAAAATGAAAACCCATAAGGGCGCGGCCAAGCGCTTCAAGAAGACGGGTACGGGCAAGATTGTGCGCCGCAAGGCGTTCGCCCGCCACATCCTGACTTCCAAGTCGCCATCCCGCAAGCGCAGCTTAGGCAAAACCGTAGTCGTCGACGACACGAACGTGTCGGCGCTACGCGTCATGCTGCCCTACTAGACCACTTTTCCGGAGCGGACGGGCCACCCGCACGTGCCCGCCCCGCCCGGTGTAACCCAAAAGGAGAACAAACGTGCCAAGAGTCAAACGTAGCACCCATCGCCGCGACAGCCGCCGCAAAACTCTGCGCCTCGCGTCCGGCTTTTTCCTCACCAAGAGCAAGCTGTATCGCGCCGCGCAAGAAGCGGTCGAAAAGTCGCTCAAGTACGGCTACGTCGGACGCCGCCTTAAGAAGCGCGACTTCCGTAGCCTCTGGATTCAGCGCATCAACGCGGGCACTCGCGCGAGCGGAATGAGCTACTCGAAGTTCATGGGCGGGCTCAAGAAAGCGGGCATCGATCTAAATCGCAAGATGCTCGCCGATATCGCCGCCACCGACGAGAAAGCGTTCGCCTCGCTGGTCGAGAAGGCCAAGTCCGCGCTCGCCGCCTAGAAACATGCCCGAAATCGACCCCTTAGCCGCCCTGGAAGGGAAGATCGCCAAAGCGCTCGACACGATCGCGCGACTGAAATCGGAGCGCGACGAAGCGATCGCCGGCCGCGACGAAGCTTTAGCGAAGAACGATAAGCTCGAAGCGGAGCGCGCCGAAGTTCGTACCCGCATCGAAAAGCTGCTCGCTCGCGTCGATCTGCTATCCTCCGAGCCATAGCCGACAAACGCTCAGTTCGCGTCACCATTTACGGGCAGTCGTTTACCGTTCTGACCGAAGGCGACCCTCGCGAACTGGAGACGCTCGCCGGAGAACTCGACACGCTGCTAAGCTCGATCGCTTCCCGTTCGGGCGTTGGCGACGCCACGCGCGTCGCGCTACTTGCGTGTCTCCACTTAGCCGACGAGAACCGGCGCACTCGCGCGCGTTTAAGCGGCTTGGGCGAATTACTGGCGGGCGTCGAAAACTAGAAGTACCGCTCCTGCCGCCGCAGCGTGCCGAAACTGCCGATATTCGCGATCGACAACGCAAACCGGTAAATGTTGTCGTTCCGCTGAAAGCCGAACCGCTGGTATTGAACCGAGAACCCGCAGCAATCGGTGTTGTAAGTGATCTGGGTATTCCCGAACAACAAAGCCTTCGCGCGATAGTCGTAGATTGCGAAAAACGCCGTGTTCCAGCCGCGCCGGTTTTCGCGGCCGAATCCCACCAAGCCCCGAATCTGATTTGTGGGCGGCGATAAGAAGGTATCCGTACGCACCTGCGTGTGACCGAACGACAAAAACACGTTGTCGAGCCGCCCGTCGGCGGTAACTCCGGAGTTGGTAATTCGCCCGCGCAACGGATCGTAGTCGGCGCGCCACTCGATTCCCAATCCCGGCGTGGGCTCCATACGCAGCGCGGAGACGACGGGCGAGTAATTCCTCGGTCCGCCGAGAAAGTTAAACGAAGTCAGCGACGCGGTGGATTCGAATACGTTGCGTTGCCCCGGAACCACCGCGCCGCCGAACGTAGGATCGAAGTAACGGCGCTGCCAGACCTGCCAAGATAGCCACTCGCGAGTGACGTTCCCTTTTTTCGAATAGAAGCGATTGGTGAGCGAGATTTCAACTTCATTCGTATTGGTGAGCAACTCCGTCTCGTCGAACCGGATGGTGGAACTGAAATCGGAAACTCCGGTTACGTAACGATAACTGGCGCGCGGCTCGATCACATGCTTGAGTTTTTCGCCGAACCATCCGCGAGCCTTGTAGATGCGCGCCATTGAGGGGAGCACTAAGTCGGCTCCGGTTTCGAACGCGGAGCGCACCAGTCCTTCGCCGGTCACGCTAATGCCGTTCGTGTCGCGGCGTAGCGTCGAACCCCAGTAAGTGCCACGCGGCGCAAGATAGGGAACCAGTGAAATGTGTTTCCACTTCAAAGCCGCCGAAACGCGGGGAGCGAGATCCAGCCGCTCCATCGCCTGCCGGGTCTGGTAGAGCTGCTGGTTACGCCGCAATAATCCGGCGGAGGACTCGAAGGACAACCACACCGGGACCTTTTCCCAGATCCGGCGCTCCTGGCTGACAAACTCGATTTGCGGCAACTTCCGAATCGAAATCTTATCCGTCTCGATCAAGCTTTGGAAATTTTCCGCGCGGTCGAAAAGCGCGGTCAATCCGTAGCCGTTCCAATGCTTGGTCAAATACGCGGTCGAGTGAACTTCCGAAGACACCGCTTCATTGAAAGTTTCGGTAAACGCCTGTCGGAAGCGGAACGAACTTAGGTAATTAATTTGCGCGAACGCGGTCCAGCCTTTCGGCAATTGCGCGCGGCCCGTGAAATTCACCGTGTAACCGCCTTCTTTTTGCCCGCGCGTGCCGTTATCGAGTAACCTGCCGCGGTCGTTCACTCCATAAACGAGTAAGTTGAAATCCGATCCGCGTGTCGGCTTGCCGCGAAAATCGGCTAAGTGCGCGAAACCGCGTTGCGAAAAATACTGCGCCCGGTACGTCAAATCGTAACTGCGATTGATCGCCCAGTAGTAACCCGCGCCGAGCATCAGTCCGCGGCGCGTGCTGTTTCCGATATTCGGCATCAAGAATCCGCTGCGGCGCGGCGCTTTTTCGAGCGACTTATAGAAAAACGGCGTATAGAACAGCGGAATGCCGCGCAGCAGAAACACCGAGTTGCGGGTAATCGCCCGTTCCCCCGGAACGATGTCGAACAGCGGCCCGCGCAAGATCCACCACGGCTTTGGCACCTTGCACGAGGTCACGAAGCCGTCGTGCAAGCGATAACGGGCTTCGACGCGCGTCGCCACCTTGCCCTCGAAGTAAAACGGATTCTCCGAAGTCAGGATGCCGGGCCGGGCCTCGATGGTAGCCGGAATCGTGCCCGAGACGTCGTAAAACTTGCCCGTTTCGGAGTTCACGTCGTACTCGGCGCGCGAACACTTCAGCACCTCGCCCCCGTTAAAGCTCCGGTAGACGACATTGCCCCGGGCTTCCGCCTTGCCCGTGCCCTCGTCGTAATCGATTTCGTCGGCGGTCAGCAAAGCCTCCGAGGTCTCGACCTCGGACGCTCCCCGCAGGTGATAAACCTTGCCTTCCACCTCCTTTCGGATCGCGCGTACTAGAACCTGGTCGGGGGGTGGCGCATTAGGACGGACGATCTTTACCTTTCGATTGGGGGTAGCGGCGGTCTGTCCGGCGCATGCCCCGAATGGCAAATCCCCTACCAGCAAGCAGCTAGCGATTGAAAGCTGAAGCAGGCGATTAGAGAAAACTCCGTGACAGATGATCCTGAATATGTTAAGTAAAGATTGGCGGGCGGCGGACGAATCCGAAAGAGCGGGCCTCAACTTGCACCCTAGCATGCGCCTTCCGGGGCGGCAAGTGAAGAAACCCTGAAGGAAAATCCCCTTACAGCCGAACGATCTAGCATGAAGTGCGGGTATTGCCACTCGATCAACGACGCCGAGGACACGCGCTGCGGGCGCTGTGGGCGGCGTTTGCTGGTCGCGGCATCCGGCGGCGTGGCGAAGGCCGTTCCCCCTGCGGCGCCGAAGGCGATTAGAAGTACGTCGGCGGGAGCGGCGGTAGCCGCTGCGCTAGAGCCACCGCCCGTCGCTCGCGCGCTCGATCCGCAACCCGCGCTGTTCCCCGCGAACCCACCGAAAGCCCGCGTGGTGCCGATTTCTTCCACCGGCTTCAGCGCCGCTCCCGCGCAAACGAAACAGAAGCCCCGGCCCGCCGCCCCGCGCCGCGGCTCCGAGACGGCTCAGCAACAGCTCGCGTTTGTCACTTCTCCGTCTGCCCCCAATCCGCGGCGGACATCCGAGATCGAGTCCGAAATTTTCTGCGCTGCGCCCGTCGCCGCGTCGCAGCACCGCGCTATGGCGCTGATTTTCGATCTCGGGATGATCGCCCTCGCGGTGGCTCTAATGAGCGGGGTGTTCTTCGCGATCGCCAAACCGGAAATCGCATTTGGGCCTTGGACCCTTGGCGCGCTCGCCGGCATGACGGCGGGCGTCGCCGTTCTGTATCAAACGCTCTGGGCTCTCGGCGGCGGCGATTCGCCCGGGTTGCGCTTTGCCGGACTGCGGCTGGTCGATTTTGACGGAAGGCCGCCCACGCGGGACAAGCGCGTGGTGCGTTTGGCCGCCAGTTGGTTAAGTGCCGCCCCCGCGCTACTCGGCGTGGTTTGGGCGCTGGTGGACGAGGAATCGCTCACTTGGCACGACCACATTTCGAAAGTCTTCCCCACGCCCGCCGCCGCGCCCACCGGCTCACCGTTCGAGCAACGCGCGAATCGTTAGCGCCGCTTTCTCCCAGCCGGAAACCCGGATGCGGCGGTCCATCACCGCGTAACCGGAATCGGTAATGCGCGCGAGGAGCGTCGAATAAATATCCATCAGCGCCCGCATCGCCGCGCGGCTCGACGGGTGGATCATCGCAAGCAGCGGCCGGGACTCGGAGTAGAGCGCTCGCGCGCGGTCCGCTTCAAATTCGAGCAGCGCGCGCAAGGCCGGTCCGTCTTCTAACTGCGCAACGCCGAATCGCAACCGGTCTTCGCCCGGAAGGTAGACGCGCCCGCGTTCGAGGTCTTCCTTCACGTCGCGCAAAATGTTGGTCAACTGAAACGCGACTCCGCACTTCTCGGCCAGCAGCGGGGCGCGCGCGCCCTCAAACCCGAATATGTGGATCACGGCGATCCCGACCACCGACGCGACTTGGTAGCAGTAGCGGTAGAGTTCGTCCCAGGTTTCGAGCGAGCGCGGTTCGAGATCGGAAATCATGCCGTCGATCATGTCGTCGAACACGTGGTGCGGGATCGCAAATCGCGCTACCGCATCGGCGAATCCCGGCCACAGCGGGTGATCCGGAGGGCGCCCCGCAATCGCCGCATGTAGATCGCCGCGCCAGCGGTCGAGCGCGGCGGCGGTGGCTCCCGGCTCGTCCGCCAGATCGTCGCAAAGGCGAAAGAACGCGTAAACCGCGCAGATGGCGCGGTGCTTCTCGCGAGGCAACAGTCGGAACGAGTAGTAGAAGTTGCGAGCCTCGCGCCGGGCGAGCGCCGCGCTCCACCGGTAGCTTTCGCCGAGCGTCATCGCTAAGCGGCCCGCGACGCCAGCCAGCCCGCCAGCCCGCGCATCAGGAGCACCGCCCGGTCGAGCTTCGTGATCTTGGGCCGCGCTTTCAGCACGTCGTAGCCTTGCCGCTCGATTTTGTCGAGTACCGCCATGCCGCCGCGCGAGAATAACTCGATGTCGAGCGCAAGCCGCGGATCGAGCGTCCGCGCCAGCGGCAATCCTTCGCGGAACAGCGCGCGCGCGTACTCCACCGCCTCGGCCATTACGCCCCTAAACCCGTCGTCAAATCGCCGCAAGGCGATTTGATCCAAGGTGGTCCGGTGCCGCGCCAGCAAGTCGAGCGGCAGATAGACCCGATCCTTCTCCCAGTCCACCGTCACATCCTGCCAGAAGTTCGCGAGTTGCAGCGCCGTGCAGGTCGCGTCGCTCATGCGGAAACGCTCCGCGTCGCGATACCCGCACAGCATCAGCACCAGCCGTCCGACCGGATTCGCCGAGCCCCGGCAATAATCGAGTACCTCGTCCCAGTTCGCATAACGCGATTTCACCTGGTCCTGTTCAAAGGCGCGAATGAGATGGTCGAACGGCTCGATCGGCAGGTCGTGACGGCGCACCGTACCACCGAGGGCGACGAGAATCTCGTGCCGCGCTTCGCCTGCGTACATCGCGTGCAACTGCGTGCGCCAGTCGGCCAGCAACCGCCGGGCTTCTTCGCGATCGCCGGTCTCGTCCGCCAGATCGTCCGCCCAGCGGCAATAGGCGTAGACGTTGTAGAAATCCTGATGCAGCGCCTTGGGCAACAGCCAACTGACGACGTGAAAGTTCTCGTAGTGCGAAGTGGCCAGCGCCCGGGTATACGCCTCGGCTTCGGCGAGCGTGGGCACGGGCTAGGGAATGATCGCCGTCTTCAGGTGCCCGTTGTGGGACATCAAGTGCTTGAAGACGTCGAGCAGTTTCGACAGCGGCGCTTCGCTATTGACGAACTGGCGCGCCGTGATGTGCCCTTGCGTGATCATGTCGAGCGCAGCGCGGATGTGCGCCGGCGTGTGATGGAAACTCGCCTTTAGGGTGATTTCCGAATAGTGCAGGTGCTGCGTGTCGATCGGTACCGTAGTGTCCGAAGGACAGCCGCCGAAGAAGTTCACCGTGCCGCCGCGCCGCACCATCTGCACCGCCTGTTGCCAGGTTTGGGGCGATCCTACGGCTTCGATCGCGATGTCGGCGCCATGATCCTTGGTGACGTCGCGCACGGCGGTGACGATGTTTAGGTCGTCGTCGGCGGTCAGCAGTACTTGCGCGCCGAGGCTCGCCGCGCGGTCGAGCTGCATGGGACGCCGGCCGATGGCGATCACGCGCGCGCCTTTCAGAGCCGCCACGCGAACGAACATCAGCCCGATCGGTCCGAGCCCGATGATGACCACGTTATCGCCGGCCCTGATGTTCGATTCGTCCACCCCGCGCAGCACGCACGCCAGAGGTTCCGCCAACGCGGCGTCCTGATAGCTGACGTGGCCCGGAAGCTCGTAAGTATTTCGCTCGGCGATCCGTTCCGGAATCCGGATATATTCCGCGTACGCGCCGTTATTGAACAGCAAATCCTCGCACAAATTTTCGACGTTTTTCTGGCAATAGAAACACCGGCCGCAGGGCGCGGAATTGGCGGCCATGATGCGTTGCCCCGTTCGCCAGCGAACGACGTCCCGGCCCACGGCGACGATATCTCCGGCCAGCTCGTGTCCGAACAGGGCGGGTGGGACGATCATGCGGGCGTGATAGCCGCGCCTGAAAACCTTTACGTCCGTACCACACGTCAGGGCCGCTTTCACCCGCACTAAAATGTCGCCCGATCCGATCTCCGGAACGGCGACCGGCTCCACCTTTACTTGTTCTTTGCCGTACAGGACGGCGGCCAGCATCTTATTCGTGCGAAGTGAGATATCCACTACAGGCCCCTTTGAGGCTGCACTACGATTTTCAACGATTCCTCGGTGGGATGCAATGCCAGCTCGAAGCCCTCGCCGATCCGGTCGAGGGGAAAACGATGCGAAATCAGTTCCTCCAAGGGCAATGATCCATGGAAAACCAAGTCCGCCGATTCCTTCTGTAAGTCCACCGAAGCTGAGTAGCAACCGTACAATAGCCGCTCCTCTTTGCAGATGTCGGCCCCGGACAGTTCGATTCTTTCCCGGTCCGAAGTCTGGGCGAACAGCAGAATTTGCGCGCCGGGGCGCGAGGCGCGGACCGCCTGCTCCACCAAACCCGGCGCGGAGGTGGCGAGAATTACTAAATCCGCGCCTCGTCCACCGGTCATTTTTTTCGCGAGCGCCGGGATATCTTGAACGCGCGGATCGCACGCCAGATCGGCTCCGAACCGCTCCGCCAGCTTCAGCCGCTTGGTCCGCGTGTCGGTGGCGAGCACATGCGCTCCGCGGCGCTTCACCAGCATGGTAAAGATTAAGCCGATCGGTCCCTGGCCTAAAACCGCCACGGTGTCGCCGGGCTGCGGGTTCGCCTGATGCACCGCTTTGACGCAGGTGTTGACGGGTTCGACGAACGAGGCTTGGTCGAACGATACGCCATCAGGAATCTTTTCGACACCGCGTTCGGCGATCCAGTCCATGACGCGAACATACTGCGAGAATCCGCCGCCCGCCGGTTCGAATCCCGCCGTCACGCCGACTTTCTTGTACACGGAACACTGCGCGTACAGTTTTCGCTCGCAGTAAAAACACTCGCCGCAAGGAATATGGTGAAACGCGATGACGCGATCTCCGGGACGGAACTTGGCGACGCCCGCGCCCACCGCAGCCACCACGCCCGCCGTTTCGTGCCCGTAGATCCGGGGCGGAGGCAGAAGATCGTACTCGACTTTCTTGAGATCGGTGTGGCAGATGCCGCACGTCTCGACGCGTACCAGTAGCTCGCCCGGCCCGATGTCGGGGACGGCGACGGATTCCACGCGGACTTCCCCCGCGCCGCGGTACACGGCGGCGCGCATTGTGGAAGCGAGTTGGGCGGCGGCGGAAGGCTCAGCTAAGGCGGCGGACAAGAAATTCTCCTAATGCATTCGAAGCCGTTCGGCTCTGGCGGTGTAAGCGGAAAAGCTCGGGGACGCGAGTTAGCGGTTGCAACAAAGCGTTGGCGACGATGCGCTCCGGCCGAAACCGGCCTTCGCCGTCCCGCGAGCCATTCAAGTCCACCCCAAATTCCTCCCCGGCGGTATCGGACACCGCTTTGAAACAGAGAACCGGAATTCCCAGCCGGCACGCTTCCCGAGCCACGGCCGCCGCTTCCATTTCCACGGCGACGCCGTATTCGCGCAGCCGCCGCTTCTCTTCGACAGTCGCCGCAACGCGATCCTGACTTACGACAGGCAGATCGCCGCCTTCGGCATCGAAACGCTCGCCGGTAGCGCGATCGACAATCTGCGACGCAACCACCACATCGCCGCACCGCAAGCCGGGGTCTAACGCCCCACAAATACCGATGCTCCAGATTTCCGCTGGGCGCACCCGATTTAGCGCCTCGAGGACCGCGTGCCGGGCTCGTTTTGGGCCAGGACCGTCCGCCATAACGACCAACTCTCGATCTTTAAATTGTCCCACGCGCGCGAACCGCACGGCGGCGCCGGGGAGCGGACGATGCTCGAACCGCCGCAGCAATTCCGCGAACTCGAACGCCTCCGCACCGACCAGCAGAATCGGAGCCCTCATTGCCTTAAGCCTTCGCTCCGCTCATGTGTAGCCGTTCCCCCGGAACCATTCCACCGCCCGCTGCAGCGCCGCACGGGGATCGCCGGGCGAGTAGCCGAGCTTTGCCGCCGCCTTCGAGTGCGTCACCCACATCTTTTTCGCCGACATCCGCACGGCGTCCAGCGCGACAAACGGCTCGCGCCCACTCAATGCGGAGAGTCCGGTGGACCCCACGCCGATCGCGTACGCTACCCAGTGCGGAATCTTCGTTTTCGGCGCGGGCCGCCCGGTGATCTTGGCGAGCTCGGCGAGAATCGCTTCGAGCGTCATGTTCTCGCCCCCCAGAATGTAGCGTTCGCCTTGGACGCCGCGCTCGAGAGCCTGAATGTGCCCCCGCGCCACGTCATTTACGTCGACGAGGTTTAGTCCGGTATCGACAAACGCCGGCATTCGCCCTCGCAGGTAGTCGAGGGCGATTTTTCCGGTGGGCGTGGGCTTAAAGTCGTGGTCGCCCACGGGGGCCGTGGGGTTGACGATCGTAACGGGAAAGCCGCTGGAGGCGAAGTTCAGCGCCACCAGCTCGGCCTGGTATTTCGAACGTTTGTAGTGCCCCTGCATGTCCTCGATGCGGGTGGGCGTGTCTTCGTCTCCCAGCGCGCCGGGCGGCATCCCGATAGCGCCCACGGTTGAGGTGTACACGGCTTTCTCGACTAACGCGCGCTGCGCGGCGGCAAAAAGATTTCTCGTGCCATCCACGTTCGATTCGTAAAGTTCTTGCGGATGGCGTGCCCATAACCGGTAATCCGCCGCGACGTGGAATAGAGTGCCGCATCCGGCCACGGCGCGGGCGAGAGAATCGGGATCGCGCAAATCGCCGGTTACGGTTTCGACATCGAGTTCGGGCACGGACTTTGCCCGGGTGAGCGCGCGCACCCGATAGCCGTTTTCGAGAAGAGCCTTCGCCACGTGCCAGCCGACGAACCCGGTCGCGCCGGTCACCAAGGTAGGCTTCACGCCCGTCCCGTCAGCGCATCATCCACGACAGCAACTTCATCGTGTCGCCCGCTTGCGAGTTAATGCCGAACGCGGCCGAGGGTTCGTAGCCGCAGTGCATCATGCAGTGCTCGCAGCGTGGATCGTTGCCGTGCCCGTAGCTCTCCCAGGCGGTTTCGGTCATGAATTGCTCGAAGGTCTCGTGATGCTTGTCCGTGATCAGGTAGCACGGGCCTTTCCAGCCCTGGATGTTGTACGTCGGATTGCCCCACGCCGTACACGGATAGTCGCGTTTGCCTTGTAGGAAATCGAGGTACAGCGGCGAATTCATGATCGGGTACTTCGCCGCTAGCTTGTCGATGTCCTTGCACTTTTCGAGCACCATGTCGCGCGTCAGGAAGATCTCGCGATCGTTCACGGCGGAGTAGCCGTAAGCCGGCGAAATCGCGTGCGCGTCCACGCCGAGCGTCTTGAGATAGGCGAACAACTCCTCCACCTCGGCCATATCCGTCTCGGCGTAAATCGTGGTGTTGGTGGCGATCTTAAAGCCGGCCGCCTTCGCGGCTTTGATTCCTTCGATCGCCTCCCGGAACACGCCCTCGCGTTCCACGGCGATGTCGTGATTCTTCTCCATGCCGTCTAAATGCACGTTGAAATAGAACCGCTCGTTCGGCTGGAACAAGTGGAGCTTCTTGCGGATGAACATCCCGTTGGTGCACAGATAGATGTTCTTCTTGCGGCCGAGAATGCCCGAAACCAGCTCTCCGATCTGCGGGTAAAGGAACGGCTCGCCGCCGCAAATCGAGACGATCGGCGCGCCGCACTCGTCCACCGCCGCGAAACACTTCTCGAGCGGAACGATCTTCGAAATCGACGTCTCGTACTCGCGGATGCGCCCGCAGCCGGTGCAGGTGAGATTGCAGGCGTGCAACGGTTCGAGCATCAGCACCAGCGGAAACCGCTGCCGGATCATCGGGTGCGGCGTGCGCTCTCCCCCGATCTTGGTGTGGACGATCTTGAACGGGTTGGCCGAATCCTCGCGCGGAGCGACGTTCTTCTGCCATTCGGGGCGCGGCCGCAGTTTATTCTTCGCGATATAACCGGCGAGGCCGGCGGTCATGGAAAGAGGAAAGCGCATGTCGTTGTTAAAGCGGACTCGGCGAAGGGAACGAGCGCTCCCTCCTCTAAAGTATAAAGCCATTCCGAGATTGCGACGATCTGCCGACCCTACTTTATCCACGATTCGTTGCTTGATGGTCCGTTGTCAGATGTGACAACATTAATGAACGGGTGAATGCCCGATCGATGGTGAAATCCCGCAAAACTCGACCCGTATCGTGGCTGAAGGCCGCGCTAAAGGATTTCGGAAAGTTTCCAGCGGGAGCCCAGACCGTTTGCCTCACCGCGCTAACCATCGCCGCCGAAGGTGGCAAAGCCGATATCGCAAAGCCGCTGCAGGGGCTCGGCTCCGGCGTCATGGAAATCGCCCTTCCGTTCGACGGCGATGCATACCGTGTCGTCTATGCCCTGCAGGTCGGGAACGACATTTGGGTTGTACATGCCTTCCAGAAGAAATCGACGCAGGGAATCAAGACGCCGAAACGCGAGACCGATCTTGTTAAAGACCGGCTTCGGAGACTGAAGGAGATGCTGAAATGAAAAGCCAGGACAATCTAGAGATCGCTCGCGGCAGCGGAAACGTTTTCCGCGATCTCGGCTGCGAGAACGCCGACGCGTGGCAATTCAAGGCTCTCCTTGCCGCCGAAATTATCAAGGCGCTCGATCGCGAACGCCTGAGCGTTCGTGCGGCCCATGCCCGTACCGGCTTTGCCGCCGCCGACTTCTCGCGAATCCGGAATGCAAATTTGGGGCGCTTCACGGTAGAGCGACTGATGGTAATGCTCAATCGCCTCGGTCAGCGGATCGATGTCAAGATTCGCACGCGAAGGGAAAAGGCGGCTTAAACAGCCGGTGGGTGCTATTGCTAAACTCGTTCGTCGAGAGGGCGAGTCTCGCCGCGGCGGTGTTCCTCACCCGCTTGACGAGCCCTGTCACGCAGGGTGGAGGGTATGTTCCGAAAACGGTCGGCCCACACCTTCTCGTCGTCGAGGGTCTCCATGATTTGCGAAGCGATCGCGTCCTGCTCATCCGTTGGAAGCACATCTAGTCGGCGAACCGCTTCTTCAAGTTCACCCGTCATGATCACATCGTAACTTAGGTCTGTCTTCCATCCGCCTGGGCGGCTACGGCGACGTTCTCTTCCGACGCATGTTGCCTCGGCTCCAGGCCGCCGCCGCTTCCAAAACGCGAACATCTCCTCTCACATGATCTTGCTGTTCGCGCCTCAAACGCTCGATGCCGCGCAGGCCCGACAACGTCTCGTTGCGCTAGGCGAGCAGTCCCGGAATCGCCTACGCCATCCCAACGGGGAACGCCGCACGAGCCAACTTCTGAGTGGCCGACGACACGGAGCCCTACATCTCCGGCCGCAGGCAGTGCGGACACGTACACTACGTTCGAGATATCGAGGTTTCCTCATGAGATTAAGCAGTCGTTGCGAGAGCTTGAACTGGCTATAATGCCCATCGTTGAAGGTGCCGACGGCCAAAGAGTTCGAGATTTACAGACGCGTCAAAAATTATGTTGACGACAAGGCCGCACTTCGCCGGTACGGATACCTTTCGCCGGGTGATTCGGTTTTCGCCCGCGGAGACGCGGAGGTAGTGATTGGCGGACCTGATGAAGTGTTCGATGATGTCGTGAAGTACGAGGAAGGCTACTATCAGGCGGCCAGAGAATTATTCGAGTGGGCCTCCGACCGGATCGAAAAGGCATGGACGGTGTATCCAATCCTTTTCGTTTCCCGTCACGCCGTCGAACTCAGCCTGAAGAAGCTGATTGTCAATGTTTTCGATCCGCCACCGAAGAAGGTTAGCAATGAGCATGACCTCAAAGCGTTATGGGAGATGTTGCTTAATCGACTTAAAGAACAGTACAGCTTCGCCGTGCCACGCAACGCAGACCTAATTACGAAGATAATATCGGAGCTAACGGAAATCGACCCGAAATCAATGACAAGCCGATACGCGACGGAAAAGGACTTCAAGGCAGCATCAATAGCCAACAAAAAATACCTCAGCCTTCGAAATATGCAGGCTATCGTGGCGAAACTCTACAACGAACTCTACAGTATCGCGCACATTCTTGACGAGCATCGATTAATTCCAGAGCTCAATAAGTCATCGTAATCGGATTACGCACCCGGAACTTGGCAACCTCGAAATCATCTTGGCAGGTCCCCCGACGATGCAGCGTTCAATCCCGGCCCCTCACGCCGGTCTCCGCCTGAGATACTCGCCGAGAGCCAGAACCGGGAAAGAATTCCGGTACAAGTGATAGTTCAAATAAAACACCTTCGGGAAACCGGTGCCGGTCGCGAGCGTCTCGCGCCACAAGCCGTCGTCTTGCTGCGTGCGTTCGAGATACTCGACTCCCGCGCGCAGGCTCGACGAAGTCTCGTCGCCAGAGGCGAGCAGACCCAAAATCGCCCACGCGGTTTGCGAAGGTGTGGAAGCCGCGGGCACGAAGCTATTGCGCTCGTACGATGCGCAACTCTCGCCCCAACCGCCATCCGGATTTTGGACGCTGCGCAGCCATTCGCCCGCGCGTAGCACCGCCGCCTCCCGCTCGTCGACGCCCGAAGCGCGCAGGCCGCGCAGAGCGAGAAACGTGCCATAGACATAGTCCACGCCCCAGCGCCCGTACCAACTTCCGTCCTGCTCCTGAGTGTCGAGCAGGTACTCGACGCCCCGCCGCACGGCCGAGTGATTCTCGGGCACGCCCCACGTGGCCAGCGCTTCGAGCACCCGCCCCGTGATATCGGGGCACGATGGGTCGAGCATCGCGTTGTGGTCGGCGAACGGCACGTCGGACAAAAATTCCCAGTTGTTATCCACGTCGAACGCCGCCCAGCCGCCGTCCGAGCCTTGCATTCCGATCAGCCACCGCACGGCGCGGTCCACCGTCTCTTCGAGCGCGCGCGGGTTGCTTGCGCCCGTGCGCTTCAGCGCCATCAACACCATCGCGGTGTCGTCGATATCGGGATAAAACTCGTTGGCGAACTCGAAATACCAGCCCGAGGGTTCCAAGTCCGGACGCTTCACCGCCCAATCGCCCTTGCGGCGGCATTCCTTGGTGAGAAGCCAATCGCCGCAACGCCGGAGCGCGGAGGAGGGCGCGAGACCCGAAGTGCCGATCGCGTGCGCCGCGATCGCCGTGTCCCAGACGACCGAGAAGCAGGGCTGGAAGTAAAACTCCGGGGCGTCCTCCACCATCAGGTTCTCGAACTGCCGCACCGCTTCCACCACCGCCGGATGATCCTTCGGATAACCCAGCATGTCGAGCGCCGTGATGGCGTACATCATCGGCGGATAGATCGCGCCCAGCCCGTCGGAACGCTCGAAACGTTCGAGCATCCAGGCTTCGGCTTTGGCGATCGCTTTCCGGCGGACGAATTTCGGCCCGAACCGTTGCCAGAGCTTCAGGCACGCGTCGATTTTGTGGAACAGGCTCTTCCAGGAAAAGAACTTAGTGGCCGGAACGAAGGACGTCGGCACGCCGGGCAGGAAAATTTCTTCGAGCGAGAATCCGCGCGGTACCGGGCGGCCCGGACGCCCGTCTTCGAACAGCAACGCCTGCGTGACCGCCAGGGGAATCACGATGGCCCGCGTCCAGGAGCTCATCTCGTAAATCACGTTGCCCGCCAGCATCAGTTCCGGCGGAACGCTCGGCACATGTTGGCGCGGGTAAAGATCGAAGAACGAAAGATTGAGCTTGGTATAACTGTTCGCAGCCTGTATGCCGCCCAGGGCGAGAATGCGCTCCCGCAAGCGCTTCATCTCGCGCGAATCGGCGGGCACGCCGGCGACCTTCAGCGCGAAATACGCCTTGACGCAAGCGCTAATTTCCGACGGTCCTTCGGCGTAGATGTTGAAGCCGCCGTCCGGCAACTGACGGGCGAGAATCGACCGCACGGCGCGCTCGATCCGTGGCCGCGATGGCGGATTCCAAGCGCCATCCGCGTCCGGTGCGTGCCGCCATAACTCGAGCAGAATGTAGTCGGATTCGAGCGTCGTGTCGGCGGTCAGGTCCGCCCACCAGAAACCCAACTCGTGCTGCTCGCCAAGTAGCGCTTCCACGGCGCGCGACAAAGTCTGCGAGGCGCGCGTCTCCACCGTCTCCGCGATCTGCAGGACAGGTGTCATACGGCGGTGGCCGCTGGCGCGATTTGGGTTAACCGCGCTCCCGCCAGTTCGGGCGGCAGCGAGAAGCGCACGTCCTCTTCCTTGATCTCGACCTCTTCGAGCGCCCCGTACCCGCGATCCTGCAAGGACGTAATCAGCCGCTGTACGAGATTTTCCGGCGCGGAAGCCCCGGCGGTAACGGCTACGGTCGAAACTCCCGAAAACCACTTCGGGTTCACGTCGCCTTCATCGTCGATCAGGTAAGCGGGCACGCCGGTCTTCTCGCAAACCTCGACCAGCCGCCGCGAATTCGAACTGTTCTGACTCCCCACCACGAGGAGCAACTCGCACAGCGGCGCGACCGCCTTTACCGCGATCTGCCGGTTCTCGGTGGCGTAGCAGATGTCCTGCGACTTCGGACCCACAATCTTCGGATACCGTTCATGCAGACGCGCCACGATGTCCCGGGTTTCGTCGAGCGAGAGAGTCGTTTGCGTCAGATAAGCGACTTTTTCGGGATTCGCGATGTTCAGCCGGTCCACGTCTTCGACGGTCTCCACCAGCACCATCGCATCGGGCACCTCGCCCATCGTGCCGATCACCTCGTCGTGATCCTTGTGCCCGATCAGAACCAGCGAGTAGCCCTGTTTCGCGAACTTTAGCGCTTCAAGGTGGACCTTCGTCACCAACGGGCAAGTCGCGTCGATGACGCTCAGCCCGCGTTCCGCCGCTTCGGTCCGCACCGCCGGAGAAACGCCGTGCGCCGAAAAAATGACGCGCGCTCCGGCCGGAACTTCGCTTAACTCTTCGACGAAGATCGCGCCCGCCGCCCGTAGA
The DNA here is from genome assembly GCA_033763835.1 of Bryobacteraceae bacterium. GTDB lineage: Bacteria > Acidobacteriota > Terriglobia > Bryobacterales > Bryobacteraceae > JAPKYZ01. Next base: position 186,774 of record JANRJS010000037.1, on the reverse strand, counting down.
TCGTCGACCACATGCTTGTTATGGACGATCTCCCGGCGCACGTAAATCGGCGCTCCATACGTTTCGAGCGCGATTTGTACGACATCGATGGCGCGCACAACTCCCGCGCAGAATCCACGCGGGCTGAGAAGAACGATTTTCTTCTGTGGAGCCCGGGCGGAGGTCCCCGTTCCGCTCATAAGCTTAAGTCCCAATTGTACCAGCCATTTCGAGGTGGGCCTCGATCGATTCGATTAGAGAGGCTTCATTGGGGATTTCCATCTTAATTTCAACGACTTGAACCAGTGGAGCGCCTGTCGGCAGATTGGCGAAATCCTTCGCTGTCGTCAAAATCGGGGGCTTTAGTCCGGCTAAATTCTCCAACGTATATCTATGATGATCGGGGAATTCCCGCCAATCTTCGATTTCGATTTGGCACTCGCGCAGAGTACGCAGGAATGAAACCGGGTTGGCGATGCCGCAAAACGCCGAGTAGCGCCCGGGTGGCGGCGGATTTACGGCGATCTTACGCGGGCGAACGACGCTCGTCGCACGGGCCAGCGCTTCCGGTCCTTCGCGCAGCAATCCGGCGGGGAATACTCCGCCGCCCGCCCACGGGTCGAGCTCGTCGAGCAGAACGAAATCGAGATCCCGGTGAAGCGCCCAATGCTGAAATCCGTCGTCGAGCAGGTATAGATCGACGTGCTTCTCGATCAGGCGGCCGGTCAGGTAGCGGTCCGCGCCAATCCCCACCCAGGCGTGGCCCGCGCGGAGAAAGAGTTGCGCTTCGTCGCCCGTGAGTTCGATCGGAGCGCGCTCGCCGGGAGGATAGGCGATCGGCGCCTTGTCTCGTCGGCGGTAGCCGCGAGTCAGTATGCCGACGCGGTGGCCGCGCGCGGCGAGTACTTCCGCGAGCCGCAGGACGAAAGGCGTTTTGCCCGCGCCGCCCATCGACAGTCCGCCGACGGAGACCACGGGCTTGAGGAGGCGTTTCGGTGTGGTAAACCGGCGGTCCAGCGCGACGCCTGCTCTCCAGATCCAAGAAAACCCTTCAAAGAACCACGCGCAAGGCCGGTGCGTGAGCGGCGAGCCGAGTTCTATGGCGGCCACCGCGCGCCCGGTTGCCCCGCGTTTCGATTCGGCGAGCGCTCGTGCCCGTTCGCCCATGCCGCCGTCTTGGTCGAACAACTCCCGCGCGGCTTCGGCTAACTCCCGCGCGTCGTTCACGATCCGCACGGCGTCCGCGGCACGGAAATCGCGGTCGATTTCCGCGAAGTTCTGCATGTGCGGGCCGGTGAGGATCGCCCGGCCGGCGAACGCCGGTTCGAGAATGTTGTGCCCGCCCCAGGTGTTGATCGAGCCGCCGACGAACACCACTTGCGGATAGGGCAGTTGGAACAAACTCGCGAGTTCGCCGATCGTGTCGAGCAGCAGAATCGGAGACAGACGGTCCAGCCGAGACCTTCGCACGCAATCGGGGCCGAGCAGCGCCGCTACTTCGTCGAATCGTTCCGGGCGGCGCGGTGCGACGATGAGTAGCGTGCCCTCTGGCAGCGCGCGCCACGCTTTCAACGCGATCGATTCCTCGGGATCGAGCGTCAAGGCCGCGATCAAGATGCGGCGCGGGGCGGCACTGGCGATCCAAGCGGCCAAGTCGGCGGGAGGCTCGCCCGGCAAAGCGAAATCGTACTTCAAGTTGCCGTTGTTCGTCGCATTCGCACCGAGTTCCCGGTAGCGCGCGGCGTCCGATTCGCTTTGCGCCAGAACTCGATCCGCCAGCCGCAACACGGGACCGAAGAACCAGGCGGCGCTTCGATACTTCGGCCACGCGCGATCCGAAATTCTTCCGTTAACAACCGTTACGGTGCAGCCGAACCGCTTCGCCTCGCGCCACATCGAAGGCCAGATTTCCGTCTCGAGCACGACGAGCGCCGACGGGCGAATCGCACGCAACACGCGCCGCACGATCCAGGGAAAGTCGAACGGAGCGTAGAAGATGCGCTCCGCGAGTCCTGAAAGCCGCTCTTCGGCGAGCTTTCGCCCTGCGACCGTCGAGACCGAAACGTACACCGGCCTGCCGGGGAACTTCTTCTGTAGCGCCCGCACCAAGCCCGCCGCCGACTGCACTTCGCCCACCGAGACCGCGTGCAACCAGATGCCGCCCGGGATCGTCGGAAGCTTAGTCTTGGGCAGGAATCCCAGCCGTTCGCCGAAATGCGCCCGCCACGAGGGATTCCTCAAAAATCGCGCGGCGATGTAGACGATGATGAGGGGAGACCCCAGCGTGAGTAGGAGCCGGTAAAGGAACGCAATGAACAAGTGTCTGATGACGATTCTAGTGCTCGCGCCGTCCGTCGTACCGGTGGCTGGCGCCGACAAGACTCCGCCGTTCAAGGCCAAGCCGGTGGACGACTACGAGGCGAAAGTTGCGCTCGACAAGGTGGCGATCGCCTTCGACCCCGTCGATACAGCGGAGCGGCAGAAGGAGATTTTCGGCAAAGTACCGCTGGCGCAGTTCCACGTGCTGCCGGTGCTGCTGGTGATCGAGAACCGGCGTTCGACGCCGCTCGATTTGAAAGCGATGAAGGTCCTTTACCGGCCTCGCGGCGGTCAGGAGATCGAGGCGACGCCCGTCGGCGACGTCCGCTTTCTCGACGGCCCTTCGAGGCCGAATGTCGCCTCCCAGCCCTTCCCGATCCCGGTGCCCGTTCGCGGGAAGAAGTCGAAGCTCGCCGACTCGATTATCGAGGAGCGCGCGTTCGCGGCGAAGATGATCGCGCCGGGCGAGAGCGCGACCGGGTTCGTGTACTTCTGGACCGACTATCACGGCCCCGTGACGCTCACAGTGTCCGGCTTGCGCGACGCGGCGGAGGCGAAGGATTTGTTCTTCTTCGAGGTGCCGGTGACGCACCGGTAGCTAGCACAAAGCGGTGCATAATGGTGCTATGCGCACCGTCCGCCAGAGTTTGACGCTGCCCGTGCCGCTCGCGTCGCAAGTGCGCGGCATGGCCAAAAGCCGCCGCCTGAGCGCGAACCGAATGATGGTTGAGCTTATCGAAAAAGGCGTTGAAGCGGAGAGGCGAAAGAAACTGGAGTTCGCGGCGTTAGCAAAGCGGTTTCGTGAGGCGTCCGATCCGGCCGAAGCGGAGCGATTGGGCGATCAGTTAGGCCGTATGATTTTCGGCGGCTAGATGCCAAAGCTGGCACGCTGGGACGATTTCCCCGCCGCGGTTCGTACCCACCTGATTCAGCGCATGCGGGAGCGCGAGATCTCCATCGCCGATCTCGCTAAACTGCGAAACTGGGCGGCGTTGAATCCGGAGTTGCCCGACGGCCCTTGGTTCAAGGATTTCGGAACGTTCAAGATTTGCGGGCAGGGGGCCTTGCCGAAGACATTTTTGCTGAAAGGCCAGATCGCTACCGGCGTCGAGTTGTAACTTACTTCTTCGCCGGAGCCGGTGCCGCCGCCTTCTTCGCGGGCGCCGCCGCTTTCTTCGCCGCCGGGGCGGGAGCGGGGTAGCGTTCGATTTTGACGCTTTTCATGACTACCGGCACTTCCGGCTTATCCATGCCGTCCCGCGGGACGCGGGCGATTTTCTCGACCAGCTCGTAGCCTTCCACCACCTCGCCGAAAATCGGATGCCGGCCGTCCAGATGCGGGATCGGCGAACGTTCCGTGATGAAGAATTGCGAGCTTCCCGTGTTCGGACCGGCGTTCGCCATCGCGAGCAAGCCGGGCTTATCGAACTTGATTCCGGGCGCGAACTCGTCGGGAATCACTTGCGTACCGCCGGTACCGGTGCCGAGCGGGTCGCCGCCCTGGATCATGAATCCGGGGATCACGCGATGGAAGGTAAGGCCGTTGTAGAGCGGACGCTTCACCAGTTGCCCCGTTTTGGGATCGGGCCAAGCCTTCGCGCCGGTGGCGAGCGCAATGAAGTTGCCGGCCGTGATGGGCTGCTCCTTTTCGTAAAGGCGGGCCACGATCGTGCCGACCGGATCCGCTCCCTGGACGATCGTGAACACGGCATAGACGCCGTCGGGACGCGGCGGGCGCGGCGGTTCCGGTGCGGGCTTTGGCGCGGCGGCCTTCACGGCGGGCTTGGCGCCTGCCGTTTTCGCGGGAGCGGGCTTCGCGGCGGCGGGTTTTGTGGCCGCGGGTTTGGCGGGGGCGGGCGATTTCGGCGTAGCCGCCGGAGTTTGCGCCAGCATTAGTAACACGGTCGAAAGAAGCATCAGTCAATATTGTAGGCATGCGCTTCGCCGTTTTCGCCCTCCTTGCGCTTACCCTTCGCGCGGAATCTGTCACCGTGCAAATTCTCGCGACCACCGACCTGCACGGCCACTTCTTGCCCTGGGACTACTACACGGCAGAGCCCGCGCAGCGCGGGTTCGCCAAGATCGCGACGCTGATCAAGCAGGCGAAAGCGCAGAACCCGAATACCTTGCTGATCGACGTCGGCGACACAATCCAAGGGACGGCGCTCGAGGCCTTGCACGCCGCGCAAGTCCGCGACGGCAAGACGACGCGCCCCGATCCGATGATGGCGGCGATGAACCGACTGGGCTATGCCTCAATGACCGTCGGCAATCACGAATACAACTTCGGATTGAAGGTGATGAACAAGGCGCGCGACGAGGCGAAGTTTCCGTGGCTGTCGGCGAATACGGTGGCGAAGGGAGGCGCGCGGCCTTTCGACGCCTACGCGATCCGCAATGTGGGCGGAGTGCGCGTCGCGGTATTCGGCATCACGACGCCCAACATTCCCATGTGGGAGAAGCCGGAACATTTCGCGGGCTATACGTTTTCGCCCGCCGTGGCCGCCGCGAAAGAGACGGTCGAAAAGATCAAGCGCGAGGGCGCGGATTTGATCGTCGGCGCGGTGCACGCCGGGTTGACACCGAAATCGGGCGAACAGAACGAGAACATGGTGGACGCGATCGCCAAAGCCGTACCCGACATCGACGCGATCTTCTATGGGCACACGCATCAGGTGGTCGAAGACATGCGCGTCGGCGAGGTGATGTTGGTGCAGCCGCGCAATTGGGGCGGATCGCTTGCCCGCGCGACGTTTACTTTCGAGCGCAAAGAAGACGGCAACTGGCTTTTGGTGGACAAGAAGAACAAGCTGCTGCCCGTGACCGCGCAAACGCCCGCCGATCCCGAAATCTTGGCGATCGGGCAGCCCTATCACAACGCCGCCGAGAACTGGCTCTCGACTCCGGTGGCCACCGCTCCGGCGGCGCTCGACGCGCGGTTGGGGCGCACGGGCGATAACGCGCTGGTCGACGCCATACACGAGGTCCAGATGCATTACGGCAAGGCCGACGTCTCGTTTACTTCGCTTTTCAATCTGCGGTTGAAGATTGCCGCCGGGCCGGTGACTGTGCGCGAGATCGCCGCGCTGTATCTCTACGAAAACGAGTTATACACGATCGAGGGGACGGGGGCGATGGTGCGGGCGGCGCTCGAAAACTCGGCGCGGTACTACCTGGAGTGCCCGGAGCCGACATGCGCCAAGGGTCCGCTGACCAACCGTTCGATGGCGGGATACAACTTCGACATGGCGCAAGGCGTTGAGTACGAAATCGACCTGCGGGAACCGCACGGTAGCCGAATCAAGAATCTGAAGTTCAAGGGCGCGCCTTTGCGCGACGACCAGAAACTGCGGATCGCCGTGAATAACTACCGGGCGGGCGGGTCGAACGGATTCACCATGTTCCGGGGCGCCCCAGTCGTCTGGCGGTCGAACCGCGAAATCCGGGACATGATCGTCGAGTATTACTCGGAGAAGAAAACACTGCCTGCGAAGCCGGACGGAAATTGGCGAATCGTTCCGGACTCCGCGCGCAGGGTGATCGAGGGCGAAGCGCAGTAGCTCCGGGGCGGGCCGACGCGTAAACCGGCCGGGGCGAAGCCCCTGGTAAACGAGATCGTTACCGGTCCGTCAGAATAACTTCACGCCCAAGCGTCATTCTTGTAACGTGCAGAATAATGCCGCACTCCGTTTGCTGCGGTTCGGCGAACTGGAGCGCATGTACGACAGCATCGCGCCCGTGGGCAACGGCGCCGCGTTCTTCCAGGCGATGATCGACTGCCTGAGCGTCGATCTGGACGCGCCGGAAGCGGAATGGTCCAAAATCCCCGCGACAGGTCCGGTAGTGGTTGTGGCGAATCACCCGTTCGGTTTGCTCGAAGGCGCGGCGTTGATGAGCCGCCTGCTGGCGGTCCGGCCCGACGTCAAGGTGCTGACCAACACCATTCTGACTACGGTTCCCCAGGTGCGGGACTGGTTTATCGCCGTCGATCCATTCGGCGGACGAGAGGCGACGCAGTTCAACCGCAAAGGGTTGAAAGAAGCGCTGGGATGGTTGGCCAAAGGCGGCGTGCTCGTCGTGTTTCCGGCCGGCGAAGTATCGCATCTGCAATTGCGGCGTTTCGCAGTCACCGATCCTGAGTGGCACTCGACCGTGGCGCGGTTGATTCGCCGGACCCAGGCGGCGGCGGTTCCGGTATTCATCAAGGGCGCGAATAGCGCGCTGTTTCAAATTTTGGGTCTGCTGCACCCCAGACTGCGCACCGCTTTGCTGCCGCACGAGTATCTCAACAAGAAAAACGCTCGGGTCGAGATTCGGGTGGGCCAAGCGCTGCCGGCCGCGAGCCTCGAAAAGCTGAAAAGCGACGAGGCGATCACCCGCTACCTGCGTTGGCGGACTTACCTGCTCGAGCATCGCGGCGAGAAAGCGGCCGCCAAAGCTCCGCGCAAGACGCTCGTCCGGATGCCCGTTCCGGCGCCGGGTATCTCGATCGAGGGCGAGGTGGAAAAGCTCGCTTCGGCGCGCCTGCTGTGCGAGACGGGCGATCAGCGCGTGTATCTGGCCAGCGCCCGGGAGATTCCGAAACTGCTCGATCAGATCGGCGAATTGCGCGAGGCGGCGTTCCGCGCGGTGGGCGAGGGCACGGGCAGGGATCGGGACCTCGACGAGTTCGACCGCCACTACCTCCATCTGTTCAGTTGGAACACGAAGAAGCGCGAGATTATCGGGTCCTACCGGCTGGGTTTGACCGACGAAATCCTGCGGGGTCCGGGGGTGCGCGGGCTTTACACCTCGACGTTGTTTAACCTCAGCCGCGATTTTCTGCTCGAAGTGCACCCGGCGATCGAGTTGGGGCGTAGCTTCGTGCGGCCCGAGTATCAGAAGAGTTTTTCGTCGCTCCTGATGCTGTGGAAGGGCATCGGCCGCTTCATCGCCGAGCATCCGCGTTACCGGATTCTGTTCGGTCCGGTGAGCATTTCGAACGATTATTCGCCGGTGTCGCGGCGGTTGATGGTCGAGTACTTGAGCCGCCGCCAGCGCGACGAGCGGTTGAGCCGTATGGTGAAACCGAAGCGGCCTTTCTGGCAGCCGCCCTTCGGACCGAACCTCGATTGGTCGGTGGAACTCGATGAGTTGTCGGAAATCGTCGGCGATATCGAGTTCGATGGCAAGGGCGTGCCGGTGCTGTTGAAGCAGTATCTGAAGCTCGGCGGGCGGCTGTTGGCGTTCAACATCGATCCCAACTTTTCGCGGTGTCTAGACGGACTGATCGTCGTCGATCTGGCCCGCACCGACCGCGCGACTCTCGGGCGCTACATGACCCCCGACGGCGCCGCCCGCTTTCTCGACTATCACCGCGAATTAGTGGCTTGAGCGGCGGTGGCTACACGATCGCGACGCCTTCGGTGCGTGCGGCTTTCGCGAGGTCGCCGTCGAGAGTCGCCAGATCGGCGTTCCGCCGCAAGGCCAATTCCAGATAGGCGGAGTCGTATACGGTTAAGCGGTAAGTTCGCGCTAATCGCAAAACTTCATCCTCGTCGGGAAGGGAGTCGACAACGATGGGGAGTTTAGTCAGTAACGCCAGAAACTGCGCGGATTGGGCGAGCGTGAGCCGCTGTCGGCGCTCGTTAACAACGAGCATGTTGCGTACCTCGAACCACCACAGAGCGGGAACGAGCGCCTCCTGCGGGCCGAGTAATCCGAACGCAATGTCGGCTCGCGAGTCGTTCTCGTCCTCGTTCGCCCAGCAAGCGGTCACGGAGGCGTCGAGGACAAACGCCACAACTACCGGCGTCCTTCATTCTTTGCCGAGATAATTTCTTCGACGGTGATCTTGCCGGTACGCTTTCGGAGTTCGCGAATCGCTTGTATCGCCTGGTCTATCTCTTCCTGTCGCCGCTGGGTTTCGGGAACGAGGCGGGCGATGGCTTCGCCGTTCCGGGTGATGACTATCGTCTCGCCCCGCTCGACTTCTTCGAGCAGGAGCGGCAAGAGACGGCCTTGGACTTCGCTAGCGTGCACCTCGAGCATGGCTACTCTTGAGTCTACAGCGCCGGCTTCCAAACCCTAACGCTGGGCGACTTGGCGGCGATTCGAACGCTGGAACAACTGCTCGATCTGCGTTTCGGGGATCGAGAGTTTCAGGCTCACTTGGTTGCCGGAGACGGATAGCTTCATCGATTCCAGCAGGCTCGCCACTTCGGCGGCGGAGGCGTCGTCCGACTTGAGTTGGATCATGCCCGCCACAAATTTGATGACGTCGTGCAGCGCGACGGCGTCCTTGTCCGAGCGGGCCGTGGCGAGGGCATCGACGTCGACCGAGTTCCCTAGGCGCAAGCCCCCCTGCGCGGCGGTGACGCTCTTAAACGTCTCGGCGGGATTATTGCCACCCGTCTTGCCAGGCATCGCCTTTCCGAGCGCCGCCGGTTCGACCGTGTACATCCAGGCGTCGAAGCGCGAGGAAAGGTCGCGGTAGGTGGCGTTGATCGAGCCCGAATTGCGGCGGGCGATCGCCGCTTTCACCGACTCCTGGGCGCCCCCGACGGCGAGCGTGGAATCGAGAAAGGCGATCCATTCTTGATCCGGGTTCTTTCCCGTAATGACGTTAAAGCCTTGATAAACCAGGGTGCTGCCGCCCTCGGATTTCGCGGCGGTAACGATTTTCGAGATGTCGAAAACGCCCTTGGCGACAAACACGCCATTCGATTTCCCGGTACCCGTCCCGTAGAAAATCGCCTCGCGCAGGTCGCGGCGCGGGTCGAAGCCAGTGAGGGCGACGAATTTAGCGAGCCCGCCTTCGTCGTCGGACATTTGGGAGAGGATGAAGCGGCCGAAGGGCGAGTTTACGGCGCGATCGGCGTCGAGGCCCACGACGACGCGGGCGTTCTCGGGGACCATCTTTAGCAAATTGGGGTCGGCCGCGAATACGGCGGACGAGGTCAGAGCGAGCAGCAGAATACGTCGGGTCATAGGGATACCGTTCCTATTATCGCGCTACGTAAAGGGATTGCGATCTGTTCCACGATTTCGATGCCAAAGCCTTCGAGCCCCGCCACTTTGCGGGGGTGATTGGTCAGCAGGCGGATTCGGGACAGTCCCAGCGAGGCCAGGATTTGGGCTCCGATCCCCGCTTCGTGCTGCAAATTTCGTTCCGGGGCCGCTGCCGGCGTGTGCAAGCCCACGAGCACGCCTTCGCCCGCCGAGGCGATTTGCGAAAGCGCGCCGCGAACCAGTGAATCGGAAGCGATGGCGTTCAGAAGATCGCCTTCGTGACGGTGGACGCGAACCAAAGCGGGCGGGTGAAGGTGCGGCTCGCCCAAAACGAGCGCGGTGTGCGAACGCCCGTCGATCACGCTGAGAAACGAAACGGCCTGGAAGGCCCCGAACTCGTTTCGGACCCCCGATTCGCCGGTTCGTCGAATGAGACTTTCGTTTTGCAAGCGATAGCGGATCAAATCGGCGACGGAGACGATTTTGAGATCGTGCGCGGCGGCGAAGCGTTCGAGATCCGCGAGGCGGGCCATGGTGCCGTCGGGGTTCATGATTTCGCAGATGACGCCGGCCGGAGTCAGTCCGGCGAGGCGGGCGAGATCGACGGCGGCTTCGGTTTGGCCGGTGCGGACGAGCACTCCACCTTCGCGGGCGCGCAACGGGAACATGTGGCCCGGGCGCGCAAGATCGCGCGAGGTGGTATCGGGACGGACGGCGGTGAGGATGGTGTGGGCGCGGTCGGCGGCGGAAATTCCGGTGGTGACGCCTTCGCGCGCGTCGATCGATTCGGTGAAGTTGGTACCGAAGTTCGAGGTGTTGCGGGGAGACATCAGGGACAGTTCGAGCTTGTCGCAGAGGGCGGGGTCGAGGGCGAGACAGATGAGCCCGCGGCCGTGCGTGGCCATGAAGTTAATGGCTTCGGGCGTGGTTCTTTCTGCGGCGAGGGTGAGATCGCCTTCGTTTTCGCGATCCTCGTCATCGACGACGATCAGCATTTGGCCTTGACGGAAGAGGTCAATGGCTTCCGGAATGGAAGCGAGGGGCATGGGGTACGATTCGAGTTTACCGGAACGGGGAAGGCATGCACTGGATTGTATTGGCGGTGTTGGGGATCGTGGTGTTCGGCGATCACGGATCGGCATGGACGCGCCTGGATTTATGGTCGAGCCCCACGGCGTTTTTGGTGAATGGGGTAGCGGGGATTGTCACGCCGTTGGTGTGCTTGCTAACGGGGTTTTGGGTGGCGGCGGTGCGTCCGCGCGATCCCAAGGCGTGGATTCTATTGGCGGTGATGGTGACGTTCGCCTCAATCGCCGCGCCGACGAGGGCGGTCGAACCGTTTCAGGGTTGGAGGAGCTTCACGGCATCGATGTGGGGTGTCTCCATGATGTTCTTCGGGTTGTACTTTCCAAACCGCCTGGCGTTGGACCGCAAAGCGCCGTGGGCGAAATGGGTGTTAGCGGCGGTGGTGGTGGTGGGCGGTTTGATCGGACCGGCCCGGTCGATCGGTTTCTGGTTGAATTCGCTGGGGATTTCGGCCTTCTTCTTCGCGTTCGGTTGGCGGCGGGGTTCCGAGCGGGATCCCGACGCGCGGCGCAAGCTGACGATTATCCAAGTAGGCGCCTACGTGGGGCTGATTCCGATTTTTGTGTTCATCATCGCGGGGCAAATCCTCGGCAAGAATCCGTTCCGCGATTTTCCGGTTTGGGTCAGTATTCCGGTAATGCTGGCAATGGGCGTATTTCCGGTGGCGGTGGCGTACACGGTGCTGGTGGAACGCGCGCTCGACGTTAGGGTATTCATTCGGCAGGGTTTACAGTACGCAATGGCGCGGCGGGGTTTGGTGGTGCTGCAGGCGTTGGTACTCCTTGCCGCGGTGGCTCTGGCTTCGGACGTGATCTTCGATCCGGAGGTCAACCGGCCCCGAAAGCTAACCGCGCTGGCGTTGGCGATGGGCGTCGTGGCGTGGTCGCGCCTGGGGATCGAGAAGCTGCGGGTTTGGATCGACAAGCGGTTTTTCCGGGATGCGGTGAATACGGAGCGGGTGCTGGCGGAGTTGGGCGAGAGCACTCGTAGCTTCCTGGAAACACAGCCACTTGTCGAACGCGTCGCGAACGTGGTGCGCGACGCGATGCGGCTCGAAGGCGTCGAGATGTGGCTCAACGGCGATTTGGCATATGCGACGGGCGTGACGGCGGAGGAGTTGCGCGTACCGATTAAGGCTCAGGAGCGCACGTTCGGCTACATCTCGCTGGGGCGGAAGAAGAGCGAGGAACCGTATTGCGATGTGGATGTGCGGCTGCTCGAAAGCGTGGCGGGACAGACCGCTTTGGCGCTCGAAAACGGTCGTTTAACGCACCAAATCGCCACCGAAATCGCCCAAAAAGAGCGTTTAAATCGCGAATTGGAGATCGCCCGGGAGGTTCAGGAGCGGCTTTTCCCCCAAACCCGACCCCCCGTGGCCGGGTTGGAGTACGCGGGAAAATGCCGGCCGGCGCTGAGCGTGGGCGGCGACTATTTCGACTTTCTCGAACTGCCGGGCGTCGGGCTGGGGATCGCGATCGGAGACGTATCGGGGAAGGGTGTGGCGTCGGCGCTGCTGATGGCGAGTTTGCAGGCATGCCTGCGCGGGCAGACGAGCGACGGCGGGAAAGATCTCGAACGGTTGATGGCGAACATCAATCGGATGATTTTCGACGTGTCGCCGGTGAACAAGTACGCGACGTTCTTTTACGGGCAGTACGAGGCGGAGAGCCGCGTTTTGACGTATGTGAACGCGGGACACAATCCACCGGCGATTTTGCGTGGCGGGGAAGTGTTGCGGTTGGAAGAGGGCGGTCCGGTGGTGGGTTTGTTCCGGCCCGCGAAGTACGGGCACGGTGCGGTGGAGTTGCGCCCGGGCGACGTGTTTGTCGGGTTCACGGACGGGGTGAGCGAGGCGATGAATCCGGCGGACGACGAGTGGGGCGAGGACGGCTTGATCGCGTGCGCGCAGCGTTGCCGCGAGTTACCGCCCGACGGCATGATCGACGAATTGATGCGGGGCGCGGACGATTTCGCAAGCGGCGCTCCGCAGCACGACGACATGACCCTAATCGTCGCTAAAGTTGGGACGTAGGTTATCTTCGCAGTTCCTGCGCGATGGACAAATAGTAGTTGCGGGCCATCGGATTCAACTGATCGGCGGCGAGGAGCGTGTCGCAAGATCGAACGCACGGCCCAAGCGGGGTGTCCGTAGTAAGGCTGCAGATAGGAGCTTTGCGCCAAGTGCGCCGGAAGTTGCACGTAAAAGTTATCGCCGGAGAAGACGACTTTTCCGGGGAACCAAACGTAGATATGGTCGTCTGTTTCGCCGGGGTTGGGGGCAACTTCTAGCGTCACGCCGGCGATATCGAGGGTGCGCTTGGCGGGACCGAGATCCTGCTTAGCCACTTTGTACATTGTGGCGCTAACGGTGACGCGGCCACACCGCCGGTGATGCCCAAATTGGAAGCGGCTTCTGACGCGGTCCCGCTTAAGGCCCACCGCTTCGGAACCGCCCAAACTCGAAACGCCGCCGCGTCGAATCCACAGCTCGACGATGGATGGAACCGAACGTAGCTAACGCCGAGCGTAACGGGTTGGCGAGAATTGTTTCTCGCTTCTTTTGAGCGCGCTAGCGTAGTGAGCCGCCGATGAGAATGGCCGGATCCGGGTAGTTTCGATGCGGGCATGGGGCGACTCGCAAAGAAGAAACGAAACGCGGCGGCCATCGTGGAGGACTTGCGCACGATGGTCGACACGGCGCGGGGGCAACTGACTAAGGCCGGGGCGGGGGAGCTCAAAGTTTCCGTGGCGGATTTTATCCGGCTCCTGCAGCTTTACCGGGAAGTGGAAGCGGACGAACCGAAGGAGATCGTCGTGCGATGGGTCGAATCGCCCGCATCTCGAGGCAAATAGAGTACACGCCGCTTCCTTCGCAGCGTCTGTTTCACGATTCGGCGGCGCGGTTCAAAGGATTCTCGGGGCCGGTGGGATCGGGCAAGAGCCAGGCGCTGTGCCAAGAGGCGATTCGGCTGTCGTATCAGAACCAAGGAAGGTTGGGGCTGATCGGAGCGCCGACGTATCCGATGTTGCGCGACGCGACGCAACCGGCGCTGCTCGAGGCGCTGGAGGCGAGCGGGATTCCGTTCGATTTGAACCGGTCGGAACAAACGCTGACGTTCGGGGACACGCGGTCGAAGATTCTGTTCCGGGCGGTGGAGGAGTTCGACCGGCTGCGCGGAACGAATCTGGCGTGGTTCGGTTTGGACGAGTTGACGTACACGCCCGAAGGCGCATGGTTGCAGCTCGAAGCGCGGTTGCGGGACCCGAAAGGGACGCGGCTGTGCGGGTTCGCGGTATGGACGCCGAAGGGCCGCGACTGGGTGTGGCGGCGGTGGATCGAGAGCAAGATCGACGGCTACGAAGTGGTCCAAGCGAAGCCCTACGAAAACCGGTTCGTGCTGGACAAGGTGCCGGATTTCTACGACCGGCTGAAGGCCAGCTACGACGGGAAGTTTTTCGAGCAAGAGGCGTTAGGCGAGTACGTCCTGGCGACGGAGGGGTTGGTTTACAGCGCCTTCGACCGGGTGGCGCACGTGCGGGACGTGCGGGTTGAGAACGGACGGCCGCTGCTGTGGGCGCTCGATTTCAACGTGAATCCGATGTCGAGTGTGGTGGCGCAAAGGGTGGAGAACGAGGTACGGGTTCTCGACGAAGTGGTGCTGAAGCGGGCGACGACGGCGGAAGCGTGCGAGGAGTTTCTCACCCGGTACCACGGGCATATGGGCAGCGTGGTGGTTTACGGAGACGCGTCGGGAGAGCGGATGCAGACGACGGGGAGTTCGGACTACCAAGTGGTTCGAGAGGCGTTCCGGCGGGCGGGGATGGACGTTACGTATCGAGTGCCGAAGGCGAATCCGGCGGTCCGCGATCGAACGAACCTGATGAACACGATGCTGCGCGACGGGCGGATCGCGGTTTCGGCGAAGTGCAAGGAACTGATTCGCGATTTCGAGGAAGTGGAATACAAGGCGTCGAGCACGGTGATCGACAAAGAGCGCGACGCGGCGCGAACGCACGCGTCGGACGCGCTGGGTTACCTGGTGTGGCAGGAATTTCAAGGGCGCAACGGAGCGGGGGAGCGGGGCGAGCGTTTGTTCTGAAGAGCGATATGAACCAAGAAACGATCACACAAGAGCATCCCGAGTATCGGGCGGCGCAGCCGGCGCTCGAAAAGTACCGCGACCTGTACACGGGCGGGGAAGAATTCAAGCGCAACGCGGCGTCGTATTTACTACGGCGGCAGAAGGAGCCGGGGGAGGTCTATCAGGAGCGCCTGGACCGGACGTTCTACGAGAACTACATCGGCTCGATCGTGGACTGGTACGCGGCGACGCTGTTCCGGCGGGAACCGCGGGTGGCGCTTGCGGGCGAAAGCGCCAAGGGGCGGGAGTTCGCGGCGCAGTTCGACGACGATTGCGACCGGCGGGGCACGAACGTCTCGGAGTTCTTCCGCGATCAAGTGACGCAAGCGCTGGTTTACGGAGCGAGCTACACGCTGATCGACTTTCCGCGCGTCAAGGCGGTGGCGCGGACGCGGGCGGAAGAAGACGCTTTGGGCGCGTCGCGGGCTTATCTGAAGAGCTACTCGCCGCTGGACCTGATCAATTGGTCGACGGACGAAACGGGCGCGTTCGAGTGGGCGGTATTGCGGCAATCGCGGCTCACGAAGCGGAACGAGTCCGATCCCGATTGGATGACGGAGACGACCTACACCCACTACGGGCGCACAGATTTTCAAGTGTGGCGGCGGTTCGGCAACCAAGGTGGGGTGGGGGGCGCGGTGGAGTTGGTGGACGAAGGTCGGCACGGGTTGGCGAAACAAAATCGCGTGCCTTTGTTCGAGTTGCGGCTGCCGGACGGTTTGTGGCTGATGCGCAAAGCGGCGCTGTTGCAACTGGAGCACTTCAACAAATCGAACGCACTGGCCTGGGCGCTGACGATGGGCCTGTTCGCGATGCCGGTGGTGTACTCCGACCGCGAGTTCAAGCAGATGATCGGCGAGAGCTACTACATCCAGCTTGGGCCGGACGACAAGTTCGGCTGGACGGAGCCGCAGGGCACGGTGTACCAACTGGCGGCCGACAATCTGAGCCGGTTGCAACGGGAAATCTACCGGATTTGCTACCTGCTGAGCCAAGCGGGCGGGGCGCTTTCGAGCGGACAAAGCCAATCGGGATTGAGTAAGCAGCGCGATTTTCAGATCACGCAAGAGGTGCTGCGCGCGATGGGCGGGCGCGTGAAGGACACGATGCAAGCGGTGCTGAGCGCGGTGTTCGCTTCGCGGGAAGACGGGTTGAAGGCGAACGTGTCGGGGCTCGACGAGTTCGACATCGGCGAGTTTTCGGGCGAAGTGGAGGACGCGGAACGGCTGTTGAAGTTGGGAATTTCCTCCGAGACGTTCCGCGACGAAGTGCACAAGAAGCTGGCGCTGAAGTATCTGAGCGACGCAAGCGGCGAGGTGAAGAACCGGATCGCGAACGAGATCGACGGGAGGGCGGCGTGACGGACGAAGTTCTAGAAGCGGTTCCGACGGAGCTCGAAATCGAGCGGAAGAAGCGCGAGGAGTTGGAAGCGCGCTTGAACGAATTGGTGGAAGAGAACCGGAAGACGAAAGCGAAAGCCGAGGAGTCCGAGCGGCATGCCGCGGTGAGAGCGGAGTTGCAACGACTGGGGATCGCGAAAGTGGACTTGGCATTTCGGGCGGTTAAGGACGACGTGGTGCGCCTGGAAGACGGGCGGATCGCGGCGCGGACGGCAGCGGGCGAGATCGGGTTGAACGAGTATCTGCGCGCGTTTGTCGAAGAAAACCCGGAATTATTGCCGGCGCGAATCGCGGGTGGCAGCGGAGTTTCCCCGGCGGCGAGGGCGGCGGTAGAGCCGCGCGTGGATCTGGATGCGATCCGGCCGGGAATGAGTTCGGAGGAGTTGGAACGCGTGCGACTCGAGATCGCTCGGGTGGCGGCGCAGACCTTGCGCGGTTGGTGAGGCAAGGTTTGGCGAGAAACGAGTGAGGAAGAAAGAAGGAGAGTAGATGCCTAACATTACTTCGGCGAACGTGGCTCAAGCGATCGTCAAGCTGGTGGCCGCGGAAGCGCTGCCGGCGCTGATGGGGAACCTTGTTCTGGGAAACCTTGTCAATCGCGATTTCGAGCCGCAAATGGCGAGCGCGGGCGACACGATCAACGTGCCGATTCCGCCCGCTCTGACGGCGAACAACATCGGCGAGACGGGTACGGTTTCGACGCAGAATCCGAACCTGACGAACGCGGCGATCACGCTGAGCACCCATCTCGAAGCGTCGTTCCAGATTCCGGACGTGACGAAGACGCTGGCGTATCCCGATCTGATGAAGACCTACTTGCAGCCGGCGATCGTGGCGCTAGCGGAGAAGGTGGAGACCGATTTGCTCGCGCTCGCTCCGAGCTTCACGGCGAACACTCCGGTGGGCACGCCGGGTACGGCGATTACCGAAGCGGCGATCGAAGCGGCGGAGACCGCGCTGTTCAACGCGAAGGTTCCGCAGAGTTCGCCGCGTTACCTGATCACGGATGGCACGGCGTATTCGCAGCTGCGCTCGATCGCGCGGTTTAGCGAGTATCAGACGGCGGGCGACGCGGGATTGAAGACGATGATCGACGGCGAAATCGGGCGGCTGAAGAACTTTTACGTGTTCCGGTCGCAGTTCATCAATAAGACGGGCAGCGCTCCGGTGACGACTTGGAATCTCGGGTTCGCGAAGGACGCGCTGGGGTTGGTGATCCGGCGTTTGCCGCAGCCTCTGCCGGGCACGGGCGCGGTGGCGGAGTACGCGGAGATGGGCAATTTCGGCATGCGCGTGGTGATGAGCTACCAGCCGAATACGTTGGCCCAGCAGTTCACGGTGGACATGCTGTACGGCGTGGGCATGCTGCGGAATAACCACGGGATTGTGGTTCGGAGCTAGTTGAGGCTCGTGCGGAGTTAGTTCGGTTTAGTGGCCGATGGAGCGGCGGGCGGTGTCCGGGGGCGGATGCCGCTCGCCGTTCTCGTTTTCGAAAGAACGAAGAAGGAGAGGCGATGGACGTTAAGGCGTACTTCCAAAAGATTCGCAGCGTCGAGCAAAGTTTGGGCCAAGGAGACGCGATCGTCGTCAGCCTCGACACGAACGACGGCGGGCGCGCGGGACGGGCGATGGAGCTGTCGCGCGAGCTGGCCGCGAAGATGATCGTCGATGGGCGCGTACGGATGGCTTCGGCGGAAGAAGCGGAGCGGCATCGCGCGGAAACTAAGGGCGAGCGGGAAGAGTGGGCGGCGCGGTCGTCGAGTCCGCGAGAGCATTTCCTGATCGACATCGCGGAGCGCAAGAGCGCGAAAGGGAAGCGGTAAGAATCATGGCGCTGTTCAACGACGGGACGATCGCCTCGCAAGAAGACCTGCGGGCTTACGAGAGTTCGGTGCTCGAAATGGCTTCGACGGAAGGCGTGGACCTGACCGCGAAGCGCGAGTTGGCGCAGCGTGAACTGGCGGTGGAAATCGTGCGGGTGCTGACGGAGTTGACGGCGGTGGACACGGCTCCGCCGTCGGTGAAGCTCGACCAGGTGGTAGTGACGGAGCCGATGCACCAGTGGCATTCGACGCAAACGCTGACGCTGAGTTATCGCGACGCGTTCCACAACCAATTGAACGACCGGTACGAGAGCAAGTGGAAGGAATACGAACGGCAGTCCGGGTATAAGGCGGCGCAATTGTTCGAGACGGGGCTGGGGATCGTGAATACGCCGTTGACGAAGGCCGCGGCTCCGATGGTGAGCAGCGCGGCGGGGATTCTCGCGAATGGCGTGTACGAAATCCGGGTGACGTGGGAGAACGCGGCGGGGCAAGAAGGCGCGCCGAGCGAGCGGGTTTTGTTCGCGTCGAGCAACGGCGACGTTCCGGCGGTAACGGTAGGGGCCGCACCGGCGGGGGCCGTGAGTTGGAACGTGTATGCGGCGCCGCTGGACGGGATTTCGACGAAGCAGAACGCGAGCGCGCTGGCGCTCGGCGAGACGTGGACGATGCCGGCGGCGGGATTGATGCCAGGAGCGCCGATGCCCGCGGGGCAGAATCCCGACTACTACTTGCGGCAGCTGAACTACGTGCGGCAGAGTAACGCGGTCCGGAAAGGATAGCTATGGCGCAAGTGGGGAGTTTGGTGGCCCGAACGCTGGGGGGGATTTTTCGCGCGGAATCGGGGATTTCGTTCGCGGTGGGATTGGTAGCCGCGCAAGAAGGGCTGACGCCCGATGCGTTGCCGGTGGCGAAGGTGGTGGAGCGGAACATCGCGCCGGACACGCTCGAGAAGCAAATCGGCGCGCAGTACCCGAGCATGCACATCTACTGCGAGGGATTGAAAAACACGCTGCGGGAGAAGTTCACGACGTTTTCGGGGACGGCGCGGATGGCGATCGACGTTCGGGTGACGGGGGATCACGTCGACAAGCTCGAAGACCAGATCAGGCTTTATGTGGACGCGGCGACGCAGGTGCTGGATTTGAATCGCGGCGATTGGGGCAGCGGGATGTTCTACACCGGCGGTTACGAAGTGGCGTTTTCCAGCGTGAAGGCGGGCGGCAGGAATTACTTGCAAACCGCGAAGATCGCTTTCGAAGTGCAGGTCAGCGTGAATTGAGGAGCGAAAACAAAAATGCCCAGTTACGTTTCATCGAATAACGAAAGGCTCTACGTCGCGCTGGAACCGGCGTTTGGGGAGACGGCCGCGTTGACGGCGGCGCACCGGATTCCGGCGGTGAAGTTCGGCGCGCGGCAGAGGCTGGAAACGGCGACGCGCCGGGATAAGACGGGGAGCCGGACGTTCCAAGGCAATCCGGCGGGCGGACGGCGGCAGACGAACTACGAGTTGCGGACGTATTTGAGCGGGTGGACGAACGCTCCGCAGGCTCCGGCATCGGGGGCGTTGGTGCAGGGCGCTTTGGGCGCGGCTCCGCTGATCTTTTCGGGAGCGCCGGCGGGCGCGGGATCGACGGCGAGCCTACTCCAGTTCGGCACGGGGCATGGCTTGGCGGTGGGCCAAGCGATCACGTACGGGGGCGAGATCCGGTTTGTGGCCGCGATTCCGAACGCGACAAGTGTGGTTCTGAATCAGGCGCTAAGTTCGATTCCCACGGTGGGATCGCCAATCGGGGCGACGGCGAGTTACCACCCGGCGACCGATCTGCCGAGCGTGAACGTGTTCGATTTCTGGAGTCCGGAGACGGCGGTGCAGCGGTTTCTGTCGGGCGCGATGGTGAATCGGATGAAGCTGACCGTGAACGGCGACTTTCACGAATTCGCGTTCGAGGGCGGGGCGAAGGATTTGGTGGACAGCGCCAGCTTCACGGCGGGAGTGGCCGGCTTGACCGACTTTCCGGTAGAGCCTCCGTTTGTCGACTTCAATTACTCGATCGTTCCGGGCAACTTGGGCCAGGCGTGGTTGGGCGGAGGCGCGAGCAAGTTCTGCACGGTGACGTCGGCGGAACTGAACGTCGAGAACAACATCGATTTTCGCGAGACCGAGTTCGGGTGCGACTGTCCGAAGGCCGGAGTGCCCGGCGCGCGCAACGTGACGCTGACGTTCAGCCTGTACGAACGCGACGACGAAGCCACGTTGGCGTTGTATCAAGCGGCGCGGACGCAATCGCCGGTGAGCGTGATGTTCCAGTTAGGTCAGACGCCGGGAGAGTTGTTCGGCGTATGGATGACCGGCGTGGTTCCGGAGGTGCCGGAGTACGACGACAGCGATTCGCGATTGCAGTGGCGGTTCGATTCGGCGAAGGCGCAAGGGACGATCGACGACGAACTGTTTGTGGCGTTCGGCTGAGTATGACGAGCTTCGAGACGGTGGTGGAGCACGAGTCCGCGGCGGTGCCGGGTGTGCGGTTCCGGGTGCGGCGGATGACGTTCGGGCGGCGGATCGAGTTGACGAAGCGCGTGCGGGAGTTGGCGCAACGGATCGAGTTCGCGGAGGCGGGAGAGACGTTCGCCGGCAAGGTGGAGGCGTCGCTCGCGACGCTCGAGGTAGAGCGGTTGTATCTCGACTGGGGGCTGGAATCGGTGAGCGGTTTGACGGCGGACGGGGAGCCGGTCGATCGCGAGAACGCGGCGGAGCGCGCGCCCGAGGCGCTGACGCGCGAGATGATCGCGGCGATCAAGCACGAGTGCGGGCTCAGCGAAGAAGAACGAAAAAACTAATCGTCGCCTTCCACTTCCAGTTTTCCGATCCGGCCGCATGGAAGTGCGACGCCTGCCGAAGAAGCGGCCTGGAACGCAAGAGACGGTGCGGGTTTATCCCAGAGGCGGATCGCGGTGCAAGAACCGTGGTGTGGGCGCGGAAGCGCGCGGCGGCGGAGGAGTGTCCGAAGACGCTGATTACCGCGGAGAGCCTGGCGCAAGTGGAGGCTTTCGCGGCGTGGAAAGCGATCGGCGGCGAGCGCATTGAAGAGATGAACGCGCGGGACGTGGAAGCGCGGACGATTCTCGAACGCGAGTGGAGATCGGAGACAGAGCATGGCGACTAACGATGTGCAGAACGAACTGCTGACGCTGGTTCAAGGAAACGTTCCGGACAACCTCAGCGCGATTCGCGTTCAGCTTGAGCAGGCGACGTTGTTGGGAGCGCTGCAGGTGCAATCGCTGACGGCGAACACGGACGCGGTGTCGCAGAATACGGTGGCGCAATCGAGCGGGACATCGACGGCGTCGAGCATCGCGAAGACGACGAGTTCCGTACTGGGGCTGGGATTGTTCCTGAGTCCGCTAGTGACGGGGATCGCGAAGTTGTTCGGCGGAGGGAAGAGCGAACCGGAGCCAGCGCCGCTGGTGCAATATGCACGACCGCCGCGAGTGAGTTTGGAGGCGGCGACCGGGCCGGGGTTGAGTTCGGCGATCCGGCCGTTCGACTACGACCAACAAGGCGGAGTGCGGCGGGTGACGGCCAGCGGAGTCACGCAGAACGTGACGATTCAGGTGCAAGCGCTCGATAGCCGGTCGATCATGGACCGCAGCGACGATATCGCGCGGGCGCTGCGCGAGGCGATGCTGAATTCGCACAGCGTGAACGGCGTGGTGGCGGAGCTGTAGGCGATGGCCGATTTTCCGAGGCTCAAAACGGGAGCGATCGCCCAGCATCCGGCGACGTGTGGGCGGCGCTATTCGACCGAGGTGCTGCGGTTCGTGGACGGCGGCGAGCAGCGGTTCCGTTTGTCGCCGGGCGGGTTGCGGCGATGGACGCTGGACCTATCGTTGCTCGACGAAAGCGAGCTGAATGCGCTGCGGGAGTTCTTCGACGTCAACGAGACGTTCACCTTTCGCGATCCGGTGACGGGGATCGACTATCCGGAATGCCGGTTCGAGAGCGACGAACTCGCGACGGAATTGAGCGACGACTTACGAGGTAAGACGACGATCGGGATTCGAGAGACACGCCCATGAACTTCTATCCGCAATTGCAATCGGGCGCGACGGCCCAGTTTCCGTTGACGGCGACGCGGCGCGTGCGAACGGTGGGCGGCGAGACGGAGGACGGCCGGCGAGTGATCGGGCTCGATGCGGAGGCGGGGCGGATCGAGTGGGAACTGAATTATCGCGACTTGACGATCCTCGAGTGGGAAACGATCGAGGAGTTCTTCGACGCTCGCGAAGGGCGGCTGGGGACGTTCGCGTTTCTCGATCCGATGGCGAACTTGCTGGCGTGGAGCGGCGATATTTCGCAAGCCGTGTGGGTGAAGGATGCATTGCTGACGGCCAGTGCAGGCTACGGCGATCCCATGGGTGGCACAGGAGCGTGGCAGCTTTCGAATAGCGGCGGCGCGGCGCAGCGGATCATGCAGACGGTGGCGGCTCCGGGTTGGTTCACAACGAGTTGGAGCGTGTGGGCGCGATCCAGCGGAGCGTCGGCCATTCGCCTGGTGCGGCGCGCGGGTGCGGTGGAGCACACGATGCAAACGACAACCGGGCCGGTGTGGAAGCGAGTGGCGTTTGGCGGTGCGCCGGGGGGCGGCGGCGAATCGACGAGCTTTGGAATCGAGGTTGCGACGGGCGGCGTCGTCGAGATCTTCGGACCGCAAGCGGAATCGCAACCGGCGGCGGGCTCGTATAAGGCGACGGGCGCGCTGGGCGGCGTATATACGGGGGCGCGATTCGACATGGACGAGTTGTCCGGCGTGTCGCAAGGAAACGGACGAATGGGGACGACGGTGCGCATCGCCGCGCCGAAAGTGAGCCGATGAGCATCTACACGATCAAGGAACTCGAGACTCCCGATACGCCGCTATTGCTATTCGAATGCGCGCTGCCGGACGGCACGACGGAGCGTTGGGCGACGCACCAAGCGACGGTGGAGGGACACGTCTACAGCGCGCGCGTGCTGTCGCACAATCTGTTCGAGTTGAAGGCGGCGAGCGAAGAAGGCGCGGACGGGATCGCGAAAGTGAGCCTGACTCTCGCCAACGCGGATTCGCGATTCTCACAGATCGAGCGCAACGGCGGCATCAAAGGCGCGAAGCTTACGGTGCGGTTCGCGTTCTACGATTTGCGAGCGGATGCGGCAACGACCGGGACGACGGTTTTGTTTCGAGGAAGCGCGAATCCTCCGGAAGAGTGCACGGAGTCGCGATTCCGGGTTAGCTTCACGAATCGTTTGAACATGCAGCGCATGTCGCTGCCCCCGGTGCGAATTCAGCGGCGATGCCCGTGGATCTTTCCGAAGACGGCGGCGCAACGCGCGGAGGCGGTGAGCGGCCTCGACGCGGGCAAATACTCGCCGTACTTCCGTTGCGGATACTCGCCCGATCAGGAGGGTGGAGCGGGGTCGATGAACGGCTCGGTTCCTTTCGCCGATTGCAATTTCACGCGGCGGGATTGCGAACAGCGCGGAATGTTTAGCGTGGACGGCGCGGGCCGGACGACGCGACGGTTTGGTGGGATCGAGTTCGTGCCGGCGAGCACGCTGGTGCGTGGGTTCGGGGAGGCGGGGCATCGGGCTTCGGCGGCGCTCGAGAATACGGGCCGCTACAACGACTTCGTACCCGCGGTGTACGGCACGGCTTGGTATCAACCGCCGATCGTGTTCGCGAAGAACGACGGCAACCTAACCCGTATGGAAGTGCTGTTGGGAATCGGGGAGATTCGCGGCGTACTGAAGGTGCTGGTGAACGGGTACGAGATTCCGCTGGGACAGAGCGGCCAGAACATGACGGCGACGGGCTGGTTCAACGTCGTGAGCCTCGGGAATCGCACCGGAGCGTTCAACGCCGAGTATGTTTCGGCGACGGGCCAGGCGCTCGGCGATCCTTACGGCAGCATGGCGTATATCGCGGTGGCCGTTCCGAACCGGATCAGCGACGGCCGCTCTTTACCGAAGATCGAGGCGTTGATCGAGGGACTGAAAGTCTCGGTGTTCTCCGAAGAGGGGAACTACACCGGCGAGGAGTTCTCGAATAATCCCGCGTGGGTGCTGCTCGACGTCCTTCGGCGGTGCGGTTGGGGGCTTGACGAGATCGATTTGGCGAGTTTCGGGAGGACGGCGGGATATTGCGCGGCCGACGTTTCGACGACGGATTTGAATGGCAACGCAATTACCATTCCGCGCTACCAGACCAATTTGGTATTACGGCGCAGGAGAAGCGCGGCGGAGGTGGTCCGCGGGATTCGTACCTCGGCGGCGTTGTACTTGGCTTACTCGGCGGAAGGCAAGTTGACGCTGAAAGCCGAATCGGCGTTGAGCGTTCAGCAGCCCGTGAAGCCGGCGGGCAGCAACTCGACGGCGGCGATCGGCGCCGGTTGGCCCGCTTACGAGTTCGGGGACGGGACGAACGGCTTCGGAGGAATTCTCCGGCGCGAGAACGGCGAACCGACGCTGCAAGTTTTTTCGCGAAGCACGGCCGATACTCCGAACCGGGTGAGCGTCGAATTTCAGGATTCGTTTAACGAGTACCAACAAGACTCGGTGTCGCTCATCGATCCCGAGGATGTAGTTCGAGCGGGACAAGAAGTGGCTTCGACGCTATTGGCGGAGGGACTGCCGAACATCGATCAAGCGATCCGGATCGCAAGGTTGTCGCTGCATAAATCGATTCGCGGGAATACGTATGTCGAGTTCGACACCAGCGTGCGCGGATTGGGGCTGCGGCCCGGCGATCTGATTACGCTGTCGTATCTCAAGGAAGGTTTCGACCGGCAGTTGTTTCGCGTAACGCGAGTCGCGCCGAATACGAACTACCGGACCGCGACGATCACAGCGCAAATTCACGACGATGTCTGGTACACGGGCGGGGCCGTTTCGGGATTTGGGCAGCGGCGGCGCGGCGGCGCGGAGATCGGCATTCCGAGGCCACTGGCGGGTAAGACGATCGACGCTCAGGGCCGGACGCAATACCTAATCGCCGAGTCGGCCGCGAGCTCGGTGGACGGGAGTTCGACGGTGTCGCTGACGGCGGAGTTCGCACCGCCGGGCAATCCGGCGTTAAGCCGGGCGACCATTCCGATCCTGAGCTTGACGCCGACCGTCCTCGCGGCGGGCGGAACGCTCTCCGGTGGACAAACGCTCTACTACGCCGTGAGCGGCGTCGACGCCGACGGCGCCGAAGGCGAAGCATCGTTTGTGGTGCGCGCGACGATCCTCGCCGGTACGACGAATTCGATTCGATTGAACTCGCTGAGCTTCAACGCGGGCACGACGGGCTTTCACGTTTATCGCGGTCGCAATCCGCAACAGTTGCAGCGAATCGCGTCGAGCGTACCGGTGACGGCGGTATTCGTCGATACGGGTTTCGCCGCCGAGTCCGCTACGCCGCCGGATGCGAGCTACGACCACGCGAACTTCTACTGGAGATTGGAGCGACTGCCGGAAACCGCGGCGACCGTATTCAGCGGGACCACGATCGGAAGTTCGGCGTTGAGTTTGCAGACCAACGAATTTGCGGGCGGGGCCGTTCGAATCACGCTCGGCAAGGGGGCCGGCCAAGAGCGTCAAATCTTCGCCAACGACTCGACGACAGTCGCCGTCGGTCCACCCTGGTCGATCGTTCCGGATTCGACAAGCGCTTTCGTAGTCGCCGACGCGGCATGGCAACTGGGGGCAACCACACGAACGGACCGCGCGGTGTTTCCGGTACCGAACCGGCGCGACGCGATTGTGCAGACGATCGGGCGTTCGGCGAACGTTCGCGGCGAAGAGTCCGCCGAAGAACTCGCGCCGTTGACTCGATGGACGATCGGCGGCAACGCGGGCGCGTCTCTCGACGCGGAAATCGCGCCCGAACCGTTCTTCGGATTGTTTACTGCGGGCGACGGTGCGGTGGAGTTGCTGAGCGTGAGCTTCGCGGACTTGACCAACACACGGTCGGTCTCGGCGGGCACGTTGACCTTGCACTACTGGAACGAACTGGCGAGTCCATCGCCGTTTACGTTGGCGACCGCCATGAGCGCGGTGGCGACGGCGATCGACTTGAGTTCGGCGGGGTCGGCGCAAGCTGGCGACTTCGTGCAAATCGGCGCGGAAATCGTCGAGGTGGAAGAAGTACTGAACGGCGGCACACGGTACAAGGTTTTGCGGGGAGCGTTCGAAACTAACACCGCGGCACATGCCGCCGGAACCCGTGTCTATCACCTGGCTCGGCACGTGGCGGTGATTCCTTTCGTGCGCGACTTTTTCGGCAGCCCCGCCAGTGGCAGTTTCGGCTATCCGGTGTGGCTGGGAGAAGCGCGGATCGCGGCGGCGGAGCTGTTCGTGACGAATTCTCAAGGCGCGAGTCCGGTGGCGAAGCGTAGTTACACGGCGACGGTCGATCAGGGCTTGCGGACGCTTGCGGGCGGGCAATTGTCATTCCAAGTGGACGGCTATCTCGCCATTCAGTCGTCGCCGACAGCGCCACTGGTGACCGACGCTCCGCGCGCAATTCGCGATATCTTCGCGAACGTTCGTGAAGCTCCGGTGGGCGCGCCGGTTCTCCTGCGGGTGTTGCGCGACGGCACTGCGTACTGCGATTTGACGGTTCCAGCGGGCGCTACGGTATCGAATTCGGTGAGCGGGTTCGGACTGCCCGCCTTGGCGGAGAAGACTAAGCTGACCGTCGATATTCTGTCGGTACCGCCGTCTTCGGTTGGGACGCCAGGGCGCGATCTCACCGTCACCTTGAGGTACTGATACGCTGGCGAGTTGGTCGTTCTCGACGGCGTTTCGAAGACATTCCCTCAGTACCGGCGGCCTTCGGACCGCTTGCTGGAATCGATCCCGTTCGCTCCCGCCCTTCACGGCGAATTTCGGGCGCTCGACCGGATCTCGCTAACGGTCGATCGCGGCGAGACGTTCGCCATCGTCGGCCCGAATGGTTCGGGCAAGAGCACGCTATTGCAAATCGTCTCGGGCATCCTCGATCCCAGCGAAGGAACGGTGAAGCGGGAGGGACGAGTGGCCGCGCTACTCGAACTCGGCGCGGGATTCAATCCCGAATTTACGGGTCGGGAGAACGTTTATCTCACCGGCGAAATTCAGGGCTTCTCGCGCTTCGAAACCGAGAAGCGCCTGCCAGCTATCGCCGACTTCGCCGAGATCGGCGGGTTTCTCGACCGTCCCGTCAAAGAGTATTCGAGCGGGATGTACGTGCGGTTGGCTTTCGCCGCGGCGGTGCAAGTCGATCCCGATATTCTGATCGTGGACGAAGCGCTGGCCGTGGGCGACGCGCGATTCGCTAATCGCTGCATCCGCAAGTTCGACGAGTTTAAGCGGAGCGGCAAGACGATTCTTTTCGTCTCGCACGATCTTGGACTAGTGAAGCGCTTGGCGGACCGGACCGTCTTGCTCGTCGACGGGAAGGTTGCGGCACTGGGCGCGCCGGGCGAGGTTGTTAATCGCTATGTGGCGCTGGTGCACGCGGGCGATGACCCCGCCACAAGCGACGCGTCCCATGGCGATGGCGTAAGCCGCATTCTCTCCGTTACTCCTCTTTCCTCCTTCGACTCCGGCGAGCGCGCTTCTATCGAGATTCGCGCCGAAGCGCGGCGGGACTGCCCGTCGATCGTCGTCGGCTTGCTCATCCGCAACTCGCTTGGCATCGACGTCTACGGCACGAACACACGCGTCGAAGGACTCGCGATCGGACCCTTCGCGGCGGGCGAACGATTCGCCGTTCGTTTTGCGTTTCGGTGTCTGCTCACGCGCGGCGACTATACTCTCACCGTGGCCACCCAGCACGCCGACGGTCGCAGCCAGGATTGGCGCGACGATTTCGTCTCGTTCACGGTGATCGACGCGCGCGACCATGCGGGCGTGGCGAACCTCGAAGCGGAGGTCGCTTGGGAGCGTCTCTAGATGTCGCCGCGATTCAGGAAGCGCTGCGTGAAGCTGCGCTCGACGGATGGCTGTTCTTCGACCACCATCATCGCGACCCACTCGCCTATCGCGTCCTAAAGTTTTCGCCTGCGCAAACGCCGACCCGCCGCTGGTACTACTTCGTCCCCGCGCATGGCGAGCCCACGAAACTCGTACACAAAATCGAATCGCGCATGCTCGACGCCCTGCCGGGACGGGCGATCGCCTACGCCGGTTGGGTGGAGCAGCGCGAGGCTTTGCGGAGCGCGCTCGGAAGCGCTCGGCGAGTCGCTATGCAATACTCGCCCGACTGCGCAGTGCCTTATGTCGCGATGGTGGACGCGGGAACTGTCGAGTTGGTGCGGGCGCTCGGTTGCGAAGTCGCTTCCTCCGCCGATCTGATCCAGCGATTCGAAGCGGTTTGGAGCGGCGCGCAGTTCGAACAGCACATTCGCGCGGGCCGGAAAGTCGACTCGATCCGGAGCGCCGCTTTCGACAAGATCGCCGATCGTTTACGCGCCGGGAGTCCGACGAACGAGTTCGCGATCAAACAATTCATCCTCGAATCGTTCCAACGCGAAGGATTGTTTACCGATCACGGACCGATCGTCGCGGTGAACGAGAACGCTTCGGACCCGCATTACGAACCTACGCCCGAATCGTCGCGCCAAATCGGGAAGGGCGATCTGGTGCTCATCGATTTATGGGCAAAGCTGCGCGAACCCAGCGCGGTTTACTACGACATCACCTGGACCGGGTATTGCGGAGCCGATCCGCCTTCGCGCATGGACGAGATATTCGCGGTCGTCGCCGGTGCGCGGGACCGGGCTGTCGAACGAGTGCGGCGGGCTGTCGCAGCGGGCGAAACGATTCGAGGATTCGAAGTAGACGACGCTTGCCGGGAGCATATTCGCGCTCATGGGCTGGCCGATGCCTTCTTCCACCGCACTGGGCACTCGATCGGCGAAGAGGTGCATGGCACCGGCGCGAATATGGATAATCTCGAAACGCACGACGAGCGGCAATTGATTCGCGGTACTTGCTTCTCGATCGAACCCGGTGTCTACCTGCCCGAGTTTGGAATTCGCAGCGAACTGAATGTTCACATCGGCGAACGCGCGATGGTGACTGGCGAAGTGCAGAGCGCTTTGCTGCGGTTGCTGCCGTGATCGCTCTGTGGGTCGCGCTCGCCGCCGATTGGCAGCGTTTCGGCGATACGTTCCAGTTTCCGAAGGCCGAGATCGTGTGGGTGGACGCGGGCACGCTGCGTCTACGCGATCATCTTTCGCCCGCCCGGCACGCGGATCCCTCCGTCGATCTCACCATTGAGGACCTGCAGAACGAAGTGCGCATTCGGTCGAGCGACTTGCTAGTAATCGCGCGTGGCGGCCGTATCGAGGCGAGCGCCATCGGAAAAGCATTCCTCGAGACTCGACGGACGCCAGGCGGCGATCGAGTTTACGCGGCGGGTCCGAATCCGAAAGCCGCGCTAGAGCGCTTACACGCCGTCGATCCGCAATCCATAGAGGTACGGCGCGATCTGGAATCGTTCGCCGCTCTGCGCCCCGCGTGGTTCCCTAAGGCTCTAGATCGCGAGTTCGAGTTTCACATCTTGACTTACCTGCAAGAGATCAACGATCGGGGCATTCCTCCTGTCCGTCCGATGCGGATTCAGTTTCCTTTCGATCCGCTCTCCTGGAAACACGACGATCAATTTATGTTTGGGGACGAAATCCTGGTGGCGGCGAAGCCGACTATCTATTTGCCGCCGGGGCTCTGGACGAACCTTCGCTCCGGCCGCGAATTTCCGGGCCGCCGCACGATTCCCACAACGGCCGGCTCGATGTTCGCCAAGAACGGATCGATCGTCCCGCTCAACAAAGACGGGCTTTGCGAGTTGCACTACTACCCCAAACTCGGCGCCGAGTACTTCATCTACGAGCCCGAAGTCGATCGCATCACGCAAACTCATGCGGCCCCTGCGGGCGATTTCCTGCGGCTGCAGATCGAAGCCGCTGTCGATCGCGATTACGTGTGGATGGCGCATCACGTTCCCGCGCCCGCTTCCGTCGATCTCGACGGGCGATTGCTTGCGCCCACGGAATGGTCATATGATCCGAAGAGCCGAACGCTCCGCATTCCGTTGCGCGCCCGCTTGGGCGACAACCTGATCTTGAGCGCCGGATTTCGACAAGGATGGTAGGCCTCCCAATGAAGAAACTGTTCGCGAACTTCTGCGCGACGATGGCGCCGCTTGCGCTTGTCTCGGCGTTACTCGCCGGCGATTGGACCCAATTTGGCGGCGACCCGCAACGTACCGGTTGGGCGAAAGCCGAAACCGACATCACGAAAGCGAACGTTAAGAAGCTTAAGCTCGAGTGGTCGTTGAAGGTAGCCAACACGGCGAAGGAATTGAACTCGCTCACGGTTCCTGTGACGGTCAATCCTGTCATCACCGACAAGGGGTTCAAGGACCTAGTGATAGTGGCCGGTTCCGCCGACAACGTCACCGCGGTCGACGCCGACACGGGGAAGGTTTTCTGGACCCGCCAATTCACCGCCGAAGGCACTCCGCGCAATCCCGGACACTGGCTCTGCCCGAACGCGCTGAACGCGACGCCGGTAATCCATCGCCGCCGCCCCGGCCCCGGCTTGAACGAGTTGAACGTTTACTTAATCACTAGCGACGGTAAGCTGCGCACGATCAACGCGGTGAACGGCGAGGATCGCGTCGCGCCTACACAATTCGTGCCGGCTTTCTCGAAGAACTGGAGTTTGACCGTCGTAAACGACGTGATCTACACCGCCACTTCGCAAGGTTGCAACGGAGCGAAGTCGGCGATCTACGCAATGGATCTGAAAGACCCGGCGCGCCCGGTGTCGGCCGTTTTCGCAACCACCACCGGCGGCGCGGGTATCTGGGGACGCGCGGGAGTGGCCGTAACGAGCGACGGAATGGTAATCGGCGAAACGGGCGACGGAGCCTACGACCCCGCCGCCGGGAAACTTGCCGACAGCTTTCTGGGCGTCAGGATGGAAGGCAAGGAACTAAAGCTTGCCGACTACTACACGCCCGCTAACCGCGCCTGGATTACCAAAAAAGATCTGGACATGGGAAACATGTCGCCCATCGTTTTCAAGTACAAGGATTGGGAGCTGGTCGCCGGGTCGGGGAAAGAAGGCGTGATTTACCTGCTCGACGCGAAGAAACTGGGTGGCGAAGATAAGCGCACGCCGTTGTTCCGCTCGAAGCTGCTCACCAATGAGGAAGTCCACTTCGCCGGCCGCGGATTCTGGGGCGCGATGGCGACTTACGAATCCGAGAAGGGCGACCGCTGGCTATACGCCCCGGCGTGGGGCCCGCAGGCGCCACAATCGGACAAATTCGAGAAGGAGCACGGCGAAACTCCCGACGGCAGCATCATGGCCTTCAAGGTAGATACCGTCGATGGCAAACCCGTTCTTAAGAATGTCTGGCGCTCGCGCAATATGAACATGGCGGAACCGCCGGTCGTCGTCAACGGAATGGTTTTTGCGATATCGAGCGGCGAGAATGTCAAGCAGGTGGACGCGAACGGTCGCCTCCTAAGCTCCGCGGATCGCGCCAACGCACCGGCGGGCAAAGCGGTGATCTACGCCTTCGACGCCGAGACCGGCGCGGAACTGTGGAACTCCGGCGACGCCATGAAGAGCTTCACCCACTTCGGCGGACTCGCGGTGGCCAACGGGCGCATTTTCGCCGTCGCCTACGACAACACGCTCTACGCCTTCTCCACGGGCGGCGAGTAGATGCGTGGTAGCTTATTCGACAAGGAGATTGCCATGAATCGACGAACATTATTTGCAGGTAGCGCGGCGGCGATAGCCGCTTTCGCGCAAGCGCCCGCACCGGTCAAGACTCACCTTAAGGTGGGCGACATGGCCCCCGAATTCACCGACCTTTCGGGAACGGACGGCAAGAAGCACTCGCTTTCGCAATACAAGGGCAAGAACACCGTGGTGCTGGCGTTCTTCCCTGCCGCTTTCACCGGTGGTTGAACGAAGGAAATGACGGCGTACCAGGCTGGTATCGCCAAATTTCAGGAAGCGGGCGCGCAGGTGTTTGGAATTTCCACCGATTCGCTGCCGAGCCTCGGGCATTGGGCCAAGGAACATATCATGGCGACGTTCCCCATGCTCAGCGATTTCTCGACGCGTGAAACGGCTAAGAAGTACGGCGTGTTGATGCCTAACGGCATGTGCGCGCGGACGACGTTCGTCATCGATATGGAAGGCAAAATTCAGCACATCGACGAAGGCGGAGCGGCCATCGATCCCACGGGCGCGGTCACCGCCTGTAGTCGGCTTAAGCACTAGCCCTTAGCGAAATCGATTGAACTACCAAGACTCGACGCTCTTCGTCACCGGTGCGCACGGCTGTATCGGTGCGTGGATCGTCAAACTCGCTCTTGAGGGCGGCGCTCGGGTGGTCGCCTTCGATCAGACCGGCGATCCCTGGCGGCTCAAGCTTATCGCGCCGGACTACGACTCGTCCCGCCTGACGCTCGCGACCGGAGCGATCGAGGATACGGCGGCGGTTAAGACGCTCGTCAAGGATTCGGGCGTCACGCATATTTGCCACATGGCCGCCGTCCTAATGCCCTATTGCGCGGCGAATCCCGTATCGGGTGGACTGATCGACGTCATCGGAACGCTAAATGTCTTCGAGGCCGCGCGCGATTCCGGCCGCGATGTTCGCATTACCTACGCCAGTTCGAGCGCCGTTTGGGGTCCGCCCTCTTTCTACGAAGACCGCCCGCTCACCGAGCGCGACACTCCCCAGCCCTCCACGCACTACGGCGTCTTTAAGCAGGCCAACGAAGGCAATGCACGCGTCTTTTTCGCGCAGAACGGCATCTCTTCGATCGCCCTTCGTCCTTGGACCGTCTATGGGCCGGGGCGCGACACCGGGTTGACCGCCGATCCGACACTCGCCATGCGGTCGGTGGCGGAGCGAAAGCCATTCCAAATTCGCACCACCGGCAAGATGGACTTGCAGTTCGTCGAAGATATCGCCGCGACTTTCCTCGCTTGTCTCTACTCTCCCTTAACTGGCGCACACGTTTTCAATGTCGCCGGGGACATCGTGGACATGACCGATCTCATCGCGCTTTTCGAGGAATTGCGGCCGGAAGCTCGCGGCTTGATTACCGCCGCGGGCAACGCGGTACCGGTTGCCTATCGCATGGACGACGCCGAATTGCGCGCACGCGTGCCTGGTGTTCGGCGCACATCGCTCCGCGATGGCATTGAGCGCACGATCCGCTTTTTTGAAAGCCGGGTGAATCCGCCGCACATTTAGCGAAAAAGCCACACTTTTGCCGCTGTCCTCTCCGTAAGCCTCTTTGTTTCAAATGGTTCGAGTTTCTATGGTCTCTCTCCGCCGGGATTTCCCGGATCGTCCACATAAAAAGATTCAATTGGACCCCGCGAAAACCGGGCGTTTAGGCTGAAATATGGCCGCTCAAACCGCCGCGCCGGAGGTGTCCCAAACGCAAGTCGCGCTCCTCCATCGCATCTCGAACATCGTCAGTTCGGAGCTCTCGATCGACGAAATGTTGGGTGAAATTGTCGGTCTCACCGTGCAAGTCACCGAATGCGACGCTTGCTTGGTGTATCTGATCGAACGCGAATCGGGTGAGATGGTGCTTCGCGCCTCCCAAGTTCCTCATAAGGAAGATCTCGGCATTCTGCGGATCAAGATGGGGGAAGGCGTCACTGGATGGGTGGCGGAACACAAATCCGTCGTTGCGTTACCCGCCAACGCTTCCGCGGACCGCCGCTTCAAACGATTCCAAACTTTGGTCGAAGACAACTACGAGGCGTTTCTATCGGTTCCGCTCATCTCGGGCGGGGAGGTCATCGGCGTGATCAACGTCCACCACCGTGACGCCCACGAGCATGTCCCCGATGTTGTCGCCCTAGTGACCTTTATTGGCGAACAAATGGGCGGGGCGCTTTCGAAATCCCTGCTTGCCGAACAGAACGCCCGCCTGCTCGAAGAGACGCAGGAAATGAAGCGGCAGCTCGAAACTCGCAAGTTGGTCGAGCGCGCCAAAGGCATTCTCCAGCATCGTTATCAGTTGACCGAGGAAGAGGCATATTTGCGGCTTCGCAACGAGAGCCGCCGCCTCCGCCGACCCATGAAAGACCTCGCGGAAGCGATCATTCTGGCCGAGGATCTGTCGCGGAAGTCGCCGGAAGAATAGCTATACTCGAAAGCGATGGACGCGCAATTCACGATGACCGCCATCGCGGCGACATTACCGTCTTTGACGGCGCTGATTGGCATTCTCCTCAACAACTCGCGTTTGGGCGACCTGCGGCACCATGTGGATTCCCGCTTCAATGAAATCGACCGTCGATTCAGCGAGCTCGACCGCCGCATGAGCCGTATGGAGCACTCCATCGACGTTCTCACCGGAAAAGTCGTCGAGATCGACAATCGCCTAACTCGCGTCGAAGAGCGACTGAAAATCAACTGAACTACCCGCCGTTCCAGCCGCTAACTCGAAGCGCGCACCTTCTGACCGTCGCCGCCAATTTCTGGCCGCGCGATTACACGCGCAACCCGTATCCCGCAGAGCGTCGCCTGTTCGACACCACTCCCGGCGTCAAGGTCCTCGGACTCGTCCAACAGCCGCGCCAAACTCCGCGCGGCCACGCGATCCTGCTCCATGGACTCGAAGGGTCGCACGAATCGGGCTACATGCGATCCATGGCGCAGACCGCGCTCGACGCCGGGTTCGCCGTCACGCGCCTCAACATGCGCACCTGCGGCGGCACGGAGGCGCACGCCCGGACGCTCTACCACGCTGGGCTCACCGAAGATCTTGCGGCCGTGATCGAGCAACTCGATGGACCGCTTTTCCTCATCGGCTACTCGCTCGGCGGCAACGTCGTTCTAAAACTCGCGGGCGAGCTTGGGCCCGCCGCCGCGTCGAAGATCGCCGCGGTCGCCGCCGTTTCCACCCCTATCGATCTCGACGCCTGCTGCCGGCAGATGATGCGCCGGGAGAATCGCCTTTACGAGAACCGTTTTCTCTCGCGGCTTCGCGCCCGCTACTTGCGCCGCGTCGCCGCGTATCCCGATATCTTCTCCGCCGAGGGTCTGGACCGAGTCCGCAGCGTTTACGAATTCGACGACCGGTTCACCGCGCCCCACTTCGGTTTCGGCACCGCCGCGAACTACTACGCCACCCAGTCCTCGCAAAACTTCCTCGACCGTATCGCCGTACCCACACTGCTCATTCAGGCCCAAGACGATCCGCTGATCCCGTTCCGAGTATTCGAGCATCCGGCCATTCGCGCCAACCGCAACATCGAACTCCTCGCGCCCCAGCATGGCGGCCATGTCGGTTTCCTTTCACGCCGCGCGCCCCGATTCTGGAACGACGAAGTATTGCGCGACTGGCTATTCCGCCGCGCCGCAACACAGGCCCACTCTCCGGTAACCTGAAGCCATGCCCACGATCCTGACCGAACCGGCAATCCTCGAAACCCCGCCGGTCGCCCCTCGCCGTAAGAAGTGGACTCGCGAAGAAGTGGATTTCCTCGCGACTACGGAGCTATTCATGGGCACCCGCTACGAACTCATCGAGGGAGAGTTGATCGACAAGATGGCACAAGGCCGCCCGCATGCCAACGAACTTCGAGAGATTGTGCTCTTGTTGGAGAAACTCTTCGATCCTCGCCGGATTCAGCATGAAGCCCCGATCGACGTCGCGCCCCAGGACAATCCGACGAGCGCCCCAGAGCCGGACGTAATCGTACTCACCAAAGACTTCGCCTCCATTACGGGCCGATTTCCCTCGCCGGAAGAGATCGCTCTTCTCGTCGAAGTGTGCGATAGCTCGCTCGCCTTCGACCGCAGCACGAAGGCGGATCTCTACGCTCGAGCCGCGATCGCCGACTATTGGACGTTCGACATCCATGGGCGTCGCTTGATCGTCCATCGCGAGCCTCGGGAAGGACACTACCGGTCCGTGATCGCCTACGACGTCAACGAGAGCGTGGCCCCGCTCGCCTGCCCGGACAAGCCGTTCGCCGTTCGCGCGGCGTTCCCGTAACTTCGGGGAACATACCGCGCCATAACTCCGTCCTTACCGGAAGTGCAGGCCAACGCGTCCGTTCGCGAAGCTTTTTCCGTCGCCCTCGGATCTCTCCGGGCGTCGAAACTGCGCAGCTTCCTGACCCTCCTCGGCATCATCCTCGCCACCACGACTCTCATCGCCGTCATGTCGATCATCCACGGTATGGACCTCTACATCGCCCAGAACGTATCCGATATGGGCGCCGACGGGTTCCGTATCCTTCGCATGGCGTTCGTCGGCGATTGGGACCCGAAGAAGTTCCTCGAATACCTGCGCAAGAACCCCGAGCTGTCGCGCGAGGAGTTCCTCTTCCTTCGCGAAAAATCGACGCTCACGCGCGAAATCGGCATGCAGGTGTTCCGCCGGACAGCCGTCACGTTCGCCGACGACCGCCTCGACGGAGTGAGCCTTCAAGGCGTCACGCCCAACATGGGCATCATCACCAACACGCAGGTCGCCACGGGCCGCTTCTTTTCGGAAACCGATAACTCGCGTCATCTGACCGTGGCCTTTATCGGTTCCGATTTGAAAGACCGCTTTTTCCCGAATGTCGATCCCATCGGCAAATCCATCGACATCGGCGGCCGTCCTTACGAAGTGATCGGCGTCGCGAAAACGCAGGGCAGCGTCTTCGGCCAGTCGCGCGACAACTTCGCGATGATCCCCATTGAAACGTTCTTCAAATCCTACGGCGCGCGCCAAGGGATCGGCTACATGGCCGTCGCGCGCGACCACGCCTCGCTCTTCCAGGCGCAGGACGAAATCCGCATGCTGCTGCGCGCCCGCCGCCACCTGCGCCCCAACCAGGACGACAACTTCGCGATCCTCTCCTCGGATTCGCTATCCCAAGCGTGGGATCAAATGACCGGCGCCATCGCCGCCACCGCCATCGCCGTCGTCAGCGTATTCATGGTCGTCGGCGGAGTCGTCATCATGAACATCATGCTGGCCGTGGTCACGGAGCGTACGCACGAGATCGGTATCCGCAAATCGGTTGGCGCGCGGCGTTCCGATATTCTCTGGCAGTTCTTGATCGAATCGAGCGTCCTGTCCGGCATGGGCGGACTCGCGGGCGTGCTCATCGCCTGGATTATCGCCCTAGTCGTGAGCGCCGCCACACCCGTACCCATGGCGATGCCGATTTCGGCCGTCCTCACTTCAGTCGCGCTATCCACCGCCGTCGGATTGTTCTTCGGCATCTATCCGGCGCGCCGCGCGGCGAAACTCGATCCCATCGAAGCATTGCGAGTGGAAAAGTAATTGCGAGTGAAAAGCTAAATGACCGGCTCTACGACGCTCTCCTCCATGCGCCTCGCGCTCGACACACTGTGGTCTCACAAGCTGCGCGCCGCGCTCACCGTACTCGGCGTGGTGATCGGCACCGGCACGATCATCGGCGTCGGCTCGATTCTTACCGGCTTCGACGGCGCGGTCACCGGCGTACTGCAATCGTTCGGCACCAATACGCTGTTCGTATTCAAGTTCCGGATCGGCATGGTGGTCGGCAACCGCACGCCGGAGGAGCGGGCCCGCAAGCCGGTCAGTTACGAGCAAGTGCGCGCCGTCGCCGAAGGCTGCACGGAATGCGCGCGTGTGAGTCCCTTGCTGTTCGGCAACTGGAACTCGATCATTAACGCCAAGTACGGAGGCAACGAGTCGTACCAACTCAGCTTTAACGGCGCCGACGAGGGTTACGCCGAATCCGGCCAAGGCGAGTTGTACCTCGGCCGCTTTTTCACCGACGCCGAAAGCGTTCGCCGCATGCCGGTCGTGGTGCTCGGGTTCGACGTTTACAAGGCGCTCTTCTCGAACTCCGATCCGCTTGGCAAATGGATCGACATCGACGGGCATAAATACGAAGTGATCGGCGTGCTCACGCGCGGGCCGGAATCCGCTTTGGGCGATCAGGACAAGCGCGCGATCATCCCCTACTGGACGATGCGCAAGATGGCGCCCTCCGCGCGCGAACATCTGGTAATGGCCGTCGCGAAACCGGGCCGGATGGCGCAGGCGGAAGATCAAATCCGGAGCATCATGCGGCAGGAGCGGCGCGTCCCGCACGACAAACCGGATAACTTCTTCATCTCGACGTCCGAGCAAATGATCGAGAACTTCCGCTCCGTCACGGCGATGACCTTTCTGGTGATGATCGTGTTGAGCTCCATCGGATTGCTCGTCGGCGGCATCGGCGTGATGAACATCATGCTGGTGTCCGTCACCGAACGCACGCGCGAAATCGGCATCCGCAAAGCGCTCGGCGCGCGCCGCTCGGATATCGTCGCGCAGTTCCTCACCGAAGCCGTAGTTCTGACTTTCCTTGGCGGACTGCTCGGCATGACCTTCGGCTGGGGCATCGCCGCCGCCTCGCGGATCGCCTTTCCGAATCTGCCGGTCACCGTACCGCTGTGGGCCGCCGCGGCCGGCGTCGTCGTGTCGGTGGGGATCGGGCTTTTCTTCGGCATCTGGCCGGCGAACAAGGCCGCGCGCCTCGATCCCGTGGTCGCCCTGCGCTATGAATAAAGCTAGACTCAAGCCATGAGCGAACAAGCCCGTTCGATCGTGGCCGCCGCCGTCGCCTTGCCCGAAGACGAGCGCTCGTTCGTCGTCGACGCCTTGCTCGACAGCATGTCGGCGCTGGATGACGCGGAGGGCGGCCAGAGGCTGTACGAACTAGCTTCCCGCCGCGCCGAAGAGTTAGTCTCCGGAGCCGTCGCCGGCATTCCCGCCGACATCGTGCATGGAAGGCTGGCGGAACTTCGCGGCGATGGCCGCTAGACCGATCTATCACCCCGATGTGTTCGAAGAGGTGCGAGTCGTATCTTGGTATCTCCGGCGCAGCCAGTCGGCGGAATCGTCCGTGCTCATTGTCGCGGTGGCCCACTCGAAGCGGCGCCCGGCTTACTTTAACGGGCGGCTTTAATCATCCACCTGCGCTATGAATAGGACGTGACCGTCCGCGTTCTCTTCTTCGGCGCCTTGCGCGATCTCGCCGGGCGTAGCGAAGATGTCCTCACCCTCGATTCCGGTACCCTGCGCAGCGTTTTCGAACGGTACCCGCCGCTCGCCCCTTACGCGAAATCGATCGTCCTCGCGCGCAATCAAGCCTTCGCCGCGCCCGAAACTCCCATCGCCGACGGCGACGAAATCGCGTTTCTTCCACCCGTTTCCGGCGGGTCGGAATCGGCCCATTTTTATGAACTGACCCGCGCCGAAATCGATGTCGCCGCCATAAAGCGCCGTCTGCTGCGCGGCGAAGACGGAGCGATCTGCGTATTCGAAGGCGTTACCCGAAACAACAACAAGGGCCGTGCCGTCCTTCGTCTCGACTATGAGTGTTACGAGCCGATGGCCCTGAAACTGATGCGCGAGATTGGGGACGACATCGCCGCGCGGCACGCCATCGGACGCCTCGGCATGATCCACCGTCTGGGACGCGTCGAGATCGGCGAAACTTCGGTGGCCATCGCCGTCACCGCGCCGCACCGGGGTCCCGCGTTCGAGGCCGCCCGCGAAGGCATTAACCGGCTGAAGAAACTGGTGCCGATCTGGAAGAAAGAGCATTTCGCCGACGGCGAGGTTTGGGTGGACGGCGATTGGGACGAGAACCTGGTGCGAGTCTCTTCGTGATTCGCGCCCTCGCGACGCTTTTGGCGGCGAGCCTGGCCGCCACGCCCCAAATTCGGATCGACGTGCGGTTGGTCCGCGTAATCGCCACCGTGAAGAACGCGGCGGGGCAAGTCGTCGGCGGGCTCACCCGCGACAAGTTCCGCATCGAAGATTCCGGCGTCGCCCAGGAAATCGCCGTTTTCGAGCCTTCTACCGCGCTCCCGCTCTCCGTCGCGGTCCTGATCGACGCGTCCGGTTCCACCGCCAAAGATCTGCCTTCGGAGATCGCTTCCGTCAAGCGCTTCTATCAAGCGATCCTCCGGCAAGGCAACCCGGACGACGTTGTGTCGATCCTCTCGTTCAACTACGACGTCGCCCAAGTGTCTCCGTTCACCCGCCGGGAAGCGCGCTTGGAAGCGGGGCTCAAGCGGATCAAGGGAGAGGCGGGAACGTCGCTTTACGATGCCATCCACCTCGCTTCCGCGGAGCTCGAAAAGCGCGAAGGGCGCAAGGCGATCGCCATTGTCACGGATGGCGGCGATACCACCTCTACGTATACTTTTCGAGACGCCCTAAAGGCCGCCCATCAGGCCGACGCGGTGGTCTACCCGATCGTCGTCCAACCGATCTTGAACGACACCGGCCGTAACGTCGGCGGTGAGAATGCCTTAACGTCGCTCGCCGAAGGAACTGGCGGGCGCGTCTTTCTGGCGTCGCTCGGCGATGCGCTCGACGAAGCGTTCTCCTCCGTGTTGCGCGACTTGCGCACGCAATATTTGCTCGCCTACTACCCTCGCAATTTGCCGCCGAACTCGCCCGCCTTCCGGCCCATCCGCGTCACCCTCGCCGAGCCTGGATTGCGGGTGTCCGCCCGCAGTGGATACTATGGGGATTCCCGCTAGCTTCCGGTCCTTTGCCGCATGTCCAAACATAAGACCCGCGCTCCCGAGTCCACCAACGAGGAGTTCCGGTATTTGCGCCGGCTTGTCGAGCAGAAGGCCAAGGTCCGTGTCCGGCTCGCCGGCGACGACGAACTCACCGGACAAATCGAGTTTTTCGACCAGAGCTTTATCCGGCTGAACCGGACCGGCGCTCCGAACCTCTTCATTTACAAGCACGAGATCAAGTACTTGTACGAGTTGGCCGAATAACGTATCGTGGCTTCTTTCGCCGAAACCGCCGCCCAAATCGCCCGGGAAGCCGGTGCGCTGGTCCAGGATTTCGCGGCGCGCAAAATCGGGTTCGAACTCAAAGGCGAGTTCGACTTAGTCACCGCCGCCGACCGCGCCTCCGAAGCGCTGATCGTCGAACGGTTGCTACAGCATTTCCCCGATCATTCGATCGTCGCCGAGGAGGGTGGGGGCCAAACCGCGTCCTCGGGCTACCGTTGGTACGTCGATCCGGTGGACGGGACGACGAATTTCGCCCACGGCTTTCCGGTGTACAACGTTACGCTCGCTTTGGAACGCGACGGCGAGCTATTGGCGGGGGTCGTTTACGATCCCACGCGCGGCGAGATGTTTTCCGCCGAACGCGGCGCGGGCGCGTTTCTTAACGGCAACCGGATTCATGTATCGGCGGCGCAACGCGTCGAGGATTGCCTGGTGGCCACGGGATTTCCCAGCCGCAAGCGCCACGAAAACATTAACGTCCATTTTTACTATCAGTTGGCGATGATTTCCCACGGCGTTCGGCGGGCCGGCGCCGCCGCCATCGATATCGCTTACGTCGCCTGCGGGCGTCTCGACGCCTTTTGGGAGTTCGGACTCAACCCCTGGGACATGGCCGCCGGATTATTGATGGTCCAGGAAGCGGGCGGACGGGCGAGCGGAATGCGCGGCGAAACGCACCATCTGCGGTCGCCGCATTTGCTGGTCTCGAATGGCTTGGTTCACCCGGCGATGCTCGGCTTGTTCGCCGAAATTTTCGCCGGCCGCGTGCTGTACCCCATGCCCGCCGTCCATTCCGTCTAACGGTAAGTCCTCGAAAGGCTAAAGGGTCCGGCTCCACCGGGCGATCAGTCGATCATGGACGCGAAACGCAGAACCGTGTTATGAGTAGTTCAAGGCACTCCCCGCGCCCTGCCACCGGTTTTCCGCGGAATCTACTCCTAGGACAATGAAACAAATGCACTTTCTCGTTCGTGTGGCGGCCGTAGCGCTCGCTATCCTGCCGGTTTCGGCGCAAGTCATTAATCTCAATTCGGCCCCGTCGCGAGTCCTGGGTTCGCTTCGAGTTTCGAATCCAAGCGCGGCCCCGAATCTGGTGGAAGGGCGGGAGTTCAATAACCCGAACGGCGTCGCGCTCGACACCACCGCGTCTCCACCGATTCTCTATGTCGCCGATACCGCGAACAATCGCGTGCTGGCGTGGCGTGACGCTACCAGCGCCCGCAATGGCGTGCAGGCGGACCTGGTGCTGGGGCAGCGCGATTTCATTTCTACGACGGCATATGGCGGCGGCGCTCTCAACTCCTCCGGGTTCAGCCTCCCTTCGGGATTGGCTGTCGATCGCAACGGCAATCTCTGGGTGGCGGATTCCGGCAGCCATCGCGTCATCCGGTTCCCGCGCCCGTTTTCGCAACCCGCGAACGACGTCCCGTTTCCCGATATTGTCGTCGGGCAGGAAAGCTCCATTGGGCGGACCGCGAATAACGGTCAGCCTTCGGTGAACGAGAAAGGTTTCAGCTTCGGTTCCGGGAGCAGCTTTTTTCGCGTAGGGATTTTCGTCGATTCGACCGGAAATCTATGGGTAGCCGATCCGGGCAACCACCGGGTGCTGCGGTTTCTCGCGTCGTCGCTGACGCGCAACGGGCCGAACGCGGATCTGGTGGTGGGACAACAGGATTTCACCTCGCGGGTGGCATTGCAGGCGGCTGCCGCCAACCGGACCCGTAAGGACGGCCTAAACACTCCTTCGGCGGTGGCGCTCGACCCCCAAGGGCGCGTCTTCGTCTCGGATCTTCTCGGCCGGGTTCTCGTCTATGTGCAGCCGCTGGTGAACGGCAGCGGAGCCAGCCGTATCATGGGCGTAAACACCACCACCGGCGTGCCTCCCGTAAACCAGATTTCGATCGGCGTCACCGTGAACAATACCCTGGGTAGCGCCGAAGGAATCTTCTTCGCGGGTAACTCGCCGATGATCGTCGATACCGCCGCGAACCGCATCCTTCGGTTTCCGCCGATCGCCGATTGGCCTAATGAGAGCTTGCAGTTTTCGCCGTCGGCCCAGCAGGTGATCGGCCAGCCGGATTTTACCAGCGGGCGCGCCGAAGGGGGCCAAGCGGAGACCAACCCCAACGGCTTCTCCACCCCGGTGGGCGGCGCGGTGAACGCCACGGGCGAAGAGATCTACGTCGCCGACGTCAACAATCACCGCGTCATCCGCCTGGGCGGGGCGCCCAATTACCGTAACCCACTACAGGTCTGGGGACAGGTGGCCTTCAATCTCGATTCGCCCAATCTCGTCGAAGGGCGCGAGTTCTTTTTCCATAGCGCTTTCGGCAGCATAAGCGGCGTTTCGGCTAGCTTGAGCAACGGTGCGGCGTTGGCGTTCGACAACAATCGGCTCTATGTCGCCGACACGCTCAATAACCGCATTCTCGGTTTCCGGGATTCGCGAACCTTCAAAAACGGAGACCGGGCCGACATCGTCATCGGCCAACCGGACCTGTTCCGCAGCGTGATCAATTTCCCGACCAACGATATCAACACCCCCACCTATATGGGCTTGTTCCAACCCTCGGGTTTGGCCGTCGATACCAACGGCGATCTCTGGGTGGCCGATACCGGCAACGGAAGGGTGCTGCGATTCCCCAAACCGTTCGAAAATCCGCCGCCTTCGGGATCCGGCCCGCGCGCCAATCTGGTGATCGGCCAGATTAGCTTCACCTCCAAGAACACCGATCCCAGCGCCCGGACCATGGCGCGGCCCTTTGGACTCGCCTTTATCCCGGAAGACGGCGCGCTCGCCGTAAGCGATTCGGTTCACAACCGCATCTTGGTGTTCCGCAAGCAGGGCGGCGATTTCGTCACCGGCCAAAACGCCGCGGTCGTCATCGGCCAGCCGGACTTCTTCTCGACGTCCACCGCGCTCGATAACCAGTCGCGCCTGATCAGTCCCCGGGGCATGGCGGCGGACACCGACAATCGCCTATACGTTACCGATACCGCGAAAAACCGGGTGGTGATTTACGACCGGATCACCGCGCTGGGCCAAAACGATCCCGCTCCCGCTTTGACGCTCACCGGGTTATCGAGCCCTCACGGAATCTTCGTCAGCCAGACCACCGGCGAAATTTGGGCGACCGACACCATCGGGAATCGCGCGCTTCACTATCCTCGCTTCAGCCAGTTGGTGCTGAACCCGATACCCGACGCCGCCCTCGCCGGACGCAATCCCTTAGGGATCGCCCTCGACCGGTTCGGGAATCTGTACCTGGGCGAAGCGGCCAATCGCGTAGCCATCTACTACCCCGCGCTAACGCTGTTTAGCTCGGCCAACGACCTGCCGACTACGCTGCGCGGCATCGCTCCCAACACTTGGACGCAGCTAAAGCCCGTGGGCGGCACTCGGTTCTCGGAATCGACGCAGGTGTTCTCGGAGCTTCCCAATCCGTTGCCGATGCCCCGCGACCTGCTCGATACGCAAGTGCTTTTGAACGACGCTCCGGCGGCGCTGCACTTCGTATCGCCGGGGCAGATCAACTTCTATGTCCCCAACACCGCGCCGACCTCGGGAACGATGGAAGTGCTGGTGGTTCGTCCCTCTACCGGACAAATTCTAGCCACAGGAAACATGGCGATGGCGCCCACTGCGACGGGGTTATTCACCAACGCGGGGAATGGCACGGGACAGTTAGCCGCTTTGAATCAGGACAATACCCGGAACTCGGCCGAAAATCCCGCCCAGCGCGGCACCGTGATCCAGTTATTCGGCAGCGGATTCGGATTCGTCCCCAACGCTCCGCCGGATGGCACGCCCGCCGAAGGCTTGATCAACATCGAGCGGCCCGAAATTGTGGTGATCGGTAGCGCGACGGTTCCGGCGGCGAATATCGAATACTCCGGGTTTGCCCCAACTCTCGTGGGACTGTGGCAAATCAACGTTCGAATTCCCGATAACACGGTGCCGGGAGCGGTCCCCTGCAATATCGTGTTGCGCAGCGTCAACAATCAGGAGCCTCGCGCGCCCTTTAACCAGCGGACCATTATTCACGTTCGCCAGTAGGGCTCACGATCATCCACGTTCGCCAGTAGCTATCGCACCCGCACGCGCGCGATCGCCGTCTCGAAATCGCGATTGCCCGGCGTCGCGCGCACGGTGTCCAGTCCCGCACGCCAGCCGTAGTAGTAAAACTCGGCGCGCGTGCGTCCGGCGGCGATCT
The DNA here is from genome assembly GCA_033763835.1 of Bryobacteraceae bacterium. GTDB lineage: Bacteria > Acidobacteriota > Terriglobia > Bryobacterales > Bryobacteraceae > JAPKYZ01. The sequence continues at coordinate 141,953 of JANRJS010000037.1, read as the reverse complement.
CGATTTCGCGCGGCAAGGCCAGATTCGCCGCATCCGCCCACAAGGCGACCCGTAACGGGAACGGCAGCGCTTCGTCGAGTTCGATTTCCGCCCGCCCGTATTGTCCCAGCGCTACCTCCGCCCCCGGCGCGAGGCTCAGGTGCACGGCGAACTTTGTTTCCGTCTCCACCGACGCCCGACCGCCCGAAATCCGGTCGAAGTACCCCGGCAACTCGCGGCGGTAGGCGTCGAGCTGTTGCCATTGCGCCGTCGTGGGTCCGCCCTCGCCAGCTACTAGGACAAACGCGACGCGATAGCTCCGCTGCGCAATCCCGTCGTCGGGCGTTCGAATCCCCGCCGCCGCCGTCACATCGCCGATTCGCACATCCCGCCTCTCGCCGTCGAACCGCTGGCCCACCAACGGAGCCGTGGATGGATTCGGCAATCCGGTACCGGTGACGTAGAACGTCGCCGGAACGTCTCCCGCCGCGCGCCAGCCCATCAAGTACTGATCGAGCGGCGCAAACCCCTCGACGGTCGCGACGGTCTCAAATCGCGGGGACACGCCCGGCCCCCGGTCGGCGATCCGGTTCCCTTCCAGCACCGACGCTTCCGAATTGAAAAGAAAGCTCCAGTGCGCCCCATCGCGTCCCAGCATTGGGAACGCCGCGCCTTCGCGCACGCTCGTGTAGGCCAGGTACTGATGCCCCATTTCGTGGGCGATCACCGACATGGTCGTGTCGCCCGTCGTGAACCTTGACGGCACGCGGGCGTACGGATCGAGCGGGTACTGCGACAGCGGACCCAGATTCAACACCGACTGCAACCGCCGCCGCGATCCGAACTCCGCGCCGAAGTCGACGCTCGATAAACCATAACCCGTTCCTGTCACGCGAACCGGGAGTTGGAACGCGACGGCCCCGTCCGCCGATATCCCTAACGTGTTGAAAAAGATCAGGTAATCGTAGCTATCGCCATGCGTTTCGTAGAATCGCTGCGAAGCGCGCACGACGTCGATGGTGGGAAAAATCCGAAATCCTTCCGCCACCGCGCCGGGGTAGACCGCCGAGCTCGCCTCCGAAAGCCGCACAACATCGACAGATCCGCCGCCGCCCGGTCCGATCCCCACCACCACCTCGTCAGTCCGCGCGATCGTGTAAGCGAAGACGATCTTTCCATCCGCATGCAAGCGGATCTGGAACGTCTGTAGCGGGCCGATCCCGGAGGTTCGATAATCGGGTACGCCGGTCCATGTGAAGACGGCCCGGTCCGCGCCGATCGCCGCAGTCACAGAACCGGCGCGCGAAGGGTCGAGATCGCGATAGAAGCCCGCGATCCGGGGCAATCCCGCCACCAGCCGCCCCAGCGTGCGCCCGGCCGTCTCCCCATCGCCCGCGCCGAACGTCAGATTGCCGTCCGAATTCACGTGGACGACGCGGTACCGCCCGCCGTAGTAGGGAAACTCGAACGGCAGCGCGACCGGGCGCGTGTCGTCGTCGCCAAGGGGCAAACGGGTACCGTCCCCCGGTTCGATCGCCGCCGCCCTCGGCGCTACCCGGTAACCCACGCTTACGGGCGTAAACTCCAGCCCCCTGCCTTCCAGATTGAACGGATTCGTCAACCCGACCACGCCGCCCGATCCGTCGAGGATCGCGATCTCCCCGATATCGGGTTGCGCCGCTCGCGGAGCCTGCGCCGCCAACCCCCGCCGCTGCGCCCCGCGTTTCGAGAGATAAATCGATTCCTCGACCCGGGTTGCGCCCGTGCCACATCGCGCGGGCGGAGGAGCGGCGGCCGGAAGCGGTACTAGAGCCGCGAAGTGCAGCGCCATCGCGAAACCGGGAACAAGACGGCGCATGAGGGCGTAAGTCAAAATTGTAAGCTGAACCCACATGCCCTTCTGCACTTCCTGCGGTTACCAAGTCACGCCCGATTCGAAGTTTTGCCCCCAGCACGGCGTCGCCATCGGGGCGGCCCCCTGTTCCTATTCGGCCAATCCCGCCGTGGCCGCCGCGGCTTCCTACAACGCCCCGCAGCCGCTCGATTTCACCATCCAGGGCGATAACCTGGAAATCGCGCGCGTACGCTTGAAGCCCGGCCAGGAACTGTACGCCGAAGCCGGAAAGATGGTCTACAAGACTACGTCCATCGACTGGGAGAGCCGTATGTCCGGCGAATCCCTCGGCGACAAGATTTGGGGCGCGATCAAACGCAAGTTGGCCGGCGAATCGCTCTTTCTGACGTACTTCCGCACCAACTCGGGCGGCGAAGTCGGGTTCGCGGGCGCCTATCCGGGGCGCATTAAGCAGTTCGACCTCAAGCCCGGCCAGAGCATGCTTTGCCAGCGCGACGGATTTCTGTTCGCGCAAACGAGCGTGACCTTCAGCGTGGCCCTAGTGAAGAAACTCGGCTCCGGATTCTTCGGCGGCGAAGGATTCATTCTCGAAAAGTTCACCGGTCCGGGCATGGTGTTTGTGCACGGCGGCGGCGACTTCATCGAGTTCGATCTCAAGGCGGGCGACATGCTGCAACTCGAAACCGGCTCGGTGGTGGCGTTCGACGAATCGGTGGATTACGACATCCAGTTCGTCGGCTCGATCAAGACGGCGATCTTCGGCGGCGAAGGTCTGTTCATGACGACGCTGCGCGGGCCGGGGAAGGTCGTAATCCAGTCGATGACGCTCGAGAAGATGCGCCGCGAACTCGCACCCTACCGCACGGGCGGCGATCAGCGCGGCCCCCTCGAATCGCTCGGCGGCTTCTTCTCGAGCGAGGACTGACGGGCTTGCGCCCAACTGCGGCGCGGTGGACAATTGAAGGCGCTATGACCACCATGGAGCGGTTTACCGCTACCACTCAACTCTCCGCAACCCAAGCGTCCGTCATCAAGCAAACTTACATGCTGTTCGGCGTCAGCGTCCTGTGCGCGATGGCCGGCGGCTATATCGGCGCGACCTCGGAAACGGTCGTCCGATTCTTCACCGGCTGGATCGGCTGGATCGTCGCCATTGTGGCGTTGAACGTCATTCCGATGATCGCGATCGCGGCCCGTCACAACCCGGCGCTGGGCGTTACGGCGCTCGTCGCCGACGGCTTCCTCGCCGGTCTCGTGATTTCGCCGCTGCTTTACATCGCGTCCCAGATCGCCCCCGTCATGATCGTCGCGGCGCTCGCGATCACTGGGACGATCTTTCTCGCGGTCACCGGCTACGTGTTCGTTTCCGGCCGAACGTTCTCCGCGCCGCGCGCCATCGCCATCGGTTTCTTCTTCGCCATCATGGGCGCGGTGGTGCTGAACAGCTTCATGAATATTGGTTGGGTCGGCGTGTTAATCAGCGCCGCCATCGGCATCTTCGGCGTGCTGACGCTCGTGTGGTCCACGTCCGGCGTGCTGAATTCGCCGGACGCCGACAGTCCGATTCCCGGTGCGCTGGCGCTGTTCGCCGGTTCGTTCAACATCTTCGTTTCGGCGCTGAATCTGCTGCTGCGGCTTGCCGGTGGGGGACGCCGTGATTAACCTGACCCGCCGCGAATTACTCGCAACCGCACTTGCCTCGCCCGCGTTCGCGGCGTCGAAAGTACCCATCGGCCTCGAACTGTATTCGGTCCGCGACGAACTCAAGGCCGATCTCCGCGGAACCGTCACGAAGGTCGCCAAGATGGGCTACCAGGGCGTCGAGTTTTACTCGCCCTACTTCGATTGGACCGTCGCGCAGGCCAAGGAAACGCGCCAATTGCTGGACGATCTGGGAATCAAATGCCTCTCGACCCACAACTCGGCGAAGACCTTCGCGCCGGAGAATCTGGGGCACGCGACCGAGCTGAACCAGATCCTCGGTTCGAAGCTCATCGTCATGGCGAGCGCGGGCAAGATCGCCGATCTCGACGGCTGGAAGGGCGTCGCCGAACGGCTGTCCGCTGCGTCCGAAAAACTCAAACCGGCGGGCATGCGCAGCGGCTTCCACAATCACAAGCTGGAGTTCGACGCGATCGGCGGCACGAAGCCGATGGAAGTGCTGGCGAAGAACACGCCGAAAGACGTCGTGCTGCAACTCGATATCGGCACGTGCCTGCATTCGGGCACCGATCCGGTGGCCTGGATTAAGGCCAACCCCGGCCGCATCCGATCCATCCATCTGAAGGATTGGGGTCCCGAAAAGGGCTACCGGGTGCTGCTCGGCGAGGGCGCGGCGAAGTGGAAAGAGATCTTCGCGGCGGCCGAAAAATCGGGCGGCGTCGAGGCGTACCTGGTCGAACAGGAGGGCGGCGACTTACCCCCGTTCGAGACGGTCGAGCGTTGCCTCGCGAATTTCAAGAAGCTGCGATCTTAGCTCGGCCACTTCTATTTCGAGTTTCTCGACGCGTTCGGCGAGACCGCTCCTTGCGGGTTCTTCATGGCGCGCGGTGGCGGCGAGCATTGCCGCATCGACCGGACCCGATAGGACATGCATCCATCGAGGCTCGCGCGATCCCGGTTGGCGCGGCAACTGCACCGCCATCTCGCGCTCGGCCAGCTTGCCCAGCGCCAGTTCCACCGAAGCCGAATCCTCGAAGGCATGTAAACTCTGCGTCCGCGCGCGCAATTCGCCCGCCGTTTGCGAACCGCGCAGCAGCAACACGCCGAGCAGCGCCAGTTGCGATCCCGGCAAGTTGAACATCTCCCCCAAGCGGTGCGCGTACTTCACCACGCGGCTTCCCGTTTCGCCGCCCGCCAGCTTCTTGTCCTCAAGATCGCTCAGCGCGGTCTCCACCTCTTCTTCGCTTAGCTCCATCACCGGATCGCGATTCGATTTCTGGTTGCAGGCGTTCTTCACCGCGTTAAGCGACATGGGGTAGTACTCGGGTGTCGCCATCTCTTTTTCGATCAGGACGCCGAGCGCGCGGCACTCGGCCGAGGAGAGCGTGAAGGTCACCTCGCCAGTTTAGCCGGAGGACCTAGTAACGGATGTAGCCGGGGCTTACGGCTTCGAAGCCGCGGGCTTCGGCGGGACCACGGGTGAATCCGGTTCGTCCGTCTTGCGCCACCCGCCCGATTTCGCGGGACCGCCGGTCGAGCCGCGCGGCTCGTCGATGGCGACCCGGCGTCTGGGCAACGATCGCGGCGCGGGCTCGCTTGCGGTACCGCGGGACGACGACGCTCGCTCTTCAACCGCCGGCGCCGTAGCTTCCTCCGCGGTAACCACCGTCACTTCTTCGCCCACGGTTGCCGGAGCGTCCTGGTCCGGCGTATAGGCGCGGCGATACTTCAACTGCGCGCTGGGATAGCGGCGTTTTGCCGAGTCCGAAAGCGCCAGTTCGATCGATCGCTCTTCGCCCGCCTTCGCGCCCGCCGCCACCGGGAAGTACAACGCGTAGCGCTGCCGCAGCCGCGCGAACGTCTCTTCGAGCGCCGATCCGTGATCGACGTTAAAGCTGTCGCCGCCGGTCTGCTCGGCGACATCCGCCGTGCCCGCCGGTTTGGTGCCGCCGCCGACGATCACCGGCCCGCCGCCACCGCCCGGTCCGCCCCCCGGTCCGCCCCAAGGTCCGCCTCCGCGCCGCCCGCCCCAGATGATGTCGCCCAATCCGCCGCCGATGGTTGGGATTTGAGAGCCGCCGCGTCCACCGGGAATCGTACTAGGAGTTCCGCCGGGTCCGCGTTGCCGCATGGCGTCGGGCGCGAGCAGTACGCTCAGCACGGCGTCGGCGCGTTCCAGCGCGACTTCCATCGACCCGAACTCCACCATTCGTTCCGTCTGGTCGTCGGTGACGATCACCACCGCCCGGCGCGCTTCCTTCCGGGCGTTTTTGCGCAGATAGTTGGCCGCGTCGATCACGCCTTTCGGAATGTCGGTACCGCCGTTGAAGCGTTCTTGGTCGATCAGCCGGTCGAGTTCGGCGGCCAGCGATTCCCGCGCGGATTTGAGCGGCATGCGCACGCGGGTCATGCGGTCGAACACCATGACGGCGCAACGGTCGTCCGGCCCGAGCACGTTAACGGCGCTATGCGCGGCGCGCGCGACTCTTTCGATGTGCGGGCGCATACTTCCCGATACGTCGAGCAGCAGCACGATATCCATGGGCAGCTTCTCGCGCTCCATATTGCGCGGCGCTTGCCACTTCGCGCCGTCGCGCAGGCGGAAGTCTTCGCGCTTCAGCGACGTCACCGGTCCGTTTCCGTCGAGCACCTGGACGTCGATCCGCACCAGCGACACGTCGCTGCGGAAGACCACCGGGATGTCGGCGGGCGGAGGCGCTTCCTGGCCGTATGCCGCCGCTAAGGCCGCCAAGGTCGTCCAGCGCATCGCGAACCTCCTCACCAACTAAACACGAGAATCGTTAGGAAAGACGCGCCCCGTAACTGCAAGTTGCATCATTCCGCGCGGGCGTCGATCGCCGTAAGCTCGGTCATACCGTGCAAGATAACGTTCATTTAGCCGCTCTAGCGCCGCAATGGTCTCGGGACGCCCGCGCATAAAATCGATCAAGATGTTCGTATCCAAAAAGTAGACACTCGGCGTTGGATCACCATGTCGCGGCGGGCGAGTTCCACAAGATGCGCCGTGCGGTTGTCCGGGCCGACGATATGGTCCACTCCGGCGATCAAGTCCGAAGGAAAGGGAATGGCTACACTTTCGACCATACAACTCCAGAATAGCGCTGCGCTGTTATCCTGGTGACAGTGCGTCCTCTCGCCACATCCTCGGCCCACGTGATGTTGATCCTGGCCGCGATGTGCGCCGCCGACGCCTGGACGGTAAAGCCGGCGCGCGCGGTGGAGCGGGGTTCCGCTTGGCGCGCCGCCGAATCGCGAGTGGCCAAGGCCAAGCTGATCCTGGCCCAACTCTCGCGCGACGCGCAGTATCACGCCCCCGATGGCGAGACTCTTGCGGCCTCTACGGTGGAGCCGCCGGCCGCCGCCGCTTACTTCCGTTCGGCGGAAGACGCGCCTCGTGCCATCGCCCGGCCGCACGCCGCCCCGTTCGGACGCCCGCCTCCTCCTCGCTCCCTCTAGCGGCCCTACGCTACCAAGCGCGCGGTGTGTCTCGTAGAAGGAGTGTTTTGTGATCGATCAAGTCCTCGCCAAAATTTTTGGCACCAAGAACGAACGGGAAATCAAGAAGATCCGCCCGATCGTCGAGCAAATTAACGCCCTAGAGCCCCAAGTTCAAGAACTGGCCGACGAGGAACTGGCGGCGAAAACCGTCGAGTTCAAAGAACGCCTGGAAGCCGGACAGTCGCTCGACGACATCCTGATCGAGGCCTTCGCCGTCGTGCGGGAAGCGGGCCGCCGCGTGCTCGCCATGCGCCATTTCGACGTGCAGTTGATCGGCGGCATCGTCCTGCACCGGGGCAATATCGCCGAAATGCGAACCGGCGAAGGCAAGACGCTGGTCGCTACGTTACCCGTGTATCTGAACGCCTTGGAAGGCAAAGGCGTCCATGTGGTCACGGTCAACGATTACCTCGCCCGCCGCGACTCGGAATGGATGGGCCGGCTCTACAAATTCCTCGGACTGTCCGTCGGCGTCATCGTTCACAACCTTACCGACGCCGAGCGGCGCGAGGCCTACTCGTGCGACATCACCTACGGCACCAACAACGAGTTCGGCTTCGACTACTTGCGCGACAACATGAAATTCTCGATCGCGCAATGCGTGCAGCGCCCGCATAACTTCGCCATCGTCGACGAAGTGGACTCGATCCTGATCGACGAAGCGCGTACCCCGCTCATCATTTCGGGGCCGAGCGAAGAATCGACCGACAAGTATTACCGGATCAACCGCATCATCCCCAAGCTGATTCGCGGCGAGGTGATCGAGGGCAAGGAGCCGGGCGAAAAGTACACCACCGGCGACTATACGGTGGACGAAAAGCACCGCAGTTGCGCGCTCACGGAAGAGGGCGTTCTGAAGGTCGAGAAACTGCTAGGCTGCGGCAACCTCTACGACGCCGAGAACCTGGAAATTAACCACCACGTGCAGCAAGCCTTGCGCGCGTACGTGCTCTACCACCGCGACAAGGATTATCTGGTCCAGCCCGGCGAGGACGGCGAACCCGAGGTCGTAATCGTCGACGAATTCACGGGCCGCCTGATGCCGGGCCGCCGCTGGTCCGACGGTCTGCATCAAGCCGTCGAGGCGAAAGAGGGCGTCAAAATTCAGCGCGAAAATCAGACGCTGGCGACGATCACCTTCCAGAACTACTTCCGCCTTTACAAGAAACTCGCGGGTATGACCGGTACGGCGATGACCGAGGCGGCCGAGTTCGGCAAGACCTACAAGATCGACGTACTGGAGATTCCGCCGAACAAAACCGTGGTCCGTAAGGACGCGATCGACATCGTCTATCGAACCGAGGAAGAGAAGTTCCGCAACGCGGCGAAAGAGATTAAGGCCGCCCATGAGAAAGGCCAGCCCGTACTGGTAGGCACGATTTCGGTGGAGAAGTCCGAGCGCCTCTCGGGCGTCCTCAAGAAGATGGGCGTGAAGCACGAGGTGCTGAACGCGAAAAATCACGAGCGCGAGGCGTTCATCGTCGCGCAGGCGGGCCGCAAGAACGCGGTGACCGTCTCGACTAACATGGCGGGCCGCGGCACCGACATTTTGCTGGGCGGCAATCCGGAGTTCATGGCCAAGGAAGCGCTGCGGAAGCAGTCGAAGGACCCGGACCGCTACCAGATCGCCGCGCTCGGCACGCCGGAACGCGCGGAATGGGACGCGCTCATGGCCCGCTTCCGCGCCGAAACCGAATCCGAGCGCGAAGAGGTGCGCGCGGCGGGCGGGCTCTACATCGTCGGCACCGAAAGGCACGAGTCGCGCCGGATCGACAATCAGTTGCGCGGACGCGCGGGCCGGCAGGGCGACCCCGGAGCGTCGCGGTTTTTCCTTTCGTTGCAAGACGATTTGCTCCGCATCTTCGGCGGCGAGCGCATCCAGAACCTGATGCTCCGGCTCGGCATGACCGAGGACGAACCCATCGAATCCGGACTGATTACCAAACGCATCGCCGCCGCCCAGAAGGCCGTCGAAGCGCAGAACTTCGCGGCCCGCAAGCACCTGCTCGAGTACGACGACGTGATGTCGAAGCAGCGCACCGCGATTTACGGCATGCGGCGGGGGCTGCTCGAAGGCGCGGATCAGAAGGAACGCATCCTCGAAATGATCGACGGCATCGTCGCGAATTTCGTCGATCTGCGGTGTCCCGAAAACGTGCATCCTTCGATGTGGGAGCTGGTGGAGTTGCAGTCGGACGTGCTAACTCAATTTCAGGTGCGGATCGATCCGGCGCAGTTGGGCGGCTTAACGCGCGCGGAAATCGAAGATTTCGTCCGCGACCGCGTCGTCGCGCGTTACCAGGAGCGCGAGCGCGTGGTGACCCCCGAGTTGATGCGCGACACCGAGCGCATCATCATGCTCAACGTCATCGACGACCAGTGGAAAGACCACCTGTTGTCGATGGACCATCTGAAGGAAGGCATCGGCATGCGGGCCTACGGCCAAAAAGACCCGCTGATCGAGTACAAGAAAGAATCCTTCAAACTGTTCGAGCAGATGATGGACCGCATCGAGGACCAGACGGTGCAGCACGTGTTCACCTTCCAACTCGCCGACCGCGATACGGGGCGCGTCGCGCTGCCGTTCGACACGGACGGCGAAGAGGGCGGGGAGGCGGCCGGTTTCGAGCCGGAGCCCGAGCCCGCGCAAGTTTCCGCCGCGCAGCACGCCGTCACCGATTTCGCCCGTTCGATTCAGCGGAAAAAGGAAAAGGAAATGGCGGCTCTGCAGTTTGTGGGCGGCGATTCGAGCGGCGGGAACAAAGCGCCCGCGCCGGTTGTCAATACGGTGAAACTCGGCCGTAACGATCCTTGCTGGTGCGGCAGCGGGAAGAAATACAAGAAATGCCACGGCGTCTCGGCCTGATCCTTCTTCCTTTGTCGATCAACGCGGCGATTTGGCCGCCCGCGTTGCAGGAATTCGCCCGGCAAGGGGAGCCGCGCCGGGCCACGCTCGAAAATCCGGCGCTGTGGCAGGAGTACGGCCTGATCACCCAGGAGCGGGCCGAGTATTCGGCGGGGGCGCGTACCTTCAACGCGACTGCATGGCAGTTCAAAGACGCTACCGGTTCGGTTGCCGCGTGGCAGTGGCAGCGTCCGGCCGACGCGAAACCGGTTAAGGGCGCAAGCCAGATCGCCGCGTCGCCGAACGTCATGGTGGCGGCCAAGGGCAACTATCTGGTGCGAATTGAAGGCTCGCGGCTGTCCGGTTCGGAAATCGATCAACTTTTCGCCGACCTTCCGGGGTTCCGGGAACCGCCGGTTACCTCGCTGCCGGATTACCTACCCAAGGGGACGGCTCCGAACTCGGAACGCTATGTGCTTGGACCGCAATCGCTTAAGGCGTTTCTGCCGGAAATTTCGAGCGAAGCCGCAGGCCTGGATTTCGGCGTCGAGATTCAACTGGCCAAGCTAAGCGAAGCGACGCTCGCGATCTTTCGCTATCCGACGCCGCAAATCGCCCGTCTGAAGGCGGCGGAATTGAGCCACTACGCGCCCTCCATCCACCGTTCCGGCCCGCTGGTGGCCATTCTACGGCCCGTGGAGGGCACTTCCGTGAACGCCCGGGCGGAAGCGATCTTGAAGACGATCCAGTACCGCGCGGTGCTGATGGAGAACGAGGCGAACCCGATCAAGCCGGCCAAGGATGCGGCGAATATGCTGCTTAGTATCTTCGCTTTAGCGGGAATCCTGCTGGGACTATGCCTGGCGGGCGGGCTGCTTGTGGGCGGATTCCGGATTGCCACCGCCCGCAAAGGCGTGGATTCCGGGGCCTTTCAAACTCTCGACCTGAGCGACCGTTGAGCGCAGTTCGTAAGTGCCGTCTCTAGTCCCGGTTAGAGTGGTTTTCCACAATATTTCCACCGGGTTTTGAGGCGTTTTTTCAACGATGGTACTTCTGGAACCAAGTCAGTAAACTATTGAAGAACAGTAGTTTACAGGCGATTTTTCGCCGGGCCGATTTTCTGTTGACTCACGCGCCCGCTGGTCATAAACTTCAAAGCACACAAGATTTCCGCGGTTGCAGTTTCCGTTGAAATCGATTCTCCCATTTACATCGCCGGGGAAGACCCGGTTCGAAAAGGTCCGCTTCGGCGGGCCTTTTTCGTGCGTTTAATGCACCTAATCGGCCCCTAGTTGGGGTATTTTGGGCACCTTAACGGGCACTTGGGTTAGCATGTCTTCCTTGCGCTTGATCAGGCTGGCGGAGTTGTAGCTGGCGAGCTCAAACGCATGGCCATGGGTGATGGCGTCGGTGGGGCACGCTTCCACGCAAAATCCGCAAAAAATGCAGCGGTTGTAATCGATGTTGTAGACGCTGGCGTACCGCTCGCCGCCCGAGATCCGCAGGGTGTCGGTGTTTTCGGCGGCTTCGATGTAGATGCAATCGGAAGGGCAAGCGGCGGCGCAGAGGAAGCAGGCCACGCACTTTTCGAGACCGTTTTCGTCGCGTTGCAGAACGTGCCCGCCCCGGAAGCGTTCCTGGAAGTTCGGCGGCACGTCAGGATAATCTTCGGTGATCGTCGGGCGGAGCATCTCGCCGAAGGTGATGCCCATGCCTTTCGTGATCGCGCCGGCGGCGCTCAACACATCCTTGATCAGTGCCATCGTCAGTTACTAGATTACTCGACGCTCCCTTCGGGAGCTAGTTTCCGCTCCCGCCGGGAGCTTTAGTTTTTCGAGCTTCAGCCGCTCTTCCACTCGGGGACGTATTCGCCCGGCCGAAAGACGGGAAGCGCGGCGCGTTCGGCGAGCTCAAGCATCCGCGCTTTCGAGAAACCTTCCATCACCCAGGAAACCGCGCCGTCCGGCTCGATCAAAAACGCCGTGGGGACGTGCGAAATTCCGTAGGCGTTCGACACCGGATAGCCCGAGGCCTCGGTATCGAGCAGCGTCGGAAACGTAATTCCGAACTTCGCCTCGAAGCTCTTTACCGCGCCCGCGTGGTCTTGCCCGATACCGAAAAAGCGGAGCCCGCCCGATTTCGAAAGCCGCTCGAAATACGGAAACGTCATCTGGCAAACCGGACAGCTCACCTTGTAGAACGCCAGAACCACCGGGCCGCCGCGGCGCAGCGCTTCGAGCGTCACGCGTCCGCCGTCCGGACCGGCGAGTTCGAACTCGGGCGCGGCGGCGCCTTCTTCGAGGAGATCCGCTTTCATTCCTTCTCTTGTTGCCTTACGAACTCCAGGATATCGAAGCGCTGAATTTTGCGGTCCGGGAAGAAGCTGTTCACGGCGTCCATCTCGTCGTTGAACATCTCGAACACGGTGGTGAGCTTCGTCACCACCATTAACTCGAGATTCCGCTTATTCAGGTTGAGAAGCTTCAGCGCTCCGCCCGCCCGTTGCATGGATGTGGCGGCCATGACCAGGGCGCCCAATCCCGAAGAGTCGATGTATTCGCAGCCGGCGAGATTCAGCACCACCTGCCGGACGCCCGCCGCTTGCAGCGCGCGCAGCTTCTCCCGCATGTCCGAAGCGGCGCCGCCCAGCACGAGTTTGCCCTCGACGTCCAAAACTTTGACGCCTTCGCGCTCGCGCTCCCCAATCTCAAACGCCATAAACCTCCTTCTCCTCCCAAACTTTAGCCGCAACGGGGGCTTTCGCTCCCGGTAACCGCACCGTAAATCTGGTTCCCCGCCCCAAGGCGCTTTGGACATCGATTCGGCCGCCGTGCGCGCGCACGATCCAAGCGACGAAACTTAAGCCGAGTCCCAGTCCTTTTTCGGGATCGGCGGCCGCTTGCGGAACCCGATAAAAACGGTCGAAGATGTGCGGCAGCGCCTCTTCGGGGATGCCTTGGCCGGTGTCGGCGACGACGATTTCCGCTTCGGGGCCGCGCCGGGCCACTTCCACGCGGACTTCGCCCCCGGCGGGCGTGTACTTGATCGCGTTCGACAGAAGGTTCGAAAGCAGCCGCTCCATTTGCAGGCGGTCCGCCTCAACAACGCAATCGCTCAAGCGCGTTTCGAGCGAGACGCGGCCGGCCTCGGCCAGAACGCGGAACTGTTCGCACATGTCGGCGGCCATCGAACGTAAATCGACGCCGGTTTTCTGCAGCGTCAACTGGCCGCTTTCGGCTTGCGACAAGTGGAGCAAGGCGCGGACCGTGTTCGACAAACGCTCGACGCCGTCGAGAGCCTGGAGGATCGCTTCGCGGTACTGCTCGGTGGAGTTCGCGGTCATCATGGCGACTTCCAGTTGCCCGCGAATGACGGTGAGCGGGGTTCGCAACTCGTGGCTGACGTCGGTGGAAAACTGGCGTGTCTGGCGGAACGATTCCTCCAGCCGTCCCACCATGCGGTTAAAGGTGGCCACCAAGTGATCGAGCTCGTCGCCCGCGCCGCGCGAGGGAAGGCGGACATTAAGATTCGAGCTGGAAATAGCCTCGGTGGATCGCGCGAGCTCGGTCAACGGCGTGAGCGCGCGTTTCGACACGAACCAACCGAGCAGAGCGGAAGCCAGGATAATCGCGGGCAGGCTGGCAAAGTAGTACGTGGTGAAACGCCGCAACACGGCGGAGTTTCCGGCCAGCGACCGGCCGATGGCGACGAAGTAAGGCTTTTTCTCGTCGATCACCACGCCGTATCGCACCAGATAAGGCACGCCGCCGGGCCCGCGCCGGATTTCCAGGCCGCTGCGCCCGGATTTGAGCCGCTCGCGAACGCTCTCCGGCGGCTCGCGTTCCAGGAGGGCGAACTGCGCCGAAATTTCGAGCGGCGCGCCGGAGCTTCCGGCAATCAAGAGAATCCGCCGCAGACGCTCGACGATGAACGCTTGTTCGGGATCGTCGCGGTCGTAGGTCCAGACGGGCCGCTCGCGCTGGATTTTCATGTAGCCGCGCATCGCGCCCCACTCCTCTTCGAGAATCTCGGTCACCTGATCGTTCAAGATCGAGCCCAGCACCTGACGGAACAGGGCGCCGACGCCCGTCAGCAACAGGGAAACGAAGAGGACGTAGCTGGCGGCGAGCCGGAATCGCAGCCACTTGGTGATTTGGCCTCCGGCTTGCGGCGCGGGCGTGGGCTCCGGCCCCGGTCCGGGCTCCGGCCCTGGCGCCGGCAACGACACGTTACGCTCCGGCCTCGGCGGGCTTTTCGGGCGCCTCCAGCATGTAGCCGATTCCGCGTACCGTTTGGATCAGCTTTACCGGAAAATTGTCGTCGATCTTGGCGCGCAGGTGCCGGATGTACACATCGACGATATTGGTGAGGCCGTCGTAATCCATGTCCCAGACATGCTCGACGATCATGGTGCGGGAAAGCGGGCGTCCGCGGTTCCGCATCATGTATTCGAGGATCGAAAATTCTTTGGGCGCGAGATCGACCGGCTGGCCGTCGCGCGTCACTTTGCGGCGGATGCAATCGAGCGTAAGGTCTCCCACTTGCAGGCGTTCCGGCGTGGGCTGCCCGCGCCGCAACAGCACGCGAACGCGCGCCAGCAGTTCCACAAACGCAAACGGCTTGGTGAGATAGTCGTCGGCGCCGACTTCGAGACCTTTGACCCGGTCGTCCACGCCGCCGCGCGCCGAAAGCACGAGGACCGGCGGCGAGACCTTGCGGTTGCGAAGCTTTTCGAGTACCTTCAGCCCGTCCATATCGGGCAGCATCATGTCCAGCACGACGAGATCGTACTCGGTGGCGTGGGCCATTTCGAGGCCGGTGGAGCCGTCGAGCGCCGTATCGACGGCGTATCCCGCGCTTTCGAGGCCCCGTCCGACGAAATCGGCGATCCGCTTTTCGTCTTCCACTACGAGAATGCGCATGTTCCGTCTTCTAAACTAGCACTCTGCTAGACTGAAGTTTCCCCGAATTCTATGCAAGCAAACGACCTACGCCCCGGCATGGTGATTAAGTTCAACAACGAGTTGCACTCGGTGCTATCGGCTACGCACCGCACGCCGGGTAACCTGCGCGCTTTCGTCCAAGTGAAGCTGCGTAACTTGAAAAACAACTCGGCGTTCGAGCACCGGTATTCGTCGTCGGATTCGGTAGACAAAGTGTCGCTCGACGAGCAGGAGATGGAGTACCTTTACGCCGAGCGCGACGATTATTACTTCATGAATACGGAATCCTACGAGCAGATTCACCTGTCGAAGGATTTGCTGGGCGATTCGACCGATTATCTGATCGCCAACATGAAGGTCGCGGTGACCTTTTACGAGGGCAATCCGATTTCCGTGGAACTGCCGCCCACCGTCGATTTGACCGTGGTCGAAACGGAGCCCGGCATCAAGGGCGCCAGCGTGTCGAACGTCGGCAAACCGGCGAAGATGGAAACGGGTTTGATCGTCACCGTACCGCCGTTCATCAACGAGGGCGAGAAGATCAAGGTCTCGACCGTCGACGGCAGCTACATGGCTCGCGCCTGAGTTTCAACAACTAGAATTGCAGCCGCAAGGCCAACTGTACGTTGCGCGGCGCTCCGCCCGTTAACACTTGCCCGAATTGCGGCGTCCCGATGGTGACGCTCGACCCCGTGCCCAGCGTGAGCGCGGGCGTGTTGAAAAAGTTCGTGATATCGGCGCGGAGTTGTAGCGTGAAGCGCTCCTTAATCGGCTGGCTGCGCACGATCGCGAAATCCCAGTTGCGCCGCCCGTAGTTGCGTAGGCGCGGCTGCGTCACGGAATCCGTGGGCAACGTGTAGGCGGGCGCGGCCGCGAACGCGCTGGTATCGAAATAGCGCGCCGTGGTGCGCTGATCGGCGGGCAGCGCGGGGTCTTTGAGCCGGTTGGCGCGCCCGACGCTGAGCGAGAAGTCGTAAAGGTTGGTGGTGTCCGGAGCGGCGATGCGAAGCGGGGTCCCGCTTTGGAATACCGTAATCCCGCTCACCTGCCAGTTGCCGATGAGGGCGGCGGCGAATCCATTCGACACAAACCGCTTGCCTTTGCCGAACGGCAGTTCGTACACATAGCTGGCGACGAAGCGGTGCGGGATGTCGTTCGGTTCGACGGTACGGCTGTAATCCGGGTTGTAGCGCGCGTTGTGCGGGAAGGCTTCCGTGGCGTCCGATTCGAAGACATTGGCGATGGTCTTCGAGAAGGTGTACGACGCGGACAAGCTCAACCCCTGGCTGTACTGTTTGTCGACTTGTAATTGCAAGCCATGGTAATTGGCGTCGCCGTAACCGTCGCGCGGGATCAACACTTGCAGATACTGCGGATAGGGGCGCAGCAATTGACGCCGCTGCACCGTGGAGAAGCTGAGATTGCCGGTGGTGATCTTGCCGAAGAAGGGGTTCGCTACGTTTTCCAGTAACTGAGAGCCGAGGGGCAGCAGGAGAGGATCGTTTTGGTTATAGAAACGATTCTGCGCGACTCGGGTGATTTTGTTCCCTACGTAACCCGCCTGCACCATGATGGTGGACGTGATCATGCGCTGAATATTGAAGGTCCAATTGGCGACGTTCGGCAACGGATGGTAGCGGTTGAAGGTGCGCAGATTCTGGCCCGCGAACGTGCTGTCGGCGTTGGGGCGGGGCAGACCGGCGGCGAAAGGATTCGACCACGAACCGCCGGGGGGCGGCGTATTGGGGTAAGGACTGGGCGCGCCTAAGCCGCCTTCGAATAACGTGAACTCGCCGTTGCCCCAATCGGAGACGCCGGCGTTCAGCGTGTCCGAGGCGGCGTAGAAGATACCTCCACTGGCGCGGAGCACCGTTTTCGCGCCCCAACGATAGGCCAAGCCGACGCGCGGGCCGAAGTTTGTCCGTTGCGGATCGGTCTGGAACTCGCCCGGTTTCAGCCGCCGGTAGGTGCCTTTGAGTCCGGTGGTAGGCTCGATTCCGTCGAAATCGAAGTAACCGACACGCCCCCATTTTTCGGCCCAAGGTTGCGTGTATTCGTAGCGCAGGCCGATATTCGCGGTGAGATTTTTAGTGATCTGGATATCGTCCTGGAAGTACACGGCGAAATAGCGGCGATAGAGAGCGAGCGACGGATCGAAACTCAAGCGGTTCGACACGGGTACGCCGAGCAAGAAACTCGCGAAGCCATGGCCGCCGGTGGAGCTTCGGGTGTTCGGGTCGGGACCTTGCGTATAAAGGCGGTCGAAGAAGTATGCGCCCGCCGGGCTGTTTGTCGTGAAGGTATTCAGGCGGAGTAATTGGCCTTCGACGCCGAACTTGAACTTCTGGCGATTGCGCAAGTAAGTCATGTGATATTGCACGTGCCAGGTGTCCTGTGGAGTTTGACTTTTATTAGCGCCATTGAGACCGCTGAATTCGGCGGAACTGCCGCTAGTGACCGACAATCCCGTGCCGACGGTGTACTGAGAAACGCTAATGTTCGGAAACGTGTTGTAGCCAATGGCGCGATTTACAGAATCCGGAAAACCGAGAGAAGCGACATCGAAACCTTTGCCGTCGAACTCGGACAAATTTTGGATGCGCGTGTAGCTCAGCCGGAGTTCGCCGAGCAGCGACGGCGTGAAGGTGGACGTGGCGCTGATGAGAGCGCTGTGAGCCGGTGTGGAGCCGATCGTTTGCGGCACTAGCGCAATCAAAGAGTCGTCGAGACCGTTTGTGAACGATGTACTTTTGCGCCCGTTGTAGCGTCCAAAGAGACGATGGCGGTCGTTCAACGTGTGATCGATCCGGGCGATGAACAAGTCGTTATCCGTGGCGCGGCTGGCCGTGGTGAAGAAATTATTGAACTGGGCCGGACCCTCGCCGGGACGATTCGCCGCGGGCCAGTAGGGCAGGACATTGCGCGAAACGGCGTTGATCCGATTTGCGGGGACGCGGTTGCCGGGGAACGGCGAGCGCACGATCCGCGAAGGGTTCGTGGGGTCGGGGCCGGTGGTGGCGGGGTCGTAAACAATCACGGTGCGCGAGGAGGGATCGAGCGTCTGGCTGAAGTCGCCCGCGCGCTGGAGAGGCGACGGCACATGATTCAACGATTGAATCGGGCTGCGCTGGTTGAGCCGTTCGTAGTTACCGAAGAAAAACGTGCGATTGCGAATCACCGGTCCGCCGAGCGAACCGCCGTATTCGTTGCGGCGCAGCACGCCGCGGTTGACGTTGGCCCGATTGTTCGTCCAGCTATTGGCGTTCAATACGTCGTTGCGAAAGTACTCGTAGAGCGAGCCGTGAAACGTATTAGTGCCCGACTTAGTCACAACGTTCACCACCCCGCCGGCCGCGCGTCCGAACTCCGCCGAGTAAGTGGCGGTATCGACGCGATACTCGGATACGGATTCCATGGGCACAGTGAACGCGCTCTTGGAATTCACGGTGGCGCGGCTCTCGCCGCCGTCGGTGAGGATTCCGTTATCGCGCGCGAGGCCGCCGCTCATCTTCGCATTGGTGGCGTCGCCATTGGTGTCGCCGCCCACAGGCGTGACGCCGGGCAGTAGCGAGACCAACTGCAGAACGTTACGTCCGATCAACGGCATGCTGTTGATCGTCGAGCTTTGCATCACCTTGCCGAGCGCCGTGGTTTGCGATTCGAGCAGGACGGCCGAGGCTTTCACTTCGATCGCTTCGGCGACCGTGCCGACTTCCAGCGACAGATCGAAGGTGGCCGTCGATCCCGCGCCCAATTGAATGTCGCTCACCACGGCGGGCCGGAATCCGGTTTGCTCAACACGTAGCTCGTAACGGCCGGGATTGAGCGAGGTCACGTAGTAAAGTCCCGCCGCATTCGTCGTAGTGCGGGTGACGACATTGGTGGCGGTATTCGACAACGTGACCTTTGCGCCGACGATAATGGCCGCCGAGGAGTCCGTCACGGATCCCGTTACGGTGGCCCGCTCGCCTTGGCCCCAAACGCTCGCCGCGCCGAGCGCAGCTAAAACCGGCAATCGGAAATTCGACATGGTTCCCTCGCGACCGAAAATCTCCGGGGAGTATATCCCAAATTGCGAGGAGCCAAGGACAAGTGTAAGACCGGCGAAAAAGGGCGGCGCTGTGCTAGTCTTGCGCAAGTCCCTGGAACGCAGGGTGGGAGAAAGAATGCCAAAAGTGGCGATTTTCGGCGGCGGCGTCGGCGGGTTGACCGCGGCGCACGAGTCGATCGAACGCGGTTTCGAGGTTGAGATTTACGATGTCAAGCCGGCGTTGTGGGGCGGCAAGGCGCGCAGCATGGGCGCTCCGGGAACGGGCGTCGATGGGCGCTTGGACTTACCGGGCGAGCATGGGTTCCGCTTCTTCCCCGGCTTCTACAAGCACATCCCCGACACGATGAGCCGCATTCCGTATCCGGGAAACGCCAACGGCGTGCTCGATAATTTGGTTCCGACTACGCAGTTCGCGCTGTATCGCGAGGACGGTCCGCCGTTCATGGCTCCGGTGAATTTCCCGGATACGATCGACGAGTGGAAAGAGGCGATGCACTCGATTTTCGGGGCGCACTTGGGAGTGGGCCTCGATAACGTCGCGTTTTTCGCGGGGCAGTTACTCAAGCTGGCGTGTAGCTGTCAAGAGCGGTTGGACGAGGAATACGACCTGATCCCGTGGTGGGACTTCGTCGAAGCGGAACAACGCGGTGTGCCGTATCAGAAGTTCGTCGCGCAGGGGCTCACACGGTCGTTAGTCGCGATGCAGGCCAAAGTGTCGAGTACGCGCACTGTGGGCACGATGCTTCTGCAATTGCTCTACAACATGATGACTCCCGGCGTCCAAGTGGATCGTGTGTTGAACGGCCCGACCAACGATCAGTGGATTCGGCCCTGGACCGATTATTTGCAGGCTAAGGGCGTTCGGATGCATTTGGGGACGACGCTCGAATCGTTCAACTTGAGCGGCCGGGAGGTAGTGTCCGCGACGGTGTCCTCGGGCGGGGCGAAGCGCGACGTGACCGCCGATTATTTCGTGTCCGCGATCCCGGCGGAAAAGATGGCGGCGCTGCTCAGTCCGGATCTGCTCGCGGCGGATCCGAAGTTAGCGACGATCCGACAACTGAAGGTCGAATGGATGAATGGCATTCAGTTCTACCTGAGCGCCGATGTTCCGGTGATCCACGGCCACACGATCTACGCCGATTCGAATTGGGCGCTGACTTCGATCTCTCAACACCAGTTCTGGAATGGCGTCGATTTGAGCCGTTACGGGAACGGCAAAGTGAAGGGAATCTTGTCGATCGACGTTTCCGACTGGAAGACGCCGGGGGACAAAGTGGTGTTCAAGCCCGCCGAAGATTGCACGGCCGAAGAGATTAAGAACGAGTGTTGGGCGCAACTTAAGGCTCACTTGGACGAGGGCGGGCAAAAGCAGTTGGAGGACGCGGAGTTGCTCGGCTGGCATCTCGATCCCGACATCGTTTTTGGAAAGATGAGCGAAACTCGCGACGAGAATATCGAGCCGCTGCTGATTAACGTCGTCGGTTCGCTGAAGTTGCGCCCGGAGGCGGCGACGGGGGTCCGGAATCTGTTTCTCGCGTCCGACTA
The DNA here is from genome assembly GCA_033763835.1 of Bryobacteraceae bacterium. Lineage (GTDB taxonomy): Bacteria > Acidobacteriota > Terriglobia > Bryobacterales > Bryobacteraceae > JAPKYZ01. The sequence continues at coordinate 121,551 of JANRJS010000037.1, read as the reverse complement.
CGTGAATAATTTCACGCAGCTCGCGACGATGGAGGGCGCGAACGAGAACGGCAGGCGGGCGGTGAACGGCATCCTCGAAGCGGAGGGGTCGAAGGCCGAGCGCTGCGCGATTTGGCCCTACGAATCGCCGGCGATTTTCGAAGTCGCGAAGAAGGCGGACGCTCTGATTTGGGAGTTGTCCGGCGGCGGGAAGAGCCGCGCGGCGGCGGCGAGTTAGGCGATGAGCGTCGAAGCGGTCGAGCGTTACTACAACGAATGCCACGTGGACTATCGCGTGGTGTGGCGCTCACACCGCAACTTGTGTATTCATTTCGGCTACTTCGACGCCGAACACACCGATCACCGTTCGGCGGTGGAGAATATGAATCGCCAGATGCTGCGGCGAACGAAGATCGGCCCGACGGATCGAACGCTCGACGCGGGTTGCGGCGTGGGCGGAAGTTCGTTTTTCATCGCGAGCCGGACCGGAGCGCGGGTAACGGGAATCAACATACAGCCTTTGCATCTCGAAGTCGCGCGGGCCGAATGCCGCGCCCGCGGCCTTGCGCACTTAGTCGATTTCGAGAAGCGAAACTACTGCGGTACCGGCTTCGACGCCGAGTCGTTCGACGTCGTCTGGGCGCTCGAAAGCGTGTGCCATTCCGACGACAAGAAAGCGTTTCTCGCGGAGGCGTATCGCGTGCTCAGGCCGGGCGGGCGGATCGTGGTGGGCGACTTCGTGCAGTTTCTAACCGGGCTGGACGCCCATGCCGCTCGCGAGATGCAGATTTGGCTGGACGGTTGGGCGATTCCTCACTTGGCGGGTTACGGCGAGTTTCGCGATTGGATGTCCGAAATCGGATTCGACGGCGTTACGTCCGAAAACATTACTCCGCACGTGATGCGCTCGTCGCGGCGGCTCTACAAAGCGAGCTTGATTGCGCTGCCGTTTTCGGGGTTTGCGACGGCGATGGGTTGGCGCTCGGAACGCCAGACGGCGAACGTGCGCGCCAGCTACTACCAGTACCGCACGATCCGCGCCGGTCTTTGGGGCTACGCCATTTACTCGGGCGTCAAGCCAGACCGGGCGCGTTGACCGACGCCAACCGTTCCGGGTCGACGATTCCCTGCGAACGCATCCAGTCCAGTTCGAGCGTTGCGTCGCCCGCGAGTTGGGCGCGGCGGTAGGCGGCAGTGCGCGCGAACAGCCCAAAGCCGGTTCTTTCGAAGAGTTCGACGGCGCGGGAGAGCTTGAGATTCGCGGCGTCTCCGAGTCCATCGCGCCAAGCCAGCGCCGCTTCGATCTGAGCCGCGCACGCTTCGGCGAACTCCGTGCCGATCCGGGCTAGCGATCGCCTGTCCCGTTCGGCTCGCTCGAAGTTACCCGCCGCGAGCGCGCACCGGGCGCGCAAGAAGTGCATGTAGATGGCGACTAGCTCGACGTGGAGAAGCAGCGCCCTTTTGACCGATTCCCACTCGCGGTCCACCATTTCGAGCGCTTCGGCGGCGCGGCCTTCGTACAGGAGAATCTGGCTGCGCGCCGTTAGAAGCGTGAAGTGATACACCTGATACTCCACTTGCGCCCAGTATTCGCTCACCCGCGCTACGGCGTCCCAGGCGGCGCGCGGATCGTCGCGGGCGAGCCAAACGAAGGGTCCGGCGAAGGTAGTCAGTTGCGACTCCGCCAACCTCGCGCCGCGTTCGCGCGCCGTGCGCAGAAGCGCGTCGTGCCGCCGGCCAAGTTCCGTTAGGCCGCCTTGGTAGTAGCAAGCCCAATAACCGAAAGCCTGGCATTGATCGAGTTCCCAGGCCGCGCCCGCGCATTCGTCCCGGAAGATCGCCGCGCCGCGGTCGCCCAACTCAAGGCACCGGGCGGGTTCGGCGAGGAAATAGGCGGCGACGCAGCCGGAAAGGGCGAGCAACCCGCGAGAATACGGATCGTCGAATTCGGCGGCGAGCTTTTCCGCCTCCGAGAGCAGATGCGCCGCCCGGTCGCGTTGACTTCGGCCGATCATCGATACGTGCGTGGCTTCCCAGGCCATCGCTCGCAACAGACGCTTCGGCTCACCGGCGCGTAACGAAAGCAGCAGGTGCTGGGCCTGACACTCCGCTCCGGGAATCGGATCGATCATCGTGAGTCCGCCGGTGACGGACCAGAGTAAGTCGATCCGGTCCAGGTCTCCGCGCGGCACATCGCTTTCGGCGCGGCGGCGAAAACGCAATCCGCGAATCGTGAGCCATAAACGGCGCCGCAGTAAGCCGAAGAGAGCGGCGCGGCGCGACGATGGCAGGCGCAGGCCCAGATGCCGCAGCACTCCGCCGAACGTCTGCCGCCCTTCGTCGATCAATCCACTGACGCAGAACTGATAGGCCGCGCGTTCCCGCAAACGGAACGATTCTTCGTCCGCCGCTACCTCCGCCGCGCGGCGGTACTCGCGCGCCGCTTCCGCGCCGCGGCCCGCTTTCGCCAACGCTTCGGCGAGCGATTTCCGCAAGCGGCGTTCGTCCGCACCTTGGGGCCGCGCCAGATCGATCGCCTCGCGATAAAGGCGCGCCGCCCGGTCGAAAGCCAGCGCCGCATCGGCTTGTGCGGCCGCGCGCTCGAGATAGGCGGCGGCTTGGCCCGCTTCGCCCGCCCCGCGATAATGAATCGCGACGATTTCGGGATCGGCTTCGCCTTCGGATTCGAAGGACTGCGCCAGTTCCAGATGATAACGGCGGCGGTCCTCTTCGCCGACGCGCGCCGCTACCGTTTCCCGAACCCGGTCGTGAAACGCCTCGACGACGCCATCGAGCCCGGGGCCGGAGCGGCGCACCAGCGATCCGGCGCGCAGAATCTCGACCCCCGGCAATCCCGCCGGGGGCACCGCCGCGGCGCGATAGACGTGCCGCAAAGCCAGCGGACGGCCCGCGACGGCGATCGCCTCAAGCAGCTTCCGCGCGTCGTCCGGCAGCTTTGCCACCCGCGCCCACAAGGCGTCGTCTAAGGTTCCGGACGCGGATCCGCCGGGGGAGTGGCGCGCGAGTTCGAAGATGAAGAACGGCAGGCCGCCCGACTCGGCGGCGATGCGTTGGGCGTCGCCCGCGCGGTCTGGGCCGAGAAGTTCCGCCGCCAAGCGCGTCGATTCGTTTGGGTCGAGAGGGGCGACCTCCACCTCGTCCACGCGAATCGCATTCGGCGCGCCAGGCCGCGGCAGCGCGCGAACGCACGGCGCGGTGTCCCGATGCTCGGCGCGATAGGAGGCAAGCAGCAGCAGGCGCGGCCCGGGCGAGGCGAGCAACTCGGCGAGTACGCCGGCGCTATCGGAGTCGCCCCACTGCAGGTCGTCGATATGGACGATCAACAGGCGGCGCGCGCCAATCTTGCCGAGTAAATCGCGCAACGCGGAGAATGCGGCGCGGCGTAACTCCAAAGGGTCGGCGGCGGAGGGGCGCGGGGCTTGCTGTGCGGCGGGGACGCGCGAGAGAACGGGAAACACGGCGGCTAACGCGCCGATCGAATCGGGCAGCAGACTCGCCGCTTCGCCCGCCCGCAGGCTCAGCAGAAACACGGTGATCGCGTCGATCAAGCTGTCCAGCGCTTTGTAGGGCACCGACTCTTGTTCGTAGCAGCGGGCCGGCAGAATCAGCGTGCGGTCGAAAGAACGTACGGTCCGCAAGAACGTCTGCACCAGGACGCTTTTGCCGGCGCCCGACGAGCCGTACACGTGCACCACGCTGGAACGGCCGAGCCGCAGCGCGGTCAACGCTTCGCCGAGTTTTGCCAGTTGCGCTTCGCGGCCCACGAACGGCCCAGACCCGGCGATCTCCTCGGGCGCTTCGGCCCCGGTCTTCAACTCTTCGAGTAACGCGGCGCCGGTGGGGCGTTTCGCCGGATCGCGATCGAGCAAGCGCGCGCATAAGTTCGCCAGATCGGGCGGCGTTTCCGGCGCGAGCGTTTCGGGGCGGGGAGCGCTTTCGCGCCGCTTGCGGTCCATCGCGTCGCGGCCGGCGAATGGGAACGTGCCAGTGAGCGCTTCGAACAACATCACGCCGACGGAGTACCAGTCGCTGGCGGGCGTAAGCCCTTCGCTCTTTCCGGAAGCCTGCTCCGGCGACATGTAGAGAGCCGATCCGGCGATCTGCTTGCGGACCAGTCCCGGCGCGGCGGGAGCGAATGCGTCGGCAATATCCTTCACCAGTCCGAAATCGAGGACGACCACGCGCCCGTCGGGTTGCACCAGAACGTTCGACGGTTTCAGGTCGCGATGCAACTTGCCGTGCAGGTGCACCGCATGGACGCCGGCCGCCAACTGGCGAAGCGCGTCCCGCAAGCGCACGAAATCCGCGCGATACGCGGTGTCGGGGATGGGCGTGGAACTGTCCGAGAGCGGCGCTTCGCTCGCGATCAAAGTGACGGTGGCGGCGGATTCCGAAGTCGCGGAGGCCGCGAGGCCGCGCGGAACGTGCCGCACCCAGCGCCGGAAATCGATTCCGTCGATCAACTCCATGGTGTAGAGCCACTGGCGGCCGTCGGAAACCAGTTCGAAGAGCCGGACTAAGTTGGGATGGACGATGCCCGAGAGGGCGCGAAACTCCTGTTTGAAACGGAACAAGTCGACGGCGCGAGTGCGCGTCATGGTTTTGAGCGCCACCGTCATCCCTTGCTCTCGGTCGATCGCTTCGTAGACTTGGCCCATGCCGCCCGCGCCGATTTTGCGCACGATCTCGAAGCGCACGGAATCGATGGGGGCCGCCGCATGCCCCAGTTGTTGAGCCGCCGCCGCAACCGAGGGGAAATCGATGAACGGGACGAGGTCGGGATAGCGCGCCTGCAAATCGGCGAAAGCGGCGGGCGCATCGAAGACGGCGCGCGCCAGACAGTCGCTGCGGAGAACCTCGGCGGCCAGCGGCGGGGGTAGGCCGGCCACGCTCACCTCGGAGGAGGTTCGCGCGATCCAGCGAAGTTTTGCCTCGAGCTTTCGCATCTCCACGTCGGCGCGTTCGCCCGCGGGAGGCGAGCCCGATTCTCCGCGAGCCTGCCGGACGAGCGCCTGCGCCAGAGCTTCGAGATCGGTTTCGGGAGGCACCGGGACAAGCTCCGGTAGCCGCACCCGGCCGAGTTGAGTTTCCACTTCCTGGCGGGAATCCGGCGTGGCGGAGTACATCCCGGCGAGGAACGCCGCGGCCAAATCGCGAGGCATATCGCAGGCAAGGAAGCTCGCGTGGCGGGCGGGCAACATGTGTTAACTATCGTCCCTTAACGCCTCGCCCCGAACGTGAATCCGATTTCCACTTCCCATTGATCCATGCGAAGCCCAATGTTCTGGCGGCCGGGAACTTCGAGCGGATTCGCCCCGGTGACGGAGGCGGAGAAGGCGCGAACGACGGCCAGATGGAACGCGCGGGATCCCATTCGCCGCGTCAATCCGAATGCCGCATGGGACCGCAGCACGGCGGGGGCGACGATGTTGAACAAGACTTCCGATTCGGGGACCGTTTGCCCGCTGACGGAGATGCCGCCCCGCCAAGTCCAGTTGCGCGAAGCGTCTACTTGAACGCCGAATCTCCCGACGGTGAGGTCGCGCCAACCGAAACCGGGGCCGCTGTCGTCCCCCAGTCTGGCGCCGGTCAGATTGGGCAATAGCGGATTGCCGACGCTCGCCACCTGCGAGTAGTGCGTGCGTTGGATGTCCGAGGTTAATGTCAGTTGCGGCGTAGGTTTAATCGCAATCCCAAAGTTGTAAGCGGAGGGAATATCGAAGCCGCCCTGTTCGGCGAACAGTCCCGAGTACTTGTCGAACTTGCCCATCTTGGTTCGCGACCGGTAAGCCGCGCCGACGGTGAGCCAATTCGCGAGTTCGCCTTGATAGCCGAATCGAACACCGGCGCCAAGGGCGCTCGCGCGATCGTTATCGCTCAAGTTGGCGGGGTTCGAGGAGAAAGCGGCGAACGCGCCCAGACCGTACGCCTTGAATTGCTGGTAGGCGAGGATGGGCGCGATTCCGAAAGTATGTTTGCGCGCGAACCGGCGCGCTAAGGTCGGCGTAATGAAAATCTGCCGCGCGTCGACGCCCGTGGGCGCCTTTCCAAACACCGGCGCAGGGTAATTGGTGTTCAAGCCGCCGTTTACGTAAACGCCGATGCCGAAACTCGTCTCGGTACCCCGCAGAAAGTTCGCGCCGAAAGAGGGGAGGAGGAACAGAGGCGAATCGCTTTTCACCGTCCCCGGCGCAAGCCCGAACGTTCCCGGCAAACCGCTAGGCGCGCCATTCACCGTGAAGTCCCGGCGGGGAGCGAAGAAGTCGATCCCGAGGTCGAATCTTCGTCCCGCGCGCAGCATTCCGGCGGGATTGGACGCGGTGGCCAGCGAATCGAGCGAAAGCGCGGTGCAAGCGCCGGCAAGGCCCCGGCACTGCGTGCCATATCCGTTCGAGAAATAGCCGTCGGTGGCGAACAACGCAGAACTCGATAACGCGACAACGAGTCCCGCGCGCGTGGGAAAGGCGGTCCCGCGATGCATCGAGTACCGGAAGTATAGCGGAACGAGAGCCGATGCGCCTTCTTCGTTTCACCGGACAGCGATACCCTTAGAGATACCGGCGCGCCTTGAGACTGGGCGCGAATTTTCGCAAAGGAAACTCGAACGAATGCTCGCGGCCCGGATTTTCGCGTCTCTTACCCTACTTTTTCTAGGAATCGCGCTAGCGCCCCGGCGCGGGTTCGCGCAATCTTCCGCACCGCCGAAAAAAGCGCCCGTACCGGTACGGGCGGCCGAACCGGAGAACCTTGGCCAATCCTATGCGGTCCTTCGTCCGAAGCAAAAGCGGCTGGTGGACGATTTCGTCCGGCGCTATAACGAAACGACGAAAAGCCAGGTGAAGCCGGAGGCCGGCTACGACGGCGCGCGCCTCTCGATTCGCACGACGTTCGACGCCGTGACGCACGCCCTGCTGGAGGCGAAGTTAACGGCGGGCGACGGAACCAGCCTGGGATCGGCCATCGATTTGATCGAAGCCGTGGACGAAGTGATGGGAGAGGTGCGGGGTCTGGGCGGCGACCGCCAGTTCCGCCTGTACGTTTACCTGAAGCCAGGCGCGGCGGCCAAACTGGACGAGTGCCGGGAGTTCGCCCGCAGCCGCGACAATACGATCTATCACAAGGGATTTCCGATTTGCTACCGGCTAAGGAACGGTCCGCCGTCGATTCAGTTTTCGATTTCGCGCGACCACAGAATGGCCGACATCGACGTCGATTACCGGTCGTCGAGTTTTCCGCGGGGCTTGTTTAACGGCCACTTGACCGCCGCGAATTCCGACGTGCGCGCGGGGAACAATTTGCAGCGGCACGAGAATCGATGGACCGGATTGAACGGCTGGTGGCGCGAGGTATTCGGGCTGCTTGGCTCGGGCGGCAAGGCGAAAGAAGAACGCGCCGAAGGGATCGGAAATATCCCGTTGAATCCCGCGCTGAAGGCCGACCGCGGCATCGACGCCAGCGTCCACGATTTCCTGAAGTCGTGGGTGATCGACCGGCAACCCAACTTGTCGGCGGCGTATTTTTCGCGCCGCAGCTACGCCTGTCTCGAACGGATCGCCGATCGCAACCGCAAGCCGATGGCTCCGGGCATGGTCCGCTTACGCACGGCGATGGCGTTGAGGAATTTCGGCGAAAAGGTAGGCGCGCCCCGCGGCGTCGAGGAAGTGTTCCAAGCTCCGGCGGGATGGTCGCCCGATCTGAAGGAAGCGAAAAACGCCTACCCCGCCGAATTCAAATTGGTGAGCGTGCCGCCGGAAACGGCCGCCGAACTCGAATGCGCGGCGGTGGCCGAGGGCGAAAAAGGCGGAGGGGGCGGACGGTATTACGCGGCGGCTTTCCAGGCGAAGAACGGAGACGCCCGGCATAGCGTGATTTCGACGCTTTGGGGACAGGAGAACGGTTTTTGGAAGATGATCGCCGTGCGGATCGAAGATGCCGGAGGTGCGGGTATCGTTCCGAAGAAGTCCGCCGTCGCCTCGCCCGCCGAAGCGGAGGCGACGGCCATGGAAGGCGATCCGCAAGCGGTTCGGAGCATCGATGAGTTTTACCGCGCTTGGGCGATCGATCGCGATACGGCGCGCGCGGCGGGGTTCGCCTCGGCGCAGTCCTACGCTTGTCTGGACGCGCCTTCCGCGGCGGAACGGAAGATGAGCGCGGCGGCGCGCATTCGATCCGGGCTGAGTAAATCGATCGAACGCGTGGCTAAGGGCACGGATTTGGCCGGCATGATGTCCGCCGTAGATCCTGTCAACGCCTTGTTGCGTCCTGTGACGCACCCGCAGTCGAGTGCGTTTTCGATCATGGGCGTCCCGGCGGAGATGGCCGCTTCTTTCGTTTGTCAAACCAGGCGGGACGCCGAACCTCCCGGAGGTTTGAAACCCATTGAGGCGACCTATGGCGCGTACTATTTGTCGGCAAGCCGCTTGAATTATGAGGGCGAAGACTCTCCGGCGCTGCTTCTGTTGTGGGCCAAGGATCGGGATCGCTGGAAAGTGGCGGCTTGGGCGGTGGAAGTTCCTTGATCGCGCCTTGGGTTACACGGTTGTAATCGCGACGCAGTACACTCAGGTGACAGGTCGATCGTCTCCGTCGTTTAACGAGGCGGTCCAGGAGGACTATTCAATGAAACGCTGGATGTGTGTGGGAGCTATGGCTCTCGCGTCGGCTCTCAACCTTGCCGCTCAGGATCTCGGCGGGATTCCCGATGGGTATGTGGCTTTGATGCGGTCGGGCATCAAGACGAAGAAAGTCGAGATCGTCCGGCAGAATCTCACGCTGAGCGAAGATCAAGCGGGTAAGTTCTGGCCGCTGCACCGTAGTTACGAAAACGATCTTTCGAAGCTCAACGACGACCGATTCAACTTAATCAAAGAGTATGCGGCGGCGTGGGAGAACCTCTCCGAACCGACGGCTCGGGATTTGGGGCGCCGTCTGTTGGATTTTCAGAAGAAGCGGGTAGACCTGCGGCGGAAATACTTCGACCGGATGTCGAAGGAAATTTCGCCTACCGTTGCCGCGAAGTTTTTCCAGGTGGAGCTGCAACTGGAGAGCCTGCTGGATCTCGAAGTCGCGTCGGTCGTGCCACTGGTGAAGTGAGCCATGCCGCCATATCGGGAGGATGGCTTGTGGGGTCGGCGGCCGTTCGTTTCTCTTGGCGGACTTTACGCGCTAACCGGGGGGATGGCGAACGCGCAACAATCGCTCGCCCGATCTACCGAAACGGTGTTTCGGAACGTTCGTGCGCTCGATGTGGTGAACGGCAAGCTGGGAGCGCCGTCGGACGTTCTCGTTCGCGGTAACCGGATCGCCGCGATCGGTTCCTCGGTCGCCGCCGCACCGGGCGCGACGGTCGTCGAGGGCCGGGAGCGCACCCTAATGCCGGGATTGATCGACGTCCACGTGCACCTGGTGTTCGGGAGTTTGCTGATCACCCAGCTTTACGATCCTAAGCTGACGGACCAGCAAATCGCGGCCTCCGCCGCCAAGTATTCGCGGCAAATGCTGCTGCAAGGGTTCACGGCGGTTCGCGACGTGGGCGGGCCGATTTTTCCTCTTAAGCGGGCGATCGATTCGGGGAAGATCGCCGGTCCGCGCGTCTGGCCTTCGGGGGCGATGATTTCGCAGACCTCCGGCCACGGCGACTTTCGGACGGTCGAGGAAACGTCGCGGCGATTTTTCGGGAAACCGTCGCGGGCGGAGACCTACGCCGCCACCTTTATCGCCGACGGCAAGGACGAGGTACGAACGGCCGTTCGCGAAAATTTGCGCCGGGGCGCCAGCCAAATCAAGCTGATGGCCGGAGGCGGGACGTCGTCCGTTTACGATCCGATCGACGTCACGCAGTACTCGCTGGAGGAGATGCAAGCCGCCGTCGAGTCGGCCGAGGATTGGAATACGTATGTCACGGTCCACGCGTATACGCCCCGCGCGGTGCGGCGCGCGATCGAAGCGGGCGTGAAATGCGTGGAACACGGCCAACTGCTGGACGAACCCACGGTCGAGTTGATGGCGCAAAAAGGGGTTTGGCTGAGCGGACAGAATCTCATCGAATCGACCCCGAATATGACGCCGGAGCGCAGAGAGAAGCGGAAGCCCGTCATCGAAGGCAACGCGCGCGTCTGGCGAATGGCCCGAAAGTACGGCGTAAAGCTGGGTTGGGGGACGGACTTACTGTTCGAACCGGAAATGAGCGCCGAGCAAAATCGGTTGATTTTAGCGCTGCGCGAATGGTTTACGCCGGCCGAGATCGTCAAACTCATCACCTACGACAATGCGCAATTGCTGGCGCTGAGCGGCCCGCGTTCGCCTTATTCGGGACGGCTAGGGGTGGTGGAAGTAGACGCCCTCGCCGATCTGCTGCTCGTCGAAGGCGATCCGCTGGCGAACCTCGAACTGCTGGCCGAACCCGGCAAGAACTTCGCGGTCGTGATGAAAGACGGGGTGATTCACAAGCGCACGGCGGGCCTAGTTCGGGCCAATTAGAGCCGCGTGGATCGCCCGCACCCGGGCGAGCAAGTCCGCGAGCAGGTCGAGCCTTAACACAAAAATAGCGCGCCGAGCCTACAATTTACGGAATCCCAGCACTTCGGTTTCGGCCCCGCCGACGAAGAGTTTTTGGTGGAATACGATGCCGTTGCCCGCCGCCAACTGCTCCGCGATGATCGTCGCCGCCGGATTGGCCGCCGTTACCGCTACCAACGCTAGCGCTCCCGGTTGCGGATCGGCTAGCGGAACGTCGATCGAAACCGCCGCGTTGGCCTTCACGGTAGCGTTGGATTGCGAGCTTTTCGCGTAGTCGATCACCTTCCGCGACCGGAGGTTCTGCACGAAATTCAGCGCATCTTGCTGCTGTTCCAGCGTTTGCTTACCGTCGATAAAGTGGGTTTCGGTAGTCATGTTCGCCTCAATCGATAAGTCCGGCCTTTTTCGCCTCGTCGAAATACTTTTTGCGGAATGCGGAATCCGTTTCGGCTTTCTTCGCTTGCGATTTGTATTCGGCTTCGAGCTTAGCCTCCGTGGTGTTGTTGTCCACCTCCGAACCGAGCGCTTTCAGAAAATCGCGCACCTTGGCTAGGTTATTGCTCACGAACGCTCGTCGCACGGCCGCATCTAACTTTCTCGAGTCGGCCAAATCTTGCGGCGTCACCGCTGCCACCAACGTCACGTTCAGCTCTTCCGCCGCCGCGCCTGCGCTCGCCGCCGCCTTTTGATGTAACTGCTGCACGCCTTCCCGTAAGGTTCCGGCGGTTAGCAATTCGACGAGATCGACACGCGCACCATACCAGGAATAGGTCCCATCGTCGCTCCGCCTCCGTTCGGCGATCCGCAACCGCACACGGTCGCGCGCCGCCCGCATCGAACTGATGATCGCTTGGGTGGTTTGTTGCTGGAATAAATTTTTGTCGACCGACAGATCGAATCCCGTCACTCCGGTCAGTAGGGCGGCGAGGATCGACTTAGTGCGCTCGCCCCGGCCAAGCGTCGCCGCCGCACCCAGGCCCAACTTGACGAAGTCGCCCGCGATCAAGGCACCGGCACGCCCGCCGTAAAGTTGCCCCTCGAAGTCCGCGTAGGCAACCTCGATTTCGGCCTGGAAATTGTCGATCATTTTGTCGCGTAAACGAGTTCGCGCAGCCAAATCGGCGGTACCGTAAGCGGCCAGATCGGCCTTGTAGTCCGCCTCCAAATAGCTCGCCGCATGGATCGCGGGCGGCGGTTTTGGGCCTCCACGCCGCGTAACTCCGCAACCGGTAGCGGCGATGAGCGCGGGCAGTAGGCAAATAACGCTGCGCTTTTGCATCATGGTCAATTGTGCACGGCAGCCCCGGAGCGTTTCAGGCCGTTCTCCGGGAATCGTTAGCTGAGCGGTGAATGTTCTCTACTTTGGCGAGTAACTCCACCAAAGCGTCGAGCCGCAGGGCGTTCGCGCCGTCGGATAAGGCTCGCGAAGGCTCTTCGTGAACCTCGACGAACAGGCCGTCGATGCCCGCTCCGGCCGCCGCGCCCGCAAGCGTGGGAATGAATTCGGGAGCGCCGCCCGACGATGCGCCGGACGCTCCGGGCAGTTGCACGCTATGCGTGGCGTCGAAGACCACGGGATAGCCCGCGTCGCGCATGATCTTCAATCCGCGCATATCGACGACGAGATTGTTGTAGCCGAACGAAGTGCCGCGCTCGGTGAGCACGATGTTTGTATTGCCAGTAGAAGCGACCTTTTCCGCCGCAAGCAAAATATCGCGCGGCGAAACGAACTGACCCTTCTTTATGTTCACCGTTTTTCCGGTCCGGCCCGCTTCGACCAGAAGGTCCGTTTGACGGCAAAGAAACGCGGGAATCTGAAGGATGTCGCAAACCTCGGCCACCGGTGCGGCTTGCGAAGGCTCGTGAATGTCGGTGAGGACGCTCAGCCCAAGCGCTTTCACTTGCATGAGAATCCGCAACCCTTCGCTCAGTCCCGGCCCGCGGTAGGAATTGACGCTCGACCGGTTCGCTTTGTCGAACGACGCTTTGAAAATGTAATCGCCCGCGATCTCGCGGATCGAGCGCGCGAGAAACAAAACGTGCTCTTCACTCTCGATGACACACGGCCCGGCGATCAATGCCAGTCCACCGCCGCGGCTAATCTCCATGGGCGGACTAATTCCCGTTCGCAAACAGGGGCTGCGTCTGTTTCGAAAGCCTCTGTTGGCGTTGTTTCCACGCCGCGCCGATGAATGCGGCGAACAGGGGATGCGGTTCGAGGGGTTTCGATTTGAACTCAGGGTGAAACTGGCAACCCAGGAACCAGGGATGATCGGGGATTTCGCAAATCTCGACGTAGGTGCCGTCGGGAGTTTGGCCGGAAAGGCGCAATCCGTGCTGGGTGAGGATAGGTTCGTACTCGCGGTTGAATTCGTAGCGATGCCGGTGGCGCTCGCTAATCTCCGCCGCGCCGTACGCCTCGCGCGCGAAACTTCCTTCGGCTAACTGGCAAGTGTATGCGCCTAGCCGCATGGTGCCGCCGAGTTCGTCGACGCCCTTCAACTCGCGCAACTTGTAAATCACGCGGTGCGGCGTGTCGGGATGAAACTCGGTGGAATCGGCTTGCGCGAGGCCGCAAACGTTGCGCGCGAACTCGATCACCATCGTCTGCATGCCCAGGCAAATCCCGAAGTACGGAGTCTTCGATTCGCGCGCGTACCGGATCGCTTCGAGCATGCCTTCGATGCCGCGCTTGCCGAACCCGCCGGGAACGAGGATCCCGTCGAACCGCTCCAAGTCCGTCGCGCATTTCGGCCATTGCATCGCCTCGGATTCGATCCAAGTAATGTTGCACTTCAGGCCATGCGCCAGCGCACCGTGCATTAGCGCTTCTTTGAGGCTTTTATAGCTGTCTTCATATTCGACGTACTTGCCCACCAGCGCGATATCGACGTGATCGGCGGTATTGTCTTTGACCCGCGCCACCATCGCCTTCCAGCGGTCGATTTGCCGCGGTCCGGCGTCGATTTTCAGTAAGTGCAGCAGGTTCTCGTCGACTTTCTGATCGGCGAATACCAGCGGTACTTCGTACACCGTCTCGACGTCGGGCGCGGTGATTACGCTCTCCGGCTCGACGTCGCAGAAGAGCGCGATCTTCGACTTTAGGTCCTCGAGCAAAGGACGCTCACTGCGGCACAACAGCACGTCGGGCTGGATACCGATCGCGCGCAGTTCCTTCACCGAATGCTGCGTAGGCTTGGTTTTCAGCTCCTGCGCCGCGGAAATCCAGGGCACCAGCGTGACGTGAACGAATACGGCGTTGTCGCGGCCTACTTCGTGCCGCATCTGGCGGATCGCCTCGAGAAACGGCAGACTCTCGATGTCGCCGACGGTGCCGCCGATTTCGGCGATGACGACGTCGACGCCGACCGACACTTTTCGCAACGCGGACTTAATCTCGTCGGTGACATGAGGAATCACTTGGACCGTTTTCCCTAAGTAGTCGCCGCGCCGCTCCCGGGCGATGATCGATTCGTAGATCCGTCCGCTGGTGAGATTGTTGGCTTGCGACAGGGGCGCGTGAGTGAAACGCTCGTAGTGTCCCAGGTCGAGATCGGTTTCCGCGCCGTCGTCGGTGACAAACACTTCGCCGTGCTGAAACGGGCTCATCGTACCCGGATCGACGTTCAGGTACGGGTCGAATTTCTGCATCGCGACCTTCAACCCGCGGCTTTCGAGCAAACAGCCGATGGAAGCGGCGGCGATGCCTTTCCCCAGGCTCGAAACCACGCCGCCGGTGACGAAGATGTACTTAGCCATTCGAAAGGGCCACCTCAAACCCCGATGTCGAAAAAAGCGCGTTCACTCGATCGAGATCGGACGGGGTATCCACGCCGATCGATTCGTAATCCGTTTCCGCCACGCGGATGCGGAAGCCGTTTTCGAGAGCCCGCAACTGTTCCAGCTTCTCGGCCTTCTCGAGCGGACCCACGGGCAGATCGGGATACGCCATCAGCAGTTCCCGCCGGTACACGTAAAGGCCGATATGTTTGAAACATTCCACCGGTTCTCCGTCGCGCGGAAACGGGATGGGATGCCGCGAGAAATAGATCGCTCCGCCGTCGAGCGCGGCGACCACTTTCACCACGTTCGGATTTTCGAGTTCGTTGCGGTCGAAGATCCGCTTCTTAAGCGTCGCCATCGCGGTGTTGGGATCGTCGAGCAAGGCGAGCACGGCGGCGTCGATCGCGCCGGGGTCGATCAACGGCTCGTCGCCCTGGATGTTGACGATCACGTCGGCGGTTTCGGCGGAGGCGGCCTCGGCGCAGCGGTCCGTGCCAGAGGGATGATCGGCGCGGGTGCGGCGGACGTGCGCTCCGAAACTCCGCGCGGCGCGCTCGATGCGGTCGTCGTCGGTGGCGATCACTAACCGGTGTAAGTAGCGCGCGAGCGAAGCGCGCTCAAAGACATGCTGAAGAAGTGGTTTGCCGGCGAGAGGGGCGAGAGCTTTACCGGGGAATCTTGTGGAGGCAAAGCGGGCGGGAATCACGCCCAAAATCTTGACCGGCACGCTCGATGGTAGCATACCGGCTTGCCCGCGACGGATTGGGGTTGGCTGGTTACGCCCGAAGAATTCGGGGGCTGGATCGTCGAGGATCGGACCGATCTGGTGGTGCTAGCAAAGCCGCCGCTGGTGGTCTGCCACCCTTCCAAACACGGGCCATGGTCCAGCTTGATCGGGGCGGCGCGCGAGTACTTCGGCCTCGAAGTGGCGCATATGCCGTTCCGGCTGGATCGTGAAACTTCGGGCGTGTGGCTGGTGGCGAAGACTCGCGAGCGAGGGTCGCAATTGCAGCGCGCCGTCCAGGAGCGCCGGGTAAAGAAGACGTATCTCGCGATCGTCGAGGGTGAGTGGCGGGACGCGGTCACGGTGGACCGCCCGATCGGGAAAGCCGAAGGCTCGGCGGTGTGGACCAAGCGCGCCGTTCGCGAAGACGGCCAGCAGGCTGTGACGCACTTCGAGCCGGTCGAAACGCGCGGTGGACGGACGTTGGTTCGGGCGATTCCCGAAACCGGCCGCCTGCATCAGATTCGCGTGCATGCGGCTTGGATGGGCCATCCGGTAACGGGCGACAAGCTGTACGGCCCGGACGAATCGCTCTATATCGAGTTCATCGAACGCGGGTTCACGGCGCGGTTGGCGGCGGCGTTACCGCTTAACCGGCAGGCGCTGCACTGCGAGTCGGCGACGTTTTTCGGCGAGCGGGAGGAGCGGTTTGAAGTTCCCTTGGCGGGCGATCTGCGGCGCTTTTGGGACAACATGTTAGACTTCTATTAGGCCACGCGCGGAGAGGTGCCTGAGTGGTCGAAAGGAGCGGTTTGCTAAACCGTCGTAGTGCCTTAAAGCGCTACCGCGGGTTCGAATCCCGCCCTCTCCGCCAGACTCCATGCTCCCGCCGCACGGCATCATCCCACCTTTAGTTACCCCGTTGACCGATTCCGGAACGCTCGATGTTTCTGGGTTCGAACGTCTGCTCGCGCATGTCGCCCAAGGCGGTGTCGACGGAGTGTTCGTTTTGGGCACGACGGGCGAAGGGCCGAGCTTGCCGGGCGAACTGAAGGGGGAGTTGGTGAGGCGCTCGACCGGTGCCGGTTTGCCAGTATTGGTCGGTTTAATCGAGGCTTCGACGGACGACGCGTTACGATTGGCCGATGCCGCGGCGAACGCGGGCGCGGCGGCGGTGGTGCTGACGCCGCCATTCTATTTCGCGCTGACCGAAGGGGAAGTGCTTGGATATCTCGAAAGAGTCGTTCCGAGATTGCCGCTGCCGGTGTATCTCTACAACATTCCGGTGTTCACGAAAGTTCGCCTGGAGCCGCAGTTGGTGCGTGCGGCGGCGGAGTTGCCGGGCGTGGCCGGGTTTAAGGATTCGGGCGGCGATGTCGAGCGATTGCGCGAGGTGCGGCGGCTGGTTCCGGAGTTACCGGTGTGGTGGGGTCCGGAGGAGACGCTGATCGAGGCGCTCGACGCGGGCGCGGTGGGAGGGATTACCGGCGGCGCGAACTTCTTGCCGCGGGTGTATGTGGAGTTGGTGAGAGCGATGCGGACGGGCGACCGGGCGCGAGTGGCGGAACTCGGAGCGATCGTCGAGCGCGTGGGCCGCGAGCTTTACACCATCCCCGGCCGTGCTGTGGGCTTTCTGCCGGGGATCAAGGCGGCGCTCGAAGTGCTGGGAATTTGCGGGACGACGATGGCGGAGCCGTTGGGGCCGCTAAGTGCCGCCGAGCGCGAGCGCCTGTCCAGCGCCGCGAAGTCCTTGGTATTCTAGAGGGGCGAGCCACCCTAGCTCAGTTGGTAGAGCGGCTGATTCGTAATCAGCAGGTCGCCGGTTCAATCCCGGCGGGTGGCTCCAGATAAATCTCCTCATTGCCAGTGTTTTCAGTGGCAATCTGCAGGTGTTCCCTTTCGCGGCTACGCCGGAAACGAATAGCGGCCCCAACCTTGCTTTCGCCATCAAAGGTCGGCTACGGTGAGTACGAAGTCCCCCGAACTGCCGATGAAAGCCCACGTCGAGTATCCGAACCTGCTTTCCAGGCTCGTCCTGGCGGAAAGTGTTGACGAACAATTCCCCTTCCCGTGGCGGGCGCGTCCGAAGTTCGAAACGTGGTTTCTGCGCTGGTATGAGCGGCACCGGCTGCGGGTCGATACTAGCCACATTGCCATCGATCGGCCGATCTTTTTAGTCGGACTTCCGCGGACCGGCACGACTATGCTGCAGGATATTCTTTGCTCCCATCCGCAGGTCGCCTACCTCACCAATCTAATGCCCTCTTACCCCGATTGCTTTTGCGCGGCTCACGTGCTCTGCAAGCGATTTCACATTAATTTCAAAGCGGATCGATTCCTAGGCGATAGCGTCGAGATAGAGCTCAATTCGGCCAATGAAGGCTTGAATATCCTGAAAGGGTTCGAAGACGATTTCTATAGCCTGAAGTACAGGGAACTGAGAGTTAGCGACTTCGCCCCTGAACTGGTTGAAGAGTGGCGTGAGGGAATTAAGCGAGTTCTATGGTGCTTCGGCGGCGCTTCCCGGCGTTTTTTCAATAAGAACCCGGAGTTTACAGTCCATATACGCTTTCTCAAAGAACTCTTCCCCGACGCGAAGATCATCTATTTAATCCGCGATCCCCGGACCTGCGCGAATTCCATGGTGAAACTGTGCCAATTGATTCAGGCTCAGGAAGCAAAGTTGCGCGACAAGCTTCGCAAAGGCAGTGGTCCCACCGGCGCATTCGTGCCCTACCCACGGCTACCCAGGCTCGCGGAGTATGTGGCCTTATATGGCGCGGCAGACATTCGCACAACCGCAAACCTGTGGAATGACTCCGTATCCTTTGTCGATGCATGCGCCTCCGATTGTTCGTTTCTCACCGTTCGCTACGAAGATGTTCTGGCCGATTCCAGGGGGGAAATCGCGAAAATCCTCGATTTCTGCGAGCTGCCGGAAGCCGACGAATCGGTCGAGCCTTTCTGGGATAAGGTCCGTCGAATCGGCATGCTTCGCCACTCGAACCGTTACGGAGACTTCGATCTCATTGAGGAAATCTGCCGGGCCAACATGGAACGGTATGGCTATTTGGATTCCGGCCACTCCCCGGACCGCGTGGCCGCAGGGGTCTAGATCATCGCGATATCGACGAACGGAAGCCGGGTGTCCAACGCGCCGTCGGAAAACCACTTTCGGTCAAGCGCCATGAGAGCGATTCCGAAACGAAGTCGATCGACGAAAAATCCTTGCGTGGCCTCGATCAACGGGTCCTCCGAACAGGACCCGAAAATCAGGCTGAAGTAGCCGCGGAGGCGATACTCGCGATACGTATGCTCGAGCAGCGCGCGCAGGATTTCGATCGAGCGCCCGCGGACCGCCCAATCGGTAAAAAAAACGTTCCTAAACGGTTCGCCCGGAGCGGGAAGGCCGGTAAAGCCGCCCGGACGGGAAGCCAAGTCGCTTATCAACCGGACCAGATTCAACCAAGGCCGATATCCTAGCACCCGATCCTGCTTTACCGCACTGGTATCCCAGGCGGCGCACACCCCCGCGAGCTTTCCACCCTGTTCCACCACATAGTAATCCTCGATTGACAACCCCGGACGCCGATTCAGCCGGTCGACAAACCGATCGCGATCGGTAACCAGTCCGAAAAGCCGGGGCCGATGTTCCTCGCGCAACAACGAGACTATGTCGTCGATATCGTCCATACGCGCGCGCCGCACCGGCAAATCACAACGCTTTCGGTGCGGAAACACCAACATCACGGTCTGAACCGTGAGTTGGCCGAAAAATCCGGAAGAGATTCCAAAACGTGTAATGACAGACTGCGGGGGCAAGCGCACGTTCGATCCGCGATTTTTCTCCATTCGGATGGCATATCCGAGTGAAGCCGCTCCACCCGCAAAGAATTTCGGCGCATCCGAAGTGAGATAGCCTTTCCCCCGCGCTCCGGGATGGAAGTAGAAATCGGTCACATGCATGACCGGTTGCACATCCCCATTGACAAAGGCCTCATGATAGCCGACGAGTCCGAAACCCATTAGTTTTCCGTCTTCGAAGACTCCGCTCCACACAGGCGGATCGTATTTGAGGTCCGCCAATGCAAAGATGTCGGGCTGCCGGTCGAAGCACATCGTTAGGCCGCCGATCTCCGCCGGCGATTGCCGTAAGATCTCTAACATTTGCGAGTTGTAACGCCGCTCTAGGGGACGGACCTCTCTCATTCCGACAGAGTATACCCCGCCGTTTGGCCACCACGGATCGGCAAGCTATAATCGACGGTACCTCACGGCGTATGGCCTTCCATCCAGCAGCTTATGATCCGGACCGATGGCCGCGCCTGGCCAGTAAGTTCGCCGATTTCGTCGCTCTCGATTCCGGAGATCCCACCAAACTGGAACTGCATTTGAGCGACGATTGCCTGCGTCGAATCGAAGACGCCGGTCAAGAACACTGGGGCCGCCATATCCTGCTGTTTGGCCCAACCGGTTTTGTCGGTTCTCATCTGTTGCACCGGTTGCTCCGGAGGCCGGAAACGGAGAGGGTTTACGCAATCGTCCGGCCGCGAGCGGGCTTTTCCGGCTGGGATCGGATTGCCGCTACATTGCGGAAGTATGAAATGCTCGACTCATTCGAAAATCGGGGCAAGCTAACGCTTCTCGACGGTGATTTCTCCGCAGTCTCCTTTGGACTCACCGGCGACACGTTCGATCGCCTTGCGTCGCAGGTAGATACCGTCATCCAATCGGCCGGTTCGACCGATTATCTTCCGCCCTATGCGGAATTGCGGCGAGACTGGGTGCTCGGACTTCTCGGGGCCATGCAGTTTTGCTTCGAAGGACGCGCGAAGCAACTGGTGTATTTGGGCAGCACGATCGCTCATTTGTTTCAAACACGCGAGGACTTTCAGAGGCCGGATTCCTGGTGGTACTCCGGATACGCGCAAATGAAATGGGTGAACCAGCGGATGATGGCCAGTCTGGCGCGGCAAGGAATGCGAGCCCAGGTTTGCGAGGCGCCGTATGTGCTGGGCAGTATGGATGTCGGGCTCGATCCCGGTTACGTGTACAGTTTCTGGAGAGGTGTCGCGTTCTCGGCGGCGCTGGGGGTTGGCTGGGATGGGCCGTTACCGGCATTTGTCGCGGTGAACGTTTTGGTGGACGCGGTACTTGAGAACGCGTTTTCGAGCCATCCGCTGCCGGTCATTCGCCCCGTCTCCTCGAACGATCTACGCAACGCCGACGTCGCGGCGCACCTCGATTGCACGACTTTGCCGTGGCTGGAGTTCCAAGCGAGAATCTCCGAGCATGCGACAGCGGAGCAGCTGCGAATCATGCCTCCCGATTTTCCCGAGCTGGTTGGAAAGGGGAATCTGCCCGCAATCTTCCCACCCGGCTACAAGGTGCCTCTACACCCTCGTCCCGACGAACTTTTCAAGTTGTATCTCACCAAAATCGGGTTGATCCGGGGAGAGAGCGCCGTTGCCGCGCCTAACTGAGCGTGCCCTCGCCCAATGGGGCGGCGGTCTGGACGCCACCGGTAATCTGGCTATTGGCGGCGCTAGCGCCATCGAGCTTGCGGGCAGTTTTGGAACTCCGCTGCACGTCGTGAACTATGAGCGGCTTGTGCTCCACGCGGCGTCGTTCGTCAGCCAATTTCGGAGCCGCTATCCGGGGAAAGTGGAAGTGTATTTCGCCGCCAAGAGTAACCCGGTCGCCGGGATTCTTGAGGCGGTTATGACCGCCGGTTTGGGCATCGAGGTATTCACACCCTTCGAGTTGCGCTTGGCTCGTCTGGCCGGATGTCCCGCTTCCGGCATCGTCGTAAACGGGCCAGCCAAGACGCGCGAGTTCCTAAACGAGTGCGTCGCCGCCGGGGTTCACTTGATCGTCGCGGACTCGCCGAGAGAGGTGGAACTGATCGTTGAGGCCGCGCGAGAGCGAGGCGCGTCCACCGGCATTCTACTGAGGGCCAACGTCGATTATGTCCCGCGCGGAATAAACCGCGGCTCGGCAACCGCCTCGCGCAGGAGCGTATTCGGTATGCCCCCCGAGGATCTGCGGAAGGCCGCGCGGATTTGCGCAACCGAGTCCCACGTCTCCATTCGAGGCTTGCACATGCATATCGGGAGCGGCATCCGGCATGCCGCCGCGTACCGCGAAGCTTGCCTCGTCCTATGCCGGATGGCGCTCGAATTGCGCGACAAGGCTGGCGTCGAAATCGACTATCTCGACATCGGCGGGGGATTCGGGACACCCATGGTGAGGGAGTTTTCGGATCTGGAATTTCTGCTGTACCACGGTTTCGATCGCGCGCCGACACCACCGATGCCCGATGAGATACCCGCATTCGATGTCTTCGCGGAAATGATTTCGGAACCGGTCGCTCGGGCTTTTGGCGACAGGGGCCTGCCGCTTCCGGCGCTCGTGCTAGAGCCGGGGAGATGCCTGGTCAGTTCGAACCAACACTTACTGTTGCGCGTACTGGCGATCAAGCGCAAATCCGGTCATCGCGATTACGTAGTAACCGACGGCGGCCAGATGCCGGTTAACTTTCCGACATTTTACGAGTACCACGCCGTCCTTTGCTGCCGAGACCCGTTTCGGGCGTGCGCTCCGCCGGTCGATATCGTTGGACCGGGTTGCCATTCGGCGGATTACGTACTTCGTAACGCGGCGCTGCCGCCGGTCGAGGAGGGTGATGTTCTGGCAGTGATGGACTCGGGCGCGTATTTTCTTTCGTTCGAAGGCAACTTCGGCTTTCGGCGGTCCGCTGTGGCTGCGGTCAGGAATGGGAGTGTATCGCTTTTGCGAAGGCGCGAAAGCTACGAGGACATGCTAAGCCGGGAGCAAACTAACGGACGGTTTCCGAGGCCGCTCGGCTAAGTCATCCCTTCCTACTTAACTTCGAGAATATCTTTCTCTTTCGCCTTCGCCGCCGTGTCGAGCTTCGCCATGTGAGCGTCGGTGGTCTTCTGGACTTCGTCGAGCGCCCGCCGCTCGTCGTCTTCGCTGATCGCCTTGTCCTTCAGCAGCTTTTTGAGCGCTTCATTGGCATCGCGGCGGATGTTGCGCACGGCCACCCGGTGATCCTCGACGATCCCGTGCAGACGCTTCACCAGTTCGCGACGCCGCTCCTCGTTCAGGGGCGGGATCGGGATCCGGATGAGCTTGCCGTCGTTGCCGGGGTTGAGGCCGAGTTCCGCCGAGCGGATCGCTTTCTCGATGGCCCCGATGATCGAGCTATCCCAGGGTTGGATGGTGATCATCGCGGGCTCGGGGACGTGCAGCGTGCCTACCTGATTCAAAGGCGTAGGCGTGCCGTAGTAATCGACGCGCACCGAGTCGAGCAGCGAAATCGAGGCGCGCCCGGTCCGGATCGACGCCATTTCGTGCGTCAGGTCGGCCAGCACCTTCTCCATGCGCTGCTTGGCGTGCGCTTCCACTTCTTTCACGTTTTGAAAAGTCATCAGAGTTCCATTAGGCGTGGATGCGCGTGCCGAGCGCTTCCCCGCGAGCCATCCGCATTATATTGCCGCGCGTGTTCAAGTTAAACACCTGAATCGGCAAGTTGTTTTCGGCGCACATCGCGATCGCCGTCGTATCCATCACCCGCAGTTGCCGGGACAGCACTTCCTGGAACGTGATCGATTCGAACATCACGGCATCGGGGTGCTTGAGCGGATCCTTGTCGTAAACGCCGTCGACTCGAGTCGCCTTGGCGACGATATCGGCGCGGATTTCGAGCGCCCGGAGCGTCGCTCCCGTATCCGTCGAAAAGTAAGGATTCGACGTACCCGCCGCGAAGATCACCACGCGGCCTTTTTCGAGATGGCGGATCGCCCGGCGGCGGATGAACGGTTCGGCGACTTGGTTAATGTGGATCGCGGTCATCAATCGAGTGGGGACGCCGTGGCGTTCGAGCGCATCCTGCAGGGCGATGCCGTTGATAACGGTGGCGAGCATCCCCATATGGTCGGCGGCCACGCGGTCCATGTGTTTGGCGGCGGCGGCCACACCGCGGAAGAAGTTACCGCCGCCGACCACTAACCCGAGTTGAAAGCCCTCGCGGGCCACTTCGGCGACTTCCCCCGTGATGGCGTTCACTTTTTCGGCGTCGATGCCGAAAGAGCCTTGGCCGGCCATCACCTCTCCGCTCAGTTTGAGTAAGATGCGCGAGTGCCGGGTCATCTTCGCTTGGCCCGCCCTATTCGCCCGGAGCCGGGGGCGGCGCGGTTTCGCCGACCTTGAATCGCGAGAACCGCGCCACGACGATGTTTTCGCCGAGCTTGGCGATCTTCTGCTTCACCATCTCGGCGATGGTCAAGGTGTTCTCCTTCACGAACGGTTGTTCGAGCAGGCACACCTCTTCGTAATACTTCTCGATCCGGCCCTCGACGATGCGGTCGAGAACCTTTTCGGGTTTGCCTTCGTTCTTCGCCCGGTCGCGCGCGATTTCCTTTTCTTTCTCGATCGCTTCCGCCGGAACGTCCTCGCGCCGGATGTACTTCGGGTCGGCGGCGGCGACGTGCATAGCGAGGTCTTTCACTAGAGTCTGGAAATCGTCGGTGCGGGCCACGAAGTCCGATTCGCAATTCACTTCGATCAGCACGCCCAGTTGCGCGCCGGGGTGAATATACGCCGAGACGACGCCTTGCAGCGCCGACCGGGTTGCTTTCTTCGAGGCCGAAGCGATGCCGCGCTTCCGCAGCACCACCTCGGCGTTATCCAGATCGCCCCCCGCTTCCTCCAGCGCCTTCTTGCACTCCATCATTCCGGCGCCGGTGCGGTCCCGGAGTTGTTTGACCAATTGAGCGGTGATATCCGCCATGTTGTCCCTCGTTTTAGTGTTCTTCGGCTAGTCGAGCTTGAATTGGGCCGGAATCTCGATTTCGGGTTCCGGCGCTTCGACGGCCGGACCCTTCTTCGGCAGCGACATGTTGGGCAGGTCTTCGTCCGAAACCAAGCTCTCCGACATCAACTGCGCCGAGTATTGCGGATCGACGTAGTGCGAGTACTGCGACATATCTTCCATCGTCGCCGTTTCCTCGGTCACGAGCTTCTCGGCGGCGAAATCCTGTTCGGTGGCGAGCGCGCGGCCTTCGATCACCGCATCGGCCACTTTGTTGGTGAACAGGCGGATGGCGCGGAGGGCGTCGTCGTTGCCGGGGATGACGTAATCCACTTCGTCGGGATCGCAATTGGTATCGACGACGGCTACCACCTGGATGCCCAGTTTGCGGGCTTCTTTTACGGCGATGGCTTCCTTGTTCGAATCGACAACGAACATGAGGTCGGGCAGACCGTTCATGTCCTTAATGCCCTTGAGGTTCGAATCGAGGTGCTTGCGCTCGCGTTCGAGCCGCACGATTTCCTTCTTGGGGCGGCCTTCCCAGTTGTTCTCGTTGGCGTAGCCTTCGAGTTCCTTAAGGCGCTTGATGGATTTTTGGGCCGTAGTCCAGTTGGTGAGCAGTCCGCCTAACCAGCGGTTGTTCACGAAGTACATCTGGCAGCGCGTGGCCTCTTCGGCGATGGCTTCTTGGGCCTGGCGCTTGGTGCCGACGAAAAGGACGGTCTTGTTTTGCGCCGCCTGTTCGGCGACGAAGCGCATGGCGTCTTTAAACAGCTTGAGCGTCTTCTGCAGGTCTACGATGTAAATCCCATTGCGTTCGCCAAAGATGTATTCCTTCATCTTTGGATTCCAGCGCTTGGTCTGGTGCCCGAAATGAACGCCCGCTTCGAGCAATTCCTTCATCGAAATCGACGGCAATGAACCTCCTCAGGGGTGGACGATTAAGCGGATTGGCGTCGGAGGCGCGGCGGTCCAAGGCGAGATTTACCGCGCCGTCCGAGAAACAACCCGGGGATGGAAGCGGCTAGCGCTTCGAGAACTGGAACCGTTTCCGCGCGCCCTTCTGGCCGTACTTCTTGCGTTCGTGCTGGCGCGGATCGCGGGTCAAGAAACCTTCGGATTTGAGCTTGGCGCGCAACTCGATATTGAATTCGCAAAGCGCGCGGGCGATGCCCAATTTCGCCGCCCCGGCTTGGCCGGTGTAGCCGCCGCCGTGAGTGAGGATCAGGATATCGAACTTGTCCGACATCTCGGTCGCCACCAGCGGCTGACGGACGGCGACGCGGGACGATTCGGTCTGGAAATACTCTTCGAGCGGCTTATCGTTGACGGTGATCTTGCCGCCGCCGGGGCGCAGAAACACCCGCGCGGTCGAAGTCTTGCGGCGTCCGGTGCCAAGGTACTGAATCAGGGTTGCTGCCACGAAAATCCTTCCTGCTATTGGGCCTGCGCGAACAGGACCGGCTTCTGCGCCTGATGCGGATGCTTGTCGCCCGCATAGACGTTCAGCTTACGGTACATCTGCTTGCCGAGTTTGGTTTTGGGAAGCATGCCTTGAATGGCAAGCTCCAGCATCCGTTCGGGGCGCGTTTCGCGCATGCGCCGCGCCTGAGTTTCCTTTAATCCGCCCGGATAGCCCGAATGGTGGCGGTACATCTTTTGTTCTTCTTTGCGGCCGGTCAGCTTGACCTTTTTCGCGTTAATGACCACAACGTGGTCGCCAGTGTCCAGGAACGGCGTGTAGGTCGGCTTATGCTTCCCCATCAAGAGGGTGGCGGCCCGGGTGGCCAAACGGCCGAGGACGGCGTTTTCGGCGTCCAGAATGAACCACTTACGCTCGATTTCGTTCCCGGACGGAATTACGGTGCTCATGGACACAGTTCTCCGTTCGGATACAGACTAACACTTCATGGTAGCCGCCTATGACGGATGTGTCAAACGGCGGATTCGCCGGCGTTAAAGTGCCCGGTCCACCGCCCGTGCCGGTGCGTGAGACAATCGCCGTGGATGGATCGCCCGAATGGGTGAATGGAGGGTTCGTCGGCGGTGACGCGGCGCGAACTGTTGTCGGCGCCATTTTTGCGGCGTGCTCCGTTTTCCGGCACCTTTCTTCAACTCACGCGCGCTCATCGAGGGTGGCCGCGCGAGCGTTGGACGGAACTCGCGAGTTACCTTCGCGCTTTGGGTGTGGAACGGGTGATCGTGCAATGGACGCACGACGGCGTCGAATGCTTCGCCGATCTGTTGCCTCGCGTGTTCGGTATGGGCTTCGCCGTCGATTTAGGGTTAGTGAACGACGCGCGCTTCTGGACGTCGCCTCTTGAGACCTTCGACCGCAAACGCAATCTGACGCTGTTGCGCGAGCTGAAGCCGCTCACGCGCGAGCGGAATTTTCATGGCTGGTATCTCACCGAAGAGATCGACGATACCCGGTGGTCCGATCCGCGCGCTTTGTTCTCTTATTTGCGGCGCACGGCAAACGATATGCGCCGCACGGCGCGAGGTCCGGTCGCGATTTCCGCCTTCGCTAACGGCGCGATGCCGCCCGCCAAGTTCGCGCGTTTTTGCCACGCCATGCTAAGCGAAACGAAGATCGGCGGGCTGCTGTTTCAGGATTCGATCGGGACGAAGAAGCTGAGTCTCGAAGACGTGCGAGCCTATTTCTCGGCTCTCGATGGACTGCCTTGGCGGCCCGTCGTCGAGGTGTTCGAGCAAGTGAGCGCGGAGCCTTTTTCGGCGCGTCCGGCAAGCGTCGGCCGCATTCGCGCTCAGTTGGCGATCGCGCCGCGCGCGCCGTTCGCCTTTAGCCTGCCCGAGTATGCGACGCCGCTCGGCGGCCCGGAGGCGGCGGCTCTGTTCGAGGAATTGACTCGACTGAGTATGTAACAACTGTTACATTGTTAGGGTCAGTGAGCAAAGGAGCTCTAGTGAACGATTCAGTGGACTATTCGGCGATCATCGCCGACATGGAAGCGAAGCGCGACGCGCTGAACGCTTCGATCGAAAGTTTGCGCGCCTTAGTCGGCGTGTGGCAAGGTACGCCGGCGGCGAAGCCCGCGCAAAGAGCGTCCGCCGCGTCTCCACGCACCGGCGCGCAGCCTTACCAAGGTAAGACCGTCATCGAAGCCGTGCGGATGTTTTTGTCGGACGGCAGCCGCAGGCCGGTGAGCGAGATCTCGGACGCCTTGGAGAACGGCGGGGTCGCTTCGCGCTCCACGAACTTCCGCAGCATTGTGCAAAACGTGTTGAACCGCCTGAAGGAGATGGGCGAGATCGCCCGGTTCCCCGAAGGTTGGGGTTTGACGAAAGGCTCGCGTAAGGCGGCGGCCGCTCCGGTGGTACAGAAGCGCGGGAGAAAGCCGGGAAAGACGAACGCGAAGAAAGCGCCTGCGGGGAAGGGCGGCTCGGGCATCCAGGAGAAGATCGAAAAAGCGCTGGCGAGCGGGCCGGTAGTTCCGGGCGACTTGGCCGATTCCTTGGGCGTTCGAGTACAGACCGTGTCGCTAGTTCTCGGCAAACTCATGCGCGCGGGCAAAGTGAAGAAGTCCGCCGACGGCAAAGTGACGGCGATTTAGCGCGGCTTAGCGGCGCGGGGTTTCGCCCCGTTGAGAGCCGGGCTATCCTGAGGCCATGCTCGAAACGGTATTCCTCGCCTACGCGCCGAAGAAACTCGAACAGCTGGCCGGACGGATCGCCGCCTGCCTCGACACGCTCGACGAAGAGCAGATCTGGGGACGGGCGGGCGGAAACTCGAATGCGGTTGGCAATCTGGTGCTGCACCTTTGCGGCAACGTTCGCCAATGGATCGGGTTCGGCGTCGCGAAACTGCCCGACGTCCGGATGCGCGACCGGGAGTTCGCGGCGCGCGGCGGAATTTCCCGCGCCGACCTCAAGGAGCGATTGGCGGGAGTCATCGCCGAGGCGGCGGGCATCATCCGTTCCCTACCGCCCGAGCGTTTGACCGAGACAGTTACGATCCAGGGTTACGACTTAACTGTCTTTGAAGCCATCATCCATGTAATTGAACACTTCTCGGGGCACACCGGCCAAATCATCTTCGCCGCTAAAGCCATGACGGAGAAGGATTTTGGCTTCTACAACTTCCCACGCAAGCCTGCCGCCGAAAAAATTCCTTGATCGAGCCTATAAATACTATCTTCAACTAGGGCAAATCCGTCATATAGTTGACTTGGCGGGACATCGTTGGTCCCGCCGACGTTCCACGAGGATCGGCCCATGCGCTACGTTGCGTTATCCATTTTGGCCGCCTCCGCTTTGTCGGCGGAGGGCTTCGGCCCGAGTCTCACCGTTCTGGTAGATTTCGAACAAACCCCATCATTAGAGTCGTTTACGGAGATGAAGCGGGAAGTGACCCATCTGTTGGGCCGCACCGGATACCGCCTCGATCTCCAAATGCGCGCTCATGTCGCCGATGGCGCCGAGTTCGAGGATTTAGCGATGGTGCGCTTTAAGGGCTCGTGCCGGATGAGCGCGTTTCCGTTTACAACGTTCATCGACGAACGCGGTCCGCTCGCCTGGTCGCATACGGTGGAAGGCGATATCTTGCCGTTTAGCGAAGTAGCGTGCGACCGGATTCGCCGGGCCGTCGATAGCGCGATCTGGGGCGGGCAGCGAGGCCAGCGCGAAAAACTGCTGGGCCGGGCGCTGGGCCGGGTATTGGCGCACGAACTTTTCCATATCGTCGCGCGGAATCCGCATCACACGAAGTCCGGCGTTTTTAAGGAGTCGCTGTCGGGCGCGCAACTGATCTCGGACCGGCTGGAGTTCTCGAAAGACGACGCCCGCCGGATGCACCGCGAGTGGCGCACCGCGGCCCGGTCTAACACCCCGATTCAAGACATCCGATAGAAAATATTGATAAGCGGGCGGAACCGTCCTCGCCTATACTTGACGAATATTGGCGCGCCGAGTCGGCGCATTGAGTTTTTACCTACGCCATGTTGGGCGTAGGGCCCGCTGCCCCTGTATGTGCAGCCACTAGCGCTCCCAGAAGCTGAGCGCCACATTCCGATACAGGGGTTTCCATGACGTATTTGAAAGTAGCCCGGGCCGCATCCCTCGTGGCCTTACTTACGCTTTCCGGCGTTTCCCTTCGAGCCCAATCGATCTACGGCGGCGTCCGCGGTTTAGTCGCCGACGCGCAAGGCGGCGTGATTGGCAACGCAAAAGTGACGCTGACCGACGAAGGGACGGGTTTCGCCCGCTCCACGGTCTCTAACAGTTTGGGCGAATACACATTCGCTTCGGTGACGCCGGCCACCTATATGCTGGTGGCGGAATCGCCCGGTTTTAAGAGGTTCGAGCGCCGCGGCGTCATCGTGGCGACGCAACAGTTCGTCACGCTCGACCTGAAGCTTGAAGTCGGCAACGTGACCGAGAGCGTGATGGTCACCGAAGAAGTGCCTTTGCTTGAGACGTCGAACGCCTCGCAAGGCCAGTCGATCGACCGCCAGAAGCTCATCGACCTCCCGAATTTAGGCCGCAACCCATTTATGATGTCGCGCCTCGCGCCGACCGTACAGCAGGTGGGCAATCCTGCGTACAACCGCATGCAGGACCAATCGGGATCGTCGGCGATTTCGATCAATGGCGGTCCCGTCCGCGGCAACAACTATTTAATCGATGGGATTCCGATCACGGACTTCTCCAATCGCGCGGTCATCATTCCGTCGCTTGAAGCGGTGGAAGAGGTGAAGGTGCAAATTGCCGCTTACGACGCCGAGAACGGACGCACCGGAGGCGGGATGTTCAACACCTTCATGAAGTCGGGCACGAATACCTACCACGGCTCGCTATTCGGCTACATGCGCGAAACGGAGTGGCTAGCGAACCTTTACTTCAACAACCGGGCCGGTCGTCCGATTTCCGATCAGCCGTTCCGCAACTACGGCGGCAGCTTTGGAGGTAAAGTTTGGATTCCCAAGGTTTACGACGGTAAGAACAAGACGTTTTTCTGGCTAGGCTTCGAGGGCTACCGGGACACGCAAGCGGCGAGCCAGCGCTATTACGTGCCGACGGCTCTGGAACGAACCGGTAACTTCTCGCAGTCGAGGACTCAAGCGGGTGCTTTGCAGACGATTTACGATCCTCTGACTTCGCAAGCCGACGGAAGCCGGACGCCGTTCGCGGGCAACATCATCCCCACCAACCGGATGGACCCGGTGGGGCGTAACATCGCGGCTTCGTTCGCGAATCCCACCGGCAATGCCGCCTACTTCGGCGACTTTAATCTATTTCCCGCGTCGACTCTGCCGTCAAAGGCCGATCAGTACTTCGCGAAGCTTGATCACCAGGTCACCAGCTGGTGGCGAGCTAGCATCAGTTACCTGAAATACAACTCGATCGAGCCGGGCGAGTTCAACGTGGGGAACATTTCGTCCCCGAACCAATGGACTTTGGAGCGGATCGTAAACGCTACGCAGATTAATAACACGATGACGCTGAGCCCGACCACCGTGCTCGCCGTGCGGTATGGCTTTAACCGGTTCCCGAATATCGAGAGCCAGAAGTCGGCGGGTTTCAACGTGGCGAGCCTGGGCTTTAGCCAAACGTTTCTAAACGGCGTTACTTCGCCGGTGTTTCCCAATGTCACGATGCAGACGGCGCACAGTCTGGGAACGAACTCGAACGGAAACTACGTTCATCATTCCAAGAATTTCGGCGCGCAGCTTTCCAAGTTTCTCGGCAAGCACAACGTGAAGGTAGGTTACGATCAGCGGCGGCTGCACGTGGACGGCATCCAACTAGGCAATTCGGCTGGAGCGTTCACGTTCAACAACACGTTTACCCGGGCGAACGCCAATACCAACTCCACTTCGGGTTCGGATATCGCCAGCCTTTTGCTGGGCGCTCCGGCGGGGGCCACGGGGTTCGTTTCTACCAAGCTATTTCAATACATCGATTACTACGCTTGGTACATCCACGACGACTTTCGCGTAACCAACCGGTTGACGCTAAATCTGGGGTTGCGATGGGAGCGTGAGACGGGTCTGCGGGAAACGAACGACAATCTGATTACGGGCTTCGATCCGGCGGCTCCGAATCCGATCGGCGCCAGTTCCGGCTACCCGACGTTCGGCGTGTTCCGGTTTGCGGGCGTCAACGGCCAGAAGGTCACCACCGGCGACCCTAATCTCAATAAGTTCTCGCCGCGCATCGGCTTCGCTTACCAACTAAACGACAAGACGGTAATTCGCGGCGGTTATGGCATCTTTTGGGCGCCGAACTTCCCGTTGGGCGGTCCTCTAACCAGCGAAGGGATCACGGCGACGACGACACCGGCGGTCTCGAACGACGGCAACAAGACTCCGGCGATTCAGTTGTCGAACCCTTGGCCGAACGGTCTCGACCGTCCCGTCGGCAGTTCGCTTGGGCCGCTCACCGGGATCGGCAAGAGCCTCTCGATTCTCGATCCCAACGCGCGGTCTCCCCGGGTGCAGCAATACTCGATCGATATCCAACGGCAGTTGCCGGGCGGAATCAACTTCTCGGTGGGCTATAGCGGTTCGCGGACGAACAACCTGACGTGGACGACGGCGGGCCTGAATATCAATCAGCTCGACCCTTCGAATTTCAGCCGGGGCGTTTTGGCCCTCAATTCTTCGGTAGCGAATCCTTACTACCAACGAGGCGGTTCGAACGGCGTCGGCAACGCGACGATCACACAGAACCAGCTGTTGCGGCCCTACGCCGCCTTTACTGGCGTGACCTTGGTCAATTCGGACCGCAACCGGGCTCGTTACGACTCGGCGGTCCTGCGCGCGCAAAAGGCGATGTCGAACGGCTTGACGTTCGTGACCGCGTACACGTGGTCGAAGAACTTCGATATGTCGGGCGGCGGCGCGGGGAATAACCTAAATGGCGGTAATTCCGGCCCGCAGGATGTCTTCTCGCTCGACGGCGAATATGGCTTGTCTTACCTGCATTCGCCGCATCGCTGGACCAACGCGATTACCTACGAACTGCCGTTTGGCCGGGGTAAGGCTTTCCTGGGTTCGGCCAACTACGCCACGAATCTGTTGTTGGGCGGCTGGTCGTTTAACGTGGTCTCGACCATCCAGACCGGCTATCCGCTCCAGATCTTCCAGGACCAAAACAACAACGCCAGTTTTGGCAACGCGCGTCAACGTCCGAATGCGACCGGTGTGTCGCCGGAGACCAGCGGATCGTTTGGTCAACGGATTGACAACTGGATCAATCCGGCGGCATTTAGCGGCGCCGGTGCGGCCTCTTTCGGAAATGTAACTCGGACGATCGCGATGCGCGGGCCGGGTCAGGTGAACTGGGACGCGTCCGTGTTCAAGACGTTCGCAATCACCGAACGGTTTAAGGCTCAGTTCCGCGGCGAGGCGCTGAACGCCATGAATACGCCCTGGTTCCGCGCACCTTCGACGGCGCTGGGCAACGCAGGATTTGGCCGGATTACGCAGCAGGCTAACTTCCCCCGCATGATTCAGTTGGGTCTCCGCCTGTATTTCTAAGCGGAGGCAAACGGCCCGCGGCGGCTTGCCGCCAATGGCGACAATTTAGTGACAAAATGCCGCCGGGGAAGGCTCCGGCGGCATATACTTACGAGAAGTAGTCAGTTAAGAAAAGGGACATCGCATGAACGAGACTCTGAACACCGAAGTCCGCTCGGAACTGCTCAAGCGCGGCTTTTCCCGCCGCTCCTTCGGCCGTTTCGCAACTCTCATGACGGCCGGCGCCAGCCTGCCGTTTTACAACGAAGCCGCTCTGGCTCAGGGCCTTTCGGCGATGCGGAACCTTCCCCCCGACGCGGTGAAGATTAACGCGAACGAGAACCCGCTGGGTCCTTGTCCGGAAGCCGCCGAGGCGATTTTCGGCGTCGTCAAAAAGGGCGGCCGTTACCTGTACGAAGAGACGTTCGGCTTCACGAAGCTGCAGGCCGATCTCGAAGGTCTGAAGCCGAATTACGTGGTACCGTTCGCCGGATCGAGCGCGCCGCTGCACCAAGCCGTAATGGCGTTTACGTCGCCGTCTCGTCCGCTCGTCATGGGCGACCCCGGTTATGAAGCCGCCGACCGTGCGGCGCAGTTTGTCGGAGCGAAGACTATCCGGGTACCGCTGGCGAAGGACTTCTCGCACGACGTGAAAGCGATGGTGAAGGCCTCGGCCAGCGCCGGCGTCATCTATATCTGCAATCCCAACAATCCGACGGGCACGATGACCTCACGCGCGGATCTCGAGTACGTGTTGGCGAACAAGCCCACCGGTTCGATCCTGCTGCTCGACGAAGCGTACATCCACCTGCTCGGCAAGAACTTGCCGGTCGGGTCCGATCTGGTGGCGGCGGACAAGGACGTGATCATCCTGCGCACGTTCTCGAAGCTCTACGGCATGGCCGGTTTGCGCGCTGGCGCGGCGTTCGGCCGTCCGGACCTGCTGGCCAAGATGACCCCCTACGGCGCGGGCGCTCTGCCCGTCACCGGCATGGTAGGCGGTCTCGCTTCGCTCAAGGTTTCGAAGACGCTGGTTCCCGAGCGGGCGGCGATCATCGGCCGGGTCCGCGAAGACGTGCAGAACTTCCTGGTGGCAAAGAACATCTCCTTCGTACCGTCGGTTTCGAACAAGATCATGATCGACGTGAAGCGCCCGGGCCGCGAAGTGTTCGACGCGATGCTGCAAGAGAAGGTCGTCATCGGACGCACTTGGTCGGCGTGGCCGAATCACGTTCGCGTATCGATCGGTACTCCCGAGGAAATGGCGAAGTTCAAGACGGCGTTCGCCAAGGTGATGGGCGTTTAGTTTATCGGATCCTAGTGGGCGGGCCCTCGTTCGGTCCGCCCTTGCTATTTGAAAGTCCCTTGTCCGGACTGGAAGTTTCACTTGGATTTCTAGTTCCAGCGAGGGTGGCCGGTGATACGGAAGTTGCGGCAGTACAACTTCAAAAATTTTTTCGGCGATTGTTTCGGCGGCTTGATCGCCGCTCTGATCGCTCTACCCTACGGTTTGGCGATGGCCACGCTGATGGGTCTCCCGCCGGTCCTCGGTCTCTTCACTTCTCTCCTTACCGCTCCCATTACGGCGTTTTTAGGCCGTAATCCCGTCCTGATCGGCGGCTGCTCGACGGTCACCGTGCCGTTTCTCGCGATCGCCGTCAAGCAACAGGGCATCGGCGGCGCGGCCAAAGTGACGCTGGTCGCGGCCGTCTTTATGATGGCGTTTTCCGTTCTGCGGCTCGGGCGATATATCTCGAAGGTTCCGCCGACGGTAGTCTCCGGGTTCTCCTGCGGGATTGGCGCGATGATGGTGATTTCGCAACTGAAGACCATCTTCGGACTCAACATCCCGGTGACGGGCGCGACGGCGATCATCATCCAACTCACGGAAGTGTTGGCGCACATTACGGAATTGCGCTGGTCGCCGCTGATCTACGGCGCGGCGGTGATTCTGGCGGCGTTTGGGGTGGCGAAGTTAGCTCCCAAGGCTCCCGCGCCACTGCTCGGCGTGATCTTCGCGGTGGGCGTGGGCTACCTATTCGGGCTTCACGAAAAGGAAGTGGGGACGTTGCCCCTCGAGCTGCCGCCTTTCGCCGGATTCACCTGGTCCGCGGCGGATGTCTATCAAGTTCTGCCGTCGGGGCTAGCGCTGGCCTTCGTCGCGTCGATCAACCTGCTGATCACGTCCCGCGTGGTCGAGCATTTCCGCGGACGGCACCGCCCGATGAAACCGGCGGACGCCGACGCCGAACTCGGCGCCTATGGGATCGCCAATGTCTGCGCCGGAATTTTCGGTGCGCCCATGAGCGTGGGTATTCCGGCGCGATCGCTCGCCAACGTCCGGTGCGGCGGCGTTTCGCGGCTCTCGAACCTGATGCACGGCGTGTTCCTGTTCGCGTGTCTCAGCCTAGGCGCGGGATTCGTTTCACACATCCCGATCCCGGCTCTCGCGGGAGTAACAGCTTACGTCGGCATTCTGTTGCTCGAATGGGGAACATGGCGGCGGCTGCCGAAAATGCGGCCCGTGGACGCGGCGGCATTCCTATCGACGGCGCTCTCCACGCTGCTGTTAAACGCCGTCGCGGCCGTGGTCATCGGCTGCTCGATGTACGGCTTGCAATGGCTTTACGAGCGTTACCGTCCCGCGCATGCCGCGCCGCAGTTATCGCCCGCCAAGGCGAACGACTAGCCCGTTACCGAGTTTTCTTCCGCCATCGTTGCCCGGGCGGGCATCAATCTGACAGACTGAAGTGTTGGGGCTTAGTTTCTACTCGACGGCGAACGGTAAGAAGACCGTTATGGCCGTTACCGGCGCTCTTCTCTGGTTGTTCGTCGTGGCTCACCTGGCGGGCAACCTGCAAGTTTATTTAGGACCGGGCTTTCTCGACGAATACGGGCGGAAATTGCGGGAACTGCCCGCACTCTTATGGGCCGCTCGCGCCGGACTGCTTATCCTCGCCGGACTTCACATCGCCGCGGCTCTTCAATTGTGGGCTCTGAAACGAAAAGCGCGCCCGGTACCTTACGCGAAGAAAGTCGCGACCACTTCGACCTGGGCCTCGCGCATCATGTACTGGAGCGGGCCGGTTCTATTGGCCTTCATCGTGTATCACTTGCTCGACCTGACGCTGGGCGTAGTGAATCCGGGTTACGAAGAAGGCGCTGTACACGCGAATTTAGTGAGGAGTTTCTCGCGTCCCGCCACCGCCGTGTTTTATCTCGCCGCGATGGCGATGCTCTGGGCGCATCTATCGCATGGTATCTGGAGTTTGTTCCAAACCCTCGGATTCAGTCATCCAAAATACAGCGGGCCGTTACGGACCGCCGCCGCCGCGATCGCCGTTCTCTTGGCGGGCGGCAACATGTCGATCGTCCTATCCGTGCTACTGGGAATTATTCGATGAGTCTAAACGCACGCATTCCTTCGGGTCCTATCGAGAGCCGTTGGGATAAGACAAAATTCGAACTGAAGTTGGTGAATCCGGCGAACAAGCGGAAATTCAATATCCTCGTGGTCGGTTCCGGATTGGCTGGCGCTTCGGCGGCGGCGACGCTCGGTGAACTGGGCTACAACGTTAAATGTCTCTGCTTTCAGGACTCGCCAAGGCGGGCGCATTCGATCGCGGCGCAAGGAGGCATTAACGCCGCGAAGAACTATCAGAACGACGGCGATTCCGTATTCCGCCTGTTCTACGACACAGTAAAGGGCGGCGATTTCCGGGCGCGCGAATCGAACGTCTATCGCCTCGCGCAGGTTTCGGTGTCGATCATCGATCAATGCGTCGCACAGGGCGTACCCTTCGCGCGGGAGTACGGCGGAACGCTCGCGAATCGTAGCTTCGGCGGCGCGCAAGTGTCGCGCACGTTCTATGCGCGCGGCCAGACGGGTCAACAGTTGCTGCTTGGCGCCTATCAAGCGCTGGAGAGGCAGATCGACGCGGGTAAGGTGGCGATGCTTCCGCGCACCGAGATGCTCGACCTGATCGTGATCGACGGCAAGGCGCGGGGGATCGTCACGCGCAATTTGGTCACCGGAAAAATCGACATCCATATGGCCGACGCGGTGATCCTCGCCACCGGCGGCTACGGCAACGTTTTTTATTTGTCGACGAACGCCAAAGGATCGAATGCGACGGCTATCTGGCGCGCTTACCGGCGCGGCGCGGCGTTCGGCAATCCTTGTTTTACGCAGATTCACCCCACGTGCATTCCGCAGGCGGGCGACTATCAATCGAAGCTGACGCTGATGTCGGAGTCGCTGCGGAACGACGGTCGAATTTGGGTACCGAAGAAACAGGGCGATACGCGGTCGCCGGACCAAATCCCCGAAGCCGAGCGCGACTACTACCTGGAGCGCATGTATCCCAGCTTCGGCAACCTGTCTCCGCGCGACATCGCGAGCCGCGCCGCGAAGCGCGTGTGCGACGAGGGGCGCGGCGTGGGTCCGGGCGGTCTCGGTGTGTATCTGGATTTCGCGGACTCGATTTCACGGTTAGGCGAGAAGACGATCGCCGAGCGCTACGGCAATCTGTTCGAGATTTACGAACGGATCACCGGCGAAAATCCGTACCAAGTTCCGATGCGGATTTATCCGGCGGTGCACTACACGATGGGCGGGCTTTGGGTGGACTATCACCTGATGTCTACGATCCCCGGATTGTTCGTTTTGGGCGAAGCGAACTTTTCGGATCATGGGGCGAACCGCTTGGGCGCTTCGGCGCTCATGCAAGGACTGTCCGACGGCTACTTCGTGGTGCCCTACACGATCGGCGATTATCTGGCGTCGAACAAGTTGGAGAAGGTGGACGAGAGCCACCCCGAGGCCCAAGCGGCGAAGCGCGGCATCCAGGAGCAAACCGCGCGGCTTCTGGAAATCAAAGGCAAGCGCACGGCGGCGAGTTTTCATCGCGAACTCGGCAAAGTGATGTGGGATCAGTGTGGCATGGCGCGCAACGCGCAAGGCCTCGAATGGGCCTCCGAGCGGATCGCCGAATTGCGCGAGGAGTTTTGGTCGAACCTAAACGTCTCGGGCGAAGCGGGCGAACTGAATCAGAATCTCGAACTCGCGGGCCGGGTCGCGGACTTTCTCGAGTTGGGCGAACTGATGTGTCACGACGCGCGGATTCGCGAAGAATCCTGCGGCGGGCACTTCCGCGAAGAGTATCAGACGCCCGACGGCGAAGCGCAGCGCGACGACGAGCGCTTTAGCCACGTCGCGGTCTGGCGGTACCAAGGCCCGGACAAACCCCCTGCGCGCGAAGAAGAGCAACTTACGTTCGAGTACGTGAAGCCGGTGCAACGCAGTTACAAGTAACTTCCGGAAACGATCCCTATGAAACTGACACTCAACGTCTGGCGGCAAAAGAACGCGAGTTCGCCGGGCCGCATGGAGCGGTACGAGGCCCGGAACGTGAGCGAGCATATGTCGTTTCTCGAAATGCTCGATGTCGTAAACGAGGATCTGATCGCGGCGGGCCAGGATCCGATCGCGTTCGAGCACGATTGCCGCGAAGGCATTTGCGGGTCGTGCGGGTTCATGATCGACGGGGTGGCGCATGGCGGGTTCAAGAACACCACCGTGTGCCAACTGCACATGCGCCATTTTCACGACGGCGACGAATTGTGGATCGAGCCCTGGCGGGCGTCGGCCTTTCCGGTGGTGAAGGATTTGGTGGTAGACCGGAGCGCCTTCGACCGGATCATCGCGGCCGGCGGATATATCTCGGTTTCGACTGGCTCGGCTCCGGACGGCAACGCGATCCCCGTGCGCAAGCTCGACGCCGATTTGGCTATGGACGCGGCGGCGTGCATCGGCTGCGGGGCCTGCGTCGCGTCGTGCCCCAACGCGGCGGCGGCATTGTTCACCGGTGCGAAGATCTTCCATTTGGGCCATCTCCCGCAAGGCGTTCCCGAATCGCGCGAGCGGGCGTTACGCATGGTGCGGCAGGCGAATCTCGAAGGGTTTGGCAACTGCACCAACATCGGCGAGTGCGAGGCGACTTGTCCCAAAGGAATCCGCTTGGAGACGATCGCCAAGCTGAACCGTGATTTCCTCATGGCCAGTTGGACCGAACGTCCGCCTGCAGAAACCGCCTCCGCCGCGTAAGTTGACAATCGCCCGCGGTTGACAACCGAAGGTTGGGTTCGATAGAACTCATACCTTCATGTCCGTCATCGACGTTCCGCTGACGCGGCGCGGGTTTGGCCAAACCGCGCGCGCCGATTCCTGGTGGGTGACGCCTTTGGCCGTGTTCTGCGGCTTGTCCGCTTTCATCGTCTACGCGACGTGGGCGGCGTTTCAAGGCGCGCACTACACCTTCGGCCCCTATCTATCCCCGTTCTACTCGCCTGAAATTTTCGGCGACTCTCCGCACGCGTGGTTCGGGCCGAAACCGGCCTGGATTCCGGATTGGGTTCCGTTCTCGCCCGCGCTGCTGATTCTGTGGGCGCCGGCCGGATTTCGATTTACCTGCTATTACTATCGCGGCGCTTACTACAAAGCGTTTTGGGCGGACCCGCCGTCTTGCGCGGTCGGCGAACCTCGATCCAGCTACTGCGGCGAACAAACGTTTCCGCTTTTAATCCAAAACATCCATCGCTACTTTCTGTATCTCGCGGTGATCTTCTGGACGCTTTTGGTAACCGACGCAATTAAGGGCTACTTTTTCGACGACGGCTTCGGGATTGGCGTCGGTAGCTTGGTGCTCACCATCAACGTGTGCTTGTTAGGCGGGTACACGTTTGGGTGCCACTCGATGCGGCATTTCGCGGGCGGACTGCTCGACCGGTTATCCGGCAAACCGGCGCGACAGGCGGCTTACGGCTGCGTAAGCGCGCTAAACCGTAACCACATGCGATGGGCTTGGGCGAGCCTCTTCTCGGTGATGTTCTCCGACGTGTACGTGCGGATGTGCTCGATGGGAATCTTCACCGATTGGAGGCTGCTCTAACGTGGCGGATTTCGAGACACACCATTTCGATACACACCAGCACGACGTGCTCGTCGTCGGCGCGGGCGGTGCGGGTTTGCGCGCGGCCGTTGAGGCGTCGGCGGGGGGCGTTAAAGTGGCGGTGCTGTCGAAGTCGCTGCTCGGCAAAGCGCACACCGTGATGGCCGAAGGCGGTGTGGCGGCGGCGATGGGGCACGTGGACGATCGCGATAATTGGCGCGTCCATTTCGCCGACACGATGCGCGGCGGGCAGTACCTGAACAATCCGCACATGGCGCAGTATCACGCGCAGGAGGCTCCGGCGCGGGTGCGCGAACTGGAGGCCTGGGGCGCGTTGTTCGACCGTACGAAAGACGGCCGCATCTTGCAACGCAACTTCGGCGGCCACAAGTATCCGCGACTCGCGCATGTGGGCGACCGCACGGGTCTCGAGATGATCCGCACTCTGCAGGATCACGGGATTCACCAAGGCATCGACTTCCACATGGAGATGACGGTGCTGACCCTGCTCAAGTCGGCGGATCGCATCGCCGGAGCGCTCGCCTACGACCGTGAGCGCGGCCGCTTCAAGGTGTTTCGCGCCAAGGCGGTCGTGCTCGCGGCGGGCGGCGTGGGCCGCGCGTTCCGCATTACGTCGAATAGTTGGGAGTACACCGGCGACGGACACGCGCTGGCTTATCACGCCGGGGCGACGCTGCTCGACATGGAGTTCGTGCAGTTCCACCCGACGGGCATGGTGTGGCCGCCGAGTGTGCGCGGAATTCTCGTCACTGAAGGCGTGCGTGGCGAGGGTGGGGTGCTCAAGAACAAAGACGGCCGCCGCTTCATGTTCGACGATATTCCGGATAACTATAAGTCGCAAACCGCCGACAATCCGGAAGAAGGCTGGCGGTACACGCAAGGCGATAAGAACGCTCGGCGGCCCCCGGAGCTACTCACGCGCGATCACGTAGCGCGGTGCATTCAGCGCGAAGTTCGGGAAGGGCGGGGAAGTCCGCATGGCGGCGTGTTCCTCGATATCGCCTGGATCAAGGAGCATATTCCGAACTCGGCGGAGCACATCAAGAAGAAGCTGCCGAGTATGTATCACCAGTTCAAGCAACTCGCCGATCTGGACATTACGGCGGAGCCGATGGAAGTGGGGCCGACCACGCACTACATGATGGGCGGCGTGAAGGTGGACCCGGCCACGCAGATGTCCGAGGTTCCGGGATTGTTCGCGGCGGGCGAGTGCGCGGCGGGATTGCACGGCGCGAATCGGTTGGGCGGAAATTCGCTCTCCGATTTACTCGTGTTTGGCAAGCGCGCGGGCGAACATGCGGCGGAGTATGCGAAGTCGAACGGGATGCCCGCCGCCGATTCCGCGCAGATCGACGAAGCGTCGCGGATGGCGCTCGCGCCGTTCGAACGTTCGAGCGGAGCGAATCCATACGAGATTCAGCATTCGTTGCAAGGCACGATGCAGGACCTGGTGGGCATCGTGCGCCTGGAGGCCGAAATGGCGCGCGCGGTCGAGGAAGTGGGCGCGTTGCGCGAGAAGGCGAAGTCGGCGTACATTCCCGGCAATCGGGAATACAATCCCGGATGGCACACTTCGCTCGACTTAGATAACTTACTGACGGTGTCGGAAGCGATCGCCCGGGCGGCATTGTTGCGAAAAGAGAGTCGCGGCGCGCACTACCGCGACGATTTCCCGGGCAAAGATTCCGATTGGGGCAAGTACAATATCGCGGTGAGGAAGGCGGCTGACGGATCGATGAAAGTGGAACGCGTTCCCATCGTGCCGTTGACCGGCGAGCAAGCGGCCATTATCGAGGAGATGAAGTGAGTCAGGCTACCTTCCGCATTTGGCGCGGCGATCGCGGCAAGGGCGAGTTTCGCGATTATTCCACCGAAGTATCGCCGGGCATGGTGGTGCTCGACGCGGTGCATCAGATTCAGGCGTCGCACGCTCCCGATCTCGCGGCGCGGTGGAATTGCAAGGCGGGGAAGTGCGGATCGTGCTCGGCGGAGATTAACGGCAAGCCACGATTGATGTGCATGACGCGGCTGAACCAGATTCCGCTCGACCGTCCGGTGACGGTTGAGCCGATGCAAGCGTTTCCTCATCTCCGCGATCTCGTCACCGACGTTAGTTGGAACTACGAGGTCAAGAAGAAGATTCTGCGTTTCGCGCCACGCAAGCCGGACGCCGCCGACGGCACATGGCGGATGGAACAAGTGGACGCCGATCGCGTGCAGGAATTTCGCAAGTGCATCGAGTGTTACTTGTGTCAGGACGTCTGCCACGTGCTCCGCGATCATCACAAGCACGACGAGTTTATCGGTCCGCGATTTTTCGTTTACAACGCGGCGCTCGAAATGCATCCGCTCGACACCGCGGATCGGTTGGGCGATTTGAAGCGGCGCGACGGCATCGGGTATTGCAACATCACCAAATGCTGCACGACGGTGTGTCCCGAGGAAATCAAGATCACCGACAACGCGATCATTCCGCTGAAGGAGCGGGTGGTCGACCGCTTTTACGATCCGCTGACGCGACTGTTCCGCATGTTCGGAGGTTAGCCATGTCCTGGAAGTTGAAGCCGATCGCGCCGGAGGCGGTGCCCGCCGCGCTCGACCGCGCGCACCATTACCGGCTGTTGAACGAGCCTTCCCAAGCCGCCAGCATTTGCCAGGATGTCCTCGCCGTCGATCCGGCGAACCAGCAGGCGCTGATTACGCTGGCGCTCGCGATGACGGATCAGTTCGGGCGCGGTGTGTCGGTGAAAGAGGCTCGCGAAGTGGTGGCGCGGCTCTCGGGCGACTACGACCGTGCCTACTATTCCGGGATCGTGAGCGAACGTGCCGCGCGGTGGCAATTGAGGCAAGGCGCTCCAGGCGCGCGCTTCGACGCACACGAGCTTTTCGTCGATGCGATGACGCGTTACGAACGCGCGGAGTCGATTCGTCCGGCGGGCAACGACGACGCGATCCTGCGCTGGAACACTTGCGCCCGCTATCTGATGCGGCATCCGGAAATCGCGCCGCGCATGGACGAAGCGCTGGAACCGATTCTGAGCGAGTAACTCGCGGTAACCGATAATGGCGGAATGATTCCGCTGGTTCTGGCGGCGCTGGCCGCCGATCCCGTCTTTGAGATTTCCGTACCCGCTAGCGTTCGTGCGCAACCTCTCACCGGTCGCGTGTATGTCATGCTCTCGCGCTCTGACAAGACCGAGCCGCGCATGCAAGTGGGTCGCACGGGCGTTCCATTCTTCGGGCGCGACGTCGAGAAACTCGCTCCCGGTGCGGTTACGAAGATCGATGCGAGCGATCTCGGTTCGCCGGTCGAGAGTCTGCGTGAGATTCCGGCGGGCGAGTATTTCGTGCAGGCCTTCGTCAATGTGTATTCCGAGTTCCGGCGCTCGGACGGTCATGTGCTGTGGATGCACGACGATCAATGGGAGGGCCAGCACTGGCGCATCTCGCCCGGCAACCTGTACAGTAAGCCCGCGAAGCTGAAACTCGATGCCACCGCCGGTTACCGGATTTCCCTGGTCGCCGACCAGATCATTCCGCCGGTCGAAGTTCCGGCAAACACCGAGTATGTCGAGCGGTTCAAGTTTCAAAGTCCGAGCCTGACCAAGTTCTGGGGCCGGCCGATTTACTTGGGCGCGACGGTCTTGCTGCCGGAAGGCTATCGACGCGCGACAACGAAGTATCCGGTGGTCTATGAGCAGGGCCACTTCTCTCTTGGCGCGCCAAGCGGGTTCGGTGTAACCGAGCGCGGCAAGCAACTCGAAATCGATTGGAAGCGCGCCGATTTTCCCCGAATGTTGGTGGTGACGTTCCAACACCCCAATCCATACTTCGACGACTCTTACGCGGTGAACTCGGTCAACGTCGGACCGTATGGCGACGCCATCATGAACGAACTGATCCCGGAGGTCGAAAAGCGCTATCGCGCGATTCGAGAGCCGTGGGCGCGAGCGTTGACCGGCGGATCGACGGGCGGCTGGGAGTCCTTTGCGTTACAGGTGTTTCACCCGGACTTCTTCGGCGGAACGTGGTCCTACTGCCCGGATTCGCTCGACTTTCGCGATGTCGAGGGCATCGATGTGTACTCCGACACCAACGCCTTCTACAAACAGAAGGAGTGGTACCGGGTGCCGACGATCAACACTCGCGAGATCAATGGCCAAGTACGGCTCACCTCGGAACAGCGCAACCGATTCGAACTCGTGAGCGGAACCAAGGGACGGTCCGGCGAACAGCTCGATATCTGGTCGGCGGTGTTTGGCCCGATCGGAAGAGACGGCTATTTCAAGCCGCTATTCGACAAACGCGCGGGAACGATGGACAAGGACGTCGCCAAGTACTGGAAGGAGAATTACGACCTTCGCTACTATCTCGAGCGGAACTGGTACACGCTGGGACCGAAGCTGGTGGGCAAGCTGCACGTCTACAACGGCGACGCGGACAACTTCTTCTTGAATAATTCGACGCGGATGCTCGACGCGTGGATGAAGACGACGAAAGATCCGCACTACGAGGGCTACTTCGTCTACGGTCCCGAAAAGGGCCATTGCTACGTCGGTCCGGGCAGCGCGGGCGACCGGATGAAGGAGATCGCCTCGCACATGCTGGTTCGCAAACCGGCGGACGCGGGTTCGTCGTGGTGGGTTCACTAGAACAACTCGCGCGCGAATGCGGGCTCGACTTGATCGGCGCGACGCCCGCCGTACCGCATCCCGATTTTGAGCGGTATCGAGACTGGGTA
This sequence comes from Bryobacteraceae bacterium, assembly GCA_033763835.1. Classification (GTDB taxonomy): domain Bacteria; phylum Acidobacteriota; class Terriglobia; order Bryobacterales; family Bryobacteraceae; genus JAPKYZ01. Next base: position 77,498 of record JANRJS010000037.1, on the reverse strand, counting down.
TCGCGCGGACTCGCGGGCGGAATGACGTATCTGACGGATCGCCGAGGAGATGTGCGGGCAGATCCGCGAAACTTGCTGCCATCCGCGCGGACCATAGTAGTGGCCGGCGTTCTGTATAACTCGCGCGAAGGGCCGGTGACCGGGATCGACGAACGGCACGCCTGGATCTCGCGGTACGCCTGGGGCGCGGACTATCACAACGTCCTGCGCGAGCGGCTTACGAAGCTAGTTGCCGCGCTGGGCGAGGGCGAGCATCGGGTGTGCGTCGATACCGCGCCATTACTCGAACGGAGCTACGCGCGCTCGGCGGGCCTCGGGTGGATCGGCAAGAACACTTGCCTGATTAACCAGCGCCAAGGGTCGTGGTTCTTCCTCGGATTCGTACTCACGTCGCTTGACATTCAAGGCGAGGGCGCCCCGCCGGACCGCTGCGGGTCCTGCACACGCTGCATCGACGCTTGCCCCACGCAGGCGATCGTGCCGCATTGTGATGGCTGGGAGTTAGATTCGCGGCTTTGCATCTCGTATCACACGATCGAATCGAAGACCGCCACGCCGGTCGAATTGCGCGAAGGGCACGGGCCGCACGTCTTCGGTTGCGACATCTGCCAGGACGTGTGCCCTTGGAACCGGCGCGCGCCGGTGACGCTCGAACCTGAGTTCCAACCTCGCGCTTATGCGCCGCCTCTGGCCGAACTTGCGGACCTGAGTGCCGAAGAGTTCCGCGCCATGTTCCTAGGCACTCCGGTGTGGCGCGCGCGCTACACCGGATTCTTGCGCAACGTATGCATGGCGATGGGGAACGCTCCGCGCGCCGAGTATCGCGAGCCGCTCGAACGTCTCGCGCGTCACGAAAACTCCGCCGTCGCCGAGCACGCCCACTGGGCTCTTGCGAAACTAAACGAATGCGTCCCTCGCGAAACGTTTTAGGCGGACCCCTCGTCCCCTGCTCTCATGAACCGAAGACCGGATTCTTTCGTAACGGCTGTTGCGACACCAGCGACGAGGACGCGGGATCGCACACCATTTGTTGCCAGGTGACGCAGGAGTTTCTAAGCTTTTCCTTCGCCTGCGGCAACGATCTCTCGACACCCATGCCGCAGTTCCGGTTTCCGGGCTTGCAGCCGGGCGACCGATGGTGCGTCTGCGCGGGGCGTTGGAAGCAGGCGCTCGACGCGGGGATGGCTTGTCCGGTGATTCTCGAGTGCACACACGAAGCGGCGCTTGAGTACGTCACTCTGGACGAGCTCAAGCGCCACGTGTTGAAGGTGAATTAAGGAGCGCGAAGGCTGGGCGCCACGAGCGCCCAGTGCGTTGTGCGCGGTTCAAGTTTAGAACGTCAGCTTCAAGCCCAACTGGATCGCCCGCGGTTGATTCACGTCGCCGTTCGTTCCGGTGATGCGTCCGAAATTCGGGCTCGTGATGTCGCCGTTCGGATTGCCGAACGCCGGAGTGTTGGTGAAGTTGAAGCTCTCCGCGCGGAACTCGAGCCGCATCCGTTCGCCGAACTGGAAGTTGCGGAAGATCGACGCGTCCAGGTTGAAGAACGCGGGACCCTGCAGCGAATTGCGGCCTAGGTTGCCGAACGTACGCGCCGCCGGTTGCGAGAAATTGCTCGTATCGAACCAGAACGTGTGCGTGCCGATTCCCTTCGGTGTGTTGAATGTGCCGTTGAGGTTCGGAGTATTGGGGTTACCCGGGGCATTGATGATCGAACCGGGCACGCTCGGCGTAAAGGGCGCGCCGGTCATCATCGTCATGATGCCGTTCACCTGCCAGCCGCCCAAAATCCAGGACGCCGGTCCCGAGGTGAACATCTTCTTGCCACGGCCGAAGGGCAGCTCGTAGATGTAGCTCTGTACGAACGTGTGCCGCCGTTCGCCGTCGGCGCGCGCGCGGCTGCGATCGAAGTTGATGTAAGTCCACACGCCGCCATTATCCGCGCCGCCCCAATCGATGGCTTTGCTCCAGGTGTAAGCGGTGGTCATCAGGAATCCGTTCGAGTACTTTCGGTCGAACTTCACCTGGAGAGAGTGATAGGTCGTCGAGTTGCCGTGATAGATATTCGTCGTGTCTTGCGCACGGCGGAAAGCCTGGAAGAGAGGCCGGCCGTTGTTCCCGGAATCCACGACGAAGCTCGCGTTGACGTTGTAGTTGTTGGTGATCCGCGTACCCAGGTTTCCGACATACGCGACATCCAGGGCAAAACCCGCGATCTGGCGCTGGATGCTGAAATTCCACGACTGGACGTATCCTTCGCGGACGTTCAGCGGGACAAAGGTAAAGGCGGATGCCGGAGGGTTGCGAATGATTCCATCCGTAGGAACTGCGGCCGGAACGAATGGCGGAAAGCCGTCAGCCATCGTGCGCGCTACTTGGAAGGAGTCCTGCGCGACGAAGGAATTGTTCTCGCGCACAGGGAAGTTAAAGGCGAATCCATTGTCCACCAGCGGTACCCAGCTAAGTCCGTAGCCCATGCGGAACACCGTCTTGTCGTTGTAGCGGTAAGCGGCCCCGAAGCGCGGCGCGAAGTTCTTCAGGTGGTTGATCCGGCCCATGTTCATGGGATTGTTGCCGATCCCCGCTACTTCGAGCGTGTTGTTGTTGGGGTTGTAGTTCGAGAATCCGCCGCGGACGCGCGGGGTGGCGGGCGGCCAGAGTTCGTGGCGAAGGCCGATATCGATCGTCAGCTTCTGCGACACCACCCATTTGTCCTGGATGTAGGTGAACATGGGGTTCTGCAGGAACGTCGGAAAGATGATCGGCAGATCTCGCCCCGCTTCGTTCGGACGGTCGAGCAGAAAGCTCGCGAACGAGTTCGAGAAATTCGCCGTCGAATTGCCCGCCGCCGACCGTAGCTGCGTGGTGCCGACGCGGAAATTGAAACGTCCTCGCGGGCTGAACGTTTGGTTCTGCAGCAGTTCGTCGCGATTGCGGCGGTAGTCGATGCCTGCCTTAATCGTGTGATTGCCGCGGATGAAGGTCCAGTTATTGACGAAATTCAGATTCTGCTCGCCGCGCTCCCAGGGGAGGCTCGGCGAATAGCCGACGACCGGATTGCTATAGCCGTCGATGACGATGTTCGGAATGCCGCCGGTGAAGTCCGACACGTTGACGCCGGGAATGCCGAGTTCCGTCGCCGTCTGCAACCCGCGGTCCGCGTTATCGGCGTTGTTGCGGTAGTACATCACGCCGACACGCACTTCGGAGATGATCGTCGGCGACCACACGCGCGTGTAGTTCACGACGCCGTTGTACGTCTTCTGGCTGCCCGTGCCCGCGAAATCGCGGAATCCGCCGCCGCGTACGCCGTAGAGCGGCGGGTCGAAGAGAGTCGGCTTCTGATAGCTGAAACGCGCCGAAAACCGGTCGGCGTCGGTCGCCTGATAATCGCCCTTGATGTCGTAGCCGTCGGTGTCCTTGCGGCGCGTCGTAGCGGTCTCGAAATTCGTGACGTAGCCCGCCGTGGTGGGGGCGGGAATCAATTCCAAAATCCGTCGCGAGATCGGGCTGATGCGAGCGCTTGGAATGATGTTGCCGGCGAACGGCGTGCGGTTGAACCCATCCGGGGAGCCGGTGGCGGGGTCGTAGATGATCGTCGTGGTGCCCTGCGAGAAGTTGCCCGCGCGATGGTCGGGAGTCGGAATGGTGCCGCGATGCACGTCGCCGCGGCGGTCGCGGATGCCCTGGTAGTCGCCGAAGAAGAACAGCTTGTTCTTGATAATCGGACCGCCGATGGTGAATCCAAATTGGTTATAGGTCGTCACTGGACGAGTGAGCGCGAAGAAATTCCGAGCGCCGAGCGCGCTGACGCGGTTGAACGCGAACACGCTGCCGTGAAACTCGTTGGTGCCGGACTTGAAGTTGACGTTCGTCACCGCGCCGCCCGCCCGGCCGAGTTCCGCTTCGTAGTTCGAAGTCGTAATGTCGACCGCCTGCAGCGCCTCGATCGGCGGAATCATCGCGGTGAGCAATCCGGTGCGGTGGTTGTTATCGATGCCATCGAGCTGAACGTTGTTCGCCAATCGCGACTGTCCGTTCACGCGCGTCGAAAGCGAATCCTGCGCGTTGAAAAATTCCGAATGCGGCCGGAATGCGCGTACCGTTCCGGGAACCAGATTCAGCAAGCCCTGGAAGTTCCGGTTGAACGGCAACGGCATATCGGCGAGTTGCTTGGTCTCGATCTTGCGGCCCGTGTCGGAGCGGTCCGTTTGCAGCAGCGCCGCCTCCGCCGTGACGTTGATCACTTCGTTCACCGTGCCGGGTTGCAGTTCGATATCGGCGCGAACGGTGGTGTTCACCTGGATTTCGACGCCGGTGCGCACGGTCTTACGAAAGCCCGCGAGTTCGGCCTCGACGCGATACAAGCCCGGATCGACGTTGGTGAACGAGTAGTTGCCGCTTTCGTTCGTCGTGGTCTGGCGGGCGATGCCCGTGCCGGTGTTGGTGGCGACGATTTTGGTATTGGCGACGGCGCCACCCGTGGTGTCGGTGACAGTTCCCAGCAGAGAGCCCGTTACGGCCTGCGCCAATACAGCGGCGGCGGATAGGAGAAGAGCGCAGACAAAGCGCATTGTCAAAACCCCCTTTACTGGGGCCTAGTTTTATCACAACGCTCCGGGCCGGTCAAACTCGGCGTTTGGTCAGCGGCCTTTACGAATGTAAATTTTCCCGTTCAGCGTTTGCAGCCGAATCTCCGGGCCGCCACCATTCACTTGCCCTATGGTGACCGTCTCCGAGCGCCATTGTCCGCGCTTATTTTGCACGCGCGACTGTTCGTTGCGAATCGTGACCTCGAACTCGGTGTAGATGTCCCCGTTGTCGGCTTTCATCCGCAACGTGGCTTTGAGATTCGCGGGAAACGTAACGTCCAGTTCGCCGTTGGCGGTGATGAACGACATCGGTTTCGGATCCGCTCGTTCCAGTGCGGCGACGATCTTGCCGTTCACGGTATCGGCCACCACCGCGCCTTTCACGCCGTGCAGCAGGATGTGGCCGTTCACATTCGACGCCTCGATTTCGCCTTCGAGATTCTCGATGCGGATCGTGCCGCTATTGACGGTTTTGACGACGGCGGAGGTGGCGAACGGTACCTGCAAAACCAAGTCTCCGTCGTTGCCCCGGCCGTTATCGTCGATGGTCAGAACATTGCCGGATTCGCGAATCGAAATCGGCTCTTCGGCGCGATTTCGCGAAAGGACGCGGACGTTTTTGATCGCCGCGCCGCTAATCGTCACTCCGCCGCGCGCGCGCTCGATCCGCACCGTTCCCGGACGCGAGGGATCGGAGAATTCGGCGGTAACTTGCGCCCAAACGCCCGCGGCCGAGAAGGCCAGCAGTGCGGCAGCTTTACTCATGGCGCGCCTTCAATCTCTCTACCGCCAACTGCGCGCGCTGCCTCACGAGATTGTCCACCGAGTCGTCGCTTTCCAGCCGTCGGAGCGTCTCCGCCGCCTGCCCGTCGCGCGATTCGACCAGCGCATCGATCAGAGCGATTTGCACGAGCGGCGAATCCGCGGCCGCAAGCGATTCGGTGAAGCCCCGGCGCACGGCCGGTTCGGAAGCGAAACGCTTCAAAGCGTCCACCGCCGCCAACCGCACGTTGACGTTCCGGTCGCGGCGCAGCGTATCGATCAAGGCGGCGACCACTTCGGAATCCGGGCGGTCGAGCGTCGCCGTGGTCTGAATCCCCTTCAAGCGTTCCGTCGCCGAGTCCTGCCGCAGCATCGATACGATCACCGCTTCGCGCAGATTCCGAACTTCGCTGCGCAAGGCCGCCACCTCTCCGCCGCGCTCCGTTGCCGGAGTGGGGACGGCGAATCTCCCGCCGAGAAAACCCGCGATCAGCAATCCCGCCGCCATCGCCCACGGCTGCCAACGCATAGGCGGTCGCGTTTCGCGGCGCAACATTTCGTCGAACCGGGATCGCATCGCGCGCCGCGGAGTCTCCTCCGCCAAGTTCGAGAGATCGCCCAACCGCTGCCAGACTCGAACGGCGGACCGGCAGTCCTCGCAAACGGCCAAGTGAGCTTCGACGGCCTTCGCCTCGCCCGCCCGCAGCGCGCCCGCCAGATAGTCGGCTAGAGAGTCACGAAGATGTTCGCAAGGCATGGGTCCCTCCCGTGAGATCGAAAAATACGTCGCGAAGATTCTTGATCGCGCGGTGGACGCGCGTCTTGACCGTTCCCACCTCGATGTCCAGCAGGTCGGCGATCTGGTCGTAGGGCATTTGTTCGAACCGCGCCAGCACCAGCAACTCGCGCTGTGCGTCGGGCAGTTTCGCCAAGGCTTGCCGGAGCAGCGCTAACTCCTGCTCGTCTTCGATTTCGTTGCCCGGCATGATGGACGGTTCCGCCACTTCTTTCCCCACGATTTCGAACCGCCCTTTTCGCGCCTGATCGATGTAGGCGTTGCGGGCGATCCGGAACATCCAAGTGACAAACAGATGGCCGTCGCGATACGTTTCGCGATAGCGCAACATGCGGAAGAAAATCTCCTGGACAAGATCTTCACTGCGCTCTCGCCGTCCCGTCATCCGCATCGAATAACGAAAGAGTGCGGCATGATGACGGTCGAAGAGCGCGCCTAGTTGGCGCACTTCTCCGGCCCGTACTTCGGCCATCAACTCTTCGTCGCTCGCGGCCACTCGTTGGAGATTACCGGTGGAGGCCAAAGAGGTTACAGATTATGTGAAACGGATAGGCCGGGACGCGTTCCACGGAGCGCTAGGCCGGACCCGCGCCCGCGATCTCCGGGGCGACATCCCCGAACTTCGCGAAGTTCTTCTTAAAGCGGGCCGCCAAATCGGCCGCCGCCGCGTCATAGGCCGCCGGATCCGCCCATTGCGCCCGCGGGTCGAGCAGTTCCGAAGGTACGCCGGGGCACGATTTCGGCACCTGCACGCGGAACACGGGGTGCTCCGCGAACTCGGCTGCGTTCAACTCGCCTTCGATCGCCGCGTTCACCATCGCCCGCGTGTGAGGCAAGCTCATCCGGTGTCCGGTTCCGAAAGCTCCCCCCACCCAGCCGGTGTTGACCAGATAGACCGTCGCTTGGTGCTTCTTCAGCTTCTCTCCGAGCAACTTCGCATACACCTGCGGGTGGCGCGGCAAAAAGGGCTCGCCGAAGCAAGCCGAAAACGCCGCCTGCGGTTCGTTGCCCAACCCGCGCTCCGTGCCCGCGACCTTCGCCGTGTAGCCCGAGAGGAAGTGATACATCGCCTGCTCCGGAGTCAGCTTCGAAATCGGCGGCAGCACGCCGAACGCGTCGGCGGTCAGAAACAAGATCGACTGAGGATGGCCGGATACGCCGGGAATTTTGGCGTTGGCGATGAAATCGATCGGGTACGCGGCGCGCGTGTTCTCGGTGTACTGCGCCGAGTCGAAATCCAGCGCCCGCGTCTCGGGGTCCATCACCACGTTTTCAAGCACAGTTTGATATCGAATCGCGTCCCAAATTTCGGGCTCGTTCTTCTTCGACAGCCGGATGCACTTGGCGTAGCAGCCACCCTCGAAATTGAAGGTCCCGTTATCGGACCACCCGTGCTCGTCGTCGCCCACCAGCCTCCGGTGCGGATCGGCGGAGAGTGTTGTCTTGCCGGTGCCCGAAAGTCCGAAAAACGCCGCCGTGCCGCCTTTCGCGCCTTCGTTAATCGAACAGTGCATCGGCATCACGCCTTTGTCCGGCAGCAGGTAATTCAGAATCGTGAAGATCGATTTCTTCATCTCGCCGGCGTATAGCGTGCCGCAGATCAGCACGATTTTTTTCGAAAAATCGACGGCGATCGCCGTCTCGGTTTTCGTGCCATCCGTGGCCGGATCGGCTTCCAGTTCCGGGGCGGAGAGGATCGTGAAGGCGGGCGTATGCGCCGCGAGTTGCTCCGGCGTCAACCGCAGAAACAGGTTGTGGCAAAACAGCGCATGCCAGGCTTTGCAGGCGATCACGCGAATCGGCAGCGTGTATGCCGGGTCGGCGCCCGCTTGAGCGTCCAGCACATAGAGGTCCCGGCCCTGGTAGTAGCCCCGCACCTTGCCGAGCAGCCGGTCGAAGTGTTCGGGGGAAATCGGCTGATTCACCGAACCCCAATGCACCGTGGATTCGGTGGACGCGTCGCGTACGACAAATTTATCTTTAGGCGACCGTCCGGTGAACTGTCCGGTGCGCGCAACCAGCGCGCCGCCCGCCGAAAGTAAGCCTTCTCCGGAGGCGACGGCCCGTTCGATCAGCGCGGGCGGACTCAAATTCCAGTGAACTTTGCCCAGGTTCTTCAATCCCAGCGCACGCAGGGTCTCGGTCTTCTCGATGGCCATAAATTCTTGAACTTCCCGAGCTTATCATGTGAGTATGCAGGCTTTTCGCGGCGCGCTCGCCGCCGCGGCCCTCTTCTACACTCCAAAACTGTCCGCGCAGGCCATCGAGTTCGAGTCGAACGGCCTGAAGTATCAAACGCTTACGAAGAACGGCGTCACCGTGATGTTCACGCACTTGCCGGGCGTGGTCCGCGAGTATTCCGTGCTCCAGGTAGCGGTCTCGAACGGATCGACGATCAGTTGGACGGTGAAGCCCGAGGACTTCAATTACCGGTTCAAGGAAGGGGTCACCAAAGAGGCGACTCCCCCGAAGCGTGTCGTCGAAAAGCTGTTGGAGCGCGCGGGGCGGCAGGACGCGATCCGGCTGGTTACCGCCTATGAAGCCGGAATCTACGGCATGAGCCGCTTCCGTTCGACCAGCGGTTACGAGCAGCGCCGTCAGCAGGCTCTGGCGGAAATGATCTCGCCGCGCTTGAAGGCGGCGGCGGCGGCTTCGGCGGTGGTTTTCGTGACTTCGAAGCTTTCACCGGGGCAATCCACCGACGGCGCGATTTTCTATCCGAACGAGGGGAAGCCGCTGGGACCTGGAAAGCTAATCGTTCGCGCGGCGGGCGAGACGTTTGAGTTCGAGAGCCTGGGTAATTTGCCCGATCCTGCGGACGGGCACTAGCTCTGGCCGTCCCTTGCCGCCGAGGGCTTCAAAGCCGCTAGTTTCCGGATGGGTCATTCGGGCGGAATCGGCGTACAGAAGCTGAATACTCATTCTTTATCGACCAGTGAGGGCCCAGGGTGCATCGGCGTCGCTTTAGGCACTAAGCACGGCTGGTTTCAGTCTTTCGGTTGCCTTCGTTTGTTCCCAGGTGTTCCATTCTTCAACCAGTTTGCCGTCCACAATGCGAGCGATGTTGATACCCAGTAGCGTAACGGGTTCCCCAGTTTCTCGTATCTGTACATGCGCTGTCATACGGGTAACGACCTTTTCGCCGTCGACCAACTGATCGTCAATACGAAAGGAGTCCTTCGTATAGATGAAGAGGTTGTGGAAGTATAGGATGCTTTGTCGAAGCCCCTCCAGATCGCGGTCGCCCGCCGACGGGTGCCCGACATAATTGGGTGCGACGACTTGATCCAGCGCCGAAAGGTCTCCGGCGGCATAAATATCCACCAGTTTTCGAAAAACCGCTTTCCTGGCTTCCGGAGAATCTTGCATCGTTTCGCTGTACCTGGCGGTATCTTCTCACACTGCCAATTATTGCCTCTGAGCCCGACACAAGCGCAGATCGCGCGCTTCCCCCAACCGGTAACCGATCTTCCGGCCCAACATCTCCCAAAACCCCCACCAGTTGCGGCGCGCCATCTGCCAACTCGGCGCACACCAATGACTCACCATCTTCAGGAAGATCGAATGCCAGCTATTCGGACAATCACTCTCGGGAGAAGCGGCGTCCAGCCAAGTCGTGGGGAAGCCTCGCGTGACTGCTAGGCGAAGAAATAAAAAAACGTCGTTTGTTCGGAATGCAGTACTTTCGGATGCTTTACCCGCAGCCGGGGGTAGTGAGCCCTCGGATTACTTCGATCGTGCGATCAATCAAAGCATCGTCGTGCGCGGTGGAGAGATACCAGCGCCCATCGGGCAGCACCATCACCCCACGGTCGAGCAGTGCCATCGCGAAATCGGCGTACCGGGATTGGTCCGCGGCGAGCGTCTCGCGATAGTTCCGCGCGCAGTGCTCCATAAACGAGACTTGAAACACCGGTCCGCCGCCATTGGTGACGACTCCAGGCACGAACGTTTCGATGGCCTCTCGTAATCGCTCGCCGCGCCGCCAGAGCGATTCGTAAACGCCGGGGCGTTCCAGTTCGGCGAGCGTCGCCTTCGCCGCCGCAAGACTGAGCGGATTGCCATTCAGCGTTCCGGCGTGGACCACCCGGCCGTCGGCGATCCAGTCCATCAGATCGGCCCGCCCAGTCAATGCCGACAGGGGAGCGCCGCCGCCCAGCGCTTTGGCGTACGTGGCGAGGTCGGGAGTCACTCCGTAGCATTCCTGCGCTCCGCCTAGCGCCAGCCGGAAGCCCGTGATCACTTCGTCGAAGATCAGAAGCGCGCCGCGCTCGCGTGTGATCCCGCGCAGAAACTCAAGAAATCCGGGCTCGGGCGGAATGCAGCCGTTATTGGCGAGCAGAGGCTCCGCCAGCACGCACGCCACCGCATCGTCGAGCGCGCGTTCGACGGATTCGAGGTCGTTCCATTGAGCGATGACAACCGAATCGTGCGGGCGCTGCCCTTGTCCCGCGGGAGCGGGCGATTCCAGAGGGTGTTCTCGCCAGGGTTTGTAGCTGACCAGAACGCTATCGTCCCAGCCGTGATAATGACCCTCGAACTTAAGAACCTTCGTGCGCCCCGTCACCGCGCGGGCGAGCCGCAACGCCACTTGTACGATCTCCGTACCGCTATTCGCAAACGCCACGCGCTCCGCGCCGCGGATCACGCGCACCAGCGTCTCGGCGACTTCATATTCGAGTTCATGCTGCGCGCCAAACGTGAGTCCACGCGCCGCTTGAGTCGCCACGGCTTGGGTCACCGCCGGATGCGCGTGACCCAGAATTAGCGGTCCCCAAGCGAGCGCGTAGTCGATGTAGCGATTGCCGTCTACATCCACGATCTCCGCGCCTTCGCCATGGTCGAAGAACAACGGGTAAGGTTTTGCCGACCGGCGCAGTCCGCTCGACACGCCGCCCGCGAGCGTTCGGCAAGCGCGCCGGTAGCGTTCGAGCGAACCGGGGGTGCGGGCGCGGACTCGGGATTCGGCGGGTGTCATCAGTCAGCCGCTACGATACTAAGTCGCGTGACATTCTTCGGGATCGATTTCGGCTGGACCAGCCAACCCTCCGGCTGCGCGGCGCTCGACGGCGAACTACGGTTGATGGATTTGACTCGTTGCGATACGCCCGAAGACACGCTCGCGTGGATTGATCGCTTCAAAGGTCCGGCGATGGCGGCGGTGGACGCTCCGCTGGTGATCCCGAACGAAACGGGCATGCGCGTCCCGGACCGCTTGACTCACGTGCATTTCGGCAAATTCGACGCGGGCTGCTATCCCGCGAATCGAGGACTGCGCTTCGCGGACCGCGTCACGGCGTTTTCGCGCGCACTGTCGCGGCGCGGCTACCGGCATGCGGCGGCGATCGTTCCGGAGGTGCCTGGACGCTATCAGATCGAGGTCTATCCGCACGCGGCGGCCGTGCGATTGTTCGGTCTGCCGAAAATTTTGAAGTACAAGAAGGGCGCCGTGGCGGATCGAGTGCGGGAGTTGAATCGCTACCGGCGCATGCTACAAACGCTGCATCCTTGGAAATTACCCGCGGTACCGAACGGCGGAGCCGCGCTGAAGGCCGTGGAAGACCAACTCGACGCTGTGCTCTGCGCCTACGTCGGCTGGCATTGGTGGCGGTACGGTTTGGAACGCAATCAAGTGCTCGGAAATCGAAGATCGGGATACTTAGTGGTGCCATCCTAACGATGTGGATCGCATTGCGGAGTTGCGCGAGAACTACACGCTCGCGGGGTTGACGGAAGAAGAGGCGGGCGCGGACCCCTTCGCGCTTTTTCATCGCTGGTTCGATCAAGCGCTGGCGGCGGAAATTCGCGAACCGAACGCGATGGCGTTGGCTACGCTCGGGTCCGATGGCGCGCCTCGCAATCGAATGGTGCTGCTGAAGGGTGTCGATCGCGGCTTTGTGTTCTACACGAACTACGAGAGCGCGAAGGGGCGCGACTTGGCCGCCGCATCGGTGGCGGCGCTCTGCTTCCACTGGAAGGAACTGGAACGTCAAGTGCGGGTCGCCGGCGCCGTGGAGAAGACCACGCGCGAGGAAAACGAAGCGTACTTCGGGTCGCGTCCGCGCGCCAGCCGTTTGGGCGCTTGGGCTTCGCCGCAATCGAACGTGGTCGCCGATCGCGCCGAACTGGAGGCCCAGTACATATCCATGCAAGAACGTTTTGGGGACGGTGCCGTTCCGTGTCCCGATACCTGGGGCGGCTATCGCGTACTGCCTCGCGAAATCGAGTTCTGGCAAGGACGCCCCAGCCGCTTGCACGACCGCCTGCGCTTCCGACGCGACGGCGATCGATGGATACGCGAGAGACTTGCCCCGTGATCGCGTTCCTGCTCGCGTTGTCCATCGCGCCGGAGACGATCGAGAGGCGCTACAACGCCACGCGCACGTTGATCGTCGAGTTCACGCAAGTCTACGAAGGCGCGGGGCGCGCGCGCGCGGAATCGGGCACGCTCACGCTACTCAAACCGGGGCGCATGCGCTGGGATTACGGCGGCGGCAAAGTGTTCGTCGCCGACGGCAAGACCCTGTGGTTCTACGTACCGAACGCCAACCGCGCCGAGCGCAGCAAGGTGAAAGAGTCCGACGACCTTCGCGCGCCGCTCGCGTTCTTGCTCGGCCGGCTCGACTTCTCGCGCGACTTCCGCCAGTTGCGCGACGAGGGCGGGGAAATCGTCGCAATCCCCAAATCCGACAAAGCGCCCTACCGCGAGGTGCGGTTCGTCGCAGCCGGGGACGGGCGCATCGAACGCGTGACGGTGACGGGACAGGACGCTTCGGTGATGCGTTTCGAGTTCTCGAACGAACGCCGCAACGTGGCCGTCGATCCGCAGTTCTTCCGCTTCACTCCGCCGCCTGGGACCGAGATTGTAGAAGCGGAGCGCTAGCTTTTTTGCGCAGCCGTTCTTCGCGGCGGCGAGCCTCGGCGGAGTCGTTGACGAGACGCGCTTCGATCGCGAACTCGAGCGCTCGTGCCGCGTCCTTCGCCGTCCGCTCGAAATGCTTCGCCAACTCGACCAGGGCGTCGTACTGCCGCCGTTTGGGCAGGCGCGCGAACTCGGGCCGCAGGTAGGCGCGTTCGAACAACTCGATCGCCTCGGACGTTTGTCCTTGTCTATGGAGCCATCGCCCGATGCCGATCATCTCCGCGGCGTGGATCAATTCCGCGCCCGGAACGACCACGGCGAGGCAGGCTAGCGACAGGATGTCGAAGGCGTTGTGCCGGAACACGGGAACCAAGCGGTGCGCCCGCTTCGTGCGCAGGAATTCGAAGTAGAGATGCGGAATCAGGTGCCCGGCCACATCGGCCTGCCGCTCAATGCCGAGCACTTGGTTCTCCAGTTCGACGAGCCGGCAACTCTCGTACCGGAGTTTCCAGCGCCGCCGCGCGTCGTAAAGCAGGTCGAGATGATCGAGTTCGGCGAACGGCGTCCGCAAGCGCGCCAGCGTGTAGCGCGATTCGAGTAGCGGCACGTCGTAGGCCTTGCCGTTGTACGTGATGAGACGCGTTGCACCGCGCAGATCTTCGGCGAGGGCGGCGAGCACGCTCGGCTCCTCGTCGAAATCGCGCGCGAAGTACTGCTTCACCTCGAAGCCGCGCGCGGTCTTGCGGCCGATGCCAATCAGGAAGGGCAGTGTACCCGCTCCGCCTGCAAGGCCCGTCGTCTCGGTGTCGAGATAGACCGCGCCGTCGTCCGGCAACTCGGCGATGTCGAAGCTGCCATGGCGCTTCGCGGAAGCCCAGTTGGTGAATGCTTCCCAGTGAGTGCCGAGTTGTGTCTCGACGGGCTCGCCGGGTAGCGGCTCCTCGATGAAGTCGTCGCCGTGGGTCTCCGCCGCGCGCTGCGCTTCGAGACGGAGCCTCAGGAGAGCGAGTTCGGCGCGGAGATCGTCGAGCATTACCGATCGCGCGGCTGATCCCGCTTCGCGGGGCCGCGCTCAGTATTGATCGCGCCTTCGTCGGCGTGGTAGCTCGACCGCACCAGCGGCCCGCTTTCCACGTGCCGGAAGCCGAGCGAGTAGCCGTAGCGCTTTAGCTCGTCGAATTCGTCGACCGGTACGTAGCGCAGGATCGGCAGGTGCTTCGGCGACGGCCGCAGATACTGTCCGAGCGTTACGATCTCCACGCCGTGCGTGCGCAATTGCCGCATGGTGTCGCGTACCTCGTCGAGCGTCTCGCCCAGACCGAGCATCAGTCCGCTCTTCGTGGGAATGTCCGGCCGGTAGCGCTTGGCGTAGGCGAGCATGTCGAGCGAGCGTTCGAACCGCGCGCCGAGCCGCACTTGCTTGTATAGTCGCGGAACGGTCTCGGTGTTGTGATTCAGGATCGACGGGGCGGCGTCCAGCACGATGCGCATCGCCTCTTCCGAGCCCTGAAAATCGGGTACCAGCACTTCAACGCCGCATCCCGGATTGCGCTCGCGGATGGCGCGAATGGTGGCGGCGAATAACGACGCTCCGCCGTCTTTCAGGTCGTCGCGGTTCACGCTGGTTACGACCGCGAATTTCAACTTCATCTGCGCCACCGCCTCGCCCACGCGGCGCGGCTCGTCCCAATCGACTTCGAGCGGTGCGCCCTTCTGGACCGCGCAAAATCCGCAGCGGCGCGTGCAAAGATTGCCGAGAATCATGAACGTCGCCGTCCCGCGATTCCAGCAATCGCCGATGTTCGGGCACGCCGCGCTTTCGCACACGGTGTGAAGTTCGAGCCGGGTGACCAGATCTTTCAACTCGCGATACTGGCCGCCCCCGGGCGCGGGGGCGCGCAACCATTCTGGACGCTTTGGGGTGGAGGAGATCGTAACGAGCACGTCTATTCCAAGTTTAGGCGGTTTTCGAGAATCTTCGATTCGTCGAAGTTCTCCCAGCGTAGGTCGAGCGCCTGCGTTCCTTCGAGAGCGCGCCGCGGAATCAGGCCGATCAACTCGCTGCCCGCCACTTCGACGCCGCGTTCGCGCGCCATGTCGCGCACGGCGGAGAAAACTTTGGCGAGCGGCGTGACTTCGAAGTCGGTCAGGTTCATCGAGACTTGCGCTTGTTTGCGGGCCGCCAAATAGAGACCGAGCGCCTTAACGCAAGGCATGCCGCCCGAAGATTCGCGAATAGCGCGCGCGATGGTCCGTGCCACGCGAACGTCGGTAGTCGCGAGGTTGACGTTGTAAGCGATCAGGAACTGCCTCGCGCCGACGACGGTGGCTCCCGCTGTGGGGTGCCTTCCCAGCCCCACATCCGGTGCGAGGCCGCCATTCCGGATCGCTTCCAACTTTCGCCGTTCGGGGTGCGCGCGCTCGTAGAAGTACACGGGAACTCGATAGCGTTCCCAAATCTCCGCGCCGGCGCGATGCGCCATGGCCGCGCAATCGTCCATCGACACGCCCGAGACGGGGACAAATGGCAGCACATCGCAGGCGCCGATGCGCGGATGGACGCCCGAGTGCATGCGAAGATCGATGCGCTCCACCGCGACGCCCACGAGGTCGAGCGCGGCCCGCTCCATCGCGTCCGGCTCGCCCGCAAACGTTAGCACCGAACGGTGATGGTCCGTATCGGCTGTGCGGTCGAGCAACTCGACGCCGGGTGCGCGTTCGACCGCCGTCGCCAGCGCGGCGAGCGTCTCCGCGTTGCGGCCTTCGGAAAAGTTGGGAACCGCTTCTACGATCCGGCGGGCCACGCCACCTCGCCGTGCCGGTAGAGGACGCGTCCGCGCTTCACCACCGCAGTAATCAAGTTCACGCCGAAATAGCGCACGATATCCCGATAGTCGCTCACCTCGAAGACCACTGCATCGGCTTGTTTGCCGGCTTCGAGCGAGCCGGCCAGCCGCGGAATACCCAACGCGTGAGCGCCGTTGATCGTCGCGGCGGCAATTGCCTCGGCGGGCGATATGCCGCTCCAGGCTTGTGCCATCACTGCGGCCATATTGCACGTGGTGGACGCGCTGGGGCCGAATCGCGAGGCTAATGCAACCGCTTCGCCGGAGTCGATCGCCCGTCTCGCGCTCTCCATACCGCCGAAGACCCGAACATCCAGCGGCTGGCCGCCGACGGCGACGAGATCGAGCGGTTCGCCGTTCAGAGCCGCGATTGTCTTATGGTCGCGGGACTCGTTTACCGAAACGCCCAACGAGGTCGTGCCATGACGAACGAACCACCGCAAGCGCTGCGAGGCTTCGAGCTCCAACCGCGCGGGGCTCACCGTAGCGCGAGCGGCGCGCGCGGCTCCTAACAAATCCGTTTCGCAGTCGACGAACCCCGGCGCCACCACCCGGCCTGTAGCGTCGATTTCCTGTGCGTCGCGGGCGCCATTCAAATTCTCGATCCGGCGCGATGGCCCCACTTCGCGAATCAGACCGTCTTCGATCAGCAGCGCGCCGTCTTCTATGATCGCCAGTTCCCGCAACTCGTGGCCCCGGCGGGGCGACGAAGGTCCGCGTAACGTGAGTAGTTGCCGGGCGCCGCGAATCAGTAGCCGCTCCGCCATCTTCTCCTTTCATGGCCGTAATCGGCGATCATATTGCACACGTCCGTCATTCTCTATGTTTTCGATTCTTCTGTTGGCGGCGCTCGCGCAAGAAAATCCGTTTCTGCCTCCCGATCAGCGCGCCTTCGACCGGGCGATGCGTCTTTTGGACCGCGAGGAACGCGCGCGCGAATTGAGGCGAATCCTAGTCGAGTACCCGGGATCGGGCGGACGGGACCGGATCAAGCTCGCGATTATCGACGCCACCGCGCGCGACGGGGCCGAGGCGGATCGAATGTATCGCGCCGAATTTCCGAATCCCATCGCGGCGAGCCGATACAAGGGTCCTCGAAAGCGAACGGCGTTGCTCGAAGCGTTCGCGGGGGCCGACTGTGGACCCTGTGTAGCCGTCGATCTCGCAATCGAAGCGGCGCTCGAACGGTATTCGCGCGACGAACTCGCGGTCGTCGTGTATCACCGCAATGTGCCCACGCCCGACCCCTTGGCGGCGCCGCTCTCCGACACGCGCGCGGACTTTTACAAGACCGAGGCCGTCCCGTTCTACGCGATCGACGGCGAAGTGATCCTGGACGGCGGAGGACGATCGCGCGCTCAAGCGGTGTTCGACGCGCTGTGCGAGCGGATCGAAAAAGCGCTCGTCGCTTCCGAACCGGTAGTTGATGGTCCCGCCACGGTTGTCGCCGTCGAGCCCCTGGTTCGCCACACCGGACGCAATGGGATCCGTTTTCACCATATGGTGGCGGGGCGGGGAACGGCGCGGGTCGCTTTCGTGCAAAACCCGGCCACCAAGCGCGTAGCGCGTGTCGAGTATCGGGATGGACGCTAAGAAGACGCTGGAGCGCGTGATTTCGAAAGCTGGGCTTGGCTCCCGCACCGAAGCCCGGAGCTGGATTCACGCGCGCCGTGTCGCGGTGAACGGCAAGATCGTCGAGAACCCCGATGCGTGGATCGATTTCGCGCGCGATAAGGTGACCCTCGACGGCAAGCCTCTGCGCGCGGAACGGCGCCGATATATTCTGCTGAACAAGCCTAAAGGCTATATCACGACGTATCGCGATCCCGAGGGCCGGCCGACGGTCTACGACCTGCTCGCGGACGTCGAGCAATTCGTCTCTCCGGTTGGCCGCCTCGATCAGGACACCAGCGGTTTGCTGCTGCTCACCAACGACACGCAACTCGCCGAGCGCCTGACGAACCCCGACCATCGCGTCGAAAAGCGTTACTTGGTGAAGTGCGCGAGTGTGCTGCCCGACGAAGCGCTGGAAGCCCTGCGGCGAGGCGTGGAACTGGAAGACGGCCCAACGCGCCCGGCGGACGTCCAACGCACGCGCGATTCGGCGACGAAGTCTTTCGTCGAACTGGCGATTACCGAAGGCCGGAACCGTCAAGTACGCCGGATGATCGAAGCTGTGGGCAGCCGGGTGCTGAAACTGGTGCGCACGGCGATCGGTCCGCTGACGCTGACGGGGCTTAGCATCGGCCGTTGGCGCGAGTTGTCGGCGGACGAAGTGCGCGTGCTAAAACAAGAGTCGAATGCCCGAGGAAAAAGCCGCGCCGCCGCCGTTCGAAAAGGGGCTCGACGAGATGGAAGCGATCGTAAAAAAGCTCGAAAGCGGTGAACTGCCACTGGAGGAGTCGCTGGAGCTTTTCGAACAAGGAATGAGGCTGTCGGCGATTTGCCGCAAGCAGCTTGAGGAGGCGGAAACCCGGGTCGAGACTCTGGTGCGGCGCGGTACGGCGGTCGTCGCGGAGCCGTTCAAGGGTTGACTATGCGCACGTCGATCGCCGAAATCGACGCGGCCCTCGACCGTTGGGTGCCCGCCGAATCCGAAGACCCCACCACCATTCACCGCGCTATGCGCTACAGCCTCTTTGCGGGCGGTAAGCGCATCCGTCCGGTGCTCGCCGTCGAAACGGCACGCGCGGTGGCGGACGATCCGGCGGGCGTCGCCGACGCGGCGAGCGCTCTCGAATTGATCCACACGTACTCGCTGATCCACGACGATCTGCCCGATATGGACAATGACGATTACCGGCGCGGCCGCCTTACGTGCCACAAGGTATTCGGTAACGCGATGGCGATCCTGGCGGGCGACGCGTTGTGTACGCTGGCGTTCGAAATTTTGGCGCGGCTTGAGCATGCGGACGATCGAGTCCGGGCGCGGCTGGTAGTGGAATTGGCGGAGGCGGCGGGATCGCGCGGCGGCATGATCGCGGGTCAGGTCCACGATCTCGAAGGCGAGGGACAGGCGGCGACGGCTGCGACACTCGAGGCGATTCACCGCGCCAAGACCGGCGCGTTGTTGCGTTGCAGTGTGCGCATGGGCGCGATTTACGCGCTCGCTTCCGAGCCGCAATTGGCGGCCTTAACGGAATTCGGAGAGCGCATTGGCCTGGCGTTTCAGATCGTGGACGACATTCTTGATGTCGAAGAGAGTTCGGAGACGCTCGGCAAGACGGCGGGTAAGGACGCACGGCAGCAGAAGATCACGTTCCCCGCGGTCTACGGTCTCGACCGTTCGAAGGAGATGGCGGAGGCCGAGCGTCTGGCCGCGCACGCCGCGCTCGAACCGCTCGGCGCTCGCGCAGACCGCTTGCGGGAATTGGCGGACTTGATCGTCCGCCGGAAGGCGTGAGCAAGCTCCGCCTCGATTCGATGTTGGTGGAGCGCTCGCTCGCCCCGACGCGGGAAAAAGCGCAAGCCCTGATTTTGGCGGGCGCCGTGCTGGTGGACGGCCAGAAAGCGCAGAAACCCGGGCACGCTTATCCCGCCGATTGCTCGATCGAGTTGCTGGGGCAAGTTCCTTACGTGAGCCGTGGCGGACTGAAGCTCGCCGCCGCGCTCGATCATTGGGCCATCGACCCAAAGGGAAAGGTCTGCGCCGATATCGGTGCGTCCACCGGCGGGTTCACCGATTGCCTTTTGCAGCGCGGCGCGTCGCGCGTTTACGCGATCGATGTTGGGGACACGCAACTCGACTGGAAGCTGCGCACGGACGAACGAGTCGCCGTTCGCGACCACACGAACGCGCGCCATCTGACGATCGAGACTCTCGGGGAACCCGTGTCGCTTTGCGTGATGGACGTGAGCTTCATTTCCGCGACGCTGATCCTACCCGCCGCTTCGAGCGTTCTGCGGCCCGATGGCGAAATGGTTATTCTGGTCAAACCGCAGTTCGAAGTCGGGCGCGGACAGGTGGGCAAAGGAGGCATCGTTCGCGATCCCGAATTGCACAAGGCGGCCTGCCGCAAGGTGCGTGAGGCGGTCGTGGCGTTGGGATTCTCGGCGGACCTGATTCCCTCGCCCATCCTCGGCGCGGAAGGCAATCGCGAGTTTCTATTGCATGGACGGCATTAGACAAGTCGGCATTGTGGCGAAGCCGGGCGTCGAGGCGGCGCGCACGCTGGTACCCGCGCTTCTCGATTGGCTCGCGGCCCGGAATATCGCCGCGCGTTGCGACGAAGCGGCTGCGGCTTACGCCGATGGCGTGTCGGCGTTCGCGCGCGACGAAGTAGCGGACGGTACGCAACTGGTGGTGGTCCTCGGCGGCGACGGCACTTTGCTTTCCGCGGCTCGAGCGGTGCGGGGGCGCGAAATTCCGCTGTTTCCCGTCAATCTGGGCGGTCTTGGATTTCTCACCGCGATCACCGTGGATGAAATCTATCCCGAACTCGAACGCGCCTTTCGCGGCGAGCACCGGATTGGCACGCGGCGCATGCTGCGCTGCGAAGTGTGGCGCGGAGGCGAGTCCAAGGCGACCTACGACGCTTTGAACGACGTAGTGATCAACAAAGCGGCGCTCGCGCGCATGATCGACTTGGTGGCGCGCGTCGATGAGCACTTCGTTTGCCGCTACAAGGCCGACGGATTGATCGTTGCGACGCCCACCGGTTCCACCGCGTATTCGTTATCGGCGGGCGGCCCGATCATCTATCCCACCGTCGAAGCGCTGGCGCTAACGCCGATCTGTCCGCACATGCTGACCAACCGGCCGGTGATTGTGCCTCAAGCGAGCGTGATCGATCTGGATAACTCCGCCGAGGACGGCGACGCTTGGTTGACGGTGGACGGGCAAGTCGGCGAACCTCTCAACAAGGGCGACCGCGTCCGCTGCCGCCGTTCGGACCACGCCGTCCACCTCATCCGCCCGCCGAAGCTGCTGTTCTTCGACGTGCTCCGCGAAAAACTGAAGTGGGGAGAACGCTAGTGAAGAAGATTTCTCTGACGACGTGGATCATTCTCGCGACCATAACCGGCATCGCGATCGGTGCGGCGGCTCCCGCGTTCGCGGTGCAACTGGCGCCCATTTCGAACATCTTTATTCGGTTGATCAAGTCGATCGTCGCGCCGCTGGTGTTCGCGTCTCTGGTTTATGGCATTGCGAAATCGGGCAGCGTCGGCACCATGGGACGCATCGGTGCGAAGGCGATGTCGTACTTCCTCTTTGCGACGTCGCTCGCGCTGGTGGTCGGCCTGGTGATGGTAAACGTCTTCCGTCCGGGCGACGGGTTAACCGTCCAGGGCGCGGGCTCCGTGGCCGCGCCAACCGCGAAGCTCACTTTCGGCGAAACGCTCGAAAAGATGTTCTCGCGCAGCATCATCGAATCGATGGCGAACGGCGACGTGCTGCAAATCGTGATCTTCAGCGTGCTGTTCGGCGTGGCCTGCACGGCGATCGGATCGAAAGCTTCGCCCGTCGTGCACTGGTGCGAAGCGGTGATGGAGATCATGTTCAAGTACACGGAGTATGTCGTGTACCTCGCCCCCGCCGGAGCGTTGGCGGCGATCGCGGTGACGGTCGGCAAGAACGGCCTTGGGTCGCTGGTGCCGCTCGCCAAACTCGTCGGGACGCTGTATCTCGCGCTGATCGTATTCGTGCTGGCGGTGCTGCTGCCGGTGGCGATCTTCGCGCGGATTCCCCTGAAACGCTTCGCGGAAACGGTGTGGAAGCCTTGGCTGCTGGCGTTCTCGACCGCATCGAGCGAAGCGGCGCTGCCCGACGCCCTCGACCGGATGGAGAAGTTCGGCGTACCGAAACATATCGTCACGTTCGTGTTGCCGCTCGGATATAGCTTCAATCTCGACGGATCGACGCTCTACCTGGCGCTCGCCAGCGTATTCGTAGCGCAAGCCGCGGGAATGGAGTTGCCGCTCTCGACGCAGATCGTGATGATGCTGACGTTAATGCTGACCTCGAAGGGCGTGGCCGCCGTCCCGCGCGCGTCGCTCGTGATCTTGACCGCTACGGTATCGAGCTTCGGATTGCCGATGGAGGGCGTCTCGCTGATCCTCGGCGTCGATGCGTTCATGGATATGGCGCGCACCAGCGTGAACCTGCTCGGCAATTGCCTTGCAAGCGCGGTAGTGGCTCGGTGGGAGGGCGTCGATCTCAACGCCCCTGCGGTAGTGGAGCGGGCGGCTTAAGGTTAGTGGTTTGCCGCAGTCGAGCCGACAATTATCGTCGTTTGATTCCCGGACCGGATTTTGGTGTCTTGCGAATCTTTCCAGTCCGGGAGCCGACGCTTATCGAAGTCTTTCCAAGCCTTTTCAACTAATTGATAGAACGAACCAAGTCTGATTTGGACATCGTCTTTTGAAAAGTGGAAAGGCGGACCTTCGGTCGAGTCGGTCATCAATGAGTTTGGATTGATGTAAGCATTATGCGCCAGTCCATTCCGAAACAGGTTCTCTAAGTTCTTGATTTGTTTTCCGGTTAGAGTTAATCCGAATAGTTGGTCATTGAGGACTCGAAACGGCTCCCCGTCGGTTATGTTCTGGGTTCCGCCGTCAATCGTTACGGGTTGGTGCTTTAGCGACCGCCCAATCGCCTCCGTGATGCAGAACAGCATCAGTGCGGCTGGATATCCATAGCAACCGCCATCCTCTTTTCTCGCATCAAGGCATATGCGAGCGGCAAGCAAATACTCATCAATGCATTCACTAGCCATTGACATAGCGTTGAAGTGACTTGCCATGTGGACGAGGGAGTCTAGGCTCGCCCGTTCTTATGGATCAAACCATCGACGACGGCGATTAGAGCGTTGATTCGGTCGTCGGTCGCCTTTTGCTGATCCTTTAGTTCATCAACGGAATCGGCCAGTTTATCGACTTTTTCGCCTAGTTTGCCGAGTTGTTCGTCGGTCTTGAATTGCCTTGCCGCCAAGTCGAAGATGTTGTTCGACAACTGCTCCAGCCGCGTGTCGATGCGTTCCTCGTTAGCCAGAAGGCGCGTCAGGATGACGCGCATGTCGTCCATTTGTCGTTCGTGGCGTTCTTGCCAGGTAAGACCGGCGTCGAGCATTTCCCTCATTCTAGGCCACTGGGGCCGAAGAATGTCCCAGTTTGGCCCACCACGGCTTCGCCGCCGCGATCGAGCGGTTGACGTTCTCGATATTCTTCACGCCTTCGCTCGAAAGCCAATCTTCGAGGGCTTTCACACCGCTCTTGCCGTAGATGCCCATGCCGTCTTTCCACGTCGCGCGGCCGCACAGAACACCCGAAAAATCGGCGCCCGATTCAGTCGCCATCTTGAGCTGTCCGGCGAAGGTGGCGTTATCGACGCCCGCCGAAAGATAGATGAACGGCCTAGAGGCCACCGCCGCGCACTCGCGGAAAAAGCCCATTGCCTCTGTGAACGAATACGCCTTCTCGCCTTTGTAGATGCCGCTGCCTTCGACATACTCGGCGATAATCGGCACTTCGACTTTCAATACGTCGACGAAATACTGCGGCTTCGAAAACTCCTTCATCGACTCGAGGACGATCTTCGGCTTCATCTTCGCGAACTCAAGCGTCTTCTCGCCCTTGCCCTCGTGGTGATAGCCGACGAACTCCAGAAAGAACGGAATATCGTGCGTGACGCACTCCGCGCCAATACGCTCAATGAACGCGTGCTTGATGTCGTTGATTTCGGCGGTGTCGAACGGCGTGTAATAGATCAGAATCTTGACGGCGTCCGCGCCCAGGTCCTTGATCCGCTTTACCGAAAGATGCGGCAGCAGATCGGGCAACCGGCCGGGCTGCGTGTTGTCGTAGCCCGAGTACTCGTAAGCCAGCAGCAGACCGGCGTTCTTCGCGCGCGCTTTCGTCGCGGGGATGCCGTACTCCGGGTCGAGCAGAATGGCGCTCGCGTGCGGCGTGAGAATCTTCGTTACCGCGACTTTGAACTCGGCCATCATCTCGTCGGTGACCGCCGATTGATCGACGCCTTTCGCCGCGGCGATGGACTTTTTCAAGCTGCCGCGTTGATCCATGGCGGCGGCGGCGATAACGCCCGCGGGGTTAGACAAGTTGTTTAGGTGCGCGATTTTTCCGGGAGTAAGTTGCATGGGAACCCTTAATTCTAGCAGTCGCGGACCGTTTGCACCCATCGCGCCACGCGCCGGTGATAGGCGTTTGCGCGGGCCACGTCGCGCAGGATTTGCTCGCGCAGCGCCGCCGGATCGTCGAACTTCCGCTCGTCGCGCAAGCGATGCCGGAACTCGACGGCGATCCTTCGCGGCGTCGCGCCTTCGAGCGGCGAAAGCAGAAACGTCTCGATCGAGAGGCTCTGTCCCTCGAACGTCGGACGGAAACCGACATTGGTGACCGAAGGCCATTCGCGCAGCGAGTGCGTATCGCGCGTCCGCGTGACGTACACGCCGCGCGCGGGGACGATCGGTGCCGTCCACGCCAGATTCAGAGTCGGTACGGTTTGTTTCGACCCGACGCCGTAACCCCGCACCACCTCGCCTTCAAGCGCATAGGGGCGCCCCAGCGCTTGCGCGGCAGCCGAAACTTCGCCCTTGTCGAGATGGCGGCGAATCGCGGTGGAAGAGATGCGCTGGTGGTGGCTGTCGATCTTCCGGATCGCCTGTAAACCGAAGCCCAACCGCTTGCTGAGACTTGCAAGCAGCGCCACATCGCCCGCCTGCTTCGCG
This sequence comes from Bryobacteraceae bacterium, assembly GCA_033763835.1. Taxonomy (GTDB): domain Bacteria; phylum Acidobacteriota; class Terriglobia; order Bryobacterales; family Bryobacteraceae; genus JAPKYZ01. Next base: position 52,953 of record JANRJS010000037.1, on the reverse strand, counting down.
CCAAACCGGAAATCCTCGCCGACTACGATGTGCCGCGCGCCCAGTCCGCGGACGAGAATGCGCTCGACGAAATCTTCGGGTGAGAGCGCGGCGATCTCGCGCTCGAACGGCAACACGAACACCTGCTCGATTCCCTCGTCCGTCATCAGGCGGCATCGCTCTTCGATCGACGTCAGCAGTCGCGGCGCGCGCTCTGGGGCGACGATGCGCGCAGGGTGCGGATCGAAGGTGAGCGCGGCGGCGGCCCAGCCTTCCAGGCCCGCGCGTTGGGCTACCAAGTGCATCAATTCCGCGTGGCCGCGATGAACGCCGTCGAAATTCCCGATCGTCAGCGCACAGGGCGAGCGCCAAGGATCGCCGAAGGACTTGGCGACCCGCGCCGGTTCCCGCGCCGCGACGTCGAGCGATAGACCGTCGAACGCGATGGCGACGGGAGAGGGCAGGGAACGCTCCGTCTCCTCGTGCATCAACTCGTGACTGATGTGCGTGAAATAGGTTCGCCGCGGCAGCAACTCCGCCACCGTGTCGAGCGATTGCCGTACCGTCGAATGCGTTGGATGATCGCGATGGCGTAGCGCGTCGAGAAAGAGGGCATCGAGCCCGGTGAGCAGCTTCAGCGATTCCGGCGGGATGGTCGAGTGATCGGTGAGATAAGCGCCGGAGCCGAAGCGATAGCCGAGACAGTCGCCCGAACCATGCTTCACGGGCACGGGTGTGATTTTCAACCCGAACAAGTCGAACGGCTCGCCGTCGATGACGTTCACCTCGACGCGTGGAATCGTGGACTGCGAATGCAGCGTTTCGAAGATATAGCGGAACACCTGGCGAATGGTCGCGATCGTTTCGCGCGTTCCGTAAATCGGAATCGCTTGTTTCTGCCGGAAGTTGAAGGGCCGCACGTCGTCGAGGCCTAGAATGTGATCGGCGTGGGCGTGCGTGAAGAGAATCGCGTCGAGGCGCGTCAGGCCCACCCGTAAAAGTTGTTGCCGAAGATCGGGACCCGCGTCGATCAACACGTTTCGATCGTTGTAACGCAGCAAGACGGACGCACGCAGGCGCTTGTCTCGCGGGTCGGCCGATGTGCAAACGGGGCAATCGCAGCCGATGGAGGGAACGCCGACGCTGGTCCCCGTGCCGAGAACGTCGATGCGGACGCGGCCGGGCATTACGGCAGGACGATTTTCGATTTCGATTCCTCGCCCACCGCCGCGACATAGCGAAAGCGCAACTCGGTGATGGAGTTCTCGAGAAAGCGTTGTTCTTCGAGAGTCAGGTTGCTTTTCGTCTTCTCTTCGAGCATGGCCAGCAGGTCGATGAGATGGCGCGCGGCTTCCAAGTCGGTGGGCTGATCGTCGCTCATTTTGATCAAGCCCATCGCCATTTCGGCCTGCATGCGCAGACTGGCTACCAGGAATTCGAAACTCGCGGGAGGCATAAGTCGCTACTTTCCGGATTGTACAATCGGGGATCATGCCGTACACCCGATTCGCGCTCGCCGTGTTGGCCGCCGCGCCGTTATTCGCGCAAACCACGCGTCCGATTTCGCACGCCGACTACGATGCCTGGCGCTCGATCACCCCGCCCAAGCTTTCGCCCGACGGGCGCTGGGTGGTCTACGGAATCTTCCCGCAAGTAGGCGATGGGCAGGTGATCGTTAAGGAACTCGCGACCGGCAAGGAGATTCGCGAGAACGCCGGACAGCGGCCCGCGCCGCCGGAGCCGGACCCACTATCGGAAGGCCCACCGCCGGTTCGCGGCATCACGGCGGAGTTCAGCTCCGATAGCCGTTTCGCCGTGTTTACCGTCTTCCCGTCGAAATCCGATCTCGACAAGGCGCGCCGCGAGAAAAAGCGTCCCGCCGACATGCCGAAAAACGCGGCATTGGTCGTCGATCTCGCTGCGGCCCGGGCTACGCGGATCGACAACGTGAAGAGCTTCCAGGTTCCAGACAACGCCACCAACTACTTGGCGTATCTCAAGGAATCGAACGAATTGGTCATCCGCTCCTTTGCCGATGGGCGTGAGCGCGCGTACAAGGACGCCGCCGAGTATCTTCTGACAAACGACGGCGAGACCCTTGTGTGGCTCGACAAGAAAGGCGCGTACGCCGCGCCGAACGCGACGGGCGAACCGGCGGCACTTGCGAGCGGAGAGGCGAAGTACGCTCGCTTGGCCGCCGACGAAAAGCACGCGAATTTCGCCTTCTTGAAAGGCAAGCAGCTCTACCATTGGGACCGGAAAGCGCCCGCTGCGGCGATGTTGGCCGATAACGCCGCCTCCGCGCCGCTCGCCTTTTCCGGCGATGGCGCGCGCCTCTTTTTTGCGACTGCCCCGGACCGCGTAGAGCCCAAGCGCGCCGATCCCGCCGAGGACGCCGTCTACGATTTGTGGCACTACCGGGACGACTACATCCAACCGATGCAGAAGGTTCGCGCACGTCAGGAACGGGAGCGGGCTTACCGCGCGGTCGTGCACTTGGCGGATAAGAAGGTGGTGCAATTGGCGGACGCGGCCTTGCCCGAGGTTCAACCGGCGCGGGAGGGCATTTCCACCGTAGGTATGGACGACCGCGCGTATCGCCGAGTGCGCGAGTTCGACGAGCGTTATGCCGACGTCTATTCCGTCGATACTCTAACCGGCCGAAGACAGCTCCTCGCGCGCAAGGTGGGTGGGCAACAGTCGGTTTCGCCGAACGGTAAATTCGTTCTCACTTACGAGGACCGCCACTGGATTAGCTATGACCTTGCAACGGGCGAGCGGCGCAATCTCACGGCGATCGCCGGGCGGGCGTTCCACAAAGAGGACGACGATCACCCGGGAGCCCCGCCGACGGCCGGACCACCGTTCTGGACCAAGGACGGAGCGTTCGTTCTGTTACCCGACCGCTACGACATCTGGCAAGCGGCTCCCGATGGGTCGCTGTTGCGGAATCTCACCGACGGCTTAGGCCGCCGCGAAAAGACGGTGTTCCGCGTGATTCGCATGTCCGGCGAGTCGTCCGACCGCGGCGGCGACCGCACCATCGATCCCGCGCAGCCGGTGATTCTCAAAGCGGTGAACGAAACGAGCTTCGACGCCGGTTTTTGGCGCGACAGCCTCGATCCCGAAAAGAAGCCTGAGAAGCTTTTTAGCGGCCCTTACGATCTCGGCAACCCCGTAAAGGCGAAGAACTCCGACGTCGTCCTGATGACCGCGGCGCGCTTCGACCGCTACCCGGATCTGCAAGTTACAAATTCGTCGTTCTCGTCTCCCAGGGCCATCACGAGTGAAGGCGAACAGACGAAAGCGTTCGCCTGGGGAACCGCAGAGGTGATCTCCTACCGCAACGGCGACGGCAAGCTGCTCAAAGCGGGTCTTTACAAGCCCGCGAATTTCGACCCGGCGAAGAAGTACCCGATGATCGTCTACATCTACGAGAAGCTCGCGCAGAACGTAAACGCGTTCGTCGATCCCGCTCCTTCGCATCGCATTAACGCGAGCTACTACACATCGAACGGCTACGTGGTGTTGATGCCGGACATCGTCTATCAAGTCGGCTATCCGGGCGAGAGCGCGCTCCGCTGCGTGATCCCGGCCACACAGACGGTGGTCGATATGGGCTTCGTCGATCCGGAGAGAGTCGGCATTCAGGGACACTCGTGGGGCGGCTACCAGATCGCCTACATGGTGACGCAGACCGATCGCTTCAAAGCCGCCGCGCCGGGCGCGCTGGTGGCGAATATGATCTCGGCCTACGACGGAATTCGCTGGGGTCCCGGATTGCCGCGTCAATTCCAGTACGAGCGGACGCAGTCGCGCATTGGCGGCACGTTGTGGCAATACCCGATGCGCTTCATCGAGAACTCGCCGATCTTTATGGCGGACCGCGTACGGACGCCGATCCTGATGTTGCATAACGACGCCGACGACGCCGTGCCGTGGTATCAGGGAATCGAGTTCTTTCTCGCGCTTCGGCGTCTCGACAAGGAAGCCTACTTCTTCAACTACAACGGGGAACCGCATGGATTGCGCAAGCGCCCGAACCAGAAAGACTACACCGTTCGCATGCAGGAGTTTTTCGATCACTACTTGAAAGGCGCGCCCAAGCCCGCGTGGATGGAACGCGGCCGGCCGTACATCGACAAGGAACCCGCGCCCGCCGCTTCCGCGCCTTCGGACGACGTTCGGCCGTGAGAGCGGAGTTACTTTGTTGCCGCGCGGAATGCGCCGCCAAATACGCCATTCGCGAAGTTCTGTACACTTGCCCGAAATGCGGCGGGTTGCTCGAAGTTAGCTACGACGGCGATCCCGGCAATCCTTGGGATCTCATCACCGTGTGGCGGGAGCGCCGCATGGTGAACCAACCCATCGAGCAATCGGGGGTTTGGCGCTATCGCGAGTTGTTTCCGTTTCTCGAATCGGCGGAACATATTGTGACGTTGCGCGAAGGGAACACTCCGTTATTGAGCGGCCCGCGCGCGGCGCGATACGCGGGCCTCGATTCGATTACGTTTAAGCACCAGGGATTCAATCCCACCGGGTCGTTCAAGGACAATGGGATGACGGCGGGCGCATCGCAGGCCGTGCGGCTCGGCATGAAACGAGTGGCGTGCGTCTCCACCGGGAACACTTCCGCATCGATGGCCGCCTACGCCAGCGCCGCCGGACTCGATCCGATTATCTTCATCCCCGACGGCAATATCGCCTATGGCAAGTTGTCCCAAGCGCTGGAGTACGGGGCGAAAACGTTTCAGGTGGCGGCGAACTTCGACCAGATCCTCGCGTTGGTTCGGGCGCTTGCGGAGAAGCTGGGGATTTACTTGCTTAACAGCGTCAACCCGTTTCGCATCGAGGGCCAGAAGTCGATCGTGATCGAGATGCTCGATCAACTTACTTGGGAGATTCCCGATTGGATCGTGTTGCCGGGCGGCAATCTGGGTAACGTTTCCGCTTTCGGCAAAGCGCTGCGCGAGTTGAAACGATGGGGATTCATCGACCGGTTGCCGAGACTCGGGGTGGTCCAAGCGGCCGGGTCCGCGCCGTTTTACCGTTTCATGCGAGAGGGAGGCGAGTTCGTGTCGCAGCCCGATCCCGATACGCTTGCGACGGCGATCAAGATCGGCGATCCCGTGTCGTGGCCGAAGGCGGAGCGCGAGGTTCGCGAGTCGGGTGGCGCAGTCGAGTTCGCCACGGAGCAAGAAATCGCCGATGCCAAAGCGGTGATCGGGCTGTGCGGAATCGGGTGCGAACCGGCGTCGGCGGCGACGCTTGCCGGGATCAAGAAATGGGTGGCGGCCGGAACGATCGAGCGTACCGGCAAGATCGTCGCCGTGCTGACGGGGAACGTTCTTAAGGACCCGGATTACAGTTACCGCTACCACACGGGGAAGTTGGAGACGCACCGCGGGGAGAAGATCGCGGCGAACTTCGGCAATACGCCGGTACAAGTTCCGAACGATCCGGACCGGATCGCGCAACTGCTGGGGTAGTTACTGGCGGCGGCGCTGATTGTTCTGCGGAGGAGGAAGCGGACGTCCGTCCGGCCCGTATTGGACAGGCGTGAAAGCGCCCGGCGGCGTGGCCCCCGGTTGAAATCCCGGTGGCCGACCTTGTCCTTGCCCTTGACCTCCGGGCCCCAGACCTTGCCCTTGGCCCCCGGCAACTCCGCGTCCCCCGCCGCCTGCGGCGCCACCCGCCATGCCTACGCCCTGCGTACCCGATTGTCCGCCTCCACGAGTATCTTTACGGTAATCGTAAACGAACTCCCATTCGTCGATCCGTGAACGCTCGTTGATGCGCTTGATTCCTTCGCCCTCGTACTTGCTCGCCACCCCGGCGATTCCCGTAACCGCCGCCGGCTGCTGCGGCATCACGGCGGTACCGGGAACGGGCCCTTGCCGGGGCGTCGTCAGCAAACCGCGGATCATGTCGAGCGCCGGATTCTGACCCTGTGGTACCGCGCCGGACTGCGGTTGCTGGCCGAGGCCGCCGGGAGGCGCTTGCGGGTTCAACTGCTGGCCTAAGTAGCCTTGCTGTCCGGGAAACGTTGCCGGTTGCTGCTGCGGGGGTTGCTGCTGAGTTAGAGCTCCTTGCGGAACCGTGCCGCCTTGCTGCGAGTTTGCCGCCGAGCCGGGCAGCGCGGAAAATCCGGGAGCCTGGCCCGGTTGGAGCGTCGGTTGCTGACCGGGGGCCGGCGGCGCACCCACTGCGGCGGGATCGCCCGGCTGCGGTTGTTCGGTTCCCGGAAAAGTCCCCGGCAGCGATTCGTTCCGCTGCCGCATGGCGACATCTTGAATGCCTTTGGGCGCGTCGCCGTTGGGTGCGTTGCCGCCGCCTACCTGGTACCCCTCGCTGATCGAACTCTCGCGTTTTTCCTTCTGGTCGGCGGGATTGACGGGCTTTTCCACTTTCGAGTCGGTGAGTCCCATGGGACCCATGTGGATCAACCGCCACTCGTCCTTTCCGGTCATCGGGTCTTTGTAGCGCCGCCGGAGAAAGCGCACGCCGCCCTGTTGCTCCAACTCGTCGAGTGTCTGCGGCAGTTTCTGCTTGTTCTTGACGAAGTACCGGCGAATGGCTTTCTTATACTCTTCGCCCCGTTCGACCAGGATGTCTTCCTTGATCCGCGCGGCCTCGAATACGGCGCGCGGAATTTCGAGATACAGATAGATCGCCGCCGCCGCCGCGAGAGCGAAAATCAGCAGCAACGCGAATCCGGAATCTTTTCGCCGGTCCCGTCTCAAACGACACCTCATGAGTTAGGCTGCTCTTCCAGCCGCAAGGTTTGGCGCTGCGAGAACTGCGTGTCTTCCATCTCGACGTTGGTCAAACCGATGCGGACCACTTTGTATCTCTTCTTGATCGTATCGCCCTCGCTCGCGACGACGATGTCTTCGCCGTCGAGGAAAAAGCCGCGCTTGGCCGTACCGCGCGGGGTGGAAATGAATCCATAGAACTTCAGTGGGATCGGAGGCGCGACGGGCTTGGGCGGCGTGACTTCCGTTTTCGCCGTTTCCACCGGAGGCGGCATCGGTCCCACGAAGATTTTCGGGGCGGGCGTTTTGGAAGGCTCGACTTTCGGCGCGGGAGGCGGAGGTGCGGCCGCGAACTCGAACAAGTTCCGGCCCGATCCGGTCATCGACACGTTCTGCAACTTTGCCAGGATGTCGAGCCGCAACGTTGGATCGACGCGCGCCGGATCGAGCGGATCGTCGGGGGAGCGCTTTAGCGACGGCCGGAACTCGGTACGCGGACGGACTGCGGCTTTGCGCTCGGGCGCCGCGCCCGCGGGCGTCCCAGCCTTCGGCGCGGGCAGGTTCGGCATGTCCACCGATTCGCCGCCCGGCGCGAGGACATTCATATAGAAAACCACCGCCGCGACGGCGAGCAAACCCCCGAGGATCGCCACCTTCTTCGGTTCGGCGCCCAGTTTCACGACCGACCCTCCCGCACGAAGGCGTTGAGCTTAATCGTGATGTTCAAAAGCGCGCCGGACTGCACCGGGGTAGCCGTCAAGCTGTCGAGGATCAGAAACCGTTGCGACCGGTCGAGGCGATTGACGAACTGCACCAAGTCGGCGTAAGTGCCCTCGTAGCTGCCGGTGATCGTCATCATGCTGAACGCGTCCGAACCTTCCACCGGTTCGAATACGAAGGTATGTTCCTTCGGCCGGATTCCCGAGTCCTTCGCCGATTTCGACAATTCGGCGACGAAAGTGGACGATGCGACGCGCCGCCCGGTAAAGTAGTCGGACTCGAACTTGGTCCCCGCTTGCCCGGCGAGCGCGACTTTCGCCGAATGCGCCTTCATCCGTTCGAGCGCCGCGCGCTTCTGCGCAAACTGCGCGCGTAAGGTGTTCAAGCGCTCGTCCAAAACCTGCGCGGAACCGCCCGGCGGCCAGATTACGAGAAACAGCGCCACCAGATTCGCCAGCAGCAACACGCCGAGCGCCGCGCGCATCGCGACTTTCGGGTCGCGCCAGTTCACCCGCTTTAGACTTTCGATCGTGACGCGGTTAGAGTTGCTGGGCATATTGCACCGTGAGGCGGTAGCGGAACAACGGTTCGGTCTGCGAAGGCGGAAGCCAACTGGCGATCGCCGTCCGGCCGAACACCGGCGACGATTCGAGTTTCATAAGCATGTCCACCACCGGTTCCGTGGTTTGCGATCCGACGAACAAATCGAGTTGCACTTGATTGGCCGCGTTGACTTGCGGGCGGACGGAAATGATGCGGACATTGTGCGGCAGTACGGATTCGAGATCCGAGAAGATTCGGGTCCAGGAAATTCCCTTGCGCGCGATCAACTCGTTCAGGAAGACGCTACGCTCGAACACCTGCGAGTTCTCGGGCAAGCGCAACGTTTGCGCGATCTGCGCCTGCTCCCGTTCGAGCGCCGCGATCTGCGCCTCGAGTTTCGCGATCGATTCCCGCGCCTCGCGAGCGTTGTTGCGCTCGACGAGCGCCAGCCACGCCAACGCGGCCAGCAACACCAGCATGATTCCGGCTAGGACGGCCGAGGCGACGAAGATCGGACGATCGCGGCGGAACGGTTCGCTTGCGAGGTTCAGCGGGTATCTCATGCGGCCTTCCTCGCCGACAGGTAGCCCGCGAGCCCCGCGTCGTTCGACCGCTCGCTGCGCAACACTCGTACGTCCGCCGCGCCGAATTCGTCTTCGAGATACGCGAGCGTCGGCTCCACCACGGAGGCGATCTCGTCTTCGCTCGAATCGCTCAACTCGACGAAGCGGGTAAGCCGCAGCCTCTCGTTCTCCATCGCCGCGATGGAGAGCACGCGGTCCGACACTCGCGTCCAGACGGTCCAGCCGGGCGAGGGCGCTACGTTGTCGAGCGCGGCGAGCGTCGAGAGAGTAATCAAGCCGGGATGAAATCCCGCGCTACGCAGCAGTTGTTCGTAGCGCGCGAGGATCTCGAACGACACCGCGGCGACCACCGCGCCGCCCGGCTGCGTCTCAAAGCTTAGCGCCGCCGCGTCCACGTCGAAGGGCAGTGTGCGCTTTAGCCGGAACCGGATCAGGCTCGCCTGTTCCTCGCGTTTGCCCGGCAAATTATCGAAATCGAGCACCGTGAGCCGGGCGCAAAAATCGGGCAGAATTGCGACGCAAGGGCGAATCTTATTTTTCGGATCGGGCGGCGCGATGCGGCGAAACGCGGTTTCGACGGCGGCCGGATCGGCGAAGTTGTCTTCGAGCGGCGAAGCCTTCAGCGCGCCCTCGGGTAGCGGCTCAAACCCCGTCCGCCCTTCGGCGAACCAGGCGATCCCGGCGGGCGAAAATTCGAAGGCGTGCGCGGGCGGCGGGTCGGTCAGCAAAGCGCGAATCCGGTCGAGCATCAGGCCGCCGTCTCGCTTTCGATAAAGGTGACTTTGTTGATCTCCTTGAGCGTCGTGATCCCCGCGCGCAACCGGTCGATGGCGGACTCTCGCAAGAACGTCATGCCTTCCTTCTGGGCCGCCGTCTTGATCTGCGAAATCGGCTTGCGGTCGAGAATCAGTTCGCGAATCCCATCGGTCAAGTCGAGTAACTCGTGGATCGCCGTGCGGCCGCGGTAACCCGTACCACCGCATTCGAAACAGCCGCGCCCTTCGGTGAACTGGAAATCGACCCAACGGTCGGGGTCGAGTCCGCCCTCGCGCAACGTATCGGCGTCGTAGCGAACTTTCACCGCGCAATGCGGACACACCACGCGCACCAGTCGCTGCGCCAAAATACAGTTCAGCGCGGACACGAAGTTGTACAAATCGACGCCGATGTTCAGAAACCGTCCCAGCACGTCGAACACATTATTCGCGTGGACCGTGGTGAATACCAAGTGGCCGGTGAGCGCGGCGTTGATCGCGATCTGCGCCGTTTCCTGATCGCGAATTTCGCCGACGAGAATCTTGTCCGGGTCGTGCCGCAAGATCGAACGCAGACCGCGGGCGAACGTCAGTCCTTTTTTCTCGTTCACCGGAATCTGCGTAATGCCCTTGATCTGATACTCCACCGGATCTTCGATGGTGATGATCTTGTCTTCGTCGTTCTTGATCTCGCTGAGCGCGGCGTACAGCGTGGTCGTTTAGCCGGAACCGGTCGGCCCAGTCACCAGCACCATGCCGTAAGGCTCCTTGATGTACCGGCGGAACTTGGTTACGTCGTTGTCGCCGAAGCCCACGACGTCCAACGTGAGCTTCGAAAACTTCTCGCTCATCGACTCCTTGTCGAGCACACGCAGCACCGCGTCTTCGCCATGGACGGTCGGCATGACGGAGACGCGGAAATCGATCAAGCGGCCCTTGTAGCGCACGCGAAAACGTCCGTCCTGCGGCACGCGCCGCTCGGCGATATCGAGTTCGCTCATCACCTTGATGCGCGAGAGGATCGTCGAATGCCAGTCCTTGGCGATCGGCGGCATCGCGTACTGCAGCACGCCGTCGATGCGGTACTTGATGGCGACTTCCTGATCGCGCGTCTCGATGTGGATGTCCGACGCGCGGCGTTCCAGCGCGTTGAAGATCGTCGTGTCCACCAGCTTGATCACCGGAGCGGTGTCGGAATCGGCGGCCAGTCGGTCGATCGAGAGCGTCTCGTCCGGGTTCTCCTCGTCGCCCACGACGTCGAGCGTGAACCCTTCGGTGACCTCTTCGAGCACACGCTGCGACTGTTCGGTTTTCTTGAGCAGGTCGGAAATCTGGGCCAGCGTCGCGACCTTCACCCGCAACTTCGCGCCCAACAGCAGCGATAGTTCGTCGATCAGATTCAGGTTGCGCGGGTCGGCAATGGCGATGTCGAGGACGCCGTCGCGCTTTTCGAGCGGGACGAAGTTCGACCGGAACATCAGGTCGACGGGGATCGATTTGAACAGGTCGTGATCGATCCGGGTTTCTTTAAGATCAACGAATTCAGCGCGATAGCGCAGCGCGAGCTGCCGCGCCTGGGCGATCTGGTCCTCGGAATTGGGAATACGAACGCGGTCGGTGGCCACCGGTACGTTTGACGCGCGAGGAAGTACGGGCGTTTAGACATTCCTCGCGCTAGGGGTCTATTGGGGTGTGGCGTAACCGACGGCGGTCACACTCAGTTGGTCGCCGGGGATCATCGCATCCACCACGCAACTCACCCGCAAAGGCGGGAATTTCTGCGCCGTGCTTGCCGAGCCGGGACCCGCATGCAGTCTCAGCGGAGCGTACAGCGACCAAGTCCGGCCGGCGTTTTCGACTAACGTGAGTGCGGGAAGTTGAATCCGGGCCACGGTGGCGGCGTTGTTCTGATTCCCTTCGTTCGCGTAGGTCGCCTCGATCGCGCAGTGCATGACCTTGCCGTAGACGTTGGCAAACGGTCCGGCGATCACACCGATCTGCTCGACCGTCAGGATCTTTCCGGCTGGCACCGGAATATCGACCACGAACGGGACATTCGAGTGAACGGATTGGGCCGTCCTGGTGAAGGTTCCTTGCCAAGGCTTTTTCTGGCTCGTGCTGTCCGCCTGCGCCTGCGCGATACCCGCGCACAAAAGAATCGAGAGAATCGACTTGAGTTTTGCCGCGGACCGAAGTGGACCGCGAGCCTGCAATAGTTTCAACATCATTGCCTACCTTTTTCGAAAAGTCGGATCGCCGCGGTTAACGTCAACCGGAAGCGGCTTCCAACTAGACATGTGCAAAGCGCCGGGGATTTCGGTCGTTTTTTTCCGCCCGGGACCTATACCGTTCGCGTCACCTTGCTCAACGCGCGCGGGGCGTCGGGATTTAGCCCCTTCTCCGCCGCCAGGTGCGCGGCGAGCAGTTGCGCCGGAATGATGTAGGGGATGGGCGAAAGAAGCTCCTCCACCGCGAAAGGCAGTGCGATTCCGGTGCCCGGGGCGGCGGGGTTGCTTTCGTCCGTGATGAGAAACGTCTCCGCGCCGCGCGCTTCGAGTTTCGCCGTGGTCTCGGAAATCGAGGGCCACGTCGCGCCCGATGGAGCGAAAAGAAACGCCGGGAAGGCGCGCTCCGCCATCGCGATGGGGCCGTGGAGCAGGTCCGCCGACGAGAACCGCTCGGCGACAATGTAGCAGGTCTCCATCAACTTCAGCGCCATCTCGAACGCGTTCGCGTAATTCAAGCCGCGCCCGATGACGAGCGCCCGTTCGGCATAGTGGAACCGAATTGCCAGTTCGCGCACGCGATCCTCGACGGTTAAGGCGCGGGCGGCCAGATCGGGGATCGGCGCAAGCGTCTCTTCGCCTATCAAAGCGCCCAACGAAGCGGCAATCGCGTACATCGATAGCAACTGCCCGGTATACGTCTTGGTCGCGGCCACGCTCTTTTCCGCGCCCGCTTCAACCAGCAGCGTGTCGTGCGCCAAGCTCGCGAGCGTCGAGCCGGATTCATTAGTTACGGCCACGGTCCGCGCGCCCTGCGCCTTGGCCGACTCCACCACCATGTTCACGTCGGTCGATTCGCCCGATTGCGAGATGCCGACGACGAGCGTGTCGCGCAAGTCGAGCTTCGCGCGATAGAGCGTGTAAACGCTGGGCGCGGCGAGCGAGACGGGAATGCCGGTCGTAGTCTCGATTAAGTAGCGTCCGAATTGCGCGGCGTTATCCGAGGTTCCGCGCGCGGCGAGCACCACCAAACGCGGCCGCGACGGGGCCAATCCCTTCCGCTGTCCCCGCAACGTCCGTTCGAGCGCGGCGGGCTGCTCGTGAATCTCCCGAAGCATCAACGACACGGAACCATTATGTGAAACTGAAATCCGTGATCCAATTCGAGCTCGAATCCGACCGGAAACTTTTCGAGGAGACGTTCGATTTCGCCAAGTCTCAGGTGAAACGGCTGATCGAAAAGCACCCGGATTTCTATCCGATGTACACCGAAGGCGGCAAGTGGAAACACTCGAAGCCGGCGTGGACGCATTGGTGCGACGGATTTTTCCCGGGCATGATGTGGATTTTCGAGAAGCGTTCCGCGGGTAAAGAAGCGGCTTACTGGCAGGAGCAGGCGATCCGTTATTCGGAGCCGCTCGAGCCGCGTAAGCTCGACCGCGACGTGCACGACCTCGGGTTCATCTTTTTCTCGACCTACTACCGCTGGTTCCGCAAGACGAAGAATCCCGCGCTGAACGAAGTGCTGATCGAGGCCGGCAAGACGATGTCGCTGCGCTTCAAGGAACGCGGACAGTACCTGCGCAGCTTCGTCGCCGAAGAATCGTTGTTCATCGACATCATGATGAACGTCGGCATCGTCTTCTACGCGGCTCGCGAGACGGGCGAGGATAAATTGCGAAAGGTCGCGATGCGCCATGCGTTGACCACGCGGCGGTATTTGGTGCGCGGCGACGGCTCCACGTCGCACGAAGGAATTTTCGATACCGAGACGGGCGAGTTTTTGAGACAGACCACACACCAGGGCTATCGCGGCGATTCCTGCTGGTCGCGCGGCTTGGCGTGGGCGATTTACGGCTTCGGCACTTGTTACGAATACTCGCGCGACCCCCGGTTTCTCGATACGGCGGAGTCCTGCGCGGATTACTACATCACCTACACGCCCGCCGATGGCGTGCCTCCGTGGGACTACAACGCCCCAGTCGATTGGCGCGTGAACGGCTCGATCGACGCGAGCCGCAAGCAAGTCGATACCTCGGCGGCGGCGATCACGGCGGCGGGATTACTGCGTCTTTCGCGGCTGATGCACGATTCGGTGAAGGCGCATTTCTACTGGTCCACGGGCATGAAGATCCTGCGGACGTTGTGCGCCGAGTACTCGGCGGCGGACGATCCGGCGTGGGAAGGCGTGCTGAAGGGCGGCGTGTATCACATCCACAAAGGCTTGGGCGTAAACGAAAGCGTGATGTGGGGCGAGTACTTCTTTATGGAAGCGCTCGAGCACGCTCTGCGGACGCCGTAGGATCGGCGAGGCGCGCGATCAGAAACGCGAATAAGTAACATAGCGACCCGATGGCGAGCGTCGCCCGTAAGCCAAGATAAATCGCGAAGAAGATGGCGGCGGCGGAGCCGAGAACGCTCGCGGCGGCGTTAATCGACCAAGCCCAGCGCACGGCCGGCGGGTGCATTCGTTCGAGCGTCCGCAAACCGCGCGGAAACGGCATACCCATAAAGAAAGCCGGAGCTGCGATTAACAGCGAAGATACGACGAACTTAAGCGGCAACGGCCAAGCCGCGCCGACGGGGAGTAAGTAAGTCATTCCGGCGGCAAGCACGTTAACCAGCACGGCGACTAACGGTAACGCGGGCAGATTTGTACGGGCGCTAAAGAAGCTTCCTAGGCTGGACGCGACCAGCATCGAGAAGATAATCACCGTCAACGCATACGTCGGGTGGCCGAGAAACAAAACGAACTTCTGAATCAGCGCCACTTGGATCAAGATGTAACCGACGCCAATGGCGAGAAAGTAGCCCAAATAACGCCGCGCTTGCGGATTTTCGGGCAGCCGCGCGCGCAGCAATACCGGGGGCAGCAAGAGGATGACCAGCGTCGCGACGATACTCACTCCCACTAATCCAAATAACAATGGCACGGCGCGATTGATTTTGTAGTCGGCGCTTTCTTTCTCCGACGCAAAGAGGAAATCCGACAGGTCGCGCGGCTGGACGGTGTAGAAGAAAAACGGTCGGTCGTCGCCGACGGGTTCGACGTTGTAGCGGTAAGTCTCGTAGAACTTATCGGGCTCCGTGGTGAGCAGCAAATCCGCGAACGGCGAGCGTTTGCCGTCGCCCGGTAAGTAGACGAGCTCCATTTTGCCCCGAGCGATGGCGGCGCGCGCGGTGGCGACATCCGAATCGGCGAACGGCTTTCGCGACACGATCACCGTGTCTTGCGCGCCCCAACCTTCCACCGACCCTTGCCGGGCGATGATCACATGCCGCCACGGTTCGTTTTCGCCGAGCCTCGCAAGCGCCTCGCGCGCCAAACTCAGCAATCGCAGCGATTCGCGTGGCGGATCGAACCCCCAACGAGTGAAAGTGAGTATGCCGTCGTCCGTGAGTTTCGAAAGATAGTCGGCGAACGCGTCGGTGGTGTAGAGATTGTTTTCGGAAAGAGCGAACGCACCCGCCGCCGTGGAAGCCCAGGTATCGACCAGCGTCGCCTGCAGCACTTGATATTTCTCGGGAGTACGGCGCACGAAGCTGCGGCCGTCTTCGACCACAATCGTCACTTCGGGCCGCAAATACAGGCGCTTCGAGAGATTCGCGAACCGCTGGCGCATGATCGTATTGGCGATGATCGGATTAATCTCGACGCCGGTGATGGACTTCGAGCCGGAGGCGAGCGCTCGGGAAACGTCCCATCCGCCGCCCGGTCCGATGATCAGCGCATTTGCGGCGGGGCGCAGAACGTACGGCAAGCCGGGGCCTTGGTACAGCAAGTCCTCGCGGTCGCGATCGGTGAGATTGGCGAAATCGAACTCGGGGATGCCGGTGGCGGCGTCGGCGTCGATGACGATCGCCGTGCGATTCGATCCCGGCTCGGGCTTAAGGGCGATTCGCGAGAAGCTGTTCCATTTGACGAACCGCTCGTCGTTGAGCGCCTGCCCTTTGGCGAACCGGACGTCGATCATCGACGTCCGCGCGTTCACCAAAAGCAGCGCCATCAGCGCGAGTCCTAAGGCGACGCCGGCGGCGCGCCCGGCGGGACGGCGGTCGAGCGAAAACCAGATCGCGGCGGAAGCGGCGAACAGCATGGCGACTACGATCACCGTGTTCGGGCCGCCGAATCCATTGAGCAGCGGTACGAGCATCAGGCAGCCGCCCGCCGCTCCCAGTAAGTCGAAGAAGTAGACTCTCTCGACGCGGCCGACGGTCTCCGATATAGCGAGCGACACGATGGTGCCCGCGAAGAAAAACGGCAGCGCGGCGGCGAAATACACCGTTGCGAGAGTCCAATTGGAGAAGTCGCCTTGCCGCGTGAGCAGAAAAATCAGCGATGCGAGAACGACAACGCTATTCGCGCCTGCCAGCCATCCCAGTTTCGAGTAGAGCGGCGAACGCCACGCTGCGACGACATAGGAGAAGATCCCGCCCACGCCGAGTCCGAACATGGCGATCGAAATCGCGAGAAACGCGAAGTGGTAGTAGAAGACCACCGAAAAGATGCGCGTCAGCGAAAGTTCCAGCAGCAGCGTAGCGAGCGTGGTGAGCAGTACGCCCGAGTACACCAGGGGCCACGACACGGACGCGGCGGTGGAGGAGGAAGCCGTCGAGACGCGAGACAATCCCCTATCGTAGCCGCTCCGGCTACATCATCGCGGTGGGCGGTGCGGGTTCGTCGGGACGGCCGGCGTTAGCCAGCGGTACACGCACCAACAGCACCCCCAAGCCGATCATCACAGCAAGACCGGCGAGAATCGACGGGTGTTCGAAGAACGCGGGCATCGGAATTTCGCGCCAGGCGAAGAACGCCGTGATCAATCCGCAAAGTGCTTCGCCCGCGATTAGTCCCGAAGCGACAAGGATGCCGACATTTTCGACCCGCGCCATCTGCGCCGCGTTCAGCGAGCGTCTGGCGGCAAGTGTATCCGTAATCCAGCGCACCATGCCGCCGACGAAGATCGCGCACGTGGTGCCGAACGGAAGGTACATACCGATGGCTACGAGCATTGGGCTTTTCACCTGGATCATGATCATCATCACGCCCAACGCCATGCCGAAGAGGATCAGCGGCCACGGCATGTCGCCGCCGACGATGCCTTGCGCGAGCGACGCCATCAATCCGGCCTGCGGAGCGGAAAGCGCCCGGTCGCCGAATCCGGTGCCGCCCATTTTGATGTTGCCCTCGTGCAGGATCAGCAGCGGGAAATACATCACGGCGCTCGCAACGGCGACGGCCAGCAGTTCGACCAACTGAATCGTGCGCGGAGTTCCGCCCAGCAGGTAGCCGACCTTGAAGTCCTGGAGCAACTCGCCCGCGACCGCGCTTGACACGCAGACCACCGCCGCGACCCCAAGCACAGCGAGCACGCCACTAGTTCCCGACACTCCTAGCGACACCATCAAAAGCGCGGCGATGATGATGGTCGAGAGCGTGAGTCCCGAGATTGGGTTATTCGACGATCCGATCACGCCTACGAGGTAGCCCGAGACGGTAGCGAAGAAGAATCCGACGACAATCATCACCACTGCCGCGAGCAAGCCTCCCGTAAGCGAGCCGGCGAGCCCCACGTAAAGCGCGCACATCAAGACGAACACCGCCGCGATCATGACGAGTACGGTCTTGAAACTCATGTAACGCTCGTTGCGGTCGAGCTTTTCGAGATCGATTTTCGGCCCCGACAACTCGCCGAAAGCCTTGCCCAGACCGGCCGCGAGATTCTTTCGCATTCGGAACAGCGTGTAGCCCGCGCCGACCATCATCGTGCCGACGGCGATGGGCCGGACGATAAAGCGCCACACGGCATTCGCCATACCGAGCCAGTTTTCCTCGGGACCGTCGGGGATGAACTGCTTGACGCTCGGGCCAAGCACGTAAAGCAGCAGCGGCACCAGCAATCCCCACGCGAGCACGCTGCCGGCGAAATTCAGCGCGGCGAGGCGCGGGCCGATGATGTAGCCGACGCCCAGATACGCGGGCGCGACGCTCGGAGTCGAGATCGCGGTGACCGCCCCGGTCGGGACCGTCTGTGTGGACCCGGCGGGTCCAAGCCGCAATGCCGTGCGCCCGATCTCGCCGATACGGAAGAAGAACTCCTTCTCGACGGCGAACAGCTTGAACGCGCCGAGCAGGTAGATCATTCCGCCGACACCAATGTTCCAAAAAAGGAACTTCGCGCCCTGCGCGCCCGATTGCCCGGCTTTGTGAATTTCGGCGGCGGCTTGCGATTCGGGGAAGGGAAGCTCGGGATCTTCGACCAGCACGCGGCGCACGAGCGACACGAATAACACGCCGAGCACGCTGCCGACCATCATCAACGCCGTGGACTTCCAGTACGCCTGATCGGGCGCGAACGACGGCCACGCGCGCGAGAGCACGAACGCCGGGATCGTGAAGATCGCGCCCGCCGCTACGGACTCCCCGATCGATCCTGCGGTACGCGCAATGTTCTCTTCAAGAATCGAGCCGCGCCATAGGCGTACCACGGCCATGCCGATTACCGCCGCCGGATAAGTCGCCGCGATGGTTTGTCCGGCTCGCAATCCCAGATAGGCGTTCGCCGCCCCGAGCACGACGGTCAAAACCAAGCCCAGCAAAACCGCGCGCCAAGTGAATTCGGCCATCTTGACCGAAGGCGGAACGAAGGGCGTGAACTTAACCGGCTGGGCCATTAGCGTTGGATGATATCGCAGGCCGAGCCTCTAGCTCGTCGAGCATTAGACGCGCGGCGGCGGCGATCTCGCGAAGATCCGGAGAACCGTCGACGCTCGATGCCTTGGTGAGACGCTCACGGGCCTCGGCCACGCGTTCCGCGCCGCCGAGATTGACCAGCGAAACGGCGATCGACGCCTGTAGGCCGGCCCATTCGCGCGGAAACTGATCGGGAGTGCGAATCCGCTCCGCTTCCAGGAAGTGTTCGATCGCGCGTTCGTCTTCTCCGCGCGCGGCCCAAGCCGTCCCAAGAGACTGATGCGCCCAAGCCCACATCTCGCCCAAACTCTGCGCCTGCGCGACTTCCAGCACTTGGCCGATCAGCGGTTCGGCTCCGGCGAAATCTCCCTCTTCGAGTAAGGCATCGGCCAGCATTTGCGCGCCCGCCGCCCATTGAAAGGGCTGCCCCGCGGGCGAGTACGCGCCCACGACCTCGCGCAACATTTCCTTCGTCCGAGCCCGATCGCCGCGGGCTTCGGCCAGTTGAGAAAGGCCCCAGCAAGCCGCTCCATAGAGCGCCGGATAATCCCGCTTGTTCAGCACGGCGACCGCTTCCTGGGAATGCCGCTCCGCTTCCTCCATCCGGTTAGGCTGCCAGGGCAGCAATAGGCTCAACGCGTTGCCCAGCAGCGCCTGCGCCCTGGCGCGGGTCAGGGGATCGCGCTCGCGATAGTATTCCACCGCCAGTTCCAGGCAGCGCACGCCTCGTTCGATGTTTTCGACAAACGAGCCGCTTGCCGAAGCTTGATAAAAGTTGCCGAGCGCCATCAGCATTTGCGCTTCGAACTCGCGCTCGGGCGGGCGGCGTTCCAGGTCGTAAAGGTCGAGCCAGCGCAGTAGCCGGTCGTAGGCCTGCATGTCTCCTTCGACGCCTATGCGGATTCGCGAGGCGGTCGTAGTGAATGCGAGGATGGCCCCGTTAGGATCGCGAGAAGCTCCGTGATACCAAGCCAAGCCTCCCTCGGTGTCGTAGGGTTGCGTCGAAGCGGCATGCCAGTAGCGCGCCCAGAAGTCGTGCTCTCGCGGATCGCCGCCACGTAAGTTCTCGACCGCCGCCCGCACTTCGGGACGCACTCGAAACCAATCGCCGCCCAAAGGCTGCACGAAACTGTAGCGCGCGAGGCGCTTTACGGCCGCCGCCGCTCGAGAGCCTTCGGAAGCCGCCAAAGCCGCTTCCATCGTGAATCGCGGCGTGAAACAGAGCCGCTCCACCCAGCTGCGTTCTTCGTCGTTGGGCAGCGCCGCGAGAAACCATTGCCACAGCTCCGACCACCGTTCCGCGCCGAGAGCGAACTTTGCGATGCCGATCGACGTTCCGCTTTCGATCGCCTGTTCGACGGCGTCCGCACAAAACGCGAGCGTCAGGCTGTGGTGCGTCGAAGGCTCGCCGCCTTCGAGGCTCGCGTCGAGCAGCCGCTCCCGCAAATCGGGCGGCACGTGCCGATGTTCGAGATAGGCTTCCGCGTCGCGCGTAATCAGTCCGCCAAGATAAACGTGGACCAATGACTCTCCCGCAGGCCACTCGGGCGCGCTTTGCCCGGCGAGAATCGCTTGCAGTCCGCCGACGTTCGCCGCTAACGCGCGAATCCAGCGGTCGCGGCGCAATAGTTCCGCCGCGTTATCGTTGCCCGCCAGTAGTTGCTCGTAGGTGTCGAACAAGACGACGCCGCGGGCGCGCGGAGCGACCGAACCGGCGTGTGGCAGATTCTCGTTCCAGTCGGCGCACAGACGCGTCAAGAGACTCGTGTAGACTTCGGTGTCTTCTTGCTGGCGGAGCTCGTCCCAATCCTCCATGCCGAGCTGCGCACGCACATATTGGGCGACGCGCGATTCGCCGAACTTCTCCGCCGCGCGCTCGGCGGCTTTCTCGACGCCCGCGAAGATCAAGTCCTTGAGCGGCAGCTTCGCCGCGTAGTCCTTCACGGTGCCCACGACGAACTTGAAGGTCTCGGCGACGACCCCACCGCCCGCCCAATCGGGCATGTCGCGGTAGCCGCGCTTATGCATCCAGAACGCCAGCGCGAGATCGAAGCGCGGAGCGTCCACGTTCATCGACGAACGCAGCTTCAAGAGCGCCGCCCCGAGATTGTCGAAGTAGAGCGCACCGCCGGCATCGCGGTCGAAGTCGAGGCTGGCCACGGGCAACCCATGTCGTTCCCGCACCCGCCGCGCGTAGTGGCGCAGCAGCCAACTCTTGCCGCATCCGCCTACACCCACGATCGCGGTTACGGGGATACGCGACGCACCTTCATTAAGCGGGCGTTCGAGCGCGTCCAACTCTTCGCCGCGCCCCACGAACTCGCGCATGGCGAAGCCGGACCGCGAGCGTAGGGCGGCGGTCTGCATTTATTGGTCGGCGACGCCGCCGTCTTTGAACTTGTATTCGGGCCGGTTGACGGGTTTGAACGGACGCTTCGCCGCCACGGCTTCGTCGAACTCGCAACCTAAGCCGGAGGCGGTGGGCAATTCGGCGAAGCCTTCGCGAATATCGAGCTTCGCGCCGCGAAACAGGTCGGCGAAGAACGGATCGGTCTTCGGCGCGTACTCCTGGATCGTCGAGTTCGGCGTCGTCGCATCGACATGGATCGAAGCCAGCGTCGAGACGAGCGACTGCGGATTGTGAGGCGCCATCTCGATGCGGTACGCCTCGGCGATCGCGCCGATCTTTTTCAATTCGAGGATGCCGCCCGCGTGACACACATCGGGCTGCACGAAGTCGACCAGATGCCGTGAGCACATCTCCGTGAACGCGTACTTCGTGAAGTGGCGTTCGCCAGTGGCGAGCGAGGTTTTCGTCTTCGAGCGCAAGTGCGCGAGTTCGCCCAAGTCTTCGAGTTGGGTCGGCTCTTCGACGAACAGCGGGCGAAGCTCCTCGACGCGGGTGCAGAAATCGACCGCCATCGGCGTGGTCATGCGGCCGTGCGGGTCGCTTGCGATGTCGAAGTCTTCGCCCACCGCCGCGCGTACGGCGGCCATCTTCTTCGCGCCTTCGCGGGTGAGTTTCGCGGGCTCGACGAGGTTGTTCCGCACATCGATGAAGCTCGACTTGCATGCGGTGTAACCCTCTTGCTTGGCCTTTACCCACTCTTCGGGATTCGATCCGACGTCTTTGTAAAGGCGCACGCGGTCGCGCGCCTTACCGCCGATCAATTTGTAAATCGGTACGCCGAGCGCTTGGCCCAAAATGTCCCAAAGAGCGATTTCGACGGCGCTAATGGCCGAGTTCAGGATCGGCCCGCCGCGCCAGCGCGGCACGCGGAACATGCCTTGCCAGAGAAGCTCGATATCGGTGGGGTCGCGGCCGACGAGGAATCGCTCGTGTTCGAGGATCGCGGCGGCGAGCGCTTGCTCCTTCGACGTAATCGAGCCCTCGCCTAGTCCGGTGACACCCTGGTTGGTCGCGACTTTGACGAACACCCAATTGGCCGACCCGGCATGGACGATGAAGGTCTTCAGTCCCGCGATTTTAAGGTTGAGCGCTTTCGCTTGCGCACGCAGCGCGAAGGGGAAGAGGGGGGCGAAAAAAAGCTCGCGGCGGGTCATCCGTCGGTCTCCTCGCCCGCTAAGCGTATCTTAACTTCGTCCAGCCATTTATTGAAATGAGGGCATTTATCTCGAATGGTAGAGAGGCCAATGTCTTGGACTAACCGAAACCCATAGGCGCTCTTGTTGTATTCCGCCACCTGCTCCCTAATCCGATGAGCCGGCGGGTGCCCCTTGTCGATCTTTTCCGGTGAATCAAAGTCTCTAATCGACTTCGCAAGCCTAGCGATTTCCGCTCGGCGATGAGGAAAAAGCCGCTCTAGGCAGGTCGGATCGCTGAGGACAAGTGCCTCGAAATCGTGGAGCTGCAGATGAGGAAGGAACCGGTCGTCGCCGACTGCCTCAGCCATCGCCAATTCCATACCCCGGACGCGGAGATAAGGGTCTTTGTTAAGCAGTTCCTCCCGGCGCGGGAAATCGGAAGCTATGGCATGGAGGTCAATCATCGTGGTCACCAGCTTTCGTGGAGTTCGCAACAACCCGCGTACGAGTTTTTTCAGCCGATGGAAGTCATGGCCATCCTGCAAAATGGGAATGAAGTTATCCGTCAAAACCTCCTTTACGAACCTCGCTTCGGTTTGGCCCTCGCAAACTACATAACACCCGATCATCGAAGCGAGGTTCCACCGATCAGGTTCATTTCCCAGAGTTCGCCCAGCGTATAATCTTCCAGCCAAGGCTTAAGCGATTCCGAGTTCTGCCGCGTAAACACACTTTGTCCGTCGCGTGCCTCGACGGTTACCACATCCTCCGGCTCGAACTTGCTGACCAACGCGGCGGATTGTGTGGCCACCACGACACGAGAAAAGGTTGACGCGCTCTTGACAAGTCCAGCAATAACATCCAGGGCATATGGATGCAGCCCGAGCTCAGGCTCGTCCAGGCAGATAATGCCGGGGAGGGAATCTGGCGGTTGGCCCAGGAGTGCACAGAGAGCGATCGCGCGTAGCGAACCATCCGATAGCTGGTGAGGGCCGAAAAAATCTCCAGACTTGTTTTTCCAGGTCAAGAACACGTCGGGCCTTTCCCGGGACTCTTGCAGCTCAAATCGATCGAACTGCGGCGCAATTAACTGCACGGTGGATTCGACTCGGCGGAAATAGTCGGGATGCTTAACGCGCAAACCTGCCAGGAACGCTCCCAAGTTCGCTCCATCTGAAGTCAGAGTTCGGTAGTTCTCAACGTACGAGGGCCCTCGCATTGGGGACGAGAACTCAGAGGTATCGACGAAGTGATAGAAGCCGATTGAGCCGAGCACCCGAAGAATCCATCCGTATAAAGCGCGGTGGACGGCGCCTCCCACTCCGCCTTCAACGGTGTCCATTTTGGTTTCCGCATGCCCAGATCCCAAAATCGTGTCTTGGTCCGACCCTAATGCGGCTAGCTCGACCGGCATGTACTCAGTGGTTTCGTCGGAGAAGGCAAAGAGCTGCTGGACGTCTGATTCAAACCCTGTTCTGTACCCCAGAAGGTTGCTGTCCCGATCAAAGATCTTGAGCGCAACTGACATGCTCCGCGAAGATCGAAGGCCGCCGTAAAGCAAGCTGTTGGCCCGTCCCATCGAGGCGACAAACTTCTGGAGGCGCCGGTCGCCAATCGCTTGCAGCAGACGCAGGACGCGCAAGAAGTTGGACTTTCCGGCTCCATTCGCGCCGATCAGAACCGTGATTGGTTTGAGCTCGAAATCCTTCAACTCGCGAATCGATTGGAAACGCTCGACGCTCAACGCAATTTTTTCGAACCGGGGCGTCGGCGCATCGGAGCGGTCCGTCATCCCAGTTTCCCCCGGACCTTCTCGCTCAGCGCCTTCCCGTCCACGCGCTTACCCACCAATTTCGCTTGCGCCGCCTTCATCACCACCCCCATCTGCTTCGCGGTTGCACCGGGATTTTCGGCGATTGCGGAGGCGATGGCGCTCTCGATTTCCTCCTCCGTCGCCGGTTGGGGCAGGTACGATTCGAGCACGGCGAGTTCCGCCGTCTCTTTGTCCACCAGATCCTGCCGGCCTGCCTTGCCGAACTGGTCGATCGAATCTTTCCGTTGTTTCACCAGCGAGTTGACGATCTGCTGCTCGGCGGCTTCGTCGGCGTCCTTCATCTGGTCCGCCTTGTACTTCAAAAGGGCGGTCTTGACGGCGCGGATGGACGAAAGTTTCACCTCGTCCTTGGCCTTCATGGCGGCGACGAGATCGGCTTGAATACGCGAAGCTAGGGACATGACGCTGCTATTCTAGTAGAGACTCCTCGTCTCTTCCTGAACGTCATGTACATCAAAAAGCAGCGTCTGCTGACGCCCGGTCCCACTCCCCTTCTGCCCAAGGCCCTTCACGCGATGATGGGCTCCGACATCCACCACCGCACGGCGGACTTCCGCAAGCTCTACAAACAAGTGCTGGCGGACCTGAAAGAAGTCCTGAACACGCAGAGCGATGTGATCGTCCTCGTGGCTTCGGGTTCGGGCGGTTTGGAAGCGGCGGCCTCGAATTTCCTGTCGCCGGGCGACCACGTGTTGATCTGCTCCGCCGGAAAATTCGGCGAACGCTTTGTTGAGATTTCGAAAGCTTGGGGATTGAAGGCTACGGTGCTGAAAGCCGAATACGGCGACGTTGTTTCGCCCATCGACGTAGAGCGCACCCTCGAACAAAATCCCGATATCAAGGCCGTGATGGTGCAGGCTTCCGAGACTTCCACCGGCGCGATGCACAACATCCAGGCGATGGCCGCAGCCGTGAAGAAGACCGAGGCGCTGATGATCGTGGACGCGATCACTGGGATCGGAACCATGCCACTCGACATCGACGGCTGGGGTCTCGATCTGGTCGTCGGCGGATCGCAGAAGGCGTTTATGATTCCCCCGGGCATCGCGTTCGTCACCATCAGCCAAAAGGCGTGGAAAGCGGGCGAGTCCGCGAAGTTGCCGCGCTTCTACTTCGATTTGAAGAAAGAACTGAAGAATGCGGTGAACGGCGAATCCGCTTGGACGCCTTCGATCGCGCTGCTGCTGGCGATGGCGGAATCGCTGACGTACATTAAGGAACTCGGCATGGATAAGCTGATCGCCAACGCGCAACTGCTCGCCAAGGCGACGCGGGAAGCGGCGAAAGCGCTGGGATTGAAGCTTTTCGCCTCCGCGCCCGGCAATTCCGTGACCGCGATTTACGCGCCCGAGGGCTGGGATTCGGCCACCATCGTCAAGGACTTCCGCAACCGCTTCGGCTCCATCATCGCCAATGGACAAGGTTCGATGCAGGGCAAGATTTTCCGCATCGCCCACCTCGGCTATTTCGACATTTCGGACGTGTTCACCATTGTGGCGCAACTGGAGTTAATTCTCGCCGCCAACGGCTATCCCGTAACCTTCGGTAAGGGAGTGGCCGCCGCACAAGAAGTGTACGCGGAAGTGGCCATGGCCAAGGAAGCCGTCCTCGCTTAGGAGCCTCCCATGAAAGTTCTCGTCGCAGAGCCGGTTTCGCCGGCGGCCCTGGAAGTGCTGCACGCGCAGAAGGGCTGGAACATCGTCGTCTCCGATCCGAAGGGTTACGCGGAACATCTCGCCGATTGCGACGCCTTGCTGGTGCGCAGCGCGGTGAAGGTGAATAAGGCCGTGCTCGATAAAGCGCCGAAGCTGCGCGTGATCGGACGCGCCGGGGTCGGCGTCGATAACGTCGATCTTCCGGCCGCTACGGCGGCGGGCGTTCTGGTAATGAACACGCCGGGCGGCAACGCGGTTTCGGTTGCCGAACACACGCTCGCCCTGATGCTTTCGCTCGCCCGGATGATTCCGCAGGCCACCGCGTCTACCACGGGCGGCAAGTGGGAAAAGAAAAAGTTCCTAGGCACCGAACTGCGCGGCAAGACGTTGGGCGTTCTGGGCATGGGCTCGATCGGGCGCGAAGTGGTGTTGCGCGCGAAGGCGTTCGCCATGCGCGTCGTCGCCCACGATCCCTACGTCAATCCGCAAGCGGCCGCCGATCTCGGTACCGAACTCGTGTCGCTCGACCGGGTCTACGCCGAAAGCGATTACCTCTCGCTGCACACGGCGCTGACGCCCGACACCGAGAAAATGATCAACGCGGCGTCGATCGCCAAGATGAAGCCCGGCGTGCGCATCGTCAATTGCGCCCGCGGCGAGTTGATCGATCAGGAAGCGCTGCTTGAGGGTCTGAATTCGGGCCGTGTCGGCGGAGCGGGGCTCGACGTCTTCAACCCCGAACCGCTACCGGCCGACCATCCCTTGCTGAAGGCTCCGAATCTGATCGCCACGCCGCACATTGGCGGGTCCACGGAGGAAGCCCAGGAGATCGTCGGGATCCGGATTATGGAGCAGGTGGTGCAGTATCTCACCAGCGGTATCGCAATCAACGCCGTAAACATGCCCGCGCTCTCGCCGGAGCAGTACCGCGCGCTCGGGCCGTATATCTCGCTCGCGGAGAAGCTCGGCGCGTTCGCGATCGGCATTTCCTCGGGAAATCCGAAAGCGGCGAAGCTCACCTACTCGGGCCGGATCGCGGAAATCAACACGCAACTCGTACGGAATTCGGCGTTGGCCGGCTTGCTCAACCGGTCTCTGTCGCACAAAGCCAATCTTGTCAATGCGATGCAGTTGGCGGGCGACCGCGGGTTGAGCGTTGCCGAACTACATGAAAAGCGTCCAGCCACTTACTCGGATTCCGTTCGCCTGGAACTCGAAACCAGCGAGGGGACCGTCTCGGTGGAAGGCGCGCTCGTCCTCGGTCACGCCAGATTGTTGCAAGTAAACGGGATTTACTGCGAAGCGACCCTCGATGGACACTTGACGTTCCTGGTAAACGAAGACACACCCGGCGTGATCGGGTTTGTGGGCGGAGTGATGGGCCGGAACAACGTTAACATCGCAAATTTCTCGTTAGGACGCGCCGAGGCGCCCACGAAGCCCGGTGAACCATTGATGGCCGTTAGCGTTGTCGAAAGCGATTCCGCCGTTCCCGAATCCGCCATTACGGAACTACTGGCGAACAAAGCGATTAAGCAGGCGCGCGTCATCGAGTTGCGCGACTAACGGTTCTAGTACTTTTCGACCAAACCACCGCATCTTTTCTAAGTGCTACTACGTAGTACTAGTGATATACTCCTTTAGGTTGTTGCATTAAGGAGGATAAATGCGTAAATTCCCGCTCATCGCGCTCGGTGCACTGGCAGCTACACTCACCGCCAACGCCGCCGTGATCAATTTGGTGAATCAAGGTTTCGAGACCGGCGACTTGACCGGTTGGGTTTCTACCGGCGACGTTCAGGCGACGGGCCCCCGTTCGGTGGTGACCTTCGACGACATTGTTTGGGATGTTGGCCCCAACGGTCTTTTCATGGCCGCGATGAACAGCAACGGCGAAGTGGCCACGGCCCTGGACGCGTTCTTCGGGTTGCCTTTCGGTACGCTCCAAAACCTTAACCTTGAGGGCTCTTTCCCCGATCCCAGCACCGGCGGCGCGCTGACTAACGGCTCCGGCATCTATCAAGATTTCATGGGCAACGCCGGCGATACGGTGACGATGTACTACAACTACGTCGCACGCGACTATATTCAGTTCAACGATCCCGCATTCGGCGTGCTCGTCGGTCCGACGGGCTTCGAAGCGGTCACTATCGCCAGCATCTGGGGCGGCGGCGTCGAAGTCGGTACCTCGGGCAACTCCGGGTGGCGCGCCATCACGTTCACGCTGCAGGAGACGGGCATGCACCGCTTGGGTTTCGCGGTGACCAACGACGACGACACGATTCTGGATGCGGCTCTCTTCCTCGATGTGGAGCCGGGCACTAGCGAGTCGGGCGGCGTTGCGCCCGGCGAAACGCCCGAGTTCCCGATTCTGCCCGACAGCAATCCGCTGGGCGGTCCTTTCGAATTCACCGATCCCACGCCCGGCCTCTGGTACGATCCCCCGTTCGCCGAAGCGTACACGTACACGCTGTTCGGCGGCGCGGAGTTCATCGAGTTTGCCACTCCGCCTCCCGGGTTCGGCTTCGGCGATCTGCTGTTCACCGACCTCACCGGCGCAAACGCCAGCTTCGTGGCTATGGCGGGTGTGAAGTACGCGATCCTGCCGACCTCGTCGTTCAAGATTTCGGGCATCCCGAACTTCGCGATCGATTTCCAGGATCCGAATTTCGCTATCGCTTTCCCCGCGTTCCTCGATTGGACCGGTACGGCAACGAAGCTGCAAATCGACATCACGCCTCATCCCGATGCGATTCCGGAACCGTCCACCTACGCGTTGCTGGGCGTAGGTTTGGCGGTGCTGGCGTATCGCCGGTTCCGGGCTTAGTTTAGTTTGTTGAAGAGCTTGGGGCCTTCCTTCGGGATGGCCCCTTTCTTTTTTTGCACCAAGCCGTATCCAGTAAGCTCCTAAGCGTGAACGTTCGCGCCACGGCTGTCACCTTCGCTGTCGCCCTGGCGTTTCGGCTTATGCACGCGAGCGTGCTTTGGGTGGAGGAAGCCTACCCGGCGGCGGGCGCGATCAACATTCTCGCCGGGCGCCTGCCGTATCTCGATTTCTGGTACGACAAGCCGCCTCTGACGCCGCTGCTCTACATGCTTTGGGGCGCGTTGGACGGACTACCGCTGCGCATAGCCGGAGCGGCCTACGTCACGCTCTGCGCGTGGCTGGCGGCGCGGCTCGCCGGATCGTGGATCGCCGGGGCGCTGCTCGCTTTCTTCCTTACTTTCGATTTCGCCTCCGCCGTACTTCCGCTCGGGCCCGATCTATTGACGCTCGCACCGGTGATGGCGGCGGTGCTGATGCGCGATCGTCCTTGGATTGCCGGAGCGCTGATCGGCGTCGCGTTCCATTTCAATGTGAAGGCGATATTGTTTCTGCCAGTGGTGTTTTCGCCGCGCGCGGCGCTGGCTTTCTTTGGCGTGGCCGCACCGGTCTTCGCCGTTCCCGGCTACGTCGAGCAAGTCTGGAAGTGGGGCTCGCTTTACGCGCGCGATGCTCCGGCGGCGGACGGTTTCGCCAAGACCGCGGGGTGGATGGGCTTCCACGCGGGATTGCTTCTCGCGGCGCTGCGGTCGAAGCCGGACCGCTGGATTTGGTTGTGGCTCGCCGCAGCGGCTGCGTGCGCGATTTTGGGCCTCCGGTTCTTCCCGCGCTACTACTTCCACTTGCTACCGCCCCTTTGCGTGCTCGCGGGGCGGGCGCTCGCTACTCCGACCCGATGGCGGTGGACGCTGGCCCTGCTTGCGATCCCGCTGATCCGATTCGCGCCGGGATACTGGAACGTCGAGCGATCGCGCGATCTGGCGCTGTTCCGCGATGCGCGAGAGGCTGCGAAAGTAATCGCCGAAACCGCGCTGCCGGGTGACACGCTGTTCATCTGGGGCTACCGGCCCGAAATCGACGTTATGACGCGATTGCCGGGCGGCACGCCGTTTCTCGAATCGCAGCCGCTCACGGGGGTCTTCGCCGACCGCCATTTGACGTCCGCAAAGCCTTCCGCCGATGGGGCGGCGCATCGAGCGCGGTTGGCGCAGTCGCGGCCCACATTCGTCGTCGATGGCTTGGCGCGGTTGAACCCGCAACTTTCGATTACCAACTACGCGGACCTGCGGGATTGGCTCGCCCGCTACCGCGTGATCGCGCTGACTCGCTCTTCGGTGATTTACCGCATCCGCGACTGAGGATGCGCGATCATTAGACCATGAGCTTGTTACTCACCATGTCGCTACTTGCCGCTTCCGTACACGACTTCACCATGAAGACCATCGATGGTCACCAGCAGCCGCTTTCCGCCTTCAAGGGTAAGCCCGTGCTGTTCGTTAACGTGGCCAGCCAGTGCGGCTACACGCCGCAGTATAAGGGCCTGGAAGCCCTGTACCGGAAGTACAAAGATCAAGGCTTGGTGGTGGTGGGCGTGCCCGCGAATAATTTCGGCGCGCAAGAGCCGGGCTCGGACGAAGAGATCAAGACGTTCTGCTCGCGCAATTACAACGTCAGCTTCCCAATGATGTCGAAGGTTTCGGTGAAGGGCGGCGACATGACGCCGTTGTACGGTCTGCTGACCAAGACCGGCGGCGACGTGCGCTGGAACTTTACGAAGTTCCTGGTCGGCAAGGACGGACAAGTGCTCAAGCGTTTCGAGCCGAACGTCGCGCCGGAATCGCCGGAACTCGCGAGCGCGATCGAAGCGGCCCTCAAATAGTGCGCGTTCTCGTTACCGGGGGCGCGGGCTACATCGGCTCGCACACCGTTCGATACCTGCTTGAAGCCGGACGCTCGGTGGCGGTGGTCGATAATCTCAAGCACGGTTACGCGCACAACGTTCCCGAAGGCCTGCTGCACCGGATCGACGTCGCGGAGACGGACGTACTCGCCGAAATCATGCGCGGGTGCGATGCCGTCGTTCACTTTGCGGCCTTGATCGGCGTCGGCGAATCGACCAAGCTGCCCGAACTGCATTTCCGGAATAACTTGGCGGGATCGATCTCCGTGGTCGAGGCGATGGTCCGCGCGGGGGTGTCGAAGATCGTGTTTTCCTCTACCGCCGCCGTCTACGGCGATACGTCCCTCGATCCGATCCCCGAATCGGCGCCGATCGCACCGGCGAATCCGTACGGCGAGACGAAGGCCATGGTGGAGCGCATGCTTGACTGGATGGACTCGCGGCGCGGCATTCGCAGCGTGCGGTTGCGTTACTTCAACGCGTGCGGGGCGGAGCCTCGATTCGGTATCGGCGAGGAACACGAGCCCGAGACGCACCTGATTCCGCTGCTGTTTCGAGCGATCGAGTCCGGCAATCCGATGACGGTGTTCGGGGACGACTATCCGACGCCCGATGGCACGTGCATTCGCGACTATATTCACGTTTCGGATCTGGCCGCTGCACATCTCGCCGCTCTCGATCACTTGGAAAAGGGCGGCGGCACTCGCGCCTATAACGTGGGCACCGGGCGCGGGCATAGCGTGTTCGAGGTGATCCGCGCGGTGGAAGAAGCCACCGGGCGCAAAGTGCCTTACGTTGTGGGTCCACGGCGTGACGGCGATCCTCCGCGATTGGTGGCCGACGCCACGCGGCTGCGTGCCGATCTCGAGTGGTCGCCGCGCTACACCGATTTGCGCGAGACGGTCCGCACGGCTTGGGATTTCGAAAGGCTGCGACTCGCGCGGCGGGCCACGTAGGGCGCGTCTTTCTCCCACCCTCGGCAGATTTCGCGAACCCAATCGGGGCGAGTTTTGCTCGCGTCGTTCAACCAGTTGGCGACGGAGTCCTGGACGTAGCGCGACGGGTCCCGGTACAGCGGTTCGAGAATCGGAAGCCCCAATTCCGGCGTTCGCTTCAACTCCTCGATGTGCGTGCACTAGACGCCGCGCGGGCGCGTGACTTCGCTCGCGAACCGACGGACATTTGGAGATGCGTCGCCGGTCCAAGGCGTAAGGAGGCGAATCGACTCCCGTATGTCGCGCGCGATCTCCTCGCGCACCGCGAGCCACGCCCATTCGCGGACGCCGAAATGCGGATCGGCAGCGAGCGGCTTCAGACGGTCGAGCCGCCCGGCGAGTGTCAATCCCGGCGCGGCGGCAAGGACATAAGCGGCCCATCCGCGCACGGTGTCGTTAGGATGGGCGCGCAATTCGTCGAAGCGCTCGAACGGGAGTAGCGCCGCCGCTTGCGCCATACGCCGCGTAATGCCCTCCCGGGCATCGATCTTTGCGCCGCGTACACCAATCTCCGCGAGTAGACGATTGAAATCGAGCTTCAGGATGTCAGTGAGTGTTCTCGATTCGGACGTCATTCGGGTGTGAGAGTTAACGTGTGTTTCGAGTCAACCTTCGTGAATGGCAACGGCGAAGCGCGGCCCGCGAAGTAATCGTTCCACTGGTCTTTGAAGTTGCAGGAGATGGGATTGAGCCTTGTCCAGAAGACGACTTTTTCGGGGGCGAATTGGCAAGAAAACACGTGGCCGCTTTGGCCGACGATGATGTTGTTCACCGACGAGTCCCAATTCGACAAGTCGGCGACGAAGTGCATCGACGGGCCAATGCGCGGCGTAGTCTGTTTGACTGTTGTCGTCCAGCCGTGCATTTCCACCGGGCCGATCTGGAAATACTTCCCAACGTATGGAATCTTGCTCAGGACGGGATGCCCGAGTTCGAGCGTGTTCGCGACCCCGTAGCGCCATTTGGCCGGGTCGTCGCCCTGCTTGCGCCGCGCTTCGCCGACCGCCTCCTCGAACGCCTTCACGAGCGTGGAATCCCAGTCGGCGAACCAATCCGCAGGACGCTCTCGCAGTAGATTCTCGACCACCGCCGGTCCCATCTGCCACGAGTAGTCGGATCCCTTGCCCGGCGACGCCCGATCCGCCAGCGCGCGCCGCAGATATTGGTAGTTGAGCAAGGCGATGAGCGCGGCGGGCGAGGTGGCTTGCATCTGGCCGTCCCACATCTTTAGAAGATTCGCGGCTGCCGAAAGCGGTGCGTTCCCCGACGCCTTCTTGCCCACCGCCGCCGCCGTGATCCGGCCTACCGTGAGCAAAGACTCGGCATACACGTCGGTCTGAACGCTCAGCATGTCCGCGACGGTTAACTTCGCTTTCGCTTCGAGGCGCGCTTTGATCTGGCGCGAGCGGTATGGTGGCGCGAAATCGCCGTTCAGGCGAAAGCCCGGTTCGGCGGGCCACGGATTCTGGTTCGCGGTTACGATCAGGCCCGACGGCGGGTTGTAGAAAGAGGGCAGTTCGTCGAAAGGGATAAAGCCTTGCCATTCGTTCTCGCCATTGGGACTCGCTACCGGTAAATCGCCGTTGTAGGTCTTGCGCACCGGAAGCATCCCGGTGGCCTGATAGCCGATATTGCCGTCGATATCGGCGTACACGAAGTTCTGGCCCGGTCCGGGGAAGCGGCGTAGAGCGTTTCGGAACTCGTCGAAATTCTTCGCGAGGTTCAACTCGATCATCGGGTATTGGAACGACCCGATCTCGGCCGCCGCCCACCGCATCGCGAGCGGCCGTGTGCCCGTGGGCATCACCGGGCCGTGGCGCGTGACGGTGACCGCGAGCCGCTCCGGCTGCGCTCCTTTGATCGCGATTACTTCCGTCTCGACGCGCGCGGCGACTCCCGGCGGTTCGATGTAAAGATCCTGCACATCGTATCCGAGATTCGTGACGCCCCAGGCGATGCGCCGGTTGTGTCCGACGATCACGCCGGGAAGGCCGGGTAGCGCCGCGCCGGTGACATCCAGATCGCCAGCCTTCAAATGCACTTGCCACCACGTCGCGGGAAAGGTCCAAGAGAGGTGAGGATCGTTGGCGAGCAGCGGTTTGCCACTGACGGTTAGCTTGCCGGACACCGCCCAGGCGTTCGAGCCCGGCTGAAAATCGCGGCCGCCGCGAATCGGGTAGAGGCGCTCGACTTTCGCCGCATCGCCGCCGTCGATCAGCTTCGCTTTTTCGAGATCGTCGGTCCAAGACGTGGTGAGCGTCCGGTACATTTCAAGTGCGACGAGCATCGAATCGGCCACGGTCCAGGGGCGCGGTTGGTAGCCAAGCAGCCGGAACTCAACGGGGAGCGCCGTGCGCTGGCGGTCGAGGCTCGCGTTGAGGCCGCGGACGAAGGCCTTGAAATGGACAAGGTCGCCGGGGGGCAATTTCGCCGCGTGCTCTTCGGCGAGACGGCGCATCCGCAGACGGCGGGCGTCGCGGTCGAGTTCGATCGCCGCCGGTCCGACGATCTCGCAAAGTTCGCCCGCGGCCTTGCGGCGCAGCAAATCAAGTTGAAACAGGCGGTCGTCCGCCACGGAATACCCTTGCGCGTACAACGCGTCCTCTACCGTCGCCGCGGAGATGTGGGGCACGCCAAGCGAATCGCGCTCCACCTTAACCGGCGCGGAAACCGCCGCGCGCAGCGAGCCCGACCGCGAGGGCATAGGGCGATAGAGATACCAGTAAACGCCGGTCAGCGCCGAAAGTAAGAGCAGCGCAATCAGAGCGTTACCATAGCGGATGACGCGATTCACGCTCTCATCATGCCAGACGCTCATTTGGGCTACCGGGTTCTGGCCCTCTTCGTTCTAACGGTTTTCAACGCGTTTTTCTCGGCGGCGGAAGTGGCGCTCCTGTCCGTTCGGCCTGCGCGCATGAAGGCGCTCGCCGAAGAGGGGAATCTCGGCGCGCAGGCGGCGCTTTCGCTGATCGGCAATATGGAGCGCATGATCGCGCTCTCGCAAGTCGGGATCACGCTGGCGAGCCTGGGCATGGGATGGGCGGGCGAGGAGGCGATCTACGACGCGCTGGTCCACTCGCTCGCGCCGGGCGTTCCCGACAATCTCGAATGGCTGCTGCGGGGAGCGAGTTTCGCCGCTTCGTTTCTTTTTCTAACCTTCGTGATCGTCGTGCTAGGCGAAGTAGTGCCGAAAAATCTCGCCGTCGAGAAAGCGGAACGCATGGCCGTCCTGACTTCGCCCGCCATGCTGGTTTGTTACCGGATTCTCGAACCGTTCGTGAGGGTAGTGGAGAAAGCGTCGGCCTTTTTTTCGAAGGTGTTCGGGTTGAAAGGTTCGTCCCACGGCGGGGGCGCGCACTCGGCGGAAGAGATCAAATACATCGTCTCGTCGAGTGAGGAGCAGGGTCACTTGGAGGCGTTCGAGCAGGACTCGATTCACCGGCTGCTCGATCTACGGCAACTGGTAGCGCGCGAGGTGATGGTGCCGCGCGGATCGGTGGTGTCGCTGCCCGCGGACGCGAGTCTCGACGAGGTGCTGCGCACCATGGCGGAGCACAACTATTCCCGAGTTCCCGTGTACGAAGGCCAACCCGAGAACATCGTCGGCGTCATCCATTACCGCGATCTCTTGCGCGTTTGGCGCGACCGCCGGTTCGCGAACGACCGGCGCCGGACCGCGCGCCCTTTCCATGTGAGCGATTGGATGGTGAAGCCGCTGATTGTGCCGGAGACAAAGCCGCTCAACGAACTGATTGACGAGTTTCGCGCCGGTCACAAGCACATGGCCGTCGTCGTAGACGAGTTCGGCACGATCACGGGCGTGGTGACGTTGGAGGACGTTCTCGAAGAAGTGTTCGGCGAGATCGAGGACGAGCACGACGACCGGCGGCGGCCGCCCAAGGCCGAGGACGCGTCGGTCGAGGTGGAAGGAACGATTCCGATTCGCGATCTTGAAACGCAATACGGCATCGAACTGCCATTCGAAACGGGCTTCGAAACGCTCGCCGGGTTCTTGCTGTCGCGGCTGGGACATCTGCCCTCGAACGGCGAGTCGATCGAGGAGGATGGGCGGCGCTTTACCGTTTTGACTATGGATCGCAACCGCATTGCCCGGGTCCGGATCGAGAAGGTGGAGGCCGCTCCGGTTGAAGCTGCCTAACGGCGACCGGGCGATCGTGCCCGAAGCGAGGCTGCGGGACTATTGCCTGAATGTCGAGCATTTCGGTTGGCGGCGAAAAAGCACGCGTCTTCGTCGCGGCTTTGGGGATGGGAGTCCGGAATGTCGAAGAATTGAAGACGTGGATCCGAAGCGTTGCTGTGACCGGTGAGGCACGACTCGGCCGACTCGACCGACATGGACAAAGATACTCGATCGATGCGTTGTTCGAACGAGGTGCACGTCGCGCCATGGTTCGAACGGCATGGATCATTGGCCCCGGACAGACCGTTCCCCGCCTTATTTCCTGCTATGTTCTAGACAAGCGGACGTAATGGAAATCAAGCTGCTGGATTGTGTTGCATTGCTGGACGACATGCCCGAAGAAGGGCTACGCCGTGGCGAGATCGGCGCGGTCGTAGAGGTTTACGAACCGGACGCCGTCGAAGTCGAGTTCGTGGACCGGAATGGACAGACTTACGCGATGTTAGCGATTCCCGTGGACCGATTGCTGCGAATCATCGAGAGGCCCGCGCAAGCCGCCTAACGGGGCAGAATTTTCTTCAACTCGTCCTTCAGCGGACCCACCGAGCGCGAGTAAATCATTTTGTAGGACTGGCAGAAGTAATCCAAGTCCTCAAACCGGCGCTGAGGCCCGTGGCGGAATTTCGGGCAGCCGCCGTGGCAGATCGAGGAATACTCGCAGACCTGGCACTCCGGATGGGCCAGCGTTTTCTTCTGAGCGAACGAATACCGCTTGGTCCGCCGTGCGATCTCGGGCCAGCTATCGAGCGTAATGTTGCCGAGCTTCCAGCCGCCTTCGACAAAGAAGTCGCAGGGATAAACATCGCCGTTGTACTCGACCACACAGTAGCTATCGCAGGTCTCGTGCATCGTGCACGATCCGGGCTTTTGCCCGGCAAGCGCTTCGGCGATGTTGTCGAAAAACCGGATGCGCATCTTGCGGCGATCCGGCCACCAAAGGTCGAACATTTCGACGAGAAACTTACCGTACTGCTCCGGCGTGATCGTGAACGGCATGCGCGAGCCGTCGGGGTTGAACTCGGCCAACGGTATAAATTGGATGTTGTCGACGCCCAGCGACTTATAGAAGCTGTACAACTCGCGCGGCTTTTCGACGTTCGCCGAGTTCAGCACGCAAAGGATATTGAACTCGACTTTCTCTTTCTGCAGCATTTCCACCGACTGCATGACCCGTTTCCAGGTACCGTGCCCGGCCTTGTTGAAGCGGTAGAGATCGTTGATCTCTTCCGGCCCGTCGAGCGAAACGCCAAGCAGCCAGTTGTAGCTGCGGAATAACTGACACCACTCCTTGTCGATCAGTACCGCGTTGGTTTGCAGAGCGTTCGATACTTGATGTCCATTGCGTCCGTATCTCTGCTGCAACTCGACCAGCTTTTCGAAAAACTTCAGCCCCGCGAGCGTCGGTTCGCCACCTTGGAATGCGAACGTCGAATGCGGATAGCTGTAGAACATGTAAGTGTCCACCAGCCGTTCTAGCGTCTCGTCCGTCATCCGGCGCGCAGGCAACTCTTTGTACGGGTCGGCGTCGCGGTCGAGGTAGAAACAATACGCGCAGTCGAGATTGCAAACGGCGGAGGCGGGCTTGATCAGCAGCGACGAAATCCGCGGCGTCGTTCCGAGCCAAGTCTGCGCCCCATCGAGCGGCATGTCGCTAGGGCTGTAGATCGGAAAGAGAGCGCTCGCCATACGCGTTTGAGTCTATCAAGCGAGGCTTACCATCTAAGGAGTATGAGCGTTCACATCGGTTTGACCGTCGCGCAGCGCACGGGCGCGGCGAAGATCCTCAATGGGATTTTGGCCGACGAATACGTGCTGTATACCAAGACCCGCAACTTCCATTGGAACGTGACCGGGCCGCATTTTTCGGAGTTGCACAAGTTTTTCGAATCGCAGTACGAGGAACTCGACGAGGCGATCGACGATATCGCGGAGCGCGTGCGGGCGTTAGACCAGACACCCCTATCGACGCTCAAGGGCTTTCTCGAAAACACGCGTCTCAAGGAAGCGTCCACCGATCTTTCGGCCGCCAAGATGATTGAAGCGCTTCTTTCCGATCACGAAGCGATCGTGCGGCAACTGCGGGCCGATCTCGAGACGATCAAGGAAGAACATGGCGACACCGGCAACCAGGACTTCCTTACGGGTCTGATGGAACAACACGAGAAGATGGCGTGGATGTTGCGGGCGCTATCCGCTTAGCGGAGATCAGCCACATGCCGGCCAACATCGACAGCGCTCCGGCGACGTACGGCGATTCGGGACGAACCTGATCGTAGAGCCCCCCCGCCGCCACCGGGCCAATTACGCGCGCGAGACTGGCGAGGGACATCGAAACTCCCAACACCGATCCTTGTTCGGCGGCGGCGACGTTCGACGAAAGAAGCCCGGAGAGCGAGGGGCCGCTTAAGCCCATACCGAGCGCGATGGCCATGCAGGACGGGTAAAGCCACCAAGTACCGCGCGCGAGGGAAATCCCAAGAAATCCGAGAGCGGCGATCGCGAGCCCGGCAACGGCTAATGAGACGGGGGCGATTCGGGTTGCGAGCCGCCGGATGAGCAGGCCTTGCGTGACCGCTCCGGTGGCCCCGATCGAGGCGAAAATTAGGCCGATCTGTCCCGGTCCCACCGCGAACCGGTCGAAAGCGAACACCGCGAAGTTGCTTTGCAATCCGGCCATTGCGAAGTTGGCGGCGAAAATGGCAAGCAGCGTCCAGACCAGTTCGGGGCGGGCAAGCGCCCGGACGATTTGCCGGAGCGGATCGATTTCGCGCCAATGAAATGGCCCTTTTGTGCGGCGTTCCGGCGGCAAGGATTCCGGCAGGAACAGCCACGTAGCCGCCATCGTGACTAGCGAAAGGGCTCCGGCGGCGAACGCCGGCGCCGCTAAGCCGAACTTCGCGAGCAGGCCTCCCAACGCCGGTCCGATAATGAAGCCTAACCCGAAAGCCGCGCCAATCAAACCGAAATTCTTCGCGCGATCCTCGGGCTTGGTGATGTCGGCGATGTAGGCCTGCGCCGTCGAAATGTTACCGCCGGTAATGCCGTCGATGACGCGGGAGACGAACATGATCCACAACGCGGCCGCCCAACCGAAGAGAAAGTAACCGATGGCGGTTCCGAACAAGCTGACGATGAGCACCGGGCGGCGTCCGTGACGGTCGCCGAGAGCGCCAAGTACCGGAGAACCCAGGAACTGCGCCGCGCTGAACGCCAGCGCCATCAAGCCGACGGTCATCGCGTCCGTGCGGAACTGCCGCACCAAGAAAGGGAAGACGGGCGTAAGAATGCCCACGCCCAGCAGGTCGAGAAAGACAATGGCAAAGACGACGGCCAGCGGAGACAACCTTCAGCGTCGCATGAGCGTGCGGGCGTCGTACAGCAGAAAGTTCTTCCCGCCGGAATTCATGGCGACGAACAGACCGGTCGGAAACTCGGGGCCGAGATTCGCGGAGGTAATGTCGATGCCGTCGGTAGTATCCGCGCCGCCGCGAAAGACGAAAAGCTCGCCATTGTCGCGCCGGTCGTACACGTGGTACTCGCTATTGCCGGGAAGTTGGTCGGTTGCGATCAGGTAACCGGAACCGTCGGCCTTTGCATAGATCGCCAGACCTTCGCGGTCACCGCGAAAGCCAGTGAGCCCGAACATGGCTACCTCTTTGGACGCTTCGGGATGGTCGGGGTCGGCATGGTACTTGCGAATCCCCGCGCCTTCGTCCGAGCAATAGACAAACCCCAAGGCGTCGTCCACGACGACCGCCTCGATTTCCTTGGTTCCGCTGAATTGCCCGAATCGCCTCACCAGCGCCCCTTTCGGCGCGCCGTTCTCGATCGTCAACCGGTATTGGTATAGGTAATCGGCACGCGGCGAGTTCGGACGGCCCTTAGGGGCGACGATGGCAAATACCGCTCCATCTCGAGGGCGTTTATAGAGGCCAATGCCCATCGGCTCCGGGCAGCAATCGAGAAACCCGAGATCGCGCACGCCCTTCTCGGCTATCGAGAAGACGCGCAAGCGATTCAGGCGGCGCTCGGTGACGACCGCGATGTCGAGACCGCCCAGACCGTACTCGATATCTACGTTGTTCGGGCGATCGATTCCCGTCACGGTTTGGCGAATTTTCCCGTCGAGACCGAAAACGACCAGCGCACCGCCCGGTGCGGCCACCTTGTTCGTTCCCAGAATCAAGCTCGCCGAAGGGTTGGCGCGATTCACCCATATAGCGGGATCGTCTGGGTCGTTCGAAACCGGATCGGTACCGCGGATAGGCGTAACTTCAACGATCGATTGCGCCATCAAGAATGACACGAACAGTAATCTCATTGTAACTCATTGGTAACTAAGGGCTGCTAGCCTTTCTAGTATCCCGTACAATCTTATGAAATTAGCAATTCTCTCTCTCGCCTTTGGTGTGTCTATATACGCTCAAATGGAACGTGCCACCCTGAATGGCACGGTCCGCGATCCTGGCGGTCTCGCTGTTTCCGGAGCTAAGGTGGAGTTGCTCAACTCCAGCACCGGCGCGAAGCGCGAAGCGCGGACCGACGATACCGGTACCTACCTGATCGCCCAAGTCCCTAACGGCGAATACGCCGTAACCGTAACGATCGAAGGGTTCAAAACCGCCAAGGTGGAGGCGGTCCGTTTATCGGTTGGCGAGCGGCGCACGCTCGATATCGCGCTCGAAGTCGGAACCGTTTCGACGCAAGTGGAGGTGGTTGCCGGAGCGACTCCGGTGGACCAAAGCACTTCGGAAATCGGCACGGCCGTGGGTGAAGCGCAACTCAAGCAGATACCGATCAACGGACGGAACTGGACGGCGCTCATGCTGCTTGCGCCCGGCGCGACGAACACCGGCGAGGGCAATCAAAATTCGATCCGGTTCTTCGGACGGCCGCGCGACGAGAATAATTGGAATTTCGATGGCGTGGACGCCACGGGCGTCAAGGATCCCCGGCAGGAAGGAAACCTGCGGCTAGTAATCTCCCTGGATTCGATCGCCGAGTTCCGGGTCAGTTCCGCAGCCTATACGGCGGAAGGCGGCGGGGGAGGCGGGGGACTAGTCAATCTCGTTTCGAAAACGGGGACGAACGAGTTTCACGGCTCGACCTTTTGGTTCCTGCGAAACAGCTACTTCGATGCCAGGCGTCCTTTCGATCCGTCCACGGTACCGCCTTTCCGGCTGAATCAGTACGGCGCGAACGTGGGCGGTCCGATCGTAAAGAACCGGTTGTTCTTTTTCGCCAACTACGAAGGTCTCCGCCAGCGTTTAACTACCGCTTCGGTGAACGGCTTGGTGCCGAGCGAGTCGTTCCGCGCCCGGGTTTCCGCCGCGCAGCCTTCGCTGCGAACGTTAATCAACGCGTATCCGCGCGGCACGGTCTCGGTCAACGCCGATGTGGACCGGTTCTTCGGCTTGCCGAAAGACATCCGCGACGAAGATTCGGGCATGGTCCGCGTCGACTATCGCATTACCGATTCGCACAGCCTGTTCGGGCGGTTCAACACGACCCGCGGGTTTATCAGTGAACCTCGCACGTCGCTGCTCGAAACGCGCGACTCGAACATTTACCCCACGCAAGGCACCGTGCAACTGCAGTCGGTCTTCGGCCCGACGATTGTTAACGAGGCTCGCATCGCCGTCAATCGTTCCGCTTTAGAGCGCACCTCGGTCGGAATCGTGCCCGAGAGCGTGCGTATTCCCGGCTTCACCAATACGCAGTCGTTCCGCGCGGAAATCGAGAAGCCCACCTCTTACTCGATTCTCGATAACTACACGCGTGTCTTGGGCCGGCATACGGTGAAGACCGGGTTCGAGGCGCGGCGCATCCATGGCAACATCGCCGACTCGCAGAACACGACGATCGTATTCGGTAGCGTCGCGAATCTGCTTGCCAATCGCCTGGATTCTTTCTCGATCGGCAGCAGGTATCCGATGCTGGGCGCACGGCGCACTTACTGGTTCTACTTTGCGCAGGACGAGTTCAAGGTCAAGCCGAATCTCACGATCAACCTCGGGTTGCGCTACGAGAACTACGGTCTGGCGAAGGAACAATATGGCCGCGCCAACGTGCTCGATCTCGAACGTTGCGGCGGCTACTGCCCGCAGGGCGAGCCCTGGTACTTCCGCGACGACAATAACTTCGCCCCGCGCGCTTCCATCGCCTGGGCGCCGGACTTTTTGAAGAACCGCACCGTGTTCCGCATGGGTGGCGGCCTCTATTACACGCCCGGCCAAAACGACGATGTCAACGCACCGCTCGACAGCTTCGCGGAAGGCGCGTCGCTGACCGTCGCGCAGCAGCCCGCCCTGTCGTATCCGATCGAGCCGTTTCTGGGGCAGGCCCGCTCCACGGGAATCACGCCGCGCGCCGTGCAACGAGACCGCCGCGACGCCTACACGAGCACGTGGACTTTCTCGATTCAGCAACAGCTGCCGGGGGCGTTTGTCGCTCAAGTAGCCTACGTGGGTAACAAGGGCACACACCTGTTCGGGCGCGACCGGGTGAACGTCCTCGATCCCGTTACCCGTCGGCAACCCTTCCCGACGTTTAGTTCGGTGGACCGTAAGGTGAACTACAACCGGTCGAACTTCCACGGGTTGCAAGCCTCGCTCAACCGCAACTTCACGAAGAACTGGCTGTTCCAGTCGCAGTATCTTTTCGGGAAGGCGATCGACGACAACGCCGGTTCGGGCGAAGGCCAGGAGTTGATGATCGTCTCCTGCCGCCGCTGCGACCGCGGTCCCGCCGATTTCGACATCCGGCAAACGTTCACGGCCAACTCGATTTACGACCTGCCCTGGGGCCGCAACAAGCTGTGGGGTGGCTGGAGCCTATCCGGATTCTTCTTCGCCCGCACGGGACGCGCGGTGAACATCACGGTCGTCCGCGCGGTGGGCGTGCTGCCCGACGGCAACAACGCGCCCCCGCAGCGCCCCGACTACATCGCCGGACAGGCGCTTTACCCGGGCACTCAGATCCCCGATTCGTACCTAAACCGCGGGGCGTTCGCTATCCCCGCCGCCAACACCTGGGGCAACCTCGGCCGGAACGTGGCTCGCGGTCCCGGACTCTGGCAACTCGATACGGCGGTCACGAAGCGCACGCGCATCACCGAGCGAGTGAATCTCGAGTTCCGCACCGAGGCGTTCAATCTGTTCAATCGCGCTCAGTTCGGGAATCCGGCGAGCAATATCTCGAACGCCAACTTCGGTAGCATCCAGACGACGGCGAACGACGGGGCGACCGGTGCGGGCACATCGCGGCAGTTGCAATTCGCTCTGCGGCTGAATTTCTAGCCTCGCTAGAACAAGCCCCGTTGCGGCGAACTGCGGCGGGGCACTCCAAAATATTCGAACGCCCGGTCGGTCGCCATACGGCCTCGCGGAGTGCGGTCGAGAAATCCGAGTTGGATCAAGTACGGCTCGTACATTTCCTCGATCGTCGCCGGTTCTTCGTCGATCGACGCGGCGATCGTGTTCACGCCCACGGGGCCGCCCGAGTATTTGTCGCAGATCGTCAGCATGATCTTCTGATCGATCTCGTCGAGACCGTAGCGGTCCACATCGAGCAGGTCGAGCGCGGTCACCGCCACTTCCCGCGTCACCGTCCCCTCAGCGCGCACTTGGGCGTAATCGCGCACGCGCCGCAGCAGTCGATTGGCGATGCGCGGCGTACCCCGGCTACGGCGGGCGATTTCGCGGTCCGCGCCACGTTCGATCTCGACCGAGAGAATCGCCGCCGACCGGCGCACGATGGCGGCTAAGTCGTCTTCGTTGTAGTGGTCCAGCCGCAGCACTAATCCGAATCGTCCGCGCAGCGGCGCGCTGACTAACCCTTGCCGGGTTGTTGCGCCAACCGCCGTGAACTTGGGTACCGTCAGCGAATGCGTCCGCGCGCCCGGGCCGGTACCGACCAGAATGTCCACGCGAAAATCTTCGAGCGCCGAATAGAGCAT
Organism: Bryobacteraceae bacterium; assembly: GCA_033763835.1. Lineage (GTDB taxonomy): Bacteria > Acidobacteriota > Terriglobia > Bryobacterales > Bryobacteraceae > JAPKYZ01. Next base: position 9,786 of record JANRJS010000037.1, on the reverse strand, counting down.
CTCCTCGACGTCGGGCAGCAGGCGGTGAATCTCGTCGATGAAAAAAATCTGGCGAGCGCGGACGTTCGACAAAATTCCGGTCAGGTCGAGCTTCTTTTGCAGAATCGGCCCCGACGTTTGGTCGAATGCGACGTCAAGCTCCTGCGACACCAATTGCGCTAGCGTCGTTTTGCCCAATCCCGGCGGACCGTAAAGCAGCACGTGGTCCATGGCCTCGCCGCGCCGTTTTGCCGCCTCGATGGCGATCGACAGATTCTCCTTGAGCTTCGACTGTCCCGTGAATTCGGCAAGCCGCTGAGGGCGAAGCGACGCCTCGAACTGGCGCTCGCCGTCGAGGGCCGACGCGGAAGCGATCGACTTCCCTTGCGCGCGGTCCTTCATCGCACCAGTTCCAGCGCGCGGCGAAAGAGCGTCTCGAAATCTTCGGGCGCGCCTTGCGACTTCAACTTCGCGAGCGCCGCTTCCGCCGCCGGACGCGCCGCGCCGAGATTCATTAGCGCCGACACCACGTCTTGGTCGAGCGCATTCATCGGCGCCGTCGCGGGCGCGGCTCCGGCCACCGCGCCCATCTTCTCGCGCAACTCAAGAACCATGCGCTCGGCGGTCTTCTTACCGATCCCGGGAATGCGCGTCAGGCGGACGATGTCGCCCGCCACGATCGCCGCGATCAAGTCCGCAGCGGCCAAGCCGCTCAACACCGTTACCGCGAGTTTCGGACCGATCCCCGATACGCCGATCAGTTTTTCGAACGCGCCCTTCTCCTCGCGCGAGGCAAATCCGAACAGCGCCAGAGCGTCCTCGCGGACGTGTGTATGCACGTGCAAGCGAACCTCGCGTCCCGGCTCCGGCAACTGGGTGAACGTCGAAACGGGAATCGTCACGTCGTAGCCGACGCCCCCCGCTTCCACTACGGCCTGCCCTGGATGCTTTTCGAGCAGCAGGCCGCGCAAATGGGCGATCATCGAATCCAGTATCGGGCATGGCGCGGCGTCTCTTCTTCGTACCCCAAGTGCATCGCGGAATCGCGGAACTCGAAGGCGAGGACGCGAAGCACTTGACGCGCGTGTTGCGGGTCGAGCCGGGTCAGACCTACCAGCTCTCGGATAACGAGTCGCTGTATCTCGCGACGGTGGAGGAAGCGCACAAATCGCGAGTGTCGTTTCGCGTCGTCGAGAAGAGCGAGGCTCCGGAACCGAAGTGCCGTATCACGCTCGCGGCGGCGCTGATCAAATTCGATCATTTCGAGTGGACGATCGAGAAGGCCACCGAACTCGGCGTATCGAGAATCGTGCCGGTCGAGACCGTTCGGAGCGAAGCCGGACTCGAACGCGCGGCGGCGAAACGCATCGAACGGTGGCGCAAAATCGCGCTCGAAGCGTCGCAGCAATCGAGGCGGGCGCGTTTGCCCGAGATCGCCGATTGCGTGCCGTTCGAGGCGGCGCTGCGGATCGAAGCGGACTTGCGATTGTTCGCCGACGAGGAAGGCGGAGCGCCGATTCACGAGGCGGTCGTCCCCGCCGCCAGTGTCGTCATTGCCATCGGGCCGGAGGGCGGGTGGACGGAAGCCGAACGCGCCATGGCCGCCGGTTGGACGCGCGTTTCGCTGGGGCCAAATGTCCTGCGCGCGGAAACAGCGGCGTTGGCGGCGATGTCCGTCATCTCCTCGCGACTGTTATAGTTAACAAATCGCAAACGCTCAGGAGGGTGTTCTCATGAAACGCCTAGCAGTCCTGCTGTTCCCGCTGTCTCTCCTTTCCCAAACGACCTCGACGTCGATTATTGGCACAGTTACCGATTCCACCGGCGCGGTTGTCAGTGGCGCGAAAGTAGTCGCCACACAGACCCGCACGGGCGTGAAACGCGAGGACGTCACGACGTCCACCGGCGACTATAGCTTCCCGCTGCTCGATATCGGCGAGTACTCGGTGTCGGTTGAGATGTCTGGCTTCAAATCGGCGACGCGGAGCGGGCTGCTGCTGCAGATCAACGAGAAGCTGCGCGTAGATTTCGCGCTTCAGGTTGGACAGGTCAGTGAGCGCATCGAGATCACCGGAGCGGTGGCGGCGCTGAAGACCGACGAGTCGTCCATCGGCGAAGTCATCGAGCAGCGGCGCATTACGGAACTGCCGATTAACGGCCGTAACGTTGGCAATTTGGCGGTGCTTCAGGCGGGCGTCATGTTCGGGCCGCGCGGCGGCTTGGACGGGCAAGGCGGCGGGGGCGGCGGGATTCCGATCCCCGGCCAGACCATCGCCATCGTCGCCAACGGGCAGCGTGAGGTGAACCAGCACGCGACGCTCGACGGCGTGGTGGCGACGGAAGCGAGAGTCAACACAGTGCCTTTCTCGCCTTCGCCCGAAGCGATCGAAGAAGTGAAGGTGCTCACCGGCAGTTACTCCGCCGAGTATGGCTTCAACTCCGGCGCGCAGTTGGTGATGGTAATGCGCTCCGGTACCAACGATTTCCACGGCTCGGTGTTCGAGTTCCTTCGCAACGATAAGCTCGACGCCGAAAGCTACTTCCAGAATTACTTCCTTACGCCCGGCCAAGCGCGTTTGCCGAAGCAGGGAATCCGGCAGAACCAGTTCGGGGCTTTTGCCAGCGGCCCGGTGTTTATCCCGAAGGTCTACAACGGCAAGGACAAGACGTTCTGGATGTTCAATTATGAAGGCCGGCGGCGGCGCTTGCCGGGCTCGGCGGAATCCGCGCTCGTGCCCACCGAACGTTTCCGGACGGGAGACTTTGGCGAACTCCTGAATCGCCGCAATGCCGCCGGTGTGGCGCAAGCGCCCGTGATCATCTTCGACCCGCTCACCGGTACGACCAACCCCACGCCATTCGCGAACAACGTCATCCCTTCGGGACGCATCGCGACCGGTGCCCGCAATCTGTTGAACTTCTGGGAACGCCCGCAGACCACGTTGCCCGATCCGATCAGCGGGTTCAACTACACCGGGGTCGGTGGGCAGTCGATCGACGACGATCAGTATTACGTCAAGGGCGACCACGCGTTTTCGGCCACCGACAAGATCATGGGCCGTTACGCTGCGAACAAGGTAAGTTGGCTCCAAGTTCCCGGAGCGTCGCCTCAATTCACTTATCTGGTGGCGGGGCGCAACGACAACGTCGCCTTCCAGTGGATTCACGTGTTCTCGCCCGCGTTCGTCGTCGAGACTCGCTACGGGTTCACGCGGTCCAAGAGCGACAGCTTCAATCCTCGCGCTAACACCGACTTCAACCTGAACTCGCTCGGCCTCGACGGCTTCCGCGTGGTGAACGATAGCAATCGCCCGTTGACACGCCGGGAGACGGGCGTTCCTTCGATGAACTTCGCGGGCAGCGCGTTTCAGGGCTTGGCGGAGCGAGACGGCGGCAACGGCTTCGACGACAACAATCTGCATCAGTTCAGCGAGAGCTTCAACTACTCGGCGGCGAATCACAACGTAAAGTTCGGCTGGGAGTATCGGTGGGTGTCGCTATTCCGCGGCGCGGCGAACGTTCCGCGCGGGTCGTTCGATTTCAACGGCAACATCGCCGGCAATCAGTTCGCGCAGTTTATGCTCGGGCTGCCAAGCGCCACCAATACGCCGGAGGGTCTGCCGCTTACCGATGTCCGGCAGAATCGTTGGGGCTTCTACGCCGTCGACGATTGGAAAGTTTCGCGCAAGCTGACCCTCAATCTAGGACTGCGCTACGAGTACAACACCATGGCTACCGACGTTCAAGGTTTGTGGCGCAGCGCCGAGTTGTTGAACGGCCAGTGGACTTTTGTACCCGGTCAAATCAGGACGCTGTACGACTTCTACAAGCCGCAGAAGAACCTGATCATGCCTCGAATCGGCTTGGCGTACCGCCTGTCCGATAGCTGGGTCATGCGCGCGGGCTATGGCATCTACTACAACATCCACCAGTTGAATAACTACACGATTTTGAACTTGAACCCGCCGCTATCCGGCAGTTCCACCTTCGTGAACAACGCCTCGAACAATGCACTGACGACACCCACTTCGCCGCTGACCTTCGCCAATCCCTTCGGCACGATCAACCCGGCGATCGGGACCAGCGCGAACGTTCTCAACAAGGATAACTTCCAGCCCCAGGTCAATCAGTGGAGTCTCGACATTCAGCGGCGCCTGCCATTCGACATGGTGCTGAACGTCGGCTACGTAGGGTCGAAGACGACGCACTTAGACAATACCGTCGAGGCGAACTCGCCGGACCCGGCGTTCAATACCGCGACATCGACGCTGCAATCCCGGCGGCCTTTCCAGACCATCAACGATAACGGAGTCATCCGGCCGTTGACTCGCCTGCGGTTCCTCGATTCGGGCGCGAACGCCTGGTATCAAGGATTGCAACTCACTTTGCAGAAGCGCTTCTCGAACGGAGTTTCGTTCTCGATCGCCCACACGTTCTCGAAGACGCTCATGGAGGGCTACGGGCGCAACGAGGGCGATGGGGTCAATCCGAATACCTATCAGAATCCGCGCGACCGGGCGGCTGACAAGCAGCGGGCCGGGTTCGACGTCACGCACAACATGGTGGCGAACTTCGTCTACGAAGTGCCCACGCCCGCCAGTTGGAATCGAGCGGCGAAGGCACTGATCGGCGGCTGGCAGACCAACGGCATCGTGACGCTACGCACCGGGTTCCCCTTCACGGTGACGCAGGGCGCGATCACCAATACGGCCAACGTGACGGTTCGGCCGGATCGCATCGGGCCTGGGTCTATCTCGAATCCCACCGTCAATCAATGGTTCAACCCCGACGACTTCCGCTTGGTGAGCTGCCAGAATCCGGCTTTGCCCCAGCTTTGCAAGTACGGCAACGCGGGCGTCGGAATCCTGGAAGGCCCCGGAGCGAAGATTGTCGATTTCTCGTTGTTCAAGAACTTCGCGATCACCGAGCGTTTCAAAGTCCAGTTCCGGACCGAACTTTACAACTTGTTCAACACGCCGCAGTTCTCGCGGCCGAATAGCGCTTTGAACACGGCCGCCGGATTTCTGCCGGTCGCGGGCGCGGGGGGCACGGTGACTTACCCGTCGCAAGCGAACATCTCTCGCGGACCGGGCGCGATCACCAGTCTGGTCTCGCCCATGCGGCAAGTCCAGTTTGGATTGAAACTGCTGTGGTAACAAGGCGGGCGGTTCTGGGGGCGGCGTTGGCCGCCCCACGCGTCCTGGGCGCGAACGATCGAATCCGGATCGGCATTATCGGCAACGGCGGGATGGCCAACGCCCATGTCCGCTCATTACTGCCGCTGCGCGAACAACTCAACATCGAATTCGCCACCGTCTGCGACGTCTACCAGAAGCGTCTCGATGCCATGGCGGCGCTTACCGGCGCTAAGAAAGTGCGCGATTACCGGTCGATCCTCGACGACAAGGATATCGACTACGTTCTCATCGCCACGCCCGAGCATTGGCACTACCAGATGGCCATGGACGCCGTCGCCGCCGGCAAACACGTCTACTGTGAGAAGCCGATGACGCAGACGCCGGAGCAGGCGCGAAAGCTTGTTGCGCGCGTCAAGGCGAACCCGAAAATCAAATTTCAGGTCGGCGTGCAGGGCATGTCGGACGACTCCTACGAGACGGCCTACAAGTTCGTTCAGGAAGGCGCGCTCGGGAAGGTGGTACTCGCTCAGATCGATTACTCGCGGAACCATCGCGACGATTTTTGGACGTCCGAGCTCGATCCCGACGTGAAACCCGGCGACAACCTCGATTGGCGCGCGTGGCTCGGGCCAGCACCAAAGCGCGAGTTCGATGCGGATCGCTTTCAGTTCTGGCGGCGCTACTGGGATTACTCGGGCGGCATCGCGAGCGATCTGTTCGTGCATCGAGTCACTCGCATCATCAAATCTCTTGGACTGACGTATCCGGAAAAGGGCGTCGGATTCGGCGGCAAGTTCAATTTCACGTCTTCGCCCGCCGAGATTCCCGACACGCTGAACATCCTTCTCGACTATCCGGGCGGACCGACCGTGCAACTGATTTCGTCGATGGCGAACGACACCCCGGTGCCGCATCTGTTGCGTGGTCACAAAGCGACGCTCGAGTTCACCCGCACGGGATTTACGATCACGCCGCAGCGGCAATTCGAGAACGAGGCGAAAATGCACGTGCACATCAAATCCGGCGGCGAGCGCACGGAGTTGCACCATCAAAATCTGCTCGACGCGATCCGCAACGGCGCGGCGCTGAAGTGCGATTGCGAACTCGGCATGTGGGGCGTGCTGGCGGTGTCGCTCGGCAACGAGAGCTACCGGCGCGGGAAGGTCGCCCGCTGGGACAACGCTCGCGGGCGTGTGATTTCGGTTTAGTCAATACGGCTCGCACGCTTCCTGGTTGTGCAGGATCGGGAAGGTGGCCAAGCGGTAGCCGCCGTAGCGGCGGCATGTCATCTTCTCCCCGTTGATCCAGATTTCGAGAGCCTTCGGCGCGAACACGCGAACCGGGTCCTGGATCTCGCCCTCCATCTCGATCCGCACGCGCGAGTCTTCGTAACGCACCTCAACGCGCACGGGGCGGGGCAGGTCGAGAATCGGCGCGCGCACAAGAAGCGCCGCCACGGCGGTCCACATCGACCATTAGAATACCGGCATGCCCGTACTCGCCCTCCTCGTTCTCGCGCAGCACGATCTGGTGCTTACCGGCGGACGCGTGATCGATCCCCGCAATAACGTCGACCGCGTCGCCGATGTTGCGATCTCGAACGGTAATATCGCCGCTGTCGGCGAAAGGCTCTCGGGACGCAAGACGATCGACGTTCGCGGCACGATTGTCACTCCGGGCCTGATCGACATCCATGTGCACTTGTTCGCCACTACCGGCCAGCGCGACGCCTGGGCGGGCGACAACAGCGTTCTGCCCGATGGATTCAGTTTCCGTACCGGGGTCACGACGATGGCCGACGCCGGATCCAGCGGCTGGCGCAACTTCGAAACTTTCCGGCATACCGTCATCGACCGGGCCAAGACGCGCGTGTTCGCGTTTATCAACATCGCCGGGCTGGGCATGATGACCGATCTCGCCGAGCAGGGCGACTTCGATCCCCAGGCCGTCGCGGCGCTGGCGAAGAAGCACCGGGACGTGGTCGTGGGCGTGAAAACCGCGCATTACCAAAAGCCCGATTGGGAGTCCGTCGATAGCGCGCTTGAAGCGGGCCGCGCGGCGTCGATCCCCGTCATGGTCGATTTCGGATACTTTCACATCGAGCGTCCGTTCTGGAAACTCGTGACCGAAAAGCTGCGTCCCGGCGATATCGCCACGCACATGTTTCGCGGCCCCGTGCCTTACGTCGATGCCAACGGCCGCCTGTTACCTTACTTGACGCAAGCCCGCGCGCGGGGCGTCAAATTCGACGTCGGACACGGAGGCGGCAGCTTCGTCTTTCGCAACGCCGCGCCCGCCGTGAAGGCCGGCTTCTATCCCGATTCGATCTCGACCGATCTGCATACCGGTTCGATGAACGGCTCGATGATGGACATGCCGACGACGATGTCGAAGCTCTTGGCGCTGGGCGTGCCGCTTGCCGAAGTAATTCGCGAATCGACGGATGCGCCCGCGAAACTGATCGGCCATCCCGAACTCGGCCATCTCTCGACCGGAGCCGTCGCCGACATCGCGATCTGGAATCTGCAGCGCGGCGACTTCGGTTTCGCCGACTTCGCGGGCGGCGGAGTTCGATCAAAAGAGCGATTGATTTGCGAGATGACGCTTAAGGACGGCAAGATCGCGTGGGATTGGAACGCTCGGGATTCGCGAGACTATCGCGAACTTCCCGCAACTTACGGTGTGCGTCCGGGGATCGACAAGATCGTCGTGCCGAAGCCTTACTAGAGCTTGAGCGCACAGGGTAGGTGGGCGCCACTAGCGCCCAGTCCGTTGTGCGCGGTATCGGCTAGATGGTCGCCACCACCGCCGCCACCGGCGTCGATCCGACTGGAATCATCGTGAACAGCGGCCCGGCCTTGGTCCGCCGCCCCGCCATCGCGTCCACGCGAATCACGGCCATGTCGCCCGAGCCGCGATTCAGCACCAGCGCGAAGTTGTTGTCCGGCGTGATCGCGATAAAGTCGGGCACGCTGCCCACGGGGACCACGGCCCGTACCTTCTGGGTTTGGATATCGAGGGCCGTCACTTCGCCCGAATCGCGATTCGCTACAAAAAGAAAATCGGGATCGGCGGAGGCGGCCATCGCTCCCGGCGCATGCCCGGCAAGCAGCGTTCCCGCTACCTGGGTCTGATAGGGATACACCACCGCGACCGCGTCGAGTCCCGGTCCGGTGACGAACAATTGCCCGCCGTCCTGTTTGAAACAGAATCTCTCGGGTTTGAGCGATAGCGGCAACTCGACCACGCGCCGCCCGCTTTCGGCGTCAAGCACCACCAGCGATTGCTCCGCGGGACTGCCCACCAACAGCAGGCGGCCATTTTTCAGATACTTCACCGGACCCGCCGCCGGGCCTAGCTGCGTCTGGTACGCCACGCGCCGCGTCCGCAAATCGATCACCGCCGCGCGCCCGCTCTCGCCCAGACTCAGTACGGCGAACGGAGTGGCGGGCGAAAAGTCGATGTCTGTGGCTCCTTCCGGAATCGCGACGATAGCCTCGGGGTTCAGCGTGTCGAGATCGACCCGGATCAGCTTCCGTTCGGGCGCCGCGAGCAGCCACAAACAATCGCCTTGGGGCGAAAGCCGCACGGTCGTCGCCGAACGCGCCAGGACGCGCTTCGCTTCCACATTCAGCGTCCCCAAATCGATCCGGTGAATCGCTCCATTGGCGGGCGTTAAGGCGAACACTTGCGGACGATCCGGATGCGCGATGACCGCCGTTGGGTTCGCATCCAGGCGAATATGGCGCACGACGGCGAACACTTGCAGATCGACGGCGGCAATAGCCTGGCCGTCGTAGTTGGCGACAAACGCGAATCCCCGGAAACCCCGCGCGTTTTTCTGGCGGCAGGCGATCGAAAAGAGGCTCGAGCCGATGAAAAATCGGCGGTCTATGTGGTAGCCTTGGGTAGGTTTTTCCTCCCTATCGGCTTGCTTGTCACTCAATGAATTTCCGTTCTCTGTTCAGTGTATTCTCCTCCGACCTAGCCATCGATCTCGGCACCGCCAACACGCTGGTTTTGGCGCGCGGCAAGGGCATCGTGGTGAACGAACCGTCTATCGTCGCGATCAATAAGAACACGGGCGAGGTGGAGGCGGTCGGCAAGGAGGCGAAAGACATGCTGGGCCGCACGCCCGGCAACATCGTCGCCATCCGTCCGATGAAGGACGGCGTGATCGCCGACTTCAAAGTCACCGAGCGCATGCTGAATTACTTCATTCAGAAAGCGCACGGACGCAAGATGCTGGTGCATCCGCGAATCGTGATCGGGGTGCCGAGCGAGATCACGCAGGTCGAAAAGCGCGCGGTCAAGGACTCGGCCTTGAAGGCCAAGGCGTCGGAGGTGTATCTGGTGGATCAGGCCATGGCCGCGGCCATCGGCGCCGGCCTGCCCATCACGGAGCCTTCCGGCAACATGGTGGTGGACATCGGCGGAGGCACCACCGACATCGCGGTCATCTCCCTGGCCGGAATCGTCTACAGCAAGTCGGTGCGGGTGGCGGGCAACGAGATGGACGAGTCGGTGATCCAGTACATCAAGAAGAAGTACAACCTGCTGATCGGCGAGCGCACCGCCGAGCAGGTCAAGCTGGAGATCGGCAGCGCGTTCCCGCTCGACGAGCCGATGACGATGGAGATCAAGGGCCGCGACCTGATCGAGGGCATCC
>JANRJS010000036.1:0-201324 GCA_033763835.1 Bryobacteraceae bacterium | reverse complement strand
TCTGATCTTCGGCGACACGAAAGCCAACGTTTACGGCGTCCGCGCGGCGACCGGCGAGCGCGTGTGGAAGGTCAAGGCGGACGATCACGCGTTCGCCCGCATCACCGGATCGCCCTCCCTCCACGCGGGTCGCGTCTACGTTCCCGTGTCGTCTGCCGAAGAAGTGCCGGCGGCGAATCCTAGGTATCCCTGCTGCTCATTTCGAGGCAGCGTGGTCGCGCTCGACACCGCGACCGGCCGGCAACTTTGGAAGTCATACACGATTCCCACACCTGCCGGATCGGGTGGCGCGGTGTGGCTCTCGCCCACGATCGACGTTAAGCGCGGGGTGTTGTACGTCGGCACGGGGAACGAATACAAAGACCCGCCAAGCGAGTTTACCGACGCGATCATCGCCTTCGATCTGGCGACCGGCGAGCGCAAGTGGCACCGCCAGATGACGCCGAACGACCGCTGGAACATGGCCTGCGTGTCGCCGAATAAGGAGTCTTGTCCAAAAGACGCGGGCGAGGATTTCGACTTTGGCGCGGCTCCGCTGCTGATCGGGAATCGGATTTACGCGGGGCAGAAATCGGGGATCGTGCACGCTCTCGACGCGGACCGGCTGGGCGTGATCGTGTGGCAAACGCGAGTGGGAAAGGGCGGAGCGCTGGGCGGCGTCGAGTTCGGCATCGGCGCGGATTCGGAGCGTCTTTACGTCCCGCTGTCCGATTGGTCGCCCGATCCGAAGGCGGGCGGTGGGCTGTTCGCGCTGCAACTCGCGACGGGCGAGAAGCTCTGGCACACACCGGCTCCGGCGCCCGCGTGCATCGGAAAGCCGGGATGCAACGCCGCCCAGATGGCTCCGCCCACCGTCCTCAAGAACGTGGTGTTCTCCGGCTCGATGGACGGTCACCTGCGGGCGTATGAAACGAAAACGGGCAAAATCGTTTGGGACTTCGACACACTTCGCGACTTCGAGACCGTGAACAAAGTTCCAGCGAAGGGCGGCGCGCTAAATGCCGTAGGACCGGTGGTGGTGGGCGATTGGGTCTATGTACAGTCGGGCTACGGTTCGTTGGGCGGGATGCCGGGGAACGTGTTGTTGGCCTTCTCGATCGATTGAATGTGATACTTTCGCGGCCAATGAAGCCGCGCTTCTTCCTTTGTCTGGCCGCCACTGGCCTTCTCGCCCAAACACCGCCGCCGCGCAATCGCGTACCGATGGCGGAAACGCCGAACACGGATATTCACTACCGTCTCGCGCCCGACGCGATACCGATCGAGGGTGTGCCGCGCGGCGAAATCAAGGGGCCGTTCACGCTGCCCAGCGAAGCGTACCCGGGCACGCAGCATACGTATTGGGTGTACGTACCCGCCCAGTACGACCCTGCGGTTGCGGCGAGCCTGATGATCTTCAACGACGGGCAGGCGTTCAAGAATCCGGAAGGCGACATCCGCGCGAATGTGGTGATGGATAACCTGATCTACCGCCGCGAGATTCCGGTGATGATCGGCGTCTTCATCAATCCCGGGAGGCGTCCGGATCAACCGGAGCCGACGCCTTCGAACTGGGGCGACCGCGACACCAATCGCCCAACGGAGTACAACTCGCTCGACGACCGCTACGCGCGCGTGATCGTCGATGAGCTCTTGCCCGCCTTGGAGAAGGACTACAACATCTCAAAAGATCCCGAACGGCGCGGAATCGGCGGATCGAGTTCCGGAGCCATCGCCGCGTTCACCGTCGCCTGGGAACGCCCGAATCACTTCCGGAAAGTGCTTAGCAATGTCGGCAGCTTCGTCGATCTGCGGGGCGGGCACGCGTACCCGGACATCATTCGAAAAAGCGAAAAGAAGCCGATCCGAATATTCCTGGTGGACGGGCGGAACGACAATCGAGCCTTGCGCGCCGACGGCGCCTACGATCCGAATCGCGACTGGTTCCTGCAGAACGTTCGCATGCAGCAGGCGCTAGCGGAAAAGGGCTACGACGTGAACTACAGTTGGGGAATTTCGCGGCATGGGCAAAAGATGCTGCAAACGGTTTTCCCCGAAATGATGCGGTGGCTATGGCGCGACCACGGCGCGTCCACCGATCCGCGCGACATGGTGGAGCGTTCGTTCCGCGAACCGAAGAAAAAGTAGCGCGCTATCCTGAACGATTACGCCGCCGCCAATCTCAACATGAACCGCGAACATCACAAGTGGTGGAGCCGCGATCTCCACCGCGATATGGAACTGCTCGTCTTCGGGCACGCCGGTACTCCCGTGCTGGTGTTTCCCACTTCGATGGGCAAGTACTTTGAGTACGAAGATCGCGGCATGGTAGGCGCGCTGTGGAGCGCGATCGAGCGTGGCCATATCCAACTCTTCTGCGTCGATAGCGTCGACAAAGAGAGTTGGTATAACAAGGCCGCGCATCCTTACTGGCGCGTGTTGCGCCACATCCACTACGAGAACTACATTCTGAACGATGTGCTGCCGCTGATCCGCAACCGCAATTGGGGACCGCTGGCCGTCACGGGCGCGAGTTTCGGCGGCTATCACTCGATCAACTTCGCGTTCCGGCATCCGGGCGAAGTGAAGGCGTGCGTCGTCATGGGCGCGGCGTTCGACATCCGCAGCTTCTTGAACGGCTACTTCGACGACAACGCGTACTTCAACAATCCGCCCGATTACGTCGGCGGTATGGGACCGGGCTGGGAGCTCGACCGGTTGCGCGAAATGCGCATTGTGCTCGCTACCGGCGACCACGACATCTGTTTGGGCGACAATCGCCATTTTTCGGATTTGCTGAACCGCAAGGGCATTCCGCATTGGCTGGATGTCTGGGGCGATGGAACCGGTCACGATTGGCCGTGGTGGCAGCGCATGGCGCGAAAGTATTTCGATTAGAGGAGCGCTAACGGAAATGCGAAAGATCGGCGTACTTTATGGCATGGAGCGGACCTTTCCGCCCGCGCTTGTCGACCGCATCAACGCGATGCAAGTGGACGGAGTCGTCGCCGAACATTTGAAAACCGGCGGCGTGAAAATGGCCGCGCCTTCTGGCTACAAGGTGATCGTCGATCGCATTTCGCAGGACGTCCCGTTCTATCGCGCGTATCTCAAGAACGCCACGCTGAATGGAACGGTGGTGCTCAACAATCCGTTCTGGTGGACCGCCGACGACAAGTTCTTCAACTTCGCGATCATGTCGCAACTGGGCGTCGCGATTCCGCCTACCGTCCTGCTGCCGCACCGCGAGCATCCGCCGAATACAAAGTCGGAATCGATGAGCAATCTGATTTACCCGCTGAACTGGCAGGAAATTTTCGATTACGTCGGTTTCCCGGCGTTCTTGAAACCGTTCGATGGAGGTGGATGGCGCGCCGTGACGAAGGTGAGTAACGTCGAAGAATTTTTCGCGGCGTACAACGCCTCCGGGACGGACTGCATGACGCTGCAACGCGGCGTGAAGTTCGACAATTATTTCCGCTGTTACGTCATCGGACAGGAGAAGGTGCATGTCATGCGCTACGATCCTGGCGCGCCGCATCACGAGCGCTATGTGAAAAACGGTGCGCCTATCGCGCCCGCGCTTTACGATCGCGTGGTGCGCGACTGTCTGACGATCTGCCGGACGCTCGGTTACGACATCAACACCGTCGAGTTCGCCTGCGAGGGAGGCGTGCCCTACGCGATCGACTTTCTGAATCCCGCTCCCGACGCGGATATCAATTCCGTCGGACAAGACAACTTCGATTGGATCGTGAACGCCGTGGCGGAACTCGCCGTGAAGAAGGCGGTCTCGAACGATAATCCCGCGCGCGAAATGCGCTGGTCGGCCTTTCTGAACGGATAGACGATGACTCCCAGCTTCACGCTCGGTATCGAAGAAGAGTATCAGTCGATCGACCCGCAAACGCGCGACCTTCGTTCGCATATCTCGGCGGAGATCATCGAAAAGGGCCAACGCATTCTGAAAGAGCGCGTGAAGCCCGAGTTGCACCAATCGGTGGTAGAGGTCGGCACGGGCGTTTGCAAAGACATCAAGGAAGCGGCGCGCGATTTGAAGGAACTCCGGCGTGAAATGATCGCGCTCGCGAAGGCGAACGGTTTGCGACTGGCCGCCGCCGCCACGCATCCATTCGCCGATTGGAAGCGCCAGGAAATCTACCCCGACGAACGGTATCGCGTGCTGGTCGAGGATATGCAGAATGTCGCGCGGTCGAACCTGATTTTCGGGCTTCACGTGCATGTCGGCATGGAAGATCGCGAGGCGGCGATTCAAATCATGAACGCGGCGCGGTACTTCATTCCGCACCTTCTGGCGCTCTCGACCAATTCGCCGTTTTGGCTGGGGCAGAAGACCGGTCTAAAGAGCTATCGCACGAAGGTCTTCGACAAGTTTCCGCGCACGAATCTGCCGGGCAATTTCAATAGCTGGGGCGAGTTCGAACGCTTTGTTGCGTTGCTGATCAAGACGAACTGCATCGATAACGCGAAGCGTATCTGGTGGGACATCCGCCCGCATCCGAATTTTCCAACGCTCGAATTCCGGGTGTTCGATTTGCCGATGCGCGCCGACGAGACGCTGGCGCTGGCGGCTCTGGTGCAGGCGACGGTCCGCAAGCTGTACAAGCTGCACTCGAACAATCAGAGCTTCCGGCTGCACCGCCGCATGCTGATCATGGAGAACAAGTGGCGGGCGTCGCGCTACGGACTCGACGGAAAGATGATCGACTTCGGCAAGGAAGTCGAGGTGCCGGTGCGGCCGCTGATTGAGGAATATCTCGAGTTCGTCGATGATGTAGTCGATGAGCTCGGCAGCCGCGACGAGATCCGGTACATTCGCGCGATGGTCGAGCGCGGCACGGGCGCGGACCGTCAATTGAAAGTCTTCGCCGAAACGGGCGATTTGAAGAAAGTGGTCGACTACATCGTCGAAGAGACGGAAGCGGGGTTGTGAAGTTGTCGAACGTAGCATTCGATCCGGAACTGATTCCCGGAGCGCACAACGCGGTACACACGTGCCTGCGGATCAAACCGGAGGAGCGCGTGACGCTCATTACGGACGAAGCGACGGAGCCGATCGCGGCGGCCATCGCGAGCGAACTCGATACGCTGGGCGCCCGCTATACGCCGTTTGTCCTGGAAAGGATCGCGCCGAGGCCCCTGGCCGGAATGCCCGCTCCCGTGCTCGCCGACATGGAGGAGGCGGACGTATCGATCTTCGCCGTGCAGGTCCAAACGGGCGAGTTGCAGAGCCGCATGCAGATGACCGACGTCGTGAACCGCCGCCAGATGCGCCACGCCCACATGGTGAACATCACCGAGCAGATCATGCGCCAGGGCATGCGCGCCGATTTCAACGCGGTCGACGAACTGTCGGTGAAGGTGTTCAATATCGCCTCTCGTGCACGCCGCATTCGGGCGACGACGGCCCACGGCACGGACATCGCGGCGGACATGAATCCGTCGTACAAGTGGCTCAAGACTTCGGGAATCATTTCGCGCCACAAGTGGGGGAATCTGCCGGGCGGCGAGATTTTCACGACACCGGGCGAAGTGAACGGCACCTTTGTCATCGACGGCGTCGTTGGCGATTACCTTTGCGCCAAGTACGGCGACCTGAAGGACACTCCGCTCACGGTGCGCGTCGAGAAGAATCGCGTGGTGGCGGCCGAGTGTTCGAATGCCGAACTGCGCGACGAGTTTTGGGCTTACGTTCATACGGACGAGAATTCGGACCGGGTGGGCGAATTCGCCATCGGCACGAATATCGCGCTCGAGGATCTGATCGGCAACATCCTGCAGGACGAAAAGTTTCCCGGCATCCATATCGCGTTCGGCAATCCCTACGGCGCTCACACCGGGGCCGATTGGTTCTCGATCACGCACATCGACGTCGTGGGCCGCGAGTTCAACATCTGGGCCGACGACGTGCAGATTATGGAGCGCGGCCGCTTCATCGAATCCGCCCTAGCCGCATGATCGCGGAGCTTCGGCGGGAGTTCAACGAGAAACTCTATTCGCCGGAGAAGTACGCCCGGTTTCTCGCGGCCCTCGACGCGGCGGCGGGAACCCACATCGAGTTCCGGCACAACGAGACGCCGGTATTTTTGCCGCGCGAGTTGGTCGAGACGATGTGCCGGTCCGGGCAGCAGATGCTCCGGCAGGCCGTCGCAGAGCCTTACCGGAAGATCAGCGACCGCGCCGTGCCCCCACGTTACGCGGTCCCCGACGAGGCTGCATGCCCACTGTACGTGCAAGCCGATTTCGGACTCGTGCGCACGGAAACGGGCGCGCTCGAACCGCGTTTGGTCGAGATCCAGGGTTTCCCGTCGCTCTACGCCTATCAGCCCGTGATGGCGGAAACGTACCGCCGAGCCTATGGTCTCGACCCGTCGCTCGCGTCGCTGCTGAGCGGCCTCGATATCGAATCGTATTGGTCGCTACTGACACTCGCCATCGTGGGCGATCACGATCCGGAGAATGTCGTTCTGCTCGAAATCGATCCCGAGCGGCAGAAGACGCTATGCGACTTCCGGATCACGGAGCAACTGACGGGCGTCCGCGCGGTGAACCTTCGCGAGATCGAACAAGAAGGACGGAAATTGTTTTATCGCCGCGACGGCCGGCGAGTGCCCGTGGAGCGCATCTACAACCGGTGCATCGTCGACGAACTCGACCGGATGGGCGTCGCCGCCCCGTTCGATTGGAACGCGAATCTCGATGTCGAGTGGGCGGGCCATCCCAACTGGTACTTCCGGCTATCGAAATTCACGATCCCTTTTTTGAAACACGCCCATGTGCCCGAAACGTTGTTTCTCGATCGCTTTGCCCACATCCCCAACGATCTCGAAAACTGGGTGCTGAAGCCGCTCTATTCGTTCGCCGGCTCGGGCGTTGCCGTAGGTCCCACGCGCGAGCAAGTCGAACAAGTTGCGAATCCGGCGGATTACATCTTGCAACGCCGCATGCGCTGGGAACCGGTGATCGACACACCCGAGGGTCCGACGCAGATCGAAGTCCGCATCATGTATCTCTGGTTCGAGGGCGGCGATCCGCAGCCGGTGAACACCATCATCCGGACCGGGCGCGGCAAAATGATGGGCGTCGATTTCAATAAGGGCCTGACCTGGGTCGGCGCGAGCGCCGCGTTCGTCGTCTGACCTTACGTTAAAAGTTCAGCTTCAATCCCAACTGAATGCTGCGCGCCGCGCGGGCTGAGCCAATAACGCCGAATGTCGGCGCGCCAAGAGCGATGCCCGGCTCTTCGAAATTCGCGCGATTGGCGATATTGAAACTTTCGCCGCGGAATTGCAGCTTGAAGCGCTCTCGAATCGGGAACGTGCGGATGATCGACATATCGATGTTTTGCAAGCCCGGCCCGCGAACGTTGTTCGTACGTCCCGCATTGCCGAAGGTGAACTGCGCGGGCGCGGCGAGCGCGGACGTGTCGAACCAACGCTGCACGGTGCGGTCGCCCGAAGGTAGTGTGGGATCGCGAAGGATATTCGCACGCAGCGCCCCTGGATTAAAGCAATTGCAATTGTTGTTCTGCACCGTGAAGCCCAGCGGCGATCCACCCTGCAAGGTGACGATCGCGCCGAGGCTCCAGTTCCCGACCAGCCAGCCGATTCCGCGCGCGTTCTTGCCCGGCAACTCGTAAACTCCCGACATCACCATCCGGTGGCGAACGTCGTTTCCCGAAAGTCCCTTCTCCGCTTGCCGGTCGTAAAGATTCTGGATGCCTCCCGCCGGAGCGCCATTCTCGAAGCCATGGTTCACGTCGTCGATGAATTTCGAGAACGTATAGTTCACCAAGAAATTCAAGCCATCGGAAAAACGTTTTTCGGCCTTTACGTTTAGGGCGTGATAGCTGGAATTGCCCCACATCGGCGCTATGTTGGCGACATTGCCGTATTGCGGGAAGGGCCGCCGGATTTGTGCGTTGCCCGCGCCCATCTGATTCAGCGGCACCTGATTGACGGAAGTCGTCGGGCCGTTCAGTTTGTGGCCGACGTTCGCGGTGTAGCCGGTTTCGACCAGCGTATTCCAGCCGAGTTCCCGTTGAATTAGAAAATTCCACTGCTGCGAGTAGCCGAGTTGCCGGTTCATTTCGATGAACTCGGGCGCTAGCCGCACGGCTTGACCCACGCGAACCGCGCCGAAGCCCGCGTTTAACTCGCTGGCGGGCGGCGTCGCCGGAAACCCGTTGCGTAGGAGGAACGGCGCCGTGATGCCGTTATCGGGAGTCTGGAAATCGCCTTGAATCGCGAACCCGGCGGCCGAGTTGTTCGATCCCGGCAGCGGCGGCCCGAAGAATACTCCGTAACCCGCGCGAACGACGGTGCGAGTCGATCCAAACGGCTTCCAGGCGAAGCCGATCCGCGGCGCGTAGTTGTTGTAATCGCCGTCGTAGAGATTGCGCGTGCGTCCGTCGCGATTGGCGAACACCATAATGCCGAAAGTGCCGGAGACCGGGTTGATATAACGGTCGTCCATGCTGGACTGGCGGTCGTTGCGGTCGATGCGCGGCGTGTGCGCCTCCCAGCGCAGGCCGACATTGAGAGTGAAATTGGAAGTGATGCGCCAATCGTCTTGGAAGAACGCGGCCCAGTAAGTGCCCACGCGATCGATCGGCTGCGTCGCCTGAATCGATCCCGAATTTGGGAATCCCAGTAGCAGACTCGCGAGCGCGTTGCCCGATCCGGCCGCCGTCGTCAGCGCCGTCGGCTGCACATTGAACGTCATGCTGCCCGAGATCGCCTGATTAAAGATGTCCTGATTGCGCCCGTAGCGGTACTCGCCGCCGACTTTGAACGAGTGCTTCCCGCGGTACCAGGAAATCGTGTCGACGAAGTGGTGATCCCAGATCGGCGTTTGAATGCGCTCCTGCGTGCCCGCGCCCATCGACGGATACCCCGCGACATTCACGCGCGGGAAGGCACGATCATCGACGCCGCGCAAGCCGAGCTTCGTGGGCCAGCCTTCGCCGATTCCGAATCCGGTGGTGACGAAGCGGCGGGGCTGGATGTTGACGCGAAGATCGTTAATGACGGTCGGCTGGAATTGATGGACATGCTCGACCAGCATGCTGTAGGCGCGGCGGTCGGAGATGTTGCCGTTCGGATCGGCGGCCGGTTCGGGAAACACGGCGGAAGTGGTGGTCGGAAAATCGTGCAGGATGAACCGGACGGACATGCGGTTTTTCTCGTTAAACACGTGATCTACCTTCGTCGTCCAGGTGGTGATGTTGAGCGCGTTGACGGCGTTGGCTTGGAAGTTGTTCGCGCCCGCGGCATTGGTGCCCGCGCCGGTCGGCGAAGGGTAAAGCGCGGCGATAGCGCGGCCTACGGGATCGATCCGATTTTCCGGAATGCGCGCGCCTGGGAACGGAGTGCGCGGCGAAGTGTTGGGATCGTAAATTACGAGCGGATTGCCGTTGGCGAGCCGCGTCGCCGAAAAGTCGCCGAGCCGTTCCGCCGCGGTGGGCACGGTGTTGTTGCGTGTCGCGCCAACCCGTTGGCGCTGCCATTCCGTTGAATTGAAAAAGAACGTCTTGTTGCGGATAATCGGGCCGCCGATCGCGAATCCGAAAACGTTCCACCGCAACGGCGCGCGATCCGCCGCAAAGTAATTCCGCGCATCCAGCTTCTCGTTGCGGAAGTACTCGTAGGCCGAACCGGTGAATGTGTTCCCGCCGGACCGCGTGGTGGTAAGCACGACGCCGCCGGACGAATTGCCGTACTCGGCGGAGTAAGCGTTCTGCTGAATGCGAATTTCCTGCACGCTTTCGACCGGCGGATTGAAGAGCGCTTGCGGAGCTTCGAGCGCGACATTCGACGCGTTCACGCCGTCGAGCAGCCACTGCTGCTGATCGGCGCGTCCACCCGCCACAGTGACTCGCGGCCGGATCACGTCACCGGTAATGAAGACGGAGTTGCCCGCGAGCCCCAGCAGCTCTCCAACACGGCGTCCGTTGAGCGGCATGTCGGCGATCGTCTTCTGTTCGATGAACTGGCCAACAGTCGCCGACTCCGATTCGAGCAGCGGCGCGGAACCGGAAACGCTCACCGTCTCCGTCACTTGTCCCAGCGTCATGGCGACGTCGATGCGGGCGATGCGTCCGAGTTCGACGACGATATCGCGGCGCGAGTATTTCTGGAATCCCCCAGCCTCGACGTCCAGGCGATACCTGCCGGAATTGAGTAGCGGGAATGTATACTCGCCCTGCTCGTTCGTCGCGACGGTCTGCGACACGCCGGTCTCTTCGGCGAACAAGACAACTCGCGCCCCGGCGAGCCTAGCTTGCTGCGGATCGGTGACGGTCCCCGTGATCGTGCCGGTGGAGGTCTGCGCGTAGGCGGAGATCGCCATCATCAGACCGAGAAGCGCTTTCATGCCGGGCAACATATCACAGTTGCCCTGAAAAGAAACGGAACCGGGGGCTGGATGGTTCGTACTCTCACTCATGACCGGACTGTCGTTGAAGCACACGCTGCGCCGGATGGCGCGAGCGCCCTTGTTCACGGCGATCGCCGTCGCCACCCTTGCGATTGGAATCGGCGCGAACACGGCGATTTTTAGCGTCGTGCACGGCGTTCTGTTGAAGCCGCTCCCTTATCCGGAAGCGGACCGTCTGGTGGCCTTGTGGCTCACTGCGCCAGGCGTCAATCTGCCGCAGATCGATATGTCGCCCGCCACCTACTTCACATTTCGCGAGGAAGGCCGGGTTTTTGACGGCGTCGGCATCTTGGAACGAGGTTCGGAAAGCGTGACGGGTATCGCGGAGCCGGAGGAAGTGGAAGCGCTCTACACCTCCGAAACCGTGCTCCCGCTGCTGCAAGTGCAACCCGTCCGCGGGCGAACCTTTTCCGCCGCGGACGCCCAGCCCAACGCTCCGCGGACCGCGATCCTGGGTTTCGGCTACTGGAAGCGCCGTTTTGGCGGCGAAGCGTCTGCGCTCGGCCGCAACCTCCTTCTCGATGGGCGACCGCATGAAGTCATTGGCGTTCTGCCCGAAGGCTTCCGCGCGCTTGGCTTTGAGCCGTCGGTGGTGCTGCCCATGCAACTCAATCGCGCCGAAACCCACCTGGGCAATTTCAGCTACAGAGGAATCGCCCGCTTGAGGCCCGGAATCACCATCGAACAAGCCAACGCGGACATTGCGCGGATGCTGCCGCTCATGTTCGAAAAGTTTCCGCCGCCGCAAGGTATGAATGTATCGGCCTTCCGCGAGGCGCGCCTCGGACCGATTCTGAAGTCGCTGAAAGACGATACCGTCGGCGACGTGAGCAAGCTGCTCTTGGTGCTGATGGCGACCGTCGGCATCGTGCTGCTGATTGCCTGCGCCAATGTGGCGAATCTTCTGTTGGTACGCGCCGAGGGCCGTCAGCAAGAGCTCGCCGTCCGCGCGGCGTTGGGCGCGAGTTGGAGCGATATTGCCCGCGAGCTTTTGATTGAAAGTGTCGCGCTAGGGCTAGCGGGCGGCGCACTCGGCATCGGCGCGGCCTACGGAGCCTTGGCGTACCTGCGGCGCGCCGCGCCGGCGGGTCTGCCCCGAATCGAAGAAATTGGGTTCGATTGGCCGGTGCTAACCTTCGCGCTCGCCATTTCTTTGGGTACGGGGCTGTTTTTCGGCCTGATCCCGGTTTGGAAGTACGCCTCTCCGCGACTCGCTACGGCGCTTCGCGCGGGTGGGCGGACGTCCAGCGAAAGCCGCGACCGGCACCGGACTCGCGGTGCGCTAGTCGTCGCGCAAGTGGCGCTGGCAGTTGTGCTGCTGGTGGGCGCAGGATTGATGATGCGTACCATGTACGCCCTTGCCAACGTGCAACCCGGATTTTCGCAGCCGGAGCGCGTCCTCACGTTACGGCTATCGATTCCCAGCGCCCAGGTACCGGATCGCAAACGCACGGCGCGGATGCACCATGACATCGCGGACAAAATCGCGGCGGCCGGCGGTGTAACTTCGGTTGGACTGTCGAACTCGATCACCATGGACGGAAGCCGCAACATGGACCCAGTGTTTGTCGAAGGGCGCGAATATCGCGAGTCGGAAATTCCGCCCATCCGCGTCTTCAAGCATCTTTCGCCCGGCTACTTCGCAACCATGGGCAATCCACTCATAGCGGGCCGCGATTTCACTTGGACTGACCTTGACGGCTTGCGCCCGGTTGCGATCGTCTCCGAAAACATCGCCCGCGAAGTGTGGGGTTCGCCCGAAGCCGCTTTGGGCAAACGCATCCGCGGTAACCCGAAAGGATCGTGGCGCGAAGTGGTTGGGGTGGCGGGACCGGAACGCGACAGCGGAGTGGATAAACCGGCGCCGGGGATCGTGTACTGGCCGTTTCTAAAGGAAGATTTGTACGACGGGAACATTGACGTCCGCCGGACCCTGGCGTACGCGATCCGCAGTCCGCGCGTAGGCTCGGCGGAGTTTGCGAACGAAGTGCGGCGCGCCATCTGGTCGGTAAATCCCAGCCTGCCGCTCGCCAATGTGCGCACAGTTCGCGAGATCTACGACCGGTCGCTGGCGCGCACGTCTTTCACACTCACAATGCTCGGCATCGCCTCGGCGATGGCGCTGCTACTCAGCGTCATCGGAATCTATGGCGTCATTGCGTACTCGATTTCGCAGCGCACACGGGAAATCGGTATCCGCATGGCGCTGGGCGCGGACCAGAGACACGTCCGCGCGATGTTCTTGCGCGACGGTTTGTCGCTAGCGGGCTTGGGCGCAATTCTAGGCATCGCCGCCGCTGTGCCCCTTTCGCGGCTGATCGGCACGTTGCTCTACGCAGTGAATCCGCTGGATGCGGCAACTTATTCGGGCGTAGCGCTAGTGCTGCTTACGGCGGCGGCGATCGCCACGTACATCCCGACACGGCGGGCGACGCGGATCGCGCCGATCGAAGCTCTGCGCGGCGACTGAAGCGCGGCGATATGCTGGGACGCGATGAACCGTCGAGTGGCTCTCGCCTTACCCGCTGCGCTATTCGCGCAATCGAAACCGCTGCCGATTCGCGCGGTGGAACTCTGGCGCGTCGAGGGGAAGCGCGAAACCGACACGGGCGTCGATAAACAGCACCAAGTCAATCCCATTCACATTTACGACGGCAAGCGTCCGCGCGAGTATCGGGACGGCGTGCGCGGAATCGCCACGGTGAACGCGAGCGCGATCTATCTGAAGATCGCCGCGGGCGACGTCGAGGGCTGGTACGGGCCGGTCGACAAAGAAGCCGCGATCGTCGTCGATCAACAATTGCGCGCCTTCCTGATGGGCCGCGACGCGCTGGCCGGCGAGACGCTGTGGGATCAGATGCACCGCTTGAATCGCCACTCGCGCGGCGGGCACTTCATGATGGCGATTTCGGCGGTGGACAACGCGCTGTGGGATCTGCGCGGGCGCGCCTTCAACGCGCCGGTGTATCGACTGCTTGGCGGGCCGACCCGCATCCGAGTGGCGGCTTACGGAAGCTGCCTGGGATCGTCGCTCGAACCGGAAAAGATTCGCGCCCGTTCGGCGGAGTTGAAGTCCCGCGGATTCCGCCACCAGAAATGGTTTATGGGTTGGGGGCCGGGCGACGGCTCCGAGGGACTCGCGAAGAATGTCGCGATGGTGCACAACCTGCGCGAGTCGGTCGGCGATGACGTCGATCTGATGTTCGACGCGTTTATGGGTTGGGATTTGAACTACGCGCTCGCGTGGGCGAAGCAAGTGGAGCAGTACCGGCCGCGCTGGATCGAAGAGGCTTTTGCGCCGGACAAGATCGAGAGCTTCGCCGCGTTGAAGCGCGCGACATCGATCCCGGTCGCGTCCGGCGAGCATTTCTACGGGCGTTGGGAAGTCGAGCATTACCTGCGAGCCAACGCGTTGAACGTCGTGCAGGCCGATCCCGAATGGTGCGGCGGCGTTTCCGAACTCGTGAAGATCTGCGCGATCGCCTCGGCGCACGACGTGCACGTGATTCCGCATGGCCACAACATTCACGCCGCGCTGCATGTGGTGGCGAGCCAATCGCCGATGACCTGCCCGCTGGTGGAGTTCCTGATCCTGAAGATGGCGAGCTACTACCACTTCGACAAGAACCCGCCGCGCGTCGAAGACGGCTTCATTGCGTTGAACGACAAGCCGGGATTCGGAATCGAGTTGGACGACGCTAAGATCGAGAAGCGATCGTTGCTGAAGTGGACCTAAGACCTAAGTGGAACTGAACGCTTCGCCGACGTCCAGCAGCGTTTCTTCCGACCATGGCACTCCCACTAACTGCGCTCCGGCGACGGCGAGCGCGGGCAATCCCAGTAAGTTGGCCCACACCAAAGGGAACGTCCCTTCGAAGAGCCCAATCTCTTTTTCGGGCGTGGCGAAGCGGCGGGCGCGATGCGGAAACGCGGTCATGCCCGCACCGGCGGTCAAGATCACGGGATACTCGCGCATCTGGCGCAGCAATTGCGCGCGCATGGCGTCCCGCGCGGAGAGCACTTCGACGACGCGGCGGCCGGTCGGCTCCGGGCGCCCCTCGATCGCGTCGAGAAACTCGGTGCCGCTCCAGTGCGTTTCCTCGCGGCGTCCTTCGATGAGTTCGCGCGTGAATGGCGCAGAGAGTTCGGTGAAGAGGAACGCCCAGAGGTTTGGCGCGCGTTCCAACCCGCGCAGCGTAAATTCTTCGACGATGTACCCGGCATCGGCGAGTCTCCGCGCCGCGTTTTCGACGGCGGCGGAGCACTCGAGTTGCACAGGTGTCGAGTAGAAGCGAGGCCACAGTCCGATACGCGGCTTCTCGATCTTCGGCGGCGCGACGGGCGCGGAGAACGGATCGTCGGTGTCGTAGCCGGTCAAGACATCGAACAGCAGCCGCACGTCTCGAACGGTACGCGCCATCGGACCCGCGACGCCCATCATGCCGCCGGGATGCGAGATGGACGGGAAGTGCCCCGCCGCCGAAATGCGTCCCGGTGTCGGCTTCAATCCCACAATCCCGCAGCAATGCGCGGGCCAGCGCACGGAGCCTCCGCCGTCCGACCCTATGCCGCCCGCCGACATGTACGCGGCGATGGCCGCCCCTTCGCCGCCGCTCGATCCTCCGGCGGTCAGCGACAGGTCTCGTGGATGATTCGTGCGGCCTACGATGTGGTTGTCGCTCTCGTAGTTCGCGAGAAATTCCGGAGTGTTGGTCTTGCCGAGAATCGCCGCGCCCGCCGAGCGCAACTTAGTAACTACCGCCGCGTCGCGATCGGCGCGATGAGTTAGCCGCAACTTACTGCCGCAGTAAGTCGGATAACCGGCGATGTCGAAGCTGTCCTTAATCGTCACCGGCACGCCGTGCAGCGGACCGGGGACCAGCTGGCCCGGCTCATCGAACAACCGGACGAACGCATTCACCTTCGGATTGGTACGTTCGATTTCGTCCCGATGCGCCTTCCACAATTCGGCCGGCGAAAGCTCGCCCTCGGCGATCAAGCGGGCCTGCTCGGCGAGTGGCAGTCGGTTCGGCAAAGCCCAAGCATAAACTAGGACAAGTGACCGTCACGTTTGAAGAAGCACGCGCGGCCGTGTTGGCGCGCGTGGCCCCGGCGCAACCGCCTCGCGAGACCGTTTCGCTGGATACGGCGGCGGGGCGTGTGCTGGCGCAGCCCGTAATCGCCGACCGCGATTATCCGCCCGTGGCGCGTTCGATTCGCGACGGATTCGCCGTGCGCAGCGCCGATTTGCCGGGTCGTGTGCATGTTATCGGCGAAGTGCGCGCCGGCGAAACTTTCTCCGGAAACCTGGGTTTAGGCGAAGCCGTCGAGATCATGACTGGCGCACCGATACCGGCGGGCGCGGATCAGGTCGTTATGGTCGAACACGTTAGCCGCGAAGACGAGTTCATACAAACGGAACGGCCCGCCGCCCCCGGCGAGTTTGTCAATCCGCAAGGCTCCGAGGCGCGTGCGGGCGCCGTCGCGATAGCGGCGGGCAAGCGCCTGGGATTCGCCGATGTCGCTTGGCTCGCAACCGTCGGCGCTAGCGAGTGCGAAGTGTTCGTGCTTCCTCGAGTCGCGATTCTCGCAACCGGCGACGAGATCGTCGAGATCGGCGAAACTCCGCGCGATAACCAAGTGCGGAACTCGAACTCCTATGCGCTAGCGGCGCAGGTTCGCCGCACCGGGGGCGTCCCCGAAATTCTGCCCATCGCGCGGGACAACTTACAGTCCACTCGCGAATTGGTGGCACGCGGGTTGGAGGCGGACTTACTCCTGCTATCGGGCGGCGTATCGGCGGGTAAGTACGACTTAGTGGAGCGAGTACTTTCCGAGTTTGGGGCGGAGTTCTTTTTCGATCGCGTACTCATTCAACCCGGTCAGCCATTAGTATTCGGCCAAGCGAAATCGACTTACTTTTTCGGACTGCCGGGAAATCCCGCCTCGACCATGGTGACGTTCGAATTGTTCGCTCGCACGGCCGTCGGAAGGCTAGGGGGCGAGTGCGCACCGGCTTTCCTCCTGCCAACGCTGCCTCTCGAGAAACCGTTTTCGCACAAGCCCGGCCTCACTCGATTTCTTCCCGCTGTAGTTCGCGGAGGGCGTGTCGCGCCGCTCGCGTGGCAAGGATCGAGCGACGTTGCCTCACTCTCTCGCGCCGATTGCTTTCTCGTGGCCGATCGCGAGCGCGCCACCTGGAACGCCGGCGACCCAATCGGAGTGCTGCTCAAGTGAGTCAACTATCCCACTACGGCGCGGACGGCGAGGCTCGCATGGTGGACGTTTCGGACAAGTCCGCGACGAAGCGCACAGCGCGCGCGCACGCCTTCGTGCGACTGTCGGCGGAAGTACTTGCGGCGCTTCCGGCGAATCCCAAAGGCGACCCGCTCGAAGTGGCCCGCGTCGCCGGCATCATGGCCGCCAAGCGGACGTCGGACTTGATTCCGATGTGCCATCCGCTACCGCTTTCGCACGTCTCGGTTGAGTTTGCGACGACGGCGGAAGGAATCACGATTTCGACGCAGGCGACGACTATGGGACCCACCGGCGTCGAGATGGAAGCGCTCACGGCGGCGGCGGTGGCGGCGCTGACCATTTACGACATGACCAAGGCGCTCGACAAATCGATTTCCATCGAGCGCGTCTACTTACTCGAAAAGACCGGCGGAAAAAGTGGAGATTACCGCAGATGAAACTACTGGCAGCGTTACTCGCCGTTAGTATGACGGCGCAGGATCAGCAGAAAGATTTCCGGATTACTACACGCGTCAACATCGTCGTCGCGCCCACCACCGTTCTCGACAAGAACGGGAACTACGTGAATGGACTGGAACCGAAGAATTTTCGTCTGCTCGACAACGACAAAGAGCAGATCATTCAGGAAGACGTTAGCTTTATTCCGATTTCGCTGGTGATCGCGATCCAATCGAGCGCGCAGACGGAGTTAGTTCTTCCTGCGGTGCGCAAGATGGGATCGATGATCGAGAGCATCGTCATCGGCGAACAAGGCGAAGCGGCGATTATGGCTTTCGATCATCGCTTGCAGGTATTGCAGGAGTTCACCAACGACGGTAAGAAGCTCAACGAGGCGCTCGCCAAACTCAAGCCCGGCAGCTACACTTCGCGGCAGACGGATGCGGTGATCGAGGGCGTGCGTTTGCTAAAGAACCGTCCCTCGAACCGCCGCCGCATCCTGCTCCTGATCGCCGAAACGAAAGACAACGGCAGCGAAGGCAAGATTCGCGAAGCGCTACAAGACATCGAGCTGCATAACGTAATCGTGTATCCCGTAAACATGTCGCGATGGATCAACAAAATCTCCACCGCGCCGCAGCCGCCGAAGCCCTCGCCCGTGCCCGTATCCGCGCGGCCCTTACCGCCCGGCGCTCCCCAAACGCCGAACACCGCGATGCAGATGGGTTATGGCGGAACGTTCGGGAGCATCTTCCCGGTGATCGGCGAAATCTTCACCGCCACAAAAGCGATCTTCGTGGATAATCCGCAAGAGGTTTACTCGAAGTACTCGGGTGGCGTGGAGCAGAATTTCACCGGCTTGAAAGGTCTCGAAGAGGCAATCACGAAGATCGGCGAAGAACTACACAGCCAGTATTTACTCAGCTACAACCCGAACAACAAAATCGAAGGCGGCTGGCACAAGATTCAAGTGATCGTCAATAAGCCCGACCTGAAAGTCCGGACGCGCGCCGGCTACTGGATGGCCGCCGTACCGGACTAAGTGACCGGCTAGAGCCGCAAAGCCCCTTGTAAGCTCGTGTCGGTAAACGCGCGCGCCTTGGCCACTTCCTCCTCGGGCTCCGCGCCGGGCAGGAACAAGTTACTCTCGATTCCGTGCTGCTTGGTGTAGAGGTCCCAATAGCGTCCCCGCGCGGCATACAGTTCCGAGTGAGTCCCGCGCTCAACGATCCGCCCGCCATCCACCACCAAGATTTGGTCTGCACGCCGAATGGTGGACAAGCGGTGCGCAATGACGAACGTCGTCCGCCCCCTCATCAGTTTCGCGAGCGCCTCTTGAATGAGCGCCTCCGATTCGGAGTCGAGGCTCGAGGTGGCTTCGTCGAGAATCAGGATGCGCGGATCGGCCAGCAGCGCCCGCGCGATCGAGACTCGCTGGCGCTGGCCACCCGATAGCTTTACTCCGCGCTCGCCGACGATCGTTTCGTACTTCTTCTCGAAGCTCTCGGCGAACTCGTCCACGCGCGCCATGCGGCAGGCTTCGAGAATTTCCGCCTCGTTAGCCCCGGGCCGCGAAAATGCGACGTTCTCGCGGATCGTGCCGTCGAACAGAAACGTTTCCTGCAAGACCACGCCCAACTGCGACCGGTAGCTCGCAAGCGACACCGTTGTCAGATCGATGCCGTCCACCGTCACTCGCCCGTAGCGCGGCGCGTGAAACGCCGCGACCAAACCGATCATGGTGGATTTGCCCGAACCCGACGGCCCTACCAGCGCGGTGACCGTTCCCGCGGGCGTTTCGAAGCTGACGTCCTCCAGCACCGTCTTGCCTTCCTCGTAGGCGAAACCGACGTTCTCGAAACGCACATCGCCGCGCAGAGGACCGATGGCTCGGGTGCGATTCGGATCTTCGTCCTCGCGCTTTTCGCGCAACACCTCGCGCGTGCGCTCAAGACCGGCAATCGCCTCCGTCAGCTGCGTGCCGATACCGACGATCTGAAACACGGGCGCGACCAGAAATCCGAGGAATACCGTGAACGTGACGAACCCGCCGAGCGTCAGGCTGCCGGCTAGAATCTCACGGGCGCCAAGATACATCACCAGCGCCCCCACTCCGCCCATCAGTACCGTCGAAGCGAGGCTCATCGTCGAAATCGCGGTCATCGACTTCATCACGTTGTCGAGCAGCCGCGTCACTCCGGCGCCAAACACGCTCTCTTCGCGAGCCTCGGCGTGATACCCCTTCACTACGCGCACTCCGCCCAACGATTCTGTAAGCCGCCCGGTCACTTCCGCCGAAATCTTCCCGCGCTCCCGGAAAATCGGGCGGACTCGCCCGAACGCGCGGCCCAACACCGCGCCGAAGCAAAGCACCACCGCCAGCGCCACGCCGGTCAGCAGCGGCGAGATTCGCAGCAGCATGAAGAGGGCGAAAACCGCGGTGAGCAATCCGCCCAGAAGCTCGATCAACCCGGTGCCGACCAAGTTGCGGATGCCCTCGACATCGTTCATGATGCGCGACACCAGCGCGCCGGATTTGTTCGAGTCGTAATAGCTCACCGGCAACCGTCCAACATGCGCTTGCACTTTGCGCCGCATTTCGGCGATCAGCCGCTGACCGGCCTTCGAGATCAGTTGCGTGAGCGTGAACGAGGTTACTCCCTGTACGAGGGTCGCGAGCACCACCACGCCCAGCAGCGGCCCCAGCATCTCCACCTGCCGCTTTCCGATTACATCGTCGATCAAGTACTTTGTGGAAGTGGGAAGCACGAGCCCGGCGACACGATTGACGACGATCAACAACAGACCGATCAGCAGTACTCCGCGCCGCGGGCGCACCAGTTCGGCGATATCGGGCCAGAGGTCGCGTAGCCGCGCCGTGGCGGGCTTTTTAACTTCGTTATCGGCGGGCATGAGTCTTTTGATCGTCGCAGTTTGCGCCGCGCATTCGCTACTAGCCGATCCGGCAGTAGCGCCTATCCGTTACACGTTGCGCTTCCCCGATCCGGCGAGCCACCACGTCGAAGTCGAGGCCGTCTATCCCACCGAGGGCCGCGTGTCGGTCACGCTCAAGATGGCGGTGTGGACGGCGTATGTCGTGCGGGAGTACGCCCAACACATCGAGCGGCTGGACGGTCCCCCGGGCACGGAGAAGATTCGCAAGAACCGCTGGCGCGTCCCTTCGACCGGCGCCCCGAGCGTCACCGTGCGTTATCGGCTCTACGCGAATTCGATGCACGTACAGGACAACTACGTGGATACGGATTTCGCGCTGATCAACGGACAGCCGACGTTCCTCACCCTCGCCGACGGCGTGGAACGTCCGCACGAAGTGAAGTTCGAATTGCCGCGCGCGTGGCGAACCTCGGTTGCGCCGATACCGCTTATCGCGCCGCACACATATCGCGCGCGCGACTACGAAGAGTTGATCGATTCGCCGATCGTTCTTGGCAATCCCGTGCGTCACGCCTTCGAGAGCGACGGCGCGTCGATCCAGTTGATCAACGTTGGCGAGAAAGGCGCGTGGGACGGCGCGAAGTCGGTGGGCGATCTGCGCAAGCTGGTGCGCGCGCAACGCGAGATTTGGGGCGCGTTCCCCGTCCCCGAATACACGTTCTTCAACATCCTTTCGAGCAAGGGCGGCGGGATGGAACACGCCGCCTCTACCGTGATGATGGCCTCGCACGACGCGACGAAACGCCGCGAGACCTACGTGCGATGGCTCAATCTCGCGAGCCACGAGTTATTCCATCTCTGGAACGTCAAGCGGCTGCGGCCCCGCGAGATCGCGCCCGGCGAGTACGAAGAAGAGCAGTACACGCCTTCGCTGGGGATCGCCGAAGGCTTCACGACGTACTACGCCGCGGTGGCTCTGCGGCGTGCGGGCGTCATCGGCGAGGACGAGTATCGAGAGGAGTTGCGGCGGCAAGTGGAGAGCGTGCAGGCAAGCGAGGGACGAAAGGTGCAGACGCTCGCCGAATCGAGCTTCGATACATGGATCAAGTTCTACCGGCCCAGCGAGAACTCGGCGCGCACCACCATCAGCTATTACGCGAAAGGCGCGGCGGTGGGTATGCTGCTCGACGCCCGGATTCGCGCAGCGACCAACGGTGCGAAGTCGCTAGACCACGTGATGCGGCTCGCGCTGGAACGCTATCCTCGCGAGCGTGGCTACACGCTCGACGAGTTTCGCGCCGTGGCTTCCGAAGTGGCGGGTACGGATTTAACGGACTGGTTCCGGCGCGCGTTCCACACGACCGAAGAGCTCGACTATCGCGAGGCGGAGCGCGTGTTCGGCTTCAAGCTGACGCGCTAAACGCGTCTTTCCACCCCTAGGCGTGTAAGCGCCGTCCAACAAAGAAAGGTCCGAACTCCGCGTACACCGCGCTCACTTCGTCGAATCTCATCTCGTAGATCAACCGCTTGAAGTCGAGCGGATCGGCGGCGAAGAGATCGACGCCCCACTCCCACTCCTCGAACCCGATGGAGCCGGAGATCACTTGCTTCACGCGCCCCGCGTATCGGCGTCCGTTCAAGCCGTGCTCGTGCATCATGCGCGCGCGGTCGTCGATAGGAATCGAATACCAGTTCGCGCCCACGTCGCGTTTGCGATTCATCGGATAGAAGCAGACATACTCGGAATCGGGAATCGCCGGATAGAGGCGCGAGTGCATCGCCTTCCGCTGACGGTCGAGAGTTTCCGCCGCGGCGGCATCCCACTCGGGCGAGCCGGGCACGATGGCCTTCTCTTTCATTTCGGCGTAAAACTTCATCGTCGATTCGTAGAGGCCCAATTCGACCACCGAGACGTAAGAGTACTCGGCGTCACAACCGGGAATCTCGCTTAACTCCGCCATCGAATCGCGGAAGTGCACGAGCATCGTCTTCTCCGGGCGGCCCACCAATCGATACGCCGCCGAGCCGGGATGATCGGGCACCGGCGATCCGGTCGCGCAGATTTGGTGCAGCAGCGCCGCGCCTTCGAGCGTCAGCGGCCAGGGAGGAAGCGTCTCGTTCACACCTCTAGCTTGCCAATAACCGAGCGACGCGCGTGCGCAATTCGGCGGTGAGCGAAGCGCGAGTGTGACCCTCGGGCATTACGGCTTCGCCGACGCGAAGTTCGATGTCCGCGCTACGGATGACGACGCCTTTTGCCGGCAGCACGCGATTGGTGCCGACGACGGCCACCGGTAGCAGCGGTAACCCCGACTTCAACGCAAGCATCGCCGCCCCGTCCTTGAACTCCTGCAACTCACCGTTGATCGATCGCGTGCCCTCGGGATAAATCAGCACGCTATGTCCGCTGGTTTGCAGCTTTCGCGCGGCTTCGTTCATCGATTGCAGCGCCGCGCGCGGGTTTGAACGGTCAATGGGGATATGCCCGGTGCGTGTCATGTAACCGCCCATGACGGGAATCTTCAACAATTCCTTCTTCGCGAGAAAACGGATGGATAGCGGCAGGTAGTTCACCAGCAGCGGCGAATCGATCAGGCTCAAATGATTCGAGACGACGATATAGCTGCGCGAGGTATCGATCGTCTCCACTCCGCGCGCGCGATGCCGGGCACCGCACACCCGCATCACCGCGCGCGCCCAGAAGCGGAACATCGGGTCCACTGTGCGGCGGTCGAACAACGCGAGGAGGTACGAAGTCCAGATGAGAATCGCCGTGGTAGCGAACGCCAGCGGGATGGTGAATAGGACGGACCGCCAGTAACTCAACATTCGATTGATTTACCCGCAGGCCGCAATGATGCGCTCCATCCCGGCTTCCAAGATAGCGGGCGGCGTCAACAGGCTGACGACGATAAACGCCTCGCGCGGAAAATCGTAGAAATAACCCGGCTGCACGAGCACACGATCACGCTCCAGCAGGTCGCAGACGAAGTCCTCTTCGCCGCTCATTCGCGGAATCTCCATGGGCACGGTCCAGCCGCCGTTAATCGCAAGCGGTGTCAGGGGAGTTCCGCGTAGTCGCTCGCGCAGCCAACGTTCGTTCGCGGCGCAACGCTCGAGAATCGGGCGGCGAAGTTCGGGACCCCGGTCGAGCCATCTGGCAACCGCGTACTGCACCGGCGCGCTCGGCGAAAGATACGTATCGGCGATCAGTTCCAATGCTTCGCGATGTTCGCGCGAGAACACGATCCAGCCGAGCTTCATCTGGGGCAGGCCACAGGATTTCGAGATGCCATTGAGATAGAACACGTCCTCGAACCGCTCTTGTGGCGGTGCATAATCGGCGAATACTTCATCGACGATCACGGGTACGCCGTACTCGCGCAACGCCGCCACGTCGGCCATCGACCCCGTGGGATTGTTCGGCGATACGGCGACAATCGCGCGTGTTCGCGGCGTCGCTTCGACTCGATCGATCGACCATCGGCCATCGTAGAAAAGCCGGTACGGCCGCGCGGCCACGCCTTCCAGCGCGGCGAGGAATTCGAACAGTGGATAGGAGGGCTGCGGGACTAGTACTTCGTCGCCGGGATCGCACAGCAGCTTGAACAAATAGGAATAAGCTTCCGACGTCGAGGCCGTCAGCAAAATGCGATCCGGCGGTACCGATCCTTGGTAATAACGAGACACCGCCTGTCGAGCGTCGACTAAACCCATCGCCGAAGGTTCGTAAGTCAACGCCCTGTGATCGCGCAACGCGTCCAGCAAATCTTCTGAGTACTCGATTCCGGCCTGCGTGGGATTCGAAACGGTCAGGTCGAGATAATCGCGAACCTCTTCCCGCAGGCGCGCCAGACGGTTCGGTTTCGCCCTCCAGGGCAGGCGCGAAGAGTACACTCGATTCATGTTTCAGCGTGTACCGGTTTGGCCGCTCGCACTCGCCGCGCTTTCCGCGCATAACTTAGCCGCGCAGGATCTAGCGGCACTCAAAAAAGAAGCGCTCGCCGAGGCCGACAAGCGGCAAAAGCTGGTCCAGGAGATGGTGGACACGATCTTCAGTTTCGCGGAATTGGGCTTCCAGGAATACGAAACTTCGAAGTATCTCACGGCCTTACTGGAGAAAAATGGATTCCGGGTGGAGCGCGGCGTCGCGGGCATACCGACCGCGTGGGTGGCGACCTGGTCGAACAACGCGAACGCGAAGCCCGTGATCGGATTCATCACCGATATCGATTGCATTCCGCGAGCGTCGCAAAAACCCGGAGTCGCTTATCACGACCCGATTATCGAAAACGCACCGGGCCATGGCGAAGGGCACAACTCGGGCATGGCGGTGAATGTCGTCGCAGCGCTGGTGTTGAAGGATCTGATGGCGAAGCACAACGTGAAGGGCACTTTGAAAATTTATCCGGGCGTCGCCGAGGAGCTGGTCGCGACGAAAGCGTTCTTCATCCGCGCGGGATTGTTCAAGGACGTCGACATCATGCTCGGCGTGCATGTCGGCAACGAGTTCGGAACCAGCTACGGACAAAGCGCGATCAACACCGGTCTCGCTTCGATCCAGTACACGTTTAAGGGCGAGGCGGCGCACGCGGCGGGCGCTCCGCAGCGAGGACGTAGCGCGCTCGACGCGGTGGAGTTGATGAACGCGGGCTGGAACTACAAGCGCGAACACCTGCGCACGCAGCAACGCTCACACTACGTCATCACCAACGGCGGCGATCAGCCGAACGTCGTGCCCAGCGAGGCGACGGTCTGGTATTACTTCCGGGAACTCGACTACATCCACATTCGGGAGTTGATGGAATTGGGCGACACGATGGCGAAGGGCGCGACGCTGATGACCGGCACGACTGTGAGCAAGCGGATCGTCGGCTCCGCCTGGCCTACGCACTTCAACAAGGCGATCGCCGAAGTGCAACACAAGAACATCGAGATGGTCGGCATGCCCACCTGGAACGACGCCGACCAGACGCTCGCCAAAGCGCTGCAGCGCGAGATCAACGCGCCGCAAAAGGACGGTCTGAAAACGAAGATCGAGAAACTCGACGAACCGCCGAAGGAAGAGATGCGGCGCGGCGGCGGATCGGACGACGTGGGCGACATCTCCTGGGTGATGCCGATGACCTACATGCGCTACCCGGCCAACATTCCCGGACTGCCCGGTCATCACTGGGCAAACGCGATCGCGATGGCGACTCCGATCGCGCACAAAGGCTCGCTCGCCGGGGCTAAGGTGCAGGCGCTGACCGCGCTCGACTATCTGACGCAACCCGCGCTGATTGCGGACGCGTGGAAGTACTTCCACGAAGTCCAAACGAAAGACCAGAAGTATGTTCCGATCATTGCCGCCGAGGACCAGCCGGCCATCGAACTCAACAAAGACAAGCAGGACCGCTATCGCGAGCAATTGAAGAAGTTCTACTACGACCCCTCCAAGTACCCGACGTACTTGGATCAACTCGGAATCAAGTACCCCACGGTGAAATAAACATGCGCCACTTACTAGCCCCCGTCTGCCTAGTTTCGGTTTATCTCGCCGCCACGGCGGCGGAAACCGCGCTCGACCGGTACGTCGCGAAACCCGACGCGAATTACGAATGGAAGCTCGTCAACACCATTGATGGCGGCGGCAAATATCGGGCCTACGTTCTCGAAATGACTTCGCAGCAATGGTTGACGGAAGCCGAAGTCGATAAGCCTGTGTGGAAGCATTGGCTGACGATCGTTCGTCCCAACCAAGTGACGGGGACCACCGGATTTCTCTTTGTCACCGGCGGTAGCAATACCTCCAAGCCGCCCGCGAACCCGGACATCTCGCTCACGGAAACGGCGCTGACCACGGGATCGTTCGTCGCCGAATTGCGCATGGTGCCGAGCCAACCGCTGAAGTTCCCCGACGCACCCAAAGGCTTCGTCGAGGACGAGATCATCGCCTACACCTGGGATAAGTTTTTGAAGACCGGCGACGAGAAATGGCCGCTGCGCTTGCCGATGACGAAAGCCGCCGTCCGCGCGATGGACACGATTACGGCGTTCGCCGCGAGCGACGCGGGCGGACGGGCGACGGTCGCGAAATTCGTTGTCGCCGGAGGCTCCAAGCGCGGCTGGACCACCTGGACCACCGCCGCCGTCGACAAACGCGTCGAGGCGATCGTGCCGCTAGTGATCGACGTCCTGAATGTCGAGAAATCGATGTCGCACCACTGGCGCGCCTACGGATTCTGGGCGCCGGCTGTAGGCGATTACGTGGCGAAGGATTTGATGTCGTGGATGGGTACGCCGCAGAATCGCGCACTGATGGCGATCGAAGACCCCTACAGTTACCGCGAGCGCTACACGATGCCCAAGTACATCGTGAACTCGGCGGGCGATCAGTTCTTTTTACCCGACGGCTCGCAGTTTTATTTCGACGACCTGCCCGGCGAGAAGCACCTTCGCTACGTGCCGAACTCCGACCACTCGCTCCGCGGCACCGACGCCGCTACTTCGATGGCCGCCTTCTACGATCTCGTTCGCACGGAGAAAGCGCGCCCACGCTACTCCTGGAAAGTGAATCCGGATTCCATCGAGGTGAACTGCACGGACCAGCCGACGGAGGTGCTGCTGTGGCAAGCCACCAATCCCGACGCGCGCGACTTCCGGCAAGAAAAAATCGGCAAGGCGTACCGCTCCACACCGCTTACGGCGATCGCCCCCGGCCGGTACGTCGCGAAAATCGCCGCGCCGCCAAAAGGGTACACGGCGTCATTTATCGAACTGACCTACCCGAGCGGCATTAAGTACCCGATCAAGGTCACCACCGCCGTGAAGGTACTGCCCGACACGTATCCGTTTCCACCGCCCAACATGCGCGGGACGAACTAGGTCCGCTAGTTGGTATCGAACTCTTCGTCGCTCGGCGCGAGTTTCCGAACGAACTTACCCCGCCGGTACATGAACGTATACGGAGTTTTCTTAAAGTACATGACTCCGAGAGCGTCCGCCGTGTACCGGAACGGCTTCATCTTTTCGAAATCGAAATCCTTTTCTCCGCGCGAGTAGCGCAGCAAAAACGTAAACGGATCGGGCGCGTCGTCGGTCAACTCGTGCCGCTCCCACTTCTCGCCCCGATCGAGAAACGCCACCACCAGCGACTTTCCGCCGCGCACGAACTGCACCGCGTAATCGCGCCGCTTGTCGTTATCGAAATCGCCGGTGACGGCGCTCGGGGCGTAATCGAAACCGTATTCGGCGAACCAGCGGGCGATTTCACCGTTCACCGGAGCGAGCGTCCAGCCCGGATACCGAGCGTCGAGCGCCGCCCGAACTCCCGCCGGAAGCGCCGTCTCCGCCGCTCCAATACCCGCGCTCAATAGGACCAAGCTCAGGTGTTTGCCCAATTGCCGCGTGCCCCACGCCATGGAACTATTGTATTGGCGAAGCAGTAGCGGCCAGGGATCCCCACGAATGCTTTCGAAAGAAGAGCGACTCCGCTCCGCCGTCCAGTACATCGCTTCGCGCGACGAAGCGCCCGCCTTTTCCGCGCACACTTACGAAGTGATGCGGGCGGTCGACGAGGGCCGCTCCACCGAGGACATCGCCGCATTGATCGAACGCAGCGTCGCGCTGACCACGGCGATTCTGAAGCAGGCCAATTCCACCGCCGTCAACAAGACCGGGCGCCGCGTGATCGCCCTTCCCGCCGCCGTCGGGCTGCTCGGCAATCTCGCCGTGCGCAATCTTGTGGCGACGTTCCTTAACCGCCCGCAGCCCCGCTCCACCGCGGCGCAGGACCTGCTGCTCAAAGCCACGCTGACGGCGAATCTCGCCCGTCAACTTGCGGCCCGTCCCAAAGGAACTCCGGATTCCGAGGCCTACGTTTGCGGCATGTTGCGCAATTTAGGCGAGCTGATGGCTGCGCTGCATCTTCCCGCCTTGCATCAGGAAGTGGCCGCCCGGCAATCCGCGGGCGAACCGCGCGACCGCGCCTGCCAGGACATTCTGTCGTTTACTTACGAAGAACTCGGCCAGCGCGTCGCCAAAGTTTGGAACCTGCACGATTACATCGTACGGACCATCAGCTCCGCCAAGCCGCGCGCCATCGCGGGCAGCGCCCTCAGTTTTCTGCACGGCGTTACGTCGTTCGCCTTCGCCGTTTCGGAAACGCTCGATCACGCGCCGGTCGAAGAAGTACCGGACCGGCTGGTAAAAATCCGCTACGCCTACAAGACCGCCGCCGACCTCGACACCAGGGCTCTGCAATCGGTTATCGACACCGCCTACAAGAAGACCCGCGAGGTCTGGGCGGAGGCGGCCGTGCCTCTGGACAACCGGCGCATCGAGAAACGGATTCGCAAAGCGATGGAAGCGTCCGCGAGCGGCGACAACGGCGACGGACCGTCCCGGGAATCGGCGCTCACTCCGCTGCGCGAAGCCGTGTCCCTGATCCGGGGCCGCAAGAAGCCGTCGGATGTCAACGCGTTTACGCAGTCGGTGCTCGAAACGATGCTGCTGGCCGGCACGCAACGGGCGCTGCTCGCCTTGCGCGACAACACCGGCGCCACCATTACCGGGCGGCTCGGCGCAGGAGAGGAAATCGGACCCTTTCTCGAACAATTCCGTTATTCCTCGGACGCCTACACCAACCCCATCGCGTTCGCGCTCGCCCGCCGCCGGGAGTTGTATCTCGACGAAAGCGCCACCACGCACCTGGGTTTCCTGCGGCGCACCGGAGCGCAAGGCGCGCTCATTCTTCCCTTGGTCGTGAACGAAGAGGCCGTGGGTTGTCTGTATACGGATTGGAACGGCAAGGATGGTATCGCCGCGCCCGACCGCGACAGCCTGCGGGAACTGCGCGATCTCTGCGCGCAGGCCATCGCCGTCGAAGCCGTGTGATACCTTCATCCAGGTGTCCGCACAAGCGTGGTTCGTCGACCACTGGGGCGAGCCCGAAAGCCTGCGTCTGGGCGACTTAACCGAATCCGGCGAAGGGATCCCGATCCGGGTTGCCGCCGCCGGGATCAATTTCTTCGACCTGCTGCAGATTCGCGGGCAATATCAGGACAAGCCCCCGTTTCCCTTCATCCCCGGCGCGGAAATCTGCGGCGTTCGCGAAGATACGGGCGAGCGGGTAATCGCCTTCGTCCGGCAGGGCGGTTACGCCACGAGAACTTACGCCGCGCCCTCCCAGATCTTCCCCGCCCCGCCCGAACTCGACGACGCGCAAGCGGCAGGATTTCTGGTCGTCTATCACACGTCGTGGTTCGTTCTGGTGGACCGCGCGAAGCTTCAGCCCGGCGAAACGCTGCTGGTGCATGCGGGCGCAAGCGGCACCGGCGCAGCGGCGATCGAAATCGGAGTCGCGCTTGGCGCGCGCGTTTGGGCGACGGCGGGCGCTCCCGAAAAACTCGACTTCTGCCGGTCTCTGGGAGCGGAACGCGTTATCGACTATCGCGACCCGGCTTGGATCGAACAGGCGAAGGGCGTCGATGTCGTTTACGATCCCGTCGGCGGCGACGTAACGGAACTCTCGACCAAGTGCATGCGCCCCGGCGGGCGGCTCGCCATTGTCGGCTTTGCCGCGGGCCGCATTCCTTCGCTTGCCGCGAATCGCCTGCTGCTTAAGAATATTTCCGCCGTAGGAGCGTTCTGGGGCGGGCACCTAGGCGCGAACCCTAATTATCTTTCGGATACGCATAATGCGCTCGGGCGATGGATCGCCCATGGGAAACTGCGCGTGCCCGTCAAGGCGCGTTACACTTTCGCCGACGCCCCGCGCGCGCTCCGCGATGTCGATGGGCGTAGAGTTACCGGAAAGGCGGTCTTAATCGTATGAACTTCGCACTATTGTGGCTCGCCGCTGTGCCGGTATCGGGTCCGGCTTCGGGAACGCTGGTGGTAATCGGCGGCGGCGCCATCGGCCCGGAAATCGTCTCCAGACTCGTCACGCTCGCGGGCGGGCCGTCCGCCCCCTGGGTGGTGATTCCCACGGCCGGCGAACGCGAAGCCTATGACGCGAAGAGCGTCGAGGGCGGCTTTCTCACAAAGGCGGGCGTCACCGATGTCACCGTGCTCCACACGCGCGACCGCAAGATCGCCGACACGGAGGAGTTTGTCGCGCCGCTCAAGCGCGCGCGCGGCGTGTTCTTCCCCGGCGGACGGCAATGGCGGCTGGTCGATAGTTACTTGGGTACCCGGACCCAGCGCGAAATCGAGGCGGTGCTAGCGCGCGGCGGCGTCGTGGGCGGGACCAGCGCCGGGGCGACCATCCTCGGTTCGTACCTGGTGCGCGGCGCGCGGGAAGGCAACACCCTCATGATGGCTCCCGGCTACGAGCGAGGTTTCGGAATGCTCTCGCCGGTGGCGATCGATCAGCACTTGCTCGCCCGGAAGCGCGAGAACGATATGTTCCCCGTGCTCGACAAACATCCCGAACTGCTCGGCCTCGGCATCGACGAATCGACGGCCATCGTCGTCGCGAAGAATCAATTCGAGGTGATCGGCCCAAGCAAAGTCGCCGTCTACGAGGCCGGCAAGGCATACTACTTCCTGGCAAGCGGCGACAAATTCGACCTCGCGCGCCGCGCGCCGGTTTTAGCTCAGACTCAGGCCTCCGCCGCGCGGACCATTCCCCCGATTCCCAAATACGAAGTGAAACGAGCCAAGTCGAGAATCGCCATCGATGGCAAGCTCGACGACGCGGCGTGGCAAGGCGCGCAGGCGGTCGAGTTTCTGTTCCCCTGGGATTTCCAGAAAGGCGCGAAGCAGAAGACGTCCGCGAAAGTTCTGTGGGACGACGAATTTCTCTACGTCGCTTACGACTGCGACGACGCGGACATCGTGGCGCATTTCGATAAGCGCGACGACCCCACGTATCGCGACGACGCCGTCGAGATATTTATCAACCCCAACCCCGCGAATCCGTACTACTACGGCCTGGAAATGAACGCGAAGGCGGTTCTCTACGACTACCTCGCCGGGCCTTCGCTGCACCTCAACCACACCGATTTCCAGGGTGTACAACTGGCGACGCACCTGCGCGGAACCCTAAATCAGACGGGCGACAAGGATGCGGGCTGGTCTTTGGAACTCGCGATTCCCTGGTCGAATTTTTGGGACATGCAGAAGAAAATCCCACCGCCGCCCGGCGCCACTTGGACGGTGAATCTGAACCGCTGGGATGGCGTCGAGCCGAACCGCCGCCTGAGCATGTGGTCCGATTCGGGTACGCCGAATCCCACGCCGCACAACAACGCTCGATTCGGCCAGTTGGTCTTCGTGAAGGACTAGCGAACTTCGTTACCGCTTCGGAAAGCCCGCGTCGGCCATCACTTCTTCGATCTGCTTGGTATGCCGTTCCGAGTGCGCCGCGATGCCAAGCGTCCACTGATACAAATCGAGCATGCCGAAGAACGGATGCGGAAAGCCGTGGGCCCGAAGGTCGGCTTGCGTCGTGGCGGCGAACCCGCTCGTTGCGGCGCGCACTTTCTCGAACCGCTCGATAGCCTGCGCGGGCGTGGCATACTCCGGCAAACCCTGCGGCGCGAGTTCCTGCGGGGCCTTCACCTTCTTCGACCGGTCCGGCATGCCCTTCTCTACCGCCATGTCGCGAGCCTTGGTTAACCCTTCGGGTGCGGGCGAGGCGAGCGCTTTTTGCATCCCGCCGAAAATCATGCGCTCGGTCACGGTAATGTGCTCAATGCATTCGCGGATCGACCAGCGGTCCGGCGCCGACTTGTAGTTGTACTGCGCCTCGCTCAACGGTCGAACGGTCTCGACCAGTTTGACCTTGGTGCGTTCGAGATAATCGCTCACGCTCTTGCGTTCGGCGTCGGAAATGGTTTCCGCGCACAAGAGCGAGGGAATCAGCGTTAGGGCGAGTCGCATGCCTTCATTGAGTCGCATGCCTTCATTATGGACGCGAAACGGATGTCTCGCGAATCCGCACCGTCATCGTGCGCGGAAACGAGTAGTGCAGCGCCAGCGTACCGCCTGCGTCGGCGAAGCCTTCCGCCAACTCCTCGTCGTCGGCCTCGATATCGTAACGCGCGCCCGGCTTTAGGCCGACGACGAACCAGTCTTCCTCGATCCGCTTTTCCCCGGGTTCGAGCGGTTGATTACCGCGCTCCTCGACGGTGTATCCCGTTTCGATTTTCATCGGGGTCTTCCCCAGCACGATCGTCGCCGCGCCAATCCGGATCGGCTTCGCTTGGGCCGCCACGTTCACGTCGGCGCGTTTGCCGTTCACAAACACTTGCCCCGCGCCGTTGTCGTACACGAAGTACGTCGCGTCCTCCTCCCAATTGGACCGGATGAACAGCCGGCCGCCGCGCTTATCGTGAAAGACGTTCGGAAGGTAATGGTAGGTGATGCCGGGCTGGTAGGGATTCGCCCAAAGGTATTCGTAGACGATGCCGAACGTTCCGCGCATCAGGTAGCGATCCTGAAGCAGCCACGATTGCAGACTTTGGATTTCGACCGGATTATTGTCGAAGGCCACCATCGCGAGCTCTGCGGCGCGCGATTCGGCGGCGATCTTCAAATCCGGTTCGCCGTCCGAGGTGTAGTAAGGAACGCGAAATTCGTTCTCCGCGCCGGGGTACGCCGCCGGATAGTAGCTCAGCAGCATCAGCACCGGCAGATCGCGGAATAGGCCTTGCACCGGGTCGCGCAGATCGATGTTCAAGTTGTCGCGGACGACGTGCAGCAGTTCGAACAGCGCGAGCGTATGCGCGCGCGGAATCGGCTTCCCGGCGCGAATCGAGGGTACGATCGTGCCGCGCCACCCCCGCACGACGACGTCCTTCATCGCGGCTTCGCTCCAAGCTGGGTCCGCCTCGGCGAGCGCCACCGCCGCCAGCGCCCGCGTCCGTAGAGAAGGTACGTCGTTGGCCGAGGCCAAGCGCTCGGCGGAGACCTTCAGCTTGGCGGTCAGGGCCGCCGGCGCGCCGCACCAATCGAAGACGATCGCCATTTGGCGCGTGTCGTTGCCCACTGCGCGCTCCGCCGCCGCGCAGTAGCTCTTGTCTTTGGTTGTTTGCGCGAAGAGCGCGTTGGCGAACCCGGCTTCCGGCATCGGAGCCTTGCCCACCATCAAAGCTTCGAACTGCTGCCAGCGGATCGACTGCCGCTCCTTCTCGCGCTGAACCAAGCGCAAGCGCTGGGGCCGGAGGAAAATGCGGGGCGATTCCGTGTAGACGCGAAAATCCTCTTCCTGCTGGGCGAAGGCGCTTAGGGAAACCAACAACAGGGCGAGCGGTCTCAATCCGCCAGTGTGTCACATCGACACAGCCGTTAGCCAAAGCCAAGGCGACCTAATGGACAACGCCCGGCTAACCCCTTTGGATGGAGTACGAAACCCAGTAGCCCGAATGGAGCCGCGATTGCTCTATGAGTGGTGAATTGATGGAGTCACTCTAAAACCTGCCCTCTGTTGCAATCGGCCGCCGCCCTTGGGGTTGGAAACGCGGTTGCAACGGAGGGGTTTTTTGCGTAAAGGCTCCAACGTTCTTTAGAATTGACCGGTTCTCGCCCGGGAGCGCGATTGCGACTCCGATTCGATGGCCTTGCGGGGGAATAGTTGGACGCGGGTCCTTCGCTGGCGGCGGATTGGAGGGCGACAGTGCGGTCCCAAGCCCCATCACGCGGGCGGACCGCATCGGTGGAGGAGACGCTAA
Source organism: Bryobacteraceae bacterium (assembly GCA_033763835.1). Lineage (GTDB taxonomy): Bacteria > Acidobacteriota > Terriglobia > Bryobacterales > Bryobacteraceae > JAPKYZ01. Next base: position 167,638 of record JANRJS010000036.1, on the reverse strand, counting down.
TCTCACCTAGCCTGCTCCGATGCGGTCCCTATCTACCCGCGGCCGGGAAACCTCACCAAGCTAAAGTCCCGGTTCGCGGAACTTCCCTGGGATGAGGCAAGTAGATAGTGTGGCATTTTTCGCACCGGTATAGTTCCGCCCCATACCGCGCCGAGAAATCCCGCGGCGCTCCATACCAGCGCTTCAAGTGGCCGGCGCATAGTTTGCCTTTGGCGTCGGTTTCGGAACAGGCCCGCATGCGGAGGCTTCTTCGCTTCACCTTCGCGCCGGAAGGCAGCGTATCGACCAGTTCGGCGGGATCGGTCATAAATGCTTTTCGAACTCGGGGGCGGACTAGCCACCCCCGGGCCTCCTCCACGTGCCCGCGAACTTGGTTAAGATTGCGCAGCACGCCCGCTGACCGGCGGTTTCGGATTCTTCGAAAATAGCACAACCGCTTATTTCTTGGGAACTTCCGGCTTCAAATAGGGCCGCAAGAAGGCGTAAATCTCCGCCCTCGAATCCCGCGCCAGTTTCGTGTCCAGCCGGTTGAAAGAATGCCCGCCGGGCGCGTTCTCGTAAATCTTGTACTCGAACTTCTTCCCCGCCGCCTTCAACGCCGTGATGAGGTGCTCCACCTCGAGAACATTGACGTCTTCGTCGTTCGTGTTGGTGTGCACCAACAGCGGCGTCCGGAGCTTGTCCACGTGATTCACCGGCGACCGGCGGCGGTACTCCGCGATGTCGTCGCGCACCGTTTTTCCGATGTGGTAGCTATCCGAAAACAGCCGCCGGTAGCTTTCCGATTGATACCCCAGCCGCGCCACCAAATCGCTCACCGGAACGCCCGCGTAAGCCACCGCATAATCGTCCGCCCACTGGAAGATATTCATCAGCGTAATCATTCCCCCGTGGCTCCAACCGATGATGCCGACGCGCTTCGGGTCGAGAAACGAATACGTTTCGAGCATCCACTTCACGCCCTCGTGCACGTCTTCGTTTTCGCGCCCGCCGTAGTCGATGTCGCGCCAAAATCCCGCGCCGTAACCCGTCGAGCCCCGGTAATCCGGTGCGATCACGCTATAGCCTTGCTCGATCAACTCCTGGATATGGTGCAGCGACGAAGTCGAGAAGTTCGAATGCACTCCGCCATGTACATAGGCGATCAGCGGATGCTTCTTCGATCGATCGAGCCCCTTGGGAATGAACGTGAAGGCGGAGATAATCAACGGGTTCTTCGCGCCCGGCGCGGTGGGTACGGCCGCCTTGGCGGGCGGAAGGCTGGTGTACTTAACCTGATCCACTTCCGCAATACCGGAAAGCTTCAGGTAGAAGATGGCGCTGTCCATCGATCGGGCGAGCGAATCGCCTCGATGATCGGGACCGGCGGGCTGGGCCGCGGCCGGAGCGGGCGTTTGCGCAAGCAGCGCAATGAGTGGGAGCGTGGCGATCACGCTCTCGATTATCGCTAAGCGGGCAGGAACTGGCGAATCGTACCGTAGCTGGTTTGAATGAATCCCGTCGCGGCCTTCATCGCGCCGTCCATGTCTTTGTTCAACACCGGAACCACCACCCGAATCAGCGCGGTGTCCGTGCGGTTCGTCGTGATCGCGTCCTTCACCACGTAATACTTCGCCTTGTACTCGCTGGCCACGGCGCGGTCGCGCGATTGGTACCAGTAGAGGACCAAGCTCGCCGCATCGCCCTTCTGCACTACGTAGCGGTTTACCTCGATCGCCGACTCGCGGCCGGGTATGGGAACCCAGATCACGTCGGAAACCGAAGGAACCCAACCCGAGCCCGGCAGGCAATTCTTGGGGGAATGCGGAGCTTGCCCCGTTCGTTGCGACTTAAAGAATGCGACAAACAAATTCAGACCGGCCGGAGCGGCGGCGCCCGCATACGTGCGATTGAGCAGATCGTCCGCCTTGAGCACGTCCTGGACTTCCTTCTCCACAACGCCTTCCTGCTGCAGCGCCCAGCCGGGTAGCGCTTTCGGGAACTGCGCCAGCGGCGGGCTTGGAGGAACCACTTCCTTCCTCGAAAATCCCATCAGAAGCGCGGCTTGTCCCAACAACAGGACGGTGAGAATGCGCGCGCGCGGCGAAGAAAGGAAGCTAAGCACGAGAGAACCTCCCCCAAACTAAGTTGGCGATCTTGTGGAACGCGATCAGTAACGCGAGGGCCACCATAAAGATCACCCAGCCTTCCACCGTATGAAAAAATCCGGTGGCAAATTCGGTGTTGATCTCGCTAAGGATGCCGGTAATCGTTACGCGACTGGCGTTGGCTACGATCGCGATCGGAATCGTGGCCGCCAGCAAAACCCACTTCATCCCGGGTTTCGGATCGAAGAAAAAGCCGTAAACCAGCGACAGGAAGGTCAGCGATAACAGGGAGCGGATTCCACTGCACGCCTCGACGACCGACAATTTCTGGCTCGCCAATTCGAGCACGTTCCCCTCGCGCAACACCGGGATGCCGATGGCACCCAGCGCGGTTTCCGCTACCGCGCTCGCGAACAACTGTAACGGGAACGTGATTTGGCTATAGATGATCGCCGGCAGGGGCACCATGAAAACCAGCAAAAACAGGGGGAACGCCATCTCCTTCAAGACCGCCATGCCGCCCAGGTACAGCACCATTCCCGTCAGCGAAACGATGAACGCGGTGCGTTGCAGGAACAACTCCGCGCCGAGAGTGCCGATCAGAAGCTGAAATGCGCCCCATACCAGCAGAGCGATTCCCAGATTGCTCCCTTTCCAAGGCATGGTCAGAAGCTTTTCGCGGTTTAGCCAGAGGATGTAGCCGGCGACAGCGGGGACGAAGAACCCATGCCCCATGTCTTCGTCGTTCGCCCATTGGGTCACAAGCCGTTGTAAAACCGGCAGGTAACAAACGATGAGTAGTGCGGAAAACCAAGCGATCGGGACCCACGGCACGGCGCTTTTCGCCGTATCCTGGGTTGTCGAAACCGGGGTTGCGGCCGGTTCCGGAGCCCCGGTTAAGACCGGGGTTTGTGGGGGTGCACCCATATCCACCTCATCCCTAGTAAATCACAGCGCCATTGAACCAACAACGATTTCCGGTACAGAACTATAGTCCTATCCGGAGTCCTATCCAGAAAGCGGGCGGGACAAAAAGACAAACCGGCAGAAACCAAGCCGCCCTTGAGCATACTCTAAAGGAAGTGCCGCCCGTGAGGTTCATTCTCGCTCTATCGATCCTATCGGCGGCTTCCGCCCCAGGTCAGAATACGTTTTTGCCCGTATCCGGGATTCAGGCCGGACAAAAAGGCGTGGGGCGAACGGTGTTTTCCGGGGGAAAAATCGAGGAGTTCCAGGTGGAAGTCCTGGGAGTGCTCGAAAACGTCGGTCCGCGCCAGAACATCGTCCTCGCCCGGCTCTCCGGCGGCCCGATCGAACGTACGGGCGTCCTGCAAGGGATGTCCGGCAGTCCGGTCTGGATCGGGGGCAAACTCGCCGGGGCGGTGGCGCTCGCATTTCCCTTCTCGAAAGAACCGATCGCCGGGATTCGCCCTATCGAAGAGATGATCGCCGCTTCTCCCTCCGGTACCGTGGCTGGGCCTCGCGCCGAAATCAAGTGGGGCGACGCACGCCTCGCGGAGGTGGCGACACCGGTACGATTCTCCGGGTTCACGGCCCGAACGGTCGAGCATTTCGCCGGACGATGGCGCGAAATGGGTCTGTCGCCCTTGCAAGGGATCGGCGGACAGGGATCGGGCGGCGGTGGGGGCGGAACGAGCCCGAAACTCGAGCCCGGATCGATGATCAGCGTTCTGCTCGTATCGGGCGACATGCAGATCGGCGCGGACGGTACGGTAACGCACGTGGACCGGGACCGCGTCTACGCCTTCGGCCACCGGTTTCTTTCGCTCGGTTCTACCGAGCTTCCGTTCTCTCGCGCCGAAGTGATCACCCTGCTGCCGAGCATTGAAGTGAGCTACAAGATTTCGGCCAGCCGCGAGCCTCTGGGCGTCGTCACTACGGACGGCAACACGGCCATCGCCGGGAAGCTCAACGCCCGCGCATCCACCATTCCCGTAACCATCGAGGTCGCCGGAGCCTCGCGCCGCGAGCGGTATCGCATGGAGATGGCGCGCGAATCGAGCCTGACTCCGTTTCTGCTGCAAATGATCCTGTTTTCGGCGATCGATTCGACGGAGCGAACGCTTGGTTCGTCCACGGTGTCGGTGCGCGGCGAAGTGAGGTTCGAGGACGGACTGCCGCCGCTCCAGCTAAATCAGGCGTTCGCGGGCGACGTGAATACGCCGATTGTCGCGTCGTTATCCGCCGCCGCACCGCTTTCGAGCCTGCTGCAATCGGGCGGCTCCCCGGTGCGCGTGCGGGAGATTCGGTTGTCGGTGGCGGCGGGCGAATCGCGCGAAATCTGGCAAATCGAACAACTCACGGCTTCGCGGAGGACGGTCCGGCCCGGCGACGCCGTCGAGTTGGCGGTGGCGCTTTCGTCGGGCGCTCGCGAGCGGGTGGAACGGTTCTCTTACACCGTGCCGGTGGGCGCGCCTTTAGGCCCCTTAAACGTCACCGCCGCCGATGGCGCCACCACGAATTTCGCCGAGTCGCGAAGTTTGTTCTCGGCCGGCTCGAAACCGCCCGCGCAACTGGTCGCCCAGTTGAATTCTCTGCGCCCGAATTCGAGCGCGTGGGTGCGGGTATGGCGGCCGGACGCGAGCTTCCAAGCCGGAGGCGTGGACTTGGCGAACGTTCCGGCCGGGATGAACCTGCTATTGGCGCGTTCTTCTCCCGCTCCGCTGTTGGCTACGCAGCAAGGCGCGCGATTGGCGGAGTTCGAGATTCGATTGGGCGACGCGGTAGCCGCCGGGACGCGCACCATCCAGATCGAGGTAAAGGAATGAAGGCGCTGGCCGCGCTCGTTTTCGGTGGCGCCGCTTGGGCCGCCTCCACCACCGCCTGGGAGATGACCACGCGGCAGGATTTTCTTCGGGGCAAGTTTTCGAACGTTTCGCTTACCGCCGACGGGCGGCTGCGCGTCACCGCACCATGGACCGCGCCATTCGAAGACGGGCAGTCGGCGCTATGGACGGCGGTGGCGGCGCGAGACGGCGAAGTTTACCTCGGGTCGGGTCACAAAGGCCGCGTCATCCGCGCGCGCGACAAGGCTGTAATTTTCACCGCGCCGGAACCGGAGATTTTCGCGCTGGCCGTCGCGCCCGACGGGGCGATCTTCGCCGGATCTTCCCCCGACGGTAAGGTCTACCGGATCGCGAATGGCAAGGCGGCGGAGTATTTCAACCCCGAGTCGAAGTACATCTGGTCGCTCGCCGTAGGGCCGGATGGAACGGTCTACGTCGGTACCGGCGATCAGGGTAAGATTTTCGCCGTCACGGCGCCCGGCAAAGGCGAGCTGTATTGGGACAGCGGACAGGCGCACATCACTTCGCTGGCTTTCGAAGCGTCCGGCGCGCTGCTCGCCGGCAGCGATCCCAACGGGATTCTCTACCGCGTAACCGGCCGCGACAAGGCGTTCGTGGTTTACGACGCTTCGCTGCCCGAAATTCGGGCGATCGCGCCGCAGCCCGATGGCCGGGTGTACGTCGCGGCGCTCGGCGGATCGGTGGCGAAGCGGACGGCGGCGGTGCCCGCGACCAATAATCCCGGTGGCGTAGTCGTCACCGCTCCCACAACTACGATCACGGTCGAGGCGCAAGCGTCGCTCGATCTGAAGCCGAAAGCCGAAGGTCCCAAACCGGTGGTGCAATCGGCGGTAACGCCCGCGCCGCAAGTGCTCGATCTAACGGGGGTCGAGAAAAGCGCGATCTACGTCGTCGAACCCGACGGTACGGTAGAAACGTTGTGGTCGTCGAAAGAGGAAAACGCTTTCGATGTCGCCGCCGACGACGCCGGTCTCGTGTTTTCGACCGACGGTGGAGGACGCGTGTACCGTTTGGCGAACCGCCAAACGACGCTTGTCGAGCAGACCAATCGGGGAGAAATCGTGCGGCTGCTGCGCGCCAATTCCCGTTTGATGGCCGTCGCTTCGGCTCCCGGAGCGCTGCTCGCCGAATCGGTGGGCGCTCCCGCCGCCGGCGGCACGTACGAATCGCCCGTGCACGACGCGGGTTCGATCGCGCGATGGGGACGTCTTGAATGGCACGGTGTGGGCGCGGTGAAGATGTGGACGCGCAGCGGGAATTCCGCCCGCCCCGACAAGACTTGGAGCGATTGGAGCGTCCCGCTGACTGCGCCTAGCGGCATCGCCAGCCCGAACGCCCGCTTCGCGCAATGGAAAGTCGAGCTTGCGCCCGGCGCGGAACTCGATTCGGTGGCGCTCGCCTACCGCCCACAGAACAACGGGCCCGCGGTAAAGAGCGTCACGGTGGTGTCGCAACTCGCCGCCACGCCCGCCGCTGGCCGATCGGCCACCCCCACGCCGGGCGGGGCCGCCTACTCGATCACGGTCACCGATTCGGGCGACTTCGGCGCTTCTTCGCTTTCGGGCACCTCGACACAGAACGCCGGACGTCCCGGCGCCCGCCAGCTGGTGATCGCCTGGACTGCCGAGGATCCCGACGCCGATCCGCTGTCCTACACGCTAAGCTTTCGCGGCGAGGACGAGCGCGAGTGGAAGACGCTGAAATCGAATCTGGCGGAGACGAGCTTTACGATCGACGGCGACGCGCTCGCCGACGGGCGGTACTACTTCCGCGTCGTCGCGACGGACCGCACGGCGAACCCCGTTTCCGAAGCGCGCGAGGGCGAACTGGTGAGCGCGCCCGTTCGGATCGACAACACCCCTCCGGTAGTAACGATGGGTCGCGAGGGCGAGGATATCGTCGTGCGTGCCTCCGACACCACCGGCGGCTTGCGCCGCTGCGAGTACTCAATCGACGCTGGCCCGTGGATGGTCGCCGAAGCCGAGGACGGCATCACGGATTCGCCCACCGAAACCTTCCGCCTGCGCCTGGCGGGCTTCAAGACGGGCGAGCACCTACTCACCGTTCGCGTGACGGACGCGGCGGGCAATCCCGGATTGGCGAAGCTCGTCTTGCGCTAATGCTCCGCAAACGGATTGACGATCTCGACCCCTTCGATTACCTGTCCGTCGTTTAAGTCTTCGGTGTAAATCCGGTCACAGCCGAGGGCCACCGCCGCCGCGACAATCGATCCGTCCCAGAACGACAACCGGTGCGTCCGATGTATGCGCACGGCCGCTCGAAGAATGGAGAACGTCATCTCCTGCACACGGAACCGGGACCAAGCCTCGATCAATCCGGCTGCAAGTTCCGGCGGGAGGGCGTCCTTTCTCGTGGCCCGGGTAGCTTGGACATAGAACTCCTGGAGCACCTGGATCGACAGCGCCGCCGAGTCGTCTTCAAGCAGCTCAAGGGCGCGTTCCCGTTTGCGCGACTCTTTCGGACTCCGGCCGATTGAGTAAAGCAAGACGTTTGTATCGAGGAAAGACGGCACGACTACTTCCGACGGTGCAGTTCTTCCCGCGAGAGCCGGTTCGAGGCGGTGAACGATTCGATCTTTGCGCGAATTTCCCTTTCCAAGCGTTTGAGCCGCTCGGACTCGGTCTCCGGGGCCGCCAACCCAAACAGGTAAGCCTTGACCAGAGCCGAAACGGACGTATCCCGCCCGGCGGCGACGATTCGCGCCCGCCGGTAGGTTTCGTCGTCCACAGAAACCGTGATGTTCTTCACAGTTTCACCGTAACACCGAGTCCGCTCATGGACGCGGCGGACAATCCCGGATTGGCGAAGCTCGTCTTGCGGTAGCGGGCTATCGTTGCGCCGCTCCGGCGCGGCCCATAATCGGCCAGACGTCCACAATGTCGCGGCCTTTGGCGACGTAGTACCGGTCGTAGCAATTGGTGCTCATGTCGAGGTTGCTGCAATAGATCTCGACCCGGTCGCCCAGCTTGATCTCGCCGCCGCCGTCTTTCCACTTCAGCAAACCGTATTCCGCGCCTTGAGTGGCCACTTCAAGCCAAGGCATGCCCTTCACCTCATCGGTAGGCCGGGCCAGCGCCTTGTTGCCGTAATCGGTGGTGACCTGGTTTGGATGACGCTTGCTATCGACGGTTACGAGAATCGAAAGAGCGCTCTCGAAGTCGGTGTAGATCTCATCATTCGAGCGCCCGCCGACTTTCCGGTAAGCGGTGTCCATGAACACGTAAGAACCGCATTCGAGCTCGGTAAGCCCGAAATCCTTATCCATGTTGTAGGTACCGGTAGACCCGCCGCTGACGATGTTCACCGGCAGTCCTACCTTTTTGGCAAGCGCGAGAGTCTCGTTCACGCCCGAAAGATCGTTCTCGGTCCGTTTGCGGCGAGCGGCGAAGCCCTTGGTGTGCGAGGCGTCGCCCGAATACGCCATAAAGCCCTCGAACCGGATGTTCTTCGACGAGTGGAGCTTTTGCGCCAGTTCGAGCGCCGGCCGGCCATTGGCGATCCCCTGCCGCGTGAGACCGGCAAACACCGAAGCCGCTACACGAGCTTTCACCTTTGCCGCGCCCGCCGCTTCCTCCACCCAATCGGCGACAAGCGGATCGTCCACCACGAACATAAACGTAGGGTCGTCGCGAGTAAGCGCAATGGCTCGCATCAAGTTGTTGCGGCTGCCGGGTTGCTTTGTCCAGAGGACTCCGGTGACGCCCGCCCGCGACATCAGTTCGGATTCGGCGATCGTGGCGGCGGTAATTCCAATCGCGCCCGCAGCCATCTGCCGCCGGGCCACATCGACGCTCTTATGAACCTTGACGTGAGGCCGCAGATGGATCGGCGCGGTCTTCGCGTAGTCCGCCATGGTCTTGACGTTCTTCTCGAACAGATCGAGATCGACCACCATCGACGGAGTGGGCAGGACGTCTTTGGTCATGCCGCGGAAATCTTTGCGAGCGATCCGCCGCTCGAACTCGGCGTAGGGGTAGGTTTCGATCGCGCCGGAAGCCGCGCGTGCCGCCGCCATCGCGGCCGCGCCACGAACGAAAAATTCGCGTCGAGTGGGCATACGCCAACTTACCTCGAAAGGGGGCCTAGAAGTTCACCTTCAGCGCAAAACGTAACTGACGCTCGGTCGGCTGCGCGCTGGTGACTTCGGTGTAGCCGCCCAGATTCGTGATCACGCCCGCGGCGTTGCGCGTGGCCGAAGTGACCGTCGCACCGGGATTGTTGAACCACGGCGTGTTCGAGATATTGAACGCCTCGGCGCGGAACTGTAACTTGAAGCGTTCGCCGATGGGGAAGTCGCGGAAGACGCTGAGGTCCAGATTTTTCTGCCCCGGTCCGCGCAGGATATTGCGGCCCGAGTTGCCGAAACGGACGGCGGTGACCGGCGCGAACGCAGTGGGATCGAAATAGCTCACACCGCGTCCGTAGCCGCGGGGGTACTCGACCGTATCCTTCACCTGATCGGCGGTCTGCGTGTTTCCGGGGGCGTCGACGCTCGCACCCGCCGAGCCGACGGTGAACGGCGTACCGGTCATTAGGCTCAGGATGCCGTTGATCTGCCAGTTCCCGGCGATCGCGCTCGCGATGCCCGATTGCAGGTACTTCTTTCCCTTGCCGAACGGCAGCGAGTAGACGCCGTAAGCCTGAAAATTGTGCGTCCGGTCGAACGCGGCGGGCGCGCGGTTGCGATCCCACATGTCCGGCCAGTTCCACGTCAGGCCCGAGTCGTTATTGTCGGCGTAGCCGATCGATTTCGACCACGTGTAGACCACGCCCAGCATGCCGCCGTCGGCGAACCGGCGCTTGAGTTCGTTTTGGAAACCGTTGTAGTTGGCGGTATTGAACGGCGTATAGAGACTGGTGTCGGCCGTGCGTCCCCACCGCTGAGCCAGCACGCGGCGCGCGTTGCCGCTCCCGGGCGTTCCGTAGTTGATGTTGTGAATCGCGGTTTGGCGAATGGCACGGGTACCGACGTAGCCGGTCTGGAAAGTGAACCCTTTGCCGATCTCGGTTTGCACCGTGAAGTTGAAGCTTTGGAAGTAACCGCGCCGGTACTCTTCGGGCCAAGTGATCGTCCCCACCGATCCGGGAATAGCGATCGCGCCGGTTAGCTCGGGCACGTTGATCGCAGGGATACCCGTGCGTAGCGAACCCGCGGCCTGAAAGGCGGTGGGCGCGTTGAATTGCGAAGAAACGGTCGCCGGATACGAATCGCGCATGCGGCGGAAGGAATCGGGGTCGATCGAGATACCGTAACCGGCGCGGATCACCAAACGTTCCGTCGCGCGGTAGGCGATGCCCAGCCGGGGCGCGACCTGCAAGGTGGGCACTTTGACGCCCGTATCGGTGGGCGTCGAGCCGAGCCCCCCGATCAGCACCTGATTGGTTTCCGGATCGTAGCGCTCGCCGCCGCGATGGTCGCGCGTGGCAAACGGATACCGCTCGAACCGCGCGCCGAAGTTGACGGTGAGTTTGCGGTTTACCTGCCACTGATCGCGGGCGTAAAATCCCCAGCCGGGCATGCGGACGGCGGCCGGATTGATGTATTGCACGTCCTTACCCATGGCGTTGGGCAGTCCGAGGAGAAAATCGGCATACCCGTTGTACTGGCCGGGCGCGGTGCCCCCGCGCAACGAAGTCAAGCCGCCCGTGAAATTGAACCCGCCGCGAGGACCGAACGCCGCCTGGGGCTGGAAGTGGTTGATCGTATAGTACGTGTACTCGCCGCCAAACCGGAAGCTATGCGCTCCGCGTGTGTAGCCGAGATTCGCGCTCGTCACCCACTGGTTGTCGCGAAACAGAAACGGGTTCGAGACGTTCGGATTGCCGATGAGCGAGAAGCTCGAAATGTTGAAGCGTGGGTAGCCGCCCTGCAGCCGGTCCGCGCCGTTCGTGCCGGGAATCTGTAAGTCTTCAAGGCCGTAATTCCGGCCGATATCCACGTTCTCGGCGCTGAGGCGCAACCGCGTGAATCCCAGGGTGGCATCGAGCAGCATACGGGGACTAATCGTGTACGTTCCGCCCACCGAAGCCGATTGAATCAATCCTGGAGCGTTGCCCGGCTGTCCTCCCGCCAGCGCGTCGCCGCCCGCCGCGCCCAGTGAGGGCGGATCGAAGATGTCGCTGGGCGAGAAGCTATAGCGCGCGAAGATCGACGACTTGTCCGTGGGGTTGTAGTTGACCTTGGCGTCGAAGTTATCGCGGTTGAAGTTATAGGTGCCTTCGGCGAAATAGTTGGCCGGGAACGTCGCTAAATTGGGCGCGGGAATCAAGGCGTTCATTTTGGCGGACGCGGAATCGATGCGGCTCGCCGGGATCAGCTGACCCGGGAAAAGCTGACGGTTGCTACCGTCGGCGGCTCCGGTGAGCGGGTCGAAGATGGCGGGCGTGGGGAGGAACGAAAAGTCGCCCCGCTTGAGTTGATCGGTTGGCACTGTGCGGAAGGCGTTTCGATACTCGCGGCGCACGGTACGCTCCCAGTCGGTGAAGAAGAAGAGCTTGTTCTTAACGATCGGCCCGCCGAACGTGTACCCGGCCTGGTTCAGGATGTTCTTGCCGACCTTCGAGTTCACATTGAAGAAATTCCGGGCGCGTACGGCGGAGTTCGTATGGAACCAGTGCACGGAGCCGTGGTAGTCGTTGGTGCCGGACTTAATGCCGACATTAATCGCCGATCCGCCCGCCATGCCCTGCTCCGCGTCGAACGAGTTGGTGACGATGTTGACGGCTTCGACCGCTTCGGCGGGAGGCACGTAGGCGACGATATGCGGCAGCCACGGATAGGAAACCGTCGCGCCGTCGAGCCGCGTGTTGTTGTTGGAGTACGACGCCCCGTTGACGTTCGCTCCCAGCGCCCGCTGCGGATTGCCCGCGTCCGAGTGCAATTCGGTGGGAGGCGCGAATCCGGGAACGATCTTGTAGAGCGCCTGCCAGTTCCGCCCCGCGTTGCCGTTGAACGGCAGGTTGGTGACCTGGGTTTGCGCGATCTGGTGCGCGACGTCGGAACGGTCGGTCTGCAACACCGTCGCCGCCGCCGACACCGTCACCGATTCGCTGACTTGCGCCACGGTCAGGACGACATCCACGCGGCGGACGAAGTTCGTAAGAATCTCGACATTCTCCTGAATCACGGTGCGGAACGAAGGAGCCGTGAATGTGACCTTGTACATACCCGCCTGCAGGTCGGTGAACGAATACACGCCCGATGCGTCCGTGGTAGCCGTGCGCGCCACGCCGGTGCGGACGTTGAGCGCTTCGACGCGCACGTTCGGCGCGGCGGCGGCGGAAGAATCCGCGACCGATCCGGTAAGGGTTCCGTAAAGCACCTGGGCGAAGTTCGCGGAGTTCGCGAGCGCGAAAATCGTGAAAAGGCGTCCGGCAAGCGAGGCAAAGCGGGGAAACATGGACATACAATATCTCCATATGCAAGAGCCTGTCAGTCGCCGAAATGTCATTAAAGCCGGAGCGTTGGCCGCGCCCGCGATCCTGAGCGCCCAAAACGTCAATTCCAAGCTGCGCGCCGGGTGGATCGGTACCGGTAGCCGGGGCAATCACGTCATGAATATGGCCTACGGCGGGTCGGCGGAGTTGATGGAGGTGACGGCGGTTTGCGACACCTACGCCGGCAACCTCGCTCGCGCGAAGGACAACGTGCAGTCGAAGGGCAAAAACACGCCGAAGACCTACGTCGATTACAAAGATCTTCTCGCGGACCCCAACGTCGATGTCGTGTTCATCATGACGCCCGAACACTTGCACCACCGCATGCTGCTCGACGCGGTCAAGGCGAACAAGCACGCTTACGTCGAAAAGCCGTTGGCGCACACGATCGAAGAGGGTGCGGAGATCGTTTCGGCGGTCGAAAAAAGCGCCAAATTGGTGCAAGTTGGCACTCAAAACCGCTCTAATTCGCTCTATATCCAGGCGAAAAAGATGGTCGAAGACGGTCTGATCGGCGACATTCACTACGTCCGTGCCTTCTGGTACCGCAACTCGCTCGACGACAATCCGGCGTGGCGCTACAAGATTCCGGACGACGCGGCCGAGGCGAACACCGATTGGAAGAAGTTCCTTGGCGTGGAACCCTATGTAAAGAAAGACCGGGCGTTCGACAAGCAGCGTTACTATCAATGGCGGCTGTATTGGGATTACTCGGGCGGGATTTCGACCGACCTGCTCGTGCACCAAACCGATATCACCAATTTCGTGTGTGGCAAAGCGGAACCGTCGTCCTGTATGGCGTCGGGTGGCATTTACCGCTGGACCGAGGACGACCGCGAGGTACCCGACACGCTTTCAGCGATTTACGAGTATCCCGGCAAGTTCCACATTAACTATTCCTGCTACTTCGGCAACGACTGGTTCGGCTACGGCGAGCAGTTCATGGGCAACGAAGGCACGATTGAAGTGCTTAATCGTCAGATTTTGAACTTCTACCCCGAGAAGTTTGGCGGCAAGCCTCCGGCGAAGGTCGCGGCGCGCAAGACGATCAACGTACATCTGCCGGGCAACGACGTTCCGGCGGTGCAGAATCACGTGCGGAACCTGTTTGAGGCGATCGCCGGTAAGGCGAAACTGGTGGCACCGGTAAAGGTCGGCCAGCAGGCGGCGATCGGCGGGCATTTGGCGACGCTGTCTTACCGGAATGGCAAGAAAGTTCTGTGGGACGAGCGCACGCAGAAATATCGTTTCGCCTAGTTGGGGCTCTGCGGTGGATCTCCGCGCTCAAGCGTCGTCGATCGTCCGAATCCGTTAACCGTTGCGATAAAGGGCCATTGACGAGCTAAGTTTACCGAACCGCCGTCGCCCTTCGAAAAACCTACCGAGAGAAGAATCTCCCGCCGAAGAGACTACCAGGAGTGCACTTGTCCGCCTGGGTCCTCTTAGTCTCCGTCGCCACGTTCGCGCACGATTCCGACGTCCCACATAAGCCCGTACATGCAGCGGGTGACTGGCGTTTCTGGCAAGCGGAACAAGGGCTTTCGTCTTCGTTTAGCAGTTCGGTGTCGCCGGGCCCGGACGGATCGGTTTGGGTGACCCACGGAGATTTCGGCGCGATCGACCGGCTGGACGGACGCACCGTTCATACCATCCGCGCGCCTTCGATTTTCGACGATTTCCAGTCGATCGACGGGAAATCGGGATGGCTGCTCGATCCTAAGGGCTTGCAAACGTTTTGGAACGGCAAATTCGAGCGGGTGACGACGGTTCCCCGCCCCAAACGGGTACTCGACCTGGGCGGCGGGCGGGCCATCTTGCTCTATCCGGAACGGCTCACGTTTTTCCAACGGGGGCGTCCGCCAGTCGCGCTCCGCGAGGGGACGAGTATCCTAGGCGGCTTCCTCCATCTCGATCGCGACGCCAATTCGCCGGAAATCGTTTGGATTTCCCACGAACGGGGCGTGGCGCGGGCCCGCTTCGACTCCCGTACGGGACTCGCCGATTGGCGCGAATGGGCGGCCCCCGCGGGTTTCGCCCACTTCGAGCGGCCGGTAGCCGCACCGGGAGGCGAACTGTTCGTCGCGGCGCTGGGAAAGTCCAACCGTCCGGCGGTGCTGTCGCTGGCCGAAGGCAACTGGACGCCGATCGCCGAGGCGCAGCGGCCCGACGTGGCCCTTAGCGGTTGGCGCGACGGCGAGGGTACGGTCTGGTTGCACGAGGATAACCGTCTGTTCCGGCGCCGGGGGAACCGGTGGGAGGGAATCGACCAAAAGAACGAAGTGCTTTCCGGTCTGGTAACCGGCATTTTGTCCCGGCCCAACGGCGATTTTTTCGTTTCCACCTCGAGCGGTCTCGCTTTGCGCGTGAACCCCTCCTGGCGCTCGCCGTCTTCCGACCCACGCATCCGTCAACGTTTGGGCGCCATCGTCGAGGACCGGAGCGGCCGCATTTGGCTGGGTGGCGCCCGGTCGCTTTTCTCGATGCAGGGCGATACCTTTCAGCAGTACCCGCTACCGGACGGCTTCGTCATGGATATGGGCCAAGCGGTGGCCACCGGACTGTTAGCCGATGGACGGCTGCTCCTGTTGGCGGACGATTTGGCGATCTTCGATCCGGAGACGGGGGCCGCCGTGGCCGTCCCCAATCCGCCGGGCTACCGGCCGTTCGTCTTTTTGATCGAGGGCGAACGGACTTTGGTTTTGCTGAAAGCGGGCGAGGGCTTGCCGGGCGCCGTCGCTTATCTCGAACACGGGCGATTGAGCCCGCCGGTTCCCATCGATCGACCTTGGGATATCGGCTACGCGCGCGACATTCTGCGCGATCCGCGGGGCGATATCTGGATCGCGGGAACCCGCGCCATCGGCTGTCTTTCAAACGGGAAGTACCGGCGGATCGACGCCTCGGAGACGAAAACTCCGCCCGGTTTCTTTTCCCTGCTCATCGACAAGGGAACCCTGCTCGTGGGAACGCGCAACGGTTTGTATCGCTGGACGGGGGCGCAGATGGAACTGGTGGCGGCAACTTTGCGGGTACCTCGCCGGTTGATCCGCTTGCGCGACGGAACGCTGATCGCTTCGGGGCAATTCGGCGTGGGCCGCCGCGATCCCCGGGGCTGGACGCTGAACGACGCCTCCGACGGATTGCCCGCCACCGTGGTGAACTCGATTCTCGAAGATTCGCGCGGACGGCTATGGGCGGTCACTAACCGCGGCCCCGCCATTTTCTATCCCCAAGCCGACACCGACCCGCCCGAGACGACGCTGGAAGAAGGGTTGAACGCCCGCGAAGTGTCGCCCTCCGGCGACATGAACATCGTGTTCAGCGGTCACGACCGTTGGGACCGGACGCCTTCGAGCGCGATCGCCTTCTCTTACCGGCTGGACGGGGGCGATTGGTCGGAATTCGTGCCCGGCGGGATCGCCTATTTCCGGAATCTTTCGACCGGCAAGCACCGGTTCGAGGTGGTCGGGCGCGACCATCATGGCTTGGAGGATCCTACCCCGGCGTCTATGGAATTCACGGTGGTGCCGCCCTGGTACCGCACGTCCGGGTTCTTACTGCTGGCATTGGGCGGTTTGATCGCGATCGCCTACTTGGCCGCGTTGGCGGCGCATCAGTACAACGTCCGCGGCAAGCTGATTCGCGAGTTGTGGGAGGCCAATCAGGCGGCGCAAGCGGCGTCCCGCGCGAAGACCCAGTTCGTGGCGGCGATGTCGCATGAAATCCGCACCCCGATGAACGGAGTGCTCGAACCGGCGCGCATGCTGATCGAGAGCGATTTACATGGCGAGCAGCGCGACCTGGCGGAAACGATCCATGTCTCCGGCTCGGCGCTCCTCGCGCTGGTCAACAACATCCTGGATTTTTCGAAGATCGAGGCGGAGAAGCTCGAAATCGAGCGGACGGCGGTCGATATCCCCGCGCTAATCGACGCTTGCGTGCGAATCGCCGCGAGTTCGGCCTCGAAGAAAGGGCTTGCGATCGAACATGCCATCGATCCGGCGGCCCCGCAGATGGTGGCCGGCGATCCGGTGCGTCTCCGCCAAGTGCTCTTAAATTTGCTCAACAACGCCGTTAAATTTACGGAGAAAGGCTACGTGCGGCTTACCGTTCGTCCGGACAAAGGGCGGCTTCGATTCGAGGTAGCCGACAGCGGCGTCGGAATCCCCGTCGAGGCGCAGGAGCGGGTTTTCGCCGAATACCAGCAAGCCGACACCTCGACCACCCGTAAGTTCGGCGGCACCGGACTGGGTCTATCGATCTGCAAGAAGCTGGTGGAATTGATGGGCGGCGCGATCGGCTTCGTCAGCGCGCCGGGCCAAGGGTCGACGTTTTGGTTCGAGATCCCCATTGAGGCGGTGGCGGATACCCGCCCACCCGAAGCGCCGCGCTGTGCGTTCCTGGCGCTCGACATTCTGCTGGTGGACGACGTTCCGGTGAACCGCAAGATCGGCTCGCTGATGCTTGAGCGAATCGGGTGTCACGTCACGAGCGTCGACGACGGCCTCCAGGCGGTGGAAGCGGCCGCGCGGCGGCAGTTCGACGCCATCTTGATGGACTGCCAAATGCCGGTTCTCGATGGCTACGAAGCGACGCGGCGCATCCGGGCATCGGGCTCCAGCGTTCCCATCATCGCCGTGACCGCCAACGCTACGCCCGAAGAACGCGCCCGTTGCCTAGAAGCCGGCATGACGGACTATCTGACAAAGCCCCTCAGCCGCGAAGCGCTGGTGGAAACGCTGACGCGCTACGCGCCGGTCTCCGCCGTTTTCGGTTAGACGCCGGGGCGGCGTGATACCCTGAGCGGCTTATGCTGATTCTCGCCGCGATCCTGGCGATCTTCGTTTACGGAGTCATCGCCGCCATGCTCGGGACCATCCTTCCCGATCTGTCGAAGAAGTTCGGACTGACGCCTCGTCAAAACGGGACGATCGCCACCGCGCAGGCCATCGGACTCGTCATTGCATCGCTGGGTGTCGGTCCGCTGATCGACACCAACGGCAAAAAAATCGCGCTCCTTATCGGCTTGGCGCTGGTCACGCTGGCGCTGCTGCGGCTGCCGCGTTCGAGCGGATTCACTTCGGTTGTCACCGCCATCTTCATCCTTGGCTTGGGCGGCGGAATCATCGTTACGGGAGCGAACGCGCTGGCCTCCGACGTCAATCCCGAGGCTCGCGGCACGACTTTGAATCTCCTGAATCTGTTCTTCGGGCTCGGCGGCTTGGCTACACCGTTCATCTCGGCCAACCTCCTGAAGGGCGATTCGGTGAAACTCTGCTACACTGCGGCGATTCTGGCGCTTCTGACGCTCGGCGTACATCTGATCGCCCCGATCCCCGGCGCGCCTGCGGTGGGTTCGGCGACATTTCCCGACTTCGGCGCGCTTCTCAGTTCGCCCACCCTGCTACTGATTTCGCTGATGCTGTTCCTCTACGTCGCAGCGGAAGTGGGCGTCTGGAACTGGCTGGTGCGGCATCTGGTGGCGCAAGGAATTCCGGAAGCCAAGGCCCTCAACACGCTCTCGCTGGGCTTCGCGCTGGGATTGCTGCTGGGGCGCGTGGCGGTATCGCCGATCCTGATTTCCGTGCCCGCGAAGACGGTGACGCTCGGCGCGGCGATCGTGATGGCGGTAACCACGTACATGATGCTGCAGGCGCGGACGCCGAGCTTAGCCGGTTTCTGGGTGTTCCTCGCGGGAATCGCGATGGCGCCGGTGTTTCCCACCGCGCTCGCGATGGTCGGCGACGCATTCAAAGAGAACACCGCGACGGCGATGGGAATCGCGATCACTTGCGGGTGGCTGGGGCTGGTGGCCAGTTCGCCCATCATCGGCTCTATTGGCGGCGGCGATGCAAAGAATTTGAAGAAGGCGCTGCTGGTGCTACCGGCGGCGTCGGTACTGCTGATTCTCGTGAATCTGGCGCTTTAGGCGCTCAGCGCTTGATCGAGATCCCAGAGAATATCGTCGAGATCCTCGATCCCGACCGATAGCCGAACCATGTCCGGCGTCACTCCGGCGGCGGCCTGCTGTTCCGCGCTGAGTTGCTGGTGCGTGGTCGCGGCGGGCTGAATTACCAGAGACCGGGCGTCGCCCACGTTTGCCAGGTGCGAGAACAATTTCAGGCTGTCCACGAACTTCTTGCCCGCTTCGTATCCCGCCTTCAATCCAAAGCTGAACACGGCGCCCGCGCCCGCCGGACAGTACTTCTGTGCGGTCGCGAAGTACGGCGACGAACTTAGCGACGGATACTTCACCCAACTCACCTTGGGGTGCTTTTCGAGCCACTCGGCGACGGCCTTCGCATTCGACAAGTGACGGTCCATGCGCATGCCGAGCGTTTCAATCCCCTGCAAAAACAAGAACGCATTGAACGGGCTCATGCACGGCCCCAAGTCGCGCAGGCCTTCCACGCGGCACTTGATGATGAACGCGATCTGCGGCAACACCTCGGCGATCACCATGCCGTGGTAGGCGGGCGAGGGCTTGCTCAACATCGGGAACTTGTCGGACATCCAGTCGAATTTGCCCGCGTCGACGATCACGCCGCCGATTGAGTTGCCGTGCCCGCCCATGAACTTCGTCAGCGAGTGCACCACAATGTCCGCGCCCCAATCGATGGGACGGCAAACGTAGGGAGTTGCGAAGGTATTGTCGATCATCAGCGGGATGCCCGCCTCGTGCGCGATCTTCGCCACCGGCTCGATGTCGAGCACGTTGCCGCGCGGGTTCGAGATCGTCTCGCCGTAAAGCAGCCTGGTGTTCGGCTTGATGGCCTTGCGGAAGTTCTCGGGGTCGTCGGGTTCGACGAACGTCACGTCGTAGCCGAAGCGCCGGAAAGTAACGTCGAATTGCGTGTAAGTACCGCCGTAGAGAGTCGCCGACGAGACCATGTGGTCGCCGGGCTGCATCAACGACGAAATCGCGATGAACTGCGCCGATTGCCCGGACGACATGGCGAGCGCGGCAACGCCGCCTTCGAGCGACGCCACGCGCTTTTCGAGCACGTCGGTCGTCGGGTTCATGATGCGCGTGTAGATGTTGCCGAACTTTTGGAGCGCGAACAACTCCGCCGCGTCCTGCGAATCGTCGAAGACGAAGGACGTCGATTGATAAATCGGCACCGCGCGCGCCTTCGTCGTCGGCTCGGGCGAATAGCCCTCGTGCAGCGCGCGTGTATTGAATCCGTAGGTACGTTCGTCGGCCATAAGCCTCAAACTTTATCGCAACCACGCATCGAGATTCGCGGCGACGAACTCGTCGTCGTTTAATTCGGGATACGCCTCGTACACACGGTCGATTTCGCGGGATTGACCCGGACTTAGGCCTTCCTCCGGATCGAGACACCAGATTCCTTCGAGCAAGCCTTGCCGCCGCAGCACTTCGTGAATTCCGGCGATGCATCCGCGGAAGCCGTTGGACGCGTCGAAGAACGCGGCGTTCGAGTCGGTGACGTGCCAAGGATCGAAACGCCAAGGTTCAGACACCATTCGGACGGCGGTCTGAGTCCAAACGGCGAAGTGCCCCAGGAGCCCGCCCACGCACCACTCGCTTTCGAGATCCCAAACGATCGCGTCGTCGTTACCCGTGTAAAGCGCGATGTCTTTGCTTTGCGCCGCGCGGATGACGTCGATGGTTTGGTAGCGATTGAACGGCGCGATCTTGATGGCAACAACATTCTCGATGCCGCACAACTCGCGCCAATACTCGTAGGGCAAAACGTCGCCGCCCACGGCGGGCTGCAGGTAGAAGCCCATGACGGGCATTAGGTTCGCCACGCGGCGCACGAACTCGACGTTCGGCGAACGCACGAGCGCGCAGTCGTACCCGAGATCGAGCGCGAGCTCCGCATCGTCGATCGACAGCACCCCGGCGATAGCGACGCGGTCGCGCGGAATCTCGCGGCGGGCGAGTTCGAGAACCGGCTTCAGCAACCCGGCGTCGCGAATGGCGAACTGCGTCGTATGCACTCCGACGGCAACGCCGATCGCACCGGCCGCCAGATAGTAACGGGTGAGCGCCGCCTGCCGCCGCTCGTCGAGCTTGCGATTCGCGTCGAGCGCGAGCGGGTGCGCCGGAATCGCGCCGCCGCGCTTGAGTAGCTCAATAGCGCCCATCGGTGTTTCCGAAGTACGTCGGCTTGCCGAGCGTCTCTCCGCCCATTCCGATCCACTTGGCGATCCGTTCGATCGCTTCATGCGGCGTTACGAGCGGATAGCCGAACTTGCGAATGGCGAGCGATGCATCGTTCAGCAACGCCGACTCGCCCTCGACGCCGGTGAAGCTCGGCTCCACGCCCCAGATACGCCCAAACGTTTCTGCGACCGTGCGCACGCTCAACGTTTCCGGTCCGGTTACGTTGATTGGACCTCGCAGGCCGATCGCGCGCAACGCCATGGAGTTCGCATCGCGCTGCCAGATGCAGTTGAAGCGGCCCATGGTCAAATCGACGGCACGCCGCTCGAACACGGCCGTCCCGATATCGAGCAGCACGCCGTAGCGGTACTCGACGGCGTAGTTCAAGCGCACGAAGGCGGCATGGGCGCCGTAATATTCGAAGATTCGTTCGCGCCCAAGGACCGTCTGCCCATATTCGCCGGCGGGGGCGGGCGGCGTCGCCTCATTCGCCCCGAAACGCGTATGCGCATAAATGTTTCCGCTCGAAAGAACGGACCAGCGGGAGTGCGGCCACCGCTCGCAACATTTGGCGGGTAAGACGACGTTGCGCGCCCAGGTCGCGCCGGGATTGTCCGTGGTCCCGAACTTCTGTCCGGCGAGAAACACGATGTTCTCAGCGTCCGGCAGGTCGCGCAAATCGCGCTCGTCGAGCAAGTCGGCGGCGATCGCCTCCACGCCCGCCGATTCCAGACGCTCGAAGGTTTCGCGGCAGCCGAAGCGCGACGCGGCGATCACCCGCTTTTCCGGCGCCGCGCGCTTCGCAAGCATGGCGAGCGTCGGCCCCATCTTGCCGCCCGCGCCCAGGATGAGCAGGTCGCCCTCGAGCGCCGCCATTGCCGCACGGTCCGCTGCCGACGGCTCGCTCAACTCGCTTTCGATTTCCGCGACCGTCACTTCTTATACCCGATCTTGCGCAAGAACGAGTGCCGCCACTCGACGCCGTCCGGACCTTCGACGCCTTTCGGGCTCGAACCGTCGATCACGCCCAAAACGCCGCGCCCCTGTTCCGTTTCGGCGACGATGACTTCGACGGGATTCGCCGTGGCGCAAAAAATGGCCACCACTTCCGGCACGTCCTTGATCCGGCCGAGTACGTTGATCGGAAACCCGTTGCGCATGACAACTACGAACGTGTGCCCCGCCGCCACTTGCGACGCGTTATACACGGCAAGATTCTTGAGCGCTTCGTCGTTGCCGTCCGCGCGCGTCAAGCACGCGCCCGACGCTTCGTTGAACGCGACCCCAAACTTCATGGCGGGGTTTGTGTTCACAATGGCTTCGTAGATGTCTTCCACCGTCTTGATGAAGTGGCTCTGCCCCAAAATGAGATTCACCCCATCCGGAATCTCCAACCGCACACTGGCTAGCTTCATATCCGTCTCTTGAAGATACGCGACAAGCACGATTCGCAGAAGTACGCGCGCGGCGAGTTGCGCATGCACCGCGACGGCTACGGGTTCGTCAAGCCGGAGGCGCCCGTCACCGGAGTCGACGGCGACATCTTCATTCCGCCGCGCGAGGCCTCGAAAGCGATGCACGGCGACCGCGTATTGGTCCGCGTGCGGCGCTACGGCCAACGCGCCGAAGGCGAGATCGCGAAAGTCGTCGAGCGCGGCAACGAGACCGTCGTCGGCGAGTTTCTGGTGCGCCGCCGCGGATGCTTCGTGAAGCCGCACGATACGCGCCTGTCGCAATGGATCGAGATTCCCGAGGGCATGGAGCTTCCGCCCGCCGAGGCGAGCGCCGACCGCGTCGGCGTTGCGGCGAAAACCTACTCGTCGCCCGAAGAACTCGACGGGCTCATTGTCAACGTGCAGATTCTCGATTACCCGGACAAAGATTCGGAGAACGCCGTGGGCCGCGTCGTCGAGGTTCTGGGAGCGCCGGGCGACTTCGGCGTCGATGTCGAGATCACGATCCGCAAGCATCGCCTGCCGCACCACTTTCCACAAGCGGTATTGGAAGAGGCGCGGGGGATCGCGCTCGATATCGATTTACGCGCGCGCGAGGATTTTCGAGACCAGCCGTGCGTCACGATCGACGGCGAGACCGCGCGCGATTTCGACGATGCGGTCTGGGTCGGCAGGCACGAGAACGGCAACTGGCTGCTTCACGTGCACATTGCCGACGTGAGCCATTACGTGACGCCGGGCTCCGCCATCGACCGCGAGGCGCAGCATCGCGGGACCAGCGTCTACTTCCCGGACCGAGCGATCCCGATGCTCCCCGTCGAGCTATCGACGGACATCTGCTCGCTCAAGCCCGGCGTCGACCGCTTGACCGTCTCCGCGCTACTTGAGATCGATCATCAGGGCGAGACGGTCGCCGCGCGCTTTACTCCAAGCGTGATCCATTCTTCCGCGCGCATGACGTACACCGCCGTGAACGCGAGCCTCGAAGCCGGCGAGCCGAGGTTTGCCCTCATGCGCGATCTCGCGCTGATCCTCAACAAGAAGCGCGAGCGGCGCGGTTCCATCGATTTCGATCTGCCCGAGCCATTGATCGAATTCGACGACGAAGGATCGATGACCGGCGTGATTCGCGCGCCTCGCAACATCGCGCACCGCCTGATCGAAGAGTTCATGCTGGCCGCGAACGAGGCGGTGGCGGCCCACCTCGAATCCCAAGGCTGGGCCACGCTGTTCCGCATTCACGAACCGCCGGACCCGAAGCGCGTGCTCGAATTCGAGGAAGCGGCGGTGCGCTTCGGAGCCACGCTCGGCATCGGCGCGATTCCGGTAAAGCGCAACTATCTGGTGCAACGCACGCGCGACGGCCGCAAGATTCGCAAGGACGTCGTCCTCGCCGACAATTCGAAGCCGCTCGTATCGTCGAAGCACTACCAGCGGCTGATCGCGAAAATCGAGGGCAAGCCCGAGGAGCGCATCCTTAGCTATCTGATGCTACGGTCGCTCAAACAAGCGCGATACGCGGCGGACAACGTGGGGCACTTTGCGCTGGCCGCGCCGACGTATCTGCATTTCACTTCACCGATCCGGCGTTATCCCGATCTGATCGTGCATCGTGTCTTGACCGGCCGCGATCGTCCCGTCATCGACGAGTTGCGCGCGCTGGGCGACGATTGCTCCTTCACCGAGCGCCGCGCCGCGGAGGCCGAACGCGAGTTGGTTGAGTGGAAAAAGGCGCAATTCATGATCGACCGCGTCGGCGAGGATTTCGACGCGATCATCATTTCGGTGCAGAAGTACGGCTTCTTCATCGAGCTCGATGCGCTGTTCATTGAGGGATTGGTGCTGGCCGATACGCTGCCGGGCGACCGGTACGAATACCAGGAGAACCAACGCGCGCTGGTCGGCCGCCGCACACGCCGCCAGTTCCGGGTGGGCGATAAGGTGCGGGCTGTGCTGGCGCGAGTGGATGCGGTGGAGCGCCGCTTGTATTTCCAGTTGTTAGAATCGCAACGCAAGAAAAAATGAAGCGACTCTTCGTTCGAGCGTTTGCTCTTCTCGCACTGGCCTGGGTTGCGTTCGTCGGCTGGATTTACGCGTCGATGACCGCGCCGCCCGAGGTATTTACGCGCCGCATCGCGAAGCTGCCCATGCCCGCGATGATGCTGTTCCCGTTCGAGACGATGTGGAGTTCGGCGCGCGCGGGCAAACTCTCGCCGGGCGACGCGGCTCCCGATTTTGCGCTCAAGAGCGTCGATGGGGTCACCACCGCCACACTGGCCGAGCACCGCGGAGTTCGGCCCGTCGTCCTGATTTTCGGCAGCTACACTTGACCGCCATTTCGGCGGGAGGTTCCCGCCTTAAACAAGCTCTACTCGGACTATAAAGACCGGGCGGCATTCTACGTGATCTACATCCAGGAAGCGCATTCGTCGGACGGTTGGCAGTTGCCGTCGAACCTTCGCGACAACGTAATTTTCGCCGAGCCCACCACCGACGGCGAACGCGCGACGGTCGCCGACGCCTGCGTCCGGAAGCTCGACATCAAGATTCCCGCGTTGCTCGACACCATCGACAACGCGACCGAGCGCGCCTACACGGGCTGGCCGGACCGGCTGTACGTGATAGACAAAGCGGGCCGGGTGGCGTTCAAGACGAAGCCCGGGCCCTTCGGCTTTAAAGTCCCACCGCTCGAACAGGCCCTTCGCGCGAACCTGTAAGGGTGCGCATCGTTCTGCCAGGCGGATCGGGACAAGTGGGCCAAATGCTGGCTCGCCATTTTCACTCACGCGGAGATTCCGTGGTCGTTTTATCGCGTCGCCCCGCTTCGACTCCTTGGACCGTCGTTCCGTGGGACGGCGAGACCTTAGGCGACTGGCGCGCTGCGTTTGAAGCCGCGGATGTGGTGGTCAATCTCGCCGGACGCAGCGTCAATTGCCGCTACAACGCCGCGAACCGGCGAGAGATTCTCGAATCGCGAGTCCGCTCGACGAGCGCCGTAGGCGAGGCGATCGCACGATGCTCGCGGCCGCCGAGAATCTGGATGAATGCGAGCACGGCCACGATTTACCGGCACTCGTTCGAGCCCATGAACGAGCGGACTGGCGAGCTTGGCGGCAAAGAACCGGACACGCCAGGTACGTGGCGATTCAGCGTCGAAGTAGCGCAAGCCTGGGAGCGCGAGTTCTTCTCCGCGCCGACGCCCGGCACTCGAAAAATCGCCTTGCGTAGCGCGATGACGATGTCGCCCGATCCGGGCGGAGTGTTCGATGTGTTGCTCGGCTTGGTGCGCAAAGGGCTAGGTGGAGCGAATGGATCGGGCCGCCAGTTCGTATCGTGGATTCACGATCTCGATTTCTTGCGCGCCATCGACTTCCTGATCGAATACGAGGAACTGGACGGTGTCGTCAATCTCGCCTCGCCCAACCCTCTACCGAATGGCGATTTCATGCGCGCGCTGCGCCATGCGGCCGGCGTCCCGTTCGGTTTGCCCGCCTCGGAATGGATGCTCGAAATCGGCGCCGTGTTCTTGCGCACGGAAACGGAGTTGATCTTGAAGAGCCGCCGGGTGGTGCCGACGCGATTGCTCGAAAACGGGTTCGATTTCCGATTTCCCGATTGGCCGGACGCCGCGCGGGATCTGGTCACGCGGCGGCGTTTAGCAGCGCTCTAACCGCGTCGCGAGCCAGTACGGCGACGTGCTTCGATTCGTTGGCTAATCCGCCGAGCGCTTCGTCGATTTCCTCCACTCGAAACTCGCGAAGCGATTCGCGGGACCGGCCGGTGAGCAATTCCGTAAGCGCCGACCCCATCGCGACGCACGCCGTGCAGCCTTTCGCCAAGAATCGCGCTTCGGCCACGATGCCGTCCTCGAACCGTGCGGTGAGACGCAAACGGTCGCCGCACACCGGATTCTCGGCATCGACGCGCAGGGCGGGTGGCGCAAGTTCTCCGGCGTTCCGCGGTTGAGCGAAGTGGTCGAGCAGCGCAGCGGAATGCATGCAACCTGTATTCTCTTACTTGGCCGCCCGGGTTCGCGTTGTCGCCGCGCTGATCGAAAGAGACGGCCTGTATCTGGCCGGCCAACGGCGAAAGAACGATACCCATCCGCTGAAGTGGGAGTTCCCCGGCGGCAAGGTGGAACCGGGTGAGTCGCCGCGCCAAGCGCTCGAGCGTGAGTTGCGCGAGGAACTGGGCATCGACGCACAAGTGGGCGAGGAGGTCGTTCGCTACGAGTACTCCTACGGCGGCCGTCCGCCGATCGACTTGATCTTCTTGCGCGTCGCCGGCTATACGGGGGACCCGCAATCCCACGCGTTCGAGAGCATCGCCTGGGTCGCCGCCGCCGAATTACCCACGCTCGACTTTCTCGACGGCGACCGCGATTTCGTGCGCCGGCTCGCCGCGGGCGAGTTTAAGCGGCTATCCTCCTAGCTATGCGCCTCGCAGTCGTCGCCCTTCTCACTCTTGCCGCCGCCGCCGAACCGAAACTCGAACTCGGTTCGATCAACGGCGCGCAGTTCCGCATCGACGTTCCCGACAACTGGAACGGCTCGTTGGTGATGTATTGCCACGGCTACAATCCGAAACCCGTCACGTACACCGAAAGCGCGCCCAACGCGTTGTTGAAGCAATTTCTGGACCGCGGGTTCGCCGTCGCGCAGTCCGGTTACTCGGCGGGCGGATGGGCTATCGCCGAAGCGGTGGTCGATATCGAGAGTCTGCGGCGGTATTTCGGCGCGAAGTACGGCGCGCCGAAGGACACGTGGATCACCGGTCACTCGATGGGCGGCTTTCTGACGATGACGATGATGGAGAAGTTCCCCGCCACCTATCGCGGAGGACTTCCATTGTGCGGACCGCTGGCGTCGCCGTCTTGGTTCATGGCGCGGGGCGCGTTCGACGCCAAGCTGGTGTTCGACTATTTCTTCCCCGGCGTGCTCGAATCCAGCCGCGATCCGCGCACGCTGACGGAGAACGTCAAGAAGGCGCTCGCCGAACAGCCGGAGAAGGCCGCTCAGTTGCAGCGCTTGGCCCGCGTCAAAACCGCGGATTTGGCGGGAGCCGTAGTCTTCGGCGCGGGCGTATTGGCCGAAATTACGGCGAGAGCGGGCGGCAATCCGTTCGACAACCGGTCGATCCTCTATAGCGGCTTTGGCGGCGAAGACCGCGCCATCAACGCCGGTATCGCGCGCGTCGCAGCCGATCCGAAAGCCGCCGCCTATCTGCGAGCCAACTACGCACCCACGGGCAAGATCGAACAGCCGATGCTCGCCGTGCACACCGACTACGACCCGGTCGTTCCTACTTGGATTCCGAACCTATAC
The DNA here is from genome assembly GCA_033763835.1 of Bryobacteraceae bacterium. GTDB lineage: Bacteria > Acidobacteriota > Terriglobia > Bryobacterales > Bryobacteraceae > JAPKYZ01. The sequence continues at coordinate 140,353 of JANRJS010000036.1, read as the reverse complement.
ACGGAGATCGCGGCACAGGCGGGCACTTCCGGCAAGTTTTTGCAGCAGTTCGTCAAGCGCGATGGACACTGCCAGATTTCGCCGGCCGAAACGGGACGGGCGTTCGACGATTTGCGGGCTTGGGTGGAGAAGGGCGAAACGCCGCCGTCCGGAGATCGAACCATCGCTCAGTAACGCACACAACGCTTCGTTGTGCGCTCGCGCCGCAGTAGTTAATCGAGCGGTACGCGCACCGGGCCGCCCGGCATGCCATGCACCACGGCGAATTGCGGCTTACGCGGCTCCGGCGGAGGCGCGGGCGCGGGCGCGGGCGCGGCGGGAGCCAACGTTTTCGCTGTAGGTCTGGGCAACTTCTTCATAAGCCCTTTGTCCGAGATCAGAATCCGCCGCTCGTCGAGCAGTTCCACGCGAATGGCATTCGGATCGGCGGAGGCCTTGCGCAGTTCGGCGACATCGGCGGCGGTGAAGCGCCCCTCGAGCAACGCGCTCATCTGCGGCTCTTCCCCTTTCATCGCGACGGCGATCTGCACGCGCTCCACGCGGTCGAGCACCTGGAACGAAAGCGGGCCCGCCATGCCCGCCTCGCGCGCCAGATTCTCGATCGCGCCGCGCACCTGCTTCACGTTCAGGCTCGCCAGGAACGCAGCGTCGGGAGGGGCGAAGCTGAAATCTTGCGCGAGGATCAACGCCAGGACAACCATATCTTCAGCGTGCGCCGCGCGGGAGCCGGGCGCAATCGGGTGAATACACTAAACGTATGACCGAGACTCGCCATTCCGTTTGCGCGCTCGATTGTCCCGATACCTGCTCGCTGCTCATCGACGTCGATCCGCAAGGGCGCGGCTCGCGGTTACGCGGCAATCCCGATCATCCGGTTACGCGCGGGTTCCTGTGCGGCAAAGTGGCGCGATATCTCGAGCGCAACTACCACCGGGACCGTCTCATGCATCCACTGAAACGCGTGGGCGCGAAGGGCAAGGGCGAGTTCACCCGGGTGTCCTGGGACGAAGCGATCGAAACGATCGCGGCGAATCTGCGCCGCGTTTCGGACACCCACGGTCCCGAAGCGATCATGCCTTACAGTTACGCGGGCACGATGGGACGCATCCAGGGCAACTCGCTCGACCGGAGATTTTTTCACCGGCTTGGCGCTTCGCGGCTGGACCGGACGATCTGCTCCTCGGCGGGCGGCGCCGGGCTGAACGAAGCGCTTGGGTTTCGTTACGGCACGGAACCCGAAATGTTCGTGCACGCGAAACTCATCGTCGCCTGGGGCGCCAACATCCACGGCACCAACGTGCACTTGTGGCCGTTTATCGTCGAGGCGCGGCGTAAGGGCGCGAAGCTCTACACGATCGACCCCATACTCACGCGCACCGCCGCACTGGCCGACCGTCACTTCTACATCAACCCCGGCAGCGATCTCGCCCTCGCGCTGGGATTGATGCACGTGATTATCGGCGACAAACTCTACGACGCCGAGTATGTCGACCGGCACACGACAGGCTTCGAAGAGTTGAAGTCGGTCTCGCGCGAATACACACCGGCGCATGTCTCGCAGCTCACCGGGATCGCGGCGGAAGATATCGTTTCGCTGGCGCGCGAATACGCATCCACACGCCCCGCCGTCATCCGCGTCAATTACGGAATTCAGCGCAGCGAGCGAGGGGGCCGGGCGATGCAAGCGGTCGCGACGCTGCCCGCGCTCACCGGATCGTGGCGCGACGTAGGCGGCGGTTTGCAAGGATCCACGTCGCAGGCGCACCGCTTCAATACGGAAGCTCTCGAACGTCCGGACCTTCAGTTGCGTTCGCCGTTGAAACGCGAGGCGCGCGTGTTGAACATGTCGCTCTTGGGTACCGCGCTGACGGAGCAAAACGTCCATGCGCTGGTGGTGTACAACTCAAACCCGGCGGCGATCGCTCCGCACCAGAACCGCGTTCGCCAAGGTCTGCGCCGCGAAGACTTATTCACCGTCGTTCTGGAGCACTTTCTCACCGATACGGCCGACTTCGCCGATATCGTGCTCCCTGCGACAACGTTTCTCGAGCACACCGATCTCTACCTCGCCTATGGGCACTATCACGTGCAGATGGCGAGGCCCGCGCTGGATTCTCCGGGCGAATGCAAGCCGAATACTGAAATCTTTCGGCTGCTAGCCGCCCGGCTGGGTTTCGACGATCCCGAGTTATTCGCTTCCGACGACGACCTCATCCGCGACGCTTTGTCTTCGGGACACGAATTCCTCGACGGCATTACCCTCGAACGCCTGGAGCGCGAACATTCCGTTCGCCTCAAAATCCCCGCGCCGTTTCTGCCGTTCGCCGCGCCGGAGCACAAGATGAATCTCGGTGGCGAAGCGCTCCGCTACACTCCGCCCGCCGAATCGCGCCACGGTGCGCCGTCGAAGTACCCGCTCGAAATGGTCTCGTCGAAACACGACGACGCGATGAATTCGACGTTCGGATATCGCCCGGAAGTGGACCGCGCGACGGCGGTCGCCAAGATTCATCCCAACGACGCGGCGCTGCGCGCGATTTCGAACGGCGATCGCGTGCGCGTGTTCAACGATCGAGGCAGCTTGACGTTGCGCGCGGAAATCTCGCCGGGCCTGCGGTCGGGGGTCGTTCGCATACCGTCGGTGCGTTGGGGCAAACTCGCCGAAGACGCGCAAACGGTGAATGTTCTAACCTCGGAGCGGCTCACCGACATCGGCGGCGGCGCGACTTTCTACAATTGCCTGGTGGAAGTGGAACGATGCGGCGACTGATTCTTCTAGCGGCGATCCTGGCTTCGCTGTCGTGCCGGCGCAGGGACGCCCCCGCGACCATCGAAGGTCCGCCGGAGACGCTAATGTTCATCCGGGCCGCCGATCCGAAGGCGGCGGCGCAGTTCGTCGCCGGATTTCACGCCCCGGAGCAGAAAGCGTGGCGGTGGACGATGGGCAAATTCTCCGTCAAGCTGCGGCCGCCCTTTGGCGCTTCGCAAAACGGAGCGCGGCTGCGATTGAACTTCACCGCGCCGGAGCCGGTGATCGCGAAGTTCGGCAAGATCGCGCTCGCCGCCTCGGTGGGTCCGATGAAGCTCGACCCGGAGACGTACTCGAAAGCGGGCACCTTCGCTTATGTACGGGACGTCCCGGCGGCGGCATTGATGGCCGAATCGGTCACCGTGGAATTCGCCCTCGACAAGTTTTTCGCGGCTGGCGAGATCGAGCAACGGGAACTCGGAATCATCGTCGCTTCCGCCGGATTCGAAAAGAAGTAGACGCTACGACTGCAACTCGGCGACGATTTCCTTCGCCGCCTGCCGCGCGGGCTCGATCGCGCCTTTGGGAAAGCTGATCGCGCCGACCTTGGCGTGGCCGCCGCCGCCGTAGCGCTCGCAGATCGAGGCGAGGTTGTGCTTCAGTTCGCCCTTCGCCCAAGGATTGGAGCCGACGCTGACTTTCGTTCGGAAACTCTGCTCGCTCACCGAGACGGTATAGATCGCTTCCGGGTGTAGATAGTACGGAATGAACTTGTTGTAACCGTCGAGATCGTCGCCCACCAGATCGAACCAAACGACGCCGCGTTCCGACCGCGCCCGCCGCCCGATCACGTCGATCGACCGCAGATGGCGCTGGTAGAGGGGCTGAAACAGCGTCTGGATCTCCGGACGCTCGACGATCTCTTCGAGCTTCATCCGCTGCATCAGGCGAATGATCCTCTGCACGATGTCCGAGCCTTTCGCCGCTTCGATCACCAGCACCAGCTTCGTAGCCGGGGCGCTTACGCTCACGGCCACTTCCGCGGATTCGTATTGCGCTCCGTCGATGATGTCCGCCCACTTCACCAACTCCGCCAAGTCGTCCGCCTCGTAACCGAACTTCTCGCGCGTCAACTCCGCGATGTACTTCGTGCAACTGCGATAGCTGGGGTCGAAGAACTTCGTCGGGTGTTTCTCGGTGCGGAAGCGCTCGGCGTCGGCGGGCGAAAGGAACGCCGACTGGTGATGGTCGAACCACCAGGTGAGCTTCGGATTCGGCGAGTATTTGAAATCGACAATGGCATTGATATCGCCGTCGAAGAGCGAGTCGTCGAAAATCTGGTCGGCGGTGTGCGCCATGCCGGTGTAAGCGAACTCCGCGCCGGGTTCGATCCGGCCGGCGAGAAACCGGCTGAAGAACGCGGCGGAGGCGGCGCCGTCGAAACAATGGTCGTGGTAAAGGACTCGAACCAGCATGGACCCCCGTCGCAACGGGGAACTGCGTAGTATCGCACGAACCGCGTTACTCTCGTTCGAGACACTTTCCATGCGATCGACTCTGGTTGGCGAATGCGCGGCCGAATTTCTCGGCACGCTGATCTTGATCCTTATCGGCTGCGGCGTAGTGGCGATGGTGGTTTTGTTCGGCACGGGCGCGCCGGGCGAAATCGTCAACGGCGGTTTCACCAACATCAATCTCGCCTGGGGACTCGCCGTGACGATGGGCGTTTACACGGCGGGGAAGATTAGCGGAGCGCACTTGAATCCGGCGGTGACGCTGGCGCTTGCCGTGTTCCGCGGATTCGCGTGGGGGAAAGTTCTTCCATACATGTTGGCGCAGGTGGCCGGAGCGTTTTGCGCGGCGGCGCTCGTGTTCCTCAACTACCGCCCCGCGTTCGAGCGCGCCGATCCATTGCTCGAACGCACTGCCGGCGTCTTCGCCACGTTCCCCGCGTTTCCGCAAAACCCGGCCGCGGGATTTATCGATCAGGTGATTGGGACGGCCATCCTGCTTTTCCTGATCTGCGCGATTACCGACGAGCGCAATTCCCCGCCCGCCGCGAATCTCGCGCCCGTGCTGATCGGGCTGATCGTGGTGGCGATCGGGATGAGCTTCGGTTCGCTGCACGGCTACGCCATCAATCCGGCGCGCGATTTCGGTCCGCGTCTGCTCGCCGCCGTGGCCGGATTCAAGAACAACGGACTCACCGATGGCAGCGGCGTTTTCTGGGTGCCGATCGTCGCTCCGCTATTGGGTGGGCTGATCGGAACGGCGTTCTACGATTACGGCTTGCGGCGATTCCTGCCGGAGGAGTAGCCCGGCTTTGCGCGCCAACCGCCGTCCCGAGCTTCTCGCCCGCCTCCGATTGAGAGACACTGAGCGGTATGATGCGCCGCGGACTTCCATTTTCGAATGTCTGAGTTTCTCGCATCGCTCACGGACGCCTGGGGGAAGCTGACCCTCGTCAACGTACTCGATATCGCCGTCGTCGCAGCGTTGATTTATCAGTTGGTCGTGCACGTCCGAGGCCGCCGCGCGGCGCAGATCATGAGCGGGCTGTTGCTGCTGCTGATGCTCTACCTGATCGCGGTTTGGGCCGGCCTGCAGTTGGTGACGATGGCGTTAGCCGCACTCGCGCCTTACACGGCGTTTGTGCTGATCGTGCTGTTTCAGTCGGAAATCCGGCGGGCGCTGGCCCGCATCGGACGCCGCCGCTGGCTGGGATTCGAAGACCGCCGCGAACAACTCGAAGCCGCCGACGAAATCCTGCTCGCCATCGAGTTTCTGTCGCAGCGCAAGACCGGAGCTTTAATCGTCGTCGAGCGCGAAATCGGCCTGCGCAGCTTTATCGAGACCGGCGTGCCTCTCGACGCGAAATTGAGCCGCGACTTGCTGATCTCCATCTTCTACCCCGGCACGCCGCTGCACGACGGCGCGGCGATCGTGCAAGGCGACCGCGTGGTGGCCGCCGCCTGCTTCTTACCGCTCACCGTGAACCCCAACTTGGTTTCGACCATGGGCACGCGGCATCGGGCCGCCATCGGAATCACCGAGGAGACCGATTGCCTATCGATCATCGTCTCCGAAGAGACCGGGCGTTTGTCCTACGCGATCCACGGCGAACTGATCGAGAACGCCGCCATCGATCAAGTGGAGCATCTGCTAACGGGACGGAGGGCGGGCCGGTGGAGGTCCGCGCCCGCGGAACGCCGGAGCCCCGTACCCCGATAATCGTATGCGCAAACTCTGGAACGCGATCGCCGGACACTTTTGGCTGAAACTGTTTTCGTTGGCCGCCGCGGCCATGCTATGGATCGCGCTCATCGAGGCTCCCGAGTTAACGACGTCGGTCGGGGTGCCGGTGGAGTTCCGGAATTTCCCGTCCGGTCTCGACATCGCGTCCAATCTCCCGGGCGAAGTACGGCTGCAGGTGCGCGGCCCGCGCGGTTCGCTGGCGTCGTCGAGCTTCGCCCAAACGGCCGTCGTGCTCGACCTCGCCAAATTCCAGGGCCCGGGCGTGCGAACGTTCGATCTCGCGCCGGGGATCAGCGGTCTGCCGCCCCGCGTCCAAGTCGTGCGTACCGATCCGTTCCAGCTACGGCTCGCGCTCGAGAATCACGCGGAGGCCGCCGTCCCGGTAACCATTCGTCTCGGCAGACCCCCCGATGGCGTCATCGTCCTGCGGTCGGAATCGAAACCGAACGCCGTAAAGATTTCCGGACCGAAGAGCAAGATCGAGCCGCCCCCCGAAGTGGAAACGGATCCGTTTGAGTTTGGGACAATGGAGAAGTTTTCCGGCGAAAGGATTCTCGAAGGCCGCCTGCACATCTTCGTCGACAATCCCCGGGTTCGTATCGAATCCGCGACGACGGTCGATGTGAAGGTGTATGTGCGCCGAATCGGGGACTAATCACGCCGCGCGACGGCGCGCCGGTTCGGAGGAAAGATGGTAACGACGATGGAGCCCCAGGTCCGCAAGCTTTTCGGGACGGATGGCATGCGCGGAGTGGCGGGAGAGCCGCCGCTCGACCGGGAAACGGTGTTCGCATTTGGCCAGGCTTTAGGACGATGGTCGGCCAGCCACGATAGCCCGCAGGTATTGATCGGCATGGATACCCGCGAGTCCGGCCCATGGCTTGCGGAAACGCTCGCCGGGGGATTGGCGAGCGAAGGCGCTCAACCTCGGTTCGCGGGTTTGATCACCACTCCCGGCGTCGCGTGGCTAACGCGTACCGGACCCTTCGCCGCCGGGGTCATGATTTCGGCGTCGCACAATCCGTTTCACGATAACGGTCTCAAAGTCTTCGACCATTCGGGTTTCAAGATTCCGGACTCCACCGAATACGGGATCGAGCTCGAAATCTTCGAGCGCCTCGCGCGCGGCGTTCGTCCGCTACCGCTGGCCCTTTCCGCCGACCCGGGCCTGGACCGGCAATACCTAGACTTTCTGGTCTCGACCTTTCCGCACCGGTTGGACGGCTTGAAGCTGGTGCTCGATTGCGCTCATGGCGCGGCGGTCAACCTCGCTCCGGCATTGTTCGAGCGCCTGGGCGCGCAGGTGATCGCCATTGGCGCCAGTCCCACCGGCCGCAATATCAACGACGGTTGCGGCGCGCTGCACGTCGAAAGTCTGCGCGAACGCGTTCTCGCCGAAAACGCCGACGCGGGATTCGCCTTCGACGGCGACGCGGACCGTTGTCTCGCCGTGTCGAAATCGGGCCGCGTGCTGGACGGCGACGCGACGCTGTTGATTTGCGCGCGCTACCTGCGATCGCGCAACCGCCTCGGCGCGGATGTCGTCGCGACCGTGATGTCGAACCTGGGTTTCGAGTTAGCGCTGAAAAACGAGGGCATTGGCCTTACGCGGGCGGCGGTCGGCGACAAGTATGTGCTCGAGGAGATGATCCGGCTGAATGCGGCCATCGGCGGCGAGCAATCGGGCCACGTGATTTTCCGCGAGTACGCGACGACTGGCGACGGATTGATGACAGCCCTACGCATCCTCGAAGCGAAAACCGAATCCGGACGTCCGCTCGACGATCTCGTCGCGGGATTCGACAGCTATCCGCAGAAGCTGGTCAACGTGCGGGTGAAGGAACGCCGGCCTCTCGCCGAACTGCCCGGCGTGCAAAGCGAGATTCGCGCGGCGGAGTCGCAAATGAACGGCCAGGGCCGCGTGCTCGTGCGCTTCTCTGGCACCGAGCCGTTGGCGCGAGTGATGGTCGAGGCGGCGAATCCGGAGCATGTCGAGCATTGGTCGGCGCGCATCGCCGACGCGATCCGCGCTGAGCTATCGTGAAGGCGTGTATCGAGTTCTTCTTTCTTTTTTCGCGCCGCTAACCCTTTTGGCACAAGCTCCCGCTCCGAAACCCGGCGAGGACTGGGTTTCGCTATTCAACGGTAAGGACCTGACGGGCTGGGTCGAAGTCGGCAAGGAGAAGTGGGTGGTGGATAACGGCACCATCCACGGCCAAGCGATCTCGAAAGAATACGGTTATCTGCAAACCGCGAAACCGTACAAGGACTTTCATCTCTCGATCAAGTTCAAGTGCGAAGGCGACGGCAACTCTGGGGTGTTCTTCCACACCGCGTTTAAACCCGGCACGCCGACGATCACGCAGGGCTTGCAGTTCGAGGTGGATTGCGCGATCGGCAAACACACCGGCGGAATCTACGGCGACGGGCGGCAGTGGATCGTGTGGCCCGCGCCGGAAAACGAAACCGTGGTGAGGCAGGGCGATTGGAACGAGTACCTGCTGAAGGTCGAAGGCAATCGCTACATAGCGCGCTTGAACGGCGTGCAGATGATCGACTTCACCGATCCTTCGCCTAAATCGTTCGACGGCCCGATCGCTTTGCAGTTGCATTCGGGCGGCCAGGGCAACATGCGCTTCAAGGACATCCTGATTCGCGACCTCTCGCGCCGGTAGCGCGTGACCGTCTTCTACTGCGACCACCACGAGATTCCGCTCCCGCCCGGGCACAAGTTTCCGATGGCGAAGTACCGCCTGTTGCGCGAGCGTTTGGAGGCGGCGGGCGGCTTCGATCTTCGTCCCGCGCCGCCGGGCGCAATGGAGGACATTCTCCGTGTCCACGACGAAGCGTACGTACGGGCGTTCCTCGACGGATCGCTCGACCCGCCGATGATCCGGCGTATCGGATTTCCTTGGTCGCCGGGCCTTGTCGCGCGCACGCTCGCTTCCGTGGGCTCGACTGTGGCGGCGGCCGAAATCGCTCTGCGTGAGGGCTGCGCCGGAGGGCTTGCCGGGGGCACGCATCACGCGTTCCGCGACGCGGGATCGGGATTCTGTATCTTCAACGACGTGGCCGTAGCAATCCGCGCTCTCGGATTGCGGCGCGCGGCGGTGGTCGATCTTGACGTGCATCAGGGCGACGGCACGGCGGCGATTTTCGAAGATGCGCCCGATGTCTTGACGATCTCGCTGCATGGCCGCAACAACTTTCCGTTCCGCAAGCAACGCTCGAAGATCGATATCGAGTTCGAGGACGGCACGGGCGACGAGGAGTATCTGTCGCGGCTCGAAGAAATTCTCCCGCGCGTGGTGGAGTTCGATCCGGAACTGGTGTTCTTCCAGTCCGGCGTGGACGCGCTGGCGACGGATCGCCTGGGGAAACTTTCGCTTACGCCCGACGGCATGGCGCGCCGCGACGCGATGACTCTTGCGCTGCCTTTCCCGCTAGTCGTAACGCTCGGCGGCGGGTACTCGGAGCCGATCGAGCATACGGTGGCGGCTCATGCGGCCACGTTCCTCGCGGCGGCTCAGAGAGGGCGGTAGCCAATGCCCCACCGGTTCAAAAGTTATTGGCACGCGGACTCGGCGGGAACCATCTGAATCGTTCCGAGTACCCATGAAAGATCCTCGTAGTCGCACGAGGAAACCAGGATTGGGCTGATGCGCCCCTTAAGGTGGGGCTTGCTCATCGCAGACTCCACTTCACGCTGTACCCACATGGACCTCACGGAATCTGGAGTGAGTAGAACCGCGACCAGTCGCAACGCCGCAGAGCGCTTCCAATCTCCTGCTGCCACTGTTCCGCCGCGTTCAAGTCGGTTTGGCTGTACCAAACAGGCACAGCGTGTCGTCGCAAGCAGTCCACGAGCTGATCGGCTTCAAACTGATCCACCGCGGAGTGGGAGAGGAATACTTCCGTCGGCTTCATCCAGTTATGCGGGGACGGTCGCTAAGGCAGCCGCGATCTCCCTGGCGGCAAGCGCCGGCGAGCCGCTCCAAACTACGCCTTGAACCGCATCGAGCACCCAGGAAACTTCCCGCGACAAGTCCTTCGGCGAACCTACCCAAACGGGGACCAGCCTCTCTTTGTATCGGCGGCCGCGCAACGACCGTCGAATCTCTTCCTTAACGTGGCGAGACTTTACGCTGTTAGCGGTGACCAGCACAACCATCGAGTCGCATTCTTCTAAAGCGCTCGCCGTTTGGCTAAAGAAATCGTCCCCAGGCAAAATCTCCCAAAAATCGACCCACAAGTCGATGCCCTCGGACTTCATTGCCATAGCCAGCGCACGAGCGAGTTCCTCGTCTTCCGACGCGTAGCTCAGGTAGACCTTCATAACCCCACCCTACGCCCGTTGCAATTCCACCCAAAGCGCGCGGTACCAGCGCAGAAAACGCTCCGGCTCCTTCGATTCTTGGGCCTCGCAGAGCGTGTAGCGCTCGTACTTCGCTTCGCGCAGCAGGCGGAACAATTCGCGATACGGATAGTTCGACGCGAGTTCCGTAATGTGCACGTTCTTGATCCAGCGCTTCAGCAGATCGAAGCTCGGCTTGACGCTGCCGTTCACTACGTCGGTGGGGTTCGAATTCCAGCACACGCCCACCTGTTCGTGATTCGCGGCGCGCATGATGGCGGCGGAATTCGGCGGAAGCTGCGTATCTTTGCCGTGGACTTCCATCCAGATCTCGACGCCCTTACCCGCACCGTAATCGCCCAACTCACGCAACGCCGTTCCGATGTTCGAGAAGGTTTGCTCGGGCGTCAGTCCCGGCGTCAGGCCGTTCGGCCGCACCTTGACGCCCCACGCGCCGGTGTCGTGCGCCAGATCGATCCACTGCTTACCTTCGTCGATATTCTTGCGGCGGACGGCCGGGTCGGGCGAATGGAACTCGCACGTCGAACCGTAGCTGAGCAGCCGGATCTTGCTCTTCGAGAATCGCGCCGCCACCGCCTTTCGTTCCGAGGGCGACAGTGCGAGCTCGACACCGTGCTTGTGGCCGGTGCGTAGCTCCACCGCCTCGAACCCGGCGGCTTCCAGATTCTTGATCAGGGTTTCGAGATCCCAATCCTTGCAAACGTTGTAGGTGACCGCGCCAAGCAGCATGGCGTCAGCCTACCAGAACCGAATAGCGAGATAATGCGGAGCGCCCAGGAGGATCCATGATCGATCGAAGAGCTTTCGCGAAGGCGCTGTTCGCGGCCCCCGCAATTCCAGCGGCGAGGGCGCAAGAGGCGCAACGGCGGACCGCCGGACTGCCCAAGCTCACCATCAAAGACGCCAAAGTTATTACGACGAGCGGCGGCGCGAACTACCGTTGGGTGTTCCTGAAGATCGTTACTTCGGAGCCGGGGCTGTACGGCATCGGGTCCGCGAACAACAACTACCAGACCACGGCGGTGATCGCGGCGCTCGAGAATCACCTGAAGCCCTGGCTGATCGGCAAAGACCCGGACCGGATCGAGGACCTTTGGCAAAGCTCGCATTTGAAGACCTACTGGCGCAACGGCCCGGTCAATAACAACGTGCTGAGCGCGATGGACATGGCGCTGTGGGATATCAAAGGTAAGCGGGCCGGCATGCCCGTGTACGAACTGCTGGGCGGTAAGGTTCGCGATGCCGTGCCTTGCTACGACCACACGGGCGGCAACGACGCCGCGTCGGCGAGCGAAGCGGTGCTGAAGTCCTACGAAAGCGGCTACCGGCATATCCGCGTACAGTTCGGCGGATACGGAGGCGGCGGATTCATCCCGGCCGGCCAAGGCAGCCGCCCCGAGAACGGCTACTCCGGCAACGCGTTCGACGAAGAGGTATACGTCGATCGCGTATCCCGCCTTTTCGAGGAAGTGCGCGCGAAGGTGGGGTTTGGGCCGAAGCTTTGCCACGACGTGCACTCGCACCTGACCGGCATGAACGCCATCGAGTTTTGCCGCCGCTTGCAGCCGCTGCAAATGTTCTTCGTCGAGGACGTGCTGGCGCCGGAGCACTTAGGCTGGTATCGCCAGTTGCGTTCGCTGACCACGACTCCGCAAGCCGTAGGCGAACTCTTCACGCACCCGTTCGAATACACGCCGTTGATCACCGAAAGGCTGATCGATTTCGCGCGCTGCCGCGTGTCGGGGATCGGTGGGATTACACCCGCGAAGAAGCTGGCGCATCTGTGCGAAGTCTTCGGAACCAAGACCGCGTTTCAGGAAGGCGGCGAGAACGACCCGGTGAATCAGATGGCGGCGTATCACGTGGATATCAGCAGCGCCGGGTTCGGGATTCAAGAGGAGAACGGCTTCCCGCAATCGGCGCGCGACATGATGCCCGGCATGGGCGAGATTCGGCGAGGTTATCTGTATGGCAGCGGGCGTCCTGGTTTGGGTCTCGATATCGACGAGGCGCTAGCGGCGAAGCACCCCATCCGTCATCCGGCGAACGGCGGTCCGTACCGACTGGACCGCGCGCTGGACGGGAGCGTCGTGAAGCCGTAGACCGCGTCGCTAAGGCGTGCTAGCGCTTGTCGGAACCCACGAATCGGATTGCGATCGGCCCCAGTTCTTTCCGCTCCTTTGCAATATAGTCCGTGGGGCCAACGCTAGGTTCGACAAGCAATTCGTTATCGCTTAACCACCGAACGGATACGGGCCGGATTCCACGGACTCGCCAGACGTTTCCGTAATCGTTGAGCGGATCAGGAATCCCATCGATGGCGACGTTCGTGTATGGAACGACGGTTGCGCCTCCGCAGTTATTGATGATGTCAACGGACGCCACATACTTCCCGTTTGGGGACTTCGCGGATTGAATTGTCGCGTCGCAATCTCCGCAACCACCCAGCACGGCGAAGGAGGCGAGTATGAAGATCCGTAGCAAGGTGAGGAGTTTGGTCGGGGCGGCGAGATTCGAACTCACGACCTTCTGCGCCCAAGCCAGATGTCATAGTGGCCACGGAAATGGCAGCAAAATCGGACTTTTCGTTTCAAATAGATCAGAATCCTCCTATTGAACCTTCCGGACATCTGAGGAAGCCGGATGCTCTCCCGTCCACAAATCTATCTACACTGCCGAACCGCGCGGGAGAAATGCGACCGCTCTGAACTCTTTGAAGCGACAGAAGCTCTCTCATAAATAACCTATACGTAGGTCGGACGCTAAACGTTTCACTGGACCAAGTTGCGACAGTCTTGAACGCTATAGCCTGGCAGCACTACCCTCACCGCTACCCTAGATCCTTCAGCGTGTCTCCCGTCTTGTGCGCACGTCGCTCAAGGTTGCTATTTTGTCCGCAATCCGAAAAACGCAACTGACCTTAAATCGGCGACGTAGACCTGGAAGTCCCTAGGCGCATCCAACTCCAACGGACCTAGACAGGCGGTAGTGCCTGCGATTGACATCGTTACATCGATCGGTCCTGTCACAAGCTGGCCAGGATAAAAGCCGACAGCCTCGCCTTTGACAACACATTCGCTTGCACCGTTCGGGCAACCCTCTGCGTAGCCGTCGATAAGGAAGTACCCAGAACCTTCTGGGGCCTTAAGTCCTTGGCAAGAACGAACCGCTTTGGCATCCCTAAACCGCATGGACGGAACAACGCGATAGGCCGATTTTTCAAAATCATGAATCGGGCGCTGAGTATCCGGCCGTGGACCAATCCGTCTTTTATGGATGACTTGGCCTTTTTGATTCAGGACGACCAGAGAGGGCCGGTCGCCGCGAAGACGTTGAAGCGCGGCATCTTCGCACGTAAATCGAATCGTCGTCATTGACCTAATTCGTTGGAAGACGGCTCGCACTGCCGTAGAGTTCGACGCGTCGAAAACCTGCAATGGCAATCCGAAAATACTGGCAATCCATTGACTGGACCGACTGCCCTCCCAACCGCGTTTCTCGTTTGGATCAGTATAGGCAATTGGAACTAACGTCACATTGGATTCGAACAAGGTCCACATCGCTGGTTCTAATCTAGTTTCAAAGTATTCCTGCGAACCACGATCATCGTAGTTATAGATTGAGTTTGACAGCCAAAGGAGTACCGTTGGCTGAGGTCCCGCGTAATGGCGGGCGACGGCTCGGAATCCATCTACTCGGTCGCCATGTAGCATGTTCATCGAACCGTAAGGCGGCGGTTCATTTTGGCGAGGGAACGCGACCCATTCCCTTGAAAACCGGCGGACGGTAAGATCCGGCCAAAGATCGTCGGTCAGCAGGTGTAGGTTCGAGTCTGATCGCACCTCATTGAATAGGACTTGCCATAGGTGTCTTCCTGTCGTCGTTGGAAGGAATTTCCAACCGTGCAGCAAAGCGGCCCTTCGCGCCGAAAGCCCGGAGACAACTTCACGAATAGAACAAGTCGCCGACCCTATTTTCAACTGTGAAACTTCTGCTTGCGTCACCGACGCCACGATCGCGAATTCATGTTGCGGATAGACCGCGATCAGACTGCCAATCCAGATGAGCAACCTCACGTTACGGGGCCTTAATGCATGTGTCTACGTCGGTTCTATAGAAGTCCCGAGTTACCGTGGCCGCCAGCGACGATAGTTGAGCGATATTCGGGTTGTCGTCGTACATCACTCGGGTTAACACTGAGGTCAACTCCCGTACTACTGTTGTGCGCACTTCTTGATTGGGCAAAACAGAAGCTCGATTAATGGCCTGCATCACATTATCGATTAAACGCATAGCATCATTAAGCAAAAGAAAAGAAGGCAGACCTCCCCCTGCCGACGTATAGTAGAGAGGAGCGGATCGTTCCATGCATTTTTCAAGCACCTCAGTAAAGTCCTTAGCTCCATGGGCGGTGACTATGTCCGCTTTTGTTTTACGATAACGGTCTTCAAAGGCCTTATCGCTTAGTGTATGAATATCGACTCGAAACTTATGCCAATCCTCTCCCACTGCCAAATCGTTGATTGGATTTCGACCTAGCATACTTATCGAATTCACCTGCGTCTCGACGCAGCGACGTCCGACGCATATCGTTGCAAAAACCGCGTAGGGGTTATTGGGTTGATATCCAGGATTAGAGGGCGGGGGCAATCGATTCTGTGCCTGATACCCTGGCGGTGGCAACGCAGCTAGACCTTCTGGGTCATAGAGGTTCACCGGATCGCCACCCACATAGGCGTAGCGATTCCACGAGCCCGGATCGGCCGCCCCCCCACTAGCCCGGTAAGGATCGGAACTCAAGAACCTTCCGTAGGTCGAAGAGTAGTAGCGGTTCCAGGCATAGTCCAGCCCGGAAGCTTCCCGCTGGTAGGTCGCGAACTTGTACTCCGTCGCGCTCGACCCGAGCGTCTCCCCGTACGGATGATGCCGCTGGTTCGAGCCCAACCGGTCCTCGTTCTGCCACTCCACGTACCACCACGGCTGATTGTTTCCTCCCTCCACCTTGATCCGCCGCCCCGCGAAGTGCACCTCCTGCCCACCCTTCGCAAAAGTAATGCCCATCGGGATCGACGACACCCACCGTCCATACGTGCCGATCTTCGTGCCGTCCGGCAGATAGAAGTCGATTCCAATCGATTGCATCAGCCGGTCTGAGGAGGTCGTCTCCTGCACCCAATCGCCCGCCCGCGCCACGATCCGGTTCTGAGCGTCGTACACCCGCCGCACGCTCGACCCCGCTACCGTCACGAGGCGGTTCCGCCCGTCGTATGTGATCGCTCCCACGCCCGGCACGTTCGTTGCGCTTCCGTTCGCATCATACGTCATACCGGACACCACCAGGCGATTCGTCGCCGGGTCCGCCGTCACACTCATCGCCGGGGCCGAGCCTTTCGTCACTCCCTTGGACACCAGGTTCCCCCAGCCGTCGTAGCCGAACGATTGCCCCCACTCCGGGCCCACCGTCTGCGCCTGCTCGAGCCGACCCAGCGAGTCGTATTGATACGCCACATCCTCGCCCGACTGCCAGTTCTTATGCGATGTAATCCGCCCGTCGTTCTGCGTCGCCGAGTAGCGGTACTCGTGCCGCAGCGTCCCGTTATAGCTAATCCCCGTCAACTGTCCCTGCGTATTATACGCTCGGGTTTCGTTGACTCCGTTGTAGCGGATTTGTGTTAACTCTCCCCCCGCTCCGTACGTCACGTTGTCCACTACGGTGGTTGGACCGCTCCCGTCATTCAAGTTCTGAACCAGCGTCGCCGGGCGTTTCATGGAGTCGAGGCCTATCAGTAAGCTTCGGCCGGGTTTGCTTTCCCGTTGGTACATCGTGTACCCTCCCGGCGGAGTGTACGCGACGGCTTCGTCCCAGTTGGGATACGAGACCCCCACGATCCTTCCAAACGACCAACTCCAACTGGCACTAATCGACCCTTCGCTCATCTGCGTGTAGGGAGGACTGCTATAGGTCGCGCTCCCATCGAAGATGCGGTGCTTTAGGCCAATCGACTTGTAAGTCATCCGCCCGTGCACGTCGTAGGCATAGGACTCGCGAAACTCGCCCTGCACCGGGCACACGTTATCTTCGGGATTGCCCCATCGCGTCCCTGTCAGCCGACCCCAAGACGTGGAACCTCCGCCGTCGTAGAGGTAATCCAACGTCTCGCACGGCAGTAACTGCTGGCTCGCGTTGTAGTGCCGTTCCTGAGTGACCCGCTGATAGTTGTCGAACGACCACTCCGTCCGCTGGTTCTTCGCGTCCGTTTTCCGCCACATCCGCCCCCACGAATCGTACTCGTAAGTCGTCGTGCCCGTCTCCGGATTGGTTTCGCTCGTCATACGCCCTTGGGTGTCGTAGACGAACGTCCGGGTCTGGGTGTAGGTGCCCGCGCCGTGCGGGCGCGGCATCGAAACCCCGGTCAGCTTGCCCAGTCCGTTGTAGGTGTACGTTGTCGCGTAGTCCGCACCCCCACCGGGCCGAGGCTCGTTCACCTGAACCAGTTGCCCGAAAGCGTCGGAGGTGAACTTCTTCCACTTCCCGCCGGGATCGGTCACCGTCACCGTGTTGCCCGCGTAGCTGTAGGTCGTCGCGCCCGCGCCGCCCGGCAGCGCGACGCTCACCGTCCGCCCCAACGCGTCGTAAGTGTTCGTCGTCCAGTGCCCAGGGTTTGTGACACCGGCAAAAGGCCGCGACACGCGCTTCAACTTTCCCAGCGGTGAGCAGGCGCACGAATCGTACTCCGTCTCAACCGTCGACTTCACCCCGCCAGCGTCGCCCGTCTCTTCCTTGATCGTCCGCCCGAACCCGTCGTAGTAAGTCTTCGTCCACATGCCGCCGATCTCGGAGCGTGTCCACCAGGAACCGGCAGAGCCGTAAGTGAACGTGACCGTGCCGTCGGGCGTCGAGCGAGTCGTCGGGCGGGCATAGCTGTCGTAGCTAAAGGACACCGCCGTTCCGTTCGCTTGGCTAGCGTTCGACAGTCCGAGGAAGGAAGTGTAGCCGAAGGTCGATTGAATCTGGCTATTGGAATTCGTTGTCACTTGCGACGGCGCGCTATGGGCGGCATTGTAACTGGTCTGCTGCGTAGTTCCCGCCGCGGAACTGTTTGGCGTGCCACCGACCATGTTGAACGTGATGGAGCCGCTGGTTCCGCCCAGCTTGCTCCACGAAGTTAGGTTTCCGCGCGTGGTAAAGCTCGCCGGATAATTCCCACCGTCGTGCAGCCGCAGTCCGGTAATCGTCTGGCCGTCGTAGGATCCGTCATAGGTGTTGGTAAACAGCGTGTAGTTCTGCCCTCCGGCGTTCAGCGTGCAGGACAGGGGCAAGTTCCGAATGTGGCGGGTCAGATAAGCGCTCGCCGTGACGTAAGTGCAAGTCGTCGTGCGCGCTGGATTCACGAGATCGGTGAAGCTATACGCCTTGCTAGTCAACACATTGCCGTGCCCGTCGAGCGTCTGCTCCGTCTTTGTCACCTTCTCGTTCGACGTTCCGGGGTCGATCGTCGCCAACGTCGTCCCCACGTAGGGAAAGCCAGAGGGTGCCAGTGCCCATTCGTAGACGGTCCGCGCCTTTACGCTGCCGCCCGGCAGGGCGCGCTCCTCATAGAGTGTTTGGAGGCCTAACATCCAATACTGAATGTGGGAGAAGCCCCAGTACCTCTGCCCCACTCCACCGGGGTCGTTCAACGTCGCGGATGTGTGAAAAATCCGGGTGGAATCGGCCGGATCGCGCAGAATCTGATAAGCCAAAACCGGTGCGCCGGGCTGCTTCATCAGATATCTGGTTGCGACTTCGCGCAGCTTGTGCCCCCCGGCATAGGTGAAGGTGGCGTAGTCGTAGCGTAACTCGCCCCAGTAAGGGAACGAAATCTTGGTCAACTCACCGGTTTGCGGAGCCGCATATTCGAAGACGTGGCGAAGGGTGGTTCCGAGCACCCACACCACCGTCAACATTTTGGCCTTGTCGTGAGGCCATGGTGGAGTCCAGCTATCGAACGGCGACTGCAGCGTCACCAGGGCCGAGTAATTGAATTCGTACTTCTCGCCCGTATTGATATTGTTGATAATGGTCAATAGTCGGGGCACCTCGTCGGTGTTGTAGTTGAACTGGAAGGTCCGGTACGCCCAAGTTCCATTCCAGTAAGTGTTCACCGCTCGCACATCCTCGATCTCGCGGATACGCCCGCTAGTGTTGATTACGCCGCTTCCCTGTCCGGGCATGTAGTCGATCCGGACCATATTGCCGTTCGCGTCATGCATCGACGACGGATAACGGGTACCCGCATCCTGCTCCGGCCACGCCGCAGTGCAATCCATCTGCCACATGCTGCCGTCGTTGAAGTACACCCGCCGGGTGGCTTCGTCGTAACGAACGTGGATACCCGACGCTCCGCGCCACACCCCGCCTTCGTTGAAGTTGAGCTTGTATTCGGTTCCACTCGAATCGATAAAAATGTAGTGACTAAACGTGTACGGATCGGAGTAGATCGGAAAGATCGCCCCCGCCATCAGTCGCCACCCAAACCCGTACCCGATGTCCGCCCCATGCCTCATCGAGCCCGGCGTGGGCGAACTCACGTACCGCCAATTCTGTGAGTTATAGTGAAGCGCGAAACTCGCCGACCACGAGCCGCGACCCACGGCTTTAATAAGCGGCACCGTGAAGTTCAAGTTGCCGCTGAGCATGTCGATCTGCTCGCCCATCGCTCCCCAGTAAGACCCCAGGGGCGTAACACCGGTTCGCCGTGGGTCTTGATTCAGATACACGGGTGTGGTTACGGAAACGTTGGTGGCGGTCGAGACGTTGCCGTGATAGTCTTCGGTGTAAATCGAATAAGTGTAAGCCGTCGCCGGAGCCACCGATTCGTCGGCGTAAGTGAGTTGAGAAGTTTTGATCAGCAGGTTGCCCCCGCGATAGATGTGGTACCGGTAGACGCCCGAGCCGTTGGCGTCGTCCGTAGCTGCATTCCAGGAAAGCAATACTTTGTCCGGAAAGGCGGCGGTTACGACGGCGCTCGGCGGTGGGTTAGGAGCGACGCGCTCCAGCGGCCCTAGCGATGCGTTTGCCACGTTGGTTTGGTAATCGTTGCAAAAATGCCCCACACCGGGTGCGCCTGAAACTATCGAGGAGTCGGTAACAAACCAGGAGTGAACGCCCAAACTAACTCGAATGGCGTTCGTCGCGCCCTCTGTGCGGATCGAAGCCCGTACAGTCACCGGATAGGACAGGGAAACGGAGGTGGACAGGATTGAGCTATAGGTATTGTCGAAACGTTTCGTCACGCCGATTTGAGTAGTGCCGTTTGGGCCTGCACCGATGGAAACCACATAAAACGTCCCAGCGGCAGCTCCCCAAGTCGCGTCATTGGCATTCGAAGTCGCCCTTAGGAAAATTCGCGGCTGACCCCACGAGTTCGGTACGCCGTTGGGCGTCGGTCCGTTGACCGTCATCTTCACCTCGTAGTCGGAGGTGCCGTCGGGAATAGCTAGTTTCGAAATCACCGCACCTGAGCCCTTCAATCCGCTAGCGCTTCCCGCCATCGATCCGGCGCAGAAGTTTGGCGCGGAATTGACGTGCCACTTGGTGGTGTCCAAGGTCGAGAAAAAGTCGGTGTAGTAGTAGGAATACTGTGCGGCAAGCGGCGCAATGGCCGCAAAAGTCCCGACGACTAGCATCTTCATTGCGCCGCCACCCCGAAGTTATCCAGGTCGAAATCGCGTTTCACGCGCCGGAGTTCGGTGAGTAATTCCGCTCTCGCAACACGCCCCCGCCGAAAAACTCGAACGTCCGCTCTACCGCTGTTCATGATCGGGCGAAACGCCTCTTGCGAGCGCGCGACGAACTCGACGATGGCTCGCCGGCCGTCGTCGCTCTCCTGAAACGTGAACGCCATGATGCCGGAGTCCGGCCTTTCCGAGTCGCCTCCCGCCCGAATTCGCTCGATTCTTTCCTTAGCTGGATCGGCGGGCGCGAACATCGGACGGCGTGGATCCTCGGGCGTTCCCGCCCCGATGATCGGAACGATGCAGATGATCCGTTCGTAGGCTTGTTGCGGCTCCAAACGCCGAACTTGTGCCGAAATCCCAGTTATGAGAATGGCAATAGTGAATAATGGGCGGAAAAACATAACGCCGATTATGCACACTCAGCTGTAAAGTGTCCAGTGAAATCTACGTTAACGCGGAAGATTTTCCGTTTTCTGGCTGGCGAACCTTAAGTTTGGGCAACCTCGGTCAGGAAAAAAGATCAACCGTATTCCCGAAGCTCCCCCAATCTTTGCGGCGCTGCCGGGAGAAAAGCTCGATCTTGGAACCGGGACACGTCGCTTCAACCAGGGAATAAAATTCTTCGGGCTTCCGGGAGTGCTCGCGCCGAGCGGCGTTGAGCAAAGTGGAATGGCGGCCATGCAGAAAGACCGGTTTGCCGCGAGTGGCTAGAAGGCAATGCTCGCTTTGGCCTCGCAGCCAGTCGCCGGTTCCCATTCGATCCTTGGCCCAGGTGAGCGTGGTCTTGTACTCAAAGCCCCAGGCATCGAGAACAGTAAAGGATGAGCGCAGGTGAGCGTTCGTAGTCCAGAGCCACAGAATGGCGTCCTGCTCCGCTAACTCGGAGACGGGCAGATTCTGGATTTCGTCCAAGGGCATTGTAGGGTAAGGCAAACTCGCTCCGCCTTCGTAGCGCCACTGCGGATCGGCCACGATGACGTGGAATGGACCATGAGGCAGCCGGGGCGTGTTCGTGCTCAGTTCCTTAGCCTGGCGGCTGACCATCAAACGCCGGTAAGCGCTGGCCACTTTGCCGCTGCGATCCATCTGCTCGACCAGATGGCCGTAGTCCTCGGGTTCCTCTTCCGCCGCTTCGACCACGGCTTCGGCGCGCTCGATAGTCGTGCGGCCGACTCCCAGGTACCGCGCGATCTTGTCCCGAGCGTCCCCGACAGGCCCTTGTCCTTCCGCCACTGTGGCGGGATGACAGAGGTCCGTTCGGCTACCCTGCCGCTGGCGGGCGGCCCGGCGCTCGAGCGGTTCGATGGCCCGCTTAAGCGCCACAATCTCGCTCGGAAGGAGGTCTTTGCGAACGAGATTCTCATGCTGTTCGCCTAGGACGACTTCCTCGAGATCGATGATCGTCACCGGTACGTCTTCGAGGCCGAGATGCCTCAGAGCCGCCAAGCGCCGCTGGCCCGCGATGAGCGTTCCATCGGGAGTGATGACGACGGGGTGAAGCAGCCCGACATCCTCGATGCTTTGGGCAAGCGACTTGACGTCGCCGAGATCGCGGCGGTGCCGCTCACCGACGGTGATCGAACCGGCCGGCCGCGTCAGCTGCCGCACGCGAGTGGACAATCCTCTCGAACCAGGATGCGGGTGGAGCAATCGAACATACCATCCGACAACTTTACCCGGCGATAGTTCCAGGTACGTTGCCGCGCCATGAACAGGGAGTCGAGCGCATAGGTGGCCAGCGAGCCGACGGCCTGCAGGATGTCGGCAATCGCCGGAGTGCCCGGACATTTAGAAATGCCGAGCCTTTCCGCCACAACCTGCAGGATGTCGGCAATCGCCGGAGTGCCCGGACAAGGGTAACGCTCGTCGTTCACTGCATCGGGAAACAGGCAGCCGAGGCACGGACCCGAGGCTTCCTGGGCAAAGACATAGCCATGATCGCCATCGGCGGAAACGGCGGCGAAGATCGCCGGAATGTTGTTCTGTCTCGCGAGAAACGATACGGCGGTTCGAGCCGGGTTGTTATCGACCCCGCAAATCACCGCGTGAAAGCTATCCAAGGCACGCCGCTGGATGGCGTCTTCGAACTCCAAAGGAATGCCCTCCAAAATCGTAGCGGCGGTGCATAGCGGAAGGAGATTGCGCACCAGGGCGACCGCCTTGTTTCGTCCGATGTCGCGTTCGTAGAAGAACTGGCGATTGAGATTGCTCACCTCCACAATGTCCGGATCGGCGAGGCACAGTTCGCCGATGCCCTTGCGTACGAGAGTTGGAGCGATGAAGCCGCCCAGTCCACCCGCGCCGACGCAGAGGACTTTCCGCGAGGAGTAGACGCCTTGATCGAATCCGGCAATTCGGCGCTGTCGATCCTCCGCTCCGGCGATGGCCTTACCGGTCAGACGGATCGACTTGCGTGAGACGGAAAACTTTGTTCTCATGCCGCTCGACTCCTTCCCCGAAAATCTCGATCTCGAATTGATTGTCCAGACGCAGAAAGCGGATGAACCCGTCGCGGCTGAAAATCGCCATCACCGCTATATGACCGGCGGATTCGAGACGCCGCTGAAACGCTTCGTCGATCCCCGAAGGTCTGGTGGAGCCAGCGCCATTACCGGGATGGCTGTGGAAGTGGGCCAGCAATCGATGACCGAACTGCACCAGCTTGATGAGGGCGCTGTGCGTGGACTTCGGCTCGGCGGTCACTCCGACGTAGGTGCGCTTTTGATGCTCGATATCGATGACCTGATCGAGCACCAGACGCCCGCCGATCTCCGCGCCGGTAATGAAGGAAAACTGCTCGTCCCGGTCGGCGGTCAGCTTCTTGAAACACTCATAGAGGAACAGGGAGCTCACGGTGAAGCGCGGGATACCGGGCTGTTCATTTGCTTTGCCGCTTTCCTCGATCTGGCCGAGGCAGTCGAGTAAATCGTTGGTCTGCTGGATGCGCTCAAAGAGAATCGACAGTCGTGAGCGCTTGCCCTCGCTTGCCGCATCCTGAAACTGGGTGAGTAGCCGCTGTCGCCGTTTGACGAGCTTGTTGCGCTTGGTATCGATGATGGCCATGGCGGTCATTGGTAAGCCTCCGTAATGAGCCGCTCGATGGTCATGATTCCGGAGTCGATGTCCCTCGCCCGGTGGCTCATATGGACGAAGTACCAGTCGTTACCCCGGTGGGCGAAACAGGCCCAGTGGCTGTGATTCTGAATTTCCGGCGACGGATTGTAGAGAAGGAAGTCGTAACTGAACGTGCCGGTGCGAACGACCTGTCCGATGAAGCTCGCAAACGGCGTTTGGTAAGTTCCCGTGTAAATGTCGCCTTGCCGCCGCCAGCCCCGCTCTTGCCAATACGGAATCTCGCGCCGCTTGACTTTCTCGGGATCGGAATGAGGCCGCCCCATCCGCGACAGGAGGTCGCGGATGGAGTTCGGCAACAGGCGGTTGCCGAGGAGCGTTACGCGCAAAGCGCAAGCTCCCCGACATCGGCCTTGGTCGAGGCGAAGATTTTCTCGCCGTCCTTGACCTTGTCGTAAACCGACTCGGCGGAAGCGAAGAACGGATCGTTCGGCCCCTTGCTGAGCAGGTACTCGGCCAGATTGAGCTGGTTGAGCACGTCCCCGGCGGTGGTGCCGGGTTGGATTTCCACGTCGCGGATTTGGCCCGAGCCGGCCACGACGATAGAGAGTCGTTTCATGAGATCACCTCGTTCGGTCGAATTTGGAAGGCCGTTATTGGCCTTCCATATTTATTGAACCGGAGAGGTGTAAGGCACCGGTGGACTAGATCTACACTGCTGGGAGCGGAAGTCCTTCTCGGACTTGGCCTTCGGTCACGATACCACTGCGTCCCTCGAGGGGCTTACGTTCACCCGACACTGAACGTAGGCGAACCTGCCCGCGAACCAGAAACGAGCAATTTTCCCATCCAGTATTGTTAATATACTGATTTTGCAAGATGTTCAGCAATGGCCTTAACAAATCACGTTGACTGGGGCAAGCTTGACGCGCTGATCACCCGACAGCAACGGAATCGCTCCGTCCATTCGCCAGCTATCTCGCTGTTTCGTTGGTGGGCTCGACGCCCGCATTCCTTCGCGGGCGCAATTCTAGATGCGGCCAAGAAAGAGTTTGGGAGTGGCACTTTTCTCGTCGCCGATCCATTCAGCGGAGGAGGAACCGTTGCCTTCGAGGCTACCAGACGGGCCTTACCGATCTATGCGCAAGATCTCTATCCATGGCCGTCGGAAGGACTCGCAACCGCCCTTACAGCCGCTGACCCCGACGAGTTTCGAATTGCAGCATGCGGCCTTCTCAAGACTTTAGAGCCCCATCGGAAGCACTACTGGCGGCAGTCGCGCCAAGAGTCGTGGGAGACGACGCACATTATTCGTGTGCGCGTGGCTGTGTGTTCATGTTGCTCCAATCGGTTCTACCTCTTTCGCGACGCGCTCATCTCGCTTGCGTCAAGGAATGGCACTGAGACATTCGCTTTCTTCGGCTGCGTCAGTTGTGGAGCAGTGACGAAGAGGCGGCAAGGTGTGCAGTACTTCGCCTGCGAGGGCTGCGGCAGGCGCTCGAAGGCTGCAACGCCGAGCCCAAGTTCAAGAACTCCTAAGATTCGGTGTCCTCATTGTTCTGTGCCCCATCTGTTATCACAACTCCTGGCTTCAGCGCCTGAGTGGCTCCCCGTCCTACTTAGAGAGCACAATGTATCAAAGAAGGGCTCCACAATACGGGCCGTTGAGACTTCAGACCGCACGAACGACGGAGCCATCCAAGAGGGCGCGCTCCGTTCGTTGATTCCTGACGGGCTGGAAACGGCTGCGCTCAGACGATACGGCTTTTCATCCTGGAATCAGCTCTACACCACTCAACAACTGAAAGTTCTAACTGCAGCTCTCCGGGCAGTTGCTGATGTCGACGCTTCGGAAGCGGTAAAGCAACATCTCCGATTAGCTGTCCTCGGCGCGAGCGAGATGGCGGGATACGTCTGCCGATGGGAGCGCTACAATCCGAAAGCGCTCGAAGCGATTGCTAACCATCGTTTCTCTCGCTCCACCGTTACGGTCGAGACGAATCTGCTTTCAACATCGGGTCGCGGTACTCTTCCACGCAGGTTCGAAGCCGCCGAAAAAGCTCTCCG
Source organism: Bryobacteraceae bacterium (assembly GCA_033763835.1). Classification (GTDB taxonomy): domain Bacteria; phylum Acidobacteriota; class Terriglobia; order Bryobacterales; family Bryobacteraceae; genus JAPKYZ01. The sequence continues at coordinate 115,115 of JANRJS010000036.1, read as the reverse complement.
CTGGATGCGGTCCGAAGGGTATCCTGTGCAGACGGCACACGCCCTTTCGTCCTCTCCCAGGAGAACTGTAAACGGCGCTCTCATAGTCACCGGCAGTTCCGAGCGACAGCTTCTAAAGAAGGGAGTCGTACAACTCGTTTTTACTGATCCTCCCTATCACGATGACCTTCAATACGGTGAGCTGGCTCGACTCTTTCATGCGTGGATGGCCCACGACGGTCACGGTCGGCAACCCTGCGAAACCGATGAAGCTGTACCGAACTCCGTTCGAGGAGCAACCACCGAATACTACGAAGACAAGGTTGCTGCATGCCTCACGGAAAGCCGCCGGTCACTAGCGGCCAGCGGACGGCTCATCCTCACTTTCCACAACAAGGATATGAATGCTTGGAGGGCTCTTTCGCAGGCGCTATTTCGTGCCGGGTTCGACGTTGTAGCTCTCGCCGTCGTGGCGGCAGAAAATGCAGCGGACCATAGCAAGCGCGGCAAAGAGAGCTTTCTTTCAGATCTCGTAATTGAATGCCTTCCCAAAAACAAGAAGAGACGGCGTTCGTGGGATCTTAAGGTGCTTGGAGTCACTGCCAGCGATGAGCGCAAGAATCTTCAGGCGATCGGCCTCGCGCTCGCAGAGCGTGTAAATCGAGGGGAGGGAGAGATCGAAGCGCTCTTTGAGAACCAGATTAAGTGCCTACAGGTCACTCAGGTTCTGATTCGGCGCGGAGGTAGATAGCGTGGCTTGGCCCGATACCTTCAGAGCACTGAAGCAAGAAGAGACTTTCGAATCGAAACTGCTTCGCGATCAAGTGCCCCTGGTCGCAGACGGCGAGAAATTGTCTCCGTCTCTAATCGAGCGGGCAAGCGGAGTTCTCGCCTCGCATCTCCCTCGATCTCTTGCAAAAGGGCAGAAGAGCCGCCTAATCTTTCTTCTCCCAAACGCAACGCAGAGCCTCGGACGCTTCTTGGCGGTGAGCCTCCTGCTCGCCGACTTCGTCAAAAGGCAATCCGGCCAAGGAGCGATTCTCGGCGGGGATCTCCTCCTCGTCACTCAGCACATTCGAAACTGTGTCAATCTGCTCCGGGATGTCGCCCTTCGCCATCGATCCGACCGACTCGCGATCACCGAGTTCTGGCCGATAGAAGTCTTGTCGCAGTACTCTCCTGCAGCAGATTCCAAGCCGAGGGTATTCGTCGCGAACCCCGGCTGGTCCTCCGTTCTCGGACAGCGCCAGGCATTCGGTTCCGTTGTGATTGATGTTTCCCATCCGAGAACATCTGATCATCTCGAAACGCTTCTCAAACAGCCAAGCGTCGCATCGGCTCCAATTCAGATTCTCGTCATTCCCCCATGGGAGCATGATCGCATCGCAGCGCTTGCGGAGAAGGACCGGCCATCGGACTTGATCTGGGCCTGGGACCCCGCAGCGGTCGAAGCAATTGAAGGGCTACTCACTGTGAGATCGATCCCCACAACGAAGAAGCCACCGGAGCGTTTCGTCTGGCTATCCGATGATCCCGAAGTTGAGGATCATCTCGTCGAGATCCATTCTCTCCTGGTAGGAGCAATGAAGGCCGGAAACGGTAAGGTTCCAGGAGGCGTTCTCAGCGCTTGGGGGACGTACCATAAGCTCCGGCAGCTCACCGTTCCACTTATCACCCTTGAAGAGGAAAGGCGGGACGCCTACCAAACGCTCACAATCCAGGATCGAATTCAGGGACTCGACGACGATCCGCCCGAAGGGAAGGGAGCCGTCGGCGCATACCTCGACACTCGTTGGCCGCGCGTCGTAGCTTCATTGAAAGCTCTCTACGAGATGCTCCTTCACAGGAAGGAGCCGTCGAAGTTCTATACGTTGGCCTCGGTCGTGGAAGAGTTCCTGGAAAATCGAACACCGACCGATACTCTGCGACTCGTCGCCCCTTCAATGCACGAAGGGAATATGATCGCGACACTCCTCGGAGATATCGTCGCTGCGTGGCCCGAAGCCCTCCAATCAGGCGCAGTCTCCGTGGCCACGATCAAGGAAGAACCTCGACTGATCGCGGAGGGGTCAGTCCAACAGACGGTTCTCTTTGGCTTTCGAACAAGCGAAACGCGATACCTGGATGTCTACCCCGGAGTTCCAATTCACCTGCTTGCTTACCCATACGAAGCGGAAATTGATGAGAAGATCCAGCAGCGTATCCATAGCTCGATAGAGAGCCTGCAAGAGAACGGCCCGCGCACGGTACTTCTCAAACATCTCCAACTTCCTACTAGGCCGTCGGAACCCAACAACAACGGCCTTCCCAAGAGCAAGCGGCCCCAAACCCGCAGGCGCTTTGAAGTGCAGCCACGTCTTCAGCAACGTCGCTTCCTCGATGATGAAGCCGTCGAGCCCCTGAACCTAGAGCGGATCATCGGCCAGAACTGGTTCGACGAGATCAACGTATCGGCCCCCGCAGGCGGAGGACAAAGCGGCAGGATTCTTGAGTTCTGCGAGATAACGGTTACGACCGGTGATAAATACCGCTACCCGCTCGGACGCCTCGTTGATGTTTTCCGCCCCGCTACTGAGCAGAAGGAACGAATCCCAGCAGGTGACCTCGAACCGGGAATGCTGATAGTTGTGCTCGTTGACGACCCTTACGAGGACATCTTCCAAAGAATGTTGGAGGCGATTCGCGAGCAACGCGATCTAGGAGCGCAAATGGCGTTGGCACTCTGGGGCCACGCAAAGCCTGCCGCCCTTACAAAGTACGGTGGAAACCGGAAGCAACTCCATCGCGCGCTGGAGACCAAGGGCATCACCGTTGACTACGCGGCGGTCGTCGGTTGGTATCGAACTGGTCCTGAAGAAACCCTTGCTCCACAGAATCGGGAGGACTTCGAGATTCTCGCTCGTGCCAGCGGATTCTATCCAGACTCGGCTCGGATTGACGCCACTTTCAACTGCATACAGCGCGAGCGGATTGTGCGGAGGACCTGTGGCAGAAAGCTCAGTAACCTCCTGACGCACCTTGCCGCAGGCAAGCACTATGATGTGGCGCTCCAAAGCGCTGACGCAATTGGCACGGCGCTTGAACAGGTCGCCTCTGCGGTGAGTTTACGAGAAGTGGAATCTATCCGTCGCCTAGGCAGGGGAACTTTCGCAGGGGAGGCCAATTGAGTAAGCAACCAAACGCACGGGCATTTTCATATCGTGACGAAGAAGCCTTGGTCCGATACCTCGTCAACGATCTGGAGCGCAAGCTTTCGGGGAGACATGAAAGTCGTATCCTCCGCATCATCCCGAGCGACCACTGCCACCTCGGCGTACTCGGGCCCAGAGACCCTCACGTCGTTCAGCCGGAACCGCTGGAGCCTGAGGTCGAGGCACCTCCGACGCCGGAAGGAGAGGGGGCTGTCGCCAACCCAAAGTCAGCCGCTCCGCCTGCTTCGAACACTGAGGACGATGAACCGGGGGAAGTTGCGACAAGGGAAGCCGAACAGGTCACCGCCGAACAACAGGGAACCACAAGAGATTCAACACGTAGGCCACCTTCCTCTCTCGGCTTTGAAATCGTCATCGCGCCCGACGATGGAATCGAACTGACATTGCAAGTGCGTTTTGCAATCTATACGCAACACTTTCCAACTTTCGAGGAAGAGCGAGACGAACTCGGGCGTGTTGCGGCAGATCCGTCAGATCCGAACCAGCCGCCTCAACCGCAGCCGCAGACCGTGTCCCTCCTCGAAGTGTTTGAGAGACGCAAGGTCGAGGTTCCACCGATAACGATCCGCCTCAATCCGAACCGAAGGTCCGAGCGGCTGAACGATGACGGTGCAGTTCAAGCAGAACTGGCGACAGTTCTGGCCGATGCCGCAGCATCCCCGACGATCGCGCGGACTATCCAAGGAAACGCAGTCGTTCCCGCGCAATCGCTCACAGATGCCGACACCTTTCGAGCGTTTTTGAGAGGCATCGCCACGGGCCCCGCGACCCTTCCCCCGCTTCAGGCAAGTCTGGACATTCGTTCAAGCACCCTTCCAGACGGGACGGTTCGCGTTAGCTGCTACATCTGTAACGACACCCCACGGAATCTCACTCAACGTTTCCGAGATCAGCACAACATCCTCGCCGACTGCGAGTTGTCGGGCACGATTGTGCGGGGCACCTTGATGCCGGTCGAGCTACTTCCAGTGGCCAAAGACTACCAGTTTGACCGAAGGGTCTGGGCTGTTGGCCACTCCGCCAGTGTCGTCGTCTCGGAGGACAAGAAAAACCTTCGCACCGAGACCCTTGCCCGATTCGATCAACCTCGCAGAACCACGAACCAGAATCCTCGCGCGGTCTTTTCGGAGCTGGCAACGAACCCTCTCGACACTCTGGAGACCATTCGTGTTGCCATGGTCGGATACGGCGACAGATGGCAGAAGCGGGTCCTTGATGAGAATTCTCTGCGACTTTCCCCAGATGAACTCAAGCAATGCGAATTAGACCTGAACGCCTTTCGAGATGAAGAATCCCGGTTTGCGGCTGGAATCTCCGCGCTCGTCAAGGACGACCGGCTCATGCAGGCTTTCCAAGGCATGAACCGGATTTTTCAGCGGACCTCGAAGTTTGAGAGCTGGCACCTTTTTCAGATCGCCTTCATCGTCAGCCAACTCCCAGCACTCGCCATTCGCGAAGGAATTACAAACGGCGAATGGCCAAGCTGCAGCCCTCGAACTTGGGACAACGTTCTGAATTGGGCAGACGTCCTCTGGTTCCCAACAGGTGGCGGTAAAACAGAAGCATATCTTGGGCTCATAAGCTGTGCTGCTATTTACGACAGACTTCGCGGAAAGAGTTTTGGCGTTACCGCCTGGCTTCGCTTCCCACTCCGCATGCTCAGTGTGCAGCAGCTACAACGCGCCGCCCGTGTGGTCTGGGAAACGGAGAAAGAGCGAAAGACGCTTAAAGGTGATGACCCGGAATCTGAGCCGATCTCTCTCGGGTACTTCGTCGGCAAGTCCAGCACTCCGAACAAACTCAATAAGGCCGAGTGGGCCTTCGACCGACTTGAAAATGACCCGGACCTCCGAAATCGCCTTCTTCTGGTGAGCAATTGTCCCGCCTGCGGTGGAACGAATACCGTTCAAATCTCGATTGACCGGGCACTTCATCGAATTCGCCACATTTGCAGCCACTGCCGGGAGCAACTCCCGATCTACGTATCGGACGACGAAGTGTACCGGTTCCTTCCCACGGTCATTGTCGGCACGATTGATAAGATGGCGAGCATCGCCTTCAGACCGGACTTCCCGATGCTCTGGGGCGCTGCGGCGTGGCGTTGTCCAGAACACGCCGAGCACGGCTTTGGAATGGGCGATTGGTGCATTCCCGGATGTCCGACAAATCCCGCTCGGGGCCGAAGAGGCCGACGACGGACCGCTGTTGTTCCATATGATCCATCTCCTGCACTGCACATTCAGGACGAGCTTCACCTCTTGCAGCAGGAACTTGGAGCCTTTGCGGGGCACTATGAAACACTTGTCCGTTCATGCGAGGAACAGGTCGGCACGCGCCCAGCAAAGACAATCGCCGCGACCGCGACCATCGAGGGGTACGAACACCAGATTCGACAGATCTATGGTGTCCCGAATGCCCGTAGATTCCCGACGCGAGGCTATATTCTCCTGGAAACGTTCTACACCTCTCCAGACTTCGATACAGAATCCCCGGAGCAACGAATCAAGACCGCCCGCGTCTATGTCGCGTTCCGTCCCCCGCATCTCCACGCAGCGGACGCAGCGTCACTCTGCGTTCGACACCTTCACGAGGAGCTGAACCGACTCTACGCAAATCCCTACGATGTCGCGGCATGGCTCCCCACAGCCCGCACCGAAGATGCTGTTCGAGAGCTTCTCTATTTTTACTCGACTACGCTTACCTACGTCGGCTCGAAATCGCGAGGAGTTCGCATTCGTCAGGCACTCGAAAGGGATGCAGGACGACTCAGGCCGGGACAAACCCGGGACCTGAACACGGAATTCCTTTCAGGTGATTCGACGCTTACAGCAATCGCAGATGCTGTACGCCGCGTTGAGGACCCGCCTGCGTGGAGCGAGGAGAGTCATCTTGATGCGACGGTCGCAACGAACATCATCAGCCACGGAGTTGACGTTGAGCGTTTCAACCTGATGGTCATGGATAGCATTCCCGAGGAAACGGCAGATTACATTCAGGCATCAAGCCGCAGCGGAAGACGCCATGTGGGTTTGGTTCTGGCAACGCTTGCCTCCTATTCGCTCCGAGCTTCAAGCATCTATCACCGTTTCACCGAATATCACCGGCATCTTGAGCGTCTCGTGTCGCCCGTTTCTGTCAACCGCTTCGCGAAGTTTGCAGCGCAGCGAACAAGCTCCGGCGTGTTCGCTGGCATTCTCCTCGGGCGCTACGGGGCAATCCTTCACAACCAGCAGTTCGCGAAGAGACGCGTCGCTGCTGAGTTTCTCAACCCCAACGCGGCTACCCAATTGACTCGACAGTTGCCGCGTTGGGAGATCGAGCAGGCGATGCGAGAGGCCTACGCGCTAGACAAGAAAATCTATCCAGAGGGACTCGAACTTCGCATGAGGCAGGTTCTTGGCGATCAGATTGATCATTTCCTTCACCTTATCGCTGGCAGCAGAAAGGATTGGATCACCGAAGTGCTTCAGCCGACTCCGATGACAAGCCTTCGCGATGTCGATGTCGGCGTTCGATTCCGGCCCGACGAGGATGCTGATTATCGGGACCTACAGTGGTTCAACACGGAGAATTCGTGATGGCGTTCACCCGTGGACAAACCCAAGTCCTCTATCAGTTCCTTCCTGGCGCAGTCTTCGAACACGACCAATACGGGTTCTGCAAAATCAGCGGCGTTGAACTACAAGAGCGACCGGTCAATCAAGACGCTGTGTTCAATGCCGTTTCAGATCTACTCTTTCAATGGCCGGACGACACATTTCGCGGCGGATTTGCCGATCCGCGCCAGCAACACAATCGGCGGCTCTACGTAATGGGCACTCCGGCCATGGTCCGATTCGAGCCGTTCCCAACCGTGCTCGAGTGCAGAAGGTGCCGCAGAGTCTACCGACTGCGCGACCTCACGCGGCGGGCAAACGCTCAACCGCGCCAGTGCCCCTCATGCAACGGCGTTTTGGGCCAACTCCGATACGTGCAGGCGCACAACTGCGGAAGAGTAGAGGAACTCTACTATCCGCAGAACGCTTGTCCGAGACATGGCTCACGCTCACTAATGTTTCTGGATACCGGCCGCGTTCGTTCGGCGCGGTGGAGATGTGGAGACTGCGGAGACGCCGAAGTCGGGAGGCTCCGAATGACGCCGTGCACTTGTCAGTACTCCAGATCCCTTGGCAATCAGCAGGCCACGATCTACGAACGCGGACTCAAGACTCTTGCCCTCACCGACAGCGCACTCTTCCTCCCGCACGTAGTTCCGTTTATTAATTTCGACGAGGAAGAGGAACGGGTATTTTACCAGGATCAAGAGACACTTCCACTTGTACTCGCGAGAATGTGGGGACTTCTTGACAAGAGCGTTCAGGAGACGGTTCGCGAGCGTGCGAGCCGTTTCGCAGCAAACGTTCAGAGTGAGAACACTTCTGACGACCTGGCGCGGGAGCTAGAGAAGGTTCAGCCCAATCACCCGCTCGTCCTCCAGTGGAAGGCGCAGAAGGCCGCAAGAGCTACTCCGCCCGGACAGCAAGCCATAGATCGCGTTCGTGGGCTCCTCGGTAACGGAGCACCTCTCCCTGGAGCACCAACGCCCCGGCCACTCGTCGAACATGCAGCCATCGTCGACACCATTCACACAACGTCGGTCGAAGAGGCGGCGCGAGACCTCACGAGCATTGGCGACGTACCGGGAGCCGACGGCCTTCGGGCGGCCCGGGCATTTGCACTTCGAGAACTCGGGATCGCCGACTTGAAGGTCGTCTCCGATTTTCCAATCGCGTTATGCGCCGTGGGCTATACGCGCATTACCCGAGATCCAAACCGCAGCATGCTCACGCCATTCGAAACCCTCGACCCCGATGGCCGAGTTCCGCTCTTCATCGTAAGTAGCGAAACCGAAGGAATCTACTTTCAGCTCGATCCCATGCGTGTCGTCACTTGGCTTGTTGACAACCGATGGGTGCAGACAGCGATTCCCACTACCAAGGAGGAGGCTTGGGCGTGGCTCTATTCTCACGTTCCCGGCCTCTACGAGAGCCGCTGGCAGCTAAACTTTAACGAACATCTTGCCGTTGCAATTCGAACGCTGATCCACACGATGAGCCACGTCCTATTGCGCCACGTCGAATGGAGCGGATTCAGTCAAAACAGTGTCGGGGAGTACCTGATTCCCGGCGCACTCTCGGGAATTCTTTACGCGAACCGTTATGCCGAGACCAAAATCGGCGGGCTCACAACGCTCTTTGAGCATCAGCTTGGAATCTGGCTGGATGATTCCTCCCAGATCGGAAGGCAATGCGTCTACGACCCGTTCTGCACCGATGAAGGCGGTACGTGCGTCGGCTGCCTGCACCGCGAGTACAACTGCCCCCAGTTCAATCGCGAGCTTTCACGCGCCGTTCTTTACGGAGGGCCGGCACCACCGCCGGAGTTAGGAAGCGGACTCGGCGTGCAAACGATTGACCGTGGATATTGGGAATCTCTCCGACCGCCATCGCTCAATTGACTCGTTCCGAAGAATGTTTCCAAGCGGCTAGAAGTCGCTAGAAACTCACGTCAGGGGAGCGAAATCATCCTCAGGGTCGGTCTCGCCTTAGGCGATTGCCCAGGCTCCCTTTTTTTTTAGTCGTCCCCTTCCGCCTGGCGGCGTCGAACTCAAGTCTTGAAGCGAACGCTAAACTTGACGGACACACGAATCGTGTGTATAGTGCAAGTGCATTCATCATTAACCGGACACAATCCATGACCAAGCGCATCAACATCGCTCTGCCGGAAGCTACGCTGGCCGTCCTCGACCGCGCCGCGAGCAAGGGCAACCGCAGCCGGTTTATCTCCCGGGCGGTTCTGCACTACGTCGAAACGCAAAGCAAGAAGAGCCTGCGCGAGCGGCTAAGGGAAGAGGCTCTTGCCAATTCCACGCGTGATTTGCAGCTGGCCGCGGAATGGTTCCCGCTCGAGGAAGAAGTATGGCGCACGCCCCCCGTCAAGCGAAAAAGCAAGTAGGCTTCCCGAAGCGAGGCGAAATCTATCTCGTCGCCTTCGATCCGACGGTCGGGCATGAGATTCAGAAAACCCGGCCAGCGCTGATCATTCAGAACGACGTCAGCAACCGGTACAGTCCGTTGACGATTGTGGCGGCGATTACTTCGCAGTTCTCGACGCCGCCTCATCCGCGAGAAGTGGTCCTCGAGCCCGGCGCGAGCGGACTATCCAAGCCCTCAGCGGTGGTTCTTAACCAAATCCGGACCATCGACCGGCTGCGCCTAATCAAGCGTCTTGGCGCGGTTGATGAGGCAACCATGAAGAAAGTCGACGGGGCGATTCAGATTAGTCTTGGATTGATCGAGCTTTAGAATTGCATCCAACGAAAAAGACCAGAGAAGAATCTCTGGTCTTTAGGGTTGCGCCTACTCGGGCGCGGGAATGACATCGGTCAGTCGGCCTTCTTGGAAGTTGAGGTCGCGCTCGACCGGCTGGTCAAACAGGTTGCGGATCGCCACCAGTTCCGACAGGCGGAACCGGCGGAACTCGTCGCGTCCGGCTCCAACGGCGAAGCCGGAGAACAGATAATCGCCGCCGTCCGGTTCTCCTTCCATCACGTACCATCGGCGGTCCGTGCCGGGAAGGCGGAAGCAGGCGTACACATGAGGATCGGCTTCGGCCTCCTGGGAATAGAGCGGCGGAAGCCGTTCCCGGAGATCGTCGATATCGAGCTTCATGGCGCTATCCCTGCTCGAAGAGCTTGCAGGCCTCCTCGAACTTCTTCAGTTGCGCCTTCTTACCGTTCAGCTCTGTTTCCGTCTCGGCGATCTCGGCTCTGAGCTTCTGAGCTTGATCGAGGATTACGTCCACCGGCGACTTCTTCCTCCATGGTTTGCGTCCGTCGCTCTTAACTGGAGCGGGCGGGTTCGCGGGACTGGGGCTGTGCGTCTTGACGGGCATGACTTTCTCCTTTTTGACTGACTTACGGACGTTGCTGTTGCACCCAGCGCTCGAGTTTCGCGATGGCTTCGCGCTTCACGGGAAGCTCGACGTGGGTGTAGATCGAATGCACGGATTTGCCGGAGGAATGGCCCATGAGCGCCATACGGACGTCTTGGACGACGCCCGCTTCCATCAGGCGGGTGGCAAAGGTGTGCCGGAGATCGTGAAACCGGATGTGGCGGAGCCCGGCGTTTCTCAGCGACTTGCCCCACGAGGTCTTGACGATCCGGATCGGCTCGTCGCGCCAGGTGAAGATCAGACCTTGCGGCTGCTTCCTGGACGAGAGCAGATCGAAGAGACGAGCCGTGAGCGGAATCTCCCGGGATTCCCCTTCGGGCGTCTTCGACTTGGTGACGAAGAGTAAGCGGCGGCCGAGGTCGATGTCTTCCCACAACTGGTGGGTGATCTCGCCGCGCCTAAGGCCGGTGTCGAGCGCCATCAGTGCCATCTCGCGGATGTGCCCCTTGGCGGTACCGAGGAGCATTTCCTCTTCGGCCACGCTCATAACTTGACGGCGAGTGCGCCGCTCGCGGGCCATCTTCATTCGGGCGAACGGATTCGCCAGAATGAGCTTTTCGTCGAGCGCCCAGTAGAGAATGTGGCGCATGACCGAGAGATCCCGGTTGACGGTGGCGTCCTTGATCGTTCTACCGGCGTTCATGCGGTCGTGGCGGAACCGTTCGGCGGACGCCTTGGTGATCCGCGCCACCGGCATGTCGCCGAAGTAAGAGATCAGGTAGCGTGACAGATGGTAAAGATGGTGTTTGTGCGCCAAGCCGCTCGCTACGAACCGCGCGGCAATGGCCCCGAACGTAATGTCTGGATCCATCTCGACTAACTGGAAGCGCCGGGCGTTCGCCTCGGCCTTCAGCTTTTGCTCGATGGATTCGGCTTGACGGCGGTTGGATGTGCCGGTCGATTGTTGGTGGCGGATGCCGCCTGAGTAGAAGTAACTCCACCAGACGGAACCACGCTTGAGTAGGCTCAAGTAATTGTTCCTCCTTGTCGTTTTTCGATCCAAGCCGCAAGCTGATTCGTGTAGAAGATCAGCTTGCCGCCCGGCCCGGACCGGAAGCACGGAAGCCCTTGGGGAAGGAGTTTCTGCCTTACGGTCCAAGCCGAGACCCCGATGAATCGGGCGGCTTCACGCAAGGAAAGCGGCGGCCCTAGCGGCCCACCAGATGGCCTCGGTTCGCGCAGAATTGGCCCCGGTTGCCCCGGCCAAGCCCCCGGCCAGCCGTGGCCGGGGTCGAGGTGCGAAAGGGCCCGTAAATACGCGGGTTTGCGCGAATCGGCGACCCGGCGAGTAGGAGAGAAGGTGGGGGCTAGTGACGGTCTTTCTTTTTTGAGGGCCATAGGGAGTTAAGCGCTTTCTGAATGAATCGGGGTAGATGGATATAGGCGAACCAGAGCAAGGCGAGTACGAGGAACAGAACGATGAGTTGCCCTTGTAACTGGCCGTTGGTCGCGAGTTCGCGGATCATGGCGGCGGCGAGCAGAAGCAGCAGCAGAGCGATCGCGACGGCGGGCAGCAGCGACGCGCCGAACAGCGCCGGGCGAAGCCAGAGCGGAACTCGCGGAGCCGGAGTAGATAGGTCGCGGGAACCGCACTGCGAACAGACCTGAGCGGCGCGGGAATTGGGATGACGCGACGGGCAGAGCTTGACGCCGTAGCTTGCTCCGCAGTGGCTACAGAAGAGAGCTTCTCCGGCGGTCAGTCGATGGCAATTGTGACAGTAGCGCATAAGAATCTCAAAAAAGAGCTAATCGTTGATCGCCGGTGGACTTGTGCCAGATAGCGGACCAGAAGCCGTGTTGACGTATTTGGTCGAACGTCGTCAGCCGGAAAATGCGGTCGGTGAACTTGGCGGCGACGCCCCGAATGCCCGAAAGCCGCCGCTCCGAAGTCGTGATGACGAGAACCCGAAACTGCGGCTGGCGGAACAGGGTCTCAAAGCCACCGGACAGAGCCAGCTGTAGGTAGAGCTGAACCTTCCTCTGCCAGACGCTCAGCGGTTCCGTCCCGAGATCGACTTCCAGGAACAGGGCGCGCTCGCCATCGTTTGCCGCTATCTCAGCGTAGCCATCGGGTGTAAGGGGAATCGCCGGTGTCAGCGCCTCGCGAAACCCGATCCAGCGCTGAAAGCGCATTTCCGGCTGGGGCAGCGCGCGATACTTCAGCGTTAGATAGATGTCGTTGATGGCGAGACGATGAAGCAATAGCGGACTGGGGCCAAACGGACTCTTGCGCATGGCGAGACCGGGGAGCTTGGCATCGACCAAGGCGGCTCCCTTCGGCGACAGCAGATAGACGGCTTTCTGACCGGTGGCCACCGTGCCGGTGAACACCCGATTGAGCAGACCAGCGCGAGTCAGGTTCAGCAGCCGGTCGTTGGCGCGGCGGATGGAGTGGAAGCCCGCGACGACTTGCGCCTGCTCGCGGTCGATGACCCGCATGACGTCGAGCTCGCGCAGCAAATGGCGGTCTCGCTCCTGAACGACCAAGCCGACTTTTCGATTGCCGGTCTTGTCATTGCCAATCGTGTTATTGCCAGTCATGAAGCACCTCGTTGGTGGTGATCCGCATCGACTGGTGGCGGCGCTGAATGTCAGCCTCGACTTCCGTCCGGCGGCGGGCGAACCGATCCCTGCTCCGGCGCAGCAGATCCCGAGCGTCGGCATTCGGTTGCGCTATGGGCGGCACGACAGAGCGCAGCGCACGGTGATGGCCCGACTTCAACAAGAAGTGGCGCTGCGGCAGATTCTTGAGTTCCTGGGCCAGGGTCCGCCCACCATCGAGAGAGCCGGCGATCTTCTCGGCGTCGGTCGATGAGAGCGCAAAGAAGATGTGAGTGCCGACAGCGGCTAGCGCCGAACGCATAGCGGGCGGATGCTGGTCAAGGAACTGATTGGCGGTGACTATGGAAATCCCGAATTTGCGGGCTTCGCTTAAGAGAGTGTCGAGTCCCGAGTCGAAGACGACAAGGTTTTGAATCTCGTCGCAGTAAATGGTGAATAGACTCCGCGACTGCCGGGCGAACAGGGCGTTCTTGAGTTTGGTGAGGAACAGCGAGCCAAGCGTCGCGGCCTGCTCCCCGAGACGGCCCTTGTCGAGATTGAGGATGATCCAATGACCGGAATCGATGGCCTCGCCGAGAGAGAAGCTCGACTGCGTTTGCCCGACGATGTGCCGGAAGTGAGGGTCGGCGGTGAACGCCGAAACTTTGTTAAGAATGGCGTCGCGCCACGTTGCCTGTTGCGCTTCGCTGGTGCGGTCGTAACGGGTGGCGAAGTAGTCGCGGACTTCTGTGTTTTCCGTACGGCGGAGACACAGCGCGCGAAACGCCGTATTCGTCAGGAGCGGCGACAGTTCGAGCAGCGTGTAGCGGTTATCGGATAGCACGTGCAGCGCATTCCGAAGCAGTTCTTCAGTTCGAGCGCCAAAGGAATCGAGATTCCAGCGCGTGCGCAGAATGGTGGCGAACTCGGCGATCTGAACGAAGCTGTTCTGCGAAGTGCCCGGCTCGATCAGATTGAGCCCCATCGAGAAGTCGCGGTCGGAGGGCTCAATGACAATCAGCTTCCGGCTGACGTCTTGTCGTGATACGGTCTCGTACTGAGCGAAGAGCTTGAGCAATACCGGCGTGGCGTCACCATGCAGATCGAAGAAGACAAACCCGCGCCCACTTTGAATATCCTGACCGGCAAAATGCCGCAGCAGCATCGATTTGCCGCTGCCCGTCTTGCCTAAAATGGCGATGTGCTCGGGGCGGCGAATCTGCGCAATCGTTACGGGCACGCCGGTGGTCTGGCCGTCGAGCACTTCGAAACCGGCATTGAGACCGCCGTATGACGCATGCGGCCGGGAGCCGCCTTGCAGACGGTTCCAGGCGTGGACCATCAGTTGTTCGAAAAATTGAGTCATGATTTTCGCTTAGCTTTGGGCTTAATTTTGGATTTGCGGCGCGCGATCTTCTCCGCCAGTTGGCGGCGGAGTCGAAGCGCCCACCATCGGGCGACGTAAGGGTTCTTGGCAACCATCCCGCCTACGCCTTTGCCGCGAATTCGCGCGTAGATGGCGGAACCTTCCACGCCTTCTTCTTTGGCGATGCTGATGAGGGGAACGCCGTCCATAATTCGTTCCCACGTTCGCCGCTCGAGGGCGTTCAATCCCGAGCAAAGCTCCTCTCTCACTTCTTTGCGCCAAGCCTCTTCGGCTTCTAGGTCCGGTTCGGGTTCGAGCGAGGTCCACGCCGGTGAGAGAGAAAGAACGACCTTGCCATTTTGACGGATCGACCCAACTCGAACTTGCTTGCCACGTGCGTCAGTAACTAGAGGGATCGGAGATACATCATCGTCGGACATTTGTGCTCTTTCCAGTTCGTTGCTTATTCCTTGCCTGCCGACAAGTGGGTCACAGTAAGCTGAACTGGTCCGAGTGTAGTTAGTGGCTGGCCTTATCTGCCAGTAACGATGGTAAGCTCAGCCACAACGCGTAACTTTCGTAAATATCGAAACGGCCATTCGGATTGGCGAGACACTCAGTCCGGTGACTTAACGATCTTGGAAAAGGAATCCGGATCAATCCAGACGCTACCGCCAACAGTTATACTGTCGAGCTTGCCTTGATCCACCCAAGTGTAGATGGTGCTCGGCGCTTTTCGAAGAATTGCCGCAGTGTGCTTAACGGTTAGAAATCGGTCTGGGTGACGTAGAAACTTATCTCGCGCGTCTTGGTTGGAGGGCATGGGTATTCTCCTAGCTAGGCACTGTTAGTCACGACGATCAGATTGGACGCCGCACCATCCGGGACTTTTGGCGGTGCTGCTATCTGGCGGTCGCCGCTAGCAAAAAACGGGCAGGCCGGAGCGTTAGGGCCACTGAGATAGCCAATGGGTTGAGGCAGCGTTTTTGTGCGTTCCGATTCGCAAACGAACAGAACGGGATCGGGGTCAACGACTTCGACGGAGAAGTACTTGCAATCCTTGCAAAATCGACGGTCCATAGAAACTCCTTGGCTTGACGAATTCTGACCATGATGTACACTTACGGTGCCCATCAGGTGACCACCACGCATACTTGAGATTGCCGACGATTTGCAATCATCGGCGAGCACTGAAAGGGCTACCGGTAAGGTGGTCGGCTGCAGGGCGCTCGGCATGTTCATCTCAACTCCATGCTGGACGCTGACGACCGCTCTCCTAAGGAACGGTCGGCCCGGAGGTGCTTCTATCACCTCCGGGCTTTTCTTTTCCGTCCGAGTCCATACTCCGGCTATTCTGTGCTTGAGTCAAGACCTGATTTGGGCTATACCATCTTCATAAACCGAAAACATGACTAATCCTGGGTACAATATTCTAAATTATGGGCACAGATAACCATTTCATGTGGTTGACATCATCCGCGTTTTGATTCAGAATTGGACGATAAGATCATTTTTTACAATACTTATAAAATCTCGCAGCCTTACTACTAGGCACGTTTTGGGCCTCGCCCACCAGAAATTGGAGGATATTGCATGCCAGCCAAGAGACCGAAACAAGTCTTGGACGAGAAGGACAGTCGGATCGTCGACTGCGTCATCCGCTACCCCCAAATTACCGTCGAGCACATAGCGCAACTTACCCAAATCGCCGAATCCACGGTACAGAAACGGCTCGCGGACATGCTGGCCGATGAGCGTCTTGCGCGTGTCATTGAAGTGCGGGATTGGAAGGCCGCGAGCTATCCGCTTCGCTACCGGATCGATATCAAGATCAATCAGATCGCGCTCAGAGAGCCGGAAGGAGGGGGTCCTCCAAAGTTGATCGAGCCTGAAACTCGGACGGAAGTAACTCCTTTCAATCCTTCCGACGATGACGACGGCGCTCCGGTCGTTTTCCCGGAGCCGGTTCGACGGGTCAGTTCTCAGAAGAGGCTTGGACGTTATATAAAGAATCAGCTTTCGCGGATCCCAGATTTTCAGGGACGACTGGTGTGCCTAGACGCAACGATCCTTCTCGGGCAAGAGTACGACATGTCGATCACGATTCGCGCTCGTGATACGGATTCCGTGATGGACTTTGTCACTAAGGGCCTTAGGTTTCTTCGAGGCGTATCGTCGACTATGAGTTCGCTGGAATCTTGGAGTTGCGCCGACGAGGAGCGACGTTAGTCGAAGTTACAAATCAGCAGCTCGCCGTATTGCTTTTCCGGCCTCCGTTGGGCGGAGTAGC
Organism: Bryobacteraceae bacterium; assembly: GCA_033763835.1. Lineage (GTDB taxonomy): Bacteria > Acidobacteriota > Terriglobia > Bryobacterales > Bryobacteraceae > JAPKYZ01. The sequence goes on along the minus strand of JANRJS010000036.1, from coordinate 98,734 downwards.
GAATCGCGGTTCGGCGAATTCGGAACTCGGCGAAAATGCGGTGGACTTCCGCGTGATCGTTGAGCGACAGGATGAACCGGCCTTTCAAGCTCCTCAGCCGATCCCGCATGGCCACAAACTCGGCATCTTCCAGATTGAATCGATACAGCTTGCGCTGGAAATACGGAGGGTCCAAGTAAAACAGCGTTGTCGGACGGTCGTACCGCTTCAGCACCTGTTCGTAGGGCAGATTTTCCAGTTGCACGCGAATCAGACGTCGATGCGCCTGTTCGATCGTGGCGGGGATTCGCGATGGATTGAAGTTGGGCGGTTGAGTCACGCAATAGTGGTAGTGCCGTTTGCGAATCAAACCTCCGAAAGAGGTCTTTTGCAAAAACAGCGTGCGGCCCGCTCGCTGGATATCCGTCAGTGCCGCCGGATCGGACGCCTTCAGCAGCCCGTGCCAACGGCGCGCCGCCACCATGTAGCGCAAGTAACGAATCAGTTCTTCGTGGTGCCACTGGCAGACCCGCAGAAAGTTGACCAGTTCGCCGTCGAGATCGTTTAGCACTTCGACGCGAGACGGTTCCTTGCGAAAGAACACTTGCGCGCCGCCCGCAAAGGCTTCCACATAAGTGGTGTGAGACGGCAGCATGGCGATGATTTCGGCGGCAAGACGAGTCTTTCCGCCAATGTACGGCAACGGTCCGATCATAAGTAAGAGGGGTTAATGAAGAAAGAGACGCTCGGTTTGGACGAACAGGCCGAGCGCGGCCGCGTCCTGGATAAAGGTCTTGCCATTCGATCCTTCCAACACCAGACTTGTCCCTTAATAACCGTTAACTGATATAATCATGTTAATAAAAACAAACAAAAACAAAAGAAATGCTAAACAAAAATCAAATCTTCTCCCAACCAAGAGTTACGATGGCGGTCTTGGGCGTCAGCGCCGAAGAATTTTACAAACTATTGCCAGTATTCAGTCAGTGTTTAAAGGAATATAGGATTAAGCTACGACCTAACCGGAAACGAGCAGTCGGAGGTGGCAGAAAAGGCGATCTACCAGAAAACGAGGATAAACTGCTGTACATTCTACTGTATATGAAGCTCTACCCAACCTATGATGCTTTAGCCGTCTTAACTAACCACTACCGCAGCAAATGCGGAGATTCCGTCCAGTTGCTATTACCAGTTTTAGAAGCAACCTTAGACAGAAACCTAGCTTTACCAAAAAGACCAAGAGGCAATAGTTTAGAGGAAATTTTTAAACAACATCCGGAAATTAAAGATATTTTCATTGATGGCACGGAAAGAAAAGTCCAGAAGCCCACGAACCTTAAAAAAAGAAACAAGCTCTATTCTGGAAAAAGAAAAGCCACAACCCGCAAAATAGTTATTATTAGCGATGAAAAGAAATACGTCCATTACATGAGCAAAACTAAATCTGGCAGGCGGCATGACAAACGGATTGCTGATAAAGAAAATATCTTTGGTGGTATTCCGCCTGACGTAACAGCTTGGACTGACACTGGTTTTCAAGGAGCGCAAAAACAACATGACAACACCGTTATGCCAATTAAAGCTACTAAAAATCATTCTTTAACGGCAGAGCAAAAACAGCATAATCAAATTATCAGCAGTATTAGGGTAGTGTCCGAGCATGCCATCGGCGGCTTTAAAAGATTTAAAGCTGCTACTGACATCTACCGGAACAAATTGGCTAACTTCGATGACCTTCTAACTGAAGTTTCCATCGGACTAAATAATTTTCATCTTCTTCAGACAGCATAACTGGATACTAAGTCCAGGGATACTGTTTGTTGGAGAGTTATTAAGGGACAAGTCTACCGGCCAAATCCCGCAGATGGTCTCGCGGAGTTGGTGGCGGGAGCGCAGGGCGGGATAACCGAACGCTTCGAACAGTTTTTGCTTCTCGACCTCCCAGATGGGGAGCATCTGGTCCCGGAGCGAAGTCACGATGATGTCTTTGAGTTGCCTTCGGAGAATCTCTTCTTTATCCGGTACGGATTCGATGGCCGCCGACTCTACGGGCAGCGAGCTCACTAACCAGTTCACAAACCCGGCGGCGCTAGCGAGCGCCTTGTCCCGCACCGAGGAGAGATGACGGGCCTCGGTGTATTCGATATGGTCTCCATGGAAAACTACGGCGGCGATTGTCCGGCGTTCCACACGAACGGATAGCAGCTTCACCGCCGGTTCGTTGCCGTGAGTTCCGCCGTTGCCCGGTGTCCGCGCCATTTCGCTCAAGAACCGGCGGCCCAGGTCCTCGCCGGGGTGCGCGTTCTGGGTTGTGCGGCGAAGGACCGCAAGCAATCGCCTCTGGTGGTGCTGCTGGCTGAGATGAATGTAATGCCGCGCCGACGGCCCGTCGTTGAGCTTTTGCGCTAGTCGCAGTGCAAAAAACTCATCCGGGTTGGCGGGGCGGAACGCCGCGCGGTGCTGCGCCGTATCGAAGACGGTCATCATGGCGACTCCTCCCGCCGAATCCTAGAGCGCTCCCGCTCGTAGAGCTCGGGGAAGAGAAAGGCCACGGGCACTCGCAGGACGATTTCCAGGCATAGTGCGGCATGGAGCGGCGGTAAGGTCTTACCGCTTTCATAGCAGGACAGCGTGGACGTGTCGCGGTGGCCCAAAAGCCGGGCGACTTTCTTCTGCGTAAAACTCATCCGCTTCCGGTAGAGCAATAGATTGTTTCTTTGTTTGATTGAAGGCATAGTTCCTCCGTTGACTTGTGCTCACCGTATCAGTTCCATGGAAATGCTCAAGGCGGGAAGAGTTGTGGATAACTACAACTTTCCCCGCCGCTTTGTGAACAACCTGTGGAGCGCTACCTTCCTGCGGCGAATGGAGCGCAACAGGATGAGAACGGCTACGCCGCGACGAACCTGCTCCGCGAGTTCATCCACCAGCAGAGCTCGCAGCAACTCCAAAGCGAATTGTTGGACGGCGTCGAGCATACGCGGGCGAGGATGCCAGTTCTCTCAAAAACATAAAAGCCGGGAAAATCTGGATGTGCCCATCCAAATCTTCCCGCCTTTTTCGATTGCGGATTTCTGGCTACTCTTCCGTCCATGGCACACAAAGACTCCATTACCATCCGAGATCTTTATCCGTACATGACCGAGCAGGAACTCGCGGTCGCTGACGCAAATCTGCGCCGGTTTGTTGCGATATTGGCCCGGACTTATGCGAAACACCGCGTCGATTTGACGGTTCCGCCCGGCGAAGCTATGATTCCGACCGAAAGGTCGAAATCAAGTCTTTGATCATTAACCATCGTGTTTTCATCTATGAACAAATACTTCGCCTACATCCGCGTTTCAACGCTGCGGCAGGGCGAGCAAGGGGTATCGCTCGATCAACAACGCGACGCCATCGTCAACCACGCCCAGCGCAGCCGCTTGGAAATCAGCCGCTGGTTTGAAGAACGCGAGACGGCCGCACACGCCGGACGTCCGCTGTTCGGCCAAATGATCCGGCAGCTTAAGGCCCGGCAAGCCGACGGCGTAATCATTCACAAGATCGACCGGTCGGCCCGCAATCTCAAGGACTGGTCCGAGCTTGGCGAACTAATTGACCGGGGAATCGAAGTGCATTTCGCCGCTGAAGGTCTCGATCTGAACTCTCGAGGTGGAAGGCTATCCGCCGACATTCAGGCGGTGGTTGCCGCCGACTTCATCCGCAATCTCCGCGAAGAAACCAAAAAAGGCTTCTATGGGCGGCTCAAGCAGGGGCTTCTGCCCATGCCCGCTCCACTCGGCTACTTGAATACCGGAGCCGGAAAGCCGAAAACCGTGGACCCCACATCAGGGCCTCTGATTCGGCAACTATATGAGGTTTACGCGACAGGCCGGTACAACTTTCACGATCTTCTGAAGTTAACGCGGGACTGGGGACTTCGAGGCCGCTCCGGTAAACACATCACCAAGAACGGGCTCACCAAGCTACTCCGCAATCCCTTCTACATCGGCCTGATCCACATCGGGATTACCGGGCAGACTTTCCCAGGAGCGCATACCCCGATTATTCCCAAAGCACTTTACGACCGGGTCCAGTCCATCCTTACCGGCAAGACAAACACCCGTTCCATTAGGCACGACTTTCTATTCCGTCGCCGGTTGATTTGCAAGATTTGCCGCTACACGCTAATCGGCGAAACACACAAGGGATTCGTCTACTACCGTTGCCAGCGGCGGGATTGCCCGATCACATCAATTCGGGAGGAAGCCGCCGAGTCAGCCATGCTGTCTACTTTCCTTCAGCTTCAGTTCCACCCCGACGAGCGGCGCTACTGCGAAAAGTTGCTTAACCAACTGCGTGCCCGAAATAGTCAGGAGATGGAGATGGCCGTCGCAGCTCTCCGGCTCAGGCTCTCTCAGATTGACGACCGGCTGAACCGCCTGACCGACGCCTATATTGATCGGCTTATTAACAAGGACCTCTTTGAGCAACGCAAAAGCGCGCTCCTCATGGAGCGCGCCTCATTGGAAGAATCAAAAGCGGGTTGGGAAGCCGGAAAACGTAACGCGGCGGAAGAACTGACCCAAGTTCTCGAACGCGCCAATACCGCGTATTTAGCTTACAAACACGCTGAATTGCCCGAAAAGCGTGAATGGGTAGATATCGTCACCTCGAACCGGCTCTTTGATGGAAAATCCCTTGAGATCATGCTGAACTCTCCGTTTCACCTGATCGCCAACCGCTTCACTTCGCAAGATGGTAGCCCGAGGCGGGACATAGATCGAACTTGGAAGCACCTGTTCGCCTGCTTTGCCCAAATCCGTAGACAACCGGGAGAAGTGGCAGTGGAGATCGCTAGGAAAACAACACCGCGTCGGTTTGCCCAACGATAGGATCTCGTGGTTGTAATCCAGCATCCCGCAAAGCTAACATAGAATTTGCCTTGGCGATACCCAAGGGCCACGACACTTTGGGTCGTCATGCCCGACACGCACCGTTGCCTAAACTTAAGTAGATACTTCTGCGAGGAGGCCGATGAGCGAGACATACCTTCATTTTGGCGTTCCTCTCGGCGGAATCGCTGACGCCGCTGAGGATCTGTGCTTGGCATTACAGGTCTTCGAACCGATACAAATGGCCTCAACCTTCGGTGGATTACTCGCGTTGCCTAAATTGCAGGCCAACTGCCTTAGGCTCGAAGCCCTCTCCCACCTCGCGGTTGCATACTGTTCGGGGACTCGAAATCCAGCGTCGAAGATCGTACGGCAAGCCTTCTCGAAGCTTGGAAGGGGCTATTGCGGCCGAGCTGAGGATCCACCAGAGGACGTATTTGTTTCTCGCGTGCACACAACTCGCGGTAACTTTCGCATCTTCGAAGGCATTAGGGAAGGAAATGCCTTTTACCTTCAGCGTCTTCTGAACGTTGTTGAAGACATGCCAAACGACGAACCGTTCTTAACGATTCAGAACACCATTCATGCACTCCTCTTCCTTTCCGAACTAGTCGCCGAACGAGCAGGTCTCCGTGAATTCGAGATTGGCTCCGACAGTCCCTTGAAGACACTTCCCTCTGATGCAATAGGGGCTCTGGGATCAACTCGTCGGCTCGTTTGTTTCGACGCTCTAGAATTAAAGTCCTTAGCAGACAAAATAGACTTATTGGGTGCATTTGCCTTTGATCTTCGAAATGGTAGCTCACTCATAGAACAGTCGCTTGGTCATTCTGATCTTGAAAGGCGGCCGCTCTTGGCAGCGGGCCGACACCTCTATCTCGTTCTGCCAACAGCTGTAGGGAGCGCCATCACGCGCTATCTGCTCGAATCAATCAACGCCCTGACACTAGGCGGTTCATTGGCCTACTCCATTGAACGTGAATACAGTCGATTGTTTTCAGAGACGCCACTTCTTGGCATCGCTGCAAGAGCGAATGTTCAGTTTCAATCCGTTGGGGATCTGCGTGTTGGAATAGTCGAAAAGCCCGTTGACTCCCAACGAACACTCACTCTGTTCTTCTTCTTGGACGGCCTAAAAGAATTCGACCAAAGTGGGTTATGTGGCGTAAATCCCGATTCCAATGCCATATCGGAAGCCTTAAACACATACATCGACGACCTGAGGCTTCGGCAGGACAAGGGCAAAGTAGACAAGGGCATATGTCTCGCTGTCGGCTGTGGGATAGGTAGAGGATGCAATTTCTCGATTGAAGGGATCCTCTCTCGAGGCTGGTTAATACAAGGAATTAGTGCGTACGACCTATGTACTGTCAGCCTTCTGACGACGATGCAACCTCTAGATCTCTGGCGTGTCTTAGAAGCACAACAAACAGTATCCGAACACGGCGTGACCTTACTCAATATCAATGGCCTACTTAATTTGATTGCTTGGGCGGACGAACTCGGTGGTCACGTCGTGCCTCACGGTCAACTGCCGGATGATTTCATCTCTCCTGACTCCAACGCTTCCATTATGATCACGCAGAACGCACTTCTTGATCTGCGACAACGAGTATTCAAGTCATGCGACGCTCGCCGCGTTCTCGACGCCAATGGCGAGTGGATAGCCGTCCGGCGTTTCGCGGCGAGTGCTGTTGATACTGATGGCTTGGATACGCTCTATGTGAGTGATGAAGTCATTAGCAGCGGCCGCCTGCGTGGCGTGTGTTTAGCAGGGAAGCGTCCCTGGTGGATCGAGATACACACCCCGGAGGGATCAGCCAAGCACGCACACTTTGAGCATTGGCGAATGACTGCGGTATGGGTGAGCCGGGCCGCACCAGTGATGGAGCGCACATTTCACGGACTGCCCAGTGACGGCGTCTACATACACTTTCACTTCAAAGAACCACTTATGGACTCGTCCACCATCAAAACGGCGAGACGTGCGCATGAACTTCGTGGGCTTGTTTCGGTTTCGAAAGGGACATCAGGGGGAAGCGTTAACATTACCATTGACGCTGGTTTCGTCGAAGGGTTTCGCGTCGCGGAGAATGACGCCGAAAGAGTGATCATTGAGTCAATCGTTTCTGCCTCAGCCTTGTTGTCCGGTACCACTCTATCCGATCACCTCCCCTTGGTGACTAACATCTGCCCGAACGAGGATGCGCGAATGATGCATCGGCTTGAAGCACGATCTTTTCAAGACTACTTGTTTGCTGGGGACGCCCCGTCCCCAGTCGTTATTCATCGATTTGACGACGCAAGCTGCCGCATTGGCCTAGGCTGGCGAGTAAGGAGTCGAGAGCAAGGGGCTAACGTTTCAGGTGTGGAAGAATGCACCCACTTTCTGAATAACCTTGTTGCTGCGGTGATCGATGAAATCATACTGGAACTAAGAAGCTTTAATCGGCTCTCTTTCTTGTGCCGCGTTATCGAGAACCAGGAGTTTGCCGCCTACGACAAACACAAGTGGCGGCGCACGGCGAGAGCCATGATCGCCTTGAGTGGTTCGACGCAGGCCGTCATTGAGCAAATTCTTAAGCGTGAAAGCGAGCTCAATGCTTGCTCACTCGCCAGTCGAGTTCTTATTGAAGCAGGAATTTGCGAGTGTCCAGACTCGAGCGGGAGCCAGATCGATGATTGGGAGCTATCGAAACTAATGGCTCGTGCCGCAATGGCCTTTCATCTCGGTGGCTGGTCGAATGCCGTTCGCTGGGGAGCTATTGAGCCATCATTGCGCATAACCCCGCTAGGGGATGTGCATGTGAGCCGGGAGTTCTTCGATAATATTTATGAGCCTTATGGAGAGGCTGCGGGCCGCGCGACAATTGAACATGCACGTAGCGGGTATCGCGAGCTTTACCAGGCAGTCGAAGCTAGGCCCACGGTTGAAGATGTCTTTGAGGCAACTTTCTTGAGAGCCTGGGTAGCAGAAGTTGGCGTGACTGTAGACGGGATCCGCCAGTTTGTTGACGCTGTTGAGAACCAAGGCCTTTCGTTGTCAAGAGCCGTATTTACATTACGTCGATCCATCGTCAGGCAGATGCTCATGGAAACGTGCTCCCTTTCACCTTCCGCTGCTGACGCAAGTTTGTCTTTGTTGACTCTCACACCACGTCGGTCTTGGAAGGATCCGGGCGCGGCCTTTGCTGACCGAGACTGGCACCCTTGGAGATTTCGTCGTCGTTTGTCAATTATTCGGCGCCCGTTATGTCAATGGTCCACAGACGAGAATCCCTTATTGCTGATATCCCCGGGAGTGATTCGAGAAGGATTGTTTACCACGCTTGTGTGGCACTATGAAGGTAATATCAGGAGCGAGGATGCTCGTTCAAGAGAGATGGCACAATGGATCGGCCATACGAATCGAGAGCGAGGCGCGAAGTTCACGGCTGAAGTAGCATTAGCACTGGAGAAGGCTGGATGGTCCGTCATCACGGAAATCACGATAACGAAATTGCTTGGCGAACCATGGGACAAGCTCGGTGACGTGGATGTCCTTGCCCATCGAGAAGGCCGAGTTCTGGTAGTTGAGTGCAAGGATGTTCATTACAAAAAGACCCTTGGGGAGGTTTCCGAGCAACTGGCCGACTTCCTCGGTGAAAATCGCGCTGACGGAAGCCCAGACTTGCTGAAGCGGCACTTGGATCGAATCGACATACTCCGCTGCAATCCAGCCAAAGTAGGTCGAGCGATCGGTCTTGACACACAGATCACAATCGAGGGGCATCTGATATTCAGAAATCCAGTCCCAATGACGTTTGCGTCGCAACGAATGGAGCCAAGGGTGCGGATCTCAATTCTCGACGACATCGGCAATATCTAAGCAGGCAAAATGCCCTAGCTTGTCTAGGGCTGGCCGGTTTGCCGCGCGAGGTTGGGATTCATTAGTTAAACCGTCATGATCACAATCTCGCACTCCGTATAACCTAAGACGTAACGCGCCCCCTGAGGCGGGTGGTCACAATCCTCAAGGCTGTCCTGAGCACCAGTTTTTCTCCTCAATCCTCTGACCTGAACCCCATTCTTCGTCCGGGTGAAAATACGACTTCGGACGAAGAAAGGGAGAAGAGATGGCACAGAAAAGGAAGCTGACGGACGAGCAGATCGTCGCGGTGGTGAAGCAACTGGAGGCGGGACGAACGGCCGCCGAGATGGCCCGCGAGGTCGGAGTGAGCACTTATACGATCTATTCCTGGAAGGCGAAGTACGGCGGGATAGAGCCGAACGAAGCGATGCGGCTTCGCCATTTGGAGGACGAAAACAGCCGGCTGAAGAAACTGGTGGCCGAGGTCTGCCTGGATCGCGAAATGCTAAAGGCCCTTCTAATAAAAAACGGCCTGAGCTCGTAGACCGGCGAGCGGATGCGGCGTATCTGATTGAGGTCTTCGCCGCCACCGAACGCAAAGCCTGCGAGCTGGCCCACATCGCACGGACGACGTTCCGTTATCAGCGCAACGAAGAAAAAGATCTTCCTCTGAAGGCAAAGCTGACCGATCTGGCGCAGCAGAAGCCGCGCTATGGCTACCGGCGGCTCGGCATTCTGTTAAGGCGCGAAGGAGAAGTGGTGAATCACAAGAGAGTATTCCGCGTCTATCAAGCTGCCGGTCTGTGCGTGAAACGCCGACAGCGCAAGCGTCTGGTGCGCGCCGGACAGCCGCAACTGGCCGCTTCGGCGCCGAATCAGCAGTGGGCGAATCGACTTTGTGCATGACCGGCTGGCCAGCGGCCGAACGATTCGTGTGCTAACGGTCGTGGACACGTTCACGCGCGAATGTCTGGCACTCGAAGTGGATTCCTGTCTGCCGAGCCGGCGCGTGACGCGGGCACTGGATGAGGTCATCTTAGAACGCGGCAGGCCAGCGAGCATCCGCATGGACAACGGCAGCGAACTAACTTCCCGGCACTTTCTCGCGTGGGGTCTGGACCGGCGCATCAGCCTGAACTATATTCAGCCGGGTAAGCCCGTGCAGAACGCCTTTGCGGAAAGCTTCAACGGAAAACTCCGCGACGAATGCCTAAACACCAGTTGGTCTGTGAATCTCTGGGAAGCACGGCGGCGCATCCAGCTTTGGCGCGAAGAGTACAACGGCCAGAGACCGTACAGCAGCCTCGGGTATCTAACGCCCCGGCAGTTCTTCGAGGCCTACATCAACAAAGAAAGAATCATGATACAACGTTAGGCGGTGCCCGGACGAAAAATGGGTGCAGGTCACCTCAGGGGGAGATGAAAAGAGAGTGTCGTGGTCGCAATCCCGCACTCCGCATAGCTAAGATGGAATCCGTCCCAAAATGCCAGGCGGCTATAATGTCCCAGGCTGCCGTGAGCATCAGTTCCGGGAAGATCGAAAGAGCTAAGTTGTATAATCTAATGGACAAGGTTCGTGGTCACGTTACGAGGACGTAGCGATGGGTGTCATAGCCGCTGTTATTGGTTTTATGGTCGGTGCGATTGTCGTAACCATAGTCTTATGGGGTTCCAACGCCCTAGCCATGTACGGGATGTTCACCCGCGAAACCCCCGTCGTTACCGGATCGGCAATCTACCGCGACAACTTTTTGGGCATCTATGTTCAGGTCGATGGAGTAGTTCATAACGTCGAGATCGTCGAAATCGCGATGCACCTAAAGCAGGCCTTGAAGACGGGCGCTACGCCGCCGGAGGGATTCCGCACAGTAGAAACCCAAGAACCGCTTTGCTCTTCCGACCGAGTCAGTTTCATCCCGTTTCAACGAATTCCGCCGAGAGATTTGACTGGGGAAGGAAATACATTATTCAGCGGAACCGGGCACTATGTTCTTTGGTGCGGGCGATTCCGGGTTCATCACGGTCCCCCAAACGTTCTGAAAATACCCTGCGAGCGATCACTTGACGAGCCCCCGCGAATAGGCATTCGGTATCGCTACAGCGTCGGGTTTTTGGCTGCCGAGGAATATCACGATATAGAAGCAAGCGAATGAGTCTCACGATGGGTCATTCCAGTACGAGTCCCTTGATCAACGATAAACTCGCGCACTATTGGCGGCTGATACTCCTCGAATTCGTCGCTTGGAGTTCGACAGCAGTGACGACGGCGGCCACCTGTTCAGCAACTGCGATGGCATTTGCGGGCTGGGCTACGGATCCAAACCGACTCCCGCTTGTTGCTGGCTTATACGTCGCGTGGCTAATTGAGCGTACGCGCTCAAACCTTGGAACGCTAGGTTTGGTATTGGTGCTCACATCGATCAATGTTGCGAGAGAGGATAGGAGCAACCTATTCCGCCTGCTCACTTGGGTTCCCATCGCTCTTGTATTTGGGTTTCTGGCCCTTCAGGCATACCGGTACGCACAAGCGTTTCGTGCGCAGAGGCGCGTTGAACGAGGAAGCCCCTACGTTCTCTATCTCAGGCCGTCAATGGCCGATCAGGGCTCATTCGAGAACTTCGAAGCACATCTTGTTAGTGTTCTCCGGCCGATCGGCTCCGCCGTGATGCTTTCCAAGACACGATTACTGAGAAAGTCGTCAGTCGTTCGTTACCACTGGAGTATCTGGCAGGAACGAATCGCCGACTTGATCCAAAACGCCTCGATCGTTGTGTTCTTTGTGATGCCCAGACGTGGGTACGATAAGCCAGGGGAGGATTTGTTCTGGGAAGAATTCGAGCAAGCGGCCGTTCGGCAACTCCTTCCCAGTGGAAAGATTGTGCTCTTCTTCCGAGAAGGTTGGGCGAACAAGAGCTTGCCGTGCATCAATGCAAATGGGACTGTGCGTATCGGTGACACATCGTTGATGAGCGAAGTGCACAGGATTCTCAAGGATGAGGTTTCAGCAAAATGGCCGGAGAGGCTTCGGCTCGCTAGATTCCTATGGTTCTCGCCAGGTGCAAAGCCGCAGAGCCTCGGTGAGTTCAACGAATCACTGGGTTCACGCCGTCGTCTTCTTGCTGAGTTGGCTCCAGTATTAGACTACTGTGGCTTACGGCCAAGGCGCGATTGGCCGCGCATCTTTCTGAATGCGTCCATGCTTGGGCTAATGCTTTGGGTTGGAAGCTTACCTGCGCCGAGCGGGCTCTTTGCTGCCGACTTGCCACGATGGGTGAAGGTAGTCGTACCCTCAACGGTTTGGCTCTGGTTGATTCTCAAGGGCCTCAGGAAACTCAAACGGGAGTATTACGGATGGAATGCCTATGACTACGATAATTTTGTGCTCCATCACAAGTATCGGTTCAAAGATTGGAAACCCTAGAAGCTTTCCGTTATCCATCTTTACGCGGAGGCTGTAAAACGTACTGACGCTGTTCCTCGTTAGCGTGCTGCGGTGGTGGAATCACTAGTGGCTAATAATGAAGAGACGAATGTCAATAAACCTCGATTCATTCATCGACGCATATGTTCAGGCGCTTTACGACCAGAATGCAGCTGTGTTCGCCGGTGCCGGACTCTCAATTCCGGCGGGGCTCGTGGACTGGAAGGGGTTGCTGAAGAACATCGCGCGCGATGTCGGCCTTGATGTCAAGAAAGAAGACGATCTGATCACGGTCGCGCAATTCCACGTGAATGAGAAGCGAAGCCGCCACCAGATCAATCAGGCGCTCATCCATGAGTTCGCGACGCGCGCCAAACTGACCGACAATCATAGGCTCCTCGCTTCCTTGCCGGTTCGCACCTATTGGACAACGAACTACGACACGCTCATCGAGCAATCCCTGAAGCAGTCTGGCAAGGCACCGGATGTGAAGATCACCGTGGAGAATCTCGCGACCACTCTGCCCCGGAGGGATGCAGTCGTCTACAAGATGCACGGCGACGTGTCCCTGCCCGACCGGGCAGTCGTCACGAAGGACGACTACGAAGCGTACTCGACCGCGCGGCATTTGTTCTCGATGGCACTGCAAGGCGATCTTGTCTCGAAAACATTCCTCTTCATTGGCTTCAGTTTCAACGATCCCAACCTGAGCTATATCCTGAGCCGGATTCGGCTGTTACTTGGGGAAAACCGCCGAGATCACTATTGCCTCCTGCGCAAAGTGCATCGCCGCGATTTCAAAACCGCCGCCAACTTCCGATATGCGGAAGCGCGTCAACAACTCCAGGTCAACGACCTCAAGCGCTATGGCATCATCGGGCTTCTGGTGAAAGACTATGCGGAATACACCGCAGTCTTGCAGCGGATCACGCAACGCTACAAGATGGCGCGCGTTTTCATTTCTGGTAGCGCAGCTGACTATGCGCCGTGGGAGGCCTCTGAGGCGCAGGAATTGATACAGGAGCTTTCGCGCCGTCTTACGGGTGCAGGTTTTGGCATCGTGTCTGGCTTTGGTGAAGGTGTCGGCCCTTATGTCATCAACGGCATCCTGACGCAACTCGAAAAGGACGGCTCGCAGATGCTGGATGACCGGGTGGTATTACGTCCTTTCCCGATCGCGATTGCAGACGGGGCCGAGCGCAAGCACCGCTGGAAAGCCTATCGGCAAGACATGTTGGCGCAAGCCGGAATCGCGGTGTTTCTTTTCGGCAACAAACGCGATGCGTCGGGCAAACTTGTTGCCGCGGACGGAATGAAAGAGGAGTTCGAAATCGCTTCCGCGCGACACATCGCCGTCATCCCGGTGGGTTGCACCGGCAGCGTGTCGGAGACACTGCATAGCCGTGTGCTTGCCCATTTCACGGATCATTTTCCCGCGAGTGGTTACAAGCGAGCATTTCAGGAGCTGAGCAAGAAAGGGACAGTGCAGCAAGTTGCGGCGCGTGTTGTTTCGTTAATTGAAAGGCTCAGGGACGACCTGAGTTTGCACTAAGTTAATCATTAGGTTTCATGAAGAGTTACAGATCGCCAGGAACGCATCCTACAGTTTTCACTATGCGCTTGACGCATGGCGTGCGCCCCAAGTACGCAACATGTGAGTGTTTGAAGAGAATGCTCCGTCTCCGCAAATCAATGTTGGACTCTCGGTTACGTTCTTTCCGGCGCTCAAAGTGCTCGTGCCCGGGAGGCGACGCGCAACGCTCGGTTCAATTGCTACTATGGTGGATTATCTCTCTTTATCGATCATTCCATTATTGACACAAGCAATTGATCCCCACGAAGCCTACTTAGCGGCCACCATCGACCATTGCAGCCCGTATTCGCGTGATGAAGCTCGCTGAGCATTGTCAAGCCTTCCCACATGACTAGTCAGAAGTCTACGATGCCGATCCGCGGCTACCCGATTCGCCAGAACACCCAATCCTGATTACAACAAGGCCGGCTTCGGGGTATCCTGAGTAGATCACAACGAAACGCCAGTTCGTCCGCAAGGCTGAACCCGAAAGCCTGCCAGTGCTGGACGATATGCGTGTGGACACAACGAAAAGGAATAAGCAATGGCAAAACGCGTCTACTTCGCGTTCCACTACCAAGACGTTATTGACTTCAGGGCCAACGTGGTGCGAAACCACTGGGTCACAAAAGGACATCGCGATGCGGCGGGCTTTTTTGATGCTTCACTTTGGGAAAGTGCGAAAAAGCAAGGAGATGTGGCTCTCAAACGGCTGATTAATGGCGGTCTCGAAAACACGTCAGTCACATGCGTTTTGATCGGATCGCAGACTTTTAATCGTCGTTGGGTTACGTATGAAATCATGAAGAGTTTCAAACGGCGCAATTCCATCTTCGCAGTTCATATCAACTCTATTGCTGGCAAGGATCAGAAAATGAAGACTCTGGGGCCAAATCCGCTTGAGTACCTAGGTGTGACATTCTCCGACAGCGGTCTGACCGCAACATTGTACGAACAGATAGACGGAATGTGGGCTGAGTATACCGACGTAGATGGATGCGCCTCCTACCAGACGGGCGGTGTTGCGAATGAATACAGAGGACAAGGCTTTCACTTTGGACAGCTTTTCTCTACGTACGACTGGGTTGCCGATAACGGGTATGACAGTTTCTCAAGCTGGGTTAGTTGATCGTTTGGCGAGGGTTGTTGTCGTGATCTCGCACTACGCGTAGCAAAGGCGGTATCTGTGCTTAGCCGGGCGGCCATGATGTCTGGGGTATCAAGAGCACCCGGCCCTTTCCGCTTTCTTGCGACGGTAGGAATTGAAATGAGCCGTGAATTGAACCAACGAACATTGCCGGAGATCTCTGAGAAAAAGAGAATTCAACCTCAACGTCTTGGATGCAGGAGTCGTGACGTGATTCAGATACCATCACACAGCTGGTTCGCGTTGCTAGGAGCGATTCCAACTTCTGGATGGCGCGTGATTCAGGAGTTACGTCAAGAGCGAAGGAACATCCAAGTCCACAAAATGTCTGAGAGAGCCAAACTACGGACGTGATAATCTGCTTGTCAGATGAAGATTAAACGATCTTTTGGGCTTATGCAGCTAGATGCTTTCTCTCTTTGTAGGCCCAAACCAAAGCGCGATAGAGTCCTCATGGAAGATTCGGTTTACGTCTTAGACGCGCCCGCGATTCACGCCAGGTATCTTTGTGCCATTAAAGCTCGTTATTGAAATATAATCGTAGTGGCTCCGCGACGAAGGACGCGGTAGCCCCATTTCTGCGCTGCTTTTTCGATCAACTGTTCGGTCGATCCTTTTTTGAGTTTGAGCAGACTATCCGTTTCGGCAAATGGGATAACGCGCTTATTCGCCTCGTGTGGTCTGGATCCCATCCAGGATTCGAGTATTGATACGGCATCATTCTCATCGTGTTCGCGTTCAACGGTTGCGCTCGTAAGAATTGAGAGGGCAGGTTTGATCGATCCCAGTACCTGCACGCGTTTTCGAATCTGGTGACATGCAGGGCCAACCGCTGCGGAGAGATTCGAGTCGGTGCGGTTTGCATCGAATAAGGCCGGCGTTATGCCAATGAGATCGGTTGGCAGGTAGAGCTCCTCACAACCGCGCGGCATCAAAATGTAGCAACGATCTCGGCCGAGTCGGCCGCAAAACAGGCCCATCTCAAAAATGACGTTGTCTCGAACCGACAAATGTTCTGAACCACGGATTCGAACGATATCGTCACCAGAAAACACGAAAATACCGAAATCAAATTCGTCAAGGTTCTGGAGAAGAGAATCCAGGACGTATTTCGATGGCTCGAAGATTTCTTGGTTCCAGACTGTGATTTCAGCATCATGCTCAAGATTCTGCTGAACGGAGTAAGCAATCTCGATGCTTTCTTTTGATGAACCTACGAAAATCCTGGGACGCATGGCAACTCAATCTAGAATAATCTGATTGCCACCTGCGGTGGCTGGGTTATCTCCCTCTTTGAAAAAGGCGGATGCGCTCGGTTCGTGAAGATAAGTACCAAGAAACGCGCTGCGTTTGGCGCACGGCTAACTGACCTATGTCGGCCAATCCGATGGATCGTTCATCACTTACCCAGTTTGGGCAAACGCTAGGCGACTCGAGGAGCCTGGAAGCTGCCTTCGGCCAGCCTCGCAGTGCCGAGGGTCCGAACGTAGCGGGTGAAGTTCGACAGCGAATGGTCCGCCAGCCCTTCTCGTCGCCCGGACACAGGAAAGTCCTGCGCCGTATGCCGAGATTAGCCTCGGATGAGACTTAGGCCAATCCGCCCGCCAAAGCCGCCCCGATAAGCGAGCGCAACCAGCAACATGCCAGCGGGCTCGACATAGCGCGATAGCGCGAGCGCGCCCGCGTTCACCGGTTCAGCGCCGAGATCCCGCACCAGTCCGGCGACCGTCTCTCGCGCACTTTCATCGTCTCCGCAGACAAATACAGCCGGTTTTCTGCCACCGAGTTCGACCGAACCGGATTGCATCAGTTCGGCAAACGGCGGGATCGCCTTGACCACTCTGGCCCAGGGCGCATGAGTTGCCGTCAGTTCCGCGCCTGACGTGGTCGTGCCGACCAGAAGCCCGATCAGGTCCGGCTTCAGAGGATTCGTGCAGTCCCAGAGGATCTTGCCCTCTCCAGGCGATCCGGCTTGCGCCGAAGCCTCTTGATTCGCCGTGTACGGCGTCGCGAGAACCACTACTTCGCCGAAGCTGGCCGATTCCGCGACCGAGCCGGCTCGCGCACCGATGGCCGCCGCCGCGGCTTCTAGTTTCGGTCGGTCCCGGCTAAAGCTCAACACGATCTCGTGCCTAGGCGCGAGCAGTTTCGTCAGCCCGAGTCCGACGTTTCCCGCCCCGATGATTCCGATCCTCATTGCGCTGCCTCCTAATCGCCTCTTGGCGGATCTCGGCCGCCGTCATCCCGAACTCCTGCTTGAAACTCCGCCTGAGCGAATCGGCGCTCCCGAGCCCGCACTGGACGGCGATCTCGTCGAAGCTTCGCGCGCTCTCTTCCACCAGCCGCTTCGCCGTCTCCACTCGTAGCTTCGTCACGAATGCCGCTGGTGTGGTCCCAAACTCCTCCGCAAAAACGCGCGAGAAGTTGCGGACACTCATCGAAACCCGTGCCGACAGGTCCTCCACAGTTAACGCATCTTGCAAATGCTCCAACACATACACCGGGAGCTCTCGCAATGGGATTCGCGACGCGCCTTGGAACGCCAGCGCCGTCGAGAACTGATTCTGTCCCGCCGGTCTTCGCAGGAATAGAACCAGAGCGCGTGCGACGCGCAAGCCGATATCCAGCCCGAAATCCTGTTCCACCATGGATACTGCAAGGTCGATTCCCGATGTCACGCCGGCGGACGTATAAAGAGGACCATCCTGGATGAAGATCGGTTCCGGATCGACGATCACCTTCGGATAGTCTCTCTGCAGTTGCTGGCAGAAGTACCAATGCGTGGTGGCACGCCGCCCATCCAGAATGCCGGCTTGAGCCAGCACGAACGCGCCGGTACAGATCGACCCATATCGTCTCGTCTCCCCAGCGCGCAAACGAATCCAATCGAGCAAGCCCAGCGTGTTCTCCCCGGACCATGGCTCCATACCGCCCGCGACCAATAGCGTGTCGATCGGATAGTCGACATCGCGCCAAGTTCGATGAGCCAGCATAGTAAGGCCGGAAGAACTCCTGACGGTTAGGTCCTCCGTTGCCGAAACGACTTCTACCGCGTAGCCGGTCATTCGCTCCCGGCCCGCCTCGCGAAGTTTCGCGGCCACCATGGAAAACACCTCCACGGGTCCAGCGATCTCGAGCGACTGCGCACCCGGTGTCGCGAGCACCACCACGCGGCGCGCCGGAAGGGCATGCGCCGGTGCGGCCGTTTCGTTCTTGGCCATGATCTTAGACTTCTTCAGAGATTCGGCGGCGTCAAGACGGCAGGGATTTTTTGGCCGAAACTGCGGCGCTTTTGTCTTTGTCGCTCCATCGGAATGACGGGATGCTGTTATTGAGATATGGCGAAGCGCATCCTTGTAGTCACAACAAACAGTGCCACCTTCGAGGGCCCTTCTCCTCATCCGACCGGCGTATGGCTGTCCGAGTTCACCGAACCGTTCATGGAGTTTTCCAGCGCGGGCGTGGAAATTGTGGTGGCGAGTCCGCGTGGCGGAGCGATGCCAATCGATCCTCGATCGGCTCCCACGGGCGATCAGGAGCGGCTGTGGCGGCCGGCCATGGAGGCGGCGAAGCGCACGATTCCGCTTGCAGGTATGCGCTCCGGCGATTTCGATGCGATCTTCCTGCCGGGTGGACACGGTCCGATGTTCGATCTGCCGGGCGATGCCTCTCTGGCGGAACTCCTCGGCAAGTTCTACGAGGAAGGCAAGATCATTGCCGCCGTATGCCATGGACCGGTCGGACTCGTCGGAGCCAAGCGCCTGAATGGCGATCCACTCGTAAAGGGCGTCACGCTGACCTGCTATACGTACGCGGAAGAAGTAGCCGCGCGGCTCGACAAAGAGGTACCGTTCATCCTGGAACACCTTCTGCGCGAGCTTGGGGCGAACTTCATCGCTCGCGAAAACAAGGCCGACCATGTGGAGCGCGACCGGCAATTCATCACCGGCCAGAACCCAAATTCCAGCGTCAGCGTCGCGCGCTCGGTCATCGCGGCGTTGAATCGGCGGTTCCAGCCTGTCCTGAATGTCGCCGCGGTGGACACCAGAAAGGCCGAGACGACCACCGAGTTCCCGATGAACACCTTCATCGAGAACATCGCTATTTCGGGTGACGGCGCCATTTTCGTTTCGAGCTTGGAAGAAGGGCGCATATACAAGATAGAGAACGGCGAGCCTACCGCCGCGGTGGCGGACGTCGAGAAGGCAGCCGGCCTTGCATTCGATCGGCACGGCCTGTTGCTCGTCGCATCCAGCGTGGGCTCGAAATCGCCGGGTATTTACCGCGTAGGAGGAGGCGAAGCTCATCTTTTGGTCCCCATGCCCGATGCGGTTTTTCTCAACGGCCTCACTCATCTGGACGGCAGCCGCTTTCTTGCCGCCGACTCTTATCGAGGCTTGATCTGGGACATCGACGTCGAGGCGAAGCGGTACTCCATCTGGATCGAGCACGCCGAACTGGCGACGAATTCCGATCCCTTCCACCCCGTTCCCGAATACTTCCCCGGCGTGAATGGCATCAAGGTATTCGGGAACTACGTGTACGCATCGAGCACCCAACAGCAAAAACTAGTGCGCATCCCGCTGAACTCGGATTTCAGCGCGGGTCCGCTGGAAGTCTGGATGACCGGCATTAACCTCGACGATTTTGCCTTTGACGCCCAGGGAAATTTGTACGGGACCACACACATCTACAACAGCCTGGTCCGCATCGACCCGCAGCGCCGAATCACGCTACTAGCGGGCGCGAGCGAAGGGTTGTCCGGAAGCACAGCGGTTGCTTTCGGCCGTGCTCCGGCCGACCGCAATAGTTTGTATGTAACGACCAACGGTGGCATGAGTCTCCCGCCGGAAGGCGGCGTGCAGCCTGGGCGGGTTGTTCGCGTCGAGGTGGGCGTCGAGGGCCACTTTGGCCAATGACGAAAGAAGCGCATGCTCTACACAATTCTTTGCACCTTTCGTCCCGGAGCATTTGCCGAGGCGAAGAAGCTCCGGCTGGAGCACTACGAGTTTTTGCGGCGCGTGAAGAGCCAAATCGTCGAAGGCGGTCCATTGGTCGGTCCCGATGGCGTTCCGGCTTCGATGCTCATCGTGGTGGATATGGAGAGCCCAGAGGCCGCTCCAGCATTTATCTCGGAAGAGCCCCACACCAAAAACGGGCTATTCGAAAGTGTCACGGTCCGGCGCTGGAATCACGTGATTCCCGAACCGGCTTCCGAGTACATCGAGAACGAATACCGGAAGGAGATGGCCACCAGACCGCCAGACGAAGCCATCCGCCGCGATTTGTGAGCAATGGCAATCCTCGGACGCAGGCAGTCACAATCTCCTAGGCAGTTCATGACCACCGGCTCTTTCCACAGCGCTCCGAGGGAGATGGAAAGAGGGTCTCATGGTCGCAATCCATCACCCCGCTTAGCTAAGATGGAATCCGTTCTAAAATGCCAGGCGGGCATGATGTTCTAGGCGTTGTGGGCACCAGTTCCGAGGAGATGAAAGTAGGCGTGGCATGGTCGCAAAATCCAGCGCTCGCTTCAACCCACGTCTGAATCATCGCATGCCAATTGAGGCGGCAACAGCGTTATGAACGCCATTGGATGATCCTCCTGCCCCTATTCACATGTTGTGCACAGGTTCGCCCGTGCAAGAAATCTCTGTAGCCGAAGCCGCGCAAAGACAAGGAGCGATTGCAAACATGTGGTTCTACTGCCGTGCGAAGATCGCAAATACAACATCACCACTGGGGCCAACTGTATACCCAAATGGATACGCGTCGAAACCACTTCCTAGAAGGGTCCAGCGGCCATCAGGATCCTGGAACTGATGTAATTGGTCTCCGCTCGAGAAGTTACACGCGCTTGGAGCTGAAGCGTCGAAGTTAAACCTCAACGACTTCGGAGTAGTGTCGACAACTATCTTATAGGCATCCATAATTAAGCTGCTAGTCAACGTACGAAGGACGCCTGCGCTATTCCTACATATGATCGTTAGAACCATATCAATGCCACAAGCCGATTTGCCGCAGCCTGGACCATACCCGTTGCCCGGATGCCGTGCTACTTTTACTTCAATACTAGATAATATGCCTTTTTTCCCTAAAAACGGCGAAGCTGCCCCCGAGTAAAACACTCCGCCTCTCCAACTTTCCCAAAACGTTCCATCATTAATGTCATTTGCAGCAACTATCGTCGTGCCAATAAGTGCGCTCGCTTCCCTAACAGCTGCGTCCATGTCCAGCAGCAATAGCTGATTGCCAGTCGACGGATCATCGACCTGCCCAGTAAGTGTGGCTGCCTGCTTGATTATAGACTTGACTTCCGCCGGAGTTAGGCTGCCGTTAACCGCCAGCATAAGGCTAGCGGTCGCAGAAACAATGGGAGCCGCCCAAGAAGTCCCGACAGCGCAAAGCACATCGTATCCGCCATTCTTCTTCGCGTACACAAGGTTCTTCCCCGGTGCATAAATGTCAACCCATTGGCCGTAGTTCGAAGCCAGCGTTACTTCGTCCGAATCTAGGCAGTTTCCACCGACCAAAGGATTCCATCGCGCGCGCTTGTTCTCTTCGTCCGAGGCACCTACAGAGATCACCCCTGGGTATGCGGCGGGATAAACTGGCTCAGCGGCGCTACTATTCCCAGCAGCCGCGACAACCACGGTGTGTCGCGCCAGTGCGTAGTCAACCGCGCTCTTGACAATACCGGCAGCTCCTAAGCTGAGATTGACCACGCGCGCTCCAAGGCTCACCGCATCCACAATTGCCAAGGCAACGTTCAACTCGGTGAACACGGGCTTTCCATGAATAAGCGCGCTTATCTTCTCCGCGATTATTGGCGCTTCATAAGCTGCTCCCGCCATTCCCTTCGCATTGTTGGCAATCGCAGCCGCGTTGCTAGCGGTACCTGTACCATGACCATGATTGTCGGCAGGATCCACATCTGCTTCACAGATGATCCCCTCGGGCTTCTCGACAGTCTTTTCGCACTGGTCAAGGCCTAACATCACGCGCCCAGCCAGGTCCTCATGATCGTAAGCAACACCAGTATCGATGATGCCGATTGCAACTCCTCGCCGAACAGTTGCCCACGCGGTTGGCGCCTTGATGCGTTCTAGGCTCCATTGCGAAGAGAAATAAGGGTCAGACGGAATAACACCTACAGACAAGGCCGCGTCGAGTTGACCTGCTCTATTGAAGTTGACGGATACTACCTCTGGCAGACGCTCAAGGGCAGTGGCTGCTGCCCGTAGTGCCTCGATACTACAAGTAGAAATGTTGATTTGAACAATATCTAGAGCGGCCACATATCCGACTACTTTACCCCCAACGGACGACGCCGCAGTCTTTACGGCTGATGATACGGTGCCACCCTTAAACGCCACCAGCAGTTCGTCGCAAACTATTGGTGTGGTTCCGGGTCCATCGGTTAAGAGCTTTGTGACGTTTAATGGAAGTGACGTCGCGGGGAAATCGGGCGGTACAACCCTCAGTTTTACTGGCGGAGACTGCGGCCGTTGTAGCGTTCCCATCAATGCGGCTGAGACCCTGAAATAAAGAGTGCTTTCCACCGGTTGATTGATGGTGATGTGGCCGGAGTAGATATTGTCGCCGGCAATCGCGTCGCCACCACTCGCCAGATCATTCAGTGAACCGAGGATCTTTATCGTCTTCCCATTTACATCTACTTGAATGGCATTGACACTGCCTTGAATCACCGCCGCTCCCCGAGACGTGACGAGAGCGGAAATAATTACGGTCGTTGGAGTTCCGGCGTTGGCAACCGCAGGTCGCAGCGTCGGAACTGTGACATTCTGAGCGCTGCAAAGCTGGTACCCGATGCTCATCAACAAGAATGCTCTCACTGTGTGTCTCCTTAGAATGTTATCGCGGCTATCTCGACAGGAATCTTAGAACAGAGTTCCGAGTCGATTTAGTTGTGCTTCCTTAATCTCTGGACGGCTTTCCAGATCATGGATGACTTCTTGGATTTCTTGCAGAGTGTGCTTTCGGCGAAGCTGCACTACCCACAAATGTAAAGGCTGAGCCTTGGTCACTACTCTTCCATCAATCTCAGCAACAATAGCATCAATGGCAACTGGCGGCACCCCGTCTTTAAACGTGATTAGTAACTGATCGGCAATGAACGCTCCACCTTGTGGGTCCTCCATAATGTTAAGGCTCGCCTCTTGATGAACTGTTGAGGCAAAGATTAGTCCCCCCAAAAAAAGAAGGAGAATTGCGAGAGCTTGAAACAAGAGATATTTACGCATGCAGTTAGGTTAAAAAGGAAGGGCCTGTTTAAAGCTTGGGAACGCAGTTGAAAGGGGGACTGTATACGGTCGTGATCCAAATGAGGTGCTTGGTCATTTGATTGGAAGAGTCTTTCGGGAAATGAACATCACTGCAAGCCCGCTCAAGTAGAGAAACATTGGTATGGGCTCTGGAATATTTGTAAATAGTGCATCGTCCATGGTGAATGAGGCCCCAGTAGGGTTACCTCCAATTGTGATGCGGGAAATACCAGTTACAAATTCCACGGCCAAAAGTTCGTTTGGGCTGGACCCAGCATCGCCCGTGATGGCGAGATTGCTGTTGAAACTTGCGATAGCTTGTGCCACTTTGTCACCAGCGAGATTGAAGGCTGTTATGGAAATCTGTGACGAATATGTAACATATCCGCCAAAAGCGAACACCAAACCGCCGAACGTAATGGTGATTGGCCCTCCGTCATCAAAGACCACGTTTGATCCGGAGCGTGGCGGAAATTCGAACTCGTTAAGAGAAATTCCTGCTGTGAGGACGGTCGCGTTCTGAAATGCCATGCCGGGAAACTGATTGTTAAGGACGTCGCCGTCGGTCAACGATTCGAAATCCAATATGACCGACGCGCGCGAAGGCACGCTGCACGAAAATAGTAACGCGAATCGTAACAATTTGTAAAGATAAGGTTATCCACAGGGCCGACGGACGATGCCCACGTCGATTGGTTGGGGATTGGTGAGCGATTAGGAGTTGATCAGACGTTGTGGGTGGAGTTGTCATCGCGTTATCTCGGGTTCAAGTCTAGCTGGGAGCCCGCAAATCGCAAGACGCAGAGATGCGCAGAAGGCGCATCCAATTGAAATGGAAGTGAGTTAAGATCCGGTCGATGCCATTCAAACCTCACAACATTCAACAGGACTTTGATAGTTGGAAGGGAATTGCGAACTACCTGAAAGTGTCCGTTCGGACAGCGCAGGAGTATGAGAAGCACCACGGGCTACCGATTCATCGACTTCGAGGCTTGGTGAAGTCTAGAGTTTGGGCGGTTCCCTCTGAACTGGATGCATGGAAAAACCACCTACCGGCGCGAGGGCTGCAGGAAATTCCGCTCTTAAATACGACCCCGAAAGGACTTCGGGATATCGCCATAGACTTGGCCGATTGCATCGACGACGAAGGCAAGCGAAAACACTTGTTCGGCTCTAGTGTCCGGATCGAAGAAGGAGACAGATCCGTTCCTGCCGTTGTCGAAGTCCATCCATCTTCAGGCGAAGTTGAGGACAGTTCCGAGAAATGTTTGGATGGCCGTCTCGTACAACTCGAGGATTTTGTGACTCTTTCTGATGATTTTGCGATACCCAATGTATCGACACAATCGCAGAACTTGGATGCAGCGACTCCTTTGGAACTGGAAGTCAAGAGTGCGTCTCAAGATTCCCTCCTATTTCGATTACAGGAAGATCAGAATCAGAATCAGAGTAAAATGCCGTTGGTAGCGATATTATCAAGTGAAAAAATGAGACGTGCGTTTTTGCTCGCCATTGGCATGGTTGTGCTGTCCATCTTTGGGTGGTCAATTGGAGCGGGACGGCTGACGGGTCTTTTCCGAGCCGGCGGGGCTCCACCCCCCGCTCGTGAGAAGATCTCGTCGCCTTTGGATGAGACCGAGATTCGTCGCGTCGTTCGAGAATCGCAGCTTTTTGAAACATTGAGGATATACGTCGCGCCCAAGGCGTTCGACCGAAGCAAGCTGAACGATTTCTGGGTACCTGCCGACCGGGGTGGTCGAGCGATTCAAAACATTGAGGCCGCAGTTCAGCGGCAAATCAGTCGGGGAACACACTACGGTGACGAATCAAAAGTGGAAATGTTCGAGATCTTTAGCTTGGCAATTTTCTCACCGGGTGACTATGCCGAGGTTCGTACAAAAGAAAGATGGTACGTCCCCATGTATCGCGATGACGGTTCTCGCGTGGTCGAACGAAGTCCTTTCTTAGGTCCATATCAAGTAGACTACACGTTACGTAAGATCGACGGGAAATGGCTGATTCAGTCGGCGGGCACCCCCTACGCTCAATGAATTCAGAACGACTGTGTATAGACTAGGAGGCCGGAGCGTAGGAGGATTAGGCATTGCATGCACAATAAGCTAGCCCAAAATCATCGTGGGAATAGGCGGCAGCAAGAACTTTGGGGAAGAATAAATGCGATGAGACGTGAAGGAAATTCCATCCTCAAATCTATCTACATTGCCAATTCGGGCCGATGCGTAACAGGGGCTAAATGCTTGATTCTATTGGTCGGGGCGGCGAGATTCGAACTCACGACCTTCTGCGCCCAAGGCAGACGCGCTACCAGGCTGCGCTACGCCCCGACACTTCGAGTGTACCGCCGCGCGGCACGGCGATAGAATCGCCAACATGGGAATTGTTTGGATCGCCGCGCTGCTCGCCGCCGAACCGGATCGCGGGCGCGAGTTCGGCGAGACCGTCCGGCCCTTCCTCGCCACCTACTGCACCGGCTGTCACGGAGCCGCGAATCCAGCCGCGCAACTGAACCTCGCCGCTTACTCGACCGTCGCGCAAGCCGCCGCCGATCCTGTGCGTTGGGCGCTGGTGGCCGAAAAGATCGCGTCGGGCGACATGCCTCCCAAAGCGATGAAGCAGCCGCCCGCCGCCGAACGCCAACGTGTCGTCGATTGGGTCGCGACCATGCGGCGCGAGGAGGCGGCGAAGAACGCGGGCGATCCCGGCGTGGTGCTTACCCGCCGCTTGAGCAACGCCGAATACAACTACGCCATCCGCGATTTGACCGGCGTCGATCTGCGCCCCACGCGCGAGTTTCCCATCGATCCCACCAACGCCGACGGTTTCGACAACTCGGGAGAATCGCTCGCCATGTCGCCCGCGCTGCTCAACAAGTATTTGCAGGCCGCACGCGAGGTCTCGACGCACCTGGTCCCGCACGTGGACGCCGTGGGTTTCGCGCCGCATCCGATGCTCGCCGAATCGGACCGCGAGAAGTACACCATCCAACGCATCGTCGAATTCTATGATCGCCAACCGACCGATTACGCCGCCTATTTCTTCGCCGCGTGGCGTTACAAATATCGCGAGGCGCTGGGGCAACCGGCGGCGACGCTCGATTCCACGGCGAACGAAGCGAAGATCAGCCCGCGCTATCTGCCGCTCGTCTGGGAAATTCTCGAAACCGCGCCGGAGCAAGCCGGTCCCGTCGCGAAGCTCCAAACCATGTGGCGGATGCTGCCCACCCCAAGCGCTCCTACGGCCAAGCAAGACGAGCTAGTCCGCGAGGCGTGCGCCAAAATGCGCGACTACGTGTTGAAAGTCCGCCGGCTCACGGCGATGCAGTTTCGAAGTCCGAAAGTATTAGGACTGGGCGGAACCTCGCAGCCTCTAATGAATTGGAAGTTGCGCGCGTACGCCGCCAACCGCCGCAAGTTCGATCCCGCGGCGCTGCAGGTGGAAGGCGAACCGCCGCTCGCGCTGCCCGATGCGCCCATGATGCGCGGCGTTCCGAGCGAGGATCAGGTGGCGCTGCGTAACGCGGCCCTCGCGGTTCGGGCGCGGATCGGCGATCCCGATCTGCTGGTTCCCGCCGGGCGGCGCGCCGCCTACGAAGCGTCGTTCGCCCGGTTCGCCAACGTGTTTCCGGACGCTTTCTACATCAAAGAGCGCGGGCGTTTCTACCCCGACGATTCCGAGGACAAAGGGCGATTGCTCAGCGCGGGCTTTCACAACGTGATGGGCTACTTCCGAGACGACACCCCGTTAATGGAATTGATCCTCGACGACGAAGGGCGGCGCGAGCTCGACCGGTTGTGGCTGGAGTTCGACACCATCGGCGACCAAACCACGCGCACCTACGTTCAGTTCTTCTTCAACCAAAGCGGCGAAATCGAAGGCCGCGGGCGCGAATCGGGCAGCTTCCGGCCCGGCGACGCGGGCGTGACCAGCGAGAAGACGATCTTCGGGATCCGCGACGCTTATCTGGCCAAAGCCGAAAAGGGCAAGTCGGACGAAGTGGCGATGCAGGCGATTCGCGATCACTTCGCGCGCGTCAACGCAACGATTCGCAACGTAGAACGAGTGCGGATCGAATCGGAACCGAAGCACGTCGAATCGCTGCTCGAGCTCGCCGCGCGGGCCTATCGGCGTCCGCTCGCCGAAACCGAGAAGGAAGACCTGCGCCGGTTCTATCGCGACCGGCGAGACGCGGGCGGACTCTCGCACGAGGACGCGTTACGTGAGGTGGTGGTGGCGATTCTCATGTCGCCCGACTTTTGCTATCGCGTCGAGACGACGGCCTTACCTCCCGCGCGGACGGTCGCGTCGGCGAAGGCCCCCACGCCGAAGACAGCACCGCTGCCTGGACACGCGCTCGCCAGCCGCTTGAGTTTCTTCTTGTGGTCCAGCGTGCCCGACGAAGAGTTGACGAAAGTCGCGGCGACGGGCGAGCTCGACCGTCCCGAAGTCCTGACCGCGCAGGTCCGGCGCATGTTGAAGGACCCGCGTTCCCGCGCGCTCGCCGTCGAATTCGCGGGCCATTGGCTCGATTTCCGGCGCTTTGAGGATCACGCGAGCGTGGATCGCACTCGTTTTCCCGTCTTCACCAACGAACTCCGGCAGGCCATGTTCGAGGAGCCGGTTCGTTTTCTCGACGACCTGATTCGCAACGATCGCTCGATGCTGGACGCGATTTACGGGCGCCACACGTTCGTCAATCGCGCACTGGCCCGGCATTACGGAATCGAGAATCTACGATTGAAGCCGGGCGAGTGGACCCGCATCGAAGACGCACGGTCCTACGGCCGCGGCGGCATCTTGCCGATGGCCGCGTTTCTCACTCGGAACTCGCCGGGGCTGCGTACCAGTCCGGTGAAGCGCGGGTATTGGGTCGCGAAAACGGTGCTCGGCGAACGGATTCCGCCGCCTCCACCGCAAGTACCGGAGCTGCCCGACGACGAAGCCAAGATGGATTTGCCGCTGCGCCAGATGCTCGCTAAGCATCGCGACAACGCCGCTTGTGCCGGATGTCATGCGCGATTCGACGGATTCGGTCTGGCGTTCGAAGGTTACGGCCCAGTGGGCGAGCGCCGCACGCGCGATCTCGCGGGACGCGAAGTGGACGCTCGCGCCGACTTCCCCGGCGGCACCCGAGGCGAGGCGGTGGACGGTCTTCTCGCCTATATTCGCGGCCACCGCGAGAAGGACTTCGTGACGAACCTTTGCAATAAGACGCTTGCCTATGCGCTGGGGCGGGGCTTGCAGTTGTCCGACGAGCCGCTGATCGAACAGGCGCGAGAGCGGTTCGCCGCCAGCGGCTACAAGTTTTCGGCGTTGATAGAATCCATAGTCGTCAGCCCGCAGTTCCGGCGGCAGCGGAGTCCGGAATATCTTTCGAAGAGGTAACGCGATGCACATCCGGTCGAAGAAAACGATTTCGCGGCGCACGGTACTGCGCGGCGCTGGCGTCACGGTGGCGCTGCCTTGGATGGAGTCGATGGCGGCCACCGCGCCGCACCCTAAGCGTTTTGCCGCGCTGTTCATGGGCACCGGCATCAACGAAGATCACTGGGCGGCCAAGGGTTCCGGCGAAGCGATGGAGTTGAGCAAGACCCTCGAACCGCTCGCGCCGCTCAAGAAGAAGATCAACATCGTCGACGGCCTGTTCGTGAAGTCGCTCACCGGGCAAGGCATTCACCCGGCGCAAACCGGCAGCTTGCTTTCCGGCGCGACCATTCAGCGCGGACCCATCCTTCGTTCGGGCATCACGGTCGATCAGATTCTCGCGAACCATATCGGGCAGGACACCGCGCAACCGAGCATGGTGCTGGCGTGCGAGCAACCTTTGACCGGCTATCACGAGACGAATTTCTCGATGGCCTACAGTTCGCACATTTCCTGGCAGAGCCCGGATTCGCCGGTACCGACGGAAGTGTATCCGTCGCTCGCTTTCGACAATCTGTTCGAAAATCGCGGCGTGCTACGCAACGCGAGCATCCTCGACCGCGTTCGCGACCGCGCGCAGGCGCTTTCCATGCGCGTCGCCGCCACCGATAAGGCGAAGCTCGACGAGTATCTGACCAGCGTGCGCGAAGTCGAAAAGCGGATCGAGCGCATGCGGATCGATAAGCACAAAGCGGACGAGAACGCGAAGGGGCTTAACCGTCCGGCCTGGACGATGGAACGTCCGGCCAACGGCCTGCCCGAGGATTTGCGCGAGCACGCGCGGCTGATGTGCGACATCATCGCCCTCGGTTTTCAGGCGGACCGCACGCGCGTTGCGACCATGATTCTGGCGAACGATCTTTCGGCGATGATCTATCCGTTTCTGCAGATTCGCGAAGGCCACCACGCCGCCTCGCACAACAATTTGTCGGACGGCTACGAGCGGATTTCGCGCTTCCATCTGAGCCAACTCGCGTATCTCGCGGGCAAGCTCGACGCGATGAACGAAGGCGAAGGAACCGTGCTCGACAATTCTTGCCTGATCTGGCTTTCGAACATGTGGTCGGGCCGCAAGCACGACAACTCGCGGCTGCCGCTGGTGATGGCGGGTGGCTTGGGCGGGACGATCGAAACGGGCCGCACCCTGGACTACCTCGCGGCGGGCGACGAGAATCGCAAGCTGTCGAGCCTGTTCCTGGCGGTGCTCCAGAAGATGGGCGTTCCGGCGCAATCGTTCGGCGACGCGACCGCTCCGCTCGAACGGCTTTAGTTACACCAACGTCGCGGTAGTCAGCGGGCGCTGGCGAATCTCCATGCAACCGCGCCCCGTCGGCAGCAGCTTGCCGGGGTTTAACCGGCATTGCGGATCGAACAGATTCTTGAACCGGGCGATCAAATCGAGCGTCTCGGGCGGAAACTGGTGCGCCATCAACTCCATCTTTTCCATGCCGACGCCGTGCTCGCCCGTAATCGAGCCCCCCACCGAAACGCAGTACTCGAGAATCTCCTCCCCCGCCTTCTGCGCCGCCTCGAGTTGTCCCGGCACGCGCGCGTCAAAAAGAATAATCGGGTGCATGTTGCCGTCGCCCGCGTGGAAGATGTTCGAGATGCTTAACCCGTACTTTTCGCCGATCTCGCCGATGCGCTTCAACGTGCCCGCGATTTTCGTGCGCGGGACCACGCCGTCCTGGACGTAGTAGAACGGGCTCATGCGGCCCACGGCGCCGAACGCGTTCTTGCGGCCCTTCCAAAGCAGATCGCGCTCTTCGGCGGACTTCGCCACCCGAAACTCGCGCGCGCGGCAGTCGGCGCAAACCTGCCGGATTTGCTCCACCTGCTCCTCCACCGCTTCCGTCAGCCCTTCGAGTTCGATCAGCAGCACCGCCGCCGCGTCCATCGGATATCCGGCGTGCGTCGCCTCCTCCACCATCCGCAGCATCGGCCCGTCGAGCATCTCCACCGCCACCGGCGTAATCGCGCGCGCGGTGATCTCGCTCACCGTCGCGCCGCAGTCGTCGGTGGAATCGTAGATCGCGAGAATCGTCTTTACTTTCTCTGGCGCACGCATTAGTCGCAACACGATCTTCGTCACCAAGGCCATCGTGCCTTCGCTGCCGGTCAATAAGCCGGTGAGATCGTAACCCGGCCCGGAAGCCGTTTCCATCACCGATCCGTCGGGGAGCACGCATTCGAGACCCAGCACGTGGTTCGTCGTCACGCCGTACGCCAGCGTGTGCGGACCGCCCGCGTTCTCCGCCACGTTGCCGCCGATGGTGCACGCTCGCTGCGAGGAAGGATCGGGCGCGTAGAAATAGCCGTCGCGCTGCACGGCAAGCGTGACGTCGAGATTCACGACTCCCGGCTGCACCACGCAGCGCTCGTTCGGCAGATCGATTTCGAGAATGCGATTCATCTTCGCGAACCCGATCGTCACGCCCCCCGCGCGCGGAATCGCGCCGCCCGATAGTCCTGTACCCGCCCCACGTCCGACGAACGGCAGGTTTTCCTCGTTCGCGATCCTGACCAGCGCCGCCACTTCTTCCGTCGATCGTGGAAACACGACGATGTCCGGGCGCGCCTTATCGACCCCGCCGTCGTACTCGTAGAGCGTCAAGTCGTGCGGCTGATCGAGGTACCCTCGCTCGCCCACGACGGCGATCAATTTCGCTTTTGCCGAAGGAGAAATCACAGCAGCTTCTTGATCCGTTCGATCAGGCGGGGGTCCGCCCAATTCTCCTCGCCGATAAACTTTTCGAGCACTTCGCCGCGCGAGTTGATGACGTAAGTCTCGGGATACTTGGTGGTCCCGTAGGAGGCGCTGATCGCAGCTTCGGCGTCGCGCGCCAGCTCGAACTCCAGTCCGAAGCGCTCGATAAACCGCTTGTACTTCGCTTCGTCGCGATCGACGCTGATCGCCAGCACGACCACCCCCGATCCGGCCAACTGGCGCGAGAACTCGTTCAGCGACGGCATTTCTTGGACGCAAGGCGGACACCAGGTCGCCCAGAAATTCAACACCAGCAGTTTGCCGCCGAAGTTCTCCGGCGTCACCACGCGGCCCTTCTCCGAGACGATACTGAAGTGAGGAGCGCTATCGCCTACCTGCACGTTGGGTTCGCGCAGCGTCGCGGAAACGACCCCGGCCAGCGCAACGGTGAGAATTACGGCAAGCGCTTTCAACAATTTATCGGCGTTCATGCGGAGCGGACTCGATTTAGTATCCCGCAAGGAAGCTCGAACATCCAAGAGGAGGACCGAATGATCATCACCCGCCGCGTAGAGTTTTCCTCATCCCACATGTGTTCGCTTCCCGGTTTGAGCGCCGAGGAAAATCGCCGCCTTTACGGGGAAGGAGCCAACCCGAACGGGCACGGTCACAACTACGTTCTCGAAGTGTCCCTCGAAGGCGAACCCGACCCGATAACCGGGATGATCGTCGATCTCAAGGATCTAAAGCAATGGATGAACGAGGAGGTAGTGGAACCGTTCGACCATCGCCATTTGAACTACGAAGTGAAGCCGTTCGACAAAATCGTGCCGACGGCGGAGAACGTCGCCCTCGAAATTTGGCGGCGTCTCGAGCCGCGTACCGCGGGCACCCGGGCGAAGCTGCATACCGTACGTCTATGGGAGACGAACGATCTTTATGTCGAGGTGACCGCTTGATCAAACTCACGCGGCGCTATCCGTTTTCGGCGTCGCACCGCTTGCATTCTCCGGCGTTCACACCCGAGCGAAACGCCGAACTTTATGGGAAGTGCAACAACCCCCACGGCCACGGGCACAACTATACGGTCGAAGTGACGGTCGCCGGGCCGGTGGATGAGATTACGGGGCGGGTTGCCAACTTGTCCACGCTCGACGCTCTTGTGCGCGAGCGCGTGATTCAGGCGTTCGATCATCGCAATATGAACGAGGACATCGCCGAATTTCGCGAACTCGTGCCCACGACGGAGAACGTGGCGGAAGTGGTCCGGCGGCGGCTGCTTTCGGGCTGGCCGGACGATTTCGCGCGGCTCGACCGGGTGCGGATTTTCGAGACCCGGAACAACATTTTTGAGATCGGAAATATATGACCGAACGGAACACGATGAAGTCGAAGAAAGTGGTAAAGCTGGCGGCGCCTGCGCTCGAAGCCGATCCGAAAACCGGGTTGATTGCGGCCAATGTCGAGCAAATCCTGAAAGAACTCGGCGAAGATCCCTCCCGCGAAGGATTACTGCGCACGCCGCAACGCAGCGAGAAGGCGTTGCGCTTTCTTACTTCGGGCTACGACTCGAATATCGAGGAGATCGTTAACGGTGCGCTGTTCGATGTCGAGTACGACGAGATGGTGCTCGTTAAAGACATCGAATTTTTCTCTCTGTGCGAGCATCACATGCTGCCGTTTTTCGGCAGAATGCACGTGGCGTATCTGCCCAACAAAAAGGTCATCGGACTGTCGAAGATCCCGAGGATCGTGGACATGTTCGCCCGCCGCTTACAGGTGCAGGAGCGGTTGACCCAGCAGGTGGCGCACGCGCTCGCCGGGGCGCTCGACGCACGTGGCGTGGGCGTGATCGCCGAAGCGCAGCACTTCTGCATGATGATGCGCGGCGTCGAAAAACAATGCTCCTCGACGGCCACCAGCGCCATGCTCGGCGCCTTCCGGTCGAGCAAGGCCACGCGCGACGAATTTCTGTCGCTAGTGCGGTTGAAGTAGGCGCTCCCGCCTTACTTTCGTCCGGCTAAACTATAGGCGATGGACAACTACCGCCGCTTTACCGCCACCGATCCGTTCGGGCGCGAATGGACCGCCGAATTTCAGTGGCAGCAAACCGCGATCTCGATCCGCCACGCCGACACCGTGGATGTCAAATGGCGGATCGCGACGGAAGGCGAGCGGGCGGAAAAAGTGATCGCCCTGCCGCATTCTCTACTGCTCGCCGAGAGCGCACGTAGCGGGCGCGCGCTGACCGATCCCTGGTGCATGAAACTCGCGGCGACGCACCTGAAACACATGATCGAGACCTTCGAGGACATGGATAAGACTCTGGTCACGCTGAATTCGGCGGAGTTGTCGGCGGCGGCGAAACAAGTGGCGGAGTTCGAGGCGGAGTTGCGGGAAGAAGCGCTGCTCGCTTAGCGTGAAAGTTCGCGACTTGATTCGCCTTGTGGAGTCGGACGGCTGGAAACACGTGAGAACGACAGGCAGTCATCGGCACTTTAAGCACGAGAAGAAGCCTTGTATCGTTACGATCCCCGGACATCCGGGAGACGAAATTCCCGTCGGTACCTAAAGTCGGTCCTCCGAGCCGCCGGTCTGGAAGACAAACGATGACCCACAAGTTTGCCGTGATCTTCGAGCGCGCGGAGAATAACTGGGCCGCTTACGTGCCGGACCTCCCGGGTTGCATAACCACTGGCGCAACCTTGGCCGAAACGGAGGCTAACATCCGGCAAGCGATTCGAGGGCACATAGAGACCTTGCGCGTATTTGGGGAACCCATCCCGGAGCCATCGAGTCTGGCGCGCGAAGTTGAAGTCGCCTAGTCACGGCACAACGCCAGCGCCGACACAGCCAGAAACAGGTGCAGCACCTCGCTGTTACCCAAGTTGTACTCGAACAGTCCACCGACCATCGTCGCGAGAATCGACGCCACCGCCGCATGGCGCGCCACCGGATCGGGCGAACGCCACACCGCTCGGAGCAGCGCCACCAACATCCAAAGCAAAAACCCGAGCGCGGGCAATCCCCGGTCCGCCGCGAGTTGCAGGTACACGTTGTGCAAGTGGCCGTAAAAACCCACGGGCAGGGGCAACAGATCGGGCGGGACGAATTCGTGGAATCTCTTGCCCACACGATCCGGGCCGACTCCGAAAACCGGATTCGCGCGAATCATTTCTAAGCCGGTGCGGAACGTCGCGACGCGGTGACGGTTCGAGTCGGTTTCGCCGTGCGGTTCGACGATCGAAAGCGCCCGCTCTCGGACCGGATTTGGCGCGAGAAAATATCCGGCGGCGGCTAACACGGGCAGCGCCAGCAGCGCTTTCGGCCGCCAGGCGATCGCTAGATAAATACCGGCCGCCACCGCCGCAAGCCACGCACTGCGCGTTTGATTGACGGCCAGCGCCACCGACACCAGCGCCGCCCCGCCCGCGGCGATCCATCGAAAGCGCGGCTCCCACAACGCCGCCGCCACCAGAATCGCGAGCACGATCAGCATCTCGCCCGAAAACGTCATCCAGTGGCTCATGAATCCGGTGGTACGGCTGCCCGTGTAGTAGGTGTAGAAATCTTGTCCAGTGGCGGCCGCTTCGGAAACTTTGCGCGCGTACTGCATCACGCTCCACGCCGCCGAAAGCGCGCCCGCCGACGCAATCCCGAACAGCGTGGCGCGTACCGCCTTGCGTCCCCGAATCGCCGAGGCGACGGCGGCGAACTCCGCGTAGACGAAGAATTTCTTCACCTGCGGCCAACCCGTGGCGGAATCGCCCGAAACGGCGAGCGCGATCAGGGTCCAAACGAACAGCCCCAGCACCGGCCATCCGATCGCCGGAAAGCGCCACTTCGCCCGGGAAATCGCAAGGCAGACGATCGTCAAACCCAGCAGAATTTGGGCGGCGGCGATAGAAAAAACAATGGCGATCGCCGACGCACCCGCCAAAAACGGAGCCGCGCGCGTCAAAACGCCGAAGCGCGTTTCTGTTTCGGCTGTCATCAAAAGTTCTCGTACAGTATGACAAAATGAGGCGAAAGCCAATGCAGATTTATCTGTTGCGGCATGGGATCGCCGAAGACGAGCGCGCCGGAATGCCCGACCGCGACCGCGCTTTGGTTCCCGAAGGCCGCAAAAAACTGAAAGAAGTGTTACGACTGGCGAGGCAGGCCGACACGGCCGTGTCTCTAATTCTGTCGAGCCCCTATCGCCGCGCGCGGCAAACCGCCGACATGGTGGTCGAGTTCCTCGCCTCGGAAGCGGAGTCGCTCGAATCGGCGACGCTGACTCCCGACGGCCGTCCCGATTCGGTTTGGCAGGAAATCCGCGCGCACAAGACCGTCGATTAGGTGATGCTCGTCAGTCACGAACCGCTGATGTCGGCGACGGCGGCCTATCTGCTGAACGCTCCGGCGCTCCGCACGGACTTCAAAAAGGGCGCGCTCATGCGGGTCGACGTCGAGTCTTTCGGGGCGCAGCCGCACGGTACGCTGCGTTGGCTGGTCATTCCGAAGTTGGCGGCGGCGCAGAGCTAGCCGCGAATTTTTCCTTCGCCAGCGCTAACGCCGATTCCTTGTCCGCGATGCTCCCCTCGAGTTGCGCGTCTTCCACTTCGTCCAGAACGCGCTTGAACTCCGGCCCCGGCCGGTAACCGGCGGCGATCAGATCGGCTCCCGTCAGAAGGCGTGGCGGGCGCACTTCGTCCGGCGGCATCGATTCGAACCGCTCCCGCATGAAATCGTAGTTCCCGAGTTGAGCGTGGCTCGATAAGCAATCCAATCGGTGGAGAGCCAAATGCTCGTCGAAACGATCGAGCCGCAGAAAGCGCTTCAGCGTGGACTCCTTCATTCGCCGCACGTCGCCGAAGCGCATATGGTTCGCCACCAGCGCCAGAATTTGATCCGCGTCCTCATTCGAAAATTTCAGGCGGTTGAGGATTCGCCGGGCGATCCCGACACCCACTTCGACATGGCCGTTGAAGCGAATCCGGTCCGAACGCGAAAATGTCGCGGGCTTGCCCACATCGTGTAACAACACGCCCCAGGCGAGCGCCGGGGACGCGCTCTCCGGCAGCCCTTCGAGCATGATCAGAACGTGCGTCCACACGTCGCCTTCGGGATGGAATTCGGGCGGTTGCTCCACACCGCGAAACGCCTCGACTTCGGGCAACACCTCGTGGAGTAAACCGGTCTCGTTCAATAACTCGAATGCGGATCGCGCACGGCCTTCGGTGAGCATGCGCGTGAGTTCGTCGCGGACGCGCTCCGCGGCCACCGCCGAAACCCGTGGAGCGAGTTCGCGAATCGCGGCGAACGTACGCGGCTCGATCCGGAATCCGAATCTCGAAGCGAAACGCACGGCGCGCAGCAGGCGAAGACGGTCTTCCTCGAACCGTTCCACCGGATCGCCGATCGCGCGAATCACGCCCGCGCGCAGGTCGTCGAGGCCGCCGTGAAAGTCGAGAATCCCGCCCGTGAATGGATCCTCGTAAAGTGCGTTGATCGTAAAGTCGCGGCGGCGCGAATCCTCCTCGGGAGTGGCGACGAAGGAGACGCTTTCGGGCCGGCGGCCGTCGAGGTATGCGGAATCGCTGCGATAGGTGGCGATCTCGACGCCATCGACGATCACCACGCCGAAATGCGCGCCCACCAGCCGCGCGCCCGGAAATAGTTCGCGCAATCGGCCGGGAACGGCGTCCGTCGCAATGTCCTCGTCGCTCGCCGGAATCCCCAGCCAACGGTCGCGAACGCCCCCGCCGACAAGGTACGCCGAGTGTCCCGCCGCCCGCAGTTGGGCGATCGCATCGCGCGCCGTCATCGCAATCAGCGTAAAATACTAGGCTGTGAGCACGGCGCAGCCCGAGGGGTCGTCTCCGGCGGGCTCTCCCACGCGCATCGTTGTCGCGACAACGGTTGCGCTTTCATTTATCTCCTTCTGGCGCGGCGCCGCGATCGTCTTAAGCGATCTGGCGTCGTCCTCCTATTACGCGGGCGGCATCGCGGAACAGGCCATCGGTAAGGCGGCTCCATGGTTCGTGCTGGCGGTGATGCTGTTCAGCTTCGCCGTACGCAGCGTCTACATGGAAAGTTGCTCGATGTTCGTTCGCGGAGGCGTTTACGTCGTCGTGCGCGACAGCCTCGGCCCCAACATGGCGAAGATTTCCGTGTCGGCGCTTGTGGTGGATTACGTCCTCACCGGCCCCATTAGTTCCGTCAGCGCGGGGCAGTATCTGGGCCGCCTGTTAAACGAAATCTTCGAACTGCTGCACCAGCCGTATCACATCGACCCGAACCGGTTCGCCATGTTCTTCGGCGTCGTCGTCACAGCGTACTTTTGGCGGTCGAACACGAAGGGCATTCACGAATCGTCGGGTAAGGCGCTGCGGATCATGCAGATCATGACCGTGATGGTGGTGACGCTGATCGCATGGTCGTTGATCACGATCGTCGCCGAAGGCCGCTACAAGCTGCCGCCGCTGCCCTCGATGAGTTCGCTGAAGTTTTCGGACGACGCCCTCGGTTGGCTCAAGGGCACGATGTGGCCCGAGATTCCGCTGGCCGCGTTCACGATCGCCTTCGGGCACTCGCTTTTGGCGATGTCGGGTTTCGAAACGCTGGCCCAGGTGTATCGCGAAATCGCTTACCCAAAAATGCGCAACCTGCGGATCACGGCGATGATCGTTTGCACGTACGCCGTAATCTCGACGGGCGTCGTGACGCTGCTGGCCGCCATGGTGATCCCCGATAACGTTAAGCCGCAGTATTACGAGAACTTGATCGGCGGGCTGTCGATGAGCCTCACCGGGCCGTACCTGCTCAAGCTCGCGTTCCACATCTTCGTTGTCGGCGTAGGCGTACTGATCCTCTCGGGCGCGGTGAACACCTCGATGATCGGCGCGAACGGAGTGCTGAATCGCGTGGCCGAGGACGGCGTGCTGCTGGGCTGGTTCCGCAAACCCCACCCCAAGTTCGGGACGACGTTCCGTATTGTGAACCTGATCGCGCTGCTACAGGTCGTCACGATTCTCTTGTCGGGCGGCAATACGTATCTTCTGGGCGAAGCCTACGCGTTCGGCGTCATCTGGAGCTTCTTCATGAAGTCGCTCGGCGTGCTGGCGCTGCGCTTCCAGCGCAGCGATCAGGAATACAAAGTACCGCTGAACTTCAAAATCGGGAACACCGAAATTCCCGTGGGCCTCGGCTTGCTCACGCTCACGCTGCTGACGATCGCCATCGCGAACCTCTTCTCGAAAAAGATCGCCACGATCTCCGGCGTCAGCTTCACCATCCTTCTTTACCTGCTGTTCCGCATCTCCGAGTACGTCAACAACCGGCAGAAGAAGGCCGCCGGCGCCGGTCTTGAGCAGTTCAATCTCGAAATGAGCCCCAAGATCGACGCGCAGACCGTGGACGCCCGGCCCGGCTGCATCCTGGTCGCCGTGCGCGGCTACCAGCAGATGGAGCACCTGAAGAAGACGCTCGAGAAAGCGAATCTGCGGCGCCACGACATCGTTGTGATGACCGTGCGCCCTATGTCGGCGGGCGAAGGCGAATACGCGCTTACCAACGATCAACTGTTCTCGGTGTACGAACAGGAATTGTTCTCGCACGTCGTCGAGATGGCGGAAAAAGAAGGGAAGCCGGTGGAACTGCTGGTGGTGCCCGCCGTCAATCCGTTCGACGCGATGGTGCAGACGGCGAATCAACTGCGCGCGTCGCGATTGGTCACCGGCGTTTCCGCGAAGATGATGTCCGACGAGCTCGCGCGGCGCATCGGACTCGCGTGGGAAAAACTCCCCGAGCCGCGCCACGCCTTCTCCCTCGAGATCATCCGCCCCGGACGGCCCTCGAAGTACGTCAACCTGGGACCGCACCCGCCCCGGCTGTGGCCCGAAGATCTCGACCGCCTGCACGACATTTGGTTGAAGCTCTCGGACAAGGCGGGCCTGGGATCGACGCTCCACCATCGCGACGTGGTCGGCGTGGCGTTACAGAGGCTGGAGCGCGATCTCGACGGTCCGAACCAGCCGGAAGTAGTCGCGGAAGTCCAGCGGGAAATGCGGCGCGGCTAACCGGCCGCTTCCGGTTCGGGTTCCGGCTTAGGAGCGGCGGCCGCCTTCTTCGGCGACTCTTTTTTCGGCGGAGCGATTTCGTTGAGAAACGGATGATCGAAGTAACAACTCCGGCAGCGCACGCGAGCCGGTTTTTCCTCGATCAGCGCGACGATCGCGTGATTGGTGATGCGTTTGCACTTAATGCAAAAGTCGTCGAGATCGTCGCCGAGCCGCAATCCACCGAACATACTCAAGGTCTCAAGAATATCATCGGTAGGTGAGCGCGAAAATCCGAATCGCGCTCGCCGCCGGAGCGTTTCTCGCCGGGGCGGCGGGCGCGGTTTACTACTTCCGGCCGAAAGCGGCCCCGCCGGCCGCGCCAGTGGCGGCGGCTCCGGTCGAAACCGAACTCATCCTCGCCGGGCGAATTCGCGCGAAGACCGTCGTCCCGGTCGGCGCGCCCATCGACGGAGTCCTCGAATCGGTGGAGGTTGTCGAAGGGCAGGAAGTATTCGAAGGCCAGTTACTGGCGCGGATTAAGAACACGGCGCTCGATACGCGGATCGAGGAGGCGAAGGCCGAAGTGGAGCGCCTCGAAGCGAAGTTGAACGGCGCGGAAGCGTCGGCGATTTCCACGCGCCTGGAAGCGTCGCGAGCCGAGGCCGACGCGGCCCGTGTCAAGGCTTCGCTGGCGATGGCGCAGCGTAACTTTTCGCGGCAACAAACGCTGCTCGCCCAAGGCGCGACGCCCCGTCTCACTTACGAAAAAGCGCAGAAAGAACTCGAGTCGCTCACGACCGAGGCGGAGGCGGTCGAAGAAATCGCCCGGCAGTCGGCGTCGAAAGTCGACATGGCGCAAAAAGCGGTGGAAGAAGCCCGGCGCTTGTTGACGGACAAGAACTCCGACCTGGAAGATCTGCAAGCGCAACTGCTCGAAACCGAAGTGCACGCGCCGGTGGACGGATTGCTGGTCGGCCGGAAATCGGCGGCGGGCGAGGAAGTGAAGCGCGACATGAAAGATCTCTTCCAGATCGCCGTCGATCTCACCGCGCTCGAACTCGTCGCGGAAGCGACACCCGTCCAAGCCGCGCGTTTGAAACCGGGGCAGCCCGTGCTGATTCAAGTTGTCGAGGCGGGAGGGCAAGCGTTGGCCGGCGCCATCGAAACGGTGAACGGAACGCAGATTGTCGCTCCGTTCACGTCGCCCGATCCGGCCGTGAAGCCGGGTTTGACGGCGCAGGCGCGCATTGCGCTGCAGTAGCTATTTCTTGGTGATGCGATACTTCGTGCGAATGGCTGTGGCGTTTTTGGCCGCGTTCGCCTGATACGGACCCTTGATCGCCGCCGCTTCCTGACTGAATCGCAGGGCGTCTTGGATGCGCTTCTGATCCGTATTCGCTTCGGCCAAGCGGAAATTGGCGACGCCCAAATGGAACAGCGCCGCCGCCTTCATTTGCTCGTCGGTCAATCCCGGCAGCGCCTCGCGGAGCGCCTTATCGGCCGGCGCGAATTTGTTCTGCGTGGCGAGCGAAACTCCGGCCAGCCAATTACCGGTCGAGAGCAGAGTCGCTTTGCGCTTGTCCCAGTCTTCTTGTGAAACGCCTTCCGGCTTCGGTTTCGCCGGCATTGTCTCGACCAGTTTCGTCGCGTAGTCGAGCGTCTTCGCCGTGTCGTTCTTGCGCATGTAGTAATCGGCGGCCACCAACAGCATCTCTTCGTTGCCCGGCGCGCGAGCCAGCGACCGCTCGGCGATAGCTACCGCTTGCTCCACTTGGCCCGCCCGCCGGTAGGCGTTGAACGCAGCGCTCTCGGCCCCGTTCAGATATTGGCTCTTAGGATTTCGCTCCGCCAGTTTCTTCGCGAGCGATTCAGCGATCGCGCCGTCTTTGGCGCGGTTGGCTTGGTTCAACAGCGCGTATTCCGCATAGAGTTCCACCTGCCGGGCGTAGTCTTTATCCTTATCCGATCCCTCCGCCTTAAGGGACTCGCGCGC
The DNA here is from genome assembly GCA_033763835.1 of Bryobacteraceae bacterium. Taxonomy (GTDB): domain Bacteria; phylum Acidobacteriota; class Terriglobia; order Bryobacterales; family Bryobacteraceae; genus JAPKYZ01. Next base: position 57,418 of record JANRJS010000036.1, on the reverse strand, counting down.
GATTCTCGACGTTATCTCGGACCACTTCGCCGCACCCTCCGCGCCGTCCACGCCTTCATACGCCTTCAGCACCGCTACCGCCGTTTCCAAATCGTCGGGATCCATGGCCAACAGGGCCTCCGCCGATTTTTCCGCCGCCGCCAGATTGCCGCCCGCGATTTGCGCCGGAACCATTTGCGAATAGACCCAGGCGGCGCCGTCGTGCTTAGGATGCGCCGCGACGAACTTCTCCATCAACGCGAGTTTCTTCCCGGCATCGTTTTCCGTGCCGATCTGTTGGAGTAACGCTCCTTCCGGAGTCTCCGCATTGATCTCCAAGCGATACTTTTGCGCCTCCGATACCCCCGTCAGCGCGAAACCAAGCGCGATCGTTAGGATGGTCTTCCTCATGTTGTCCCTCCCACGCTAAGCCGCCCCGTCAAAAGTAGAACTTCGCCCCAATAACGGTGCGCCGCGCGTCCAAGGTGCTGGTGTACTGGCCGAAAGTGCCGCTGACTTGGCGGCCCGCCGCATCGAAACGCGCCGCCGTATCCACGCCGGTGCCCGCCGGTCCGCCAAAGCTTGCATGGTTAAAGAAGTTGTAGAACTCGAAGCGGAACTGGAGACGCCGTTTCCCATCGCGGTCGAACGGAATGGTCTTGTAGAAAGACACGTCGAAATTGTTGATACCCGGGCCGCGAAAGACGTCCTTGGGAGCGTTGCCGATTCCGTTCTCGGCCCGCGTCGGAGGAGCGAAAGCGCTGGTATTGAAAGCGCGATACTCGTTGCGCTCGCTTTTGGGAATTACCGGATTCTGCACGATGTTGACGCGGCTATCCACGCCCGCGCCGCCGCCGCCCACCACGTCGACCGCCGACACAAACGAATACGAAATTCCCAGCGGCGCGCCGGACGTGAACTGCGTCACACCCGCCAAATCCCAGTTATCGAACACCCACCTCACCAAAGACGCGTTCCACACCGAGGACAGCCGAGGGATGTTGTAGAGATAGTTCAGCGTGAAGTTGTGCGTGCGGTCGAAGTTGCTGCGCCCATAGTTTCTCTCGCGAAAGTCGAGGAACGGATTGACGGCTTCGTTGTTGCCGTTCACGAAGTTCATCGCCTTGGACCAGGTCCAGCTCACGCCGAATTGCAGGCCGCGCGAGAAGCGCTTGTTCACCTGAGTTTGCAGCGAGTGGTAGTTCGAATTCGAGGCGAACTCGATGTACTGGATGTCGCCGTAGCCCGGGTTGGGCCGGAGGAAGTTATCCGGCAGTGGCGTGTTGCCCGTGGTGGGATCGACGCTCGAGGGGAGAAAGCGCGTTCCGTACGGCACGGCGTTCAGGCTGCGCCGTTGCAGCAAATGGCGGCCCACGCTGCCCACATACGCCGTGTCGAGCACTATTCCAAAACCGATGTTCTGTTGAATGCCAAAGCTCCAGTTGTAGACCGTCGGCGGCTGGTAGGTCCGTTGGAAGCTCGTCACGCCGGGCGGACTAATGCGCAGCGGAGAACGCAACAGATCGGCGATGGTCGTATATGTGGCCGTCGAGGTGATTACATTGGGCGGCAATTCCCGGTGAATCAGAATTTGGTCGTCGTTGAACCGGTCGTAGAAGATGCCCGCGCCGCCGCGAACCGCGGTCTTGCCGTTGCCGAATACGTCCCACGCGAAACCCAGCCGCGGAGCCACTTGGATGGGCGGCGTATTGGCTAGCCGTTCGTTCACTACGTTCATCCCTTGAAACGGAGCGATACCCGATGCGAACTGACCGATCACGGCGGCGGATACTTCCTGCCCCGTAACCGGGTCGCGACCGACGCGCGCGCCGCTCGCGTTGCGGAACGGCTGAATTAACTGCGGCTGCTTCGTGCGGTCGTAGAGCGCCGGATCCCAAAAGGCCAGTTGGTCGTCGTCGCTCCAGGTCGGCTGGATGAAGTAGAACCGGACGCCCGCGTCGATGGTAAACCGGCGATGCACCTTCCACGTGTCTTGCGCGAACCACTCGACATTCAGATACCGCGCGTGACCGGAAAGCTTGGCCGTCGATTCCGTATAGCTCTGCACCGTACCCAACAGCGCGTTCGAGTAGGCGTAATTCGTCTCGAACGGATTGTTTACGTCGCGGTTGAAGTTGAAGGTGCCATTGAAGGACGACCCGCGCGCGGCGTTGCGCGTGGTGCGTTCCACGTAAATGCCGAACTTCATGTTGTGCTTGCCGGCGATCCACGAAAAATTGTCGGACCAGTTCCAGATGTTGTTCGTCCCGAAGAACGGATAACGCGCTTCTACGCTCAATATGCCCGCGTTCGGCACGCCGCCGAAATTCGCGTTCGGGATCAGATTGCTGGGATTCGCCTCCGGAAAAAACTGCGGCAGATTCGGCAAAACCTTTGATCGCGTGTTGCGGTCGAGCCCCTCTTGATTCAGAGGATCGACCGTCTGCTTCGCGCGATTAATGCCGAAGGTGAACTCGTTGACCTTCGTCGGGCTGAACGTGTGGATCAGCGTCGCCACGCTACCGACGGAGCGGATCTGGTAATTGATCGGCAACTGCGGCCAACTGCTCGACGCCAGCACGAAGTTGAAATCGCCCTTATAAGCCTCGTAGTCCTGAATCCCGCGCCAGTAGAACTGCGTCCTAGGTCCTAGGTTGTAGTCGATGCGCAGGATCGAATCGCGCCGCGGCTGGTTCACCGGCGCCTGGATTAGCGCGTTATAGGAGCGAGCCGGGTCCACGGCGTTCGGCTGCGGAAAAATATTCAGGATCGCCTGGCCGTTCCGGTCGATGCGGCTGGCCGGTACTACGTTGCCCGCGAACGGCACGCGGTTGTTGAGCGGATCCCAAATCGGAATCAGCGTGCCGTTCTGATCGAACGACTGGCTGAAATTCCCCTGCCGTTCGAGTGCCGTCGGAAAGGTGCGCCGTACCAGGTCGGTCGGATACTTACGCGGCAAAAACTCCTGGCTCCAAAAGAAGAACAGCTTGTCCCGATTCCGATTGAACTTCCCGATCGTTACCGGACCTCCGAAGGTGTAGCCCGGATAGTTGAACCGGTACTGCGGACGCGGTAATCCATCGCGGTTGCGGAAGAATTCGTTCGCGTTGAGCGCCTCGTTGCGGAGGAAGTAGTACGCCACGCCATGGAATTCGCGCGTTCCGCTCTTGATCACCGTATTGATGGTTCCGCCCGAACTGCGGCCGTACTCGGCCTGATAATTCGTGAGTAACACTTTGATCTCGGCCACCGCATCGACGCTCGGCGCCAAATACGGGCCGGTCATCGACCCCGTGTCGAGCGACGACACTCCGTCCAAAGTCAGGTTCAACGTCCCCGTGCGGTTGCCATTGATGCTGATGTTCGAAAAGTTATTCCAGCCCGGCGCGTTCCGGTTTTGCAGATCGACCACGCCCGGCAACAGCTTCACCAGCCCTAGGTAATCGCGGCCCTTCATGGGGATGTTCTCGGTCTGTGCCGTGGAGATTAACCCGCTACGCTCGGCGGACTGAGTTTGCAGTCGCGCCGTTTCGGCCTGCACTTCGACGGTCTGCGTGAGATCGCCCAGCGATAGCTCGGCGCGTTTCAGCACGACGCGTTCGGTCGCGGTTAGAATGATGTCCGTTTGTTCGTATTTGCGGAACCCCGGCGCGGTAATCGTTAACTTGAACGTGCCGGGCAAGAGCTGCGTGAAGAGAAAGTCGCCGGATGCGTCGGACGTGGCCGCGCGAGTCTGGCTGGTGTTGACGTTGAGTAGCGTGATCTCGGCGCCTGCGATCGCACTACCGCTGGGATCGGCGACCGAACCCGCGATCGTTCCCGTTAATCCTTGCGCCCACGCTAATGCGCTGGCACAGACAAAGAAAGCGCAAAGTAGCTTGCGATTCACTGGCAATCCCCCCGAGTTCTCGATTCCGCCGCAAATTGTATCGAAATGTGTGACGAAAGCAAGGGACGGAAAACCGAGACGTCTACTTTCTTCGTCTACAGTCCTTTAAACTCAGTCGAAGAGGAAGAAAGACGCACCTTACTTAGTCCTTCCGGAAACACCTGAACCGCCCATGATTTTTCCAACCGCGCAAGAAACCACTCTTCTGCTCGCCGTCCTGTACCTGCTTTGCCTTGGCTCCTGGGCGAACACCTACAAGCTCGCCGGACCCAAATGGCGCTTCGAACTGTATTACTTCGACTTCGCCATCGGTACGCTGGCCGCCGCGCTGATCGCCGCTTTCACCCTCGGCTCGATGGGCCCGGAGCTATCTTTTCTCGACAATCTCGCTATCGCGGGCAAACGGCAAATGGCCTACGCGATGGCCGCGGGCGTCGTTTTCAATCTCGCCAATCTATTGGTGGTCGGCTCGATCTCGATTTCCGGCATGTCCGTTGCCTTTCCCGTCGCAATGGGATTGTCGATGGCGATCGGCGTCGTCGTCAGCTATCTGGGCGATAAGGCCGGAAACACCGCGCTCCTATTCGGTGGCGTGGCCATGGCGCTGAGCGCGATCGTCTTCGTGTCGCTGGCGGCTATGGCGGCGGCTCGATTTCGTGGAACCGCGGCGGAAGCGGCCGCTCCTAAGGGCAACATCAAGTCCGCCAAGCCTCGGGGCGGCGGCAAGGGTGTGCTGGTGGCTTTGATTGCGGGACTGCTGATGGCCGGCGTCTATCCGCTGTTGGGAATGGCGCGCGCTGGCGGTTCGGAAATCGGCCTCGGTCCATACGCCCTTGCCGTGTTCGCCGCGATCGGCATTTTCTTCTCCACCATCATTTTCGACCTGTACTTCATCAATCTGCCCATCGAAGGGCCGCCGATCGAATTGGGCGACTACATCAAAGGGAACTTCACCCATCACGTTCTCGGATTTCTGGGCGGAGCCATCTGGCTCGCCGGATCGTTGACCCACTGGATTACGTCGTCGGTACCATCGGAAATCGGAATCGGAGCGGCGCGTGGATCGGCGTTCATCCACGGCGCGATGGTGCTGGCCATGTTGTGGGGACTCCTCGTATGGCGCGAGTTTCGCGGCGCGGGCGGCGCGGCGAATCTCTATATGGCGATCGGTCTGCTGTTGACGATCGCGGCAGCGGCGATGGTCTCGTTCGCCCCCGGTCTCTAGCTCAGTAGTTCGCGAATGGCGGTTTCCGGGTCGGCGGCCACGCCTTGCGCGAGCGTCTTCCCGCCGCCGCCGCGCGTAAGTAGCGGCTTCAGCTTCGCCGCCGCGTCGATACCCGTATCCGCGGACACTGCGTACAGGATCGTGCCGCTTTGCTCCGCTACGAAGATCGCCTTGCCGTAGCTTGTGAATGCGATCGCCTCCGCGCGCGTTTGATCGCCTGTCTCGCGGACCGCCGCACGCCGCATTCCGTCGGGCGACGGCGCGGTTTCGAAATATCGCTTCGCTCCACGCAACGCCGCCGCCTCCGATTCGAGCTTCTTGACCGCCGCGCCCGCTTCCGCCAACCGTTGCGTCAACGCGGCAATCTCCGCGCGCGCCGCCCGAGCCGATCGCACGGCGCGCCATCCGCAGACAAACTCGACTCGCGTAGCTTGCCGGACTTTCTCCGTGCGTCCTAGTAAAATCGCGCCAATCTCCGCCGTAGAGCGTATGTGCGTACCGCCGCAGGCCGAACGGTCGAGCCCTGCGATCTCGACGATGCGCAGCGTACCTTCGCGCTGCGAAGCTTTCCGCAAGCCTCGGGCCGTCGCCGCATCCTCGAAACTCACCGTAACCGCGAGATTCGACGCCGCCCGCTCGTTCGCCACCCGCTCCGCTTCGGCGAGCTTCTCCAGATCGACCGCCGGCGCCGCCAAATCGAGCGTCGAGATCTCCGCTCCAAGATGCACACTCACCGTTTCCAAACCGAACAAATCGGCGAACACCGCCGACAGCAGATGCTGCCCTGTGTGCTGCTGCATGTGATCGAAGCGGCGCGGCCAATCGATCTCGCACTCGACTTCGATTCCGCCGGGGTCGCCCTCGACGACATGGGCGATGCGGTCCTCCTCGTCGATCACATCCACCACGCGCGCCGCGCCCAGCGCGCCCAAATCGTGCGATTGCCCACCCGATGTGGGATAGAAAGCCGTGCGGTCCAAGTAAACTTTCGCGCCCTCGACCGACGCCACCTTCGCCGTGAATTGGCGCAGGTAAGCGTCGGTGTAGTAGAGGCGTTCGGTCATTTACTGGACGGCGATGTTCGCCAAGTTGCTCGCTTCGCCACCCGCCGTCACGCGAATCGGCATCGCGGCGTTGGGCAACAGTCCGGCGGGCACCTGCACGTTCACTTGGTACAGCCCGATGAACTGCGTGAAACCCGCGTAAGCCGCTTCGGCGACGATGCCGGTCTGCACGGCCCCCGCGCTGGCGCCGAAACGCACGGTAGTGACGCCGGGCACGGTCTGCGGCGGATTGAAGGTCGGCGCGGACCCAGTCGTCGAAGGGGGATTCGTCTGCCCCAAACCGAGCATGTAGATTACGAGTTGATCGCCCGCCCGCGCCGCGCGGCTCGCGAATCCCGGGATCGTGATCGACGGCGGCAAGGCCAGCGCCAGTTCGTTATTGAAGGCGCAAATCGCGTAGCCCTGCGCGCCGAAATCGAACCACTGCATAATCCGCGGCGCGCGTTCTACTACTTGCACCGTGACGTTGTTGCCCGCGACGCCGTCCCGCACCACTTGGATCGTCGCCTCGCCCGCGCGCGTTTCGAACGGGATCAGCGTATTGATCTGGTTGTAGTTCGCGAAATACAGCGGCGCGGCGGCCCCATTTACGAAAACGCTAATGCCGCCCAGTTGCCGCGGCCAGCTCGTGTCGAAGGCGAAATCGGCGCGCGGGAAAAAATGCTCTCCCTTGATCGCGACGATCCCGCCGGGAGCGACGGATTCGCCCTCCCGGAAATCCGCGTTGTTTAACACTTGCCCCGCGAACGCCGTGGGCGGCGCGGCGGCCACCACCTCGAGTTCGACGCCCACCGTCGCCGTGGGAATCGCGCCGCTCGCGTTCACCGTCACTAGGCCGGTGTAGAGACCCGCGCCGAGCGTCCCCGGATCGGCCGCGATCTCCACCGCCGTCTGCCCTACCAAAGCCGCGCGCAAAAAGCCCGGTGTCGCGGCAACGGTTGCGCCCGTTACGGCGAGCGTGCCTTGGCCCGCGTTCGATATCGCCACCGTACGCTTTTGCACGGCGGTCCCTTGCGTCACGCGAATGCGGAGGGTCTCGTCGGACAGCTTCAGGATCGGTTGCGTCGTCGTGCGCAAGGTGATCGGAATCGCGCGATTCTCCACCGCCGCCGCCGACCCCGCGAACGTCACCTGGCCGCTCTGCGTCTGCTCGCCCGTCACCGTGGAACGCGCCGTAATCGTAAACTTACGCGGAAACTCGAACGTCCCCGCGCCGCCCAGCGACACCGTCAGCCACGGCGAGTTCGATGTAGCCGACGCCGCGCCCGTGGTCACCGTCTCCGTAATGGTTCCGCCCGGTGCGGTCACCAGCGTCTTGCCCGAAGGCAGCGGTCCGCCCACTTGCACGGTGACCGTCACATTCTGCGGGGCGTCGATGGCATTGGAATCCGAGATGGTCACGACGCCCGTGCGAACGCCGGCCGGGAGGCTGATCGAGTTGATCGAGATGGTCACGGGTAGGCATTGCCCGGTGCGCGTCGTACAAGTGCGCGGCGCGCCGACGCTCGCCGTCAGCCACGGATAACTCGAAACCGTGCGCAGGTTCAGCGCGCCGTCGCCGGCGTTAAACGCTTCGATCGTCTGCGTCGCGGTGGCTCCGGTGGCGATCGACACCGGCCCTACCGCGGCGGTCGAGAGACGAAGTTTCGGCGCGGCGTTCGCCGCCACCGCAAAAACAAAAAGAGATAGAGATGTTTTTATACCCATTCGAAGGCTCCTCGCTTATAGGCCCACACGTAGCCAAGCACGAGGATCGCCAAAAATACGCCCGCTTCCGCCGCTCCGAACCAGCCGAGCTGTTTGTATCGAACCGCCCAGGGGTAGAGGAAAATTGTCTCAACGTCGAAGATCACGAAAAGAATCGCGATCACGTAAAACCGCACGGAGTAACGGCCTCGCGCCGCGGATTCGGGCGGAATGCCGCATTCGTAGGGGTCGAACTTCACCGGTCCCGGTTTTGACGGCCGAATCAGCCGCAGCGCGATCAACGTGGCCGTTGGGAACAGAAGGGAGACAATCAGGAACAGGAAAATGGGCCAATAACCTTCGGGCACTGCCCTCAGGCTAGCATCCCGAACGCCCGTGCCATCATCGAAGCGATATATGTGGCGCGCGATCCGCGAGCAGATCGATACCGTATTCCGCGAGGACCCGGCGGCTAAGAGCGTCGTCGAAATTTTGCTCTGCTATCCCGGCGTCCACGCCATCCTGCTCCACCGCATCGCTCACCGGCTGTACCGTTGGGAGACGCCTCTGCTACCCCGGCTGATTTCGCAATTTTCGCGTTGGCTGACGGGCATCGAGATTCATCCCGGCGCGCGCATCGGCCGCCGCTTCTTCATCGATCACGGCATGGGCGTGGTCATCGGCGAGACCGCCGAGATCGGCGACGACGTGCTGATTTATCAGGGCGTCACTCTTGGCGGCACTGGCAAGGAGCGGGGCAAACGCCATCCGACCATCGGGAACCGGGTGGTGATCTCGACCGGGGCGAAGGTGCTCGGCGCGATCCGCATCGGCGATTCGGTCAAGATCGGCGCGGGCTCCGTGGTGATTCACCCCGTGCCGGACGGCTCCACCGTGGTCGGGATTCCGGGCCGCGTGGTGCGTACCTGGAGCGAGAACCCCGCCGACCTCGAACATGGCAAGCTTCCCGATCCCGACCGCGACGCGATCGACGACCTGAAGTCGCGCGTCCGCGAACTCGAACAAGCGCTTTCCCAGATGAGGATTCACACGCATTGATGCTCGCCGCCGCAATCTCCGTCTGGACCTGGTGGATCGAACCGTGCGCGGATTCGAGCGCCCAGCGAAGCGTTGTGCGCGATTCAGGCACAAGCGTCGGTTGTAAGCCCGAAGATCGCGATCTAGCCCAATGGTCGCTGGAAGCCTGGACCAAAGCGTCGGGCGGCGCGCTGAAGTTCACGCCCGTGAGAGACAAAGCGAAAGCGCGCTTGCGGTTCTATTGGGCGGGTCCGCAAACCGGCATGTACGGCGAAGCGCGTCCCTTCGACTTCGAAAGCTCTCCCGGCAAGGTCGAACGCGGCGCGGAGATTTATCTTCGCCCGTCCGCCGCACAAACGGTTGCTCAAACCCCCGACGCGCTGTTGCGCGACATCGTTGTCTACATGACTTGCTTGCACGAAACGGGCCACGCGCTGGGGCTCGGCCACACGCGCGACTTCGACGACATCATGTATAGCTTTCAATACGGCGGCGATCTCGACGAATACTTCGCGCGCCACCGGCGCAAGGTGAAGTCTCGCGCGGACATTCGCACTCTCGGCGGCTACTCTCCCGCCGACGCCAAGCGCCTCCAATCCGCTCTCCGATACGCGAACGCGTTCTGATCAAAACTACTCCAGGCGGCACCCGTTGCCGATCTTGCCCGCGAACGGTTCGAGTTGCATGGTCTTCGACATCACCAGCATTCGGCCTCGCAACGTGAGGAACGTCTTGCCGTCCGTTTCAACGGAGCTGTTAATCGAGATTTTCGTGTCCGGAGGCTGCATCGTGCCTTCCCACCGTTTTTTGGACGCGTTCCAACGGAAGTCCTTCAGCATTTGTTTTCCGCAAATATCTTTGGGTTTGCCTTTCTTCGAACTCTCGGGCGCGCCCGCCGCATAGCCGCAAAAACCGTCTCCGCATGGCGACACTCGAATCACGAAGCCCTCATCCTTACTTCGCCACAAGCCCTCGGGAATGGGCGGAGTCTCGACGGCCGCCCACAGCGCCGCGGTCAATATCCAAATCATCGGAAACCTCCATGCGATCGAAAAGAGCTAGTCGATTCTTTGCCGTAGCAGGCCGGTCGCGTTGAGAACCTCAACGCCCGCCGATTGACGCGAATACTCCGCCTTGACGGTCGATCGCGCCGCCCGCGCCAACCGGGTTTGGGCGTCGGCGATGTCGAGTCCCGTGGCTAGCCCCGCCAAAGCTCGCTCCCGCACTTGTTCGAGTTGTAGATTGGCAAGCTCGGTTTCCGCTTTCGCCGCCTCCACCTGCGCGTCGGCGGCCGCCTGTTTTCCGATGGCGACGCGCACCTGCCGCCGAACTTCGCGCAGCAGATCGTCCAGGCGAATTCGTTCCTCCCGAGCCGCGATGGCGGCTTGCGATTCGCGCTCGCCGCGCCGGCCGAAGTCGAACAACGTCAAGTTCAACGCCAACGTCGTATTGCGCGTCCAAGCGCTATCGGGAACGCTGACGCCGTTACGGCCAATGTCGAAATTGACGGAAAGCGAAGGGTACTTCTCCCAGTTGACGGCCTTGATTTTCGCTTCCGCGATGCGCAACGCCTCTTGGCGCTGACGAATGTCCGGCCTGCCGTTGGCCTGCCGCAGCGCTTCGTCGAGGGTCGTGCGCACCCCCTCCGCTCCGGTCACCGGCGAGAGTTCGATCGCTTCGTTGTACTCGAGCCCGATCGCGCGAAAGAGCGCCGCCTTCGCCTCCTCCTCCGCCTGCTTCCTCGTGGCGAGCGTACCGCGGTCCGAAGCCTCTTGCGATTTAGCGCGCGTCACGTCCACCACCGTTACCGTTCCCGCCCGCAGACGATCCTCGGCGGCGCGGCGCAGGTCCGCCGACAATCGAAGATCGGCCTCCGCGACAATGCGATCCGCCTGAGTTTCGAGTGTCGTCAAATAACGGCGCGCGATATCGTAGGCCGCCGTGTCCAGCGTCGCGTCTAACTCGCTGCCCGTGCGGCCCACGTCCATCTTTGCGGCCTTCCAACTCTTCCACTGCGCCAGGTTCACGAGCGTCATCGAGACGGTGGGCCGCGTGTCGAAGTTGGTAAACGAGGGATTGAGGCTGATCGGCGCACCCACTCCGCCGCCGAACCCTTGCGCGCCCAGATTGACGCTCCGCTCGCCGCCCGAGGTCTTCGATTCGATCAACGGCATCATCGCCGCCCGGCCTTGACGCGCGACCGATTCCGCCCGTGCCAAAGATTCCCGCGCCAGCGAAGCGTCCGCGCGATTCCCCGGCCGAAGCCCGATCTCGATCGCCTCCCGCAGAGTCAACCGCTGAGGCGACTCCGTTTGCGCCAATGCCGCCACCGCCGCCAGAAATACTACGCTTCGTTTCAACGCGACGCTCCATCGCCCACCACCGCCGTCACGCGCAATCCCGGCGGCAACTCGCGCCCGTCCTCTAGATCGAGCACTATTTCGAGAATCTTGGTGTCGATCCGCTCTTTCGGATCGTCGGTGCGGACGTTCTTACGGCCGATACGCTGCCCGATCTCCGCGACGCGAGCCGGAAAACGGCGGTCCGGATACGCGGGGGCCGACACGTAGGCCGAAGCGCCCATAGCGACTCGCCCAATGTCGCGCTCGTCGATGTCGATCCGCGCCCTGCGTTTCGCCAAATCGCCCATCAGCATCAGCGGTTCTCCGCCGGGCGTGTAGTACTCGCCCGCGCGGTATTTGATCTGCAGGATCGTGCCCGCAGAAGGAGCGCGGATGGCACGCAGCCGAAGCGCGGTTTCTTTCTCGGCGAGCTTTTTCTCCGCTTGCGCGACCCGCGCCTGTTGCACCGCGACATCCTCGGACCGCGGACCGTTCGCCAGCGCCTCGTAACGCGACTGCGCGGCGGCGGCCGACGCACGGTCCTGTTCCGCCGTCCGGACCGCTCGATCGAATTCGTCCCGCGTCGCGAGATCTTTCTTGGATAGCCCTTCGAGCCTGCGCATCGATTCCGCCGACAGCGCCGCCTTCGCTCGCGCCGCCTCCAAATCCTGCCGGGCGGCGGCGACGGTTTCGGTGCGCTCTCCGGCCTTGACGCGGTCCAGATCGCGCCGTGCGCTCTCGATCTCCTCGCGGGCCGACTCGACGGCGGCGCGCTCCGCGCTCGACTCCAACTCCGCCAGCGTTTGACCGGCTTTCACCCGATCGCCTTCGTTCACCGCGATGCGCACGATCAACCCCGCGCTCGCCGCCGCTACTTTCGTTTCGCGGGCGAGCGGCTCGATCACGCCGGTGCCGGAGATCGATTGCGGCGGGACGGGCGAAGTGCGTTCGTCGACGCCGCCCTTCGCCGGGATCACCCGCGCGCTGTTCGCCACGATCTTCGGCGTAGGCGATAGTCCCGCGCCGCGATTCAATAACTGGACCGCGATTAAATAGGCGCACGTACCTAGCGCGGCGATTGAAACTACCTGAAAAACGGAAACCCGTCCGCTCATTCGCTTGACCCTTCGCATAGGCTCATCGGCCTTCCTCTTCGCCCAAAAGTTTTCCGTCCTCCATGTGCAGCACGCGGTCCGCGAGGTGAAAGATGCGGTTATCGTGCGTCACGGTCAACACCGTTTTGCCTTCGTTTTTGGCGAGCTCGCGCAGCACCGTCATCACCGAGGTACCGTTCGCCGCATCGAGCGACGCCGTAGGCTCGTCCGCGAGAATCAGTTGTGGATCGCCCGCCAGCGCCCGCGCCACCGCCACACGCTGACGTTCGCCCACCGACAGATCGCGCGGCAATTTATGCTCCTTGCCCGAAAGGCGGACGCGGCTCAGAATCTCTCTCGCGCGTTGGCGAGCCGCCGTCCGGCTCGATCCGCGCAGTTCGAGCAACACCGCCACGTTGTCCTCCGCCGTCAAGCAGGCAAGCAGATTGTGACCCTGAAAAATGAATCCCACCGTCGACAAGCGGTAATCTTCGAGCCTGCTTTCCGAAGCCGAAACTAAATCGTTGCCCAGCACGGTAACCACACCGGAACTCGGCCTCAGCACGCCCCCGAGAATCGAAAGCAACGTCGTCTTGCCGCAACCCGACGGCCCGGCGAGCATCGAGAACTCGCCCGCCTCGAGCGAAAGGCTCACGCCGCGGAGAGCCTGATATTCCTGGCCGCCCGTGCGGTACGTCTTCGAAACTTCGCGTACCTCGGCGAGCGCTTCGCCCGCCGTGACCGACGGAGCCCGGCTCATCGAAACACCATGCCCGGTTCCACCCGCCACAAACGCACCAGAGAGATCAACGCCGCCGCCATACACATGCCGGTCATCAACGCCATGCTGCCGAAAATCATCCAGGGCGCGATGACGATAAACAGCTTCGCGGAACCGATCGCCTTCGCGATCGCCGACACCGCGCCGAGCCCGACGACCGAGCCGAGAATCCCGTACGCGATCGATTGCGCAAAAAGCAGCAGGCCCAAATCCGAACTGCGGGCGCCCACCGCCTTCAGCGTGCCGAACTCGCGCAAGTTATCCGACACGGCGGAGAAGATCGACAGGCTGACGATGATGAAACCGATAAACACTCCGAAGGCCGCGATGGCGCTGAACGTGATTCCGATAGGCGTTACGCGCAGCAGATTGGTGGTAAGCATCAGGTCGAATTGCGCGCGTGTCAGCACGGTCGCGTCGGGAATCGCTTTCTCCAGCCGCGCCCGCACTTCTTCGAGGTCGTAACCGGGCTTCACCTTAACCAAGCCGAACGAAGTCTGATCGCGCGCGACATTCGCCAGTTCGCGGGCGTACTCGAACTCCGTGAACGCGTAGGTCGCGCCGATACCCGCCAATCCGTAGGTGAATCCCACTACGGTCGTTAACCGGTCGTTAATCTCGCGGCGCGAGCCCAGATTGACCTGCCCCAGCGTCTCGCGCTCGGAGTCTTCGAGGATGATCGAATTGCCCCGGCCCATGGCGTCGATACTGCCTTGCACGATGTTCCAGGGACCGCCCAGATAGTGCGGCGCGGCGGAGCCGACGATCTGCAGCGGCTCCGCGCCGCCGTTCGGAAGCTTGATGCTGCCGCCGGTAAACAGCAGCGGCATTGCGATCGAGACGCCTTCCTGCGCCCGGGCCGTTCCTACGGCGGCCATCGAAATCGCCTTGCCGCCCGAAAGAACCTGCGTGCCATGCGGAACGATCCAGATGTCGGCGTCCGTGCGGCGCACGATCATCGCGAACTTGTCGATCAGCCCAAACAGCGTGCCGATGGCCTGATTGGCGAGAATCGTGGCGAACACCACGCCGAGCAAGGTCGCCATCAGGCGCAGCTTGTTGAACGTCATCATGTGCCAGCCCACCCGGGCCATCGTGGCCAGTCTCCCGGGTAGGGTTCGCCGTTTCCACGTTCGAGACGCCGCAGTCTCCATGACCGAATTATCCGTTCGGTTTGACCTATTGGTCAATCCTTGTGGTTGGCAATTTACAATTCCCAACATGAGCGTCCGGTTCCGGTTTGACCGTAGAGTCAAACTTAGATAGGCTTGACCGGTGGCCACCGAACGCTTCCAAAAGCTTCCTCCGGAACGCCGGTCGTCGATTCTCGACGCGGCCATGGCCGAGTTCGGGGGCGCGGGGTTCGACAAGGGCAAGCTCGACAACGTCGCGAAGGCCGCGGGCGTCACCAAGGGCCTGCTGTATTACTACTTTGAAGATCGCGACGACCTGCTCGCCACGCTGTTCGAACACGTTGCCTCGCAGCTCTATCCGCTGCTAGGGCCGCCGCCCCGCAAACCCTCCGTCGAGGAGTTCTGGTCGTGGCTCGCGGGCGTCTACACACGGGTCGTCGAGTTGGTTCGCGATCGGCCCATCATGATGGCGTTCGTCGGCCGCGTCATGAGCGAGGTGGCGCGCGGAGCCGTGCCTCCCGGCTTCGCCGACCGAAAACGCGCCACCGAGGAAGCCGTGGCCAAGACCGTCGCACTCGGACAAAAGTGCGGAGCGATTCGGACCGACTTGCCGGATCCTTTGCTCCGGGGCGCGGTGATGGCGCTGATGGGCGCGAACGACCGGTGGATCCTCGCCGAACTCCACGCGGGCCGCCCCGTCTCCGTCGCCCCGGTGCTGGCGCTCTACCGCTCGGCGCTCAGTCCCGCCGCCGGTAGGCGAACCCGTTCCGCTGGATCGTCTCCATCTCCGCGTCGCTGAACCCGAATGTCCGCCGCGCGATCTCGTACTCGCGCTCTAGGGTCGTCCCGAACATCGCCGGGTCGTCGGTGTTGAGCGTCACCGGCACTCCGAGATCGAACAATCGCCGTAGCGGGTGCGCCTCGTACGACGCAACGGCGCCGGTTTTGACGTTCGATGTTAGCGAAATCTCCAAGGGCACGCCACGCACGCGCAGTTCGCGGCAGAGCGCCGGATCGTCGATCGACCGAATCCCATGCCCGATCCGCCGCGCGCCCAACTCGAGAGCCTCCCAAACGTTTTGCGCGTTCGACGTTTCGCCCGCATGCGGATAGAAACGATCGGGCTGGATCGCGATCGCGTCCCGAAATTCGGCCAGTGGCGCTGCCGTCTCGTCGCCGCCGACGCCAAACCCCGCCCCGAACTCCGCCGCCAGTTCCGCTACCGGAATCGCCGCCTCGCCGCCGAATTGCCGCACCGCGTCGAAGATCAGCGGACACTCCGGCAACTCGCGCCGCACCGCCTCGACGATGGCTCTAGCGTCGAGCTTCCGCAGGAACATCACGCCCACCGAAAGATTCACCTCCAGATGCGCGTGCCGCGTCAAACGCCGCGCGGCGAGCGCGTAATCCTCGGGCCGGTTCAACCGCATGACAACCCACTTGTAGGCGTCGAGAAATCCGGAGAACGTCGTAAAGCGGTACCGCTCTCGCACTTGCTCTTCCGTGAGCGAAGCATCGATCTCGCACAACGTCCCGGGCTCGATCGATCCTTCCAAATGAAGATGCAACTCGGCGAGTGCGCCGTCTGAAATCGGCATAATGAAGCGGTGCTCGACCACGATATCGCGGCGCTTGCCGGAGGCTACCACCTGGACCCGTTCGGCGTCCTCGGCCCGCATGGGTCTTCCGCCGGTTGGGAGGTACGCGCCTTCGTCCCCGGCGCGCGGTCGATGGAACTGCTGCTCGGCGGCGAAACGATTCCCATGGAGCGGCTCGATAACGAGGGCGTTTTTCTCGCCCGCCCCCGGCACGCGCCGCACGATTACCGTTTGCGAATTACGTTCCGCGACGGCGTAACCGCGGAGCGCGACGATCCCTACCGCTATCCGCTCCTGCTCTCCGAGTTCGATCTGCACCTGTTCGCCGAAGGCACGAATTACGAAGCGTACCGGATGCTAGGCGCGCATCCCGTCGAGATCGAAGGCCAATCCGGCACGCGCTTTGCCGTATGGGCGCCCAATGCGGAAGCCGTATTCGTATGCGGCAGTTTCAACGCGTGGAGCGAACGCGCTCACCCCATGCGCCGGCGCGACGCGGGCGTGTGGGAACTCTTCATCCCCGGCGTTCAGCCCGGGACGATTTACAAGTACTTCATCCGGTCGAACGTCCTCGGCTACAAGGTGATGAAGACCGACCCCTACGCCTTTGCGACGGAAGTACCGCCGATGACCGCCTCGATCGTCCACGGCCTGACCGATCATCCCTGGGGCGACGGCGATTGGATGCGCGAGCGGGCGCGCGGCAACCTGCTCCAGCGCCCCGTATCGATCTACGAAGTGCATCTCGAAAGCTGGATGCACGGCGAAGAAGGGCGTCTATTGACTTACGACGAACTCGCGGACAAGCTCGTCGATTACGTCGAGGAGATGGGTTTCACGCACATCGAACTGATGCCCGTCACCGAGTATCCGTTCTCGGGATCCTGGGGTTATCAGGTGACCGGCTACTTCGCCCCCACCTCGCGTTTCGGCGCGCCCGGCGGATTCAAGAGTTTCGTCGATCGTTGCCATCAACGCGGCATCGGCGTCATTCTCGATTGGGTCCCCGGCCACTTTCCGAAGGACCAGCACGGCCTCGCCGTCTTCGACGGAACCCGAATCTACGAGCACGACGACGTGCGTCTCGGCGAGCACAAGCAATGGGGCACGCTGATCTTCAATTACGGACGCAACGAGGTGCGCAGCTTTTTGCTTTCGTCGGCGATGTTCTGGTTGCGCGAGTATCACCTCGACGGCCTGCGCGTCGACGCCGTCGCCTCGATGCTGTATCTCGACTACGAGCGCCCCGCCGGCGAGTGGCTCCCCAACAAGTACGGCGGACGCGAGAATCTCGAAGCCATCGATTTTTTGCGCCGCATGAACGAGCTCGCGCACACCGTCCCCGGAGCGGTCACCATCGCCGAGGAGTCCACTTCGTTCGCGCTCGTCTCGCGCCCCGTCTATCTCGGCGGACTCGGCTTCACCATGAAATGGAACATGGGCTGGATGCACGACATGTTCCACTACTTCAAGCTCGATCCCGTGTTCCGCAAGTTCAATCAGAAGGACGTCACGTTCTCGCTGATGTATGCCTTCACCGAGAACTTCGTGCTGCCCATCTCGCACGATGAAGTGGTCCACATGAAGGGCTCGTTGATCGGCAAGATGCCCGGCGACGAGTGGCGCAAGTTCGCCAACGTGCGTGCGTTTCTCGGCTACATGTGGGCGCATCCCGGCAAGAAGCTGCTATTCATGGGCCAGGAAATCGGGCAGTACGAGGAGTGGAGCGAACGGCGCGCCGTCCGCTGGGAACTTCTGCAGTACGACTATCACCGCAAGTTGCGCACGATGGTCGCCGATCTGAACGCGATGTTGCGTGACGAGCCCGCGCTCTATGAAGTCGATTTCGAGTGGAACGGTTTCGAGTGGATCGATTTCCAGGACGTCGACGACTCCGTCATTTCGTTCGTCCGCCGCGCGCAAGACCCCGAGGACGAACTGGTCTTCGTGTGCAACTTCACCCCGAACCCGCGTTACCACTATCGCGTGGGCGTCCCGCGCTCCGGCGTCTACATGGAGCGCTTCAATACCGATTGGATGCGGTACGGCGGCTCCGACGTCTGGGCTACGCCTAGCGGCGTCGTGCGCACGGAGAACGGCGAATGCCACGGACGCGCGCAATCGGTGACGATCACGCTGCCGCCGCTCGCCGTGGTGTGCCTTAAGCGCGAGCGCCCTTCGGCGATCGTCGACTTGCCGCTATTGGCGGAAGCCGCCCCTCTAC
Source organism: Bryobacteraceae bacterium (assembly GCA_033763835.1). GTDB lineage: Bacteria > Acidobacteriota > Terriglobia > Bryobacterales > Bryobacteraceae > JAPKYZ01. Next base: position 39,365 of record JANRJS010000036.1, on the reverse strand, counting down.
CCGAAGTCGCCGCGTTAGTCGGCGCGTAGCCCTGCCCGCAGTCGATCATGAGCGGTCGGATCGTTTTGAAATCCTGGTGGATTGTCCTTCGGCGTTTCCCGCGAGATGCCAGAGCGCGCCGGGCGATTCTCGGTTTGGCGTTCGCCTTCGCGTACTTTAGCTTCCTCGGGTACTGGTTCTTTTTCCGCCTCAGCGGCATTGAACTACTTTGGCAAGTCGCCTTTAACGGCGCGATCTTTGCCCTCGGTGGGGCTGCCGCTTTCCTCATCCGCCGGTTGAATCGCAACCAGGACGAGACGCTTTCGCTATCGCTGACCGGTGAAACACGAGTCCCAATTCCGGAGCCGGCCCAAGTAGCGGTAGAAATTCGGACTTATCTCGCCGAGAGACTTTTCATCGTCGGCGCTCTGTTCGCTCGATCTGCGAGCGAAGCGTTTCGACGGAACACCGAAATTACCGTGGATCAGGCGCTGCACATGCGAGGCTCCTACAACAAGTGGCTCCGCCAAGTCGGCCTTTGGGATAAGTGTGAGTTAGACGAAAGAGACTTGCTTGGCGCACCGGAAGGCGGCTGGACCGAGGAGCAAACGTTACTCAATTGGACTTGGTGTGAGCAGTTGCGCCTGCTTCGATGGGTCTTACGAATCGACAAACAAATCGAACCACTTGCACACTTTCCAAAACCGCACCACAGCCGGTTGTCGGACTTGCCCAACTGGCAAGTTGCGACGCTTGCCAATGGCGACGTTCTTCGTTCGTGGGACTTGCGCGCCGAGCGAGACTTAGCGGTCGTCTACACGTTCGCTGCTTGCGCCGAGAGAGAAGTTCGAAGTTTGGCCAGTGAACCGTTTGAGGACGCGACGTTCCAAGAGATTCGCGCGAAGTACCTTTCGGCCCCCGAGGATTTCCTCGCCGGAATCCATACGATTCGAGAACTCGGCGACGACGACTTGCACGCTCTAGTGGCCCTCGCCGCGGCGAGAGCGGGCTACGCCGCATACTTGATCGATCTCCTGGAAGCTCCCTCTCCGTTCACGTTCGCTTCGTGGCAAGAATCGCAGCATTAGCGAGCGCCTTTCGAGCCACTCAATCCCAAGTCTATCCGCAGCGCTCATCGCGCAAGGGAACCGGCAAACTCACGCAAGACTTCCTCGTGAGGAATCCCCTCTCCTCGCGAAAGCGACAGGCGCGCTTCGTCGAGCGCGCGGGCCGTCGCCGGGTTGACCTCTTCGTCTTCAACGGGGAGTTCGCTCCACGGATCGGCCATCACGCCGAGCAACCGTTCCACCGCCTCAAACTGCGCGGGAGTCAACCGATCGAGTAACTCAGGTGCGCGGGCGCGATCCATACCCCTACCTTACCCAAACTCCGGACCGCGGATCGCGAACGGCACGGGCAGCGCGGGCGGCGCGCCGCGCCACATGCGGATCAGCCGCCGCCGCTCGACGAAACCCAACGGCGGCAGCGTCGCCGCGTGCATCACCGGTACGTCCAGCACGATGCGCTCCCCCGCCGGATGCGCGCGCAATTGATCGAGCGAATCGAGCGGTCCCACGTGCGTCGCGAAATACCCCTCGCGCCACGGCGGCCTCGGACCGCCGCCCCCGCCCGGAGCCTCGCCTTCCATCCGCACCAACTCGAAATCGTCTTCAAACCCGTGCTTCAGGTAGACCCGCCGGCCCTCCGGCGTCGCGTCCAGCCCCACCACGCCGCGGCATTCCGATAACGCGTGCAACAGAAGCCGTGTCCCCAACCCCTGACCGCGATACTCCGGCGCCACCAGCAGCATCGCGATCCAGTCGTGCGTTGGGTAACGCAGCACCGCTACCGATCCGGCGGCGGAGCCATCGGCCTCCGCCACCCACGCGTCGCCGCGCTCCAGAATCTCGCGCCAGTCGCGCTCCACTTGATTCCATCCCGCCGCCCGGCACAGCGCCAACCCGGCGGGGATATCCTCGATCGTGAACCGCCGCAAACTCAAGCTTCGGCGATCGTGACGGACTTCAGCGCGTCGCCTTGCTGCGTGGCGTTCACCACGTCCTGGCCGCTGGTCACCTGTCCGAACACGGTGTGCTTGCCGTTCAGCCAATCGGTGGCGATGTGCGTGATGAAGAACTGGCTGCCGTTGGTGTTCGGTCCGGCGTTCGCCATCGACAAAGAACCCACTTTATGTTTCAGCGCCTGCGGCTGGCGGCACTCGTCGGCGAAGTTGTACCCGGGACCGCCGCGCCCCGTCGCCGTCGGGTCGCCGCCCTGAATCATAAAGTCCGCGATCACCCGGTGGAACACCGTACCGTCGTAGAACCCCTCGCGCGCGAGGAACACGAAATTGTTCACCGTCTTCGGCGCTTCGGCGGCGAACAGTTCGCAGACCACCGTGCCGCGCGACAGTTCGAACGTCGCGGTGTATTTCTTCGCCGGGTCGATGGTCATCGCCGGTTCGGCTTTGTATTGTTGAGGCATCGATTCCCAGTGTAGACGGCGCTACCCTGAAGGCATGACCGCCGTTTTCGCCTTGCTGCTCGTGGCACAGGCCCCAAAGTACACAGGTCCCGTGCCGCCGAAGACCGACGTTCCCTATCTGCTGCACGCCGACAAGATCGTCGAACTCGAAGCGGGCACGGCGCAGGAAGAGAAGAAGAAGGACGACACGCTCTACACAGTGCCGGGAGCGGCGGCCGCCAACGCCCGCACGCCGATGGCCGAGCCGATCTTCGTCTTAAAGGCCGAAAAGATCGCGCCCGATCAAATGGCGCTTTACAAGCTCGACGTGCGAAACGGCCGGCGCGAAGTTCTGATTCCGCGCGTACCGAAGCGCAACTCCACGCGCCCCATCCGCACGCTGGCCAACAAGCTCGACGGCAACCTTTACAAAATCGAGGCCCAGGAGTTTCTCGAAAACGGCGAGTATTGCCTGAGCCCAGCGGGATCGAATCGGGTGTTCTGCTTTTCGGTCTACTAGCGCAGACTCGCTGCATTGGGAAGCGGATCGGAAATCCCGCGTTACGATCGAGGTGAAATGGAGCGGAGTGCGATTTTGCGGCCACGACGCTACCGCCTGGGCTTTTGGAATAATAAAAGTAGAGTAACTTTGTTATGACTTTGACGGTTTTCCGCTGGCTCCCTAACTGGCTCGACCAGGATGACCGTCAGATCAAAGCCCGTCAGCGAGAAAATGCAAACGGACTTTACGAGCGGGGAAGCGCAGCGTTTGATCTCCGAGCCCTAGCGTGCGAAAAGTCGGTAAGCATTCCCGCCTTTTGTTCCAAAGAAGCGGCTACGGGCGCTGAACGGCATGCAGTCGCACAGGGCCTCAAGGATTATTTTGCGGCGATCGATGCCCGGACGCTTCCCGGCGAGGATCTCGACGAAGTTATCGAAGAGGCGATTCGCACCGTCAGGCCGTCCTATCGAGAACGGTGAGGGTCGTGCTGGACGTAGCGATTCTCGTTCGGGCACATAACCGCGCTAACGGGCCAGCAAGAGCGCTCCTACTAGCGCTGGTCGAGAACAACTGCACGCTAGTTGTCTCTGCATCCCTGCTTGAAGAGCTGGAGCGGGTTCTGCATTACCCGCGTCTGCGCAAGGCCACCGGATTGACGGATTCGGAGATCGCTGTTTTCCTGGGCTATTTGAGAAAGATCGCTCAGATGGTCGACAGCGGTGACCTCCCCGACATTCCCATCCGCGACCCGAAAGACGTGCACGTCGTTCGCGCAGCGCTTTGTGGAAGGGCCGACTATCTTTGCACGCGCGACCGGGATTTCGATACGGAGGAGATTGTCGATTTTTGCGCTAGACACGGAACCAGAATCGTTTCCGACGTCGACCTGCTTCAAATCGTACGCTCCGCTTGGCGCTAGACCACTTGCTACACTCGGAGTTTTATGTTCACCGGACTCGAACACACGGCGATCGCCTCGCCCAACCCGGAAAAGCTGGCGCAATGGTATGTGGATCATCTCGAGTTCCACATCAACTACACCTACGCGGGCAATTACTTCGTCAAGGCGAAGAACGGCTCGATGCTTGAAATCATCCCGTCGGAGGGCGAGCGCGTGGCCAACGAAATGAAGACGCCGGGCATCCGCCACTTGGCGATCGTGCCCGACGATTTCGACGCCGCGCACGAGCATTTGAAGGCGAAAGGCGTGACCTTTCTCGGCGAGCCTTTCAACAACCAGGGCAACCGGCTCGTGTTCTTCGCCGACGGCGACGGCAACATCTGCCACTTGATCCACCGCGAAAAGCCCCTGCCCTAAGCCTCGGATGCTGAAGCGCACGTTCAAGGCCTTCGAGTATCCCGAATTCCGCCTGATGTGGGCCGGCGCGTGCATTTCGTCGATCGGCACCTGGATGCAGCAGTCGGCGCAAAGCTGGCTGGTGCTTGAAATTTCCGGCTCGGCGCGCCTGCTCGGCCTCGACGCCTTCCTCGGCCAAATCCCGATCTTCCTGTTCTCGCTCGTCGGCGGAGTGATCGCCGACCGATACGACCGCCGGATTCTCCTGATCGGCTCGCAGATCGTGCAACTCGCGTGCGCGTTCGTCCTCGCCGCGCTGTTTGCGACGAACGTCGTTCAGATCTGGCACATCCTGACGCTCTCGTTCGTCGTCGGTCTCGCACAAGCCTTTGGCGGACCGGCTTATTCCGCGCTCGTGCCAACGCTGGTTCCCAAAGAACATCTTTCGAACGCCATCGCCCTCAATTCCATTCAGTTCAACGTGGCGCGCGTCATCGGACCGGTGCTGGGCGGCCTCGCGCTCACCAAACTCGGCGCGGCGTGGTGCTTCTCGCTGAACGGGTTGTCCTATCTGGTTGTGATCGGCGCCCTGTTGTACCTCCGGCCCAGTTTCACGCCGTCGAATAAGGGCGGCACCATCGTGGAAGGGATCCAACAGGGCATCGGATTTATCCGGAAACAAGCGGCCATGGAATCGTTGATCGCTCTGGCTTTTTGCATGACCGCCCTCTCCATTCCCTTGGTGGTTTTCCTTCCCGTTGTGACGCGAGAGGTCCTAATGCGCGGATCGGAAACTTTCACCAACCTGTTGAGCGTCTCGGGTCTCGGCTCGATTACCGGAGCCCTCTTCGTCGCCTCCACCGCGCAATCGAAGCACAAGGGCCGCCTCGCGTTGATCACGATGACGTTCCTCGGCTTGATCATCGTCGGCTTCTCGTTCTCGCGCAACATCTGGCTCACCGCCGTGCTGGTGTTCGTCGCCGGAGCGGCGCTGATCATGGTGTTCGCGCTAATCACTTCTCTGGTGCAGTTGATTACGCCCGACGACCTCCGCGGCCGCGTGATGAGCGTTTACAATGTCGCTTTCCGGGGAGGAATGCCCATGGGTTCGCTGGCGACCGGCCAATTGATTCCGCTCTTCACCGCGCCGCCTGTGCTGGCCGCGAACGGTGCGCTGCTGGCCGCCCTTGGGCTTTGGTATTTGCTGGTGCATCGCAAGGTGGCCCAGCTATGATCCTTTTCGTCTCGCTGATCGCCGCCGCCGTTCCATCCCCGGAGCTAACCCGGGCGCGCGACTTGCAGGACCGCGCGGCGATCGAGAAGTTATTGCCCGCGCTGGCCAGCGCCGCCCAACGCGGGTCGACGGACGCTACGGCGCAGTACGCCCTGGCGCTCGCGCAATCCTATCTGTCGGAAGTCGCCTTGGAACTGCGCGACAAGGAAGCTGCGGCGCGAGCGGCGGAAACCGGCATTCGCGCGGCGGAGAAAGCCGTCCAACTCGACGCTTCGAAGGCCGAATATCACCGCTTGCTCGGCGCGCTATGCGGGCAAATCATCCCGGCCAACGTGCTCGCCGGTTTGCGTTACGGCAAGTGCGCGCTCGAATCGGTGAATAAAGCGATCGAACTCGATCCGAAGTCCTCCGACGCATGGATGAGCCGGGGGGTCGGCAATTATTACCTGCCCGCCCAATTCGGCGGTGGCACGGAAAAGGGGATCGCCGATCTTGAAAAAGCGATCAAACTGAACCCGAAATCCGCCGACGCGCATTTGTGGCTGGGGATCGCGCTGCGCAAGCTCAATCGCAACGCGGAAGCGCGTCAGGCGCTGACGAAGTCCGTCGAATTGAATCCGCGCCGCGTTTGGGCGAAGCAGCAACTCGAAAAGACTCCCGCCCAGTGACGGCTTCGCGCGCGATAACCGCTCTTGCGATTCTCGCGATCGCCGCTTTTCAATACTTCGTCCTTCCCGGCCACACGTATCTCTACTCGGACACGCAAATCTACGTGCCCGTCTTAGAACATCTCTACGACTCGTCGATCCTCGCGAAAGATCTCATCGTCTCCGGCGCGCACTTGAGCTACACGATCTACGACGAGATCACGCTCGGTCTAAAGGCGGCCACCGGGCTCGACTTCGAGTGGGTCCTGACGGCGCAACAGCTTTTGTTCCGGATTTTGGGACTTTGGGGCGTCTACGCCATCGCGCGGGCGGCCAAGCTTTCGCAATGGCCGGCGCTGTCCGTCGCGGCCGTGGCCGGGTTGGGAACGCTGATCGCCGGACCTGCGGTACTCACCGTCGAATACGAACCGGTACCCCGCGGCTTCGCCATCGGACTGCTGCTGTTTGCGATGGGGCTTGCCTCGCGCGGCGCTTGGTGGGGGGCGGGCGTAGCGATGGCCTTCGCGACGCTCTATCACGCCCCCGCGGTTTGGCCGTTTTGGCTTGCGGCTCTGGTTGTCGCCCGGCGGCGCGAGCTCTTTATCCCCCTCGGAGCGGCGATTCTACTGCTGACGCTTTTCTCGGAATTGCAGGCGGGAATCCAGGAACCGCAAAATCTGTTCGCGATTCTTTCGCCGGAGCATGCCGAACTACAGAAGCTTCGCGCCTCCTATAACTGGATTTCGCTTTGGTGGTCCCGCTATTTGTGGATGTACATCGCGGCGGCCGGAGTCTGCGTAGGCGGCGTCTTGTTCCTTGGCCGGGACCTCCCCCTTCGTGGATTCTTCGCCCTGATGCCTGTGATTGGGCTCGCGACAATTCCGGCATCTTACGTGCTACTAGAGAAAGTCGGATGGGCGCTGCTACCGCAGTTGCAGCCGATGCGCGCGCTTCTGTTCACGTCTTTGTTTGCGATCGTAATGGCGGCGATCGCGGCATGGCGGGATCGGGGAGCCAGGCGCTTCGTCTGGGCCGCAGCGGCGCTCTACCCGGCTTTCCTGCAGCCGTTGCCGAAACCGATCGAAGGACCGGGATTGAACGATCTTGTCCAGTGGGCTTCGGCCTCGACGGCGAAGGACGCCGTGTTTCTGTTCCCCGACGAGGGCCGGGCTTTGCCGCCCGGCATCTTCCGGGCCCGCGCCCGCCGCGCGGTCTACGTAGATTGGAAAGCGGGCGGGCAGGTGAATTATTTCCCCGCCTATTCGCGCGAATGGTGGAGAAGATGGCAAACCGCGATGGCGCCCAAGTTCGGCCCCACGCGCGTTACGGAACTGGCGGCGCTAGGAATCGATTACCTGGTGCTCGGCAAAACGCCGATGCCCGACATGGCGCCGGAAGCGGAATTCGGGGGATACCGGGTATACCGGATTCGTTAATGTTTTTTCGTTCGCGACACTCGACGACAAGAAAGGGTTAAACACACTATGAAGCTCATCGCTACTTTGACCGTTTTCGGAGCGTTGGCGGCGACCACGCTCCAGGCCGATGAAAAGAGCCGGACCAAAACCGTAACGAATTCTCGCGGCGGTTCGGCCACCGTGACGAAATCTCGCGAGGACGGGACCCGTTCGGTCGACAAAACCGTAACCAACCGCAATGGCAAGACGGCCACCATCGAGAAAGAAGCGGGCAACGGATCGGCCACCCGGACCAAGACCAACCGGAACGGCAAGACCCGCACCACCACCGTCACGAAGCCCTAGTAATTACGAAGCCGTCTCGTCCGGAGGGCGCGTCTTCCACCGCCGGTGGAGCCACATCCACTGGTCTGGGTATTGCCGGATCGCGCCCTCCAGGATGGTGTGAAGCGTTTGTGTATCCCGCGCGGCGTCACCGGTCGTTTCGACGATCGGCGAGAACCGCAATACGTATCGCCGCTCTTCGGCGATCCACAGCGCGAACCCCGGAATAATCGCGGCACCGGTGCGATGCGCCAATTTGGCGAAGATGGGTGTCGCGGAGGCTTTGCGTCCGAAAAAATCGACAAAAACTCCGTCGGGACCGGCGTCTTGATCGATCAACACACCCACCGCTTCATTGCGTTGAAGCGCCTCGACCGCCCGGCGAAGATAGTCGCTCTTTCCGAGTATGCGGTTGCCCGATCCGGCGCGCCGCCGCTCGACGAATTGGTCCAAAATCGGATTATCGAGCGGGCGCACCACGACGTTCATCGGTTCCGCCATCAGGGCGTGGGCGTAGGCCGACAGTTCCCAGTTGCCCAGGTGAGCGGTGGCGAACAGCACTCCTCTTCCCCTTTTTTTCGCCTCTAAATAGCACCCAAAACCGTCGTAATCGATCGTTTTGCGCACGTTTTCGGCGTTAATTTGGGGCAGTTTGGCGAACGTTTCGACCATCCGGTCGAGCGTCGCGTACACGCCATCGAGCGTCGAGGCGGGCAACCCGGCTTGCGCCAAGTTCTCGATACCGGTACTCCGCAACCGGGCGTTCCATCGAATGGGGTAGGCGGTTCCGGCGGCGAGCAGCGCTCGAACCGCCGCATACTCGGCCCAGTTTCGGAGCGGCGATCGCGGTTTGGCCACTTACTCGATCCAGCCGCCGCCCAACACCAAATCGCCGTTGGCCGAGGGATGGTAGAACACCGCCGCCTGGCCGGGGGTGACGGCGCGTTGCGGCTCGTCGAAGCGCACCTCGGCGCGATTTCCCGCGAGCGCGGTAATCGTGGCGGGCGCGGGCGTGTGCCGGTTGCGGATGCGCACCGATGCGCGAATCGGCGCGGCCGGTTCCGCGATCGAAACCCAATTGACCTCGCGGGCGGTACAGTGTCCGCGGAGCAAATCTTCGTTGCGGCCCACGACGACCGTCTGCGTCGCGGGGTTCGTCGAGATGACGTAAAGCGGTTCTCCCGCCGCGATACCCACTCCGCGCCGCTGGCCGACGGTGAAGCGATGCGCGCCTTCGTGACGTCCGAGCGGCGTTCCGGCGGTCGAAACAATTTCACCCTGGACCGTTTCGCGCGGTACGCCCCGATCCTTGAGATAGGCGTCGATGAATGCGGCGTAATCGCCGTTGGGTACGAAGCAGATTTCCTGGCTGTCGGGCTTTTCGGCGACGGGCAATCCAAGCTCTTCGGCCAGACGCCGCACGTCGCTCTTCACCATGCCGCCCAACGGGAACATCGCCCTCGCGAGTTGCGGCTGCGTCAATCCCCAAAGAAAGTACGTCTGATCTTTCGATGTGTCGGCGCTGCGGGCCATCTGGTATCGCCCGGATTTCTCGTCGAACCACAAACGCGCGTAGTGGCCGGTGGCGATCTTTTCCGCCCCGGCGGCGTCCGCCATTTCGAGAAACTGGTCGAACTTCACGAAGTTATTGCATAGCGTACAAGGGATCGGCGTGTCGCCCTTGAGATAGCTTTCGACAAACGGCTCGACGACGGTCTTCTCGAAACGATCCTCGAAATTAACGACGTAATACGGGATACCCAGGTGCCCGGCCACCGCCCGCGCGTCGTACACGTCGTCGAGCGAGCAGCATCGCCCCGTGGCGTTTTCGGACGCAAGTTCGGGCAAGCGGCGCTGGTTCCAAAGCTGCATGGTGAGGCCGACGACTTCGTGCCCTTCTCGCCGCAGCAGCCCGGCAACCACGGAGCTATCCACTCCTCCCGACATGGCGACGGCAATGGGCTTCTCAGGCATAAACGGGCGACAACTTTCGGAGACGCTCAACCGAATGGGCGACGGCGGCAACGAGGCGATCCACTTGTTCCACGGTATTGGATGCGCCGAGCGAGAATCGGAGACTCGACTTGGCTTCTTCCTTCGACAGTCCGATGGCGGTGAGCACATGCGAAGGTTCCACCGCGCCGCTCGAACAGGCGGCTCCGCTCGATACGGCGAACCCCGCGAGATCGAGCGCGATGAGCAGCGCTTCCCCCTCGATCCCCTCGAACCGAATGTTCGTCGTGTTCGCGACGCGCGGAGCGTGAGCGGCGTTGACGCGGGCGCCGGGCACGCGGTCGAGAATCGCGCTTTCGAGGCGATCCCGGAGGGTGGCGATCCGCGCGGTATCCGTGGGTAGGTTCGCCACCGCCGCTCCGAAGCCGACGGCTCCCGCTACGTTCTCAGTACCGGGGCGACGCCCGCGCTCATGTCGTCCGCCGAAGACGGTGGGTTGCAGCGTAATACCCTTCCGCACGACCAGCGCGCCGGCGCCCTTGGGTCCGTAAACTTTGTGCGCGCTGAAAATGCGGATGTCCGCTCGCGGGAGATCGATTTTGCCGAGCGCCTGCACCTGATCGCTCATTACCGGCACGCCCAGCGCGGAGATTTCGGCGATCGGCTGAATCGTCCCGAGTTCGTTGTTGACGGCCATCACGGCGACCAGATCGGTGTCCGGGCGCAGCGCCCGGCGCACGTCGTCCGGATCGACGACACCATCGCTTCCCACGCGAACCACCGTCGAATCGGGCAATTCGCGGCACGTGTGCAAGACCGCCGGATGCTCGATGGCGGTGGTGACGACGTGGCGGGGGCGCAGGCCGAAAAGCGCGAGGTTGGCGGCCTCGGTCGCTCCGCTGGTAAGGATCACTTCTTCCGGTTTGGCTCCGACTTTGACGGCGATCGTGCGGCGCGCGGCTTCGATGGCCTGCCGCGCGCGCTGGCCGTCCTGATGGATACTGGAAGCGTTTCCGAAGGTGTCGCGCAGACACGCGGCGATCGCGGCGAGCACGGGCTCGGCGAGGGGCGTCGTGGCGTTGTGATCGAAGTACGCGCGCTGCATTCGGTTGTTTCGCGCACAACGGATCGGGCGCTTGGGGCGCCCAGCCTGTGCGCTTAGTCTCTTTTCAGTATGCCGGTAATTACCCTAACTACAGATTTCGGGTTGTCCGATCATTTCGTCGGCGTCATGAAGGGCGTCATTCTGCGGATCGCGCCGCGCGCGACGATCGTCGATCTCTCGCACGACGTGCCGCCCTTTTCTGCGCTCGAAGGCGCGTTCCTAATCGCCGAAAGTTACCGCTGGTTTCCGAAAGGCACGGTGCATGTCGTGGTGGTCGATCCGGGCGTTGGGTCGGTGCGGCGTCCGATTCTGGTGGAAGCGGCGGGGCAGTTTTTTGTGGGTCCCGACAACGGCGTGCTGTCGATGGTGAGGGCGGCGGAGCCGAAGCACAAGGTGCGCGAGATTACGAACCGGCGATGGACGCTCGATCCGGTCTCCCAAACATTTCACGGGCGCGACGTTTTCGCCCCGGTGGCGGCGAAACTGGCCTCGGGCGGTAAGGCGGCGCAAACGGGACCACGCATTTCCGACGCGTTGATGCTCCGCCTGCCCGTCCCGGAACAAACGAATAAGCGCACCTGGACCGGCACGGTGCTGCGCGTGGACCGCTTCGGCAACCTGATTACGAACTTCCGCGCGGCGGACTTTCCGGTGCGACAGTCGATGGAGATGGCGATCGGGTTCGAGCGGCTGACGAAGCTCGCGGCGAACTACGCGGAGATGCCGTTCGGCGAGCCGTTTGTCATCGTGGGCAGTTCGGGCTATTACGAAGTGTGCGTGAATCAGGGGCACGCGGCGAAGCGATTGGGATGCGGAGCGGGAGCCCCGGCGGAGCTTTCGATTTACTAATGTGGAGGAGGAGCAACCGATGAACGTCGAACAATTAGACCAAGAGTTAAACGCGATGATCTTTAGCGGCAAGGCCATGGAGGCCTTCGAGAAGTTTTACGCCGAGAATGTCGAGATGCAGGAGAACCTGGAGCCGCCTACCGTGGGCAAGGCGGCGAACCGGCAACGCGAGATCGATTTCTTTTCGAGCGTCGCGGAGTGGCACGACGGCAAGGTGCTCTCGACGGCGGTGAACGGCGACATTAGCTTCTGCGAAATGGAAATGGAGATCACGCTTAAGGGCGGTCCTCGCTTCCGTAGCGCACAGGTGGCGGTGCGGCGCTGGAAAGGCGGACAGATCGTGCACGAGAGGTTTTACTACTCGAAGTGAAATCTCGATTAGCCTCCGAGAGGCGCAAAGAACTGCTAAGCGCACTGGAGACGCGTTTCCAGAAAAACTCGAAGCGCCACAAAGGCCTGGAGTGGACCGAAGTCCTCGCCAAGCTGGAAGCGAACCCCGATAAGCTGCGGGCACTGAGTGAAATGGAAAGTAGCGGCGGCGAGCCGGACGTCATTGGTCGCGACCGCCACACCGGCGAGTTTGTGTTTTGCGATTGTTCGGCGGAGAGTCCGAGAGACCGGCGAAGCCTTTGCTACGATGCGGAAGCGCTTGCCTCGAGGAAAGAGAATAAGCCGAAAGATAGCGCCGTCGCGATGGCGGAGGCGATGGGCGTCGAGCTTCTCACCGAAGACGAGTATCGGGCTTTGCAGAAACTCGGGGAGTTCGATACGAAGACCTCGAGTTGGGTGAAGACGCCAGAGGCGATTCGACGTCTCGGCGGCGCGCTCTTCTGCGACCGCCGCTACGACGCGGTTTTCGTGTATCACAACGGCGCGGAATCGTACTATGCCGCGCGGGGATTTCGGGGATTGTTGAGGGTGTGAGTCGCAGCGATAGAAGGGCAGTACGCTAAAGAGGAGCCGTTATGAGCCGTGTAGAGCAACTTGAACAACGAATCGTGGAATTGGACTCCGCCGAGTTGAAAGAGTTCCGCACATGGTTCGAGAGCTACGACAACGAGGTCTGGGACCGCCAGATCGAAAACGATTCCAAGAACGGTAATTTGCGCCGACTGGTGGATCAGGCTCTAGCCGACGATCGCGCCGGGCTTTCGACGGAATTGTGATCCACCGCGCCTCGCCGGACTTTTGGGTCTGCTACCGAAGTCTCCCTCCTGAAATTCAGCGGGCGGCGGACAAAGCGTTTGAACTCCTCAAGCGCGACCCACGGCATCCTTCGGTTCAGTTTAAGAAACTCGATGTGGTTTGGTCGGCGCGAATCGGATTGCGCCATCGCGCGCTCGCCATGGAAGCGCCGTATGGATTTCTTTGGTTTTGGATCGGGGCGCACGCAGAGTACGACCGCCTAGTGGGGTAGTTTCATAGGCTTGCCGGTGAAGACGACGAGATCGAGAAAATAGGCCGTTTCCTCGATGGTGTTCGTGCCATGCGTCACGATCGCGCCCGCGATGTTGGGTACCGCGAGGAGCGTTTGCAGCCGATTCGCGAGTTGGATCCAGATCGCCACCGTCATGTCCGCACCGTTGATGGCCGCGATCTTGTCGACCCGAAGCTCAGCCAGTTCCTTGAGCCGCAGTACGGCGACAACCAGTTCTTCGGCGGTAGCGGCCGGCAGGTAGGCACCGCGAGTGGGGTCATGTCTGCCCGAGATGGTGCCGCCGGTAGAAAGAATGACGACGGTCGGCAAGGCGAAGGCTTGGGAAGCGGCGGCGAGGAGGAGCGCTACGCGCAAAATCATGATTGGGGAAGTTTAGCCGAACTTAACGCGAGCTCTCGGGCGTTCGATAGAATTTGAACGTAAGATATAATTATATATTTAAAGATAATTAGAGACAGACCAAAACTAACTTATGACAACAATCACAGATGCCGCTCGTCGGTTATCGCTGCCCGAAGACAAAATCGTGTCCTGGATTCGTAATGGCTCCCTCCGCGCATTGGATTTGGATGGGGATATTCGGATTCGGGAAAGCGACTTGGAGGCGTTACTGGAATCCCGCGTGATCCAGCCTCAGCCGGTACCCGGCCGTAAGCGTTGCAAGACTTTTGGCGGCGAGGCCGAGTTCGAGTACGAAGGTAGCGTATCCACGGGCGTGAAGTTTTTTCTGGGCAAAAGCGGTATGCCGGGCGAAGCCACGCAGGAGCAGTTGCGCGAGCTACTCGCGCGGTTCGTTGGCCGAACCGTGGAGATCGGAAGTCACTTTACGCAGCCGTCTGCGGGCAGCATCGGCGCTTGGCTCAACGACAATCGAACCCGCGGGCAAGCGATGGGGCGCGCCGTTTATGTTGGCGGAATCTTGATTGCCGAGGGGTACGCGGAACGAGTGAAGCGAGGTATCATCCGGATCTTTCCGTCGAAGCGCCAGCCTAGTGAGGCGCTTTCGCGTTTGAAGGGTGTCTTGACCGCCGCCGAAGCGGATGAAATGAAGCGAGACGCGCGCGCCGGTTGGGCCGAATGGCGGTGAACCCCACCACCGTGGTGGACACCAATGTATGGATCGACTATCTTCGCGGCGACGCTGCGTCCGCGATGGCGATCGAGCGCTTGGGTGCTGCGGGTTCTCTGGCGATGAGCGCGATTACGGTATTCGAGTTGAACCGGGGCGCTCGCTCGGAGAAGAAGCGGCAAGCGATTCGCGACCTACTGGCGGCGTGTTCTAACGTTTTGCCATTAACGGAAGTAGCGGCGGAGGCGGCGGCCCGAATCGAAATCGCGCAGCGGGACTTGGGTAAGCAACTGGAAGCGCGGGACGCGCTGATTGCCGGTACTGTGGTGGCGTATGACGCGGAGCTTTTGACGCGCGACTCCGACTTTCGGCGCGTACCGGAGTTGTCGGGGCGGTTGATTGGTATTGAGAAGTAGCAGTAAAGTTTCCGCAGGTTTGTCCGTCCGGCGCATCCCATTAAATTTATGCCCGAACTTCCCGAAGTACACGCGGTTGCGAGGCGGTTGGACGAGTGGGCGGCGGGGCGGACGATGCTCGCGGCGCACTTCACAAGGCCGCAGACGACGAGGCCGCTGAATGGGAGGACCGTCGCGAAGAAACTCGCGGGGCGGCGGATCGAGCGAGTCACGCGGAGAGCGAAAAACATTCTCATTGCGCTCGATAACGGGCTAACCATGCGCGTGCATTTGGGCATGACCGGCAACTTGTACGCCGGGGATTCGTCGCTCAAGTCCACCGCGACAAGGGCGTGGTTCCCGTTGGATGACGGGCGCGAGTTGATTTTCGACGACTCGCGATTGTTCGGGCGGATCCAAATGTTAACGCCCGCCGAAGTCGCGTCGCTCGACCGGGAGTACGGGCCGGAACCGCTCTCGGAGGGCTTTACCCCGGAGTGGCTCACAGAGGCAGCCAAACGTACCGCGCGGCCGGCGAAGGTCTTTCTGCTCGATCAAACGAACGTCGTGGGTCTGGGCAACATTTGGGCGGCGGAGGCGCTGTTCGGAGCACGCGTGCATCCGTCGAAACCGATGAACGAGCTGGGGCGAAGAAAGATCGAAGCGCTGCATGCGTCGATCCGGGAAGTCCTGGGCAGTGCGGTAAAATCGGCTTACGCCGAGTATTCGCGGCCGGGCGCGACGCCCGAAAGCGAGGGATTCGGAGTGGCGGTGTACGGGCGCGAAGGATTGCCTTGCCTGCGGTGCGGAAAACGAATCCGCCGCGTGGCGCAGGCGGGCCGTTCGACGTATTTCTGCCCCGGCTGCCAGCGATAAGCCTCAATATGCCTACCTTGGAAATGCCCGTCGAATCGAAAGCGGCGGAAGTCCGCGACGCCTTCCGGAATCGCGTGCTCGTCGCCGACGGAGCGATGGGCACGATGCTCTATGCGAAGGGCGTGTTCATCAACCGCTGCTTCGACGAGTTGAATCTATCCTCCGGCGCTCTGGTGAAGGAGATTCACCAGGAGTACGTCAAGGCGGGCGCGGAGATTCTCGAAACGAATACGTTCGGCGCGAACCGAATTCGGCTAGGCGCGTTCGGACAGGCGCAGAACCTGATCGCGATCAACCGGGCGGGCGTGCGGTTGGCGCGCGAGGCGGCCGGGGATCGGGCCTATGTCGCGGGCGCGATCGGTCCGCTGGGCGTACGGATCGAGCCGTTGGGTCCGACTTCGTTTTCCGAAGCGCGAGAGGCGTTTCTCGAACAGGCGCGGGCGCTGGTCGAAGCCGGCGTCGATTTGCTGGTCCTTGAAACCTTCTGGAACCTGGACGAAGTGCGGGAGGCAATTCTCGCGGCGCGCGAGGCGGCGGGGGAGGAGATGGTGATCGCCGCGCACGTCACGGTGAACGACGACGGAACCTTGGGTGGACCGGGGGGCGGAACGCCGATCGATGTCTTCACGCGCGAGCTCGACCGGCTGCCTGCGGACGTGATCGGGTTGAACTGTTCGACCGGTCCGAAGCCGATGCTCGAGACGCTGGAGCAAATGGCGCACTACACGGCGAAGCCGCTGTCGGCCATGCCGAACGCGGGATTGCCCGTCGTCGTCGAAGGTCGGCACATGTATATGAGTTCGCCGGAGTACATGTCGCAGTACGCGCGGCGGTTCTTGCAGGCGGGCGTAAAGATGATCGGCGGCTGCTGCGGGACGACTCCGCAGCACATCAAGGAAATCCGGAGCGAAGTCCGAAGTTTGCAGCCGGTGACGCGCAAGCTCAGCGTGACGGTGGAAGATTCGCCTCAGAAAGCCAAAGCGCTGCCACCCGTTCCGATGGCGGCGAAAAGCAAACTCGGCGCAAAGCTCGCCGAGGGCAAGTTCGTGGCGTTCGTCGAAATTCTGCCGCCGCGCGGCGTCGATCCGCAAAAGGAGATCGACGGGGCGGCGTTGTGCCGCGAAGCGGGGATCGACTGCATTAACGTACCCGACGGTCCGCGAGCGTCGGCGCGATTGTCGGCGCAGATCACCTGCATGGAGATTCAGAAGCGGGCGGAGATCGAGGCCGTGCTCCACTTCTGCTGCCGCGACCGGAACATTCTCGGCATTCAGAGCGAGTTGTTGGGCGCGCATGCGTTGGGCGTGCGCAACCTGATCTGCATCACCGGCGATCCGCCGCGGATGGGCGGCTACCCGAGCGCGACGGCGGTGTTCGACGTGGATGCGATCGGTCTCGTGAACATCGTGAACAATCTCAATCACGGGCTCGACATCGGCGGTAATCCGATGGGATCGCAAACGGCGCTGGTGATCGGCGTGGGCGCGAATCCCGGAGCGCTCAATCTCGACGAAGAGCACCGGCGATTGGAATGGAAAGTAGAGGCGGGCGCGGAGTATATCGTCACCCAGCCCGTGTTCGATTTGAATCTGCTCGAAGCGTTTATGAAACGCGTGGAGCCGCTGAAAATTCCGGTGATCGCGGGCATCTGGCCGCTTACCAGCCATCGCAACGCCGAGTTCATGGTGAACGAACTGCGAGTGCCGGTGCCCGAGCCATACATGGAGCGCATGCGTCTGGCGGACACCGCGGAAAAGGCTCGCGCCGAGGGCGTCGAGATCGCGCGCGAGATGGTGACGCGGTCGCGTCCGCTGGTGCAGGGCGTGCAGTTGAGCGCGCCGTTCGGGCGATACTCGATGGCCATCGAAGTCGCCGAGGCGATCGGACCGCGCTAACCTGAAAAACTATTGGCCACCGACCTGATTGAGATCGACCAGGAGCGTCCGGCGGGCGAAGCGATCGCCCGTGCGGCGGCGCTGATCCGGCGCGGAGGCGTGGTGGCGATCCCGACCGACGCGCTCTACGTGCTGGCCGCGGACCCCTACAATTTGGCCGCCGTCGGACGCGTGTTCCAAGCGAAAGGCCGTGAGCCGAACCGATCCTTGCCGCTCCTCGTCAGCGACATGATGATGGTGGAGGATCTGGTGATCGATGTCACGGCGCGTTTCACGATGCTCGCGCGGCGCTATTGGCCGGGACCGTTAACGATCATCGAATCGGCGTCGCCGCGAATTCCCTTGCGCGTGACCGGCCAGACAGGACGCTTGGGATTGCGGCACGCGAAGTCGGCGGTGTGCGACGCGCTGCTTGAGGAGTTGGGGCAGCCGATCATCGCGACGTCGGCGAATATCTCGGGATCGCCTACGGGACGCTCGGGGATCGAGGTGTTCGCGATGATGGACGGGCGCGTGGATCTGGTGCTCGACGGCGGTCTGTGCGCGGCGAAAGGCTCCACCACGATCGACATCACGGAGCCGTACTGGCGCGTGATCAAGGAAGGGGCGATCGAGGAGAAAGAGCTCGCGGAGTTGCTGAAGGGGAGTTGAGCGATGATCGCTCCGGAACGGCAAGTTGAAATCGTTCTCGACCTTTGGGACGCCGTCCGCACTTGCGAGATGAACGTGATGTTCCATCGCGCTAAAGCGGCGCGATCCGCCCGAATGGAGCATCGTATCGAGTGGATCGGCGGCGTTCTCGTAGCCGTGGCGGGCGTAGGGATTCTGGCGGGTTTGAGCGTGCCGAACGCGTTCTGGGCAGCGCTTGCGTTCGCGGGCGGCACGGTAACGCAGGCCCGGTCGATCTTCCGAATTCCCGATGCCGCCGCGCTGCATCGGAGCCTGAAGGACGAATACAGCTCGGTTCTATCGCTTTTCAAGGGCGTTGTCGGAAGGGCGAAAGACGCCGGTCTTCTCACCGACGAACTGTACTTTCAACTGCAACTTGTCTTCGAACGGTACCGGGTGGTTCGGGAACGCGACGATACGGACTACGAAACCGAGGAGGCGACGGTTCTGCGGACGAAAGTGATGAAGCTCTATCCGGCGGATGGGTTGTGGCTTCCTCCGACGGCGTTGCAAGCTATGCTGGAGGAAGAGGAGCAAGGGAATGTTCAGAATTAGTCCTCCGGAACCTTGGCCCCGGCCGGCTTTGCCCCCACGGCCGAACCCCAAGCCTCGCGGCCACTAAGGAAGGTGCGATCGAGGAAGGAGAACCGGCGGAGTTGCTGAAGGGGAGTTAGGCATGCCACTGCTTGACGTGGTTGAAGTTGACGGCATCGACGCCCGCTTTACTAAGGTCTCTTTCAAGAACTGCATCGGTCGTTAGAACAAGGCACTTTCTCCTTAGGCCGGTCTCCAAAATGGCCGCGTCGGTTAGGCCAAGGTAGCGGTATTCCGGTCGATCCATCGCAACTCGGCTAGGTACGAACGTTTCCGGCCAATCGCGCGAAGCCTCGCGCAAGGCGTGTCGGCCGTTCGGTACTTTCTCTAGCAAATTACTCGACTCCGTGAGAACATTCGGTGTGGTTAGAATCTCGAAGCCGTCGATCAGCTCCGCCAACAACTTGAAATCGGCGGTTGTCAATCCACTATCGGAGAGCCGGCTGAATTGTTCGACTTCGCGGTAACCGAGATAGGATCCCACGATCCATAGCAGTAGGACGTTCGTATCGAGGAGGACCGAGTGGTTCTTTCGACGTAGCGAATCGACGTAATCTGGCCAATCAGGCATGCATGGGCTCTCGCAGCGTGAGCGAGAGGACTTTGCCATCGCTTTTATCGATCGTCACCACACGGAAGTCCCGGTCGACATCCGGTGGAAAAGCGGTCTTGCTGCGGGGGGACGGACGGCTAACGGTAATCCGCCAAACGGGAATGAAGTCAGGTTCGTCTTGATGGTTTTCCTGCCGGATCACGTCGGAGCGAACTTCCTCCAGCAAGATAAATAGAGGATTAACGGCGGCGATATCGGCGAAATAATTCTTCGCGATGTGAACCGCCTCTTTCGCGTCGATCATGCGCTCAGTATAGCGGCGCTTCAGGCGCGGCCGTCTCCGAACCCTCGCCCGCGATAAACGCCGCCTGGGAGCGGTGATACGATGAGCGCACGCTCCAGGGAGAGTGGCTTATGAAACATTTCCTTCGATCTTTGTCGATCATGGCGATCGCCGTTCCGGTGTTCGCCCAGACGACCTCCACGCTGACCGGAACCACGCTCGATAAGTCGGGCGCGGTGGTTCCCGGCGCGCGCGTGACGGTGGTCAACCAAGACACTCAGTTGACTCGCGAGGCCGTGTCGGACGACGACGGATCCTTCAACGTGCCGCTGCTGCCGCCTGGCCGATACACCGCGCGCATCGAGAAACAGGGCTTCAAGCCGATCCGGCAGGAGAATCTTCAACTCGAAGTGAATCAGGTGGCCCGCATCGATTTCACGCTCGAAGTCGGCAACGTCAGCGAGACGGTCGAGATCAAGGACACGCCGCCGGTACTCGACTCCGACACGTCGTCGATCGGCCAAGTGATCGATAACCGGCAGATCACCGAGTTGCCGCTCAACGGACGCAACTTTGTGCAGCTCGCGACGCTTGGACCGGGCGTCACCGGCGTCGGCTTCGGCGCGTCGGGCACGATTATGAGCGGCACTCGACCGGACGATTCGCGGCCGGGCACGGAACTGTTCTCGAACGGCAACCGCGAAGGCGCGAACAACTTCATGCTGGACGGCATCGACAATAACGACCGGTTGACGCTGTCGATCATCCTGCGGCCGTCGGTGGAAGGCGTGCAGGAGTTCAAGATTCAGACCAACATGTTCTCCGCCGAGCAGGGCCGCAATCCCGGCGCGACGGTGAACGTGGTGTCGAAATCCGGCACGAACCAGATGCACGGGTCGGCGTACAACTTCCTGCGGAACGCGGCGCTCGACGCGCGCGACTATTTCGCCAATCCCACGCAAGCGACGCCGAGTTTCCAGCAGAACCAATTCGGCGCGTCGTTCGGCGGCCCGGCGATCAAAAACAAGCTCTTCTATTTCGGAAATTACGAAGGTTACCGGCGCAAGCGGCAGGAAGTGAGCCTGCGCAGCGTGCCGACGATGGCGATGCGTAACGGCGATTTTTCGGCGGTGCGCGACATCTTCGATCCATCGACGACCCGTCCCCAAGCCGGTACGGCGAGCGGATTCACGCGCGACGCCTTCCCCGGACGCATCATTCCGGCGGCGCGCTTCGACTCGATCACACGGCGCTTAATCCAGGCGTATCCCGCGCCGCAGACCGGGGCTCTCGTCAACAACTACACGGCGAGCTTGCCGCGCAAGCTCGACTGGAACCAGGGCGACGGCCGGTTCGACTACAACATGTCTTCGAAGGACCTGATTTTCGGGCGCTATTCGCGGCAAGATACGCTCGATACGCGACCGGCGACATTCCCGAACTCCAATATCCCGGGCTTCCCCTCGAACCCCGTGGCGCTGGGCAACGAGGACAGCTTCGCGGGCACGTCGGCCATCATCACGCACCACTCCGTGATGGGCTGGACCCGCAGTTGGACCCCGACTTTCGTGATGGAAGCGCGCATGGGGTTTGCCCGGTTCAACATGGATTTCACGCAGGAAGGCGCGACACCCGGTGCGCAGTTGGGCGAGAAGCTCGGCGTGCGCGGGTCCAATCAGGGTCCGCTTTCGGATGGTATTCCGATCATCAACGTCGGAGCGTACACGGGCATCGGGCAGACGCGGAGTCTGCCGATTTTGCGCATCCAGAACACGTTCAATCCGACGATCAGCTTTACCAAGGTTTCGGGGCGGCACACGTTCAAGTTCGGCGGCGACATCCGGCGGCGGCATCTGACCGAGTTCCAGACCAATCGCGGCAACGGGCGCTTCAACTTCTCGCGAACGTTCTCGAACAATCCGAACAATGCGGGCGCGACCGGCGACGAAGCGGCGAGTTTCCTGCTCGGCACCGCGTCGACGATCGAGCAAGATTTCACGCTCGCCTGGGTGGGCATGCGGATGGTGGAGCACGGCTACTACGTGCAGGACGACTGGCGGGTGAACAATCGCCTCACGCTCAACCTCGGTCTGCGCTGGGAGTTTTTCCCGCCGGTGAATGAAGTTGCCAACCGTTTGTCGAACTTCAACGTCGCAACGGGGCGGCTCATGATCGCCGGTTACCAGGGCACGGACAAGTATGTCGGCGTGAAGCCGAACACCGATAACTGGGCTCCGCGCGCCGGCTTCGCCTACAAGCTGAACGACCGGACCGTGGTGCGCGGCGGCGCGGGCGTCTTCTATTCGGTGATGGGCAACGGCGGCGCGGCGTTGCGGCTGTTCCGGCAACTGCCGTTCGGTCCCATCAACACCTTCGACATCGATCAATTCAATGCCAATCCGCGGCGCATGCAGGACGGCCTGCCCGCGATTCCGAACCTCGACTACGCAGTCGTTACCGGACCGGGATTGACCAGCGGCGCGGTGATCACGATCCCCGAGGACTTCAAGTCGGGCCGCATTATGCAGTTCAATTTCCAGGTGCAGCACGAAGTGGCGCCCATCGGCACGGTGTTCAAGGTCGGCTATGTCGGCAACCTGGGGCGGCGGCTGGATTCAACGTACAACTTCAACCAACAGGACCCGGGGCCGGGCACTCCGGCTTCGCGGCGCCCGCTCCGCAACATCGCGCCTGGCGTGCAGACGGTGACGTACAACGCTACCGACGGGCGGTCAAACTATCATTCGCTGCAAGCCACCGCCGAGAAGCGATTTTCGTCGGGGATGAGTTTCCTGACCGCGTACACGTGGTCGCATTCGATCGACAACGTTCCGAATCAATTTGGCGGCGGCGACAACGGGCCGATTCCGCAAGACATTCGGTATCGCAACGTGGACCGCGGCAATTCCGGCTTCGATATCCGGCACCGGGTAACGCACTCGATGAACTATGAATTGCCGTTCGGCAAGGGCAAGAAATTCGATCCAGGTAGCCGCTTCGCGGATTTGATTGTCGGCGGTTGGCAGACCAACACGATCTTCACTTGGCAGACCGGGCTGCCGTTTACACCCCAGTTGCAGGCTCCCGTGGCGAACGCGGGCGGAAGCCGCCCGGACCGGATCAAAGACGGGTCGATCAAAGCGCCGACGCGCGCCGCCTGGTTTGACCCGTCGTTAAACACGGCGAACTCCGCTTGGCGCACGCCCGCGCAGTTCACCTACGGCAACGGCGGGCGCAACATCCTTTACGGGCCGGGACGCGTGAATCTCGATTTCTCGATCTTCAAAAACTTCGCGATCACGGAGCGGTTCAAGCTCGAATATCGAAGCGAGTTTTTCAACTTGACCAACACGCCGCAGTTCGGTCTGCCGAATTCGTCGATCGGCTCCCCGGCGGCGGGCACGATTACGGGATTGTCTGGCCCGAACCGGCAAATCCAGATGGCGCTGCGATTGGCGTTTTAAAGGTTAAGAAAACACGTCTTGATTTTCGCTTCGTATTGACATAGAACTTCGGATACGTTCCGCGTGAGATTGCGTGGAATTGCGCTCAGGAGGTCCGTCAATGAAGAGCTTCTCGACGAGTGTTCTTTTGGCCTGCGCGGCTGTGGGTGCAGTTACCGCCCAGGAGTACCGGGCGACGCTCTCCGGGCGGGTGGTCGACCAGCAGGACGCAGTGCTGGCGAACGTAAAGCTGACGCTAACCCAAGTCGACACCGGGGCGAAGTTCGAAACGGTGACCAACGAGGAGGGCCTTTACACGCTGCCGTTCCTGCCGCCGACCGTCTACCGTTTGACGGCGGAGTTGGCGGGATTCAAGAAGCTCGACCGGACGAACGTCGTGCTGGGAGCCAACGAGAGGATCGCTCTCGACTTGCGGATGGAGGTCGGTGCGACCAGCGAAACCCTGACGGTCACCGAAGAGATTCCGTTGCTGCCTTCGGCGACGGCCAGCGTCGGGCAAGTGATCACCTCGGCACAAGTGGAGAAAATGCCGCTCTCGGGCCGGACGCCGCTGGCGCTCGCGCAGTTGGCGTTCGGAGTGGTGCCGACGAACGACCCGCGATTTACGCGCCCGTTCGATAACGCGGGACCGGCGGGCTTTTCGATGGGCGGCGCTCCGAGCCAGTCGAATGAACTGCTGATCGACGGCGCTCCGGACGCGACGGGGAACAATCGCGTCGCCTATAACCCGCCGATGGACGCCGTGTCCGAGGTGAAGGCGGAGTCGTTCAATGTGGATGCGGCTTACGGCCACACGGGCGGCGGCGTCGTCAACATCATTCTGAAAAGCGGCGGCAACCGTTTTCACGGCACGCTGTACGAGTTCAACTAGAACTCGGCGTTCAACGCAACGCCGTTCTTCACGAACAAAGCGGGAGCCCGGAAACCGGTGTCCCGCTACAACCAATACGGCGGAAGCGTCTCCGGACCGGTGTGGATTCCGAAGCTCTACGACGGACGGAACCGCGTGTTCTTCTTCTTCGGCTACGAAGGCATCAAGGATTCGCTTCCGGCTCCGGTGGTTTCGACGGTGCCGACGGCGGCGCAGAAGGGCGGCGATTTTTCCGCGCTGCTCGCCTCGGGGAACGCATATCAAATCTACGATCCGGCGACGGGAGTGCGAGAAGGCGCGCGCGTGCGGCGGCTTCCGTTTGCGGGCAACGTCATCCCCGCGAACCGCATTTCGCCGATCGCGCGCAACTACTTGAGCTACTATCCCGCGCCGAACCAAGCCGGATTGCCCGACGGCCAGGACAATCTGCTATCCACTACCAGCGGCGAGCGGAACGATTTCTTTAACTACATCGGCCGGATGGACGTGAACATTTCCGACCGCCACAAGCTGTTCGCCGGCGTCCGGCACAACCAGCGCGTCGGGCAGGGCTCGAACAATTTGAATCAGTCGCTGACCGATCCCGTAACTTCGGGCACCGGGCTGTCGCGGCGCAATTGGGGCATCATGGCCGACGATGTCTATACGTTTTCGCCGACCTTGATGCTGAATAGCCGCGCGAATTGGACCCGATTTTCCGAACCGCTACGCAACTTTACGGAAGGTTTCGATTCGACGAGCCTGGGGTTTCCCGCCTATTTGGCGGCGAACTCCAGCAAGCGGGTTGTACCGCGAATCCGCTTTTCCCGCTACACCGGCTTCGGCGATACCGGCGGCACCACGTTTCCGTTCGACAGTTTTCAACTCTTCGAGAGCGTGACGAAAATCCTGTCGAAGCACAGCCTGAAGTTCGGGGCCGACATCCGGCAGCAGCGCGAGAGCCAGTTGAACTTCGGCTTTTCGAACGGCGATTTCCTGTTCGGGACTAACTGGACGCAAGGGCCGCTCGACAATGCGGCGGCCGCTCCGCTGGGCCAGGACATGGCCTCGTTTCTGCTGGGGCTTCCGACCGACGGCGTTTACGACAACAACACGTCGCGACAGAACAAGCGGAGCTATTACGGATTTTTCTTCACCGACGATTACCGGGTAAGTTCTAACCTGACTCTCAACCTGGGCCTGCGCGCGGAGCACGAAGGGGCCACCACCGAGCGATACAACCGTTCCGTCAATGGCTTCGACGACGCGGCGAATTTGAGTATCACCGCGGCGGCGCGGGCGGCGTACGCGTTAAATCCGATTCCCGAACTGAGCGTTTCGGCGTTTCGCCCCTTAGGCGGATTGACGTTCGCCTCGAACGAGAATCGCGAAATCTATTCGACGGCTTCGCTGAATTTCTCGCCTCGCGTAGGTTTCGCCTGGAAGCCGGACAAACTGGGCGGCAATACGGTGATTCGCGGCGGAGCGGGGGTGTACTACTTCGTGCTCGGCATCAATGGCGCCAATCAACTGGGTTTCAGTCAGGCGACTCCCGTCGTGCCGACTCTGGACGGGTTCTTGACGCCGGCCGCGACTCTCGCCAATCCCTTCCCGAACGGCTTCGCCGCCCCCAGCGGGTCGTCTCTCGGAGTGAATACTTTCCTCGGACGGGCGGTTACATTCTATAACCCCGATACGAAGAATCCGTACTCGGTGCGATGGAACCTATCAATTTCGCGACAACTCGGCGCAAGCACGATGTTCGAGATCGGGTACATGGGCAACAAGGCGGTGCGGCTGGGCGTGGATCAAGCGCTAAACGGGATTCCTGTCAACTTCCTGAGTACATCGCCCACGCGCGATCAGGCCACGATCAACACCTTGACGGCAAACGTCGCGAATCCGTACGCCGGGTTGTTGCCCGGAACGGCCCTGAACGGCGGATTGGTGGCGCGCAATCAGTTACTACGGCGCTACTCGCAGTTTCCGAGCGTTACGGCGCAAGCGCTGAACGACGGATCGTCGCATTTCCACGCGCTGCAGGCCCGGATCGAGCGGCGCTTTTCGGGCGGACTGCAACTGACGGGGAACTTCCAATACTCGAAGCTGATCGAGAAGCGCAGCCGGTTGAACGATCTCGACCCGCTGCTCGAGAAGCGGATCGCGGCGGAAGACCGGCCGTGGCGGCTGGTGACGAACGGAAGCTACGATCTGCCGTTCGGGCGCGGAAAGCGGTTCGGGGGCAACGTGAACCGGTGGGCGAATCTGGCCGTCGGCGAATGGACGTTCAACGCGATCTACACGTTGCAGCCCGGAGCTCCGCTGACTTGGGGCAACGTGATTTATTTCGGCGGACCGCTGAATATCGATCCGCACAATCCCGATATCGCTTTCGACCGGACGCGGTTTAACCGCGTCGCGGCGCAACAGTTGGACTTCAACCTGAGGACATTCCCGACGCGCTTCGCGAACTTGCGGCAGGACGGCGTGAATCAACTGGACTTCTCGGTGATCAAGGGATTCAAGATCGGGGAAACGGTGAACTTGACGTACCGCTGCGAATTCTTCAATTCGACCAATCGACCGATCTTCTCGGCGCCGCAACTGGCTCCGACGAACACAAACTTCGGGGTGATTACGAATCAAGCGAATCAGCCGCGGCGCATTCAGATGGCCCTGCGGCTGGTGTTTTAGGGGCGCGGAACGCGCGCCCCCTCGCAACTACGCGTTAAACCGTTTTTCCACTTCGGCCCAGTTGACTACGTTCCAGAACGCGGCGATGTAGTCGGGCCGCTTGTTCTGATACTTCAGGTAATAGGCGTGCTCCCAAACGTCGAGGCCCAGGATCGGCGTCTTGCCTTCCATGAGCGGGGTGTCCTGGTTCGGCGTGGAAGTAATCTCGACCCCCGCGCCGGACTTGATCAGCCACGCCCAGCCGGAGCCGAAGCGCCCGACCGCCGCCGCCGCAAACTTCTCTTTGAAGTGCGCGTAGTCGCCGAACGCCGCCGCGATGGCCTTCGCCACGTTACCGGTGGGTTCGCCGCCGCCTTTCGGCGACATGAGCTGCCAGAACATCGCGTGATTCGCGTGTCCGCCGCCGTTATTGCGAACGGCCGTCTTGATCGCTTCCGGAACGATGGCCAGATTGTTCGCGAGCAGTTCCTCGATCGTCTTGCCGGCCAACTCCGGCGCGGATTCGAGCGCCTTGTTCAAGTTGGTGACGTAGGTATTGTGATGCCGCCCGTGGTGAATCTCCATCGTCATTTTGTCGATGTGCGGTTCAAGCGCGTCCGTCGCGTAGGGCAATGCGGGTAGTTCAAAAGGCATGAAAGTCTCCTCGCCAAAATCATAGCGAGAAACCCCTTGACAACGGGATTCGCCTTCGTCATGATCTTGAAACCCAAGGAGGATACGAGTTGCAATACGAGAAACCGGTGATTGAGCGCGAAGTAGTATCCGGCGAGCCGGGCGGTTCGATGGAGCAGGCCGGCGCAAACGCCGTGTTGGTTGGCACAACCGCCGTCGCCGTTGGGACCTGGGTAGTCGCCGTGACGCAAGCGCGTTTTAAGTTCAAAAAGGACTGGGTGATTCAGCGGCAGTACCGCGCGAATCTGGAAGTTGTGGCGCTGCCCCCGGCGATCGACGACGAGCGCCCCCGGCACAAGAGTTCCGGTTTCGTCCAGATCCGGCGTCACTCGGGCGCGATCCGCTAACGGGCCGCGCCGTTCATGCCCGCCTCTCCCGAAATTCTGTTCGTTAACATGCCGCCGTTCGAGAGTTATTTCGCGGACGCGGCGCCGCACTTGGGGATGTTGTACGTGATGACGTCCTTGCGCCGTCGCGGCCATTCGGTGGGGTATCTCGATTGCTCGCGGCGCGGCACCCGCCGGTCGCAAATTCTCGACGCGATTCGCGGCGCGGCGCCACGCATGGTGTGCTTCTCCGTCGATACCGATAATCTTTACAACGTCGGCCATATGTCGAAAGTCCTGAAAAAGGAATTCGGCGAAGACTTGTTGATCCTGCTGGGCGGTCCGGCGTCGCAAGGGCAGCCGGAAGACATCATGAACGCGGGTGTCGCCGATGTGCTGGTGATCGGCGAGGGCGAGTTTTCGGCCTGCGAGGTCGCGGATGCGCTACTTAAAGGCGAAGGGCGACTGGAGGACGTGGCGGGCATTTGCTACCGCACGCCCGAGGGACTGAAGTTCACCGCGCCGCGCGATCCGATCGAAGATTTGGATTCGGTGCCCATCCCCGACCGCGACTTTCTACCTAAGGATCACGTTTACGAGGCGAGCATCATCACCGGCCGGGGCTGCCCGTTCCGCTGCACGTTCTGCTTCGAAGGGCGGATGGGGAACAAGTACCGCCACCGGTCGCCGGAGAACATTCTTCGCGAAATCGAGAGTCTCGTAGAGCGCTACAAGCGCCCTTTCATCGTGATCAACGACGACACGTTCACTTCGGATATCGAGCACACCAAGACCGTACTGCGGATGATTCGAGAGCGATTCACGCCTTGGAAAGACTTGGTGATGTTCTGCGAGGTGCGCGTCGATATGGTGAGCCGCCATCCGGAGTTGGTGGAGGATCTGGTTAGCGCCGGAGTGAATCGTATTCAATTGGGTGTCGAGTCGGCGGACTTGGGCGTGTTGAAAGACTATAAGCGCCTCAACGTGAAGCCCGACTTGGTCGAGAAAGTCGTTCGTTGGTTTCACGAAGCCGGGATCGCCTCGATTTACTGTGGATTCATCGCCGGCGGGCCAAAGGAAACCCGGGAGACCTTAGCGACGACCATGCGCTTCGCCGAGCGGCTTTTGCACGAAGTGGCTCCCGGCACTTTCGAATGTAATTGCTCGTTTCTGACTCCTTTGGCCGGAACGGAGTTGTACGCCCGTCCGCAGGATTACGGTTTGACGCTGCTCGACCCGGGGCTGAAGACTTCCTCGAACTTCAACTTCCCCGTGGTCGCCACCGAAAATCTGTCGATCGAGGAGATCAATAACTTCCGGGGGCACTTCGTCGACACCGTCCGCGACGGCGTGCAACGCATCATCGGTACCCTGCCTCGCGAGAAGATGGAGTTGCATATCCGGCTGAAACGCGAGTTCAATGTTTCGACGATGTACTCGGAACAAATGGTGGTTTTCCCGAGAATGCAATATTACTGGGACATGGTCGGCGAACACGCCTATGAGGCGGCGAGCGAGTTGCCCGACTCGGAAATTCTCGAACGATTCCCGACGCGCGTGCCGGCCTTTACGCGCATGGATTCGGGCCGCGTTACCATTCGCCAAGGCGCGTCCGACTTGACGCTAAGCCCGATCGGCACTCAGGTTTACGGACTATGCAGCGGTAAGCTCAAAGGCCGCGAAATCGTCGATGAGATGCACACCCGGTTCAACGGTTCGGCCCCGCCCTACGCCGAGTTGCAGTCGGACGTGATCTCGTTTGTACGAAGCCTGGACCGGAACTACGCGCTGTTTTTGAAGGACTACTGATTAAGGAGTTTTCGATGGAACAATTGCTCGACTTAGTAGTGCCGCTGCTGGCGATCTTCGCCGTCGCAGGATTGGCGATCGCGGTGAAACCCGGCTTGATTATCGAAGATCCACCTAAGAAGTAGTTCTTTCCAACGCAGCGCCGAGGCGGAACATGCCCGCCTCGTCGAAGTGGCGGGTGAGGATTTGCAACCCGACTGGAAGCTTGTCTTGCGCGGTGACCCCGCACGGCACGCTCATGCCGGGGATTCCCGCTAAGTCGCAAGTGATGGTGTAGATGTCCGAGAGATACATCGCCACCGGATCGTCTACCTTTTCACCCAACTTCCAGGCGGGGAACGGACTCACCGGGGTCACTACAGCGTCTACTTTTTCGAACGCCTTCGTAAAATCCTGCGCGATGAGCGCTCTCACCTTCTGAGCTTTCAAATAATAGGCGTCGTAGTAGCCGTGACTGAGCACGTAGGTCCCGAGCATGATACGCCGCTTGCATTCCGCTCCGAATCCCTCGCCGCGCGATTGGCGGTACATACCGGCGAGCGTTTCCGCTTCCGCGCGGTGGGTGTAGCGGACGCCGTCGTAGCGCGCTAAGTTCGAACTTGCCTCCGCCGTCGCGATGATGTAGTAACAGGCGATGGCGAAGTCGGTGGCGGGCAGGCTAATCTCGACCGGCTCGACACCAAGCTTCTTGAGGCGCTCGACCGCGGCCTGGATCACGTCGCCGGTTTCCGCCGCAAGCCCTGCGAAATACTCCTTGGGCAGCCCGATCTTCATACCGCGGACGTCTTCCCGGCAGGCGGCGACATACCCGCCCACCGGCGCCGGCGCAGAAGTGGAATCCCATTCGTCGCGCCCGGCGATCGCTTCGAGCACGGCCGCCGCGTCTTCCACGGTCTTCGCGAACGGACCGATGTGGTCGAGCGAACTCGCGTACGCCGAGAGTCCGTAGCGCGACACGCGGCCGTAGGTGGGAGTGACACCGACCACTCCGCAGAACGACGCCGGTTGCCGGATCGAGCCGCCGGTATCGGAGCCAAGCGAAACCGCCGCCGTGCCTTGCGCGACGACCGCCGCCGAACCGCCCGACGAACCGCCCGGAACGCGGTCGAGCGCCACCGGATTGCGCACCGGCCCAAACGCCGAGTTCTCGTTCGACGATCCCATCGCGAACTCGTCGCAGTTGGTCTTGCCGAGCATCACCGCGCCCGCCTGTTCCAAGCGAATCACCGCCGTCGCGTCGTAAGGCGGGATGTAGTTTTCGAGAATGCGCGAGCCGCAAGTGGTGCGCACGCCTTTCGTGACGATGACGTCCTTCACCGCGACGGGCACACCGGCGAGCGGTCCGGGATCTTCGCCTCGCGCGAGCTTCGCGTCCACGGCTTCGGCGGCGGCCATCGCACGATCGACGCAGAAGGTTAGGTAAGCGTTTGTCTTCGGATTCTCGGCTTCGGCGAAGCGTAGCGCCTCGCGGGCCAGTTCGATGGCGGAGAACGTTTTCGCCGCGAGTCCTTCGCGGATCGCCGGTATGGTCATGCGGTCTACGTTCACCGCTCAATCACCTTAGGTACCTTGAAGTAGCCTCCGCCCGAGAGCGCGGCGTTTTCGAGCACGGTCGCGTTGGGGAAGCGGCGCTCGGGGCGGTCGAGATCGTCGCGGAGAGCGGCGGTGTCGGGAGCGTCGTAGAGGACTTGGGCCATGGGCTCGATGCCCGTCGTGTCGATCTCTTGCAGGCGCGCCATCACGTCGAGAATACCTTCGAGATCGCGCGTCATCCGCGCGGTTTCCTCGGGACCGAGATTGAGATTCGCCAGGTCCGCCACATAGCGGACCTCCTGTTCGGTGATTCGCATGGTTTCAGTTTCTCCGGCGTCCGCTCGCCAAGTAGAGTTTTCGCAACAGCGGATCGGCGATTCCGGCGGCCTCGCCGAAAGGGCGCTCACCCGCTGGGTCTTCGGTGCGATCCATCGCCTGACCGGGCGGCCGGCGTGGAATCGCGATCCGGTACTCGATTTCCGTAACCGCTTGGTCTACAAACGGGCGCAGGTTGCGCAAGATTTGCCCCCGCATGCCATGCAGGTTCTTCTGCCAAAGCATGTCTTCCACTTCGACGATCAGGCGTCCGCCTACTAGATCGACGGCGCGGGTCCGCCGGGCGACGGTCTTGCCGACGGCCTCCGGCCAGGCGGCGCATACCATCTGGCCGAGCGGCAGGTTTTTCGCTTTCAGTTTGGTGAGCAGACGAGCGACTCGCTCCATAACTTAAAACGCGCACAACGGACCGGGAGCTAGTGGCTCCCGGCCTGTGCGCTCCAAGGGAATCCGTAGCCCCGGGGGATGACCGAGAGTGTAGCATCTGACCATGCGTCCGATCATCCTCGCTTCGGCGTCGCCGCGGCGGGCGGAATTACTGCGCGCGGCGGGAATTCCATTCACCGTTCGACCCGCCGATGTGGACGAGAGTATCGAACCGGGCGAGGATCCGCTCGATTATGTGCGGCGGCTAGCGCACGCGAAGGCGATGGCGATCGAGACCCGGCCGGGCGACATCGTGCTGGCGGCGGACACGACGGTGACGGTGGACGGGGAGGTGCTCGGCAAACCGGCGGATCGCGAAGACGCCGCCCGGATGCTGCGGTTGCTTTCGGGCCGGGTGCATGAGGTGCATACGGGGATCTGCCTGGCGAGCGACGAGGAGACGGCGCTGGACTCGGCGACAACTCAAGTGTGGTTCGCCCCGATGAGCGATGCCGAGATTGCGGCCTACGTCGCGACGGGCGAGCCGATGGATAAGGCCGGAGCGTACGGCATCCAAGGCGCGGCGTCGAAGTTCGCCGAGCGAATCGAGGGGTGCTATTTCAATGTGGTTGGACTGCCGGTGGAGTTGGTGTGGCGTCACTTGCGGAGGATGCTGGAGGCGTAACTGCCCCCACATGCGGGTGAAGAATCCGAAAGTACTAGATACAAACGAGCGATTACTCTTTCGGTTAAGTTCGATTAGCGTTTCCTGCTTTATTCCCGACTTGCGCTTAATACATTGACACGGTCTAAGGCTTAGGGGTACTCTTCTAGCCTCAGTACCGTTCTAATTTTTCTTGGAGTGTTTGATGACCGCCTCTCGTCCAACCAGCTCGCTAAGTCACTTCTTCTACGCGCTTGCTTTGTTTTCATTACCCTCGAGCCTTTGGGCGCAGCCAACGGTCACGATGTCAGACAACTATACGCTGTTTCTCGGTCCGGTTACGATCCAGCCGACCGCGACCGGGGGAACGGCTCCTTATTCCTGGACCGTACTGGACCCACTGCCTGCGGGGCTGGAACTTCGCCCGGATCACCCTTCCGGTATCCGAGTTTGGGGCGTGGCGACGACCACCGGGACCACCAACGTCCGCTTCCGGGTGACCGACGCCACGAGCGCGTCGGCGGAGAAGGTGGTACAGATCCGGATCGCCGACTTGCGGGAACTAGAAACATTTGAGTACCCCGACGGTAGCGTCGGTGTGAGCTACTCGAAGACCATCGCCGTCGCCGGAGGAATCCCTCCGTTCACTTTTTCCTGGACGGGCGCGCCCACGGGCCTCAGTCTCGACCCGGCGACAGGCGCGATTTCCGGTGTGCCAGCGACGGCTGGCGTGTTCAACCCAGTCGTGGTTACGGTCACGGACTCGACGGGCATAAGCCGCTTATTCAATCACAGCATCCGTATCTCGCCGATGCGGTTTCTAGCTGGCCGCCAACTTCCCAATGCCCAAATCGGCACTCCCTATTCCCAGAACATCGGCTTCGTAGGCGGCACGCCGCCTTACACGCTTTCGATCTCAGGAAGTTTACCGGGCGGCCTGAGCGCTTCGCTTTCCGGGATGAACGTCCTAGTCGCCGGTACCCCGACAGGCGAAACGTCGAGCGATTTCCGGGTCACCGTGACGGACAACACCGGCGCGATCCTGCGGTTGAGATTCAACGTTACGGTTCATGACCTAGTTCGAACCCAGCCGGAACTCACAACAGGCGCCCTAGTTTCGACCACAGTGGGGAACTTCAACAACTTCTACTTTGGCGTGTTTCGAGGGACCGCACCATATACGGTCTCGCTCGCGTCGGGATCCCTTCCGCCGGGTATGGCCATCGAGCCCGACGTGAACGAGCTTTTCTACGATTGGGCGCGGCCTCTGGCTCTGTTAGGCGCGCCGAGTGCGGTGGGGACCTACAACTTCGTGCTCAAGGCCACGGACAGTTCGGTACCACCGATTGACACGTTTCGGTCGTACACGATTCACATCAGCCCACTACAAGTCGATTTCCCGGCTGTCCCAGTACCTGGCGCTGCATTCAGCGGATTCCTCCGAGCCTACGGCGGGAAGCCGGGCTATCAATATTCGATCGTCGACGGTGCCCTGCCGACCGGCTTGACTCTAGACCCAACTACCGGGCAAATCACCGGAATTACCAACGAAACGGGCCGGTTCGACGTTCGGATCCGAACGACGGATTCCACGCCTGTGACGCCCAACATCGACGAACGGGTGTGGGGCTTCACCATTAACTTGCCGGGCGTGACGTCACAGGTAACGATTAACAATACCGGAACGATCGGGACCAATCGCACCGGTTCCGCGACGTCAAGATCCTTCACCGCTTCGGGCGGCAGTGGCACTTTTTCCTGGACTTTCCCCGCCGTGCCTCCGGCTGAAGTTCCTACAGGACATACGGCAGGACCGCCGCCGGGCATGGCGTTCTCGACTTCGG
Source organism: Bryobacteraceae bacterium (assembly GCA_033763835.1). GTDB lineage: Bacteria > Acidobacteriota > Terriglobia > Bryobacterales > Bryobacteraceae > JAPKYZ01. The sequence continues at coordinate 5,264 of JANRJS010000036.1, read as the reverse complement.
GCGCGACGGCCACGCTAATCGGAACGCCGACCAATCCAGGTTTTTACGCGTTTTACGTGCGCGCGGCGGACGCGGCCAATCCGGCGAATTACGCCTTGCGACAGGTGAGGTTGCAGATTAACGCGCTGAACTTTACTTGGGCAAACCCCAGCGTCATCAATGTCGGTACACCCATTCCTACCGTGACCTTGACGCCGAGCGGCGTCCGCGCCGGCGCGACTACGGCGTTTTCGCTTTTCTCCGGTAACTTCCCGGCTGGTTTAACGCTCTCGCCTACGGGGACGATTACCGGTACGCCTACGTCCACCGGAGCTTATTTCTTTCAGGTCCGGCTGACGGAAACCCTTGCCGGACAGCCGACATACACCTACAACGCGGATTTCTTCTGGCAAATCTACGGCGTCGGAATTACCCCGCCGCTCAACATTACTCAATGGCCCAATGGTTCGCGGAATAGGCTCGGATTTTGGGATATGGGGCTGAATGCTTCGGGAGGGGTGCCTCCGTATACGTTTGGCCTTGCTCCCAGCGCAGCCCTGATCCCCAACTTCCGCGTCAGCAACTTCCCCTTCGTCCCCAGTTGGTATGGACCGGGAACGCCAGCGACGCTCTTCGGTGTCTCGACGACTCCCGGTAGCTATAGCAGCCGGTTACGGGTTACCGATTCCGTTGGATCGACTTTCGAACGGGACATCAATTTCGTCGTCACTCCAGTGGATATCGTGAACTGGTGGATTCCCGAAACGTCGGCCGGCCAGCCGTATAGCGTCAACTTTATTCCGAACGGCGGAACTCCTCCGTATACTTTCTCTTTCTATTCCGCCGCCTGTCCGGGATTCTCGATTTCCCCAACCGGTTTACTCACCGGCACGGCTACGTTGACCTGCAATCATCCGATTCGGGTGACGGACTCGGCCGGAAACTACTACGACCGGTCGTACTTAATGAGTGTCAGCCCGCTGCGCTTCGTCGCCCCGACGCCAGAAAGCCGGATGCTAATCGCCGACGTCAACGTGGCCTACTCGCAGACGCTCGCCGTCGCGGGCGGTACCGCGCCATATAGCTACGCCCTCGGTTCGGGAAGCGCGCTTCCCGGCGGCTTATCGTTATCCGCGGCGGGAGTTCTTTCCGGAACCCCGACTGGCTCGACAACGCTTTGGGGCTTCTCGGTTGTCGTTACAGATTCGGCCGGCCAGACGCTGAACCGCCGATTCCAGATTTACGTGCGTCCGGCGCTTACTCAGCCGTTACGATGGGATACCCCTAGCGATCTAGGATCGGTCACGTACGGCGATGATTTTGGCCGTTCCTTGTATCCGTCTGGAGGGGTGCCACCATATACCTACTCAGTGGAAGGCGCGAGCCCTGAGGGAATTCAACTTGCACCGGCGATCACCGTCCGCGGGTCTCAGGACCCTGGCGCGGCGCTGATCAGCGGGCGCGTTCGCCAAATCGGACTTAATTTGGTGCTGATTCGCGTGACGGACAGCGCGGGGAACAGCACATTTCGGGGGTTCACGCTGAGCGTCTCTCCGCTATGGGCCGTCAACACTTCGCTGCCAGTCCACGGGGCGACGGCGACGGTAAGCGCTCCGTTTTCGCAGCCGCTTCTCATCGCCGGTGGAACACCACCATACACCTTCTCGCTGGTCGGTCTTCCGCCTCCCGGAATGACGCTCGCCGCCGACGGGACTTTGAGCGGAACGCCGCTCTATACCGGGAATCAGTCCTACCAGTTCCAGGTTGTCGACTCGGCTGGAGGCACGCGCGGACCGTCTGGCGCTTCATTGAACGTGGTTGCGCCAGGTGGCGCGACGACGTTGATCTTCAACCAAGGCCGCGATTTGGGCGTAGAGTCCACGGCAACCGTCATGACCCGGAACCTGACGATCAACCTAGCCAGTGGCGGAGCCGCGCCCGGACCGGTGGATATCTCCTTGGCACCGGGCTCCACCCTACCGCCTGGTTTATCACTGCTCAAGGGCAACTCGCTCAGTAATGTTGGCTCTACCGTGTGGGCGGTGCTGACCGGCCGGGCCACCACTCCTGGCGAGTATTTCTTTGTCCTGCAAGCCGCGAACGCGGGCGGTTTCGGGCAGCAACAGTTCCGGTTGCGCGTAACGCCTCTAACCGTTAACAATGCCCCGACTAACGTCGCCGCCGTGGGACAGACCTACACAAGCGCCATCAATTTGTTGAACGTCACCGGCACGGCCAGCTTCACGTTGACGAGCGGTGTCATACCGCCGGGACTGACCTTCAACTGGACCACCGGAACCTTTAGCGGCAATCCGACGACGCCGGGCAGCTACTCGTTCACTTTCGACATCACGGATGCCGCGGGTTTGACTCTCAATCGCACTTACACCATCAACGTAGCGCCGTTCTCGATCGCGACGACGGCTATTCCGTTGGCGCACCTAGGCGAGCCTTACTCGTTCACGCTAACGGCCAACCCGCCCACTCCGGTATCGGGGACTTATTCGTGGTCGTGGAGCGCGGGCACGTCTTTTGCGGGCGGCCTAACGTTGAACGCGACGACTGGCGTGATTTCCGGGACCCCGACCTTCACTACAGCGTTTAACGTTACGGTAACGCTCAGTAATGGCACCGTCTCGACGACTCGCAACTATCGGATGGTTGCCAGCAACCGGCAGCAACTCGCTCTGCCGCAGTTTACAACCTCGCCGTTGCTCTCGACCGACGGAACCGTCGGCGCATCCCAATTTGCGACGTTCACCTTCACCGGGGGCACGCCTCCCTACACGATGAGCGCGCCGACACCGGGACTTCTGCCACCGGGCCTAAGTCTGAGAACCTGGACCGATTGGTTTGGCACGCAAAACGATCAAGTCTGGGGACTGGCGGGAGTTCCGACGGCAAACGGAGTATACAACTTCCCTATCGATCTCACGGATGGGGCCGGCATAACGATCCGGCGGACCTTCACCGTTCGGATTCGGAATCACCGATTGGCCGCGACCAGCTTCCCGCCCGGCGTCTACAATCAGCCGTACTCCCGGCAATTAGTGGCGGAAGGCTGCTCCGGCAGTTGTACGTTCGAGATCGACGATATCCGTCCCGACCTTCGGCTCCCCCCGGGCCTGACCCTGAGTTCCAGCGGTTTGATTAGCGGTACGCCGCTCTCCACCGGAAGCTTTTCGTTGTGGATCAAGGTCACTTCGGCGGGACAATCGAGCTACTTCTTCATTACCGTGACGATCAACGGTACCTCCGACGGACGCCAGATCGCGGGAGGAACCGGTTTGATCGGTGTCCCCTACGCCGTTCTTGGGCAAACCTTTAGTGTTTCGATCCCGAACTCGACGGGCGCTACGTGGAGTTTGACCCCTGGCAGTACGCTGCCGCCGGGAGTTCAGTTGATCCAGGGAACCCCGCTACCTCCGGGACTGGCGGCCGGTTCCGGCATCGTGGCAGGCGTCCCAACGGCCGCCGGAACCTACACGTTCGGCATTCGCGCCGACGATCCATCCGGTAATATCGGCGTCCGCACGCACACGCTGACCGTCGGAAAGATCGATTTCGCTCACAACGATTTCACGCCCATTCCCTCCGCCGTCTTTCGGCTCTTGCCGGGCCGTGTGGGCGTGCCGTTTTCGCAATCGATTCCGCTGGCGAACGCCACGGCCCCGGTAACCTTTAACTCGGTGAGCGGCACGTTCTTGCCCCCGGGCGTGACTCTCTCTTCGTCGGGTCTGCTTTCCGGCACTCCGACCGAAGCGGGTCAATTCACCATCTGGATCGACGTTACCGATAGCACGGGTTCCACTGCCCGCTCGTCGTTGAGTTGGAGCGTTTTTCCGGCCGTGGGTCCGACTGGAGTTCCTTTGGCCGGCCTTGTGCCCCTTGGGTATGTCGCACAGCCGTATAGCTTTGATCTCGATACGTTGCGTTGGTTAGGATACGGTACCGGCCCGTACACCTGGACGCTTCTGAGCGGCGAACTACCGGCGGGTCTCAATCTCGTCGGAGGAGGCAGCTCGGTTTCGGCTCGTATTTCCGGAATTCCCACTACGACCGGAACGCGGACGATCTACCTGCGCGTCAACGACTCGGTTGGAAACTCCGGATCCATTGCCCTGAGCATCACCATTTACGCGAATCCGGTGACGCCCATCGAGCGCTATCTGCCTCCAGCGGCGGTAGGTGTCGCATACTCGCAGGCGCTGACTGCCTCGGGCGGAACAGCGCCATACACTTTCACGCCCGCTTATTTCTCCTCAATGCCGATCGGCATGTCGCTGAGCTCGGCGGGCGTGCTAAGCGGCACTCCAATTTGGGTGAATAACCACCTCATCCGCGTCGATGTTGTCGATGCGGCGGGCGTGCAGTCGCGCAAGGACTACCTGCTGCGAATCGGCGCCACAACCGGTTCGATCCCACCGAACCTTACGGTCAGTCAGGAAGCGATTGACTTAAGCTACGTCATCGGCGGTCCGGCACCCAATCCCGTGAATCTGGCAATTGGTAGCACCGGAAGCGGTTTGAGTTACAGCGTCTCTTCCTCCGGCGGCAGTTGGCTAACGGCGTCTCCGGTAAATGGGACCACGCCAAGCGCAGCCGTTGTCTCGTTCAACATGGCTGGTTTGGCGACCGGAAGCTATAACGGCACCATTACGGTGACTTCCGCGGGCGCGGGCAATTCGCCGCGTAACATCCCGGTCCGGTTGGTAGTATCGGCGCCCGACCCGACCGCTCCGCTATTCCCCACCTCGGGTGCGGGGGCCACGCAAACGTTTACCGCCCGCTACACCAGCCCCAATGGGTTCAACGACGTGGTGTGGGGAGAACTGCTGTTCGCTGCCGCTCCCGACGGCGGCGGTCAGCCTTTCTGCTTCGTCCACTTCGACAATGCCGGCAACGGTCTCTGGCTTTACGATAGCGCCCGGGGCTTTTTCGCCGGTCCCATCGCTCCCGGCACCGCCTCCAACGTTCTCCAGGATCCGGTCTGCGCGATTAGTACCCTCAACTCTTCCGTGGCCCGGTCCGGCAATACGGTGACTCTCACTGTGAGCCTGATTTTCAAGGCGAACTTCGCTCGCAACGTATACCTGCGCAACAGCACCGTGAGCGGGGGCATCCCCGCATCCCGCACGCTGCAAGGCACCTGGACGCTGCAGTCCGCGCCGACAGGTACGCCCTCCGGCTTTTCGCCCACCGGATCGCTGGGCGGCGGCACTCCCGTGCAGTTCACGCTCACTTATCCCGATACGCCAGGCTTCCCCGCCGCTCCCTTCGGCTGG
>JANRJS010000015.1:0-17594 GCA_033763835.1 Bryobacteraceae bacterium | reverse complement strand
CTGCGGGTGCTCCTTCAGCGCGTGCATCACGGGCAGCTCCGTGGTGCCAGGATTACCAAAAAGATGCGTAACGCCTTCGTCCTTCAGGAGCTTGCGTTCCACCACCATCTGTGTCGCGATTCCGGCGTGGTCCATGCCGGGCAACCATAGTGTGTTGTAGCCGCGCATCCGCCGCCAGCGAATCGCAACGTCGATCAGCGTATGCTCCAGCATGTGGCCCATGTGGAGCGATCCGGTGACGTTCGGCGGCGGAATCGCCAGCGAAAACATCGGTTTGGTAGATTCGGCATCCGCCTGGAAAAAGCCGCGATCCACCCACCACTGCGCCCAACGCGCCTCAAAACGCTGAGGCTCGTACACTTTTTCAATTTGCATTCCGGGGAACTTTCAGAATACCGTGCGTACGTGCCCACACCCTTGGTATTCCCCGCTCGGCCCGGTTTTGCTCCGCTCGACACGGCGGCGCGCGCCGCCGCCTTCGGTACGTTCTCGTTCGTCCCGGCGCCGACGCAAACGGACCGCGAAGCCATTCGCATCGTGGACAACTGGGAGCGCGAGAACATCGTCCGCGTGCAAATCCCGCAACTGATCGGAATCGCGGGCCTGCATACCAACGGGTTCGCCCGCTTCCACAAGCGGGCCGCGCCGCAATTGCTCGCGCTGTGGAAGGCGTGGGGCGATGCGGGCCTACTCGGCCGCGTCCTGAGCTGGGCGGGGGCGTACGACGCGAGATTCATTCGAGGCAGCCAAACCGTCTTGTCGAATCACTCGTTCGGAACGGCGTTCGACATCAACGCCCCGGAGAATCCGCTGAACCGTCCGACGGCGGCGGCGGGCCAACGAGGGTGCGTTTGGGAGCTGGTGGCGATCGCGCACGCGCACGGCTTTTTCTGGGGCGGCCATTTCACTCGGCTCGACGGCATGCACTTTGAGATCGCGGTGCCGAAATAGGCCACCGCAACCGCCGGGCGGAAGCCGTGTTTACGGGAATAAGGAGTTTGAAACGAATGATCAAACAAATCGCAGTCGCCGTCTTTAGCCTTGGCCTCGCCTTCGCGCAGGGCCCGGAAGGCTCGCCTCAAGAGCGGATGGACAAGCTGGCCAAGGAACTGAACTTAACCGCCGATCAAAAGGCGAAGCTGGAGCCGATTTTCAAGGAGCAGGCCGAGAAGATGCGCGCTCTGCGCGACGAAAACAAGGGCAGCCGCCGCGAAATGATGAAAGGCATGCGCGAGATTCAGGAACAGAACGACGCGAAGATTTCCGAAGTCCTCACCGCGGAGCAGAAAACGAAGTGGGACGAGATCAAGAAAGAGCGCGTGCGCGAGTTCCGGGAAGGCCGCAAGGGCCGCCGTCCGTAGCGCGAACCGTTGAGATAAGGTAGGAGCATGCGCGGCGCGCTCATGCTCCTGCCGATGTTGGTTTACGCGCAGTCCGCGCCCCCGGCGGGGGTTGTTTTCTACGAGTCCACCGTCCGGCCGATCCTGCGCAAAAACTGCCTAGGCTGCCACACCGACGCAAACCGTACGAGCGGACTTTCGCTTCAATCCCGCGAGGCTCTTCTACAGGGCGGAAATCGGGGCGTGGGGTTGGCAGTTATTGCCGAAGCCGTAAAGCAGACCGGCGATTTGAAAATGCCACCCGGGCGAAAACTCGCCGACGCGGAAATCGCCGCGATCGAAAAGTGGATTGCCGAAGGTGCGCCAATGCCCGAATCCACGGCCCGCGCCAAACGCCCGGGCGCCGACCATTGGGCGTTTCAGCCGCTTAAGCGAGCGCCGCTTCCCGAGGTTCTTGAGGCAAGCTGGGCCGCATCCCCCATCGACCGGTTCGTGCTCTCGAGACTCGAAGCGGCGAAACTCGCGCCGTCGAAACCGGCGGACCGGGAGACGTTGTTGCGGCGGGTGAGCCTCGACCTTACCGGTCTCCCTCCCACGCTGGCCGAGCGGGAAGCGTTCCTCAAAGACACCGCGCCTGGAGCGTACGAACGCCTGGTCGACCGCCTGCTCGCTTCGCCGCACTACGGCGAGCGCTGGGGACGGCACTGGCTGGATATCGCCCGCTACGCCGATTCGGACGGCTACACCATCGACGCGCCGCGCGACATCTGGATGTATCGCGACTGGGTGATCGACGCGCTGAATCGCGACATGCCGTTCGATCGTTTCGCGACCGAGCAAATCGCCGGCGATTTGTTGCCCAACCCCACCGAACCGCAACTGATCGCCACCGGCTTTCATCGCAATACCCCGAGCAACTTCGAGGGCGGCATCGATTTCGAGCAGTACCGCGTCGAGGCTGTCGCCGACCGCGTCGCCACTACCGGTACGGCGTTTCTCGGACTGACGCTCGGCTGCGCGCGTTGCCACGATCACAAGTTCGACCCGATTTCGCAGCGCGAGTTCTACCAGTTCTTCGCCTTCTTCAACGACACCGACGAAGTGGACAAAGAAGCGGACCGCAAGTACTTCAACAAACCCTTTCTCGAATTGGGTAGCGAATCCGAAAAGGCCAAGTTCGCCAAGTGGGAGAAGGAAGTCGTCGATCTCGAAGCGGAGATGCGCAAGTACCTCGATAACTTCGTAGGCGACGCGACGGTCGATCCCACCGCGAAGGCGATGACCAAGCAATTAACCGCGCTCCGCTCAAAGCGTCCCAAGCTGCCGCGCACAATGATCATGCGCGAACTTCCGCAGCCGCGTCCGGCGTACATCCATCTCGGCGGCGATTTCACGCGCAAGGGCGCGAGCGTCGAACCCGGAACGCCCAGCGTCATGCCCCCGCTCGGTGTCGAAGGACGGCGTGGGAATCGTCTCGATTTGGCGAAATGGCTGGTGGACAAGCGCAATCCGCTGACGGCGCGAGTCACCGTCAATCGCGTCTGGCAGCAGTATTTCGGACAAGGTTTGGTCGCGAGCGAGAGCGACTTCGGCACGCAAGGCGACAAGCCCTCGCACCCCGAGTTGCTCGATTGGCTAGCGCTCGACTTCATGGACAACGGATGGAGCATGAAAAAGCTGCACCGTTCGATCGTCACTTCGAACGTCTACCGGCAGGCGTCGGACCATCGCGCGGATTTGGCCGCCGTGGATCCCTCCAATAAGCTGCTGGGCCGGCAGTCTCGACTGCGTTTGGAAGCGGAAATTGTTCGCGACTCCTCGCTGGTGGCGAGCGGGCTTTTCGCGGCGAAGGTCGGCGGACAAAGCGTGTTCCCTCCCCAGCCCGCCGGCGTGTATCAGGTGACCCAGGTCCGCCGCGAGTGGAAAACCTCGACCGGCGAAGATCGCTACCGTCGGGGCATGTATACGTTTTTCCAACGCTCCGCGCCGCACCCAAGCCTGATCGTTTTCGACGCGCCCGACGCCACGGTCGCCTGCGCGCGCCGCGTGCGTTCGAATACGCCGTTGCAAGCCCTCACCCAGTTGAACGACGAAGGATCGGTGGAATGGGCGCAGGCATTGGCGAAGCGTATGGCCTTGGAATCGAGCGACGAAGCGCGCATCGCCGCCGGTTACCGTCTGACGCTCGGACGCGATCCTCGCCCCGAGGAATCGGCGCGCCTCGCGCGCTTCGTCCAAGTGCAGAAGGATAGCGGCCGCGACCCCTGGCCCGCCGCCGCGCGCGTGCTCCTCAATCTCGACGAATTTTTGGTGCGCCCATGAACGACCTCTTAAACAAGACGCGCCGCCACTTTTTCCGCGACTGCGGCGTGGGTGTCGGCAGGGCCGCGCTTGCCACATTGGCCGCGCCGGAGTTGTTCGCCGCCACCCGCCATCATCCGGCGAAGGTGGACAGCGTGATCTACATGTTCATGTGCGGCGGCCCGAGCCAACTCGAACTCTTCGAGCACAAGCCGGAGTTGGTCAAGTACGACGGCAAGGTCGCGCCCGACGAATTGATCAAGGGCAAGCGCTTCGCGTTCATGGATACGTTCGCGAAAGACCCGCCGAAACTGCTCGCCTCGCGCCGCGAGTTTAAGCGCTACGGGCAGGCGGGTATCCACTTCTCCGATCTGCTGCCGCATTTCTCGACCGTCGCCGACGACATCACGATGATCCACGGTGTCGCCACCGAGAACTTCAACCACGGCCCGGCTAAGCTGTTCGTCAACACCGGCTCCGTACGTACCGGCCGGCCGAGCATCGGCTCCTGGGTGACCTACGGATTAGGCAGCGAATCGAAAGATCTGCCGGGTTTCGTCGTGCTGCAATCCGGTCCGCGCGGGCCTCGCGGCGGGGCGGCGCTCTGGTCGAGCGGCTTCCTGCCGACTTCGCATCAAGGCGTACCCTTCCGTTCGACGGGCGAGCCCATCCTCAATCTAGCCAACCCGAAGGGCGTCGGCGCGGAAGAGCAAAAGCAGACCATCGACGTGTTGCGCGACTTGAACGCGATAACGCGCGAACGGCTTGGCGACAACGAGATCGACACCCGGATTGCGCAATACGAAATGGCGTTCCGGATGCAAACTTCCGGACCCGAACTAATCGATTTCTCGAAGGAGTCGAAGGCGACGCTCGAAGCCTATGGCGCAAACCCTGGCTCGCCCAACGCCGGGTTCGCCAACAACTGCCTCCTCGCGCGAAGGCTCGTCGAACGAGGGGTGCGGTTCGTGCAGCTCTACCACGCCGATTGGGACCATCACGACGACTTGGCGAAGCTCGACGGCGTGTGCCGCGAAGTGGACCGTCCCGCCGCCGCGCTGATTGCCGATCTTAAGCAACGCGGACTTCTGGACCGCACTCTGGTCATTTGGGGCGGCGAATTCGGCCGCACCCCGATGGGCGAAGTGCGCGAGAAGGGCAAGATCGGTCGCAACCACCACATCGACGCCTACTCGCTGATCATGGCCGGCGGCGGCGTCAAGCGCGGTGCGGTGGTCGGCGGTACCGACGACCTCGGATTTTCGCCGACCCAAAAACTGCATGTTCACGACGTGCAGGCGACCATCCTCGATCAACTCGGGATCGACCACACGAAGTTCACCTACCGTTTCCAGGGCCGCGATTTCCGGCTCACCGACGTGGCCGGCGAAGTGATTCGCGCGGCGCTGGTCTAGCTAGAAGCGTCGTTTAGCTAAAACCGGTAATGCAATCCCAGTTGGATGATGCGCGCCTGATTGCCGTCGATCAGGCTATTGATCCGGCCGAAGGCGGGATTCCCTCTCGCTTGCGCCGGTAGATTAAAGTTCGCGCGATTCATGAAGTTCAGCATTTCGCAGCGGAACTGCAAACGATGTGTTTCGGTAACGGCGAAGTCCTTCAAGATCGATAGATCGCCGATCAGCGCGCCGGGGCCGATGGCGACCGTGCGCCCCAGGTTTCCAAAAGTCCCGAACGCGGGCTGCGCGAACGTCGAGGTAATAAAGTACGGCTCGCCCAGCACGTTCGACCGCCAATTCGGATTGACTTGATACGGCGCGGTAGCGTTGGAACGAACGGTGGCCGCCGTCGGATAAACCGTCGCCGCGTTGTTCTCGATGATTCCGAACGGCGAGCCAGTGCGCGCTTCGAGTATCAATCCAGTAGACCACCCGCCGACCAGTAGATTCGCCGCGCGGCTCTGGATATTGAGCGGCTTTCCCTTACCCACAGGCAACTCCCAAACCATATTTCCGATCGCGCGATGGGAGACGTGATTGCCGGAAAGTCCTTTGTCCGACCGCCGGTCGTACAGATTCGCAAACGCGTTATCGCCCGCGTTGCCGCCGAGTTCGTTGCGGGACTCGATGTCGTCGATCGCCTTCGACCACGTGTAGTTAAACCCGAACTGGAGACCGTTGGTCATGCGGCGGTCCACTTTCACGTTCATGCCGTTGTAGTTGGAGTTCCCGATCGTCGGCTGCACCACACGCACGTCGGAGTACTGCGGATAGGGCCGGAGCGCTTGTACGTTACCGGGCCGAATCAGTTCCGGCCGGACCTGATTGATCGACCGCGTCCCCGGCGCTACCAGCTTTCGCCCCTGCGTCCCCAGATACCCGATTTCGACGATCATGTTGCGCGAGAGCTGCCGTTGGATATTTAGGTTGGACTGAATCAGATACGGCACGACGCGGCCCGATGGCTCGAAGAATTCGACGCTGAGATTTGGATTCTGCCCGATCGGTACCGCGCCAAAGCCGGGAACAAGGCTAGATTCCGACGGTGTCGGAATCGCGGGTACGCCATTCCGCAATAGGAACGCCGCCGTGCGGCCGCCGTCCGGCGAGATGTAATCGCCGCGCACCGAGAAGCCAAGGCGCACGGATAAGGGCGAAGCCTGGTCGTACTGGCCGGTGTAAATAATCGCCCCGCCGCCGCGAATGACCCATTTGTCCGTCGCGCGGTAAGCGAAACCGATCCGCGGGCCGAAGTTGTTCCAGTCGAAGTTGTGCGCGTAGATCGACCGGCCATTGCGCCCCGACCACGCCATCGCGCCGGGGCAGTTGCAAACCGGATTCGTGGCATTCTGTTCGAACGAATTCTGCTGATTGTTGATGCCTTCGTGCCGGGGCTGGTCGATGTCCCAGCGCAGTCCGAGATTTAGAGTCAGCTTCGAGGACACGCGCCAGTCGTTCTGCGCGTAGAGCCCAAGCGTCGCCGCGAGCGACTGCACCGTACCCGATTCATCGCGAAAACCGGATGCCACCCAGCCGGTAAGTAGAGATGCGAACGCGTCGCCCGTAGCGACAGGAGTAAAGGTAAAGTTGCCGCCCGCCGAACCGCGCGGTAAATCGTCGTTGCGCGAGTTACGATATTGCGCGCCGAACTTCCATGTTTGGCTGCCGCGAACGCTCGTCAAACTATACGTCCAGTTATCGCCGCGAATCGGCACCTGCCGACGCTCTTGCTCGCCGCTGCCCAACGAGTACATGCCGGTGACATTAATCCTAGGGAAGTACAGCGGATTGGTGCCCCGCAGCCCGATTCTTTCGGCTAATCCCAGTCCTAACCCGCCACCGTAATTGTGGAACTTCCGCCAGTCCGCCTGGTAGCGCAGTTCGCCGAGCAACGTCGGCTTGAAATTGTGCAGATACGTGACCGACCAATTGTGGTACCCACCGTCCGACCGCTGATGGCTGGAATCGACACCCGGCGTAGGAAAAATCGGCCCGCTATCGGTAAAGTTCCAAGCGGTGACCAAGTAGCGCCCGTACACTCGGTGGTTCGCGTTGAAGTTATGGTCGATGCGCGTGACGAACACGTTGGTCGGATTTTCGACGGGCTGATTGAAGCGGTAGTTGTTGTTCCGGCTCGGCGCTCCGGAGACGTTCGGCGCGGGAATCAACTGCGCGATCGCGCGTCCCACCGGATCCTGCTGCGAGACGGGAATGATGTTGCCCGCGTAAGGCTGCTGCGTAACGGGATCGCGAACCACCGTCGTCTGTCCCGAGAAATTCCCTTGAATCTCGGCGGGCGTCGGGATACCGGCGAGGATCGTGTTCTGGCTCTTGCGGCGGATCGCCTCGTAGTTGAAGAAATAGAACGTCTTGTCCTTGATTACCGGGCCGCCGATGGACGCGCCCGGCTGGTTGTAGCGCAATTTCGGCCGGGTCGCCGCGAAAAAGTTCCGCGCGTCGAGCGCGTCGTTGCGCAAGAACCAATAGACGGACCCGTGCAACTTGTTCGTCCCCGACTTGGTGGTCATCTGCACGTTGCCGCCGCCGGTGCGCCCGAGTTCGGCTTTGTAATTCGAAATCTCGACGTTGAACTCCTCGAGAGAATCGATGGGCGGATCGAAGTTCAATGTCGCGACACCCAGCAGAATGTTTTGCGCGTTACCGCCGTCGATGGTCCAATTCGAGTTGTCGCCGCGCCCGCCCGCCATCGCGAAGTTCGATCCGGTGCCATTCTGCACCATGAAGCCATTCAGCCGAGCCAATTGCGCCGCGCGGCGGCCGACAAGCGGCATGTTGGCGATCGTCTCGTTGCGCACGACGTTGCCTACCGAAGCGCTCTCCGTGCGGAGTTGCGGGACGCTCGCGTCGACCGTGACGCTTTCGGTGGTACCTCCGACTTCGAGGCGCGGATCGATACGCGCCGGAATGCCGGTCTCGAGCGTGATGCCCCGCTGCCGGTATTGCTTGAATCCGGGCGATTCAACGACCAATTCGTACGAACCGGGCTTCACGAGCGGCATCGTGAAATCGCCCGTGTCGCTGGACACGGCGGCGTAAGTCTCACCGGTGTCCGTATTGACTAAGCGAAGCGAGGAGCGCGCAACGGCAGCTCCGGTTGGATCGGTGACCGTTCCGCTAAGAGTTGCGGTTTGCTGTGCGAACGCCGGAATCGCGAATAAAGCTAGAGTGAGCGCGCGGAAGTGCATGCTATCCCCTTTACTTGCGGGGAAGCATATCGAGCTTCACACTACATGTCAATCGAATTCGCGCGCCTGACCTTCACCCACTCGCCGGATTGCGCAGAACGCAGCACGGCGTCGCAGACGTAGTCCGTCGCTAGACCGTCGCGGAAGCTTGGGCCGGGGACGTTGCCTTCTGCGAGTCCCAGGAAAAAGTCCGCTACCTGATGGACGAAGGAATGCTCGTAGCCGATCTGCAGACCCGGCACCCACCAGTTCTTCATATAAGGTTGCTCGCCGTCGGAAACGTGAATCGATTTCCAACCGCGCAACTGGCCTTCGTCGCGATGATCGAAATACTGCAGTCGGTGCAGGTCGTGCAGATCCCAGAAGAACGACGCTCGTTCGCCGTTCATTTCGAGGGTATAGAGCGCCTTGTGCCCGCGAGCGTACCGCGTCGCTTCGAACGTCGCAAGGGAGCCGTTGGCGAATCGCGCGAGAAAGAGGCTGGCGTCGTCGATCGACACTTTCTCGACACCGCCGGTTAGGTTATGCTTGCGCTCCTTGATGAAGGTCTCGGTGGCGGCGGTGACCGAATCGATCGGGCCGTTCAGCCACATTGCCGTATCGATGCAATGGGCAAGCAGATCGCCGGTGACGCCCGAACCCGCGACGCTTGCGTCGAGACGCCACAAGCCCGCGCCGCCTTGCGGCAAGTCCGCCGAGATGGTCCAGTCCTGGAGAAACTTGGCGCGGTAGTGAAACACTTTTCCAAGCCGTCCTTCCTCGACCAGTTGCTTTGCGAGCACCACCGCCGGAATACGCCGGTAGTTGTACCAAACCATGTTGGCGACTCCGGCGTTCTCTACCGCCACCACCATTTCCTCGCTCTCTTGGGGATTGCGGCCGAGCGGCTTCTCGCACATCACCATCTTTCCCGCTTCGGCGGCGGCGAGCGCGATGTCGCGGTGCGTGTCGTTCGGGCTCGCGATGTCTACGAGATCGATGTCGTCGCGCGCGATTAGCTTGCGCCAGTCTGTCTCGTAGGACTCGTAACCCCAGTTTCCGGCGAACGCCTTCGCTTTCTCCTCGCTCCTCGCGCAGGCGGCTTTCAGCACGATCTCGTGCTTCAAGGGGAAGAAGCTGCCGGCTTTTTTGAATGCGTTCGAGTGGGCCCGGCCCATGAAGCCGTAGCCCACCATGCCTACGTTGATCTTCCTTAGGCTTGCCATCCGTGCGCCTCCCGCACCGCGAGCATGGCGCGCAGAACGTCGTTCCAAGTCTCGGGCTTCATCATCGTTTGGTTGGGGAACATACAGCCGTCCCAGCAGATATGCTCCACCGCTTTGGTGAGCGCGCCCGATTCATCGCGCAGCCAGTAGCCCGCGTCGCGAGCGATGTCGAGCTTCCCGTTCGGATCGTTAGGCAGACAGTGACGGCCGGTCTTGTCGTGCGAACCCGAACCCTTTACCGTTGCGTCGTTCTGCGCGACGTGGAAATCGATCGTCCAGGGGCGCAGTGCGGCAGTGACCTTTTTCAGCGCGTCGGCGAGTGCGGCGTCGCTATCCCACGCGTAGCCTTCGGGCAGAATGCGATCTTCCGGCGCGTTGTAGCCCATCGTGTAGAGAAGCGTGTGCGCCATGTCGGCTTGGAATCCGATGGTCTTAGGACGGTCCACCATTTCGAGCAGCTCGACCATGCGCCGCCAACTGTGCATGCCGCCCCAACAAATCTCGCCCTCGGCGGCGAGGCGCTCGCCATAGCCTTCGGCGATTGTGCAGGCATCGCGGAAGGTCTCGGCGATCTTTTTTTGATTCCCCGCCGCGTCTAAGGACCACTCGTGCACGCCCGCCGCGGAGTCGATGCGCACTACGCCATATTCGCGAGCGCCGAGTTCGCATAGACGCTTGGCTATCGCACACGCTTTACGAACCTGCGTGAGAAAAGCCTGGCGCTCCTCCGCCGTGCCCATCGCGGACCCTCCCCCCGTCGGCGGCCACACCGGCGCGACGAGCGATCCGGCTACGAAGCCGTGATTGGCGAGCTTCTCCGCGAGCGCCTTCAGTTGGTCGTCCGTCGCGTCGATCGGCGTATGCGGTTCGGAAAGAAATAGATCGACGCCCTCGAATCGTTGTCCGTCCACATTCGCGGCGGCGGTCAACTTCAGCATCGTGTCGAGATCGATGGGCGGCTCGGAGTCGGGCCCTTTCCCGACCAGGCCGGGCCACATCGCGTTGTGCAGTTTGGGATATCGATTGGGCATCGTTGCCATCTTATTTCGGCGGCCATTTGGCGAACCACTTCTTCGCCACCTTCGCCATTGCCTTCTCCGCTTTCGCTTGATTGGTGGGCACAGTATCGGTGGCGACGCCGCGCCAGATCATCTCGTGTTTCCCCGCGTCCACCAGATCGACCACCAGCGTGCCCTGCTGATACTTGTACTCGTTGTAAGTCACCATGCCCCCGGACATGCGCCGCCAGCGTCCGGGATAGTAGCCGTAATCGTAACCAACTACCTCAGTGCGCTCCTCCACCGCGACATGGTAAGCGACGTTGAGATCGGCGGGGGCGCCGTCCGCGACTTTCGCGAACCCCAGCTTTTTCAGAGCATCGTCGACACCACGTTGGATGATCTTCTCGTTTAGCGGTTGCGCCGGACGCTTACTGGCGATCCACGAGTATGTCTTGTACTTCGCGAAATCCACCTCGCGGTCGAACTGTACGTCGGTTTTCTGGGCGAGCGCGGTAAATGTGGCGAACGCCGCCAAAGCAGGGACTCGTAGCATAGGGCCTCCGGTGCCGGCCCGTCTAGGTCTCGAGAAAGCGGATGCAGACCGGCATCGACAAGCTTACCGGTTCGCCGAACGGCGTTAGCAAACCGGTCAACGGATCGAGCCGGAACACGCACACGTTCGACGACTCCTGATTCGCCGCCAGCAGCCACTTGCCCGTTGGGTCGATGCGGAAGTTGCGCGGAATGCGCCCGCCGGACGGGGTACGCTCTACCGGTGTCAGCTTGCCGGTCGAATCCACCGAGAAACTGGCGATCGAGTTATGCCCTCGATTCGAAGCGTAGACGAACCTGCCGTTGGGATGCACCAGCACCTCGGCGCACGTGCTTTGTCCCGCGAAATCGGAAGGCAGCGTCGAGACCGTGTGCAGTTCCGAGAGCTCTCCCGCCCGCTCGTTCCAAGCGAACGCGGTCACGCTCGAACCCAGTTCGTTCACGCCATAGGCGAACTTGTACGACGGGTGGAAGTGAAAATGCCTGGGACCCACGCCGGGCTTGGCTTTCGCCGCGCCGTTCCGGGTGATCTTGCCGGTAGCGGGATCGATGGCGTAGACGATGTATTCGTCCGTGCCAAGATCGGCGACAACGGCCCATTTGTTGTTCTTCGAAATATTCACCGAATGCGCGTGCGGACTCGTCTGCCGCTGCGCGTTTACGCTGGAACCTTTGTGCTCGACGAACGAGCCTTCGTCACCCAATGAGAGATCGGCGTTCAAGCGGTAAGAGATCGTTGAACCGGTGGCGTAGTTGACGACGATCAACATGCGGTTGGTCCGGTCGAGCGCCAAGTGGCAGGGGGACGATCCGCGTGTGGGCTTTTGGTTTAGCTTATTCAGCTTGCCGTCCGCCTGGATCGCAAACGCCGCGACGATCCCTTCGCCCGCCTCACCTACGGAAAAAAGATGCGTGCCCTTGGGATGGATCGCGAGAAACGAAGGGTTACCGATCTCCGCCGCCAGTTCCGGCGCGGAAAGCTTTCCGGTGGAAGGGTCGAAGCTCGACGTCGCGATACCCTTGCCCCCCGCGCGCGTGTAGGCGCCGAAATAGACGCGGTAGGTTTTAGAAGCGGCGGCCGCCGTCACGATGCCCGCCGGAGCGGCCAACAATACTCGTCGCGAAATATCCATCGAAAGGAACTGTATCCCGTCATGAACCTTTCATGCAACGGCGCTAGGCTGGATGGTCATGACGACCGTGTTCGCCCTCGTTTTGCTCGCTCAGATTCCCCAGGCCTTGCCGAACGGCTACGCGCTGCCCAACGGCTGGAAGATCACTCCGCTAGGCAAGCCGATTCCGACGGAAGACCTGCTGCTGAATTTGAGCCTCGCGCCCGACGGCAAGGCGCTGGTGGCGACGCATGGCGGCTTCAACCCGCACGGACTCGTGGTCGTCGATCCGAAGACGGAAGAGGCGGTGCAGCGCATTCCCCTGCCCTCGGCGTGGCTCGGGCTCGCCTGGTCGAGCGACGGCAAGCGTCTGTTTGCGAGCGGCGGCAACGCGGCTGGGCGCCGCAACGATGCCGCCGCCCCGGTCTACGTATTCGACTACGCGAACGGCAAGTTGAGCGACAAGCCGGTGGCGCAGTGGAAAGACGGCGCGCCAGCGAACAAGACTTACTGGTCCGGCATGGCGCATCACCCTTCGCGCCCGATCCTCTACGCGGCCAATCGCGGCAACGATCCGCTGGCGGGTTATATCGCCATTTTCGATAGCGCAACGGGCAAGCTCGAGGGCAAGATTACCGTCGAGCAGTCGCCTTACGACGTGCTGCTGACGCCGGACGGCGCGACGATGTACGTCTCGAACTGGTCGAGCGATTCAATTTCGATCATCGACACGGCGTCGCGCAAAGTCGTCGGCCGTATCGCTTGCGGCGACAATCCCAACGATCTCGAACTCGGGGCCGATGGCAGGCTCTACGTGTCGAACGGCAATCTCAACACCGTGTCGGTGATCGATACGAAGAAGCGCATGGTAATCGAGACGATCAATGTGGCGCTCACGCCGAACGCGCCTCCCGGGGCGACGCCGAACGCGCTGGCGCTCGACCGCTCGGCGAACATGCTTTTTGTGGCCAATGCCGACAACAACGCCGTCGCTGTCGTCAACGTTGCAACTCCTACTCGCAGTGAGGTGCTGGGATTCATGCCCGCCGGTTGGTATCCTTCCGCGCTGGCGATCGTTCCGGGCAAACTCGCGGTGGGTAACGCGAAGGGCTTGGGCGGCTATTCCGACGAACGCGGACCGCACTCGCCGCTAGCGCTCGACGGCAAAAAGGAAGGGCTCGGGTCCGTCAAATCGCTGCAAAAGGGCAGCATTCACTTGGTGGGCGTCAAGAATCTGAAGAACGAGATTCGCGCCTGGACTCGCCAGGTGTACGAGAACGTTCCTTACAACGATTCGCAGTTAACCCGCGCCCGCGCGCCGAAGGAGCCGTCGATCGTGCCGAGCGAAGTCGGCGTGGGTTCGCCGATCAAGCACGTGATCTACGTGATCAAAGAGAACCGCACTTACGATCAAGTGCTGGGCGATCTTAAGAAAGGCAACGGCGATCCGCGCCTCACGATCTTCGGCTGGGACGTGACGCCGAACCATCACGCTATCGCCGAGAATTGGGTGCTGTTCGACAATCTCTACTGCGACGGCGAAGTAAGCGTCGACGGCCATAGCTGGTCGAACTCGGCCATCGCGACGGATTTCAACGAGAAGCTATGGCCGGCCAATTACGGCGGCCATAGCGCAGGCAATCGCGCGGCCGCTTACGTACCTTCGGCGGGCCACATGTGGGACCTCGCCGCCCGCGCCGGTCTCACCTATCGCAGCTACGGCGAGTACGCCTCGCGCGCGAGCGACGGCTCGACCATGGAGGCCGCGCAAGGCGTCACCGGGTTGCTGGGCCACGTCGCGCCAAAGTTCAAGCTGCCGGGAATGCGCGACACCGACAATGTTCGCGCGTTCTTCGCCGAGTTTGAAGAGTACGAAAAGAACTTCGACTCGCCCGATCCCGCGAAACGCCTGCCGAACTTCATCGTGATGAGCCTCGGGGAGAATCACACGCAAGGCACCCGGCCGGGCGTACCGACCCCTCGCGCGATGAACGCTAATGCCGATCACGCGGTCGGCATGCTGGTGGAACGAGTGTCGAAGAGCAAGTACTGGCCGCAGACGGCGATGTTCTTTATCGAGGACGACGCGCAGGACGGGCCCGATCACGTGGACGCGCGCCGCACGGTGGGACTCGTCGTCAGTCCCTACGCCAAGCGCGGCATCGTCGATTCGAATCTTTACACCACCTCGTCGATGCTCCGCACGATGGAACTGCTGCTCGGATTGCCGCCGATGACGCAATACGACGCGGCGGCTTTGCCGATGTACGCGGCGTTCGGGACCTCGCCCGACCTTCGGCCGTATGTGGCGCTCGCGCCGCGCATCGATGTGAACGAAAAGAACGGCGTCTCGGCTTGGGGCGCGCAACGGTCGCTTGAAATGAACCTCGACGAAGTGGACCAGGCGCCGATGGCCGAATTCAACGAGATCATCTGGAAGAGCGTCAAGGGCGCGGATTCGCCGATGCCTGCGCCGGTCCACCGGTTCCGGTTTCCATCGAAGCCGGTAGCGGACCGGTAGTTCGGCTACCATCTATAGACGTTTGGAGACAATCCATGCCGAGGAACGGGAGGGCTCTCCGGACCAGAGATTACGGCTACAGGCCATGATTGGGCGATTGATAGTCTCCTTTGCCAAGTTGGAGTGGCGCAAGCGCGTCATTGTCTTGGCGCTGATTGCCGCAGTAGTCAATGTTATTCTGCAGCGCGCATTCTCCTTTGAATCGTCAGTGATGACTTTCTCGCTAGGCCTATTTCGGTACGGCGTCTTGTTATTTGCAATTTTTGCGCTTAGGGAGCATTTTAGAAAGGAACCGCCGCAATCTAAATGAATTTCGTTTCGCCGATCTGCAGGATTGTAAAACGGTCTCGACCCGCTGCAACGTGCCTCGTTGTTAGGAGCTAAACTCTCTCAATCGCTACTTCGTGCCGAGCGGCACCCGATACTCGACGCCGCCAACGATTGCCCGGCCCGGCATGGCGACGCCGGGGATCTCCTCGTACACCGCGCCGCCGAAATTCGTGAGTTGCAAGAACGGTCGCCACGAACCCGCGGCGCGGGCGGCATAGAAATCGGCGACGGCGTAGGGATCGCGCCCGAGGCGCTCCATCGCTCCGATTCGAATTCTAGTCGCGATACCGCCGGGCCACAAGCGTTCCCAACCGGCGAGCCCCGAGTGCACGGGGTAGTTGAAGACGTACTTCGATTGCAGTCCGCCAAGAGCCGTCTGCGCGCCGTGCAGCCGCGTGTACTGAAACTGGATTCGCTTCCAATCGACGCCCGCTTCGACGCCGGTGAATTGTAGGCGATGGATGTTCGCCGCGCGCCAGATGTCGCTGGGACTCGCACGAACGTAGTCGATCCCGTCGCGCTCGCGGCGCTGGAACACCGTCGCCTGAGCGCGCAGTTCGCCGCGCCAGTTCCAATCGACACCGCCCTCGTAACTCCACGCCGATTCGGGACGAAGATCGGGCGACCCGCGATTCGCTGGGTCCTGGTAGTAGAGATCGGTGAACGTTGGCACGCGGAACGCGCGGCTGACGCTGCCTCGCAGTTTCCAGTTCGGCCCCAGCCACGCGCCCGCCGCGAGCGACGGACTCACCTGATGCGAAAACCGGCCATACACCTCGTCGCGCACGGCGGCGGAAAACGAGAATCGCCGCAACGCCCGCGTGTCGAGCGAAGCGTACACCGCGCCGCGAGCGCGGCTGTGCCGCCCAAGATTGTTGCTCTCGATCCGGTCGCCATAACCTTCCGCGCCGTAGTGAAACTGGAACATCCCGCCGCCCCAGTCCTCGCGCCGCCGCAGCGCAGCCTGCCAACTTTCGCTCGCGTGACGGTTCGTGAAGACTTGCGGACGATCGCGATAGAGCACGAAGAGATCGGTGTGCCGCCGGAATCCGAAGGACGCGTTCGTGCGGGAACCCAAATCCTGCCGCAGTCCCGCGAACCACGTCTTCGTGCGCTCCCAAGAGTTGAAGTTGCCGTAGAAGCGGTCCGCGCCAAAGGGACGGTCCGCGTGGGCGAGCGTTAGATTACTCCAACCGAGGGCGGTGGACACATACGTGATCGCGGAGGCGGACAGGTTGCGGTAGTCGCGGTTCGGAGCGAATCCGGTCGAGAAGTCGCGCGATACATTCACCTGCTGGCTCAGCGGTCCGCGAATCCAATCGAGCGACGCCGATTGCTGGTTGACGCCGAAGTTTCCCAACCCGCCGCGCAAGCGCAACTCGCTCGCTTCGGGGCGGCGCGTACGGAAGTTCACCACGCCGCCTACCGCATCCGAGCCATAGTGCGCCGACCCGCTGCCTTTGAGCACCTCGATCGACGCGAGCGAATCGATCGCGACCGGCAGATTCAAGTGATGATGACCCGACTGCGCGTCGTTCATCCGCAAGCCGTCTAGCAGCACCAGCGTCTGCCCGAACGTTCCGCCGCGAATCGATAGATCGCCCTGAATGGTATTCGGCGCGCGCTGGCGAAGATCGAGCGAAGCGTCGAGTTTAAGGAGATCGGCGAAGGTGTTCGCGACGAGGCGGAGGCTTGAAACGTCGACGACACGTATGGAACGGTCGGCTTCTTCGAGTGGAATCGGCTCCCAAACTCCGGTGACAACCATGTGCTCGCGGCGCTGTGCTCGCGCAGCGAGGCAAAGGAGTAACAACGACAGAATTCGATGCATCTACGTGGACCGGGCGGCGCGAAGGCGCTAACCGGTACACCAATGGTAGAGCATCGGCGGACGGCTACATCCCCGTTCGTCGTGGTTCGACGATTTGCTTGACGTCGCCGATTTGCGGCTGCGAACCGGTAATCCAACCCTTCGCCAGTTCGTACAGGATGACGGGCTTCGGTTTGTCGATCCGCAGAAATTCGGCGGTATGGATGGTGACTCCGATGAGCGTCATGCGGGGATCGTCTTTGGTCCCGTCGCGCGGGTCGCCGCTGTCGGGAAACCACATTTTCCAGTCGTCGGCGTAAAGCTCGGCGATTTTGACCCGGTCGGTTGTGGTCTCGGCCAGACCGGAGACGGAGATCCACTCCATCGTGTCCCGCTTGAAATAGGCGAGGTTCACGTGCCGGTCGTGGGCAATGTCTTCGAGCTTCGCGGAGTCGGCCAGGGTGACGAACCACAAGTCCGCGCCTAGCGCCCGCTCTTGGTTGGCCATGGGCCGCGAACGCAGATGTCCTTTGGGGCGCCGCGTGGTCATCATTGCGATTTCAATATCTTCGATCAGTTCGTAAAAACGGTCGAGTTCCGAGGTCATTTGGATTTCCCTTTTGTGTAGGTTTTGCCGGCGAGGCGTTTGGCCGCTTTTCGCGCCGTACCGAACTCGCCTGCCGCTTGCGGATCGAGAGCGTCCGGCGCTCCTTGATCCTCTCGCTGGATCCGATACTCCTGCGCCGGTGGAATCGGCCG
>JANRJS010000016.1:0-147626 GCA_033763835.1 Bryobacteraceae bacterium | reverse complement strand
AGTTCTCCATGATGTCCTCAAGGCTGGCCCCATATTCGAGATTCTCGAAAATCGTGGCGACCGGCATCCGGGTATCCTTTAACACCCAAGCCCCGCTTACTCTGCCCGGAACACTTTCAACCGCTTCGCATTGAGACCAGTCGAGTGGCGCCATAGAAGACTCCTCACTCTTATCCTAGCGAGTTCGGTTACGAACGCCGGGACTTACGGCTTGGCCGGTTCCGGCGCTTTCTCGGCCGGGACTTCGGCGGGCGCTTCCGGCGGATTGCCACGCGTTCGGACGTCTTGCATCAGCTTGTCCAAGCGAGACCCGGTAGCAACTGGCTCGATGAAGAGGATGTGTTCCCGATTGAGTACCGTGCGGTCCGGGCCGTGCCATTCCCCTCCCCGTTTCACCACCACATTCACAGTGCGCTTGGTTTCCTGGTTAACGCCAGGACGCAGATAAAACACGTCTTCGAGCAGCGGGAAGCGTGAGTTCAAGCGGCTGATCTTACCGATCATCACCAGATTATTGTCGAGAAACACGGCGTGATAGCCGGTGGGCGTCGTCAGGTCCGCGCGTTGCGACCAGACGGTGAAAAGCATGGCTACGATCGCCACGAACAAGGCCACCGGCAAAAGTACCTTACGCATATTCGACGACGATAGCAGAAACTCGCACTCTGGAACGCCGAATCGCGATGTACCGGTACTAGACCCGTCTAAGGTTCCCCTGTCCAAATCTTTCCTTCAGGATGGACGACAGCCTCGGTAAATCCATTCGAAAACTTTGCCGGGCGATTTTGGAGGACAACCGCTATGAAACGAATTTCGCTGGGGCTGGCGGCGCTATCCCTCGCGCTCACCGCTCCCATTTTCGGCGGCGCGGTCATACTGACCGGCAATACCGCCCTAGGCGTTAACGATCAGGGCCATCTGAATGTTGCGATGGACGGTCCCTTTGGATTTCAAGGCTACGGCGTGTTCCGCGGCAATACCGACCGGGCGAACGGCGGCGGCGACGCTACCTACCCCGGTTGCACTTGCGAAGGTTGGGGACTGATGGTCACCGGCCCGAGCGGGATGGCGTCCGGCGGAGCGAATAGCTCGGTCGGCGGCGTGTTCGGCCTCACCGGCGGCACGTTCTCCTTCAACGCGACGTCCGCCACTTCGAGCATCGGTCTCTCGAACGCTCCGATTAGCATCGTGCATCAGTACGGACCGTCGGGCGTCGCCGACATCTTCGTCGGACAGATCACCATCACCAATAACTCGCTCACCGACACGTTCTCGAACGTCACATACCGCCGCGCGATGGACTGGGACGTGCCGCCCACCGAGTTCAACGAGTACGTCACGCACCAGGGCATCGAGCAAAACTTGACGACGAACGGCGGCAAGTTGCTCTTCGCGTCGAACAACGGTTTCGCCGCCCCGACGGGCGACCCCGGCGAGATTTACGCGGGCGGCTCCGCGATGGGAACGACGATCAACACCGACTTCTTCCAGTACGGTGGCGCGGACCATGGCTCCGTGTTCGACTTCGACTTAGGCACGCTCGCACCCGGCCAATCCACGCTGTTCAACATCTACTACGGCTCCCGGGCGAACTTGACGGATGCCTATCAGGGTCTTTTCGATCTCTCGATCACGAGCGATTTGAACGGCACCGCCGCGCCGGGTAGCTTGTATTCGCTGGGTCAAAGCAGCGGGGTTACGGGTTACGAGACCTACGAATATCCGATCTACGACTACGACAACCCCGAGTACATTAACCCCGTTTACGACGACTCGGGCAATCTGATCGGCTACGACGACATCATCTACCCGGTCATCGGCTACGAGAGCTACGACGAGCCGATCTACGGCCCCGCCAACGACAGCGCGACGTTCATCTTCGCGTTCGGCGGCGTGGGCGCGCCGGTGGTCGTGGAACCGGGCGACGGGACCACTCCGTTCAACCCGCTCATCCCCCCGGACGAGGACATCGATTTCGATCCCGCGACGGGTATCACGACGTACACGTTCGTGAATCCCCCGCCCCGCCTCTGGTTCGATCCGCCTTACGCGAAGGAGTACGAGTACGTCCTCTACGGCGGCGCGACCTTCACCGAAGTTGCCGCGCCCCCGGCCGGGTTCGGTTACGGCATCTTGACCTTCATGAGCTCGCTGGGCAGCTTCGCGATGACGCCGGGTGTGGTCTACGACCTGGTGGGCCTCGGTTTCGGCGGCCTGGACAAGTTCACGATCACGGGCCTTTCGGCCACGGCGATCGACTTCAAGTCGCCCGGTTTCGCCTCGGCGTTCCCGGTGTTCCTCGATTGGACGGGTCCGGTGACGAAGCTTGAAGTCAACGTCATTCCGTTCCCGCCCGATGGAGCGGTTCCCGAACCTTCCACCTACATGATGCTGGGTGCGGGTATCGCGGCGTTGGCCTGGATGCGGAAGCGCCAGGGTTAATCGCCGGGTACCGTACTGGAAAGGCCGGTTCTTCGGGGCCGGCCTTTTACTTTCTGGCAAAAAGTACCAGTACCGCTTTTGTAATTATTGACAGCCAACGGTGTCCGGCATACACTAAACACTGCAAATTAAGGTATAAACCTTAATTCATTGGTCGTGTTTGGAGGACAACCAACAATGAGAAATCTATTCCTCGCCTCTTCGATTGCGGCACTGTCGCTTGCATCTCCCGTATTCGGTGGCGCGGTCATTACTTATGGCAACACTTCTCTCGGCGTCAACGACGAGGGGCACCTAAACTTTGGCGGTCTTGGCCCGGGTGGCTTCCTGACCTATGGCGTTTTCCGCGCAGGTGTGGGCGACGCGATCTCGCCCGGATGCTTGTGCGAAGGCTGGGGACTCGCGGTCACCGGCCCTGCGGGAATCACCTCGGGATTTGTGAACCAGTCTGCCGGTAATGGTGGGCTGACCGGCGGGACGTTCGGCGCTACAGCCGTCACCGCTACCTCGGTCATCGGACTGGCCGCCTACCCCGACGTCAGCATCCGTCACGCCTACGGCCCGTCGCTCGCCCCCGATATTTTCCAGGTGAACGTGACCGTTACGAATAACTCGACGTTTGCGACCTACAGCGACATCGTTTACCGCCGCGCGATGGATTGGGACGTGCCGCCCACCGAGTTCAGCGAGTTCGTCACGCATCGCGGCGTCGAGCAGAATCTTGTCGCTAACGGCGGCAAATTGATCTTCGCCAGCAATAACGGATTCGCCAGTTCCGACCCGCTGCAAGCCGCCGGAGAACTTGGCGCTCCGCAGGGAACGACAGTCAACGTCGATTTCTTCCAATACGGCGTGAACGACCATGGCTCGGTGTTCGATTTCGACTTAGGTTCGCTCGCCCCCGGTCAGTCGACGACATTTAACATTTTCTACGGCAGCCGCTCGACGCTGGCCGACGCCTATTCGGGCTTGGCGCAGTTGGGCGTGACGATCGACTCGTTCGGCACTCCGGCGCCGGGCAGCTTGTATTCGCTCGGCCAGTCGACGATTTTCGGCGACGGCGGGGACGACGACGATTGCGAGTTCGATTGCGTCGGCACGGAAGCTACGGGAGATGTCGCAAACGACAATAGCGCGACGTTCATCTTCGCCTTCGGCGGCGTCGGTGGCATCGAAACTGGCACGACGCCCGAGTTCCCGATCCTGCCCTTTGTCCCCGCGCCCGGCATGTTCGAGTTCGATGCGCCGATTCCCGGCCGTTGGTTCGACCCGCCGTTCGCGACGGCCTTCGATTACACGCTCTTCGGCGGCGCGACCTTCACCGAAGTGTCCACGCCTCCTCCCGGCTTCGGCTACGGGATTCTCAAGTTCGAGAGTTCGCTCGGCGACTTTTTGATGACGCCCGGCGTTCTCTACGATCTCGTCGGTCTGGGCTTTGGCGGTCTGACGACGTTCAAGATCTCGGGCATCGCGCCCGGCTTGATCGATTCGAAGGATCCGGCGTTCACTACTTTGTTCCCGACGTTCCTAAACTGGACCGGCACGGCGACGAAGCTCGAAATGGTGGCGACGCTCACCGATCCAGCCATTCCCGAGCCTTCCACCTACCTGATGATGGGCGCGGGTGTTCTGGCTTTGGCTTGGCTGCGGAAGCGCCAAGGTTAGTAGCGGCACCGTAGTTTGAATTAAGGCCGGTCCTACCGTGGACCGGCCTCTTTCTTTTGGATATATTGATCGGTACTATGCGACTCCTCATCGTCCCCACCATTGCCCTGCTCGCCGCTGGAACACTCGCGGCGGGCGAAAAGAAGCTGATGCATTGCTTCGCGTTCACCGTGATCGAGACCGCCACCGACGCGGATTGGAAAGCCTTTGCCGCCGCTACCGACGCGCTGCCCGCCAAGAATCCGGCCGTCTCGAAAGTTTGGCACGGCAAACTGCGCGCACCGCTGAATATCTTCACCATCGACCCAGCCGCCCGTAAGTCGCTCATGGCGGGCGAAGCCAAAGCTCAAGCCGAAGCTACCCGAGTTCAGCGCAAGCACGGCGTTTGTATGGAGATGGCGGACGAAGCGGCGCTCAAGACCTACACCGCAAATCCCTATCACAAGGAATGGATGGCGGCCTATGAGAAGGTGCGCGTGGCGGGCACGACGACGTTCGACATTATCGGTCAATAAGGTGCGGTAGCTATCGCGAGAGGTGGAGGGCCCACACCCAGTAGCCCGCCGCCTCTCGCGCGTACGTCCAAACGCTTTTGGGCGCGCCGTACCGCGGAGAACCGAATGCCTGGATGCCACGGTCCTCGAACATTTTCCGGACGCGGAACACGTGATACCCGTCGGTGACCACGATGCAGGTCGAAGCCCCCAAACGACGCAGGATTTCCGCCGCCGCCGCTACCGATTGGTGCGTGGACGTTCCTTCCGCTTCGAAAAGGACGTTTTCCGCCGGAACGCCGTTTTTCACCAGATAGTCTCGGGCGGTCTCGGCCTCGGTGAAGCGCGAGTTTTCGCCCGATCCGCCGGTGGTTAGAATTCTCGGTGCAAACCCACGCTGATAGAGGTCGAGAGCGTGATCGAGCCGCGCGCGCAGTACGGGCGACGGCTTCCCGCGGTATTCCGCCGCGCCAAGCACGACGATGGCATCGGCATGGCGAGCGTTGTCCGCTTCCGATTCGCGCCAAGCGGCCCAGGATGCCCAGACCATGGCGACTAGAGCCACGATGGCGGCGAAGCTTGCTAGTCTTTTCACAGTGACGGAGACTATCACCAGTATCCGCAATCCGTTGCTGCAGAACATCCGGCGCGCGCTGCAGCGCGGAGAGCCAACCCCAGACAAACTGGTGGCTATCGAAGGCCGCCACCTGCTCGAAGAGGCGCTGAAAAGCCCGGCGTTGGTCGAAGTGGTGCTGGCGCCTTCTTTTTGGGAGGGCTATACGGGCGACGCGCGGCGCATCCAGGTCTCGGACGCGCTGCTGGCGCAGGTGGCGAGCACGGAAACCAGTCCAGGCGTGATCGCGCTGGTCCGGTTCGCTCCGATGCGGCGACTGGGCGAACTGGCGGTGGTTCTCGACGGCATTCAGGATCCGGGAAACGCGGGGACCATCTTGCGGTCGGCGGAGGCGTTCGGCGCGTGCGGCGCGGTGTTTCCGCCGGGCACCGTAAGTCCCTACAACCCGAAGGCGATGCGAGCTTCGGCGGGGTCGATTTTCCGTATGGCGATCGCGCCCGCGCTACCCGAAGATTTCCATTTGTACGCCGCCGACGCGCATGAAGGAGCGTCTCCGCGCGAGGTGGATTGGCGTCGCCCGTGCGCGATCGCCGTCGGCTCCGAAGCGCGCGGACTGTCGCCCGCGATTCGCGAGCGCGCGACCTTGGTGCGCATACCGACGGTGCGCGTCGAGTCTTTGAACGCGGCCGTATCGGCTTCGATCCTTCTTTACGAGGCCTCCTTGAGGCCTCTTCCCGAACTGTACGAGGCGTCACGGCGATGACGCTGCCGGGGACGCTCTTCGACGATCCGGCGCAAATTCCCTTGGCGGAACGGATGCGCCCTCGAACGCTCGACGACTACGCCGGGCAGGAGCATCTGCTTGGGCCGGGCAAGCCGCTCCGGGCGCAGATCGAGCGGCGCGAACTACGGTCGTTGATCCTCTGGGGACCGCCGGGCGTGGGCAAGACGACGCTCGCGCACATTCTCGCCGCCGCCGTGCAGGCCGACTTTCACCCCTTCTCGGCGGTGATGTCGAGCATGAAAGAGATCAAGGAAGTGATGGCCGCCGCCGAACGCAATCGCCGGGTAGGCCGCCGCACGGTACTTTTCATCGACGAAATCCACCGTTTCAACAAAGCCCAGCAGGACGCGTTTCTGCCCTACGTCGAACGCGGCGACATTACGCTGATCGGCGCCACCACCGAGAATCCGTCGTTCGAGGTGATTTCGGCGCTGCTGTCGCGGGCACGGGTGTACGCCTTGCGGCCTTTGACCGTCGAGGAGACCGTGCCACTACTCGAACGCGGCGCGCAAGCGCTTGGCGTCGCGGCGGACGCCGATGCGCTCGAACGGATCGCGATTTTCGCGAACGGCGACGCCCGGTCCGCCTACAATCTTTTGGAGCTTTCCGCTAGCGCGTCAAGCGGCGTGACCCTGGAGAGCGTCGCCGAAGTACTCGGCAAGCGCCCGGTGGTGTACGACAAATCGGGCGAGGAGCATTTCAACCTGATTTCCGCGCTGCACAAGAGCGTTCGCTCTTCGGACGCCGACGCGGCGCTATATTGGCTGGCGCGAATGCTCGAAGCGGGGGAGGATCGCATGTACCTCGCGCGGCGGCTGGTGCGCATGGCCGTCGAGGATATCGGGCTCGCCGATCCGCGCGCCGTCGAGCAGGCGATCGCCTGCCGGGAGACGGTGCACTTTCTGGGGATTCCCGAAGGCGATCAGGCGCTGGCGCAATGCGCTCTGTATCTGGCCATCGCGCCCAAGTCGGACGCCGCGTATCGAGCCTTGAACGACGCTCTTGCGACCGTCCGGGAGGCTCCGGCCGAACCGGTGCCGATGCATCTGCGTAACGCACCGACACGCGCGATGAAAGCCTGGGGATACGGCGAAGGCTACCGGCACGCTCACCTGGAACCGGACGCCGTGACAACGATGGAGTGTCTGCCGCCTAGCCTCGCGGGCCGTGAGTTCTACCACCCTTCCGACCGGGGGACGGAGGAGCGTATCTCCAAACGTCTTACGGAATTACGGCGGTTGCGCCGCGCGCCCGATACCGCGTCTTGACTACTTTTTCCCTTTGTTTTTCGCCTTACTGGAGTGAGCGGTGACGGTGATCTCGATATGAGCTCCGCCCGCTAAAGCGGCGACGGCCACGGTGGTGCGCGCCGGACGCGGTTCCTGGAAATAGGGCATGTAAATCGCATTCATGCGTCCAAAAAGACCGATGTCGGTGAGGTAGACGTGAACGGTCACAACATCGTCGAAGCTTAGGCCCGCCTCTTTGAGGATCAGCCCGATATTGTCGAGCGCGAGCTTTGTCTCGTCCTCGAATGTCGCGCCAAGCTTGCCGGTCTTCAGGTCGCTGCCGATTTGGCCCGCGACATGAAGCGTGTCGCCGGCCCAAACGCCGGGGCTGAAGGGGCGGCCGGTGGCGAATCCCGGGGGTTGCACCACTTGGCGGGCGCTCGTCTGCGCGGAGGCGGCGAGCCCCGTGCAAATCGTTCCCAGAAGGAGTATTGTTATGCGCATAGGGTTAGTCCTTGGTACGACTGTACCAACCGAATTGAGTCTCGCGATTCATTGCCATCCGAAAGGCCGCGATGAATCGTAGAGGTAAGCATGCCGTCGCGGGTGAAACGCTAGCGCCGGTGCGCACACAAGGGAAAAGAGAGGTTCAGGCGCTTCAGGGCCTGTGGAACACCGCCATGTCAGAACGCAGAACGTCGGGCCGCTTTCCGATCGAACGCGAAGTCCGTTACAAAGTAATCAGTCGGCGCGGGCAAGAGGCCGGCACCGGCAAGACCGTCAACATTTCGAGTTCGGGCATTCTGTTCTCGACGGAGCAACCGCTGGAAACCGGGAAGCAGGTGGAAATTTCGGTCGCCTGGCCGGCGCAGTTGAATAACCAGACCCCGCTAAAGCTGGTGGCGCGAGGGCGGCTGGTACGCGTCGAGGATCACCGGGCGGCGCTCGAAATCCAGCATTACGAGTTCCGCACGCAGGCGATGCGCGCGTCCTAACGGCAAACCTTCCGCGATAATCGGAGGGCATGCTCCGAACGCCCCGTGCGATTCTCTTCGACTTAGGCCGCGTTATCGTTCCCTTCGACTTCGGACGCGGTTACAGCCGCATGTCGGCCCTAAGCGGCCTCGATCCCACCGAAATCCGGCGGCGCATCGCCTCCGATAGTCTCGTTTCCGATTACGAGTGTGGAAAGTTTTCTACCGAAGACTTCGTCGAGCGGTTAACCGGACGGCTGAATCTGAAGCTGACGGTCTCGGAGTTCCTCGAAATCTGGTCGGCGATTTTCGAACCCCGCACCTTGATCCCCGATTCCCTGCCCGCCGGTTTGAAGCGCCAGCAGTACCGCCTGGTACTTCTGTCCAATACCAACGACATGCATTTCAACTGGATACGGCCGCGATATCCCATCCTCGACCACTTCGATGCTTTTGTGCTGAGCCACCAAGTGGGCGCGCAAAAGCCATCGCCCGAGATTTACCGGGCGGCGGTAGAAGCGGCCGGAGTTCCGGCGGAGGCGTGCTTCTTCACGGACGATATCGCCGAGTATGTCGAAGGCGCGAAGCGCGCCGGGATCGACGCGGTGCAGTTCGAGTCGTACGAGCAACTCCGGGGGGAACTGCTCGCACGTGGGGTAGTTGTCGAGTAGGCCGACGGAACATTCCGCCGAGTCCGCTCGTATGGTGGAGCACACATGCTGTTACCGGTCCACGTCGCAGCGGGCGGGCTCGCAATGGTTTTTGGCTTCACCGCTCTATTCGCGAAGAAGGGCGGGACTATCCATCGACGCGCCGGACTGTCGTTTGTGTGCTCCATGCTCGTCATGGCCGCTACCGCAGCCATCCTGGGGGTCCGAGCGGGACAGACCGGTAATGTGTTTGCCGCCTTAATGACGATGTATTTCGTGATCACGGCGTTTGCCACTGTGCGCCCCGAGTCGCCGTGGAGCCGCCGTCTCATCGCCGCGGCCGTTCCCGTGGCGTTAGCGGTCGCGCTTGCCGACATCGCCGGAGGCGTGGAAGCATTCAATAGCCCTCGCGGCGCGCTCAAAGGCGTCCCATTTCAAATGTTCTTCTTCCTCGCGTCGATCCTGATTCTGGCGGCGATCTGCGATATGAAGATCCTGCGCGTGGGGATGCCCCGCGGCGGGGCTCGCCTGGCGCGTCATCTATGGCGGATGTGCTTCGCCTTGTTCATTGCCGCCGGTTCGTTTTTCTCGATCCGGGAAAGGGTGGAGGCGATTCTTCCCGAGCCGCTCACGACCGGTGCGATGCGCGCGTTGCCGATCGCGCTGATCCTGGTGTCGACGATCTATTGGCTGTGGCGGGTCCGAAGCCAACGCGTCGTCCCCGCTAGCCGCTAGGATCCCCTTAAAACCTATACTTCAAGCCGAACTGGATATTGCGCGGGTTGTTCGCCTGACCCGAGATCAACCCGAACGTCGTCGGCACGCTGGCGTCGCGGGCGGGCGGCGAGAACATCGTCATGTTCGGCAGGTTGTAAAACTCGGCCCGGAATTCGACGCGGTGGCGTTCCGTAATCGCGAAGTTCTTGAAGATGGAGACGTCCACGTTGAAAAACGCCGGAGCGCGCTCCGTACCGATCGACGAGTTGCCGAACGTTCCCAAAGCCGGGCGCTGGTAGGCGCACCGGCCATCGTCGACGCCCTGCGCGCACTCATAGACGTTGCCCGTGCCGAACCATCGCTGGATCGTTTGCGTGCCGACCTCGCTCGCGCGAAGGCGGTTCGGGCGCTGCACACCGCGCGGCGATTGCTGGCTCTGCCCGACCGTCTGCACGGTGATGGGGAAGCCGGTGCGGGCTTGCATCACGTAACCCAGACCCCAGCCGCCGATGACCAGGTCGGCCAGCTTGTTAACGCCCGAGGCGAACTTTCGTCCGCGCCCGAACGGCAGGTCCATGTTCGAGGAGTAGGTCAGATTGTGACGCGCGTCCCAGGCGGCGAAGCCGTAATTGCCGCGCCGGTCGTAGGCGTTCTGCCAGTAAGGGCCTTCCGCCTGCACGCCGCCTGCGCCGAAGAAGCCGAGCGCGTCGTTAAACGTCTTCGAATACGTGTAGGAGAGGTTGAAATCGACGCCGTAGGAATAGCGCTTCACGGCCGTCACTTGCAGCGAATCGTAATTCATCGTGCCACTCGATTCGGTGGTCGCCGTGGTGGTAACAAGGGGCAAGACCGAGTAGAGCGGACGGCGGGTCTGGGCGTTGGCCCATTGCGCCGGACTCACGTTCGACGGTCCGGGCAACGGCTGATTACGATCCCGAGCGACGATGGTGTGCGTCGCCCGCTGGCTGACGTAACCGGCGCTCAACACCATGTTGTTGGACAGCATATATTCGAGCGTGACGTTGCGTTGCTGCGTGAACTGCGGCCGCAGATCGGGGTCCCACGTGCGGATGTTACCCGCGAGCACTCCGGTAAATCCCGGCAGGTCCGAGAAGCCGATCCGTGCCGACGACGCGCCCGTAGTCAAGTCGTAGTTCTGATTGGACTCAAAGAAGAAGGGCGGATTGAGCGGCAGGCGCAGGTTGACGCCCGTGCCTTCGAGGAAGCTCGTAATGCCGTACGCGGCGCGGACGACGAGCTTCTTGCCGAACATTTCCGGCGTCCAAGCGAAGCCGATACGTGGCATGTATTGCCGGTAGTAGGGGTCGTACAAGGCGCGGCTGTTCCCGCCCTGACCCGCCAGTTGCAGCGCGCCCGTAGTGGTGTTCACATTGGCTTGCAGATCGTTGACTTCGTAAAGCGGCTGCGTGTATTCCCAACGCAGGCCGAGATTCAGGGTCAGCGTGCTGGTGACCTTGAAATCGTCCTGGAAGAAGGTGCCGAAGCGCCAGTGGCGCTGACCCCAACGGCGGCCATCGCCCTGTCCTTTGCCCTTCGAGGAAACCTGATCGAGCATGAAGTCGGCGAGTTGAGATCCCGAAAACAGGGCCGAGTAACCGAAGCTGCCGAGCGCGCCGTTGTTGCCGGAATAAAAGCGATTCTGGCGGTAGCGCACGCCATTCGCACCGAA
Organism: Bryobacteraceae bacterium; assembly: GCA_033763835.1. Classification (GTDB taxonomy): domain Bacteria; phylum Acidobacteriota; class Terriglobia; order Bryobacterales; family Bryobacteraceae; genus JAPKYZ01. Next base: position 136,407 of record JANRJS010000016.1, on the reverse strand, counting down.
GTGCAGGAAGTGGCGGCCCTTAGACCAACTTAAAGTCTCGGAAATGTGGAACTTGTGATCGCGGCCGTCGCTCAGGATGCCCGTAGTTCCGATGGGCGACAGTCCTTCGCCGGGCGACAGCGAACTGAAGCCAGGGGACAACTGGCCGCCGGGGATACCGAGTTTGGCATTGCCGTCGGTCTGGGTCCCAAACGGATCGGCGAAAGTATCGACGATGTCCGTGCGTGTGTAACCAAAGCGGAAGTCGTTGACAATCGACGGAGTAACCGTGCGCGTCCAGGCAATCACCGCGCCCTTGGTGGGCGCTTCCTTCACGCCTGCCGCCGAAGTAGGCAACACCGGTTGCAGCGTGCCATCGGTGTAAAAGCCGTGCGAGTAGCGGAACATCAGGTTGTCCTTCTCGGTGGCCTTGAAGTCTACTTTCGCGTCGCCCTGGTTATTTTTCAGGAAGTTCGCCGCGCTCCCCGAGTAGTTGTTCACGACACCCAGCGCGCCCGTGCCGGTCGAGTTAGGCAGCGGGTAGAGCGAGGTATCGTTGAACAGCACGCGCGCCGGGCCGACGATGCGCGCGAGCGGAATCTGCTTGTTGGCAAACGGCTGGCACGTCCGCGTACCGCCCGTTACCACGCAGGTAGCCGGATCGACGATGTTTTGCGTTAGTCGGCTTAGGTTGCCGGCACGAAAATCCGCCGGTGCCACAGCCGCCAACGACGGGCCGCTATCGCGCCGCTGCGTACCTTCGTAATTCACGAAGTAGAACAGCTTGTCTTTCTTGATCGCGCCGCCAAGGGTGCCGCCGAACATGTTTTGCGCAAAAGCGCGGCGCTGCTTCTCCTTGGGCACGGCGAGGTTCTGGTTGCCGAAAAACGTGTTCGCGTCCAGGTTGTCGTTGCGCAAGAAGTGGAACAGCGAACCGTGCGTTTCGTTCGTGCCGCTACGGAGCGTCATGTTCACCACCGCGCCGGCCGAGTTTCCGAATTCGGACGAACCGTTGCCCGTCATCACCTGTACTTCTTGCAACGCGTCGACGCTGGGCGTATAGCCAATGCGGTTGTCCATCGAGTCGTTCACATCGACGCCGTCGAGCAGGAAATTGTTGGTTTGCTCGCGATTGCCGTTGACGAACGCGCGGCCCGAGAAGCGGCTGGCAGTGTTCACCCCTCCAGGATTGGTTTGCACCGCGCCCGGCACCAGCAAGATCGCCGAAACGATGTTTCGGCCGTTGAGCGGAAGATCCTGCAACCGTTCGCTGCCGAGTGTCTGGCCGCTGGCCGTGGTCTCGGTTTGGAGCGCGGGAGCCACGTCCTTCACCTCAACGGACTCGCTGACCGTGCCGACTTGGAGCGTCACATCGACGCGCGCCACCTGATTCGTCTCTAGACGAAACGGCCCAATCACCGTGCGCTTGAAGCCGCTGCCTTCGACGGAAATTGTGTATTCGCCGACGGGAAGGAACGGCAAGGTGTAAATGCCGGCGTTATTCGACGTCGCGTTGGTCTTGACACCAGTACCCACGGCGCTGGCTGTCACCTTCATGTTCGGCGCGACGGCGCCGGTCGCGTCGGTGATCGTACCCGTGATGGTACCGGTAATCGTTTGTCCGAAGGCGAGGGCGCCGAAGCATACCACGCCAAAAAAACAATCTGGAAAGAACTGTCTTCATAACTACCCCTGTTACCGAATGATAACAGGTGAAGTACAAACCGGCGGCTAGCGGCGCCAGGCCTTGGCCAACTGCTCGGCGAGCGGCGCGGGCGCCGCGGGAGGTGCAGGTGCGGCGGGTTCCATCAGAAACTGGTCTTTCTTAAGCACGCTGCGTTCAAGTGCGCCGATGAACCCCGTCCATTCGCCCTGATGATCGTCGTTTTCGACCGCCGCGCGCATCGCTTCCATGCGCGAATCGAGAGCGTCGATCTGGTGCAGCAGCATCGCCTCGGCGCACTGCGGCAACTTCGGCGATCCGAACTCGAGCGTGCCGTGATGCGAGAGGATCAGGTGCTCGAGCAGCATGCGCTTCTTGGGCGGGAATCCGGGGATGCCGCGCAGCTTCTCGGCCACCATCGCCAGGCCGATGTGGATATGGCCGAGCAACTGCCCCTCGGTCGAATAACCGAGCGAGCGGCGATACGTGAGTTCACGCGTCTTACCGATGTCGTGCAGGACGACGCCCGCCAGCAGCAGATCGGCGTCCACGTGGGGATAGAGCGGGGCGATCCGCGCGGCGATATTCGCCATCGCGAGCACGTGCTCCAGCAATCCCGATAGATAGGCGTGGTGGATGGACTTCGCCGCCGGAGCGGTCCGAAACGCCGGGCCGATTTCCGGATCGTCGAGGACCGCATCGAGCAGCGCACGTAAATCCGCGTCGCGCATCGCGGCGGTCATCGCCCGAAGCTCCCGGAACATTTCTTCGGCATCGCGTTTTGAAGCGCGCAGGTAGTCGGCGAGATTTACCTCCTCGTCGCGAAGCTTTTTCAATTTTTGGACGGTAAGTTGGATGCGGTTCTGGAACACCTGCACCGTACCCTTGACCTCGACAAAATCGTCTTTGTCGAACGCGTTCGCCACCGGGGCGGCGTTGTCCCACATCTTGGCGTCGAGCGTGCCAGTCTTGTCGGCCAACGTGAGGACTAGGTACGGCTCGCCCGTACGCTTCTGGCGGACTTCCTTGTATTCGACCAGAAAGCTCGCGGAAATCTCCTGATCCGGCTGCAGACCGGCGGCGAAGACGGATTTCAAGGGGCTACTTCGCCTTAAGGGCCTTCGACTTGGACTCGCCCTTTTCCTCGGCCGGTTGACCGTCCTTGTCCTGCTTCATGACGGAGGTGCTGGTACCGGGAATCGGGATAAAGAGCAGGCGCTTCCGCCGCTTCTGGTTGCCGAGTTCCTCTTTCGAGATCGTCTCGGGCTTGAGTTGCGCGGGGTCGCTCCAGGTGGTGTCTTTGCCCGGCGCGGCTCCGGAATCGAGATAGCCGTCGCGAATCTCGAGAAACGCCTCCTGCCGCAGCTTGGTGAGGTATTCGCGCACGGCCGGCTGCATTTTGGGCATGAAGAGGCGCTCCATCACCTCGTTCTCCACTTCCTCGAACGGAGCCTGCCCCGGTTTATGGATTTCCTCGACCTTGAAGATGACGAATCCGTTGGGGCGCTTTAGCGGATCTGTGACGTAGTTCCGGCCGCCTTGATAAAGCTGATCGAACAACGCGGGGTCCATCTCCTCTTTCTTAAACCCGCCCAGTTCCCCGTATTGCTGAGCGGTGTCGGAATCGGAATTGTCGCGAGCGAGGTCGCCGAAGCGCTCCCCTTTTTTCGCGCGGGCCACCAAATCCTTGGCCTTCTTCTCGACGATAGCGTCGTTCTTGCCGTCGGTCTTCAAAAAGATCTCCCGCAGAAACACTCGCTCTTCGCGGACGAATTCGTTCTTGTGCTCTTCGTAATATTTCCGCTTATCTTCGTCGCGAATGTTGATCTTCGACTGCACTTCCTGCCCGACCACGCGCTGGGTGAGCATCGAGTTCTTCGCTTCGTTCTTCCAATCCTCGTAGGTCATGCCGGTCTGCTCGCGGATGTTGCGCGCCAGCACTTCCTGGTCGGCGATCTTAAGCTGCCGCATCAGGTCGGCGATGTATTTCGAGAGCTGGGCATCGACGTTGACGTTCAGCTCTTTGCCTTTCTGGACGAGCAGCAATTGATCGATCCGGTCGCGGAAGAAGTCCTTTTCGCGCTCTTTCAACGCCGTTTCCAGTTGCGGACCCTTCACGCCGCGCTGCTGCAAATCGTCGCGCAACTGCTTACGCGACCGGTCGATCTCGGAAGACGTGATGATGTCGCCGTTCACTTTGGCGATGATCTGTTCGAGCACCGCGACATCGGCGGCGAACAAGGCGCCGGAAGCGAGGAAAAGGACTGCGAACCGCATACATCTCTAGTGTAATCGGGAATCGGCGGCGCGGCGAGCGGGCAATCTTCGTGTACACGGCAGTGTACACTGCAATTATGAAGAACATTACGTTTAGCGCCGACGAAAAGCTGATCGAAATGGCTCGCGAGCAGGCCAAGCGCGATGGAACGACACTGAACGAGAAGTTCCGTGAGTGGCTCGATGTCTATGGAGGCCGGGAAGCGCGGCGGAAAGCGTACGACGAGTTAATGGCCCAGCTCGACTACGTACAAGCGGGCCGTAAGTACACTCGAGATGAAATGAATGAGCGCTAGAGCGTTCATTGATACCAACGTCTTTGTCTACGCGTTCGAAGGTACCAGCCCCAACAAGCAAATTCGCGCCCGTAATCTGATCGGCGAACTTGTCGCTCAGGGTCGCGGGGTGATCAGCGGCCAGATCGTACAGGAGTTCGTGAACGTCATGATTCGCCGCTTCCCTTCCGCGATGTCGCGAGCCGATCTGAGACTATACTCCGAACGTATCTTTCAGCCGCTGATCCAGGCGTTCTCGGTGCTGGACTTGCTCGATAACGCACTCGACTTGCGCAACCGCTACCAGTTCCCCTGGTACGACTCGCTGATCGTCGCGGCGGCGCTCCAAGCGCGGTGCGAAATTCTCTACTCCGAGGATTTCCAGGACGGGCTGCGGATCGACACGATGATCGTCCGCAACCCATTCGCCGGATAGCGCCCCGGGTGTAATGAAATTGCGGACTTTCATAATTAATATTCATTCACTTTTCTCGTAACCCACTGATCCTTTGCAACATCCGACGGGATGTAACGCGGCGCACCAGGCGCCGCGAACTACCAAACCCCAAGGGAGAAACAAACGAATCATGAAAACGATTGCCGGTGTGATGCTCGCGGGACTGCTCGCCGGGTCTGCGCTGGCGAACCCGAATGCGAATCATTTGGACGAAGTGCGTTCGGCGGCCCAGAAGGTACGAGGCGAAGCCACCGCGCTGGTTACGGAATTAAAGAACAAGAACGCCGACTTGAGCAAGATCGGCGAACGCATGCGCGTGGTGGATGCGCACGCCAACGAACTGAAAACTCTGATCGACCGTCTGGATTTCAGCCATCGGGATGTCACCGTCGTTCAGCGCGACGAGATGAACCGTCTGCGCGAACTGGTAGCGATTTTGGGAGTGTTCGTCGATAACAAGCAGACCCTGCTGACGACGACGCCACAAAGGCTTGACTTGCTGCGCGCCCACGCCAAGGGCATCGTGCTGCGCTGCGACGCGATCGAAAAGGCGGCCGCGAAAGCTCGCGGTTAGTCTCGTCGATAGGCTCCGGTCCGGTCCCCTCGCCGGGCCGGAGTCTTTATTTGGTAATCGACCAACGGTCCAGTTCGCGCCCATCCGCAGCGATCTGGCGTAAGGTCATTTTCGAGGGCGAGATATCGACCAGCGAAACCGAGTGAATGTTGGAGAAGAATTTCGCGGTAAACTCCTGCCAACTTGCCTTGTTCAGTTCCTGATCCCGATCATAAAGCCCCGCCCCGCCCGCTCCCGTGACGATCCAGATCACGCCATTTGGTTTGGTATTGGCGGCTCCGTCGTAGGTTTTGTCGGCGGTAATCTGCCCCGCGATCTTGCCCTTCTTCATGGGACGTTCGGCGGCGTCGAGAGGGTCGATCTTGAAGCGGATCGGATGGCTGCGCTGGTAATTATGCACGTGGCCGGAGAACACGACATCTACCTTCTCTTCTTCGAAGATGTCGGAAACCAGCCGCATCCATTGATCGTTGAAATGGGCCTTCGACGACTGGAACGGCGGATGGTGTAGCGTGACGAACTTCCAAATCTTTTTCGACGACCTGATGTCGTTGCGAACCCAGTCGCGGAGGGCCGGGTCCGTCCAATCGACGTAGGGATTCGAATCGAGCATCGTCCAATGCACGTCGCCGTAATCGAACGAGTACATCGCCATGCGCGGGTAGTTCGGCGCGGAGCGGTGAAACTCGGCGAGTTGTTCGGGCGAGCCTTTCAACTCCGGTTGATTCTGCGCGCCCAGCGCAACGGGACCGTTCATCGGTTGCGACCAGTAGTAGAAATACGCGAGCGCATCGGGGTGCGAGCCGAGATCGATCTTTGGACTCGCGTCGTGGTTTCCGAGGATGCCGAACGAGATCGTCGAACGCAGCAGCGGGCCCCCGACCTTCGGATCGGGCGCGTCGGCGTTATACACGGGATAAAACTTCTTGTAGTACTCGCTCACCAAGCCACGCGAATAGACGATGTCGCCCACCGCGACGGTGTACTCGGGCTTTCCGAGCACGGTCTGATGCGCGACACCGCGTTGCCCCTCGGAATCCTGCGACATGTCGCCCATTACGGCGAACGTATGTGGCTGGCCTTCGGCGCGGCGGGCGCGAGCTTTCGATTCGAAGACCGGCGATCCGGCGAGCAGCACGCGATACTCGAATTCGGCGGAAGGCGCGAGACCCGTAAGGGTCGCCCGATAGACGCGGTGCGGCTCGAAATCTTTCACGTTCACGCGGCGCAGCACCGACGCCTCCGCCTTGCGCCAGCGCGTTTGCCCCACCGCGCGCACTTCGGCGGACCACGCCTGATCGCGATCCTCGGCGTGACACAGGACTTCCACCGACTCGCGCGCGCTCATCTTCGGCGAGTCGCCGAGCTGTAAATAAGGCTTCGCCTTAAAGGGACCGGATGGGGGGGCCTGCGCCGTGCATGCGGAAACGGCGAGAATGAGGAACGTGAATCGTCGCGTCATCCTTTCTATTCTCGCCGCCCTGGTAGCGGTCACGCTACTGGGTTGCATCAAGAAATCGCCTCCGCCCGTGGCGGAAAAGCGCTATCCGTTGACCGGCGAAGTGATGCGGTTAAACGAAAAAGACAAGGTCGCCGTCATCAAGCACGATGAGATCGTTGGCTTTATGGAGGCCATGACCATGGGATTCTCGATCCCCGAGCCGGCCGAATGGGCGAAGCTCCGCGAAGGGATGAAGATTAAGGCGACCGTTGTCGAGAAGGGCGACGATTACTGGGTTTCGGCGATCGAGGAGGTGAAGCCGTGACGGCATGGATAGCGGTAGCGGCGCTTTTCGCGCAGGGGCAGATCGCCGATATCTCGGGCGCGAGAATTCGGGCACACACGAAGTTCTTGTCGAGCGATCTGCTCGAAGGGCGCGGCGTGGGCGTGCGCGGCGGCGAGTTGACCGTCGAGTACCTGGCGTCGCAATTCGCACTAGCCGGTTTGAAACCGGTGGGCGACAACCGGACCTATTTCCAGCGTGTGCCGCTGGTGGGTGTCGCCACCGACACTTCGGCGTCGCTCGCGGTGGTGAAAGGCGAGGATCGCGCGGCGCTCAAGTTCGCCGAAGACTTCGTCGGCTCCACGCAGCGCCAGAAGACCGACGACGAGTTCGAGGCCGAGGCCATCTTTATGGGTCACGGCATCTCCGCCCCCGAGTTCGATTGGGACGATTATCGCGGCGTCGATGTGAAGGGCAAGGTGGTGGTGCTCTTTACCAACGAGCCGCCAAGCGAAGATCCGAGGTTCTTCGGCGGACGAGCGTTGACCTACTACGGCCGCTGGACCTACAAGTACGAGCAGGCCGCGCGCAAAGGCGCCATCGCTTGCATCATCGTCCACACCACGCCCACGGCCGGGTACGCATGGGAAGTAGTGCGGAACTCCTGGGGCAAGGAAGATCCGCAAATGAAGCTCGCCGACGGCGAACCGGCGTTGGCGCTATCGGGTTGGGTGACGAAGCGCGCGGGCGAACGATTGTTTGCGAACGTCGGCAAGACCGTCGACGAAATGGCGAAGCTCGCCGACACGCGCGGGTTCAAGCCGGTGCCTCTGGGGATCAAGATCGCCGGAAAGCTGCCCGCGAAGATTCGCCCGGTCGAGACGCGCAACGTGATCGGCATGATCGAGGGTAGCGATCCGAAGTTGAAGGACGAAGCGGTGATCTTTACGGCGCACTGGGACCATCTCGGGATCGGCACGCCGGTAAACGGCGATTCGATTTACAACGGTGCGGTGGACAATGCGACGGGCTGCGCGATTCTGCTGGAGTTGGCGCGCGCGTGGGCGGCGCTGCCCGTGAAGCCGCGGCGGTCGGCGATCTTTCTTTCGGTGACGGCGGAGGAAAGCGGACTGCGCGGCGCGGAACACTATGGGCGCAATCCAATCATCCCCATCGGCAAGCATGCCGTGAATATCAACTACGACGCGATGTACCCGTTTGGGCGCACCAAAGACGTGGTGGTCACCGGCGCGGAGCGGACCACGCTTTGGCCGACCGTAGAGAGCGTAGCGCAGCGATTCCGGCTGATTATCGCTCCGGACGCGCGGCCCGAACAGGGTAGCTACTACCGCAGCGATCACTTTTCGCTGGCGCGCGTAGGCGTGCCGGCGTTCAGCGTCAAGATGGGCAACGAATTGCGCGCCGGAGATTCCGGCGACGACTTCTTCCTGAAATTCAACGCGAAGAACTACCATCAGCCTTCGGACGAGTATTCCGATAGCTGGGACTTTTCGGGCATGGAAGAGATGGCGCGATTCGGGATGACAATCGGGATCGAAGTGGCGAATCAGGACGCTTGGCCGACTTGGAGAGAAGGTGACGAGTTTAAGCCCGCGCGCGATAAAAGCCGTCCTTTGCAGTAGAGGATTTGCGATGAGCGTCACTTACAAACCGGAAACTTATTCGACGGTCTCGCCCTATTTGATCGTCGATGGGGCGGAGCGGACGATCGAGTTCCTGAAACAAGCGCTGGGGGCCGTCGAGTTGCGGCGATTCCCCGCACCGGACGGCAAGCTGATGCACGCCGAGGTTCGAATCGGCGAGTCCGTGGTCATGCTGGCGGATAGCGCCGAAGGTTGGCCGCCGGTTCCGTCGTACGTCCATGTTTACGTCGCCGACGTAGACGTCACGTACCGGCGCGCTCTCGAAGCCGGCGCAGAGTCCGTCCAAGAGCCCGTGAAGAAAGACGACGCCGACAAACGCGGCGGCGTGAAAGACCCTGGAGGAACAACCTGGTGGATCGCCACCAAGGTCGAATGATTTAACGCTGGGCGCTAGTTCAGTCTTTCGTTATCGAACGTCACGCCGAGAAAGTTGATGCACATCTCGTCGCCCGTTTCCTCGCCCCAACGCACGATTTTCGGCGGATTGTTCGGGTTGCGCGGATTGTTTTCCGAATTGTCGTAAGTGCACGTTAGCCGAACGCGCGTAAATGCGGGCAGCTTCACAGGGTCTTTGTATGTGTATGGGCCTTGCCAGTTAAAGTCCCAGTTATCGATCCAGATCAGCGGTTTCGCTTCTTCGCGCGGGCGCTCGATTTCGGACTTGAGATCGCGCCCAAGCAGATGCATGTGCGGAAACGTCAAGATCGCCTGCGCGTCGAAGAAGATCGGAATCGTAAACTGTGCGCGAACCTGATGCGCCGGCGCTCCGGCCGGAATTTCAAGCCGCGTTTGCACAAGCGGCAGATAGTAGAGCGCTCTTTCGACCGGCTTTTTCGAGAAGTAAAGGCCGATGCGCGTGCGGTCCGGCTCCGTCGAAAGGTTGGTGTAGTAATGCACCTGCATGACGATCTTCGCGTTCTTGCGCAGCCGCATGCCGATCCCGTCGGGCAGGTGCCGAACGCGCGTTCCAGGCGCCCAGCCGCCGAGCGTCGAATCGAGCCCGAAGAGTCCCAGCAGGCTATCGAAGTTCTGACCGATCAAGGAATAGCCGGGGCCGCCGTAACACGTGTAACCGGGCTCCTCGTCCTGGGCGTCGAGTTTCTCCGCCTCGCCCGACGAGTCGAGATACAGAATCACGTGGTGAACGCTTTGGCGATTACCGGGCAGAATGTCGGCGGCGCTCACCCACCGGTCGCCGTCGAGTTGCGGATCGAGCACGAAGCAGCGGTAGAGATCGCGCCCGCGCGGTGGGGCGAACGCCTGCGGCATTTCGAGAATCTTGTCGGGATCGCCCAACGGCCAATCGGCCTTGTTTTCGAGAGGCGCGGGCAGGTCCGCGTCGTCGCCCTTCGGCATGCCGCCGTCGATCCAGGAAAGCAGATCGCGTTTTTCGTCCGCGGTCAACGCGAAAGAATCGCGAAACTCCCCGTGCCCCGCAACCGGTTTCCATGGCGGCATGATGCCCTCGGTAACAACGCGCTTGATATCGATCGCCCAGGTTACGGTTTGGTCGTAGGTGGATAGCTCGAAGGGCGCGATGTCGTTCGGGCGGTGACACGTCGCGCACTTGGCTTGGACAATGCGCGAGATCTCCTTGGTGTAGGTGACTTGTGCGTAGGCGGAAGCGGTGAGAAAAAGGACGAGCCAGCGCATATCGCTATTGTCCAACCCCACCCAGGGGGCCGAGTCGCGCGCGCCGGAGTAGCACCGCCGCTTGCGCTTCCGCCGAGCGTCCTTCGCCAACGGGACCGACCTTCTCCGCAGTCTTGAATTTGATGTTCACGCAGTCGAGCGGAAGGTCGAGCAGGCGGGCGACGGACTCGCGAATGGCGGATCGGTAGTCCTTCAGCTTGGGGCGCTCGAGGATCACCGTGCAATCCGCGTTAACCAGACGCCAATCCCGCGCTTCGGCCAACTCGCGCGCATGGATCAAAAATCGATCGCTCGAAGCGCCCTTCCACTGCGGATCGGTATCAGGGAAGTGCATGCCGATATCGCCCAGCGCCGCCGCGCCGAGGATCGCATCCGTAAGCGCGTGCAGCAGGATATCGGCATCCGAATGCCCGTCGAGCCCAAACTCGCACTCGACGCGGACGCCGCCCAAAATCAGGGGACGGCCGGTGGCGATGCGATGGTTGTCCCAGCCAAGACCGGTGCGGTACTCGAACTCCGGCATTAGACGCGCGCGGTTTCTTCGGCTAGCAGCATGCGCGCCAGATCCATGTCGGTAGGTTTGGTGATTTTCAGGTTGCGGTCGCTTCCGGCTACCACGGTCACTTCCACTTCTTCGAGCCGCTCCACTAGGCTCGATTCGTCCGTGCCGGTAAAGCCGTCGGCGCGCGCTTTGTCGAACGCCCGGCGCAGCAGATCGAGCCGGAAAATCTGCGGCGTTTGCGCCAGCACCAAACGTTCGCGCGAAATGGTCGCGCGGACCTTGTTCAGGTGCACCTGCTTAACGGTATCCACCGGTACGATGCCGACGATGGCCGCTCCGCTCTCTTGGGCGGCGTCGATCGTTTTGTCGATCGTCTCGGGTTCGACGAACGGCCGGACGGCATCGTGAACCGCGACGAGATCGACCGATGGATCGAGCGTCGTGAGCGCGTGCTCGACGGACTCCTGCCGGCTATCCCCGCCCGGCACGGTGCGAACCGGTTTCGAGAGATTCTCCGCCGCGATCAAGCTCTCCACCCATTCGCGATCTTCGGGACGCACGGCGACGACAATCTCCGAAACTCGCGGCGCGGCGGCGAACTTGCGCAGGGTGTGAATCAGAATCGGAGCGCCGTCGAGAAGCATGAATTGCTTGCGGCTGGTACCCGCCTTTTCCGGCGTCTTCATGCGCGTGCCGAGCCCGGCGGCGGGCAAAATCACGGAAACTTTCATAGGCACCCCTTTGCGACGGGGCGGACCTCAATTGTAGCGGTAAACCCTAACCCACCGGAGGAGCGCCCGCCGGCGCGGCCTGGCCTTCGCGCACCGGACGCTCCGTTCCCGGTTTGGTTTCGTGGACCGAATGCAGCCGGTCGTCGTGCTTGCCGAAGATCATCTTCCCGGCGGTAGTTTGCAGCACGCTGGTAACCGTGACGTCGATGGTCTTCGAGATCAGCCGCCGGGCGTTGTCGACGACCACCATCGTGCCGTCGTCGAGATAGGCGACGCCTTGGTTCTGCTCCTTGCCCTCTTTCAGGATAAAGACGCGCATGGTTTCGCCGGGCAGGACGACGGGCCGCAAGGCGTTCGCCAGTTCGTTGATGTTGAGGACATCGACGCCGCGGACCTGGGCCACCTTGTTCAGGTTGAAGTCGTTGGTGACAATCTTTCCGCCGACGAGTTTCGCGAGCTCGATCAGCTTGAGATCCACTTCCTTAACGACGGGGAAATCCTGCTCGGTGATTTGGATTTCCAGCTTGTTCATCTTTTGGAGGCGCTGCAAGACATCGAGTCCGCGGCGTCCGCGATTCCGGCGGATGGTTTCGGAGGAATCGGCGACCAATTGCAGTTCGCGTAAGACGAATTGCGGGATCACCAGCGGGCCGTCGAGAAATCCCGCTTCGCAAACCTCGACGATCCGCCCGTCGATGATGACGCTGGTGTCGAGAATCTTCACGGGAAGTCCCGGTACTCCGGCTTTGCCCGAAGAAAAAACGCCGCCGAGCGCACCGAGATTCAGGGCTCCGGCTTTGGCCGCACCGACCGCCGCACCTAAGTACCCAAACCCGGCGAAAAGAGCGAATCGTAGGGCGGCGTTATCGCCCGAAGCGGGACTTAGGAGCCAAGCGGCCAGAAGTCCGGCGAGTCCACCGGCTGCGACACCGAGAATCGATTCGAGCGGGGCTTTCCGGAATCGCGACTCGACTAACAGCACCGCTGTGCCCGCCGCCAAACCTAGCCCCGCGCCGAGGGCTGGGTTCTCCCGGTTCAAAAACCAACCCGCAATTGTCAAAAGAACCACAACGGCGGCTCGCGCCACCGTCCAATCGGCCACTCCAGCCTCCCTGTTTGTCCTCGCTTCTAACGGAGAAGCCGTGGACTTTGTGGAGTATAGCACCGCACGTTAACAAGTGTTGCCGGAATGCGCATGAATTACGCTTAACAACTTGCGGGCCAAGCTTCGGAATCTAGAGAGCTTTTGCGAGTTCTTCGGCGAACGCGCTGGGGGGACCGTCCGGACGGGTCTTGCGATGCTTCTTGCCGCCGCGGCGGCTGCGCTGCAACCCACCGGGGCCGCCCGACACTCCAGCGCCGAACGCGGGAGACGCGCCGGGAGCTCCGGCGGGACGGGGTGCGCCCGTCTTCCCTTTCGGAGGTTGCGCCGGGTTGGCGCGAAGAAGCTTATCTTCGAGCGGAGCGCGGTCGAACCGGCGGATGATGGAATTCATCTCCTCCTGGTTCGGCGCCTCTATAAAGGCGAATCCCTTGGACTCCTGGGTTTCCGGATTACGAATGACTTTGACGTGGTCGGCGACGAGGTTTTCTGCGGTGAGCCACGACGTAATGTCGTCGGCGGTAACCCAGACGGGGAGATTGCCAAGGAAAACGGTAAAACTCATGCTTAGGGGTTGGTTGCGCTCCTAGAGGTTGGGGAAAGGGGCGGAGTGCCCTTCCAGTCGTCTGATGGTATCACAGCCTGTCAAGTATTGGGAGCTTTTACCACTTACGCCTCCACAGCCGCCACCATTCCGCGCCGCCCAGTCCAAGCGCGTTCCACGACGCATCCAGAGCCTCGCGGCCGCCGCGTAGAACCGCCGCCCGGTCCGGCATAGGGCGATCGGCGGCAAGGCGGTCGTAGACGCGCGCGCGGGCTTCCCCCTCAGTACGCGAGAGCAAGTGCCACAACGACAACGCGTCGCGCGGGCGCGCCGCGGACAACGCCCGGTCAAGCGACTCGCTGCGGCCCGCTTCGAATTCGCGTAATGCGAGCCGAAACTCAGGAGCGGCATCGTCGAAACAAGGTATGCCGGGCGCGCGTCCCGGCGCGGTCTCGCACGACGCTCCGGCGGGGATGAACGATTCGCGGCCTTCCGCCTCGAACGCCACCCATCCGGTCTGGACGCTCAATTCGCCGCGCCCGCCGGGTTCGACGCGCAGCGTATACCGGCATCCCAAATCGACCGCTTTCGCCGCCGGAGTATCGACGACAAACTCGGTGGGGGGAGCCCAAATCAGGGCATGCATCGTGCCTTGGTCGAGCGAAAAGCGGCGCGCGCCTGTGAGCCGCAACCGCGAGCTGGGCTCAAGTTCGAGCGACCCGGTGGACGCCGACGAGATCGTCCCTTCGACGACGACGTCGCCCGCTCGCAAATGGCGTCCCTCGTGCTTCCATTCGGTTGCGGGCGGCGGGGCAAAGACGAATGCAAGCGCGGCGACGGCGACGGCGACCGCACCGGCGATCCAGCGGCGGCTCCGCGAACGCGGCTTCGCTCCCAGCGGCGCAAGCAGTTTTTCGAGGCGCGCTACCTCGATATCGGGCGGTCCCGAGCGATCCCACAAGTAATCGTCGTTCATCCTTCGAGCCTTTCCCGCAGCAACTTCATGCCGCGATGGAGATTGACGCGCACGGAATCGTGCGTCAAACCGGTACGTTCGGCGATCTCGGGTCCGGTCATGCCTTCGACTAATCGCAAGATCAGGGTTTCGCGATACGCCTCCGGCAAATGCCGGATTTCGGCGAGTACCAGTAGCGCCTCTCCGCGCGAATCGCTACGTCCGCGATCGTGATTCTCAATCGGTTCGGTTGGCCTGCGGCCACGATGAAAATCGATCGCGCGGCGGCGGGCGATCGTGGCGAGCCAACCGCCCACCGCGCGCGGATCGGAGAGCGTCCCGAGCTTCTCGATAGCCTGCAAGAACACGTCTTGCATCAAGTCCTCGGCGTCCGCATAGGGTACGTGCGCCAGCAGAATGCCGTGGACCAGACGCGAGTAACGCTCGTACAACCGGTCGAAATCGAGACCGCTCTCCGCGACAAGCACGTTAACGAAGCATATCCGCGGCTTCTTGCGCACCGTCGGCGCCGAGGACAAATTTCGCGTCCTTGCGGTCGAACGAATCGCCGCTCACCCGCACGACCGCGCTCGTCGGGCGGTCGAAGGACGGATGGCGGCCGACGATGCGGACGATCCACCGGCCTTCGTTCGGCCAGACCTTCGGGATGGAGTAGAGACCGGGCGTCGAGAGCGCGATGGGTTCGATCGCGATCGACCGCCGCTCGCCGTTCACCATTCCTTCGGCCACGGCGGCGAGTTTGCCGTTCTCCGGGTTGTGGCAGCCTGTGAGTCTCGCGAGCATCGCCGCGCCTTTGGCCTTCGATTCCGTGCGATCAGAAGGTGAGCCGAGTTCGACGTAGAATCCTCCGCCCAGGGCGGGCAGCGCGGCAAGGACCAGGGGGATGAGAGTGCGTTTCATGCAATCTCCTTTCGCCGGAAGAGACGCAAAACGGTGGGTGAGTGTTAACGGGGGGTGGTGGGCGCTGAGGGTCACGATCCCCCGGCCTCCTGCTTGTAAGGCAGGCGCTCTAACCAACTGAGCTAAGCGCCCAACTCTCCAATTGTACCGTTACGGGCAAGCCATCAGGAACCGATATACCGGGCGTACAAGCTGCGCGCGACGCCGGGATCGGTAGTGCCCTTCACGATCGCTCGGCCATCCGGGAAAAACGTCAAGTCGTAGTCGGGCAGCGTGAACCGCAGCGCGAAATCGTTGGAGCGCACATCGCCCAGCGGGGCCAGTTCGCGCGCGAGCGCCGGTAAATCGAGAGGTCGCGCCCGGTCGTGAATCTGCACCGCGTTGCGCCCACACAAGCTCACCGGAGCGCGGCGGCACCCGTCGAGATACTCGAAATCCCGCCGCCCGCAGCAGGGGCAATCCGGGTCGCGGGCGGGCGCGCCGATCGTACGAACTGCACCGGTCCACACATCGACCGTTGTGATCGTTCCCGGCACATCCTCGCCCACCAACATCCGGTAGACCGCCGACACCTGAAGCGAAGCCACAATACTGGTGACCGTGTTGACAACCCCCGTCGTCTCGCAGGTGGGTTGCGCTCCGGCCGGGGGCTCGGGATATACGCACCTGAGGCAAGCGGTAACGCCGGGACGGACGGGCATCGCCAACCCATAGCCGCCCACCGCCGCGCCATAGACCCAGGGCACGCCGCGATCGACGCAATAATCGTTAATCAGGTAGCGAGTCTCGAAGTTGTCGGTCCCATCGACGACCAAATCCATGCCGTCGAGCAAGTCGTCGATGTTGCCATGCGTCAGATCGGCCACAACGCTTTCGTAGCGCGAACCGGAATTCGCCCGCTCCAGCGCGCGCGTGGCGGCCACCGCTTTCGGCAATCCGTCGCGGGCGTCGGACTCTTCGTAAAGCCACTGCCGCTGCAGGTTGGACCACTCGACGTAATCGCGATCGATGAGCCGCAGAAAGCCGATTCCCGCTCGAGCTAACGCCCCGGCCGCGAACGATCCGAGCGCGCCGCAGCCCACCACCGCCACCCGCGCCGCGCCGATTTTCGCTTGTCCAACTTCGCCGATGCCCGAAAATCGAATTTGGCGGGAAAATCGGCTATCGGCGTCGGAAAGCATCGGGGGATCCACTGTTATGATGGCACCCGCTTGAGCCGCCCGGCCGCATGCCTGCTTCTTTTCCTGGCCACCGGCGCGGCTCAGACCGCGGGCGTCCGCTTCGACCCTCCCTCGATTCACGATTCCGAACTTCGCGATTTGGCGGGCCCGATTCTCGACGCACCGGGCATTCGCGCGGCCATCGAGCGCATCTATGCCACAGGCCGGTACGAAGACATCGTCGTCGAACGCGATGGGGCGGACTTAGTGTTCCGGCTCACGCCAAGGTGGTTTACCGGCATGCGGCGCGCCTACGGAGCCGAGGAGCCGCCTAGCGCGGTTCAATTGGTGAACGCCGCTAAACTCGGGCTCGGAGAAGAATTCGGCGAGGCCCGGTTGCAGCAGGCCGTCGCGAATCTTGTGGGCTTACTACGTTCGAACGGCTTCTACACGGCGCGGGTTCTGCCGCAAGTCGCGCGGCGGCCGGAGTACTCGCTTGCCGATGTCCGGTTCGATATCGAACCGGGCGAACGGGCGCGATTCGCGCCGCCCAACATTCGCGGCGACGGCAAGCTCACCGACGCGCAAATCCGGCGAGCCACCGGCTGGCAAAGGTTCTGGGGACTCGCCGGCTATCGGGCGATCACCGAGTCACGCGTCGAAAATGGCGTTGAGCGCATTCGCCGTCTGCTCGAAAAGAAAGGATTTCTGAATTCCCAGGTGTCGTTGATCGGCCTCGATTGGGACGCAGCCTCGAATCGAGCGACACCGGCGCTCGACGTTCGGGGCGGTCTACCGGTGGACTTAAGCGTGGAGGGATTCCGGATTGGCCGCGGGCGATTGAGGTCGCTGGTCCCCGTATTTCAGGAGAACTCGCTCGACCGCGAATTATTGAACGAGGGCGCGCGCAATATCGCCGCCTATCTCGAATCGCAAGGCTACTTTTCGGCGAACGTCTTTTTCGACCGCAATCGCGAACAGGGGCGCGAACAAGTCCGCTACACGGTGGAGCGCGGGCCTCGCTCAAAGGTGGAGGCCGTGGAAATTACGGGCAACCGGTATTTCGACCGGCGTACGCTGGCCGAACGGATGGAGGTGGTTCCCGCTACCTGGATTCGTTACCGGCGCGGCAGGTACAGCGAGAAGCTGTTAGAGCGGGATCGCGAGGCGATTCTCGCGCTGTACCGCTCCAACGGCTTTCTCGACGCGAAAGTGGAAACCTCCGTGTCGATGGGGAGTTCGGCGGACGACTCGCATCGGGTCGTTTCGGTCCGTATCGACGAAGGCGAACAATCGACCGTTGGCTCGGTGACCATTGAGGGCGTGGCGGACGAAGATAAAGCGTTCATCGCGGACCTCATGCAGTCGAAGCCCGGTCAGCCGTATTCGGAGACGCAACTGGCGGCGGATCGCGACGCGGTGTTGAACGCGTTTTTCAATCTGGGTTACGCCGGCGCCGCTCTCGAATGGAGCGCCGCGCCGGGGTCCGCGCCGAAGACGGTGGACGTCAAGCTCGAAGCCAAACCGGGACGGCGGCAGTTCGTTCGCGACGTCGTACTGACCGGGTTCGCCGCTACGGACCGCAAGTTGATCGAGAGCCGTTTGCTGCTGAAGAAAGGCGAGCCTCTCTCGCTGGTCGATCTTCTCGAAAGCCAAAAGCGCCTTTACGACTTGGGTATTTTCGCGCGGGTTGACGAAGCCATCGTGAATCCGGAAGGCGAAGAAGTTTCTAAGGTTGTGATCTTCGATTTGGAAGAGGCGCGCAAGTACTCGCTGACCGTCGGCCTCGGCGCGCAAGTGGGGCGCATCGGCGGCGGCGTGGAATCGTTCGACGCGCCCGCCGGGGCCACCGGATTCAGTCCGCGATTGAGCTTGGCGGTCACGCGCAACAACTTTCTCGGGCAAGGGCAATCGCTGAGTACCCAAGGGAGGCTGTCGAACATTCAGCAGCGCATCCAGATTACAAACCTCGCGCCGCGATTCCGCGACCGGGAAACCTTGAGCCTCGCGATGAGCTTGCTTTATGACCGCTCGAACGACGTGCGCACATTCTCGGCACGGCGCGCCGAAGCGGCGATCCAGTTGAGCGAGCGCTTGTCCGGCGGGAGAACGCTACAGGGACGCTTCGCCCTTCGCCGCGTCTCGATCGACGAAGGCTCGCTGAAGATCGAGCCGCAGATGATTCCGCTGCTCGCGCAGCCGGTGCGGCTTGGCATCTTTTCGACGACGTTTTTCCAGGACCGGCGCGACGATCCGATCAATTCGCGAAAAGGTTCCTACAGTTCGATCGATCTCGGGATCGCGAGCGAGTATTTGGGTTCGCAAAGCGATTTCGCGAGGATGATCGGGCGCAACTCCACTTATCACCGGCTGGGCGGCGAAGTGGTTTTCGCGCGCACCGTGTCGTTCGGCGTTCAAGAGCGGCTGGCGGGCGGCCCCGCGGGCGACGTCCCCTTGCCGGAGCGATTCTTCGCGGGCGGCGCGGCCAACCACCGCGGATTCCCGGAAAATCAGGCCGGTCCGCGCGACACCACTACCGGATTTCCCATCGGAGGAAAGGCGCTGCTCATCTTCGGGCACGAGTTACGTTATCCGTTATTGGGCGACAATTTGGGCGGAGTGCTGTTCCACGATATGGGCAACGTGTTTTCGCGGATCGGCGACGTGAGCTTCCGGTTCCGGCAACGCGATCTCGAGGACTTCAACTACATGGTCCAGTCAGTCGGGTTCGGGTTGCGCTACCGCACGCCCATCGGGCCGATTCGCATTGATCTGGCGTTTAGCCCCAACTCTCCCCGGTTTTTCGGGTTCCAAGGAACGAGAGAACAATTGCTATTCGGCCAAGGCACGCAAACCGTGCAACGCATCAATCGGTTCCAATTCCATTTTTCCTTGGGGCAGGCGTTTTGACGGCTTATCTTGCGCTGGCGGCGACGTTTCTAACGGGCGATGTTGTGGACCGGATCGCGGCCACTGTGGACACTTCGACCATCTCGCTGAGCGAATCGCGGATCCAGGCGAAGGTGGCGGCGCTGATCGACGCTCGCCCGCCGGCAATCGACGCGAAAGCGTTGCGGGAAGCGGCGGAGCGGCTGGTGGAGCAGACGATCTTGAAGCGCGAGATGGCATTCACGGACTTCTCGCCGCCCCCGCCCTCTTCCGGCGCTACACTTCTCGCCGACCTAAAGCGGTCGCGTTTCCATTCGAGCGAGGCCGAGTACCGGGCCGCGCTCGCCGAATACGGAGTTTCCGAGGACGAGTTGCTGGCGCAGTTGCACTGGCAGATCACCGTACTCCGTTTCATCGATTTCCGCTTTCGTCCGGGAATCCAGGTTTCGCCCGCCGATATTCGCGACTACTACCAACGAAAGTTCACCGCGGACTGGCGCGAAGCCACCGCCAACCCCGTTCCGCCATTGGGACAGGTTCGGGAGCGCATCGAAGCGATCCTCGCGCAGGAGCAACTCGACGCCGCCGTCGAACGCTGGTTGAACCAAACGCGCACGCAACTGAAGATTCGTTTTCGCGAGGAGGCTTTCCAGTGAGGCGCTGGGCGATCGCCGCCGGCGCGATGACGGTCTTCGCCGCGGGCGCGTGGTTCGTATTGCGATCCGATTGGCTGCTCGGCGAAGTGCGGCGGCGGGCGGTCGCGGAACTGGAGGAGGCCACTGGGGCGCAAGTGGAGATCGGCGAAATTCGCGTGGATTGGTTCGGGCTCCGCGCACAGGCGGCGAGTCTTTCGTTGCGCACTTCGAACGGGGCGCCGTTTTTCAGCAGCGGCTACGTACAGTTGGAGCGCGGCTGGCGCACCGGCTACCGCCTCTCTCTCGATCATCCGCGAATCGATGTGCGGGTCGGCGCCGACGGCTCGAACAATCTTCCGCGCCCGCGCGGTTCCGGGGGAGTGGCGCGGCTATTCGATCTTACGCTCGATTCCTTGACGCTACGCAATGGCGAATTGCGATGGAACGACCGGCGCACTCCGCTCGATCTCGAGGCCCGCAACGTAAGGCTTTCGGCGCTGCGCGACGGCGAGCGATTCCGCGGCGATCTGGGCCTGACGGTGACGGCTCCGGAGACCGTAACGATGGAAACAGCATGGGAGTTGACGCGAGAGCGCGCCGCCTTCTCCGATTTGAAGATCGTGGCTAGGGGCGTCGAAGCGCGGGGTTCGGCCGCGATTCGCGAATGGGACCGGCCCGAGTGGCAAGCGGACCTTACGGTGCGCGCCGACGTCGCACGATTCTTCCCGGAAGCGCGGGGAACGGCGGAAGGTGCGTTGCAACTATCTGGGCGCGAGGGCGATTGGCGGGCAGAAGGTGACTTGCAGGGTAAAAGTCTCGCGTACCGGGAGGTGCGCGGCGCGTCGGCCCGCGCGCATGTGGCCGCCGATAGCCGGGGCGCGGAACTTTCGCGCATTCGGGCTGCGCTGCTGGGCGGAGAGTTCGCGGGAAGCGCAAACATTACCTGGCCCGGGCGCTTTCGGGCGTCGGGTGAATTGACCGGCGTTCGTTTCCCGCACCCCCAGATCGCGACGCGAGTCTCGGGCGAGGTAGCAGTGCAGAATTTTCCCTGGAAGGCGTCGGCGAAAGTCGCGCTAAAAGCGGAGCCGGGCCCGTTGCCTCTCGCGGGCGGCGTCGATCTTCGCTACGACGGGGCCTCGGGCGAGATCGAGTTCGGACCGTCGTCGGTCGCAACAGGCGAGACGCGCGTCAATGCCGCCGGATCGTTGGCGCGGGGCCTGGACTTGCGAATTCACACGCGCCGGCCCGACGATCTGCTGCCGGCCTTACGGCTCTTGATCAAGGAGCCGCCGCGGTCCTGGCCCTTCTCGCTTCGCGGCGGCGAACTGGAGTTGAGCGGCACCATAAACGGAACGCTCGACGCCCCGCGCGTCGTGGCGCAAGTGGACGCCCGCGCGGTGGAAATGGGTGGCCAATTTTTCGAGCGCGTTTCCGGGCGCCTCGCCGCGTCGCCCGCGAATCTCGAAGTGCGCGCGGCGCGGATCGCGATCGGCGGCGTAACGGTGGACGGGTCCGGCTCCGCCGCGTTGGCCAATTGGCGGATCGCTCAAGACAGCGCCATCGCCGGAAACGTCGCCGTGCGCGATCTCGATTTGGCGCGGCTGAAACTGGACCGGCCGATCGAAGGCAAGCTAACGGGCGGTGCGCAAGTATCGGGGACATGGGGTGCGCCGGAAGCGCGCGGCGAGGCGGCGGTGAATGGGCCGTCGATTAACGGACTGCGATTCGACCGTGCGACGGCGGCCTACATCGCGCGGCGCGACCGTATCGAGATTACCGGGGTCGAGTTGAGGTCCGGCTCCAGTAAGCTGACCGGCAAGGCGACGGTCGAGAATATGCGGCGCGTGTCGTTCGACGTAGCCAGTGCGGGTTGGACGTTGGGTTGGGCGACGCTCGCGGGACAGGCGGCAGGCGCGGCCCATTACGATAGCGGACGATGGACCATTGCCGGGCTGAACGGCTCTCTGCGCGCTTCGACGCCGGAAGGAGTCGCGGGAACGGCGGAGCTTACCTCTAGCGGCGGCGCGCTTCACGCCAAAGGCAGCGCCGCGCTCGCCGGTTCCACCGCGACGTTCGATACGCGCTGGAAGATGGAGGGAGATATGCCGGGCGAGGGCAGCGTCGGATTAACCCGCCTGACTTCGCCCGCCATCGAGAAGCTGACGGGCGTGAAGATTCCGTTCGACGGCCTGATCGAAGGGGGCGCCGCGATCGCGGGCAGGCTGCTTCAGCCGCAATCGCTGTCCGCGCGGGCGCGGCTGTCCACGGTGCGCCTAGCGCCTCTCGACGGA
Organism: Bryobacteraceae bacterium; assembly: GCA_033763835.1. Taxonomy (GTDB): domain Bacteria; phylum Acidobacteriota; class Terriglobia; order Bryobacterales; family Bryobacteraceae; genus JAPKYZ01. Next base: position 114,411 of record JANRJS010000016.1, on the reverse strand, counting down.
AACGCCGTGGCCGGCTTGAGCGCCGCCGATTTGACGCTCACCAACGACGGCGAGATCGCTCTCACAGTGAGCGCCGCGGGGTTCGCCGTCGAACGGGCGCGGATGACGGCGAAGGACACCCGTGTGGAGGTGCTTGGCGGCGTCGTTTACGCGCGCCCCAACGCCTGGAACCTGCTGGCGCGTGGCAGTGTCAATCTCGCAGTCCTCGGAACGTTTCGCCCGGGACTGATCTCGAGCGGTGTTTCGATGGCCAACGCGCGCGTGCGTGGGCCGCTACGCGATCCGCAAATCGACGGGCGGCTCGAACTTCGCGACGCGTCGTTCTATTTGCGGGACGTAGCTAACGGGCTCGACAAGGTGAACGGCACGGTGCTATTCGACCGCTCGCGAGCTACCGTCGATTCGTTAACGGCGGAGACCGGCGGCGGCAAAGCGGCGCTTTCCGGCTTTATCGGATTCTCGGGCGATCTGAGCTATCAGTTGCAAGCGACGCTCGACCGTGTGCGGGTACGGTATCCGGACGGCCTTTCCACGCAGGTCAACGCGGGCGTCACGCTCACCGGGGGCACGCGGCGCGGTTTGCTGGCGGGCACGGTGACGATCCTGCGCGCGGCGCTCGCGCCCGGCACGGATGTCGGAGGAATTCTGGCGCGTCCAACGCAACCGATCGCCGCCGCCCCTTCGAACGACTTCCTGCGCAATCTGCAATTCGATGTGCGCGTCGAGACCGCGCAATCCGCCGAGTTCGTCACCGAGTTGACGCGCGAAGTGCAGGCCGATATCGACGTCCGGTTGCGCGGCACGCCTCTCCGCCCTCTCCTGCAGGGCCGCGTGTCGATCACGCAAGGACGGATTCAATTCTTCGGCACCGATTACACGATCAACCGCGGCGAGATCGATTTCGTCAACACGTCCCGGCTGGATCCGCGAATCGATCTCGACCTGGAGACGCGGGTGCGCGGAATCGCGGTGTCCATTTCGTTCACCGGCCCGATGAGCCGCGTGAACATGGCCTACCGTTCGGACCCTCCGCTGCAATCGTCGGAGATTCTGGCGCTATTGGCCGTGGGCCGCGCCCCGGCCGCCAACTCCGGTATCGTGGGCGCTCCTCGGCCGCAAGACCTGTTAAGCGCGGGCGGCAACGCGATTCTCGATTCGGCGATGAGCGCTCCGTCGAGCGGCCGGCTGCAACGGTTCTTCGGCATCTCGCGGCTGAAGATCGATCCGCAACTGATCGGTCTCGACAACACGCCGCAAGCCCGGCTGACGCTGGAACAACAGGTCTCGCGCGACGTTACGGTAACCTACGTCACCAGCTTGAACCGGGCGCAGACGCAGATCGTCCGCGTCGAGTGGGACTTGAGCCGGCGTTTCTCGGCGGTCGTAACCCGCGACGAAAACGGAGTTCTGAGTTTGGACTTCTTCTACAAACGAGGTTTCCGTTGAAACTACGCGCGGTCAACGACCGGCTAAAGATCGAACACTCCATCATCGACGGCTTACGGCCGGTGCTGGAACGGCTGCTCCGGGCGACGGATGAAATCCGCTCGATCGTTCCCGGCCGGATTAGCAAGGTGCGCGACGCGAAGGGTCCGGTGAAAATTCGAGTGACGGTGCCGACGCAGAACGGATGGAAAGCGATCGCGCTCGCCTCCGGCGCGCGGCAGGAACTGTTTATTTCGACCGCGTTGAGGCAAATCGAACTCGAAGGATTTATCGACTACGCGTTGGAGGATTAACGCTTGACGCCGATGTGCAGCGCGACGACTCCGAACGTCATACGCTCGAATCCAACCTCGGAAAAGCCGACATCGCGCATCTCTCCCGCGAGCTCTTCCGCGCCTGGAAACTTGCGGACCGACTCGGGAAGGTACGCGTAAGCGTCCCGCGCGCCCGACAGCCATCCGCCGATGGTTGGCAACACTCGGGTCGAATACCAGCCGTAAACTCCGGCGACCGCCGCGTTCGGCGGCGTCGAAAACTCGAGAATTGCCGCCGCGCCACCCGGGCGCAGCACGCGCAGCATCTCTTCCAACCCCCTACGGTAGTTCGCGAAGTTGCGGAAACCGAAAGCGGCGGTGACGAGGTCGAACGACTTGTCGCGCAAGGGAAGAGTTAGCGCGTCCGCTTCAAACAGAGGGCTCCGCAAACGTTTGCGTTGCGCGGCGGTCAACATGGGGTGACAGAAGTCGCTGCCAAATGCCCGCGCCGCCCCCGCGCGCTCCATTGCCATCAGCAGATCGCACGTCCCGCAAGCTAAGTCGAGCGCCCGACCGCCAAGCCAAGGCTTCACCGCGCGCACGGCTTTCGCGCGCCACAACTTATCGACGTTCGCGGAAAGGACATGGTTCAAAAAGTCGTAGCGCGGCGCGACACGCCCGAACATCCCGCGTACCCAACGCGACGCTTGTTCTTCGGTCGCCGCGCCCTCGGGAGTGGTGCCCTTCGAGGTCACGATGTAAGAGCCGCCGCCGTGGCCGCTGTGACGATTGCCGGGTCGATGCCCGCGACCACCTGCACGTTGCCGATGCGATCGGGAAGGACAAAATGCACTTTGCCCTGGATCGTCTTCTTGTCCGCGCCGGTTCGCGCCACCAGAGCCTCGGCCGTCACTTTCTTCGGTATATCGGGGATCGGGCCGTAAAGATCGATGGTCGATAGAATCGACATCGTCTCCGGGTGCGGGAGCATGTCAAGCATTCTCGCGAGATGTGTAGCTGCGCGCATTCCGAAAGCGACCGCCTCTCCGTGCAGAAATCGCTTGTACTGCGTTTCCGCTTCGAGCGCATGGCCGATGGTGTGCCCGAAATTGAGAATCCTTCGCAAATCGCCTTCGCGCTCGTCGGCGGTCACCACTTCGGCTTTGATGCGCACGCTCTCGGCGACGAGATAATCGAGCGTTTCCGGGCGGTGCGCCAGTACGTCGTCGCTACGGTCGGCCATCGTCCGGTACAGATCGGGGCTGCGAATGATGCCGCATTTCAAGATTTCGTAAAGACCGGCGCGGAACTCGCGCTCGGGCAGAGTCCCCAGTACATCGGGGTCGATCAATACCGCGAGCGGTTGATGAAACACGCCGACCAGATTCTTTCCGGAGACGAGGTTCGCGCCCGTCTTGCCGCCCACCGCGGCGTCCACCTGCGCGAGCAGCGTCGTCGGGATCTGGATTACCGGCACGCCGCGCATGAAGATCGCCGCCAGAAATCCGCCGAGATCGTTGACGATGCCGCCGCCGAAGGCAATGACCACGCTCGACCGGTCGCCGCCCGCCGCCACCATTCGTTCCGCGAGCGTCTCTACCTCGGCCATGCGTTTTCGCTTTTCGCCGCCGGGAAACTCGAGCACAGTGAAGGGCCGCCCATCGAGCGCCCGTTCCAGCGGGGCGCCATGCAACTGCCACAGATCGCGTTCCGTCACAACAAAGATTCGGCCGGATTTCGCGGGAAGAAACTCCACCGCGCGAGTCGAGCAACCCCGCTCGACAATGGCTTGGTAAGTGCGTTGCGGCGTGGTTACCGCAAAGGCGGGCATACGCCTTGTTTGTAGCACGCTACCGCAAGAAGCGGAGAGAGCACACACCCGCTTCGGCGAGCGGCTCCAGTTCGTGGCGGTCGGTGGTGAGCAACGTCGCGGCAAGCGTTTGGGCGGTGGCGAGCGCGAAGCAATCCGCGAGAGAGACTCGCTTACATTTGGCCTTGAGGCGGGCCGCTGCGCGCCATAGCCCCGCTGGAGCGACGATCTCGATTCCCATCGCGGGGATGGTACTTAACGCCTGCTCCGCGCGAACTTCGCCGACGCGGCGAATACCGTCGTAGAGCACCTCGCATAAGTTAAACTCGTGGATCACGAATCGGTGCCGGCTCTCCGCAAGCAATTCGGCGACAATCGAACCGCCCGGCTCGCCTTGGAGCCAAGCGACCACGGCGGATGCATCGAGCGCATACGTCACGGTATCCGGCGGTTCTCCAACTCGATCTCCTCGCGTTTCTGGGCTAGAAACTCATCGTGCGGAGAAAAATAACCCTTGTACTTGCCGAGCAGATCGAACGCCGGATGGCGGCGTTGGAGCGTCTCCCGCACGATCGCCTCCTCGCCCGGTTCCAACCTTTCAATGTTTTCGAGAATCGTGGCCAGCGCTTCCGACATACCTTTAGCCTAGCCTCGAACGCGGTACCCTGTTGTTTTGGCATCAGAAAGAATTCGTTCCACAACCATCCTGTGCGTTCGCCGGGAAGGCAAAGTGGTGATCGCCGGCGACGGTCAGGTCACCCTCGGTCATGAAGTCCTAAAGGCTTCGGCCAAAAAACTCCGTCGGCTCTATAACGGCAAGGTCGCTGCGGGTTTCGCCGGATCGACCGCCGACGCATTCGCCCTTTTCGGGCGCTTCGAGGCGAAGCTCGAACAGCATTCGGGCAACTTGCCGCGAGCCGCTGTCGAAATGGCAAAGGAATGGCGAACCGACCGCATGCTTCGCCATCTCGAAGCGTTCCTGATCGTCGCCGACGAGAAGAGCATGTTCATCCTCAGCGGCAACGGCGACGTGATCGAGCCGGACGACGACATCGTGGCCATCGGCAGCGGCGGCAACTTCGCGCGCGCCGCCGCGAAGGCGCTCCTCGAAAACACGCAAATGTCCGCGCGCGAAATCGTCGAAAAAGCGATGGCCATCGCGGGCAAGATCTGCATCTACACGAATTCCAGTGTGATCTACGAGGAACTTGGCTGATGGTGATCTACCTGCCGCCGCAGCCTCCCGACGGCTCGCCGCTGCTCGACGAGTTGACCCCGCGCGAAATCGTCGGCGAACTCGACAAGTATGTTGTCGGCCAAGCGGACGCGAAGAAGGCCGTCGCCATCGCGCTGCGCAACCGAATTCGCCGCCAGAAACTCGATCCCGAGATGGCCGAAGAGGTGATGCCGAAGAACATCCTGATGATCGGCTCCACCGGCGTCGGCAAAACCGAAATCGCCCGGCGGTTGGCGAAACTCTCGAACGCGCCGTTTCTCAAGGTCGAGGCCAGCAAGTTTACCGAAGTCGGTTATGTGGGCCGCGACGTCGAAAGCATGATCCGCGATCTGGTGGAAATCGCCATCGACATGGTGCGCGAGGAGCGTCTCGACGACGTCGCCGACAAAGCCGAAGCCAACGCCGAGGAACGGTTGCTCGATTTGCTGATGCCGCCCCAGCCCGAAACCGCCGAAACACAGGAGCGCACGCGCGAAAAGCTCCGCGATAAGTTGCGCGCGGGCAAGCTCGACGAGCGCGTGGTGGAAGTGGATGTAAAGGAGCGCGGACCGCAACTGCAGATCGCCTCGAACATCGGCATGGAAGAGATGGACTCGAATATCAAGGACATCTTTTCGAACCTGTTCGGCAATCGTACGCGCCCGCGCAAGATGCGCGTGGCCGAGGCGCTCGACTACCTGATCACCGAAGAAGAAGAAAAGCTGATCGACATGGAGCAGGTGACGCGCATCGCCGTAGAGCGCGTCGAACGCAGCGGCATGATCTTCTTGGACGAGATCGACAAGATCGCCGGGCGCGAAGGCGGACACGGTCCCGACGTAAGCCGCGAGGGCGTGCAACGCGACATCCTGCCGATCGTCGAGGGCACCACCGTCAACACTCGTTACGGGTTCGTCCGCACCGATCACATTCTGTTTATCGCCGCCGGGGCGTTTCATGTTTCCAAGCCCAGCGACTTGATTCCGGAGTTACAGGGCCGCTTCCCGATTCGCGTCGAATTAAAGGCTCTGACCGAAGAAGACTTCATCCGCATCTTGAGGGAGCCAAAAAACGCGCTGATCAAGCAGTACACGGCGCTGCTCGAAACCGAAGGCATCAAGCTGGCGTTCACCGACGACGCGCTCGAAGAGTTGGCCCGGCTCGCAGCGCGCGTCAACGAACAGGCCGAGAACATCGGCGCGCGGCGCTTGCACACGATCCTCGAGAAAGTCCTTGAGGAAATTTCTTTCGAAGGTCCCGATCTCAAAAAGAAGAACGTGAAAATCGACGCGGAGTATGTTCGGAAGCAGCTCTCGTCGATCGTTCAGGATCAGGATCTGAGCCGTTACATTCTGTGATGCGCGGCGCGGCGATCGTTACGGCCATGTCCCTCGCTGGTTGCGCCTATGTCGGCGAGCCTTTGCCCCCCGCGCTGCATATCCCCACCAAGATCGAAGACCTCAGGGCGATTCAGCGGGGCGGCAAGATTCTGGTCGAGTTCACGCCACCGGCGCAGTCCACCGACGGGATACCCGTTGCGCTGAGCGCCACGGAGATCGAGATCGACGGGGCCCCCGGCGCTCGCGAGATGGAGGCCGCGCCTTACGTGGGCCGCGAAGTAAACATTCGCGCGCGGACCGCTTCGAAGCGCGGGCGGTTCTCGGAATGGTCGAACACTGTCAGTCTCGCGGTCATCGCACCGCTCGAAAAGCCAACGCCGCGCGTCGTCGCTAGGCCCGATGGTGTCGAACTCTCTTGGACCGGCGGGCGTGCGCGCATTCGGCGAGGGGAAGAAATTCTGGGCGAATCGGATCCTCCTTACTTGGACCGAACGGCCGAGTACGGCAAGGAGTACAGATACGCAGTGCAACTGGCGCAAGGCTCCGCGGAGAGCGAAGTTTCGGAGTTTACGGCAATCCTATATCGAGATACGTTTCCGCCGGCGCAGCCTTCGCAACTTACCGCCATCGCGGGAGTGGGTTCGATCGAGCTGGCGTGGGAGCGTCCGGCGGCAGACGATCTGGCCGCTTATCGCGTGTATCGCAACGGGCTTCTATTGGCGGAGAAACTAGTGGCGGCGACGTACAGCGACAAGGCCGTCGAATCCGGGAGAACGTACCGCTACGAAGTGGCGGCGATCGATACCCAGGGGAATGAAAGCGCGCGGTCCGCCGCGCAGGAGGTGAAAGTACCGTGAAGATGGAATTTCGCGGAGGCCGCTTTGTGGGCGGTCCGCTCGATGGCATCCGCCCGTCGAAGATCGTGTGCGTGGGCCGCAACTACCGCAAGCACGCCGAGGAACTCGGTAACGAAGTGCCCGCCGAGCCGTTGATCTTTCTGAAGCCGCCGTCGTCGTTGAACGACCACGGCTCGCCGATCGTCTACCCGCGCATCTCGTCGAGCGTCAACTACGAAGGCGAGATCGGATTGGTAATCGGTACCCGCGCCCGCTACCTCACGCAAGAGAATGCGATGAGTTGCGTGCTGGGCTACGTCGCGATCAACGACGTCACCGCGCGCGACCTCCAGAAGAAAGACGGCCAGTTCACGCGCGGCAAAGGCTTCGATACGTTCTGCTGCGTAGGACCGGAAATCGCACCGCGAGAGCGGGTGGATGAGACGGCGCTAGGCGTCAAGACCTGGGTGAATGGCGCGCTGAAACAGAACGGCTCGGCGAAGGATTTGATCTTTCCGATCCCTGTTATTCTTGAGTTTGTCAGCCGGTTTATGACGCTGGAGCCGGGCGATTTGATCGCCACCGGCACTCCGGAAGGCGTCGGGCCGGTACAGCCGGGCGATGTAATTCGAGTGGAAGTAGCCGCGGTGGGCGCGCTCGAAAATCCGGTGGTTCAGGAGACTCTATGAAAATCTTTCTCGACACCGCGAATCTCGACGAATTGCGCAAAGGCGCGGCTTGGGGCATCGTCGATGGCGTCACGACCAATCCTTCGTTGATCGCTAAAGAAGGCAACCCGATCGAAAAGCAGATCGCCGCGATTTGCGACATTGTAGACGGCGATATCTCCGCGGAGGTGGTGGCCACCGAGTACGACCATATGGTGAGCGAAGGCCGCAAGCTCGCAAAAATCCATAAGAACGTAGTCGTGAAGCTGCCGCTGATTCGCGATGGCGTTAAGGCTTGCAAGACGCTTTCGGGCGAAGGGATTCGCACTAACGTCACGTTGTGTTTCACCGCTCCGCAAGCGCTATTGGCGGCGAAAGCCGGGGCGTACATCATTAGCCCGTTCGTCGGACGCCTCGACGACATCGCCCTCACTGGGATGGAACTGATCGAGTCGATCGCAACCATCTACGCCAACTACAACTTCCCGACGCAGATTCTCGCGGCCAGCCTGCGCAGCCCGCTGCATGTGGCGCAGGCGGCGGAAATCGGCGCCCACATCGGCACCATGCCGTTTAAGACGCTCGACATGCTGTTCAATCATCCGCTCACCGACAAGGGCCTGGAGCAATTTTTGAAGGACCACGCCAAGGCGTTCGAGCGGTCCGGTAGCTAACGATCCGAAGGAGACTCCATGAAACTGTTCGCTTCTTTTGTATTGACTCTCGCGATGCTCGCCCCGGCGGCGTTCGCGCAACCGGCTAAGCCGAAATCGGTGATCCACGTCATCAACGTGAAGTTCAAGGCGGACGCCTCGAAGGCCGATATCGACAAGGCCATCGCGGGCATCGCCGAAATGAAACACCCGGGCTTGAAGAACGTGTGGCTGAAGACCATCAAGAACCAAATGACGCCGAACTTCACGCACATCCTGGTGATGGAGTTCGACAGCCAGGAATCGTTCGACAAGTACTCGGAGTCGCCCGCGCAGAAGAAGTGGTACGACGTGTATCTCAAGGTGCGCGACGAGTCGCGGACCAACGACGTCACCAACTAAGCGTTACCCACATCCGGCGGGATCGTGGAGATGAGCGCACAGGTTAGGCGCTATTTGCGCCGCATCCGTTGTGCGCCATGATCCTCAATGGTCCCGCCATTTCTTTGTCTGGAGAACTCATGTCTTTAGTGGTTGTCGGTAGTGTCGCTTACGACGGCGTGGAAACACCGCACGGGAATGTCGACCGGATGCTCGGCGGAGCCTGTACGTACATATCGCTGGCAGCGAGTTATTTCGCGCCGGTGCGCATCGTCGGCGTCGTGGGGCACGACTTCGCGCCCGAAGATCAGTCGCTACTCGAAGGACGAGGCATCGACACTTCGGGTCTCGAACGGGCCGACGGACTCACCTTCTTTTGGCGCGGGCGCTACTTCGAGAATATGAACCAGCGCGAGACGCTGCAGACCGACCTCAACGTCTTCGAGACTTTCGACCCCAAGCTGCCGGAGCATTATCGCGACCAGCCATATCTCCTGCTCGGCAACATTCAGCCGACACTGCAAAAGGGCGTCCGCGCGCAGATGAAGTCGCCTGTCCTGACCGGCGGCGATACGATGAATCTCTGGATCAACATCGCGCGCGAGGAACTGCTCGCCACCATCGCCGAATGGGATGTCCTAGTGATCAACGACGAGGAAGCGCGCATGCTTTCGGACAAGCCCAGCTTGCGCGAGGCGGCGAAAGAGATTCTCGCCATGGGGCCGCACACGCTGATTATCAAGCGCGGCGGCGACGGCGCGATGCTGTTCCGCGACGATCATTATTTTGTCGCGCCCGCTTACCCGCTCGATTCGCTGTTCGACCCTACGGGCGCGGGCGATTGCTTCGCGGGCGGATTTTTCGGCTATCTCGCGGGCATCGGTTTCGATCCCAAGAAGGATTTCGACCGCCGCGAGTTGAATCGCGCAGTCGTCTACGGCTCGGTGATGGGCAGCTTCTGCTGCGAAAGGTTTGGCGTTGACCGCTTCCGGACGCTCACGCGCGAAGAAATCGACGCGCGGTATACGCAGTTCAAAAACATCACGAGCTTCTAGTCCGCCCGCGTTGCTGTTCGCCGCCGTCGTCACCGCCGTGTCGCTGGCCGCTTGGCTCTTCTTTCGCGCGGGCGAGCATCTCAACTACGGCGACGCCGAAGCGCACCTCAACATCGCGCGGCGCATTTCGGACTCCATCACGCCGGGAGTCGAGCAGATCGGCACCGTGTGGCTTCCCCTGCCTCACGTCTTGACGATGCCGCTCGCGAATATCGATTCGCTGTGGCACCGTGGCCTCGCAGGGACCCTTGTTTCGGCGGCGAGCGCGATTCTCGCGGCGTGGTTTCTCGCGCTTGCGGCATCTCGCGCCTATGGAACGGCGGCGGCCGGAATCGTAGCGGCCCTCGTCTTCGCCTTTAATCCCAACTTGCTGTATCTGGCCTCCGCGCCGATGACCGAACCCCTGTTCTTCGCTTGTGAAGGGGCGCTGCTACTGTCTCTTGTCGCGTATTCGAAATCGGGATCGGCGGCGAGCGCCGCGTGCGCGGGTCTGGCGGCGGCGGCGTGCGCGCTCACTCGCTACGACGGCTGGTTTCTTCTCCCCATCGGCGCGCTTATCGTGTTTTTCGCGAAACGCAATATGGGACACACGTTGCTGTTCGGCGCTATTGCCGGGGCCGCCCCGCTCTACTGGTTCGCGCACAATCGCTGGTTCTACGGAAACTGGCTGGAGTTCTACAACGGACCGTACTCGCCGCACGGAATCCAAGGCGACAAGCCGTATCCCGGGCGCGGCGATTGGTTCGTCGCCCTGCGTTACTACGGCGCGGCGTCCGTAGCGAACGCCGGTTGGGGCGCGATCGCTATTGGCGCTATGGGTATCGCGGTCTCGCTCGTTCGCCGCGTGTGGTGGCCGCTGCTTCTCGCCATCGTCCCGCTGTTCTACATCGCGAGCATGCACGACGGCGGTAGCCCGATCTTCCTCCCCGGACTCTGGCCCAACAGCTACTACAACTCGCGCTACGGGCTTGCGGTGTTGCCGCTGACGGCGTTTGCGGCGGGCGCGTTGGCGATCCGCCCTTGGATCGCGATCGCGCTGATCGCGGCGTCGGTGTCGCCGTGGTTCTTCTATCCGCGCCGCGACGGTTGGGTGGTGTGGAAGGAAGCGCAGGTGAACGGGCGCGCGCGCGTAGCCGCAACGCAGGACGCCGCGCTCTTTCTTCGCGAAGAGTACAAACGGGGCGACCGCGTATTCGTCTCCTTCGGCGACTTGATCCGCGTCCCGCGCGAAGCGGGAATTCCCTTGCGCGAGACCATCCACGAGGGCAACGGCTTGATTTACCCGGCGGCGCTGGCACGCCCCGACCTTTTCTTGTGGCCGCGATGGGTGGTGGCGGCGGAAGGCTCGCCGGAATCTGGGATGGCACGCAAACGCAACTACGAACTGGTGCGCATTTCGCGCTCCGGCGACCGCACGGTCGAGATTTTCAAACGGCGGCAAGAACGATGACCATCCCCTTCACCAAAGCGCACGGCGCGCGTAACGACTTTCTTCTCTCGTGGACGCACGAACTTCCGCACCTCGACCCGCGCGCCGGCGCGATCGCCATCTGCGACCGACATACCGGAGTCGGAGCCGACGGTTGGATGCTGATCGACCGCGACGGTCCGCGCATCCGGTTGATCAACTCCGACGGCAGCGACTCCGAAATCTCGGGCAACGGCACGCGTTGCGCTGCGGCGCTGCTGGTCGATACCGGGCTTGCGGGCGAGCGTGTCGTCATCCAGACGGGCGCGGGCGAGAAGCGTCTGTGGCTCAAGCGGCGCGAGGGCAGAAAGTTCGAGTTCGAGATGGATATGGGGCGGCCCGAGGTTCGCGAAGAAATCGAACTCGAAGGCTATTCGGCCGTTGCGATGTGGGTGGGCAATCCGCAATGCGCACTCATCTGCGATGAAATCCCCAGCGATTGGGTGGAGCGCGGGCGGCGTCTCGAATCGCACCCGCGCTGGCCCAACCGCTCGAACATCTCGTTTGTGCGCGCCATCGATCGCCACACCGTCGAAGCGCGGTTCTACGAGCGCGGCGCGGGCTGGACGATGAGCTCGGGCACGGGCTCGACCGGCGCAGCGTTCGCGGCGATGCACAAAGGTTTGGTAGAGCCCCCGCTGACCGTACTGACCGAAGCGGGCCCACTCGCGTTTCGCGAAGAATCAGGCTCACTGCTGCTCACCGGGCCCGCCGAGTTGACCGCCCGCGGCGAATTCTACTTGCCGGAATGATCGTCGTCGCGATCGCCATTTGCGTCGGCGACGCCCATCTGCGTCAGCCGGTAGCGCAGCGCATTGCGCGTTAATCCAAGCAGCCGCGCCGCGTGGCTCTTGTTTCCGTTCGCGCGGCGTAACGCCTCGCGGATCAGCGACTGTTCGTGCTCCTCAAGCGTCACTCCGTCGGGCAGAAATCCGTCGCCCGCCGGGCGCGCTCGCGGAGCCTCCAGCCGAACGTCCGCCGCGTCGAGTTTGTCCCCCGCGCGCAAGATCAAACTGCGCTCGATCGCGTTTTCGAGTTCGCGCACGTTTCCCGGCCAATGGTGCGCGATGAGTTTCTCCATCGCCGCCGCCGTCACCGGAACGCCGCCCGCGAAGCGTTCCACCAGCGCCGGAATGTCCTCGCGCCGCGCCCGCAACGGCGGAATATCGATGGGCACGACGTTCAACCGGTAATACAGATCCTCGCGAAACGTCCCGTTTTCGAGCGCCACGCGCAGATCGACGTTGGTGGCGGCGACCACCCGCACGTCCACCGCGCGCGTGCGGTTCGATCCCAGGCGCTCGAGTTCGCGATCCTGCAAGATGCGCAGCAGCTTCACCTGCACGGCGGGCGGCACGTCGCCGATCTCGTCGAGAAACACCGTACCCGAATCGGCTTGCTCGAACTTACCCGGCTTTGCGGCGATCGCTCCGGTGAACGCACCTTTCTCGTAGCCGAACAGCTCGCTCTCCATCAGATTTTCGGGAAGCGCGGTGCAATTGATCTTGACGAACGGACGGTCGCGCCGCGGCGATTGATGATGGATCGCGCGAGCGATGCGGTCTTTACCGACGCCGCTTTCGCCCGCCAGCAGCACGGTGGCGCGCGTGGGGGCGACGCGAATGACCGTCGAGAAGACCTCTCGCATCGCGGCGCTTTTTCCGATCAGGCCCTCGAAATCGGACACGCGGCCCAGCTCCGCGCGGAGGCGGCGATTTTCGTCGCGCAGCGACCGCAGCGATAGCGCCTTCTCGACGACGGTCACGAGATGGTCGCCCGAGAATGGCTTCAGCAGAAAGTCCACCGCCCCGGCTTTCATCGCCGCCACGGCCGATTCAATGGTGCCGTAGGCGGTCATGACGATTACGGGCAGATGGGGATGCTCGCGCGACAACGTCTCGAGCAGCGCCATGCCGTCCGCGCCGGGCAATCGTAGATCCGTGAGGACGACGCCCGCGCGATCGGCGATTTTCAGCGCGGCCTCCGTATGAGCGGCTTCGAGCACGGAATAACCCGCGCCGGCGAGTTGCAATTGCAGAACGCGCCGCAGCTTGTCTTCGTCCTCGACGATCAGGACGGTACGCGCGGAATCCATACGCGAAACACGCTCCCCTCTCCCGGCGTGGAATCGACATCGAGCCGCCCGCCATGCAAATCGACGATCTTCGCCGCGATCGCCAATCCTAAACCGACGCCCGAAGGTTTCGTCGTGAAGAATGGATTAAACACGCTCGACCGGTGCTCCGGCGCAATGCCCGATCCGCGGTCGATCACCGCGGTTTCCACGCCATTTTCGGTCTCTCTGGTCCTCACCGTTACTACCCCGCCCGCAGGGGTAGCCTCCACCGCGTTCGCAATCAGGTTGACGAACACTTGCCGCATCAATTCCGCATCGACCTCCACGGGACGAAGATCGGGCGAATAATTCTTGATGACGCGCACGGCGTGCGGCGGGTTGCGCCTCTCGATTTCCGCGATCGCTTCGTCCAGCGATTCCGCAAGCGCGGCGGGTTTCCGCCGCAGTTTGACGGGACGCGCAAAATCGAGAAACCGCACCATGAGGGAGTTTGCGCGGTCGGTCTCCGAAGTGATGAAACCCGCCAGTTCGCGCCCCACCGCGTCGCCCTCCGGCAGCCGCTTCGCCAGCAGTTCCGCCGAACTGCGGATCGTGCCCAGCGGATTCCGGAGCTCGTGCGCCAAGCCCGCCGTCAGCTGCCCGAGAGCCGCCAGACGATCCGCGCGCCGCACCGCGTCTTCGGCGTCGCGCAAGTGCCGGTTCGCCTCCGCGAGTTCCGCCGCCGTGCGTTGGTAATTGCGCGCCTCCGCCCGATTGGCATCTGCGAGTTGGTGCGTCAGGAACGCCACCAGCGGCAGAAACAGCACACGCAAAGCCAGTTCGCGCGCTTGATCGGGCGGAATTTCATAGCGGTTCCAATCTAGAAACAAGAGGAAAGAGAGATACGCGCCCGCCGCGAGAAGCGTAACGAGCGCCGTTCCCCAACCGCCGACTGTCGTTGCCGCCGACACCACCGGCAACAGCAGGATCAGGAAGTAGCTCGATTCGACGCCATACGTCACACCGATCAGCAGCCAGCCCAAAGTCAGCTTGACGCCGATCGACGCGAGGTTGCCCGCCGGAGTGGAAAACCAAGAGACCCGCGGTGCGGCGACCTGGAACAACGCCAATCCGACAAGGATCTCCAGTTCGGCCGGAGAACGCACCGGGCTGGCGAAATGCAGCGCCGCGAACAGCGCCAGCCACATGAAATCTTCGGGACGGACGAAACGCGCCGTCACTTAGATTCCAAAGCTCTTGTGTGACAATGGAGGTCTCGGCAGTTTCGCTCTCATGAGTCTTCCCACCCCTGATCCTATGACGGAGGAGACGCCTGTTCAAGACGGGCCTTCCTTCGCCGACATTTTGACGGAGTTCGAGCAGCAACAGGCTCCCGTTCCCGAAGGCGGCATCGACGGCACCGTTCTCTCGGTGACCGACGACGGTGTGTTCGTGGATATCGGGCGCAAGACGGACGGCGTGCTCGACGTGACGCCCTTCCGCACTCCGGACGGTTCCTTCACGATCCTGCCGGGTACCAAGGTCAAGGTCACGATCAAGGGAACCAACGAGCAGGGCCAACTGGCGCTCACCACGCTGAAGGTCGAGACGCCCAAGGATTGGACCGCGTTGCAAGCGGCGTTCGACGAGAAGAAAACGATCGCCGGACGCGTGGAGGAAGTCGTCAAAGGCGGCCTGCGCGTGGACATCGGCGTTCGCGCCTTCATGCCCGCCTCCCGCAGCGGGGCGCGCGACGTTCCGGAGATGGCCACTCTAGTGGGCCAGGATATCGAGTGCCGGATCACAAAGCTCGATACGGAGAAAGAGGACGTCGTCGTCGACCGACGTGTCGTGCTCGAAG
Organism: Bryobacteraceae bacterium; assembly: GCA_033763835.1. Classification (GTDB taxonomy): domain Bacteria; phylum Acidobacteriota; class Terriglobia; order Bryobacterales; family Bryobacteraceae; genus JAPKYZ01. Next base: position 99,367 of record JANRJS010000016.1, on the reverse strand, counting down.
AGCGGGACAAGGAAGCGAAACAGAAGGCGTTCGAGGCGATCGAGGAAGGCGCGGTGCTGCAAGGCACGGTGCGGAACCTCACCGATTTCGGCGCGTTTGTCGATATCGGGGGCGTCGATGGCTTGCTCCACGTCGCCGACATTTCTTGGACGCGCATCGGCAAGCCCGCCGACGTCCTGAAGCAAGGCGACCGCGTAGACGTTAAGGTCCTCAAGATCAATCGCGAAACACGCAAGATTTCGCTCGGCATGAAGCAGCTTCAGCCGGAGCCTTGGGCGCAGGCGGCGGAGAAGGTTCGGGTTGGCGAGCGGATCAAGGGCAAGGTGATGCGGCTCACCGATTTCGGCGCGTTCGTCGAATTGTTACCCGGCGTCGAAGGATTGATTCACATCTCGGAGATGTCGTGGTCGAAGAAAGTTCGAAAGCCTTCGGACATTCTGAAGGCCGGCGAAGAAGTCGAAGCGCAAGTGCTACAGATCAACCCCGGCGAAAAGCGGATCGCGTTGGGTTTGAAGCAGGTGTTGGGCGATCCGTGGGACGAGATCGCGGTGAAGTTCGCAAAGGACACAGTGATCGAATCGGCGACCGTGGTTAGCCTGCAAAAGTTCGGGGCATTCGTCGATTTGGGCGACGGCGTCGAGGGGATGATCCACGTCGGCGATATCTCGAACGAGAAGCGGATCGAAGACCCGAAGGACGTGCTCCAAAAAGGTCAGGCGGTGCGGTGCGTCGTGCTTGAAGTCGATCGCGAAAAGCGGCGGCTGCGGCTCGGCATGAAGCAACTGGAACCGACCAAGGCCGACGTTTGGATTTCCGAACATGCGGTGGGAGATACCGTAACGGGCCGTGTGGCGGACGTTCGCGACGGGCGGGCGAATATCGACCTCGGCGAGGGCGTGAGCGGAATGTGCCGGTTCGAAACCGCTCCTAAGGGCGGCGGGTCTAGCAACCTTCAGAAAGCCGACGTTTCGAGCGCGGCGGCATTGCTGGCGGCGAAGTTTAAGCAAGGCATCGGCGCCCCGGAGACCGGGCCGAAGCTGCGCACCGGCGAAACGCGCGGGTTCAAGATCGTCGCTCTGGACGCGGCGAAGAAACGCATCGATCTCGAAATCGCCTAGCTAGGCTTGTTGACTTAGTCCTTAGCTTAGGCCATACTTCCAAACGTGGAAGTTAATGTACATCAGGCGAAGACAAACCTGTCTAAGCTACTGAATCTAGTGGAAAAAGGCGGCGAAGTCGTAATTGCGAAAGCGGGTAGGCCAGTGGCCCGATTGGTTCGCATCGCCCCTTCGCCAATGCCGCGAAAGGTGGGCTCCGCCGCCGGTAAGTTTGTCGTTCCGGACGACTTCGACTCGCCTTTGCCGGAATCGATTCTCGCAGAGTTCGAATCTTGACGCGCATCTTGATCGACACCCACATTTTTCTTTGGGCGATCACGAACGATCGGCGACTGAGCCACGAGAGCCGATTGGCCTTCGAGTCCGCCGGGAACGAGTTGGTTCTGTCCGTGGTTTCGATGTGGGAGATATCGATCAAGCGAAGCTTGGGTAAGCTGCCATTACCGGAACCTGCGCGCGAATTTCTCGAAGCCGAGATTTCTTCCAATCGGTTGACCGTGCTTGAACTGAACTTGCGTCACATCGCGGAACTCGACCGTCTGCCTAGGCTGCATCGAGACCCTTTCGATCGCGTTCTGGTCGCCCAAGCTCGCGCGGAGGGCATCGCTCTCTTGTCACAAGACACGGACATTCTTCAGTACAACATTCGCTAGCGTCGATCAAGGGCCTGATATAACGCCTTCGATGCCTCGGCGTCGTTGGGGTCTATTCGCAAAACCTCCTGTAACTCGACGGCGGCCTCTTTCCATCGGTTCAAACGGCACAGCACCAGTCCCAAATTGCGCCGGAAGCCGGGATTGAGCGGATCGAGTGCGAGGGCCGCGCGATACTTAGCGAGCGCCGCTTCGTACTTCCCCGCCTTGTCGAGCTCCACCCCTTCGTTGTTCAACCCGGTCGATTCGTACAAAACCGAGTCGCGTTTGCCGGAAGCGTCGATGAGCGCGCGAATCTTGCGTTCGCAATCCGCAGCCTCGGAGGTAGCTCCAGTCGCTCGTAGAGAGCGAGCTAAGGCATAAAGCGTCGTCCGTTCGCCGGGCGAGAGACGGTCCGCGGCTTCAAGATGCGGAATCGCCTCCTTGGGCCGCCCGGCGGCGGCGAGCGCCTTTCCGAGCTCCGCGCGCGCCAGTGCGTTTTCGGGGGCTAGCTTCGCCGCACGCTCCAGGCTTTGCAAAGCCTCGCGCCGGTCCAGCGTTCGCTGCGTCAACCCCACACGCAACGCGGCTTCGGGATTCGCCGGATCGAGTTTCGCGGCTCGCTCGAACGAAGCCAGCGCCTCTTCTTTGCGGTCGAGTTCCATCAGAACCTTGCCGCGAACGATCAACGGATACGCGGCGGGCTTGGACACGATCGCCCGGTCGAGTTGCGTCAACGCCCCCGCACGGTCTCCCAATTGGACGAGCACCAACGCGAGATTCACGCGAGCCTCGGCGTAAGCCGGATCGAGCGCCAGCGTTTTTTCGAACGCGGCCTTGGCGAGTTCCGGCTCGGCGAACCGCCCGTACACCAGTCCCAGGGTATGGTGAGCCGCCGCCCAGTTCGGACGCAGCAGCAAGGCTTGCTCGATCGCCGCGATCGCTTTCGCCCGTTGCGGAACCGAAGCGTGCGCCGCCCCAAGCAGCAGGAACGCCTCCGCTGATTTCGGATTTTGTGCGACAAAGCTTTCGAGAATCGCCGCCGCTTCCGGCGCGCGTCCGGTTGCCAACAACCGCCGCGGTTCGGCGAGAGGATCGGGCACTTGCGCCAAGGCCACGACCGCGCAACACAGCCCCCCGAACGTTCTCAAAACTGGACTTTGATTCCCAATTGCAATTGCCTTGGGTTAATGCCCTGCGCGATCGACGTCACCCGCGCCGTGGTCGGCTGATTCAGCAATCCATTGGGTACGCCGTAGCTCATGATGTTCAGGACGTTGAACGCCTCCGCGCGGAACTGGATGTTCAAGCTCTCCCAGATTGGAATGTTCTTAAACACCGACAAGTCCACGTTGTTAACTTTGTCGCTGCGCAGCACGTTGCGTCCGAAGTTGCCGAACGATAGGACCGGAATCGAGAACGCCGACGGGTTGAACCACAACTGGGTGGTCGGCGTGGCCGGTCTTGGATCGCCGATCAAGTTCGGTCGCGCGTAGTTGCGGCCCGCGATTTCGTTACCGATGTTCGCGACGTCGCCTACCACCGCGACCGTATACGGTTGGCCGGACCGGAATTGCGCGATCACGTTGGTTTGCCAATTCCCGAACACGTACGAGGCGAAGCCCGAATTCAGCATCGGCTTGCCTTTGCCGAACGGCAGATCGTAGATGCCGCTCAGTGAGAAGAAGTGCGGCACGTCGTACCCCGAGGGACCGCGGCTCGACCGGGGGTCATAAAAGTTTTGCAGCGACGCGTTGCCTTGCGACGCTCCGTTTTCGGCGGCGAACCAGCCGCTCGCTCCCTCGTCGATCGATTTCGACCACGTGTAGGACGCAAGGAATTGCAAGCCGTTCTGGAAGCGCCGGTTCACCTTCATCTGGAAGGAATCGTATTGCGCCACACCGCGCGAGAGACTGTAATTCATCGTCGTTTGATACGGCCATGGCCGCCGCGCACGCACCTCGGCGGGAGTGCCGGGGCCCGGCGTGGGAGCCGTGTTGTATAGGCCGTTGCTATCGAGCCGCGCCGTGCGGCTGCCAACATAGGCGACCGAGGCCACCAGCGTGTCCGAAAACTGCTGCTGAATCTCGACGTTCCACTGGTGCGAGTACGCGTTTTTGAATCGCGGATCGGCGTACCAGCCCGCACTGCCGAACGGCGTCGGCCCTGGAATGCGAGTGTTGATTTGCGGCTGCACGCCCTGCACGGTAGTCAGCGCATCGCCGGCGAAATTGAACGTGGGTTGGTTGAACTGCTTGTCGGGCCACGTGCCGATCGATTGTTGCGAGAACTGCGAGATGCCGGTGAATACGTCGAACACCAGCCCGTAGCCCGCGCGCAGCACCGTACGGTCCCGTAAGTTCCAGGCGACGCCCAGGCGCGGCTGCCAGTTGTCCCAGATCGGGTACTGGAAGTCTTTTTGTTCTCCGACGCGGATGTATTTGCCGTCGGGCAAACTGGCGAGCGTGCCATCGCCCGGAATGCAGGGCGCGACTCCCACCTCGCGGCACGGCGGAGGAAGCTTGCCGCCACCGATCAGCCAAAAGCCGGTGTCGTGATCGAAGCCGTTGTTCATGCCCTTGGTCAAATGCGGAATGCTGTAGTGGTCGAAGCGCACGCCGTAGTTGAAAGTCAGCTTCGGCGCGATCTTCCACTCGTCCTGGATGTAGGCGCCCCAACTCGCGTATTGCGTGCGGTAACTCTGACTGCGGAACGTGCCCTGCTGCGGAAGACCGAGCAGCGCCGACGCGACCGGATTGCCGGTTGTGCCAAAGCGAGTGGGATCGGCGGTCTGTGCGCTCTCGAAATTGTATGTGTGTCCGGTGGTGAGGTTGTCGCGCGTCTGCCAAACGAACTGGAATCCGAATTTCAGATAGTGATTGCCCTGCACCCAGCTCAAGCCTTCGCTGAAATGGTACTGACGGTCGACGTTGGGGCGTGGCGTAGCGATGCTCGATCCGCTGTACGGCGCGGCTAGCGCGATATTCGCGGGTCCGAACTCGTCGATGCCGCCGTAGCCCAACTGCCGCATCGGGTCGAGCCCCGCCGCCGTGACACCGAACTGGTTCACCGGTTGCGACACGAATCCGAAGCGGCTGTCGAAAATCACGCGCGGCGAGAAGATATGATTCCAGCCGCCCGCGATGTTCTTCGGATCTTGCGTGTAGACGAAGTCCGTCTTGATCGTATTGGGGATGACCTGCGGGTTCGAGAGATCGCTCCATCGGAACCAGATGTTGTCGTTTGCCGAAAACCGGTGGTCGATCTTGACCTGATAGGTATCGGCATCGCTCAACTGCGGGCGGCTATTGATGGCGTTAAAGCCGGCGACCCCGGTCACGCCTGGGCGGTCGAAATACGCTTCGATAAATCGCGCGGTCATTTGGTTGATGCGAGACGCCGGAACGACGTTGCCCGCGAATGGCTGCCGCAGGAACCGCTGCGGATTCGTGGGATCGACGGTGGTTGTGGCCGGATCGTAGACGGTCTGCCGCAGCACCGCGTTTGTAAAGTCGCCCGCGCGTTCGGCATCGGTGGGCACGTTGTAAAGCTGCTGCTGCGCGCGGCGGTACCGCCAGCCTTCGTAAGCGAACTGGAAGAACGTGCGGTCGCGGCCTCGATAAAGCTTGGGGATCGTCACCGGTCCGCCGACAGTGGCTCCGAACATGTTCTGGCGGAATGGGGTCGGTCCGGTGCGCGCCGCGTCGGCGAACGGGTTGCGCGCATCGAAGAAATCGTTCCGCAGAAACTCCCAGGCCGAGCCGTGAAACTCGTTGCCTCCCGATTTCGACACGACGTTAATCACGCCGCCCAGCACGCCGCCGTACTCCGCCTTATCGTTATGCGACTGGACCTTGAATTCCTGCACCGCGTCGATGATCGGTAGGATCGCGTAGCTCGATCCGAAGAAGAACTGATTGACGATGCCGTCGAGCAGGAACATGTTGCTGCGATTCCACTGGCCGTTGATCGAAGGAATCGTAAACGTCGATCCGGGGAGCGCCAGCGGAGCGTTAAACCCCGTGCCGCCGCCATTACCCTGGGCGGTGTTCACCGGGGTCGCACCGGGCGTCAGCGTGAGCAACTGGGTGAAGTTGCGCCCGTTCAGCGGCAACTCTTTCACCGCCTGCTCGGCGATCACGGTGCCTAATTCCGAAGTCGATTGCTGCAGCAGCGCGGCTTCCGCCGTTACCTCGACGGTCTGGCCGATGTCGCCGACGGTGAGCGATACGTTGCGGGTAACGGTTTCGTTCACGCCGACCGTGAACGCCGTCTGCACCGCTTTCTTGAAACCGGCAGCCGCCGCCGACAGTGTGTAAGAGCCGGGTTGCACGTTCACGAACGTGAAGTAGCCGCTGGCGTTCGACGTCGAGGTAGTCTCGGCGCCCGTCGATTCGCTTTTCAAATCGACTTTGGCGTTGGGGATCACCGCTCCGCTCGAATCGCGGACCGTCCCGTTCACCGCACCGGCCGTCGTTTGCGCGGCCATCCGGGCGAAAGACGCGCCGGTTAACACAAGAATCGCCGGTAACGCGAGACGCATTGCGATCCTCCCTGGATCGGAACGCTATCACAGCCCGGCATGTCTTACAAGAGAAATCGGTGCACTTTCGGCGCTTTGGCCCTAACGTTTTGCGGACCTCCGCGTCCACCCCATCGATGGACCGGTCTGGGGAAGCGGTGGCCTCCATCGGGGTACGATGGTCGTCGGGCATGGATGAAGCAGCCCTGATCCGGGCCGCCCAATCGGGCGACCAGGACGCCTTCGAGCGGCTCGTCCGCGGCTACGACCAAAGTGTCTTGCGCTTGGCCCATCGCCTTTTGGGCGCCAGCGAAGACGTTCAGGACGTTTACCAGGAAGCTTTCCTGCGCGTTTACAAAAACTTAAATCAGTTCCGGTTCGATTGCAGTTTTCAAACTTGGCTGTACCGGATCGTGACGAACCTTTGCCTCGACGCTCTGCGCAAGAAGAAGGTCCGGCGGGAGGAATCGTCGATGGTCGAAACTTCCGAGGGTCCCCGGGATCGCATGGACGTCGTCGAGGACAATCACGCTGTCGCCGACCCGCAAAGAAAATTGCTTTCAGTGCAACTGAAGGATCGCATCAAATCGACGCTGGCCGGATTGACCCCGCGCGAGCGCATGGTTTTCGAAATGCGCCATTACGAGGGCATGCGGCTAAGGGCCATCGGCGATGCGCTAGGAACTAGCGAAGAAGCGGCGAAGAATTGCCTTTTCCGCGCGACTCAGAAGATGCGAACCGCGTTAGGAGATTTTGTATGAACCTCACCTGCGAATCGGTACGGCGAGAGCTGCCGCTTCTGATTTACGGCGAACTATCGTTCGACGAAGAGGAGAACGTTCAGCGGCACATCGACGGTTGCGCGGACTGCGCCCGTTCGCTCGAAGCCGAGCGCGCGATGCACGCGGCGCTCGACGAGTTCGAAACTCCGGTCCCCGAAGGTCTGCTGGTTTCGGCGAGACGCGGGTTGCGGCGGGCGTTGGCCGAGGAGTTGGAGCGCGCCTCTCGGCCCAGCCTTTGGCATCGCGTTTGGAACTCGCCCTATTTGAAACCGGCGGGTGCGTTCGCGGCGGTGGCGTTGGCGTTCTTCGGCGGGCGGATGACGAACCCTGTCGCGGAAAAGAGCGATTTCGATACCGAGAACATTCGGCCCGTCGCTTCCCGCGTGCGCTACGTGGAGCCTAGCCCTTCGGGCGACGGCGTGCAGATCGTTTTGGACGAGACGCGGCAACGCATCGTATCCGGATCGCTCGAAGATCGATCGATCAAACAACTGCTGCTGGCGGCGGCGAAAGACCCCAACGATCCGGGACTGCGCGTCGAATCGGTGGAGATGCTGTGCTCGCGTTCGGGCGAGGCGGAAGTCCGCGACGCTTTGCTCTACGCGCTCGAGCACGATACGAACCCCGGTGTCCGTTTGAAAGCTCTTGACGGGTTGAAGACCTACTCGAAGGACTCCGAGACGCGGGCCGTGCTGGCGCGCGTGCTCTTAAAGGACACCAACTCCGGCGTGCGCGCGCAGGCGATCGACGTGTTGACGCAGTCGCGCAACAAGGACATCGTCGCTCCTTTGCAAGAGCTGTTACGCAAGGAAGACAACGATTACGTGCGGATGCGCACGCAAAACGCGCTCCGCGAGATGAAGGCGTCCCCTGGCATCTTCTAGCGCGGTTCTGCTGCTCGCGTTCCTGGCCGGAGAGACAGTACCTCTCGGCAAAGCCACCCGCCTCTTAGTCTTCGCGCAAGGCAAAGTCAAGCTTCAGGGCGAAGCGCGCACCGACATCGCTTGCGACGTTCCGGTAACGGCGAAGGCCGAAAAGGACTGGCTGAAAATTTCGCTGGTCGAATCGCGAGCCGCGATCTTACGGGTTCCCCGAACGGTCCCGAGCGTCGTGATCGAGAATCCGGCGGGCGAAGCCGAAGTTTACGACCTCGACGGCGACGTCGCCATTCGCGCTTCCCGCCGCGTTACAGTCAACAATCTCAAGCGTGCGCGAATCGACACCTTGGGCGGCGAGGTGCGGGCCGGACGCGTCGGCCTGTTCCATTGCTTTTCGGGCGGCGGCCCGGTCCAGGTGGATTTCGCGGAAGAAGTTTCCGTGGAATCTCAGGGCGGCGATATTACGCTCGGCGAAGTGAAGGGGTCCGTTTGGGCGCGCACGCTGGGTGGCAACATTCGCGTGGAACGCGCGGGCGGTGGAGTCGATCTGCAAACGGCGGGCGGATCGATCGAAGCCACCGCGGGGGCGGGCGCAAAGTGCCGCTCCGGTTCGGGCGGCATCCGGCTCAAGAGCGGCGGCGGCGCGGTGTACGCCGAAACGGGGCGTGGAACCGTTCTCGTCGAGTTCTCCGGCCCCATCCTTTCGTCCCGCCTGTTTACGGCGTGGGGTGACATTGTGGTTTTTCTTCCGTCCAATTTGGCGTTGAACGTGGAAGCCGGAATTCCCAACCCCGCGCTGCCGGGAATCGTGACCAGCGAATTCCGCGAAGTGCCCGGAGGCGGGCGGCAAGCGGCCGGTTCGTTGAACGGCGGCGGAGCGCCGCTCAAGATCGTAGGCGGCGGCAATATCTGGCTTCGGCGAAAAGTTCTCGAGGAGAAGTGAGTATGAAGGTTTTTCGAACCGCCGGTTTTTTTGCGACCGCCATTGGCGCTTGGGCCCAAACGGTCCCGCCCGCTCCGGCCGCCGCTCCAGTTCCACCCGCCCCGATGGTCTGGATGAGTCAGGGAATGGCTGGGGGCAGCTATCTGGGCGTCGGTGTCGCCGATGTGGACGACGAGCGCGCTAAGGCGCTCAAGCTGCGCGAAACGCGCGGCGTCGAATTGACCAGCATCGCCGAGGATTCGCCCGCGAGCAAGGCGGGTCTCAAAACCGGCGACGTGGTGATGGAGTTTAACGGCCAGCGCGTCGAGGGGCTCGATCAGTTTATGCGCTACGTGCGGGAGACACCGCCGAACCGCGAAGTGAAAATCGCCGTCAGCCGCGAGGGTAAGTTACAGACCTTTGCGCTGACCACCGCAAAGCGCAAGCCGATGGTAGCCTTCCGCGACGGAGAGCCGATGCGAATCGAAATCCCGCGCATCGAAATGCCGCGCATGGAAATGCCCGACACTCCGCGGATGACGATGAGCTGGCGCAGCGGCATGCTCGGCATCGAGGGCGAGGGCCTGGAAGGACAACTCGCCGAGTTCTTCGGCGTTAAAGATGGCGTGCTAGTGCGCAGCGTCGGCAAAAACACAGCCGCCGAGAAAGCCGGATTGAAAGTCGGCGACGTGATCACCAAGGTGGACGGAACTCCGGTGAATTCGACGCGCCAAATCACCAATGCCATCCGCGCGATGCGCGATAAGAAGACGTTTCCCGTGACCGTCGTTCGCGAAAAGCGCGAGTCGTCGATGAACGTCACCATCGAAGACGCGGAGCGCCCCGCGCCTCCTCGCGGCCGCAGCGTGAATAACGACGAGTAAGCGGAGCGCCGGACTCGGAAGGGCTATCTTGGAACCATGCAGGTAACACTCCGCGAGGCCCGGGACCAATTCGAGGCGCTAGTCGAGCGCGCGCGGCGCGGCGAGGAAGTGTTGATCGCCGACGAGGGCCAGCCGTCGATCAAGTTAGTCTCCGTTGAGGCACCAAAACGGCAGTTCGGTACCGCCCGAGGGAAATTCAATTTACCGAAGGATGGGATAAGCCGATGACCGACGAGGAGTTCGACGCCTTCCTGAGGGCCGGTACTGAAACTTCTCCTCGACTCGAATGTACTTCTTTGGTCCATCGATAGTCCGGAATTGCTTTCCGCCAAAGCCTGGACCGCTCTCGCCGACGCCGGCAACACACTTCACGCGAGCGTGGCTTCTCTGTGGGAGATCGAAATCAAGGTGCGGTCCAAGCGCTTGGTAACGTCATTGTCCTTGGACTCTTTCGATGGGCATTCGCCAGCCTCGGCGTGTCCGGCGTTCTTTCGATCGACCTTCCACACGTCCAAACCTTAGCCTCATACCACCGGTCCACAAAGACCCATTCGACCGGATTCTCATCGCCCAAGCGATATCGGAACGGATGACTTTAGTTACCGCAGACCGGATTTTTCGCGACTATCCCGTTCAGACCGTCTGGTAGGTAGACCTCTCCGGCGATACGCGCGTCGCAGGGATTCGGTAGCCGGACCGCCGCTATAATCGGGGCGTGCTCACCGCGATCCTGCTGCTCGCCGCGGACTGGCAGTCGATCAAGACCGGCCCGTTCGAAGTCATGAGCGCGCGCGATCGCAAGCACGCCCAAACCACGCTCAACCATCTCGAACAGGTGCGGTGGGCGTTCGAGCAGATCACCGGCAAAAAAGAACCGAAGACTCTCTGGCCGGTGCGCATCGTCGTCGAGCGCTCGGCCACATCGCCCGAATTGCGGCTCGCGCAAGATTCCTGGACCGGAGTCCTTAACGAGAAAGACGAAATTCCCCCCGCCTGGAACGCGCAACTCACGCGCATCTTGATCGACGACAACCTGGGCCGCATGCCCTCGTCGATCGAGCGTGGACTGATCGACGTTCTCTCCACCGCCGAGGTCTCCGGTACGCACGTCATCCTCGGGCAGCCGCCCGCGCAGCCGACTCTCGATTGGGCGCGCGTACACATGCTCGTGACGAGCGACGAGTATCGCGGTCGCGTGAAAGTCTTCATCGCGAATCTCGAACGTGGCGTCGATCCCGATGTCGCGGCGCGCAACGGCCTCGGCAAGCCGCTCGCCGAAATCGAGAAAGAGGCGAAGGCGCATTTCGAGGCGAAAGTCGTACCGACGTACGATCTCGCGGGCAAGCCTCTAAACGCTTCGCGCGATTTCTACCCGCGCGACATCGATCCCAGCGCAGTCCAGCGGTTGTTGAAGCCGCAATCCGATCCCGATACCGCGATGGGCTTACTCGCAGCGGGCAAATTCCAGGAAGCCAGCCAACGCAAACCCGAGTGGCCGGAGCCTTGGAAAGCCCTCGCGAAGCTCGAGTCCGATCCGGGCAAGAAGGCCGGTTATCTCAAAAAAGCTTGCGAGCTTTCCCCGCGCGACTCCGCGCTTTGGGCCGAATTCGCCCTGCTGATGCACTCCTACAACCGGTTCGCCGACGCCGACAAAGCTTGGGCGAGCGCGGAGAAAGCCGCCGGCGATCCACAGGCGAAGCGCGAAATTCAGGCGAAGCGTACCGCGCTGATCGACGCGCGCCTCGACGCCGAAGAAGCCGCGCGGCGTGAAGAGAAACTCGCGCAGGAACGCGAGTTGCAGCGCCTGAAAAATGAAGCCACTGCGCGGGTGCTGGCCGCAGAGGCGAAGGCGAACGCGGGCCGGGCGCCGTTGCCCGAAGGAACGAAAGTCGAGAAATGGTGGGACGGCCCCAAGCCCGACACGACGATCGTTGGTAAGCTATCGCGCGTGGATTGCTTAGGCTCCCGGTTGCGCTTGGCCGTCGCCGTCGACGGAAAAATCGCTCAATTGCTGGTCCCCGATCCATCCAAAATCGTCATCGACGGAGGGGCAACGGCCTCCCTGGCGTGCGGCGTACAGCGTCCCGCGCGCAACGTCACGGTCGAGTATTTCGGAAAGGCCGACCCCAAAACGGGCACGGTGGGCGAGGCCGCGGTGATCCGGTTTTGAGCGGCATTCCCATCCGCTGGATCGTCGTCGGCATTTTCGTTCTTTCGTCCGCGCTTAACTATCTAGACCGGCAGGTGCTTGCCGCACTCGCGCCGGTTCTGAAGGTCGAGTTCGGAATCAACAACGAACAGTTCGGCCGTATCCTGCAACTGTTCTCGCTGACCTACGCGCTCTCCTCGCCGGTCGCGGGTTGGATGCTCGACCGCTTCGGACTCAACCGCGGAATCACGTTCGCGGTCGCTTTGTGGTCGATCGCCGGGATGGCGCGCGGATTCGTCGCCGGGCTTCCCGGATTGATGGCCGCCACCGCCGTGCTCGGCGTTGGCGAATCGGCGGGCATCCCTTCGACGGGCAAGGTCGGCCACAAGTACCTACAGCCGAAGGAGCGCGCGCTCGGCGCGGGATTCAGCCAGATCGGCTTGAGTATCGGCTCCGTGGCCGCGCCGTTGATGGCGGCGTATTTCGATTGGCGGCTCGCGTTTATCGTTACCGGAGCGTTAGGCTTCGTCTGGATTCCGGTTTGGCTGGCGGCGTCGAAATGGGCCCCGGCCAGCGAGGACGCGCAATCCGCACAACCGCTGGCGATGAGCGACATGCTAAGCGATCGCCGCTTGTGGGGCTATGTCGCTTCTAACTTGCTCGCCATGACCGTCTACTCGCTGTGGACGAACTGGACCAGCGTGTTTCTCACTCACCAGTTCAAGTTGAAAGTCGACGACATCAAGTTTCTCGCCGGACTGCCGCACCTCGCCGCCTATTTCGGCGCGCTAATCGGCGGAGCGATCTCTTGGCGGTTGATCGCGCGCGGCATGCCCGCATTAACCGCGCGGCGTTATGCGCTGATGGCGTGTGCGGTCATGATGACTTCTACCGCGCTGGTCCCTCTGATGCCCACTCCGCTCACCGGCGCGTTGATGATCGCTTTCAGTTTCTTCTGGTCTTCCGGCTGGGGCGTCAACTTGTACACCATGCCGGTGGATGCGTTCGGGCCGCGCGCGGCGTTCGGTGTTTCGCTGCTGACCGCCGCCTACGGGTTGTTGCAGGTGATCGTCTCGCCGTTGATCGGGCGCACGATCGACCAATACGGTTTCGGACCCGTCTGCACCGTCTCCGCGTTTATGCCGCTTTTGGGGTATGCCGTCGTTCACTTTACGCGCCGGGACGCTTGACGATCTGGCGTGGATCGCTCCGCTCCTCGAACGGTCTCCCGAGGCCGCGCAGTGGCTGCCGGGCGACGATCCGCTTCGCGTGGTCGACGGTGTGGCCATATTGGTGTACCGGCAAGTAGCCGAGGGCGAATTCGAGATTCTCAACTTAGCCGTGGCGCCGGAGGCGCGGCGGCGGGGGCTAGCGCGCGCCTTGGTGGCCGACGCGCTATCGCTAGGCGGGCGCTGGTTCCTCGAAGTCCGCGAATCGAACGCGGCGGCGAGAGCGCTCTACGGCTCCCTCGGATTTCGGGAAATCGGCGAGCGCCGGGCGTACTACAACGATCCGCCCGAGAAGGCCATTGTATTGGTCCGCGAGGCGTGATACTGTTTGGGCGTCGGCAGGCCTCGGTAACTTGCCGGCATTGATGCAAGTCCGAGCGATTACCCACCGAGCCTATTCCCCAAGCGGGCCATCCGTACTCCGCCCGCCAAGTCCAAAGAGGAACAGACCCGGCGTGGCAATCCTTTCAACAAAAAGGAGAATCACGCAATGGAAATGAGTGTCCAAGAGCTCGAAGAGCTTAAGGCGCATCTGATGGCGTCCGACGAGGAGTTTCGCGAACTCGCGAACGAACACGCAATTCTGAAAAAGCGGGTGGCCGAAATCGAGGCCGATCCGCATCCCTCGGACGACGATGTTCTGGAGGAGGCTCGCCTGAAACGGCGCAAGCTCTACCTCAAGGACCGCATGATGGACATCATGCACCATCACCGGGAGGCCCAACTGGTCTAACTCCCGCGACTATCGGTTGCGCTTTTCAGGGGTTCGCGAACGCCCGGGTTTCCCGCCCGGGCGTTTCGCATTTCTAGCGGCTTTTCCAGGGGTTGAAGATCGCGACGTCGTGCGAGGCGAAATCCTCCACGTTACGCGTGACAAGCGTGAGCGAGTGCACTTGGGCGGCGGCGGCGATCAGACCATCGGCGATCGGCAAAGGCCGCCCCATCTTAAGCCGCTTGGCCGTCATCCTGCCCCAAGTGTAGGCGACCTCGCGGTCGACGTCCAAAATCCGCCCGGAGAATGCGGGTAATAACTCTTGCGTTAGCCAAGCCTCGCGTGTTCGGCGGCGAGCGCTTTCGATCCCTTGCCGGATTTCTCCAAGGCTGATGACGCTCACCCAAAGAGCTTGCGAATCGCGAGTATCGACCCAATCTCCTACGTCCGGGTTGGGAGCCAGTTTCGAGGCTTCCGAAAGCACGTTCGTGTCGAGTAGCCAGCCACTCACAAGTCGATCTCGCGCATGAAGTCTTTGGACCGCGTAAGATCGAGTTCGTGCAGGCGGCCGCGGCGGAGAATCTCTACTAAGCTTTGGCCGGGCTTGGCGGGATTCAACCGCTCGAACTCCTCCGCCCGCAGCACCACCACCGCTTCCTTGCCCCGCCGCGTCACGCGCTGCGGCCCTCGGTAAGCGCGCGCCGGAACAGTTCGCTGAACTGCGCCTTCGCCGTCTGCAATTGCCAGGTGTTCGACTTCGCGGTCTTCGCCATGCCCCGAGTCTACCAGTGACTATTCGGACTAGCCGCTGGAGTCCAGTCAACGGTCTGGAATTGGGTGGTCCAGACGATGCGGACCTATTTCCCGTGAGAGGGCGTTTGTCTGAGTAGCAACGCCGAATCGATCTTCCGGCGCGAAACGTCTCCGATTTCTTACCCGCGCGCGTGACCGATATCCACGTAAGTCAACGATCCTGGAGCGGCCGCCTCGATAGCGTTCGCTATGTCGGCGATTCTTTCCCGAATGACGCTCCAGTTGTTCGTGCTTAGCACGAGTACCGCAATCTGACGCCCCGACAAGTTCTGTTGATCGGGGAGCGCTTGGTCTTCCAGCCTCCTCGGCGGCCATCGGCAACGCCCCGTTTTTCAGCCCGGACCAGTCCAGAAACCAAGTAGTCGCCACTGTTTGACGGTTCCCGATCGGTAGCCGCAGCTTTTGAGGAGCGCTTTCATCCAGAACGATCTTCATGCCGCGCGAGGCGGATCTAGCTAGGTTTCTCCGCTTTTTGCGGCGAAGTCCAATACGGCCTGCACCTGTGCGCGGGAGACGGGGAAGTTCTCCAATATCTCGTCCAGCGAAGAAGACTTCAAGTTCTCGAAGATCGCGGATACGGGCACGCGAGTGCCCCGGAAAACCCACTCACCGCTCAATTTGCCGGGAACGCTCTCCACGGCATTGCATTGCGACCAGTTCAGCGCCGCCATACGAATTCGAGTATTCGCAGAAACCGCGCTATGGCCAGCGCCGACTTGTCCAGCCGTCTCGCCACCGCGTATACTTCGGGATCTTGCAATTAGGGGCTTGGGCCGCAATGCTTACCCAAAGGAAACAGGGTCCGCTGGCGCACCGACCCGACCGGTTCGCTGGCCCAAAGGGGCCGACTCCATTTTGCGGGCAAATTCTAAATGAAGGCCATCGTCTTGATGCCCGAAATCTCGAACCGCTTGCGGCAGCGCATATTCTTGCACTGCGCGTGCGTGTCGATCAGCACCATGTAGCTCTGCGCTTTGGCGAACTTCGCCCGGTCCCGCTCGTCGCCGCCCGGCGGCAAGCGGTCTTTCTTCTTCCGGACAACCCACTGGATTTCATAGGTGTCCATCGTTTTGCACCAGGAGCAGTTCAATTGCGCGGGCTTGGTCGTCCGCGACTCGGTGTAGTACTGACGCTCGTCCATTACGCCGCTACCGCCATTTTGGCGAACGCCCGGTCCAGCCGTTCGAGGAAGAGATTCACGTCCGCTTTCGAAATATTCATGGGCGGCGTTACGCGCAGCACGTTGCCGTACAAGCCGCCCTTGCCGCACAAAACGCCTTCGTCCTTCATCGCTTCCAGCATCTCGAGAGTCTCCGCAGCCGCCGGTTCCTTAGTCCGCCGGTCGCGCACCAGTTCCATACCCTGGATCAAGCCCATCCCGCGAACGTCGCCAATCAACTCGTGCCGCACCGCCATATCTTCCAATCCGGCTCGCAGATGCGCGCCGACTTCCGCGACATTGACCCGAAGGTTACGCTCGTCGATAAAGTCGAGCACCGCCTTGCCCGCCGTGGTCGAGATCGGATTGCCGCCGAAGGTCGAAAGCGTCAACCCCTTCATCGCGTCGGCGACATCGGGCTTCGCCATCGTCACTCCGATCGGCGCGCCGTTGCCCAAGCCTTTCGCCGACGTCATGATGTCCGGCACTACGCCCCATTGCTCAATCCCGAACCACTTGCCGCCGGTGCGTCCCCACGCGGTCTGCACTTCGTCCGAAATGAAGACGCCGCCGTGATTGCGCACGATCTTCTCGACGATCGAAAAATACTCGCGCGGCGGAGTGATGTAGCCGCCCACGCCTTGGACTGGCTCGGCGAGAAATCCCGCGATCCGGCCGGAAGTCGTGGTCTTGATCAACTCCTCGACATCTTGCGCACACCGAACGTCGCAGTTCGGATACGTGAGGCCGAACGGGCAGCGGTAACAATAGGCGTTATGCGCGTGAACAATCCCCGGCTGCGACAGCCCGAGCTTCCACGGCGCGTGCCCCGTAACCCCCATCGTCAGCGCGGAGCGTCCGTGATAACTGTGCCGCAGCGCGACGATGTCCGTCGATCCGGTGTAGCAACGCGCGGTCAGGATCGCCATCTCGTTGGCTTCGGTGCCCGAGTTGGTAAAGAAGCTCTTCGTCAGCTTGCCCGACGGTGAAATCTCGGCAAGCTTTTTCGCCAAAGCCGCTTGCGGCTCATTCGCGAACAGCGGCGAGATGTGCGCGAGCTTGTCGAGTTGCTCGTGCACGCGCGCGTTCACTTCCTCGTTCGCATGGCCAACGCTTACCGTGACGATGCCGCCCAGAAAGTCGAGATACTGCCGGCCATCGGCGTCCCAGACGTATTGATCCTTCGCGCGATCGACGACAAGCGGCTCGCGAAAGAAGTGATAGACCGCCGGAAACAGATGCTGCTTATGAGCGAGAAGGATGTCGTGCTTCGTCACGTTCCTTCTAGACTAGCGCCGCCAGACGGGAGCGCACCGCAAAGCGTAGTGCGCAGTCTCAAAAAATGAATTTCAGCGCCAACTGCACGATCCGAGCGTCGCGCGCCGAATTAATGGTCCCGAAATTGGCGTTCGCGTTCCGGCCGTCCGGACCGGCTCCGAAAGCGTCGTTGGCCAAACCGTAGTTCACCTTGTTCGTGACATTGAACGCCTCGGCGCGGAACTGCAAATTGAACCGCTCCCGGAACGTCGTGTTCTTGATCAGCGACAGGTCGAAGTTAATTGCACCCGGGTGGCGAACGTCGGGAATCGTGCGGCCCACGTTGCCGAAGGTGAAGTTCGCCGGATTGCGGAAGGCGTCGGTGTTAAACCATCGCTGCGGTGTAGGGTCGTCGATCCCCGCGCTGACGCCCGTGGAATCCGGGCGATCGGCCTGAAAGTTGTTCGCGCCCCGCACGGTAAGCGGAATCCCCGTCTGCATCACGCCGATGGTCGAAATCTGCCAGCCGCCGACGAGTTTGCTTGCGAACGCGTTGCCGGGATTCCACGATTTGCCCGCGCCGAACGGAAGCTCGTAGATCAAGGTCACCACCGCGCGCCGGGAAACGTCGGCGGGATCGACGGACCGCTCCGCCCGCCGGTTGAAGCGGCCGTTCTGCCAGCCGTTATCCGTGACTTGCTCGATCGCCCCGAAGTCCACCGGCGAGTTCGCACCGTCGGAAATCTTCTTGCCGCCGGTGAACGAGAATGTCGCCAGCAGCCCCTTTGAGAACTGGCGCCGCACGTTGATGAGTAGCAAGTGCGACGTAAACGAACCCATCAACGGATTGGCCACGCCGACCGAGTTGTAATACGGGAACGCCATCAGCGACCGCTCGCGAGTGATGGTGGCCGCGCCCAGTCCGCCGGGCACACGCCCCGCATAGGGATTCGGCACCGCGTCGAACAACGACTGCCCCAATTGCAGCCGCACCGCGGGGTCTACCTGATTCAAGTTGTAGCCGGCCACGATGAAGTGCGAGCCGCGATTGCCGGAGTACGTCACGTCCACCAGCCAGTTGCCCAACTGCTGCTGGACCGAGAAATCCCATTGCTGGGACATGGGCGTTCTTCCATTTGATTCGCGGTAGGCCACATTTTGTCCGAGCAGCGCGCCGGGACCGGCGGACGCACCGGGCGATTCGATCGGCGCGAACGGGAGGCCGTCCTGGAACCGGAACGAGCGCAATCCCGGGCCTTGCGCTACGTAGTTGGTTCGCGTGGTCGAAAACAGCGTTGTATTGCCGAAAAACTCGCGGAAGAAAATCTGCGGATAGAAAATCCCGTAGCCGCCGCGGAGGATCGTCTTGCCGTTGCCAAAGGTGTCGTAGGCGAAGCCGAACCGCGGCCCCCAGTCCTGGTAGTCTTCGTCGAAGAACGACCGGCCCACGCCGTCGCGTCCCGCGAAAATCAGACGCCCTTGCAAGCTGGAACCGGGAATCTGTCCCGTGGGATCGAAGTTGATGTGACCGTTATTCCGCTCGTACGGCTTCTGCTGGTAGTCGTAACGCAAGCCTAGGTTGAGTGTTAGCCGCCGGGAGACTTTCCAATCGTCCTGGATAAACCCGCTCGCCGTGAACCCGTGCCAGGAATTGCCCAAAATGCGGTCGATGCCCGCGCTGGTCACGTCGCCCAGCAGCAATTGCGCTAGGTTCGATCCGGTGTTCACCGGCGCCTGAGGATTGTTGGTGAGGCCGCCGAAGTTGTAGTCGCCCGAGAGCGCCGAGCCCTGCCGGTTACTGCCCTGGATGATCCGGTGGTTGTAGCCGAACTTCAGCGAGTGCTTGCCCTTGATCCACGTCAGCATGTTCTGCAGATCCCAATTCAGCGAACCGCGCGTACCGAAGGCTTGCCCGCCAATCGCGCCGAATCCGAAATCCATTTGCGGAAACTGCTCGCGCGGAACGCTGGCCGGCAATCCGAGCTTTGTAGGCCAATCTTTGCCCGCGTTGATCGCCGCGAAGTCGAACTTCTGCCGCATGACGGCGATGCGTAGCGTATTGATGAGCGTCGGCGAGAACGTATGCGTGTCGTTCAGCGCGATATTGCGGTTGATCTGATCGTCCACCCGGTTTTGACCCACCGTCGGATCGGTGAAAATGCTGTTGCCTTCGGGATGATGCTGCGCCGTGGTGTACCGGAAGAAGATCGAATTGCGATCGCTAAACCGGTGATCGACGCGGCCGTTCAGTTGCGCCCAATCGACCAGGGTTAAATTCGCGTCCTGAAAATTCTGGCTTTGCGTGAACTGGTTTATGGGCGCCTTGTTCGGCTGCGGCCAAAAGGCGACGATCTTCGGGCCCACGGAATCGAAGCGCCCGCGTGGCACGACATTGTTCGGGAAAGGATCGCGAACCTGCCCCGCCCCGTTGGGATTGGCGCGCGTGGTGGCGGGATCGTAGACGACCGTCTGCTGCCCGTTGGCGTTCGCCAGCGTCCGGAAATCGCCATCCCGCCAAGCCTGCAACGGTACCGTCGCGATGCGTGGCGTCGACCGGCGCAACTTGTACTCTTCGTAGTTAAAGAATCCGAAAGTCCGGTTCTTGATGATCGGACCGCCGATCGATCCGCCGTACTGGTTGTAACGCAGCGGGAGCCGCACATTGGCGAACGCGTTGCGCGCGTCGAACTTGTCGTTGCGAAGGAATTCGTAGGCCGTTCCATGGAACTGATTCGTACCCGACTTGGTCACCAGATTGATCGCACCGCCCGCCGTAAAGCCGAACTCCGCCGACATCGGCCCGCTCTGCACCTTGAACTCTTCCACCGAATCCACCGCCGGGGGCACGCCCACTTCGCCGACGTAGGTCAAAATATTGTTCGCGCCGTCGAGCATCTGCGCGTTCATCGCGTTCGGACTGCCGTTGATCGACAACGACGAGATATTGATGCCCCGGTCGCCAAAGCCCGAGTTTGTCGGACCGGCGTTCGAGATCACGCTCGGGGTGAGCAGCGCTAACGCCAGAGCGTTCCGGCCGTTGATCGGCAAATCGCGCACGCGCCGGTTTTCGATCACCTCGCCGACCGTCGCGCTCGAAGCGTCCACCAGCGGAGCGTCGCCCGTCACCTGCACGGAATCGGCGATCTGCCCGATTTCGAGCCGCACATCCACTTGGGCGTTCTGGTTCACCTGCAACGTGATGCCCGTGCGTACCGTGCGCTTGAAACCGGCCATCTGGACGGCCACTTCGTATTCGCCCACGGACAGCAGCGGCGCCGTGTAGTAACCCGAATCGTTCGACTGCGCCCGGAAAACGGCGTTCGTCGCGGTGTTCTTTACTTCCACCGTCGCACCGGCAATGGCCGCGTCCTGAGGATCGGTGACGGTACCGGAAATCGTGCCGGATCCGGATTGTGCGAAAGCGGCGAGGGCGGCGAGGCCCGCCCCCATGAAAAGGCGAATGGTCAGACGAGTGGTGGTTGTCACGGGTAGAGCTCCCCTGAGAGTCGTTTGAGAGTATTTCATGTCGCGTTGTCGAACTCAAGTAAAAAATTTCAGATTTTTTATTGGACATGCGACTTCCTTTCTGTATCCTGGAAGTCGAGTGGAATTGACCCGGCTGAAGCGGCAGCGTGCCTCCGACGAGGTCTATCTCGCTCTCCGCGAAGGAGTTTTGACCCAAGTCTTCCGTCCGGGCGAACGCCTGAATGTGGACGACATCGCCGAGAAACTCGGCGTGAGCCTCACTCCCGTGCGGCATGCCATCCAGCAATTGGCCGTAGAGGGTCTGATCGAAATCCAACCGCGCAGCGGCACGTACGTCGCCCGGCTATCGGCGCGCGACGTCGAGGAGACCTGCGAAATCCGTTGCGCGCTCGAATGCCAAGCCGCCGAATCGGCGCTCTCCCGCTTTTCGGACGCCGACCTTGCGCTCTTCGACGACCTGCTGGCGCGCATGGACCGTCCGGTAACCACTCCGCAGGAGCGCACCGAACACGAGCTCGATAATCTTCGCTTCCATCGTTTGCTCATCGAACGGTCGGAAAACCGCCGTCTGGCCGAAATGTACGAGAGCCTGAACGCCCATCTGCAGATCGCGCGCCTGCACCGCCATAGCGACGACTGGGCCGCGCGTACCGCCACCGAAAGCGCCGAGCATCGCGAGATCGTCGCCGCCATCCGCGATCGCGATCCGGAGCGCTTGCGCCTCTCGTTGCGCAATCACATCCTGCGCGGCGGAAAGAGCCTAACGGCCGGTTTGCCCGCATGAGCGCCCTGCCAGAATGACAACTATGCTTCGCGGCGTTTTCCCCATCGTCGTCACGCCCTTTGCGGACGACGGGTCCATCGACTACGATTCGCTCGACCGGCTGGTCGAGCATTTGCTCGAACAGGGCGCTCACGGCCTGGGATTGTTCGGCAACGCGAGCGAAGGCTACACGCTACGCGCTGGCGAACGCATCGAAATGCTGAAGCGGATCGTCGCACGCGTAAACGGCCGCGTCCCGCTGGTGGCGAGCGCCGGGCACACCGGCACCGACGTCGCCGCCGATCTCTCGCGCGAAGCGCAAGACTTGGGGGCGTCGGCGCTCATGGTCCTGCCCCCCTATCTCCTAAAGCCCGACGGCGACGGCCTGATGCACTACTTCACCGCGATTTCGAACGCGGTTTCGATCCCCATCATGGTGCAGGACGCGCCCCTGATGACGCAGGTGGCGATGCCCGCCCCGCTCCTTGCCCGCATGGCTCGCGAGATCGAGTGGGTACGTTCGGCGAAAGTGGAAGCGCCGCCGACGGCTCCGAAAATCGGTGCGCTCAAGAAGCTAGTCGCGGAAGACTTCGCGATCTTCGGCGGGTTGAACGGACAGTTCCTGATCGAGGAGTTCGACCGCGGAGCCGTCGGCGCGATGCCTTCGAGCGATATCTGTTCCATCTACGTCCGCGTCTGGAATGCGCTCGAATCGGGCGATCGCGCGGCGGCGTGGGAGTTGTTTTCGCGCGCCCTACCGCTAATGCGCTTCGAGTTACAGCCCGGTCTGGGCGTCTCGGCGGCGAAGCATAATCTTGTCTCGCGCGGCGTGATCGCGTCGGCGCGCGTCCGGCATCCCACGTCTGCGCTCGACGCGGTGGGACTCGCCGAACTGGCCGCCGTGCGTGATCTAGCCGAGCGGACCTTCGCCGGAGAGGTATGAAGATCGCCGGCGTCGAGGCTCGCGCGATCCGTCTGCCGCGCGACATCGCCGCCGCCACGGGCACCGCCGGATCGCCCACCGTTCTCGCGCCCGGCGCTTCCGATTACCGCTGGTCGAGCGTCTACCCTTGCCTCTACTCGACGAACTTCGAGACCGCGCTGGTCCGCGTGACAACGGACAAAGGCGTCGCCGGTTGGGGCGAAGCGCAAGCGCCGCTCGCGCCCGAAGTCGCTTGC
Organism: Bryobacteraceae bacterium; assembly: GCA_033763835.1. Taxonomy (GTDB): domain Bacteria; phylum Acidobacteriota; class Terriglobia; order Bryobacterales; family Bryobacteraceae; genus JAPKYZ01. The sequence continues at coordinate 76,882 of JANRJS010000016.1, read as the reverse complement.
ACGATTGTCGACCGTCTACTCGCCCCCGTTCTGATCGGCGAGACGATCGAAAGCCCGGCGGACATCGCTCGTCTGTGGGACCGCATGTACTCGACCATGCGCGTGCGCGGCCAGACCGGCGGATTCATGCTAGACGCCATCTCCTCGATCGAAATCGCGTTATGGGATATCGTGGGCCGCGCGCAAGGGGTGAGCGTCGCGAAGCTGCTGTCGGAGAATCCAAAGACCCGCGTTCCCGCTTACTTAAGCGGACTCGTTCGTGGAGCCGACCCAGGGCTCTTCGACAAAGTGAAAGTCTTCTACGACACCGCAACGCCGGAAGAGTTTTTCGAGTATGCGCCTCGTCACGCAGCCGTCGATGCGCTCTGGCGATTGACACCCGAACAAGCGCTCGATTTCGGCCGCGAACTCGACCGCCGTGGCGCGATGTGGTTCGAAGCGCCGCTCGCGCCGGAGGATCCGCTCGCGCACGGCGAACTCGCGGCCAAGCTCTCAACACCCGTCGCGCTGGGCGAGAGCTACCGCACACGCTACGAGATGGCGCCCTTCTATCGGGCGAACGCTCTGCGCGTTTTCCAGCCCGATCTGGGCCGCTGCGGAATCACCGAAGGCCGGGTCATGGCGGAGCGAGCCGTCGCGAGCGGTATCAAAGTGGCCCCCCACATCTCCATCGCCTTCGGGCCGCAGATCGCCGCCGCACTTCACTTCGCCGCCGCCACGCCCGAGTGCGATCTCGCCGAATACAATCCCTCGATCGTCGCCATCGCCAATCGATTCCTGCGTTCGCCCATCGAACTCGACGGAACCTCCTATGTCGTGCCGGATTCGCCGGGTCTAGGGATCGAGATCGCCCAACTCCCGTGAACCCCACATCGCATCGTTGGACCATCGCCGCTCTCCTCTTTGCGGCCACCGTCATCAACTACGTGGACCGGCAGGCGCTCTCGGTCGCCGCATCCACGATCACTAAAGAACTCGGCCTCTCGAACACGCAGTACGCCGACATTCTCACGGCGTTCCTAATTCCTTACACCGTGATGTACGTTTTCTCCGGCTTGCTTGTCGACCGGTGGGGAACGAAAATCGCTCTCGCCGTCTTCATCGCCTGGTGGTCGGCGGCGAATGCGCTGCACGCGCTCGCGACCACCGCTCTATTGCTCGGCGTGTTCCGTTTCTTGCTCGGCCTGGGCGAATCGGGCAACTTCATGGCGGCGATCAAAGCGATCTCCGAATGGTTCCCGCCGAAAGAGCGCGCTTTTGCCAACGGTTTGGTCAATGCCGCCGCGGCCACGGGCGCGATCCTCTCGCCGCCCCTCATTTCGTGGGCCGTGATTCATTTCGGCTGGCGCGCGGCGTTCGTCGCGACGGGCGCGCTGGGCTTCGTTTGGCTGGCCGCTTGGCTCGCACTTTATGGCAAACCGCCCGCCGTGCAAGACTCCGCGAGTCGCGAGAAGATCCCCTACTCGACGCTGCTGCGCATGCCGCAATCCTGGGGCTTGCTGCTGGCGCGCGTGCTCGCCGATCCCATCTGGTGGTTCTATCTTTTCTGGCTGCCGAAGTATCTGCAAGATATCCGGCATTTCACGCTCGCGCAAATCGGGCTTTTCGCCTGGATGCCGTATCTGAGCGCCGATCTCGGATCGCTGTTCGGCGGCTGGCTCTCGGGGCGCTTCATCGCGCGCGGAGTACCTCCGGTCGATGCCCGCATACGGGCAATGATCCCGGCCGCGCTGCTTATGCCTCTCGGCATCGCGGTCGCCTATCTCGACGCCACGCCCGCCATTGCCCTCATCTGCCTCGCCACGTTCTCGCACATGGCATGGAAAACCAACCTCATGACGATGACCAACGACGTTTACCCGACCAACGTCGTCGGCTCGGCGGCGGGATTGGTCGGCCTCGGTTCCGGTCTAGCGGGCGCGTGGTCCACACCCGCCGTCGGCCGTATCGTCGATTCGCTCGGCTATGAAAGCGTCTTCTGGATGTTCGGCTTCCTCCACATCCTCGCGACCGCGCTCGTATGGGTTACGGTTCGGCGACGGTAAGCGTGTTACGTTGTGAGCGTATGCGTAATACATTGACGTTGCGCATTCCCGCCGACCTTAAAAAATGGCTTCGCGCCGAAGCGGAGTCGAGCGGCAGGCCGATCGGAGAAATCGTGCGCGAGCGCCTGAATCGAGGCCGCCAAGCCTACCCATCGGACCGCTTTTTGAGACTGGCGGGACGCGTTTCCGGTTCTCGCGACCTTTCGAGCCGAAAGGGCTACTCTCGCGTCGAAACAACTTGACGTTTTGCAAACTCTCGCCTGCCGCTAGGCCAATCGCCAACCTGACTTCGCCGACCTCTGCCTAATCCGGATGAGCGAACTCTATCCCGGCTACCCCATCGTCACCGTCGACGAGAAAGACTTCCGCGTCTACCGCCGCAACGGTCGCGAAGCCATCCCGCTCGTCACCCCGCCCCGCCGCGCTACTTCTCGCGGTTGAGCTTCACCACGCGCCAATACGGCTTATCCTTCTCCGCCGGATCGCCCGCGTACTCCTCGGAAGTCTTCGCCGGATCGTAGCCGCGCCAGAGCCACGCCAGCGCCTGGGGCAACTCGGCGTTGCCGTGCGACGTCGAGTGCGTCCCCAAGCTCCAGCGGAACGCGTAATCGTACCCGCGCATCTTGAGCGAATTCGCCATTTGAATGTTCTGTAGCGGCCACGACCCGTGCGTGTTCTCCAAATCCTCCGCCCCGTCCGATAGCCAAACTCGAATGTTGCGCTTCGGCTGCTTGCGGATCGCGAACGGATAGATGTTGCCTCCGTCGAGCTTGCTGCCCGCGCCGTCCGCATTCGGCTTCCATTGAATCGACGTGTACGTCCCGATCCGCGACAGCACACGCGAAAATTCGTTCGGCTTGAACCACGCCGCCGTAAAGCTGCACACCGCGCCCGAGCTCTCCCCGGCGATCGCGCGCGAATAGCCGTCCGTCCGGAGCTTCACGTCTTTCTCGACAACGGGAAAAATCTCCTCGAGCAGGTATCGCGCGTAGAGATCCGTCACCGTGTCGTACTCGATGGAGCGCATGCGCGTCTCTCCCACCATACCCGGCGAAATCAGGATCGACACCATCGCCGGGATGCGTTTCGCGTGGATCAAACTGTCGAGCGTCTCGAGCAATCGCGGATTCTTCCCGTGCCCGGCATACTTCTCGCCGTCCTGCCAGATCATTACGGGAGCCGGAGTGCCCGCCGCCACTTGCGCCGGCACGTAATACCAGAAATTCGTTTTCATCCCCGGGTAAAGCTTGCTCTCGTGCGCGATCGGACCCACGACGCGGCCCTTGGGAACGTCCGGCCCGGGATACGCCTCCGGACCGAACGCCGCGATATCGTTGCGCCCGCCGAACGGTTTGCCATCGATCAGCCAATGGAACTTGTGCGACGTGCCGGTCTTTAATTGACCCTGGTAAATCCAGAGCCGGTCCTTAAGCCGGTACACATGAAACGGCTCTGTGAGATTAATCGCCAGCAGCGGTTCTTTATCCGCCTCCACCGCCCACACAAACTCCGCGCCGTAACCCGCCACCGCCGTACCCTTCGAGATCGCCTCCGCGCCGAGCGTGTCGCGTAACGCCGCCTCCAGCTCCGGCGCGCGTTTCTGCGCCATCTCGATTAACTTCTCGACCGGCACTTTTTCCGCCGAGACCGTCCCAGCCCACGCCAAAAGCACTGCACCAATTCGCATCATGGTCCCTTACTCTATCAGCGGCGACGCTGCAACGGAACTGCAACACCGGCTTGCTAGCCTCGGGGATATGCTTCGACTCTCGCTCGCTTCCCTCGCTTTCACCGTAAGCTTGGCCGCGCAGAATCTCGCCGGATTGGGCGCGATCAGCGGAACGGTCCGCGATCCTTCGAGTTCCGTGGTTCCCGCCGCCGATGTAGTGCTGACGAATCCGAACCTCGGCATCACCCGCAAGCTCGCGACCAACGAGTCCGGCTACTTCCTCGCGCCGTCGCTGCCGCCCGGCCCGGGCTACGCCGTAGCGGTGAACAAGGCCGGATTTGCGGCGTTTGAAGCGCGCGAGATCGTCGTCCAAGTCGGCCAGAACGTCGCCCTGCCGATCAATCTGCAAGTCACCGAACAAATCCAGTTGGTCACCGTCGAGGACTCCACGCCGATCCTCGATTCGACGAAAGTCGGTGTCGGCCAAGTGGTGGACAATTCGCAGATTCTGAATTTGCCGATCAACGGGCGGCGCGTCGATACGTTTGTCCTTCTGACGCCCGCCACGGTGCCCGACGGCACGTTCGGTGCGGTGAGCTTTCGCGGTGTACCCGCCGCCAACGCTTTCCTAACCGATGGAAACGACACGACGCTCCAGTTCTACAACGAGAACGCTGGGCGTACGCGCATCAGTTCGAATTTGAGTCAGGACGCCGTGCAGGAATTTCAGGTTCAGACCTCGGGATACACCGCCGAGTTCGGCCGCGCTGTGGGCGGCGTGATCAACACGGTCACCAAGAGCGGCACGAACGACATTCACGGCACGGCGTACTGGTTCTTCCGCAATCGCACGCTCAACGCGCGCGACCGTTACGCCGCATTCAACCCTTCCGAATACCGCCACCAGACGGGCGCGAATATCGGCGGGCCGATCGTGAAGGAGAAGCTGTTCTACTTCGCGAGCTACGAAGCCACGCGGCGCAATTTCCCACTGCTCAGCTCGATCCAGAATCCGCAGTTCTTCAACGCCGCCGGAACGTTTATCGGAACCTGCGGCGCGCCCGCAACGCCCGCGCAATGCTCGAACGCGGTCGATTATTTCCGGCGCTTTTTTGGTACCGTCCCGCGCACCGTGACGCAGGACCTGTACTTCGCCAAACTCGACTGGCGGCCCAACGAGTCGCACAGCTTGAGCGTCAATTTCAATCTACTGAATTGGGATTCTCCCAACGGCATCCAGACCGCCGCCACGCTCACCAACGCCGGCGCGATCGGCAATAACGGACTTTCGACGGTCAAGACCCGCTGGGCGCGCGCCGCGCATACCTGGATCCCCTCGCTGACGGTCGCCAACGAGTTCCGCTTCGGCTGGTTCAAAGACCGCCTCTTCGACGACGCGAATTACGATCTCGCGCCTCCCGGCGTTCGCTCTGCCGTCACCGTGCAAGGACAGGGCAACTTGGGCGTACCGAATTACCTGCCCCGCGTGCAGCCCACCGAAGACCGTTACCAATTCGCGGACAATCTTTCGTGGACTTACGGCCGCCATCAACTCAAATTCGGTTTCGACATCGCCAGCACGCAGGACACCGAGGACGCGCTGTTTAACGGCGTCGGGTCTTACACCTACGGCACGATTACCAACTTCGCGCTCGATCTCACGAACCTCGACGGCGGTAAGCGCTGGCAAAACTACAGCCAGGCGTTCGGATTGACCAAGACCTCGATCTTCGTCAACGATTTCAATTTCTACGCGCAGGATCAGTGGCGCGTCAACGACAAGCTGACCCTCAATTACGGCCTGCGATATGAGTTCGCCGCCTTCGCCCAGCCGGGTACGTTCAACCCCGACTATCCGCAAACGGCGCGCATCAACCAGCCGGCGAACAACTTCGCGCCGCGCTTCGGCTTCGCCTATACGCTGGGATCGAAGACCGTCATCCGCGGCGGCTACGGTATTTTCTACGCGCGATTCCCGTCGGCGACCATCGCCCGCATTCACCAATTGAATGGCGTCGTTCAAAAGTCGATCACGTTGCAGGGCAACAACGCGGCGGACCGCGATCTAGGCCCTGTGTTCCCCTCTCGTCTCGCCGGAATCGACCGCAACCCGCCCGCGGGAACCGTGAGTCTCTCGATCCCCGATCCGAATCTCGTGACGCCCTACACGCAGCAGGGCGATTTTTCGATCGAGCGCGAAATCAACTCGCGCATGGGCTTCACCGTGTCGTACCTCTTTAGCCGCGGCCTCAAGTTCATGACTCGCCGCGATATCAACATCGGCCCCGCTACCGGTTCGTTCACCTACCGCATCAATAACGCGGCGGGCGCGCAAGTGGGAACCTACACGACGGCCACTTACCTCACCGCCAATCGGGTCGATCCCCGCTATCAGCGAGTGACGCTGATCGACAATGGCGGACGCGTTTGGTACGACGGCCTGGCGATCCAGTTCCGTCGCCGCGCGGGAAACTGGCTGAACAGCACCGTGGCCTACACCTGGTCCCACGCGCGCGATTTGAATCAAGGCGGCGCTTCGAACAATGTGTTTTTCTCTGACGGCCCGGCGACGCTCGCGAATGGCGACTACAGCGCCGAAAAGGGCACCTCCGTCCTCGACCAGCGGCACCGCCTCGTCGCCACCGGAATCGTCGCCCCGCCCAAGCGAGATTTCGGTAACGGATTCGCCAACGCACTGGTCAACGGCTGGCAGTTGTCGCTAATTTATACGGCCGCATCGCCGCAATACGTCACGCCCACGGTCCTGGTTTCGGGCGCGCAATTCCCCGGCCAAGCCTTTAACAACACGCTGAACGGCTTCGGCGGATCGAACCAAGTTCCGTTCCTCTCGCGCCAATCGATCCCCGTGGACGAGACCAATCGCATGGATTCCCGCATTACGAAGATCTTCTTTATCCGCGAGCGTTTCGAGACGCACCTCAACTTCGAGGTGTTCAATACGTTCAATCGCGTCAGCGATACGGTGGTGAACTCGCAAGCGTTCCAAGCGGTGGGGGGCGTGCTAAATCCCATTGCGGCGCTTGGCACTGGAACGGCGTCGGGCGGCTTCCCGGATGGCACCAACGCCCGCCGCGCCCAGGTTTCGCTGCGATTCGTGTTCTGATCCGCGAAATTTCGCCCCAACGAACGAAGATTGGCGAATTTTCGACGAAACAAAACTTAACGTCGCACGTATAACTCGGGCATGAGCCAATTCAAACTTCGTGCGTTTCTCGCCGCGGCTCTGTTGGCCGCCCTCGGAAGCCTAAGCGTCTGGGCCGCCGCCCTGCCGGGTACTCCGGACGGCGGAGGCACATTCCCGAAACCCAAGCCCGCGTGCCTGGGCTAGCACTGCGGGTTCAAGCAGCGAAATCCGCGCGGGCGGGCCGGGCATGTTTTCGAACACCCTTCCAAAACCGCAGTTCCGCTTCCTCGACCAGTTCCGCCGTAACCTATGACAACGCCGAGGACATCCACTCAGAAGAAGGAAGCCGAGCTTCTCTTCCAACTCGGCCTCTAGCTAGTCGATTCGTCAGTACACTAGGGAACGTTGCCGACAGTTCTTCGCGCCGGTCCGTATCGATTGTTCTTTTACTCGACGGATCGAGATGAACCCGCTCACGTCCACGTAGAGCGAGACGATGGAAAAGCGAAGTTCTGGCTAGAACCGGTTCGATTGGAAAGCAGCAGCGGTTTCCACCGTTCGGAAATTGGCCGCATCGAGAGGATAATAGTGGCAAATAGGCAATCGCTGTTGAGGGCATGGCATGAATACTTTGGAACGTGAATGCGGCGCGCCGCTAGCCCAAAAAGTGAGCGCGGGCGGCGACGGCCTGACCGTCGATCTAGCCGACGGCCGCACGATCACGGTGCCACTCGCCTGGTTCCCGCGCTTGGCTCACGGCACCGCCGCGGAGCTCGCCAATTGGCGTTTCATCGGTGGCGGTGAGGGGATTCACTGGCCGGACCTCGATGAGGATATTCAGGTCTCGGGTCTTCTCGCAGGTCGCAGGTCCGGCGAAACGCACGAGTCCCTGCGGCGGTGGCTCAAACAACGCGAGCCGGCCGCCTAACCCCCCCCGCTGGGGTTCCAATGTTCGGTTGCGGCTCCAACTTCGATGGTGCGTGTTTTCGACTCAGCGGACCTCCAACAGATTGAAGGTCGTTGACCCCTGCCTTCCCCGTCCCGCCCCCACCGTGATAACTTCTGTAGTGACTGGAGGCGCGACCAATGTCACTCTGCCACACCCTGCAACGGCGGAATTTCCTTACCGGCGGCGCGGCGGCCATCGCCACGCTCAACTCTTTCCCTTATTCGGCCTACGCCGGCACCAAGAAGTCCGCGACCGACCGCGTGACCCTCGGCCCGCGCAAGATCGAACTCAGCCGCATGGCCATGGGTTCCGGCACCAACGGCGTCGGCGGCAGTTCCAACCAAACCCGCAAGCTCGGCCTCAAGGGCACCGCCGAGCTATTCCGCGCCGGTTTCGATCAGGGCGTCACCTTCTTCGATTCCGCCGACCAATACGGCACGCACCCGCACGTTAAGGAAGCGCTGAAAGGTCTGCCGCGCGAGAAAGTCACGCTGCTCACCAAAACCCACGCCTCCACCGAAAAGGAAATGCGCGCCGATCTCGACCGCTTCCGCAAGGAGCTCGGCACCGATTACCTCGATATCCTGCTGCTGCACTGCATGCTCGACAAGGATTGGCCGGAGCGCAAGAAGGGCGCGATGGCCGTCATTAGCGAAGCCCGCGAGAAGGGCATCGTCCGCACGCACGGCACGTCCTGCCATACGCTCGATGCGCTGAAAACCGCCGCCGCCACCGATTGGGTAGAGGTCGATCTGGTCCGCTTCAATCCGGTCGGCACGGCGATGGACGCCGACCCGCAGACCGTCCTCGGCGTTATGCGCCAGATGAAGGCCAAGGGCAAAGGTCTGATCGGCATGAAGGTGCTCGGCGCGGGCAAGCTGCGCAACAAAGCCGACGAGGCCCTGCAATTCCACCTCGCGCACAACGAGATCGATTGCTTTACCATCGGCGCCGAAAACCGCGCCGAACTCGAAGACCTCATCAAGAAAATTCCCGCGGCGAGCGTCCGCGGTTAACAGGGAGACTCCATGAAGAAAAAAGTACTCGTCGCCGTCGTCGGTCTCGCCGCCGTCACCGGCGTTCTGACCGCGCAAGCGAAGAAAAAATACCCGATCCTGCAACCGCAAATGACCGTCGAAGGGTCGAGCTACGCGAAGCCCATGGGCGCCTTGGGCGAAAAGCCCTCGGAGCCTTGGACCAACACGACGATGGCCGCTTCCGTCGACATGAAGCCGCTGCCCGGCAAGATTGTCACCATGAAGGGCGAAATCGTCGAATTCTCGTGCTACCTGCAAGTCGGTAAGCGCGGCGAAAAGCACCGCGCCTGCGGGCAGAAGTGCGTGAACAGCGGCCAGCCGGTTGGACTCCTCACCGAAGACGGCAATCTCTACATGCTGATGGAAGAGGAGCACGACCCGCGCCGCGACGGCCTCACACAATCGGCCTTCCGCAAGGCGGCCGCCGATCACATGGCGCACATCATGGAAGTGACGGGAACGCTCGCCTCGCACGCCGGCTATAGCGCGCTCTACGTGCAAGGCTTCGTCAAGAAGTAAGGGACCGGAGCGATGCGGAAGGGAATGCTAGGGCTGACGCTTTTCGCGTCGGCCCTTTTTTGCGCGGAATTGAAGGTTCCGCTGGGGTTGTTGCCGGTCCACTTTCCCAAGGACAACCCCTACTCGCCCGAGAAGGCGGAACTCGGCAAACTGCTCTACTTCGATAAGCGGCTTTCCGCCGACGGAACGGTCTCCTGTGCGTCCTGCCACGATCCGAAGTTCGCCTTCACGGACGGCAAAGCCGTATCGGACGGAATCAAGGGGCAAAAGGGCGGACGGAGCGCACCCACCGTCATCAATCGCGCGTACTCGCTCGCGCAGTTCTGGGACGGACGTGCGGGAACGCTCGAAGAGCAGGCGATCGGGCCGATGGCGAATCCCATCGAGATGGGGAACACGCACGAGGCGTTAGTGAAAAACCTGCGCGGCATCGCGGGGTACCGGCCGCTGTTCCAAAAAGCGTTCGGCACGCCGGATTTCGATCTCGATCACGTGGCGAAAGCGATCGCCACCTTCGAGCGCACGGTGCTTTCCGGTAACGCTCCCTATGATCGTTACAAGGCCGGCAATAAGTCGGCGTTGACCCCCGCTCAAATTCGCGGCTTGAACGTCTACTTCAACAAGGCCAAGTGCGACCAATGCCACGAGGGCATTAACTTCACCACCAACGCCTATCACAACCTGGGCGTCGGCACGGATAAGCCAAAGCCCGACGCGGGCCGCTACGAGGTCACGAAGAACGACGCGGATTGGGGAGCTTTCAAGACCCCCACCCTCCGCGACATCGCCCGCACGGCCCCGTACATGCACGACGGCTCGCTCAAAACTCTCGAAGAGGTCGTCGATTTCTACGACAAGGGCGGCATTCCGAACAAGAACCTCGACGAGCGCATGAAGAAACTCAACCTGACGGTGCAGGAAAAGACCGATCTGGTCGAGTTCCTCAAGTCGCTCAACGGCGAAGGTTGGCAAGCGATCGCCGAGCCGAAGAGTTTTCCGCAATAGCTAGCGCTGCAGAGCGGCGTTAGTTAATATCGGCATCGTCGTGAAAGCCCCGCCGGGCGTGAACCGCAATCCTAGCGCCGATAGGGAGTCCGTCGAAGAGGTGAACACGATGGAGCCGCGACGATTCGCCGTACTGGGAAATCGATCCGACAACGCGAACGCCGTATGACCGAACGCTGGCAGCGATAAAGCATGGGTCGCCAGCGTGTTTCCGTTTTCGTCCCGGACCGTCACCGAGACGGCGGTGGAGGTCGTCGAAACACTCGTCACACCGGCGGCGAGCGCCACGGATGTGACGTAGCCTTGCGTATTGTCGAACTGAAGGACGAATCGCCGGTCGAATAGCCCGGTGAGTGGAACGCCCGCCTCGAAATCCGGCCTTCCGGTCACGCGTTGACGGAAAACGGCGACGCCCACAACGTTCGCGCTCGACGAATTGTCGTTGAATAAAGTCGCCCATCCCGTTTCTAAAGTCGAAGGATTATCGCTCTGTAAAACCGCTGTTTGTCCCGGGCCGATCCGCAAAGAGATTCTGTCGGCGCGCGTCCCTTGAAACGACGCTTGCCACAATCCGCCCGAACCGGTCCAAAAATCCAGATCGGCGGTCTCTGTAGCGGTTCCCAGATTCGTAATGTAGAACGTCGTTGTCCAGCCCCCGCCGATGGCGACTTGTGGAAAGGCCGCATCGTCGGGGAAGAAATAGATGCGGGCGGCCGGATCCTTGACGTTGGCTCCGGCAAAGGCCCGTTCGTACTTCAGCCTTTTGGCGAGCAGTTGCGCGTCCGCCGATGGAGGATCGATCGCAACCAAAATTGAGAAGAGGAGAGAGGAAAGCATACGGTGATAATGATGTTCACGTGAGACTCGTTTCACCTTTACGCACATGAACCGAAAATTTTCTCGCCGCCATGCACTTTCCGGCCTATTCGCACTCACCGCGTGTAACCGTTCCGAAAAAAAACAAATCGGCGTGATCCCGAAAGGACGCGCGCATCTCTTCTGGCAATCCGTCCACGGAGGCGCCGCCAAAGCCGCGCTCGAAACCGGCGTCGAGATCGTCTGGAACGGCCCGTCCACCGAAACCGACTACACCGGACAAATCCAGATCGTCGACGCGATGATCAATAGCCGGGTGGACGCCATCTGCCTCGCGCCTATCGACAAACAAGCGATGGTCGGCGTCGTGGAGCGCGCTGCGGCGGCCAAAATTCCGGTGGTGATTTTCGATTCGAGCATCGACACGGACAAATTTGTGTCGCAGGTGGCCACCGACAACTACGCGGCGGGCGCGTTGGCGGCGGAACGGATGGGCGAGATTCTTGGTGGGAAGGGGAAAGTCGTCGTCGTCGCCGTGCAACCGGGCGCCGCTTCGACGATGGCGCGGGAGCAAGGCTTCGAAGACAAACTGAAGAGCGCGTTTCCCAACATCGCCATCGCCGACAAGCGCTTCGGCATGGCGGATTTCGCGAAGTCGCTCGCCGTCGCCGAGAATATGCTCACCGCGTTTCCTAATGTCGAAGGCCTATTCGCATCGAACGAATCGAGCGCGGTGGGCGCGGCGCAAGCTCTCAAGTCGCGCAAAGGGAAAACGAAGATGGTGGGATTCGATTGGAGCCCGGCGCTTCTCGACGATCTCCGCGTGGGTTTGATCGACTCGCTGGTCGCGCAGCATCCCTTTGAGATGGGATACCGCAGCGTCATCGCCGCTACCAAGGCGATGAAGGGCGAAGCCGTCGAGAAACTCGACAACCTCGCCCCACGCTTGGTGACAAAAGACAACCTCGACACGCCCGAGATTCGCGAACAACTGAACCCGGACCTAAAGAAATACTTGGGCTAACGAACCTAAAAAGGATTCGAGTTTGCCGGGTGCCGGATCACCGTAAAGTTCAAAAGCCGCACCTGATCCGTCCCCGGCGTCAACACCGTACCGTAGAACTCGATTAAGAAGGCCGAACTCGGGGGAGCGGCGGCGGTTGCCGTAACCACCCGGAAATTGTACGGACCCGAGCCATAGCTCTGCGTCCCCCAGACCAACCCCGATCCGTGGATCGCGCCGTCGGACCGTCCGGTCACCAGACTCTCCGCCTTATCGACGTTCGCCGTCGCCAGCGTCGCCGGACCGAACGCGATGCCGAAGTTCCAGTCCGACGCGGTTCCCGTGTGCTGGTAGTTGAAGTGAATCTCGATCCGGTCGCCCGCGTCGAGATAAAACTCGGGAATGAAGCAGGCGCCCAACCGCAGGCTGCTGGTGGTCGAGAGTCCGGTCGAATTGCAGATCACCTGCGATTGCGTGTGAATCTGGCCGGCGTCCATCGTCTTGCGCGTTTGTTGCGCCGTGTTGTACCACATGTCGCCGTTCAGGCGTGTGCCGGGGTCCACGGGACTGCCCAAGTCGCGAAAGCCCGCGAAACTCGCCGTGGTGCGCGTCTCGAGCGTGCTCGTCCGGAACAGACCGGTCCCGCTCATCGACGCCGTTTCCGATCCGTCCGCCGCCAGCCAGCGCTGAATCGGAGCCGATCCTTGCGCGTTCCCCGCGCGCACGCTGAGGGTCGTCGCCGCCGTGCTCAACGAGTCCCAGATATAAGCCGTCGAAAGCGATTGATTGTTGCCCACGCTCAACCGCCGGTTCGCCCGGTCCCAGAAAAACGCGCTGTTGTCCTGCGCCAGCGATCCCGCCGAATCGACGAAGGGAATCGAGCCGTTCGCGAATCCCGTGAATAAGCACGAGTTCCAAATCGCGTCCGAGCCGTTCGATTGCAGGCACCGGTTCGGCGCGCCGATCGGTAATCGGTTCCACTTCGCGGGCGACGTGCCCATGCCTACGATCAAATCGCCGCGCGCCACTGTCGCCGTTTCCGTGTCGAAGTGCGTTGCGCTCAACAGCGGATGTAGTGTCGTTCCTCCGCCTCCGCCCGATCCCAGTCGCGGATCGAGTTCCGTCACGAAACGGTTCGACGAAGACGGCGTACCGAACGATCCCACTAGCGCCGATTTTTGTCCCGCCGTCGGATCGTTCACGTTCGAGTGCGTAGGGAACAGCAACGCCAGCTTCGATTCCGCGATCGCCGCCGAACTCGAAACATTAATGTTCGAGATCACGCCCGCCGCGATCGTCGGGTTCGGATACGCGCCGCTCAGATGACCGCCCGCCGCGCCCGAAGGCACGGCTGGATTAGTCAAGCGATACGTGGCGCGCAGCGTGTCGCCCACCAGCGGCGTCGAAGCGGGCACCAGCGTCACCGTCGTACCGGTCAGGACGTAATCGACGCCCGGCGTCAGCAGCGCGCCGTTGCGGTAGAACATCAAGCTGCCCGCGGGCGCCGGAACGTTCGCGATGGTAAACACGCGATTGACGCCGTCGATCGCCCCGGCCGGAGTTTCATTGTCCGTATAGCCCGGCGTGCCGCCCGCGACGCAAGCCACCGGAGTGCCGTCCACGCGCACGCAATCCGTTACGTTGCCCACGGCGCCGTCGATCGACCCGCTGCTATTGATGACCGCCGCCCGTCCCGCGATAAAGCCCGCGCCCTTCACCGGACGGTTAGCGAGTTCCGTCGCCAGGCCCGGGATCTCGGCGATCTCCACCGCGCCCACCGATCCGCCCCCGCCCGTGCCCCCATTAGTAATCGAGTTCGGCGGACCTGGAAGCCGGATCGCGGCCAGCGTCAGCGTTCCCGCGCTCGGCGGAACCGCCCAGTATTCGGTGAACTGAATTTTGCCCGCGCTGTTGAACTTCACCACGTAGTGCGCGCCGCTGGTGGCGGCGGTGGTGGTGGGCGCGAGACTCACGCGCAAGTCGCCCGCCGTGATCTTGACCACCAGCGACTGCGTTGGGATGCTCGCGCCGTTCGAGGCGTCGAACGACTTCCATTCGATGAACGCGTAGCCGTCGAAGCGCGTCCCATCCGCCTTGTACAACGTGTCTTGGATCAACGACAGGGGCGGCTGCGCCTCAAGCCGCGTCGCAGCGATTCCCAACGCGGCGAGCGCGGCCAAGCGGCCCCAACGAATTGCGGGCATTCGGTAATTCCTCCGGCGACGAGCATCCCGCTCATCGCGCGCCCGGCCTTCCCCGCCCCGCGCTCAACCGATTGAAAACGTAAGCCCTAATTCCCGATTTCCCGCCGTGACCGCAGGGCGAGCGAATATCCCGCGCCCGCCGCGGCGGCAAGCGTCGCCGCACCCAACGCCCATTCGCCGAAAATCAGCTTGCCTACGCCGAACAGCGCCGCGTAAATCAACACGCAACCCAGCAGCCAGTCGAACAACGCGCCGCCGACACCCGAGTCCGCGCGAACCTCCGGGGCGAGCGCGGCCACCGGTCCCCAACCCGCTTTCGACGGACGCACGCGCCGGTAGAACTCGACGAGCGTATCCATATTTTCGGGCTTCGTCGCGAGCGTCACCGCTAGCCAAACGGCGGTCGTGATGGCAATGGTGATAATCATGATCCACGCGAAATCCACTGGCTGATCGCTATCGAGACCCCAGCCCAATTGCAGGGCGATAGAGACTATCGCCGCCGCGATCATCGCCGCTATCTCGCTCCAAGCATTGATCCGCCACCAATACCAGCGCAGCATCAACACGCCGCCCGTGCCCGCGCCCGTCGCGAGCAATACTTTCCAAGCCCCGGCGATCGAGGTCAGGTAGAACGTCACGATCGCCGAGAGGATCGTGAGCAGCACCGTAGCCCATTGGCCGACCGCGACATAGTGCGCTTCTGGAGCGTCTATCTTGATGAATCTACGGTAAAAGTCGTTTACCAGATAGCTCGCGCCCCAATTGAGATTGGTGCCGATGGTGGACATATAGGCCGCGATGAACCCAGCGAGCATCAGCCCGCGCAAGCTCGGCGGCAGATGATCAATCATTACTTTGACATAGCCGGATTCGGGGTCTTCGAGACCGGGGTACAAAATCAATGCCGCGAGAGCGGTCAAAATCCAAGGCCACGGGCGAATCGCGAAGTGCGCGACGTTAAACCACAAAGTGGCGTAAAGGCTGTGTTTCTCGTCCTTTGCGGAGAGCATGCGCTGCGCGACAAAGCCGCCGCCACCCGGCTCCGCGCCCGGATACCACGTCGCCCACCAGGTCATGCCGATGTAAACGCAGAATGTTATCAACGGCATCCAAGCGGAATCTAGATTCGGGATGAAATTCAGGGCGTCGGCGCGGCCCATTTCGATGAGCTTTGTTTTCATCGCTTCGATTCCGCCCACCGCGTTTACCGAGGCGACTCCAAGGGCGATTACGACCCCCATTTTGATCAGAAATTGCACCAAATCGGTCACTAAAACGCCCCATAAACCCGCTAAAGCGGAGATAAACGACGTGATTCCGATCAATCCGAGCACGATCGCGAGCGCCTGCCACTTCTCGACGCCCAGGGTCAGCATCAGGATTTTCACCATCGCGAGATTCACCCAGCCGAGCACGATGCAATTGATCGGAATCCCGAAATAGAGCGCGCGAAAGCCGCGCAGAAACGCGGCGGGCTTCCCCGAATAGCGCAACTCGGAGAACTCGACGTCGGTGGTCACTCCGCTGCGCCGCCATAGGCGCGAATAAAGGAACACGGTCATCATGCCGCTGGCGACCATGTTCCACCACAACCAATTGCCCGCGATGCCGCCTTTCGCCACCAGGCCCGTCACCGCTAGAGGAGTGTCCGCCGCGAACGTCGTCGCTACCATCGAAGTTCCCGCGAGCCACCACGGGACGTTGCGCCCGCCGAGGAAAAACTCGCTCGTGTCCTTGCCCGCGCGCCGCTTGTAGTAGAAGCCGATGGCGAGATTGATCGCGAAGTAGAGTGCGACGTAGAACCAATCCAAGAGCGTTAGCTTCATTTGAATCTGTTGAGGCGGAACATCGGTTCGACGGCGCGCTCGCCCAGCACCATTGCCGCCAACATCTCGCCTACCGCGGGACCCAGCTTATACCCATGCCCGCTGCCGCCGCCCGCGATCCAGAATCGCGAGTCGCTGGGATGCCGGTCGAGGATCAAGTGCCTGTCGGGCGTCAACTCGTATTGGCATACGCGCGTTTCGACCGCCGGAGCGCCGGCGAGCTTGGGAAAGCGCATCGCCGCGTACTCGAAAATCCCGGCGAGCGTTTCGGGCCGCACGAACCGGCTGCCCGAATCGGGATCGAAATCCTCGCCGTAGGCGTTATCGCCGATCTTCATGCCGCGCCAATCGTTGCCCGGAGTGCCGTAGTAGTAAGCGCGATCCGTGCCCGCCGCGCTGTCGTCGATCCAGCACGGCATTTTCGCTTCGTCGAAACTCGCATCGCCCGCCGGAGTGCCGAGATACGCCACTTCCTGCCGCGTCGATTGAATGGGCACGCCGAACAACTTGTTCAGCCACGGCCCGCACGCCCAAACCACGGCGTCGTAATCGAGCTTTTCGTCTGGGCGCACTAGACGGCGCTCGAACGTTCCACCCTCGGCGATAAACGCCCGCACGACCGCGTCGCAACCGCGGCGGGCGCGTAGCATTCCCGCGCCCGGCTCTTCGAGCACCCATTCGATGCCCTGGAAATCGAATTGCGGGAATCGGGACGAGGCATCGGCTGGGGCTAGAAGCCGGTGCTCGACTTGCGCTTGAACGAGAGTCTTCGCGAAAGCCTGACCTTCTGCATCGTTCTTGCCCTGTAGCCGAATGACGCCCGTTGGGAAGAACAGTCTTTCACCCCAACTTCGTTCGCTCTCGCGCCAGATTTCGAGCGCGCGCTTGGTCATCTCCGCGTAGATCGCATCCACGTAAGCGCACCGCAGAATCCGGGTCTCGTCGCCCGAACTCGACCGCGAGTTTCCCGGCCCATACGCGTCCGCGAGCGTGACCCGCGCGCCGCGCCGCAACAAATGGAGCGCCGTCCAACCGCCGAACGCGCCCGCGCCAACCACCAGGATTCGCATCATCCGATCGCCCTAACGTCCTTCACCGATGCCGACCAGCCCCAGTAGCTGTCGTCCTCGACGGTCACCGCCGCGTCCACGGTCACGCCGGGCATGATCTCGCCCGCGCGCTCGTCGAAGTTCCAAGCTTTGGCAAACAATTTCGCCCCATTCTGTTCGAAACGTATTTTGAAGTGTTTGCCGGATTCGCCCATCGGCGTCGCCGACCCGATCTTCGCCGCACGCAGCAGAAACACGGGCATTGGGTTGCCATTCCCGAACGGCGCGAGCCGCATGACGTCCGCGACGCTCGATTCGTCCCACTCGGCGGCGCTGGCCTCCGCGTCGATTCGCAACTGCGGGCGGAAGTCTTCCTCGGTCAGTTTCGTTTTCGCGTAATCGTCGAACCGCCGCACAAACTCGTCGAGCTTAGCCAAATCGAGCGTCACCCCCGCCGCGTGACTGTGCCCGCCGAACTTTTGGAACAAGTCGCGCATCGATTCGAGCGCGTCGAGCAAGTGGAACGCCTCGATGCTGCGCCCCGAGCCTTGCGCGACGCCTTGCTCTAAATTGCGTTCAAGCACCAGAACGGGACGGTGGAAGCGCTCCACTACGCGGCTCGCGACAATGCCCACCACACCGCGATGCCACCCCTCGCCCGCCAGCACCAAGCCCGCGCGCGATTCGTCCACCGCCGCCAAACACTCCTCGAGAATGCGTTTTTCGGTGGAGCGCCGTTCGAAGTTCAATGCATCGAGGTCCTTCGCGATCTCCGCCGCGCGCTTCTCGTCGCCGGTCAGGAACATCTCGACGACCTGCCGCGCGCTTTCGAGCCGTCCCGCCGCGTTAATCCGCGGACCGATCTGAAAGCCCACCTGTCGCACGGTCGGAGCGGTTCCTTCTTCGATCCCCGCGACGGCGAGTAGCGCTCGCAGACCCGGGTTGCGCACCCGGTCGAACCCCGCAAGGCCTAGCGTCACGATCGCGCGATTCTCGCCCACCAGCGGCATCACGTCGGACACCGTAGCGATCGCGGCGAGTTTCAGAAAGCTGTCCGACATGCGATCGAGTTTCGCGGCGTCCCAGGTCTGCAAACGCATCAAGCCCACGGCCAGCTTGTACGCCACCGCCGCGCCGCAGAGATTCTTGTTCGGATACTCGCAATCCGGGCGATTCGGATTGATCACGGCGAGCGCGGGAGGCAACGCCGCTTCCGGCACCGGCGACTGAGTCGCCTCCGGTAAATGGTGATCGGTGACGATGCAATCGATGCCGAGCGCGTTCGCATGCTCGACGACCGCCCCCGCGCGAATGCCGGTATCGACGCTGACGATCAGCTTGACGCCTTCCGACGCCGCCTTTTCGACGACTTCGGGACGCATGCCGTAGCCTTCGAGCAGCCGGTGCGGCACGTGATACTCGCTCTTGCCGCCGCACACTTCGATGGCCTTGGTGAGGATGACGACGGCGAGCGTGCCATCGACGTCGTAGTCGCCGTAGAGGAGAATCTTTTCACCCGCGCGGATGGCGGATTGCAGTCGCGCCGCCGCTTGCGGTAAGTCGAGCAGCAGCGTGGGGTCGTGCAGTTGGCTGGTATGCGGCGTCAGAAACTCGCGCGCCTTATCGGGATCGCCGTACCCGCGCGCGGCTAACACTCGGGCGGCTGGTAATGCGATCCCTACCGCCGCACTCAGCGCTTTCGCTTCCCGTTCCACGTCGCGCGGCAACACCCAACGCGCCGGAGCGCCTATCATCGATTCGCCGATCCCGACACGTACCTGACAAGGTAGCATAGCCGTGAAAACCTAAGAAATCCGCCAAGAATCAACCGGATGGCCGATCCATAGAACTTCGTCTCGAAGCGAGGGATTGACAAAGAAAAAAAGGCGCGAACTCTTTTACCGGTGCCCGGGATCCCGGGCGCAAGATCGCGAATGCTAAGGAGGTTGCTATGTTACGGTCCGTAAAGTGACGCTATGCCGTCTACGGTTGGCTGCTGTTGGCAATGCTTGGTGGATTTGTGACAGCTCGAGTTCAAGCCGAAGAAGAGTGCCTTCTCGACTCTTGCGCGGTTCCACCCGGTGTTTGCGGCTCGTTATCCATAACTTGCCCGTGGCTAAGCTGTTGCAAGTATCGGGAGTGCCCAGGTTGTGCCGTCGAATAAGATATCGAGGCCGCTTGCGCTCCGTGCGTTTTCGTTCAATGTGGGTGAAGATATGCGACTAAGAATTATCACCATCCTAAGCTCAATACTTGGCGGTCTAGCCCTGTTCGTGCTTGCACGCCATGGGGCATTACAACGGCTCGCTTATGCGCAGTCAAACGCTCAGCAAGCATTTAGTGTGCGAATCGCGGCGGTAGCGATCGGCGACGGCGGTGTCGAACACCTCCACGAAGAGCGTTTGCTCACCATGACTTCCGACGGTGTCCGTTTGGAGAGCGAACCGATTCCCGGCCGCGCCCCCGACGAACGTCTCGTTTCGGTCATCCGAACCGACGGCTCCGTCCTGATGGTGGCCGAGCCTTTGCGAATCCTCAGCCGCCGCCCCGCTCCACGGGACACTCTCGCTATGGCCAGGGCTCGAAGTCATCAAGAGAAGCTGGCTTCGAACAACTGCGTCAACGAAGCGAATGGCGACGTTTTTCTCCGGATGGACCGGCTTCTCGGGAAGCTGGACGCGACGGTCGTTCGGCGGCGGCCATTACCCAACGGGCTTCGTCTAGAGGAATGGCGGGTTCCTTCGGCCCAGTGTCTGGCCCTGCAAACGGAGGTTTTTCAAGAAACCGGCGGTAACTGGAAGCTCGTGAAGGTTAATCGAGTCGTCTCCTACGATCCGATCTCGCTCACGGGCGAAGAAGTCGAGGCCCGGTACCGCGATTTCGAGACCGTGATGCCTTCCGAAATGCACCGGCGGCTTCAAGTCCTAACGGGAGGCAAAGTGCACGTGCCGAAGGAAGTGCTGGACAAACTGGATCGCGGCCCCCGGTAGCCGGGCATGAGGGCGCGGGAACACCCCGCGCCCTCACACGCTCCATGGCGCTAAAAGAAGCTAATTGCGCGAAAAGAAGCCGCCCATCGGCGGATTCTCCTGATCCCCGCTCTCCTCGATCATCGCTTCCACCTCGGCGGCCAAGCTATCGAACTCCTCGAACCACTCGGTCGCGAGCGCGAACGTGTACGTCACGCCCGCGTGGTCGTAACTCAGTTCGAGCTCGCAGGTGAACCCGCCGTAGTTGCGGAACTCGCGCAAGCGCCGTTCGTACTCGCGGCGGTCTTCGTAGCCGAGTTCGCTCTCCTCCAGATCCTCGATCGCCTCTTCCACCATCTCGTCGCGGAATTCGAGGTCGCGATAGAGTATCAGCCTCACGCCCAACGCCTCGGCGGTCGCGATAAAGGCTTGATAGTCGGGGAAGCGCTCCGCGTCCCAATCGACGGACGTGCGCTCGCGAACCGGTTCCGCCGCGCGAAACATCACCAGCCCGCGCGAGGCGAGATAGTCGGGAATTTCGGTCCGCATCACTTCCAAATTGGCTTTCATTCGGTAGGCCGCTCCTTTGGCGGCAAAACGGCGAGATAGTCGCGGCGGGCGCGATCCACGTATACGTCGAGCAGTTCGGCCACACGAGACTCGTTTGTCGAACGCACGATTAAGCCCAAGTGGTGCTTCTTCTTCATGCGCCAGCACAATTCGGGTTCGGTAAAGCCCGACGTATCGGGCCACTCCTGCCGTGCGAGCGTCACGAGCAATCCGGCGTAGTCGTTTCGCGTTTCGGGCAACGAATACGGGCGTTCGGGCGTGGCGCACTCGATTCTCGCCCACTCGCGCCAAGGGTTGACGCCGCTGGCCGCTTCGATCAGGTCGGCGATATTCGCGCCGCCCACGCGCGCGGAGGTTTCGAGGAAATACACCTCTTTGTCTTCGCGGCCGACAATGAACTCGGTGTGCGAAACGCCGTCGGTCAATCCCATGGCGCGCATCACGGCCGCGTTGGCGTCGAGCAGAGCCCGTTCAAGCGGTGTGCCGTGCTCGACGATCTTGGTCGTGAAAATTCCGCCCGCATGCGATACGTCCATCGGCGGCGCGCCGTAGCGGCTGGCGATCGCGAACCGGATCTCGCCCCCCGAAACGATCGTGTCCACGTGATAGACGTCGCCCGGCGTGTACTTCTCGAGCAAGTAGAAGCTCGACTCGTCGCCCAGCGCGTTGGCTAACTCCCAGAACTTTTCGCGCGAATCGACTTTCTTAATTCCGATCGCGCCCGCCATCAGCCGCGGCTTTAAAACCCAAGGCGGCGGAACCCGATCCATGTAATCGGCCAGCGCGCGGTGATTGAGAACGCCCACGAACTCCGGCACGCGCAATCCATGTTTCGCCGCCTGATTGCGCATCGCGAGCTTGTCGCGGAAAAACCGGGTCTGCGATTCGCCCAATCCCGGAAGGCGGAAGTGCTCGCGCAGAAAGGCCGCCATTTCAAGATCGAAGTCGTCGAGCGGCACGATGCGGTCGATGGCCGTCGAGCGCATCAAGTGCGCGATCGCTTTAAGAGTGTCGGTCCGATTCCACTGCTTTTGCGTGTCCGGCATGAAAAAGATGTCGTCGAGCGACTCCCTGGGCCACTCCACTGTGTCTTTCAAACTCAGCGAAGTCAGCAGCAGGACGCGGGCCCCGTGGCGCTTGGCCTCGCGCAGAAAATCGAACCCCTTCTCGTAACTTGCCAGACAAAGCAGCGTCATCGATTCCCCAATGGTAATGGAACCGAGAGCCGCCGCGAGGCGCAAATTCTACAATCGAATCGGATGGCCAAGAAACGCGCTCTGATCACGGGCATTACCGGACAGGACGGCTCCTATCTCGCCGAGTTTCTGCTGGAACGCGATTACGAAGTGCACGGCACGGTGCGGCGCGTGGCGTTCGAGGATCCGAACCGGCGGCTGGAACGGATCCGGCATCTGCTGGACCGCGTAACGCTGCACCCCGCTTCGCTCGAAAGCTACGCCAGCCTGCATCGGGCGGTAAGCGCGGCCCGTCCCCAGGAGTGTTATCACCTCGCCGCGCAAAGCTTCGTCGCGCACTCGTTCGAAGACGAGTTTTCGACCATGAACTCGAACGTGAACGGTACGCATTTCCTGCTCTCCGCGATCCGCGAGGCCGCGCCCGAGTGCCGGTTTTACTTCGCGGGATCGAGCGAGATGTTCGGCCAGGCGGACGAATCGCCGCAAACCGAATCCACTCGCTTTCACCCGCGCTCCAGCTACGGAATCAGCAAGGTGGCGGGGTATCACCTGAGTAGAAACTACCGGGAAGCTTACGGAATGTTTGCCGCGTGCGGAATTTTGTTCAATCACGAGTCGCCGCGCCGGGGACGCGAGTTCGTTACCCGCAAAATCACTACGGCCGTCGCCCGCATACGCCGGGGGCTCGAAAGGAAACTCCGGCTGGGCCGTTTGGACGCACAACGCGATTGGGGGCACGCGCGGGAGTATGTAAGCGCGATGTGGGCGATGCTTCAGCGTCCGGCGCCGGGGGACTACGTGATCGCCACAGGGGTGACGCATTCGGTCCGGGAATTCGCGGCGGCGGCGTTTTCCGCGGCGGGGCTCGATTGGGAAGAGTACGTCGAGGTGGATCCCGCCCTTTTGCGCCCGGCGGAAGTGACGGCCTTGCGAGGGGACGCTTCCCTGGCCCACCGCGAGCTCAACTGGCGAGCCACGGTGCAGTTCGACCGGTTAGTCGCCGAAATGGTGGAGACCGATCTCGCGGCGGTGCAAGCCAAAGCGGTGTAGCCGAAAAACGAAAGCGCGAGCCGAAGCCCGCGCCTTCGTGAGGGGGATGTGGAGAAGCTCTTCCGTCGTTTAGGCGGCGCTGACCAGAATCTCCTCGAGATCTTCGGTCTCTTCCACCTGATTGCGATCCGCCATCTCCTGGCAGGAGATGCAATACGCGGCCCACGGTACCGCGTTCAGCCGTTTGATCGAAATATCCTCTTCGCAGTGAACGCAGACGCCAAACGTACCGTCTTCGAGGCGCCGCAGCGCCGAGCGGACTTGGCGCAACAGGTGCGATTCACGGTCCAGGTTCCGGATGGCGAGTTCGCGCTCCGCCGCGTGTTGCACTTCGTCGAGTGCGTCTGGGCTTTTTTCGATCGCGATTCCTTCGCGATTTCGCACTACTGCCGATAGCTCGGCGAACCGGGCTTCCAGTAGTTGCTTGAATTTGTTCAGTTCTTGCTTCGTCATTTGAGTCGACTTCTCCTTCTCCGTGAGCTCTCTTTCACCCTCTTTGGAGCCCTTCTAACTTACGTATCTACCGCTTACTTCCTCTCTCAAGGTGGTTTAGACGAAATCCTGGACCAAAGGTTTCAGAAAAGCGTAAAAATCTGAGCGGAAGCCACTAACACTTTCTGCGGGGGACAGAAGTAGCGCTGATGCTGGACCTTTCGGTCTGCCTTGGGCAGCCGGTCCAAGATCACAAAAGAGCATAACACACGAGTCAAGCAATTCTCTTGCCATTCACCCTACTCCCTGTCCACTTCACCCCATCGTCCGCATCTCGTCACGTATCGGCCCTTCTCTCGCAAAGCTGCACCCCATGGGACGAGATTCTGTCACCGAAGTTTCACGTTTTGAGACTCGTCTATCGACCCAATAGCGCGCTCGCCCCGGAAAACGCCTCACTGCCACAACAACGCCCGCCGGGCGGCTATCGGATTGCAGCTCTGCCAAAAACTAAACTCAATGTCCGCTTGTCGTCCGGCGGCGTGAACGTACGCGAGCAGGAGATCGTCACCGTCACCAGCTTCTTTCCCCGCACGCCGTCCGGAAGACGATACACCAATTCGAACTGAGCGTCGCCGGCGCCGATCGATCTGGTCCCGGCCGGGTGGGAGTCGACGGTTACAGAGACCTCCACCGGCCCTTGTTCCACCAGCCCGCGCGGACCGTACCCGCTCAAGACGATTTCCCCCGCCGCCGCCGACGACGCGTTTAACTTGACGCTCGCCTCGCGGCCCATCCACCGCTGCCGGTTTTCTATCGGATACCATCCTCCGCCGATTTGATCTAGAAAACGTTCGTCGGCGAGATCGACCTGCGGGGACGCTTCTTCGCCCAGGCGCTCCGCCGCCGCGCGATACTTCGCGGTCACGTTCCGAAGACTCTCGCCCGCCGGTTCGTAGACGACCGCGCCTTCCTGTTCGATGAGCTCGCGGACCTGCTTCGTCCCGAGTTGCCACGCCGCGATTCCGCCCCATTCCGGGTGCGAATCGATGGCCGCCTCGGCGCCGGGCGCAAGGTAGACGTCGCGCACGCCGATTAATCGGAAAGGATCGTCGAACATACCGTCCCAGAAGAGTTCGTTCGAAACTCCCCGCAGCAAGATGGTTCGGTCTGGATGCAATCGCCGCGCTTCGACGACGCCGCGCACCAGATTGCGCACGGCGCGCGCCTTCTCTTTTTGCCAATAGAACGCCCGGCGGCTCTCGGTCCACGAAACGGCGATAAGGGTGATCGCGAGCACGGCTCCCGCCCAGCGGGGCAATGCGACGCAGAGAGAAGCGGCGGCGATCGCGAGACCGGTGAGCGGTAGGGCGAGGTAGTAGTGCAGCGTGTGGTCGCGCAACGGGAGTACGGGCGCGAGCAAGACGAGAAACGCGAGCACGCCCACCACCGCCGCACGTCGCCGCGTCAGGAGCGCCACGCCGGCCGCGATGGCGAGCGGAGCGCACCATTGGAGATACGTCCATAGAGTCTTCGCCAGGCTCGCGGGATCGAAATGCATCGCGTACGCGGGATCGGTCCCCGGTTTCGGGATCGCAAACAAGTGCAGCGCCAGATAGGCCGCCGAGACGAAGCCGAAGGGAATCGCACGCCGCCATCGCTCCGGCGCGACGAGGATCGCCAAGGCGGGAAACACGACCATCGTCTCGAGCGTTCCGAATCCCAACAGAAAAACAACCCCACACCACGCCCATCGCTCTTCGAGATAGAGCCACAGCGCGCCGAGTAGGAAGAGAGCGCACAAGACCTGATTCGACGAGCTGATCCAGCCCATCGCCGCCGCCAGTCCTTGGGAGACGGTCCAGAACGCCGCCGCGAGAATGCCCAAGACGCGCGAATCGGTCAGCCGCCACGTAATCAGAGCGAGCAAAACGCACGCCGACGCCTGGGCGCCGACCGCGACAATCCGGAACGGCAGCGCCTCCAAACCGAACAGTCCTTCGAGAATCAGAAACTGCGCGCGATCGCTCAGGAAACGCACCGTGCCCTGGGCCATGGGCGCGAACAGCACCGTGAGAAGATCGCCCGGGCGGTGGACCATTAGGCGTAATCCGAGCCAAGCGAAGTCGTCCGCCCGGAACCACGTGCCGAGCGTGCGCCAGTAAAATCCTAGGCCGAAAAGGAAGGGAATCGCCCACCAATAGCGGGCGGCGGCGGATGGGAATTGCACTCCTCCGGTATTATGAGGGCTTGGCGGCTTCGAACGCACAAACCGTTTCCACCACTAGCGAATACACCGTCGCCGATCAGCGGCGTATGTCGAAAGCGGTCCGGTATTTCGAGTGGCAATCGCGAATGTCGGCGCGCGCGCTCGGCCGCCGCGTCCTCGAGGTCGGCTGCGGACTCGGCAACTTCACGGAGCATCTCGCGGATCGCGAAATCGTCGTCGGCATCGACATCGACGCGGCTTGCATTGAACTGCATCGCCGGCGTTTCTCCGCGCGCAAGAATGTGTTCTCGCAAGTGCTCGACGCGCTGGACCCCGAGTTCGACTCGCTCCAGCGCTACAAGCTCGACTCGATCGCCTGCTTGAACGTCCTCGAACATATTTCGGACGACCGGCGGACGCTCGAAAGTTTCGCGAACGTGTTACCGTCCGGAGGCCGAGTCGTGCTGCTGGTGCCCGCGTTCGAAGCGTTGTTCGGACCGATCGACCGCAATCTGGGACACTATCGCCGCTATACGAAGCGCTCGCTCGCGGCCATCGCGCGCGCCGCCGGATTCGAACCGCGCACGCTTCGGTTCATGAACTTCGTGGGTTTCTTCGGCTGGTGGGTCAACGCGAAAATCTCGAAGCGCGAAGAGCAATCCGAAGGGCAGATCGAGTTGTTCGACCGCGCCATTGTTCCGGTGATGTCGCGCATGGAATCGTTAGTCGAACCGCCGGTGGGGCAATCGATTTTTGCGGTTCTCGAAAAGAAGTAGGCGGCGATGAAAGTCTCGATCGTCATCCCGGTTTACAACGAGCGCAACGTGTTGGACGAGGTAATGCGCCGTGTGCTGGCCGCACCGCTACCCGAAGGCCTCGAACGCGAAATCATTGTCGTCGACGACGGCTCGACGGACGGCACCACGCAGTTGCTCGAGCGGTACCACGGCACGCCGCTGGTCGTCGTGCATCACTCGAAGGTCAATTTCGGCAAAGGCGCGGCGTTGCGCATCGGAATCGCGCACTCGACCGGCGATTTCATTCTGGTGCAGGACGGCGATCTCGAATACGACCCCAACGATTGGCGCGCCGTGCTGCAACCGCTGGTGGACGGCCGGGCCACGGTGGTCTATGGCTCGCGATTCCGGTCTCGCCCGAAGAACATGAAGTTCGCGAATTGGCTCGCGAATCGCATTCTCACCGCGACCGCCAACGTCCTCTACGGCGCGTCGATTACCGACGAGGCGACCGCGTACAAGGCGTTCCGCGCGGACGTGCTGAAGAGCATTCGCCTGCGTTCGATCCGCTTCGAGTTTTGTCCCGAAGTGACGGCGAAAGTGCGGCGGTTGGGCCATGCGATCCACGAAGTACCGATTAGCTATAACGCGCGCGGCATCCTCGAAGGCAAGAAAATCCGGTGGCAGGACGGTGTCGAGGCCATGTGGACGCTGGTGAAGTATCGCTTCGGACCGTTAGAATCCGCGCCCACACCCGTACACGCCGTAGCCCAGCGGAGCGCCGGCGCGTAAGTGATTCCTCAGTGGTGGCTGCCGGGCCTGGAAGGGCTCGGGGAAGCGGCGCGCGACACCGACTTTCTCCAACTCTCGCGTTGGATGGCGCAATCGATAGGGATCGCGCTCCTCGCCGCGCTCGCCGATCTACTGGCCGGGTCTGCGCTGTTACGGCTGTTCCGCGTTCGTTTGCCAGCGCGATTGCGGTTCGCCGTAGCGCTCCTCCTCGGCGCCGGGCTTTCGGCGAACGTCCTGTTTTTTACTCTGAACGCAAAACTTGCACTTGTCCCCGCGCTCACAGGAATCTGGTTGCTTCGAACGCGGCGCGGGCGATGGTTCGTCTTCGGCGGCCTCGCCGGATTCCGTCCTCACGGCCCACTGGCGGCTGCATTCGCGCCGTTGCTGATGTGCGTCGCCGCGGGCCTGATGCTTCCGGTTCTCGATTACGATTCGACGATGTACCACATGGCCGCCGCGCGTTGGTACAAAGACACGAATTCGCTCGAGTACAACCCCGGCATTCGATTCAACGCACTGCCGCATCTGGGCGTCCTGCTCTACCTTCGTCACAACCTGATCGCGGGCGACGACACGGCGGTGAAGCTGGTGAACCTCGAATGGGCGGCGGCGTTGCTTGCGGCGCTCGCGCATTTCGCGCGGCGCAGGCGGGTACGCGCGGCGTGGGCGTGGTGCTTGCTCGGCATCTCGCCGCTTTTTTGGTGGACCGCGCAACTGGAGTACGCCGATTGGGCTCTAGCGTGTTCGGCGGGCGTAGCGGCGGTCTTGTTGGTGGAGCGCCGCGCCCCCGTGTGGCTCTGCGGTATCACGCTCGGGATCGCCGCTGCGACCAAAATGCACGGAGCGGCGTTCGCCGCGTTCGCCGTGGCGGGCTACCTCGCCGTCCGGCGCGACTGGCGCGCCACCATGCCGCTGGCTTCTGGAATCGCGCTCGTGAACGCTCCGTGGTGGACACGGTCTTGGCTCGCCACGGGAAGCCCCATCGCGCCGTTTCTGTTGCTCGGCGAGGCCGAGACCGGTCAACATTTCGCGGTGGGCGCGCAGTACGGTACCGGGCGCACGCTCGCCGATCTGCTGCTTCTGCCCTGGAACTTCATTGCGCAACCGGCGCACGTTTATCTCGACGCGGCGATCCACGGACCTCTGCCCGCCGCTCTTTTGTTGGCCGCCGCCGTCCTTGCCGCACGCCGCCGCAGGCTGGACCGCACGATCGTCCTATTGAGCGCCGTCGCTCTCGCTTACCTGCTTTTCTGGTTCTCTACCAGCCAAGTGGGCCGGTATCTGACGGCGATTCATCCGATCCTCGCCATGCTCGGGATCGCCGCGGTGCGTAGCGCGGGACTGGGATCGATCGCGCTGTACAGCGCCGCCGTGCTCGCGCTCGCTTCCGGCGCGCTCTCGCTAAACATCGTGCGCTTTCGCGCGCTGCCGCCCGTTACGTTCGCGCAGAAAGAAACGTTACTGCGAAACACCCTGCCTTACTACGCCGCCGCGCACGAGTTGAATCGACTCGCCTCGCCGAAGGACCGCGTGTACTTGTGGTTCTGCGAGGATGCCCGCTACTACGTCACCGCGCGGGCCGACGGCGATTGGTTCGGACCGTTTTCCTACGAATGGGCTCTGCCTTCGGACGCTCCCATCGACTTCGCCGCCGACCGGCTGGCACGGGCCGGTTTTCGCTGGATTCTCCTCGACCGGGAGCGCGCCAAGCGTAACGCCAAAGCGTTCGGCGAACCGTTTTCGCAAAGCGCGTTGGTCGAGCGTTGGCGCGACGCTCCCCCGGGCTTGCGCCTTGTCTACGATGATGAACGGTATTCGGTATTCCGCCTTGATTAGATTCGCCGCCGCCCTGCTCCTCTTGGCCACGACATCCTGCGTTGGTACCCGCGAGCGCTCCCGCCGCGAGCCGGACCCGCACCTCGATTCGTTGGTCCCCAGCGAAACCGTCGCGGGCATCGCCTTTCAAACGCAACCTTCGGGAGAAGCGGCGCTGGTCGCCCGCGGGACGAACATCCGGCCCAAGAGCCGCCTGCGCTTCCACGGACGCGCGCTCGAATCGCTAGTGTCGCCGGGACAAATCTCGGCGATCGTGCCCCGCGAGTTGTATGCGCGCGAAGGCATGTTTCCGGTGAGCGTAGAGACGGCGGATGGCGCGGTGTCGAACAGTTTGCCGTTTTACGTTTTGGGGACGTCCGGACCGCCGCCGGTGATCGGCAAGCTGTATCCATCGGAGTTCGAAGCGGGCAAGCCGTTCAACGTGCAACCGGACGGACAATCGGCGATGGGCGTCACCGGCGAACGCTTCCTGCCCGGAGCCGTTATCGAGATCGACGGAGAAACGCAGGTGACGGCTTATAGCGGATCGACGCAGTTGAGCGCTCTGGTTCCAACGAAGGTGATCGCTAAGCCCGGGCGGCATAAGGTCGTCGTCCGCAATCCCGATGGCAAACGCTCGGCCGCGGCGGAGTTGGTTTTGAAGTGAAGTTCTCTCGTGCCGAGTGGGCGTTTCTCGCACTGGCCTGCTTAGCGACCATCGCCGCCACCGCACCCTGGATCGGCGAACTCGGCATGGAATACGACGAGGCGCACTTCCTCGATTCCGCCACTCGCATCGCGGCGACGCATCCCGAAAAGCTCGCGCCGCCCGACGGACTTTATGTCGCGCACCGGCCGTTTCCGTTCATGACGATGATCTATGTCGGCGCGCTGGACGGCTGGCTGCTCGCGCCGATCCTGGCGATGTTCGGTTACTCGCCGCTCGTTCCGCGGATCGCGTGTCTGTTCGCCGGTTGCGGAATTCTGGTCTTGACCTACGCGCTCGCGCGGCGGATCGGCGGAGTGTGGGCGGGTGCGATCGCAGTTGGAACGCTCGTCGTCGATCTCGAATGGCTCATCCATTTGCCCGTGCACTTCGGGCCGTTCCTGTTGCAGATCGCGTGCGCCGGATTCGCTTACTGGCAAATCGACCGCTGGATAAAACAAAACCGGCCTTCCTCGTTTTACTGGGCGTGCTTCGCGGCGGGCTTGGGATTCCAGGAGAAGCTGACGTTCGTATGGGTGTTGGCGGTGCTGACCGTCGCCTTACTCGCGTTTCGCGGGCGCGAGATTTTCCGCGCGCTGACGTTGCGCCAATTCGCGATCGGCTTCGCGATCTTCCTCGCCGCGATGTCCCCGGTGCTCTGGTACGTGATCGGCAATCGCGACCGCGTGTTCGGCTACGGAGGCGAGAGCACGGTGCTGCCTACCCTCGACGTTCTGGCGAAGCGTTTCGCCCAATTCGAGGATTTGCTCGCGGGCCAGCGGTTCGTCGTACAGCAACTCGGCACAGTGGGTGTCGAGCGTATCTCCGCGCTGCCGATTCTGTTCTGGGGAGCGGTGGCCGTGTGCGTCCTATTGCGAGTTTGGACCGCCGCGCCGCTCTTGTTCTTCACGGTGGCGCTGGTTGCGCTGAACGCATTGTTTCCCGAGGGGGGACGGCTGCATCACCTGCTGCTCGCGTCTCCGTTACTACAAGCCGGGGTAGGTGTGGCGCTAGCGTCCCGGCGGTGGTTGCGGATACCGGCGTTAATCTTGATCGCCATAACCGGAGTCTCCACCGCCGACAACCTCGCGTGGTACTCGGGCGAAATTCATCGCACGGGCGGGCGCGGGCACTGGTCCTCGGCGATCTACGACGTCGCCGAATGGATGAAGACGCAGCCCGAGACGCGGTTCGTCGGCGGCGCGTGGGGATTCTACCGCCAGCTCTACTTCCTCACCGGCGGGCGAATTTCGATCCACGACCGTTACTTCGATCTCTTGCCCGATCCGATGCCGCCCGACAATCGGCGCGAGGTGGCGACACTCGTGAAGCGCCGCGAGACGGTCTGGCTGACGTCGGAGATCATGCCGCAGTACGTGTCGAATCGCGAGCATCTGTTCGCCGTCGCGCGGGAGTCGGGTCTCGAACCGCGCCTGTTGAAGACCTTCCACGAGAAGACGGGCGAGCCGATTTACCGGGCGTGGACATTCTTGCCCGACGAGTCGAAGCCGTGGCGGCCGATCCCGGCGGGCGGTTCGGAATTCGCCTTACCGTCCGGTACGCGCGACGTGCGCTTCACGGTCGATGCCCAGCAAACGGCGCGCACGCAGACCCTGACCGTCGAGTTTCTCGACGCGCACGGCGAGCGACTGCGGGCATGGTGGCGCACGCTCGAATACTACGCGATTACTCCGCGGACGGCGACGATGGCTTTCGGAGCCGATCTCTATCCCGACTACTTCGTCGTCCTCCCCGGAGAACGCGCGGGCGAACCCGCGAAAGTGCGAATCCTCGCGGAACCCGCTACTCCACTTTTGGCGACCGACGTTCGGGTGCGCTAGCGTAGAGCAGTCAGGGCGTTGATCTTGAAACTGCGGAGCAGTCTGCTTCAACTCGACCGCGAACTAAGGAGACGTTATGTCACAATCTCTTCGGATTTCATCGCTCATGCTACTGGTAACAGCTGCGTTAGTAGCACAGCAAGCTAAGGTTTTAAAGATTACCGACTCACGTCCAGTCCTCCAAGCCAGTAGGGAGATTGAGCAAAGATACGGAGTTTCTATCCATTATGAGGACTTGCGATACGACTATTTGCAAGATGTTGAAGACATCACAGATCGTGTCTTAACACCCCAGCAGCGCGCCATGGCTAATCCAGAGAGGAGAATTGTAGTTCCAAGGGCGAAGACAATCAGTATCGTTCTGGCACAGCGCTCCACGCCGGTTTCAGAGCCGGACGTGGCCACTGCATTGGAAGCTGTCAATGCGGCTGTGGCGGCGTCCTCGGACGCAGACACAACCTTTCAGGTGACGGAATCAAGCGGTAGCATCTTCATCGCAGGCCTCAGGAGCCGGGACAGAGACGGCAAAGGACGGACTCACGTTCCTGTCTTATCGACGAGGGTGACGCTCTCTAGTGGCAATAGCAGCGCTCTCGAGAGCCTTACATCAATCATCAAAGAAGTGTCCACTCGCTCCGGATTTCGAATCGAGTTGGGCAATATACCCATAAGGTTGTTGGCTACATCCCAGGTTAACGTTGCGGCGTCCAATGAGCCCGCCAATCTCGTTATCGACAGAATTTTCAAAGCGCTTCCTATATCGCCCGCCGTTTCGTCCGCGAATGGAAGGTCTACGACGTCGTATCAGTTGCTAATCGACCCCCGGTCTCGCGTTTACGCTTTGAACATCGGCGCTGCGGCGCAAGAGGCTGTGTCGGTGGAAAGCGCTTCACCGGCCAAGGCTCCACAGTCGCAGCCCGACCGTTTTTTCAGAAAGAACGCCCCGCGCTAGCGTACAGCCGCCGGTAGACGTCGGCGTTGCGAATCACGGCCTGCACGTAATCGCGCGTCTCCTGCCAAGGAATCGATTCGACGAACTCCGACGGCTCGCGGTATGGCCCGCGCGCCAGCCAACGGTCCGCGCGAGTTTTGCCCGCGTTGTAGGCGGCGAGCGTCACTTCCACTTGCCCCTTTTCGGCGTCAAGCCAATCTTTGAAGTGCCGCGTGCCCATCCGCAAACTAATCGTGGGGTTGAGCAGCATCGGCGTCGAGAACGGCTTGATGCCCAACTTGCGCGCCAGTTCGCGGCCCGTCGGCGGCATCACTTGCATGAGTCCATGGGCCTTCGCCCGTGAGATCGCCTTCGCGTTGAATTCCGATTCCTGGCGGATCAGACCGGCGACGAGAAACGGGTCGAGCCCTTGCGCACGCGCGTACCGTTCGACGTCCTCGCGATACGGCAACGGGAACGTCAATCGCCAGAACTCGCGCGGCGCGGCATCGAGCGGCAACGTTAAGTAGCCCGGATACGTGCCCTTAATCCAGCGCATCGCTTTATCCGGCTCGTCCCGGCGCGCCGTGAGTTTGGCGAGAGCCAGCGCCGTTACATGCGGCGGTGTGCGTTCGCGCCAATGCCGGATTTCGCGCTCGGCGTAGTCGTCGAGTCCCGCGGTGGCAAGCAGCGACGCGCGGTCGATCGCGCTCCTCATCGGTTCCGCCGCCGCGAAATCGAGCGCCGAGGCCGTCTCCGCCACGCCGCCCCGCGCCCGCGCCAGCGTCGCGTAGTAATGATTCGCGAACTCGGTCGCGACGCGCGAGTAGAACGCTTGCGCGCGCGCCGTATCCTTCATCGATTCCGCAAGCCGCCCCAGATAGTAGAGCGCCGCGCTTGCATGATTCGACTTCGGCCAGCGCTCGACGAACGCCTCCAGCTTTTGGTAGGCGTCCGGCTTGCGCTGGAAGTAAGCTTCGAAGGCCATGCGCCACTGGCAGTAGGCGAGCGCCGGAGAATCCGACTTCGTCGCGGCGCAGGCGACGAAGTGCGCGCGCGCTTCCGCGTAATCCTCGGCGGTGAGTTGACGGTCACCCGCGTGGGCCAGCGCTTCCGTAGCCCACCGCGAGCCATTATGCTTGCGCGCTAGTTGTCCGGCCAGCGTCCCCATGCGAACCAACTCTTTCGCGCGCGCGGCGGATCGCACGGCCCAGTACAACCGCTCCGCATCGAGTTCGGGATCGGTGAGCTTCAGCGTTTCGAGATACCCGAGCGCGGTCGCGTACTGTCGGGCGTTATGCATGGCCGTTCCAACCTTGAGAGCCGCGACCTCGCGCGGTTCGCCCGAGAGTCCCGCGGCTGCCGCGCGTAGTTCGATCTGCGCCTCGCTGGGATCGAAATCGATCAGCTTCAGCCCGCGCGCCAGTCTTTGTTCGGGACTCAGCGCGATGCCCAACCGTCTCAACGCAACCCCCGCTTCGGGCACGCGCGGATAGTCGATGTACAGGCCGGTCCAGATCGCGCGCGAGTCGTCGCCCGCCGCGTCCATTGCCGCGCCCAACGCCACCCCGCCCGCCGGTTGTTCCAGCGCCTCGTACCGCGATCGCAAGAGCGCCACCGCTTTTTTCGCGTCGCCCGATTCGACCAGCGCTTTCGCGGCCAGCGCGGACGCTCGCGTGTAGATCGCGCCCGGCTTCACGTCGTCCGCGGCCTTAGCGGCGCCCTTGAAATCGCCGGTGTCGAATAGCGCCTGCGCCTGGAACAGCGTCACGTAATCGGCGAGTTTCGGCAGCCGCCGGTCGAGCGTCTTCAAGACCGGAATCGCGCGCTCCGGCGTCTTGCCTTCGATGTCGTTCACCGCGAGCGCCAGCAGCGCCAGCGCGCCGTTTTCGCCTTTTGCGTTCGCTTTCGCATACGCCGCGAGCGACGTCCGCACCGGCATCGACGGCTTCGTGCGCAGCGTCCGCGCCATCTCTTCGGGCGGCGGCGCGGCGGCGATTAACGAAAACGCGAGGCTACAACAAAGGACCCGGATACTCCACCCCCAGCAAAGTTTCGTCGTCTTGCGCCAGCGTTCGGACCAACTCAAGATGCAGATAATCGGGAAGCGCCGCACCGTTCCGGAACTGCGCCGCGAAGTCCGTCCGTGCGGCGTCGATCTGGATTTTGAGCGCGTCGTAGAGCCTGCGTCCGGCCCGCCCGGCGCGCACGGCGTCGGGATGATAATGCAGCAACTCGGCGGCGCGAACGCGCGCGAATCGCTGCGCCTTCAAGTGCCGCTCCTGTTCGGTCTTCGGCAACGAGTCCCACGACGGCTTAGCCGCACCCGGACCCGCGGGCGCGATACCGAGCAAGCCCTTTGCCTTCGGGGGCGACATCGCGGCGACGCCGGCGATCAATTCGAGCGCCGCGGCGTCCAGCGGCTCCTCCGCCGCGAGCACGAACGCCTTCGCGATCGGAAACAGATACATGCGGCCGGGGCCCGCGAGCGCCGGGCTTACCTCGCCCGCCGTCCGCGCCGCCACCGCCACTTCTCCCGTCTCGATCGCTTGTCGAATCGCCGCGCCGCTGGCTTCGGCGGCCCGGATGAGCCGGGCGGTCGCCGCGAATTCCGAGGCCACCTGTTGCACGGTTTGTTCCCACTCGACGGGGTCATCGGCTTGCCGGATTCGCCGGACTGCGGCGTTCAAACGCTCGCTCACCAGACGCTCGTTGCGCAGCGCCGCTTCGCGCACCCGCTCGAGCGCTTCGTCCAAGAAACCGGTCACACCCTCATGGTAACTTTGGTGGCGATGCAGGACTCGAATTTTCTCTCGCGCCGCTCGGCGATCGCGCTGGCGGGCGCTCCGTTGTTCGCCGAAAGAGCGTTCGCCGCGAACGACCGCGTGCAACTCGGCCACATCGGCGTCGGCATTCGCGGGACCGAGCTTTTTAACGCGTTCAAGAAGGCTCCGGGTTGCGCGACCGTCGCCGCCTGCGACATCTACGACGG
The DNA here is from genome assembly GCA_033763835.1 of Bryobacteraceae bacterium. Taxonomy (GTDB): domain Bacteria; phylum Acidobacteriota; class Terriglobia; order Bryobacterales; family Bryobacteraceae; genus JAPKYZ01. Next base: position 41,372 of record JANRJS010000016.1, on the reverse strand, counting down.
CCACTTGACGGCCATCCGCGAGGCGACGAATCCGAACCTTCCAGTGACCCGCGACTATCGCGAGTTGATCGCGCGCAAGGATGTGGACGCCGTCGTGATCGCCGTGCCCGACCATTGGCATTTGACGATGGCGAAAGAAGCGCTGGCGGCGGGCAAACACGTCTACCTCGAAAAACCGATGACGTGGTCCATCGAGCAAGGGATCGAGCTACGCAAGGCGGTCGAGAAATCGGGCAAGGTGCTGCAAGTCGGGTCGAGCGCGGGATCGTCGGCGCACGCGCTCAAGGCGCGCGAGGCGATCAAGAGCGGCGCGCTGGGGCAAGTGACGATGATCCGGCAATCGAACAATCGCAACTCGCCCGAAGGCGCGTGGGTGTATCCGATTCCGCCGGACGCCTCCGAGAAAACGATCGACTGGAACCGCTTCATCGGCCCCGCGCCGAAGCGCGCTTACGATCCGAAGGTCTTCTTCCGGTGGCGCTGTTGGTGGGAATACTCGGGCGGCGTCGCCACCGATTTATTCGTTCACCTGCTCACAATGATTCACGGCGTGATGGATGTGAAGGGGCCGAAATCGGTGGTCAGTCACGGCGGACTGTACCGGTGGAAGGACGGGCGCACGGTACCCGATGTGATGAACTCGCTGTTCGAGTATGACGGCTTTCTCGCCGACATGTACGTCAATTTGAACAACGGCCGCCAAGGCCAACCCGCGACGATCATGGGAACGGAAGCGACGCTAGTTTTCGAGAATGGCGGACCGCACGGCGTGAGGCTCATGCTCTACCCCGAGCCCGAGCCTTCGCCCATTCAGTTCTACGCATCGCAAGGTTGGCCCGCGGCGATGCGCGAGGCGTATCTCAAGGGCGGCGATGGATTCAAGCGATCCGAGAAGAAGCCCGAAGAGATCAAGTTCGAACGCGGATCCTCGCACCAGGAAAAGTTCGTCGAGGCCGTGCGCACCGGCAAGAGCCTGGTCGAAAACGCTTTCGAAGGTTTCGCCTCGTGCGGCGCGGCGGCGCTCGCCAACCTGTCGTACCGCAACGGCAAGCGCATGAGTTGGGACGTCGAGAGCGGAAAGATTTTGGAGTCCTAACTTGCGCGTCCTCATGGTCGCGTCGGAGGCCACTCCGCTCGCGAAAAGCGGCGGTCTGGGCGATGTCGTTGGAGCGTTGCCCGCGGCGCTAGCGGCGATTGGGGTCGAGACGGCAGTCGTGCTGCCACGCTATCGGTCCGTGTCGCTCGATGGCGCACGGCGCGTCTACGGCGAAATGCGCGTTTGGCTCTCCGGCGGCTACTTCGTTTGCGACGTCTATCAAATCGACCGGCAAGGCGTCCCGCACTTTCTGATCGATTGTCCGCCGCTCTTCGACCGCGACGGATTTTACGCGCATCGCGACGACGCCGTCCGGTTCGCCGTGCTGAGCCGCGCCGCGCTCGAAGTGGCGCGCACGTTGTTCCGTTGCGACGTGCTGCATTGCCACGACTGGCAATCGGGGCTCGCTCCGCTCTATCTGCGCGAGTTCTATCCGGGCGATCCCGCCTTGGCGCGCGTGCGTTCTCTGATGACGATCCATAGCCTGGAGCACCAGGGCAAGTTCGGCTACGGTCAGCTGGCCGAAATCGGGCTCGACCCTCGCTATTGGCGCAGCGACCTGCTGGAAATGTACGGCGAGGGCAGCACGCTAAAGGCGGGCATCGTGTACGCCGACGCCGTGTCGACGGTAAGCCCGAACTACGCGCGCGAGATTCAGACCGCCGAATACGGCTTTGGGATGGACGGTCTGCTGCGCGCGCGCTCGGGCGCACTGCATGGCATCTTGAACGGCGCCGACTACGCGGAGTGGAATCCCGAAACGGATCGCTACCTCGCGGCGAACTACTCCGCCGCCGATATCGCCGGCAAGCGCGATTGCAAAGCGGGGCTGCTCGGCGAATTCGGCTTCGACGTCGAAGAGACGATCGACCGTCCGCTGGTGGGCATCGTGTCTAGGCTCGCCGGCCAGAAAGGCTTCGATCTCATCAGCCAGGTGTTCCACGAGTTCACCGCCGAGGACATCACGGTGATCGCGCTCGGCTCGGGCGAATACCGTATCGAGACGATGCTGTGGCACATGGAACAGTTCCATCGCCAGAAGGTACGCGCGTACTTGGGTTATTCCGAGGCGCTCGCCCACCGGATCTACGCGGGGGCGGACCTGTTTCTGATGCTGAGCCGGTACGAGCCGTGCGGACTCTCGCAGTTGTACGCGATGCGGTATGGCACACTGCCGGTGGTGCGCGCGACGGGCGGCCTCGACGACACAGTCACCGACGAGACGGGTTTCAAATTCTGGGGCTACAACGGTTGGGAGATGCTGCTCGCGCTGCGGTTCGCGCTGGGAGTCTATCGCGACAGTCCGGTGCGGTGGCGGCGGATGCGGGAAGCGGCGATGCAAGCGGATTTTTCGTGGACGCAGTCGGCGGCGGCGTACCGGGATCTTTACGCGCGGTTGTAGGCCGGGAACTGCGATTCGCTAGCGCTTCTTCTTTTTCGCGGCGATTAACTTGGCCGCTTGCCCGATCAACTCGGCGAGTTCCTCGTCCGTCGCATGGTCGAGCACGACGCCCACCCACCCGCTAGGACCGACATACGGCGGGCGGAAAAACTTCTCCGGCGCGTCTTCGATCATCGCTTGCTGCATGCCTGGCGCGGCGGGAATCCAGACGGCGATTTTTCCGTCGTGGTGGTGATTGTTGGCAAACATCGTGAAGACGCCCTGTTTGAGGAAGAAGGTCGGCTCTCCGTGCGAGAGCTTTTCGGTCGCCCCAGCATGCGAGAGGCAAATCTTGCGGACGCGCGCCAAGTGCTGCGCGACGGTCACGCTAGCGGCTCCGACCGCCAAGACGTCGGCGGATTCGTGATCCGTTTCGGCTCAATCCCTTTGTAGGCCACGGAGCGTTTCCGAATCCGGGCAACTTCCACCGTGCGGCGCGATTCGTTCGCGTAGAACAAAATCCGGTAGGGAACCGAAAGACGCACACGATAGCCTCGCCGGACTCCCTTGAGCGGCTCAATCCCCACCGCAAACGGGTCTTCACGCATGTCGGCGAGCGTCAGAAGGACTTCTTTTTTCACGGAGGCGGGCAGCACCGCCCAATCCGCCTTAACGGCGCTGCGACTTCTGACGGTCCACTGAGTAGCCATGCCGCTCCATAAACTCGAAGGCGTCCTCGGTGGGTTGGCCGTCCGTCGCCAGCATGGCCGCCACGTCGTCGAGTTCCTCGAGCTCTTCGAGTTCGTCCGGCTCCAAAATGCGGCCCAGACGAGCTTCGATCCGGTCCTGGTCGAAGCGCAACTCTTCGGCGAATTCCCGCCAATCGACGGCCACCGCCGGGTTCTTCTTCGTCATCGCGCCCTCCCTCGCCTCCGAGCATAGCGCGGACCCAGAATCAGAGCGTCTTCCGCCACGCGGCGAGTCCTTGGGTTAGCGCGTCTTCCAGCCAGGGACGGAATCGCTTCTCGGCATGCTCGGTGGGTTCGCGGTAGTTGATGAGAAACAGATCACTGTGCCAAATGAGAGACATGCCTTCCGACAGCGTCATCACCGCTCCAATGAGTCCGTAAAATCGTGGTCCGACTGCAAACTGGGCCAGCGAAAGCAAGCTTTGTTTCTCGGTCCTTAGTACTAACGACATATTCTGATCGAAGTCGGCAAGCGCCGGTTGAACTAGAAGGGACTTTATTGCCTCTGGCAGGACAATTAGTGGGGACACACTAACCACATTAAATCGATAGCTTGGTTGAGCCGACGAAATCTCGTCCTTCATTTGAGCGGCAAGGCTGTCGAGGCGTTGCCTAACAAAAGAATGCAAGCGCTCGGCACTAACCCGGGCATTTTCCCACTCCGGTAAGCCGCTAGGACGATTGCGCATCAACTGGTCGCGAGCGGCACGAACCTCATCGGCAACAGTTGTCATATCTCCCTCGCGAACCTTGCGGCTAGCATGATCGCCTGCCGCTGACCCTTTACAAAGAACTGAACAAGAGGCTTCAAATCCCCATCATCCGCCGACTCCAAGCACCTAATGTAGCGCTCGCGCTCCTCGCCCCTCCGAACAGTAACCGGGAACAGTGCAGCCTTGTGGAACACCAGAGAAGCGAGCGTCCGTGCCACCCTGCCGTTGCCATCCGGAAAGGGGTGAATCAGTACAAATCGATGATGTAGCCATGCCGCCAAGTCCTCCACCGGGACTCTATCGGCGGCTTCGGAGTACATTTGCACCAAACGGTCCATCTCGGACTCTACTTGCACCGGCGGGCAATACTCAAACTTTTCCCCGTCGCGGCCCACCGGGTTGTTGGGTCTCTCTTTGAACTTTCCCGGTTCCAAGGCCACAGGAAACTTGCTTCCAAATTGATCCACGCCGGTATAGGTACCTTGGCTCCGCACCATGACCGCGTGAATCTCCTTAACTAACCCTTTGCTGAAAGGGCGCTCGGATTTCACGAAGGAAAAGACAAGCTCCAATGCCGCTTGTTGATCTTGGAGAATCTGGACTAAGTGTTCGGGATCTAGGTTGGTCGCGGTCCGATCGATCCAATCGGCGTGAATCCCTCGCTCAATGAGAGTTCGCGTGGTTCCAGCGTCCAGCGTGTACACGCCTTCGATGGCGCCGGTTTCGATCGACCATTCACGCTTCAGACGCTCCTGAAGCTCTGCGAGCTTTTGCGAAGCGGACGAGTCGCGTTGGATGTCCTGCCAAACTTCGGTCAGGTAACGAAGTTCGCCGTCGCCAAGCGGCTCGCTCGACAAACCCTCGATGGGCTTCCACTTGTGACCCATCGAGTAATTATCGAACTTTCGGCCTCAGCTCTTCGCCGCGACCGCTTCCGCCGCCCGCATCACGCGCAGCAGATTGCCGCCGTAAATCTTCTGGATCTCCGCCGCCGTATATCCCGCTTCGAGCAGCTTGCGCGTCAACGCCGGGTACTTCGACACGTCGTCGAGGCCCTCCGGCACACAACCCACGCCGTCGTAGTCGCTGCCGATTCCGACATGATCGACGCCGCCGGTCAGCTTCACCACGTGGTTGATATGCGCCACCACATCGTCGATGGTCGCCCGCACCCGCGGACCCGCGCTTCCCATCATCTTGCGCATCGCCGCTCGCCGCTCCGCCGGGTCCTTGATCTCGCCGAGCGTCTTCATCGCCTCTTCCATCTTCTTGCGCATCTCGGGATTCCCGAACGGCGACGCCGCCGCCGATTTCGCGTTCAGAAACTCGCAGCCGAAATTGATCTGCACGACGCCTTGCTTCTTCCCGAGCGCGACGATCATCTCGTCCGTCATATTGCGCGGAATCGGCGAGATCGCGCGGCACGACGAGTGCGAAGCGAAAATCGGCGCGGTCGAGACTTCTAGCGCGTCGTAGAACGTCTTGTCCGACACGTGCGAGATATCCACCATCATGCCCAGCCGGTTCATCTCGGCGATCACTTCTTTGCCGAACTTCGATAGGCCGTTGTTCGGCTTCTCGATGTCGCCCGACGAATCCGCCCAGTTATTCGAATTCGAGTGCGTCAGCGTCATGTAGCGAATGCCGAGCGCGTAGAAGTCGCGCAGTAGACGCAACGAGTCCTCGATGGCATGCCCGCCCTCGATGCCCATCAGCGCCGCGAACTTGCCCTTCTTGCGCGCCGCGACGATACCGTCGGCGGTGGTGACGAACTCGAAGTCCGCCGGATACTTGCCCACGATGTCGTGCCGCACCGTGTCGATCATCTGCAGGGTCCGGTTGGCGGCCTTGCCCTCGCGGGCGTAGTTCGCGCCCACGTAAACCGCGAAGAAAGTCGCGCCCACGCCGCCTTGCTTCAAACGCGCGAGATCGGTGTGCCCCTCTTTGCGCAGCGGACCGATATCGAGCCCATCCACCGTCGCCGACGTCACGTCGTTATGCGTGTCGATCAGGATCGCCGCTTTGTGCACCTTCGCCACTTCGGCATCCGTCACGTTGGTGCGTGGCGTGCGCTGAGCGAAAGCGCACGCCGCAAACAAGAGAACTGCCGTTGCAATCCGCATGACTTAGAAGGTGAGCTTCAGCGCCAATTGGATGTTGCGCGGTTCGCCGACGCCCAAGCCCGGTGCGCCGCCGCCGTTCCGCGTAGTCGTAATCAAACCGAACGACGTCGCGGCGTTGAAGCTTGTGCCGGGATTCGCAAAGTTCGCGCGGTTGAAGATGTTGAAGACCTCCATACGGAACTCCGTCCCGATGCGCTCCGTGATTGGGGTCCGCTTGAAGATCGAGAAATCGACGGCGTTGAAACCCGGCCCGCGCAGCGTGTTGCGGGTGAAGTTGCCGAAAGTCCCATTGGCGGGGAGAGCGAACGCCGCCGCGTCGAAGTAGCGCCGCGAGCCGCCCGGAGTCGTTGGGTCTTGCAGACCGACCACCGGGTCGCGAATCAAATCGATACGGTCCTGGTTGTCGAACGACTGGCTGCGATTCACACCCGCTTTGAGATCCATCGGCGTGCCGGAATGGAACGTCATCAGCGAGTTGAACTGCCATCCTTGCGTAATCAATCGGGCGCGATCCCAGAACTTCGGCAGATCGTAGGTCACAAAACCGGTAAACACGTGCCGGATATCCACGCCGCCGAAGCTCTCTTCCGCGCGCAGGTTGTAGCTGTTTGCCGGCAGAACGTTGCGCACGTCGGTGCCGTTATCGCGCTGCATGCCGTAGGTGTAGTTGCCGTTGATGTTGAAATTCTTCCAGCGCGTGACGCGGACCGACGACTGCCAGGAGTGGTACTGCGCATTACCGATCGATTGAATCTCGTTGATCGCACCCAGGGTCGGATACTGGCCGTTGTAAGGCCGGCGGGATTGGAGAGCGCCCGACGTACCGGGGATTGGCGCGTTCACGTTAATCGGAATACTCAACTTGCGTCCCGTCATGCCGACATAGCCCGTCTGGACCAGCACCGCGTTATTTACCTGATGCTGGACGTTGAGGTTGTAGTTCTGCACGTAGGGCGTGCGGAAATTCTGGCTCATCGAGTGCACACCGAAAGGCGGCGTCGGGTTGGCGGTACCGAAGATCGGCACGCCGGGCAGGATTTGTACGTTCTGGTTGTTGAGGTTCACCGAATAGACCGGCTCCGGTCCGCCGGGATTGGCGTTCACACCCGCCGCGCCGCCATTACCGGGCGCGGTATTGGCGACGATGAAATTCAGCGGCGGAACGTCGTAGAAGATACCCCAGCCGCCGCGGATCACGGTGCGGCCGTTGCGCTCCGGCTGGAACGCGAAGCCCAATCGGGGCGCGAAATTATTCCAGTCCTTGGGATACAAACTGCCCAAGTCGTTGACCGTCGCCAAACCCGTGGGAGTGCCGGGAACGAAGGTCGTGATCGAGTTCTTTAGGTCGTAGAGCGGACCGTGATAGGTCCACCGCACGCCGAAATTCAGGTTCAACTTCGACGTGACTTGAAAGTTGTCGTGGATCCACCAGTCGAAGCTGTTCTGCCGGTAGTCGCGCTGCAACTGACCGCGCACGATCGACGCGCCGCCGTTATTCGTCGGCCGCATGGCGAGGAAATCCGCGAGGGAACGCAGCGGAGCGGATACGCTGGCGTCGGTCGCCCACGGCCCGCGCGTGCCGTCCCAGGTAAACGTACCGCGCTTGTTGGTGTCGTAGAAAACGTCGAGATGCGCGCGCCGGTACTCCGCGCCGAACTTCAACTGATGGCGGCCCGTCGTCACCGAAAGGTTATTCGTGATGTGGCCGGTCGTGTCGATTCGGCCTAGGGGATTGGTGAATCCCGCGCCCGCGAAATTGGTGATGCGCAGCGACGGAGTGCCGATCAGCGACGGCTCCGTCACTCCGGTATTGAGGCCCACGGCCACCGGATTGAAGCTGGTGTCCTGGTCGTTAAAGACCTGCAAGAAGTAGTTCGCGCCTAGGATTAGTTGATTCACCACGCGCGGCGAAAGCGTCGAGTTGGCGACCACGCTCACGTTGTGCATGCGGCTGGGCGCTACCTGGTAGTACTCGCTGTAAAGACCGCCCGAAACCGACGCCGCCTGCTTGCCGGTACCGCCGAAATACCGCATCGCGACGGTGTGTTTCTCCGAGATGTTCCAATCGACTTTCGCGATGCCGTTATAGCTGTCGTATACGTTCTGGTCCGCGGCGAGCAAGTTGTTCACGGAGGCCGGCAGCGCGTCGAAGCGCGAAGGCCAGGCCCGCAGCACCGCCGCCGCGATGGGCGACTCCTGCACTCCGTACCGCGCCAACACGCCGCGCGCCTGCGTCACCCAAGCCGACGACGGATGTGTGCCCAGCGACGAAAACGCCGCAATGGCATCTTGTGCCTCGCCCGTCGCGAAGAAGAACAGCCGGTTCTTCACGATCGGTCCGCCCACCGAAAAACCATACTGGTCGTTGCGAATGACGCGCTTCTTCGACCCCGGGGCCTGGAACGGAGTCAGCGCCGCCAGCGCCTCGCGCCGGTTGAAGTAGTACGCCGATCCGTGCAACTCGTTCGTGCCGGACTTGATTACCAGATTCACGTTCGACCCGCCGTTGCGGCCTTGATCGGCGCTGGCGTTAGTGACGACCGCGAACTGGTCGATCGCCTCGATGGGCAGCAGCGTTCCGGCGATCCCCGAAACTCCGCCCTGGTTCACCGCCGACGTGTTGTGGAACGCGTCGTTGTTGTCCGCGCCGTCGATCTGGTAGTTGTTGCCCGACGTGCGCATGCCGTTCACCGAGTTGTTCGTCGGATTCACGCCCGGAGCCATCTTGAGCATCTGGCGGAAGTCGCGGCCGTTGAGCGGCATATCGTCCACCATCTGCGGCCCGATTACGTTCGCGAGGGCGGTGGACGTGGTCTCGAGCGTCGCCGCTGTCGCCGCCACTTCGATCATCGACGCCTGCTGCGCGACTCCAAGCTTGACCGGAAGATTCGTGACGCGGCTCACTGCCACTTCGACGTCCTTGACGACGGTGGTCTGGAACCCTTGCTTGGTCACCGTGACCGTGTAAATACCCAGCGGCAGGTCGGCCATCGTGAAATCGCCGGTAGCCGTCGCGAGCGTCTCGCGCGTCAGGCCGGTGCCGTTATTCTGCGCCTTGATGGACGCCTCCGGAATCGCGGCGCCGGTGGAATCGAGCACGTTACCCGCGATCGACCCGCGAAACGTCTGGGCGGACAAACCCGCGGCGAGAGAGATGGAAAGAATCAGGTAGCGCATGGTGCGCGGACCCCCCTTTAAGTCAGAGTCGTTTGGGTGCGACAGAGACCCGTTGAATGAATAGGAGGTTAACACAAATTAAAAGAAGGGGCTGGGAAGTCGCCCCAGCCCCGTTTGGTCGACAAGGAGACTAATGGGTTCGACCGAAAGACCAATTCCGCGCCGCGGCATAGCCGAGCGTGCCCGCCGCCGTGAAGTTCGCGTAGGCCGCCGCGCGTTCCGCTTGGGGCGATCGCTTTAGCAGGAAATACTGGATCGCCAATCCCCCGCCCGCGATTCCCGCCTTGATTCCAAAGCTCCGCGCGTCGAACCGCCCCCCGCCGCCGCGCACCAATGGGTTCAATTCCGGACGTCCCCAAGACGAAGCGGTATCGGCGGCGAGCGCGCCCGCCAGGACTAACGCGGACGCTTTCCAGAAGCGCATTTTCGGCTTGCGCGGCTCGGTCGCAGTAACGATGAGCGGAGCGAAGAGCATCAACAAAACGACTCTCATTGGTAGACCACCTTCGCTCCGGGCGTTCCATCGGGACGCAGCCACAGCGACGATTGAAATTCGCCCGGAGTCGCCCGAACGGTGACGTTGTCGAAGTACTCGATGTAGCCGAGCAGCGCCTGCGCCATCCGGCACTCGCCGAGCGTCAGCCCGTCGATCGAGCGCGCGCCGATCGTGCCCTCGATCGTCGACCGTTCGATGACGATGTCGCTATAAACCGCTCCCGCTCCATCCGGCGAAGACGAGGCGAATTGGATCGCCATCGGGTTCCCCGCGATGGGAAAAACGCCCGAATCTAGGCGCGAATCGAGTACATTTAGGCCCGATTTGGTGCGAAAAAGGTGCACATTTGGCCCCGAATTTGAGTACGCATAGAGCGCCCGCGTCTGATTTTGCGTCACCCGAGCGTTCACGAAGAACACGTCGTGGAACGCGCCGCCGGCGGCATCATGGTCGTTTTCCGTCCAAATCCCCGTCCCGAAACAGTAGCCATCTACGTGCGCGCAGTGCGCTCCGGCGGTGCGTTCCGCGCCGGGGGCGATGGTCCGCCCGTTGGCTTGCGCTTCAATATCAAGGAAATACGCGTTGTGGACGCCCTCGAAGGCGATCCCCACCCGCCGGTTGCCATTAAACTTCGCCCGCCGGACGACGACGTTTTGCACGGCGAGCCCTTCCGGTTCGTCGGAGAGCGTGGCGTGGTGGCCGCCGAGTTGCAGACCGTCAGTGGCGCAACTTTCGCCCGAAACGTTCGCCAGCACGACATTCGAAATCCGGCCGACGATCCGAAAGCAGTGGCGTCCGCCGTCTTCCGCCGAAGGGGTGACCAGCCCCGTTTCGAGCGTCCGGCGACCCTGGACTTCGACGTCTTCGATCAGGACATCGGCCTTAGCTTCGGTCCGGCCGTCTAAGGTGACGGGCGAGGTCATGTTCGCCGTCCCTGCGGCTTTGATGAGCCGGAAATTGCGGAAGCGCATGCCGGACTTGAATTGCAGCGTCGAAACTCGGTATTCGCGGCCTTCTCCGTCGAGGGTTGCGTAAACGGGGAGCGTTTGGATACAACGGTTTAGAACAACGGTGTCGTCCGTTTGACCGTCGCCGACAGCTCCACAATCGGTGGCGCGCAATACGAAGGCTTGGAACTTCTGGCGAAGGGCCGCCTCGATCTTCTGCGCCTCTCCGCGAACGGTGGTGGAGTCGATCGAGAGGGCCAAGAGCGCCGCGATTCCCATGAGCCGAGTATCCAGCTTTGACTCGGGAATTCCCTGAGGTCGAGGTACGGGTAGGTACTGATTTTCGGGGCGGGAAGTACTAGCTCGGGAACCTTAGAACTAGCTTGCGCAACCATTTTGCGCAACCATGGATGTTAACATCAATTGTTGTATGGCAAAGTCAAGAACGATGGTAGAAATCTCACGTCAACTGGCCGAGGATATCGACAAGTTGGTGGGTCCGAGGAAACGCTCGGCGTTTATCGAGGAGACCATCGGCACCGAGATCCGGCGTAAGCGATTTCTGGACGCCTTGAAGGGTCCGGGACCGATCTGGAAAGACGAGGACCACCCGGAGTTCGCTGGACGAAGTTCCGACGAGTGGGTCCGTGAGATGCGGCAAGAGAGCGAGGAACGATTTCGGCGGTTGTTTGGAAACTCCGCCGAATGATCCGCTATTTGATCGACACGAATATTCTGATCGATGCCCTGCGCTACAAGCGCCCGGAAGAGCACTGGATCGCTGCCTTAGGAAGGACGGCGACTCTAGCTTGCTCCGTCGTCACGCTCGCCGAACTATACGCGGGAATTCGCTCCAATGAGACCGAACGAACGGAGGCGATTCTCGGTGGAATGGAGCTATTGCCGGTGACACCCGCAGTCGCGATTCGCGCGGGGCTGCTGAAGAAAGATTGGGGGCGCCGCGGCGTGACGCTAGCGCTACCCGATGTCCTCATCGCGGCAACCGCGATCGCGGAAGACATGACGCTGGTGACCGCCAACCGGCGCCACTTCCCCATGCCCGAACTGAAGCTCTACCCGATCCCCGAGCCCTGAAGTCGTAAACTTGGGACCTATGATGACGCGCATCGGCATCCTCCTACTCGCCGCCGTGGCGGCCTTCGCGCAAGCTCCGGTGCACGGCAAGCGCCCGGCGAAGCTGGTGGTGCGGAACGTGATGGTCGTCGAAGGCAACGGCACGCCGGCGGCGGGTCCCAAGGACATCGTCGTCGAGAACGGGGTCGTGACGGCGATCGTGCCGTTCGATCCGGTAGCGCGAGCGGCGGGACTTACGGGAACCGCGGGCGGTGTCCAACGGCCCACGGGCGATGCCGTGATCGAAGGTAACGGGCGCTACGTCCTGCCCGGTCTGATCAACCTGCACGCCCACCTGCAAGAGGAGCGTGCGTTTGTCCCCATGCCGCGCGACTACGTCCTGAAGCTCTGGCTCGCGACCGGGATCACCACCGTCCGGGACGTGGGTTCGACCACCGCGAAGACGCTCGCCTATCGCGAGATGTCGAAGAAGGGTGAAATCGCCGCGCCGCGTATTTTCGTGTACCCGATGTTCGGGCGCGCGAAGAACGAAGAAGAAGCGCGGGCGCGCATCCGGCAGATCAAGGAACAAGGCGCGGACGGCGTGAAATTTCTTGGGACGTATCGCGACGTTCTCGGAGCGGCGCTCGACGAAGCGAACAAGTTGGGGCTGCGGTCCGCGCATCACATTGGGGTCGAAGAAACCACGGCCTGGGATGACATCAAATTCGGAACCACTTCGATCGAGCATTGGTACGGCATTCCCGACGCGGCGTTCAAGGACGGCGTGCAGGGCTTTCCTTCGTCTTACAACTACGCGAACGAAGCGGACCGGTTTCGCTGGGCGGGGCGTATCTGGCGCGAGGCCGACGAGAAGAAGCTACAGCAAGTATTGAAGGCCATGGTCGAGAAGGGCGTGGCGTGGGACCCGACGCTCGACATCTACGAAGCGGGCCGGGACTTGCAGCGCGCGCAAACGCAACCGGCATTCAAGGAGTATCTGCATCCCGCGCTCGAACAGTTCTTCGAACCGAACTTAGCGAATCACGGGTCGTATTACGTCAATTGGTCTTCGACGGACGAGACGCACTGGAAAGACAATTACCAGATATGGTTTCGCGCGCTCCGCGATTTCGAGCGTCTGGGCGGCACCATCGGAATGGGCGACGATGCCGGGTTTATCTATCAAATCTATGGATTCGGCATGCTGCGGAACCTGGAACTCCATCAGGAAGCGGGCTTTCACCCTCTGAAGGTCATTCAGCACGCGACGGCGAACGGAGCGAAGATTCTGGGCGAGGAAAAGCGCTTGGGGCGCGTGCGAGTAGGGTGGGCGGCCGACTTGCTCGTGGTGAATGGAAATCCGCTAGAGGACTTCAAGTCGTTGTCGCCATTGAAGAACGGCATCGAGTGGACGATCAAGGACGGAATTCCGTATCACGCGCCGACGCTCGCGGGGGACGTGCGGAAGATGGTGGCCGAGGCGCGGGCGAAGGATCGAGAGAAGCCGTCGGGGCGGTAGGATACGGTTATGGCCGACGTGATTTTGGATTTGAACGAGCCGGTACCGGCCGATCTCGACGAGGACGAGGAAACCCTGGCCGCGATCGACGCGGGTTTGCGCGCGGCGCGTGAGGGCAGAACCGTTCCCTTCGAGGAAGTCGAGAAACTGGTCGCTCAGTGGATTACCGAGTCGAGTTCTCAGAACCGGCACTAAGCGATTTTCGCGCTCTTCGAGAGTATGGCCGGGAGGCGTTCCCCGCCGTTGCGGACCGCTTCGTTTCGGGCTTGACCGCACATATCGGCCTCTTGCGACGGTTCCCGCGAATGGGGGCGTCGGTTTCGAAGCGCCCAGTTGTGCGGAAGATTGTTCATTGGCCTTACGCTGTGTATTACGAGATCGACGCCGCCGCTTGCGTCGTGACCATCCTCCACATCTGGCATGGCAAGCGCGACTCCGAGTAGATCCCTCTCAAGTTTCCCCCGCTCCGCGCCGATGATCCTCGGAGGAGACCCTATGGTTTGGAAAAAGTCGGCGGGCGCGGTGCGCGAGCCCGATCCGGAGCCTACCGGCCTCGACGTACTGGCGCGAGTCGCCAAGGAGTCCGGCCAAGCGCGCGGAGACGTGCAGTCGATGCTCGAAGATTACGCCCGCCAGCGGGACCGGCGTCCGGTTGCGGCGAGCGCGGCCGCCGCGCCGGTGGCCGCGCAGGACGTTCCCGGATTGATCCGCGAGCGCTTCGAGCACCTGGAGCGCATCATCGCCGCCGCCGAGCAGAAAAGCTACGACCGGCTGGCGGAGCGAATCGATAACCTGGAATCCACCGTTTCGAGGCTGGTGGACGGCCTTGGGGACAGTCGGCGTGCGTCGCCGATGCCGCCCGGCAGCACGAACGAACTCATTTCGAGCCTCACCAAGCTCACCGACATCCTCAAGCAGTTTCCGGCGCGCTAATCCCGATCCGCTCGCCGATTTCGGCTAACCGGCGCTGCGCGTCGGAGAATCGCTCCCGGCGTTCGGCGGCCAACGTTTCGCCGATCAATCGCCGAACGTCGCCGGTCAGTTCCGACACTTCTTCCGCCAGACCGGCGAGAGGCGAACGGCGGATCACGGCCACCGCCCGGGCCTCTAACCCTCCCAAATCCCCGAGGAGCGCCTCGAAGTGGGTTCTTTCGGCGATCAGAGCGGCGGCTTCCGCGGCGGCGGCCTCATACTCGGCGGTGAGATCGGTTTGCGGCGTCATTTCATCCAGCCGAGTTTGTCGCCGAGCGCCACCAGGTCGCCATGCAGCTTCTCGATTTCGGGTACCAGGCTCCAGGCCGCCTCGCGCTGACGCAGCAACTCCTGCAACGCGGCCGAGGCCTTCAGGTAGTCCTGTTCGCCGGACGGGTTCGCGTCGGGAGCGAGGATCGCGCGGCCCAGCTCGACCAAACGCTTGTGCAGTTCCCGCATCTCGGCCTCGACGGCGTATACGGCGGTCTTCTTTTGCAGCAGGCTCTCAAGTTGCGAGGACTTCGCCAGGTACTCCTGCTCGTGTTCGCGAATTACGGCGCTCATTATGGCGGCATATCGGCGAGCGGCGCACGGGCTTGAATTCACAGGGGACGGCTTGGGCGATAATCGGGGCATGGCCGTCGCGGTTGGAGTTTCGCTCGCCGAATACATCGCCGCCACTTACGACCCGGACTGCGACTACGTCGATGGCGAGGTGCGGGAGAGAAACGTGGGCGATTGGAATCATGCTCGTTTTCAGGCAACCCTTGGCGCGCAGCTTTATTCTCTCGAGCGCCGCCTCGGAATTTTCGTCGCGCCCGAACTTCGGGTGCAAGTCCGGCCGGATCGTTTCCGCATCCCGGACATCACCGTCACGCTCGCGAAGCCGATCAAGCGCTGGGTCACCGAACCGCCGTACTTAGCGATCGAAGTTCTCTCCGATGGGCAGTCGCTCGGCGACATTCAGGATCGCATCGCCGATTACGTCGAGTTCGGCATTCCGCACATCTGGGTCGTCGATCCCGTGACCGTTCGCGGCTGGGACGCCTCGACGGGCGTGCCAGTGGAGGCTCGCGACGGTGTTCTCAAAACGGGTCACCCGGAAATCGTTGTCAACCTGCGCGAGTTGGCCGAGTATGCTCGCGGCTAAAGCTCCCCCGTCGGACGCAGCGTAACGACCACCGACGGGTTTTCGCTATCGACGGAGATCTCGACCGAGCCTTGCCAGCGTTCCAGCCGCCCCGCTGCCCTCCAATACCCGCTCACTTCGATGATGTAGCGCTCTCCGATATACAGGGTGGCAACCGGTTCCGTGGTGCGCTCGTTCAGATAGAGACGCCCTCGTTCGCGCCCCCGCATATCCCTCCAACGAATCGAGGTGGCGGGGAACGGATTGCCGTCGGAGTCCACCACCGTCACCTTCAAGCGAGCCGGTTTTCGTGGGGGCGGCAAGACCAGATCGATACCCTCCCGTACCCCCGCCTCGGAGAGTGCGACGGCGCGGCCATCCGAAAAGAAAGTCGGCGGGTAAATGTCCTCGTCCTCATACTTGGCGCCGTTCACAGCGATGGCGTAGCCGCCCGGAGGCAACGGTTGGATGGCGTATTTACCGTCGGGCCCGGTTTTCGCGATCCGGAGCGCATCCGATTTCCGCTCGCCCTCTTGGTCGATCTCGAACGCTTGGACCGTCACGCCAGTTAGAGGCCGCCCCGCGCGGTCGCGAACGGTCCCCCCGACCCTTCCGGCGGGTGTCAGGCTGTAGTCGCGAGTTACGCATACACCACGAGAGGTGGTGACCGGAGTGAGCACCGGTTCGTCGGGGAGGTAACCCGGCTTCGACACCTCAATCTTGTACCGGCCGGGCGCGAGAGCATGCAGCGAGTAATGCCCCAAACCGTCGGTTTGCGTCTCGCGTTCTTCGCCCTCGCCCACCGCTTTCACCATGACGCCCGGCAGCGGCACGCGATGGTGGCGAGAGTCCGGTCTTGAAACGAACCCGATGAGGCTGGGCAATTCGCCCGCGGTCGCTCGCCGGAGAGCTTCCAAGAGATACTCGTTGCCCCTTACGAGAAAAGTAGGCGAGCACGAAATCGCGTAGCGTGGGCCCGAACTCACGATGACGTAACGTTCCCCCGCTTCCAGGCGGTAATAACAACTCGATCCGGCCATCGTTTCGATCTCCGTCTCCTTGAGGCCAGCCGGAACGTTCTGCAAGGCCTCCTCGATCGCGACCCGAGCCGGCCCCTTGCCGTACCCCTCGCCGCTGTCGCGGATCACACGCGCGACGAAGATCGCGGCTTTCGAGCCAACAAAAGCGCAAACGTCCGTCTCACCAACGCAACTGCAGGCCCAACTAGGAACGGACGCCACAAGCAAGATCAATCCCCGCATGCCCGATAGACTAGCGCGCCGCGCGCCAAGTTCCCACGAATTAGCGATATGCTACGGCGAGCATGAGATCGATCGCCATCCTGCTCGCCGCCGTCCCTGTTATCGCGCAAGCGCCGCAACCGCCCCGCACGCACCCCAACAAAGGCACCGTCCACCGCTACGACCCGCGCCTCGACGAGATTCTCGCCGCCGACGCGAAGATCGAGGTCGTCGCTTCCGGGTTCGCCTGGTGCGAAGGTCCCGTCTGGGTGTCGAAGCGCCGCGGCTGGGACGACGACTTCCTGTTGTTTTCCGACATCCCACGCAACTCGGTGATGAAGTGGTCGCCGAAGAACTCCGGCATTACGCTGTTCGCCAAACCCTCGGGCTACACCGGCGTCGTCGATTACGGCGCGGAGCCGGGGTCGAACGGACTGACGCTCGACCCGCAAGGGCGGCTGGTGCTCTTTCAGCACGGCGACCGGCGGGTCGCCCGGCTTGAAAAAGACGGCGGCATGCGCACGCTGGTGGATAACTATCAGGGCAAGCGACTGAATTCGCCGAACGACGGCGCGTACCATTCGGGCGGCGCGCTCTACTTCACCGATCCGCCCTACGGCCTACCGAATCGGGAAAACGACCCGCGCAAGGAACTCCCGCACTACGGCGTTTATCGGCTGGGGACCGACGGGGCACTCACGCTGCTCACTACGGCGATGACCCGCCCGAACGGCATCGCGTTCTCGCCCGACGAGAAGACGCTGTATGTCGCGCAGTCCGACCCGGCGAAACCGATTTGGATGTCGTTTCCGGTGAAAGCCGACGGCACGCTTGGGCCGGGTAAAGTCTTCGCCGACTCGACGGAGAACCTCAAAAAAGGCCTACCCGGACTGCCCGACGGCATGAAAGTCGACGCGAAGGGCAACGTGTTCGCCTCCGGGCCGGGCGGGATTTACATCTTCGCGCCGGACGGCAAACTCCTCGGGCGCATCGAGACTTTCGAGCGTACCTCGAACGCCGCCTGGGGCGACGACGGCTCGACGCTCTACATGACCACCGACATGTTCCTCACCCGCATAAAAACAAAGACTAAAGCCGCGCGTTGGTGACAGACCGGTGATAAGATTTTAATCGGCGGACATGGGCCATATCGCCGCATATCCGGATCGTCTCGCCGCTCCGCTAGTCGAAGCGAAATCGGACTCGCGGGCCATCCCCTGGTACGTCTGGAATTTCACCGCCGCCGCCCTCAGTGTGACGATCGGCGGGCAATGGGATATCTCCTGGCACGTTTCCGTGGGCCGCGATTCGTTCTGGACTCCGGCGCACATGCTGATCTACCTGTGCGGCGTGCTGGGCGGGTTCGGCAGCGCGGCATTGATCCTCGGCACGACCTTCGGCCGAATGCCCAAAATGCGTGCGAGTTCGGTGCGGATGTGGGGATTTCGCGGGCCGCTCGGAGCGTTCGTGGCGGCTTGGGGCGGAGCGGCGATGCTCGCCTCCGCGCCGTTCGACGATTGGTGGCATAACGCCTACGGGCTCGACGTAAAGGTGCTCTCGCCGCCGCACGTCGTACTCATTCTCGGGATTCTCGCGATCAAGTTCGGGGCGCTACTGATCGTGCTCGGCGAGATGAATCGCGCGGAGGGCGCGCGGCGGACGATTCTGCGGCTGTTTTTCTTGTTCCTCGGAACGCTGCTCGCGCGGGATATCGTGGCGGTGTTCGCGCTGGAGTTCATGCAGCGGACCATGCAGCACTCGGGTCGATTTTTCCTGGTGGCGGCGATCACGGTTCCACTGGGCCATTTCGCCGTCGCGCGCGTTCTGAAGGGCCGCTTTCCATTAACCGCCGTCTCCGGGCTGAGTTTCGCGATCTCGCTCGCTTTCCTGTGGATCCTGCCGCTCTTTCCAGCGGAGCCGAAACTGGGTCCGGTGTTTCAACAAGTCACCCACTTGATCCCGATGGGCGGTTTCCCGTTGCTGGTCCCGGTGGCGATGCTCGCCGCCGATTGGCTGTGGACGCGATTGCAGGGGCGTAACGACTGGACGTTGGCGCTGATTTTGGGACCGGCGTTTCTCGCGGTCTTTATCGCCGTTCAGTGGCCGATGGCCGACTTTCTGCAATCGCCCGCCGCGCGCAATGCGTTCTTCGGTTCGCACTATTTGCCGTATTTCACGCCGCCGACGAGCGACACGGCGATGTTCCGATTCACAACCGCGATCGACGCCTCGGCGGCGCAGTTCTGGACGAGGATCGCACTGGCGTTCGTCTTTTCGATTCTCTCGGTGCGCGCCGGATTAGGATTGGGTTCCTGGATGGAGAAGGTCCAACGATGATTTTCGCCTTGGCGTTACTCGCGGCCGAGACGGCTTCCTTAGAAAAGTACACTCCCGCGGAGCGCCGTCATTGGGCGTTTCAGCCGCGCAAGAACGTCCAGCCTCCGGCGACGGCGAAGAATCCGATCGATGCCTTCATCCGCGAGCGTCTGGCGAAGGACGGCTTCTCACCCGCCCCGCCCGCCGATCGGGCGACGCTCTTGCGCCGCGTGACCTTCGGCCTGCACGGTTTGCCGCCCACGCCCGCCGAAATCGACGCCTTCGTTAACGACCGTTCACCCAACTCCTACGAGAAAGTCGTGGACCGTCTGCTCGATTCCCCGCGCTACGGCGAGCACTGGGGCCGCCACTGGCTGGACGTCGTGCGGTTCGCCGAGTCCGACGGATTCGAATACGACACGCACCGCACCGACGCCTGGCGCTATCGCGATTATGTGATCCACTCGTTCAACATCGATAAGCCGTACACGGATTTCGTTCGGGAACAACTCGCGGGCGATGAGATCGCGCCGAAGAACGAGACGTACCGGATCGCGAGCGGCTTCAACCGGCTCGGTCCGTTGCGCAAGAACGCGGGCAATCAGGAAGTGGCTTCGAGCCGCAACGAAGTTCTCACCGAGATGACCAACATCGTGGGCGCGGGTTTTCTGGGCGTGACGCTCGGGTGCGCGCGCTGCCACGACCATAAGTTCGATCCGATCCGGCACACCGACTACTACCGGATGCAAGGCTATTTCGCGGCGACGCACGACGAGGACGTTCCGCTGACTTCGCCCGAGGAGCAGGCGGCGTGGAAGACGAAGTTCGAGTCGATCAACAAAGAGCTGAAGTCGCTGCGCGGCAAGATCGGCAAAACCACGGGTCCCGAAAAAGCCGAGATGGAAAAGAAGCTCAAGGAGATGGAAGCGAAACTTCCCGATCCCCTGCCCGGTCTCTTTAGCGTCGCCGACAAGGCGGACAAGATTTCTCCGATCCACGTGCTGGCGCGCGGCGATTATCAGAACAAAGGCGCGGCGGTGGGTATGCGGCCGCTCGGCGTGCTGGTTCCCGAAGGCACGCCGGAACTTCCGTTGGGTACGCCGCAACCTCGGGCGAAGCTCGCCGATTGGCTGCTCGAACCGGGCAATCCGCTCACGGCGCGCGTCGCCGTCAATCGCGTCTGGCACTACCATTTCGGACGCGGCATTGTCGCGACACCGAACGATTTCGGGCGGATGGGCGCGCGTCCCACGCATCCGGAACTGCTCGATTGGCTGGCAAATCGTTTTGTCGAAGAGGGCTGGAGCTTCAAGAAACTGCACCGCGAGATTTTGCTGTCGGAGACCTATCGGCAGTCGAGCGCCACGACGCCCGCGATGGAAAAGCTGGGCGCGGCGAAAGATCCCGAGAACAAGCTGCTGTGGAAGTTCAATCGGCGGAGACTCGAAGCGGAAGAATTACGCGACGCTTCTTTGGCCGTGGCCGGAAAACTGAACGCAAAGTTTGGTGGACCGAGCGTGATCGTGCCCGCCGATCCCGAACTCGTGAACTTCCTTTACAACCCGTCGCAATGGAAGGTCACTCCGGACGCGGCCGAGCACGACCGGCGATCGGTGTATCTGCTGCAGAAGCGAAACCTGCGGCTGCCGTTCATGGAAGTGTTCGACGCGCCTGATCTGCAAATCTCGTGCGCGCGGCGCGAGCAATCGACGCACGCTCCGCAAGCGCTCGAGCTGCTGAACGGCGATCTGGCGAATCGGATGGCGGAGGCGCTGGCGGCCCGGCTGACCGCCGAGGCGAAAACGAACGCGGCGAGGATTTCGCTGGCATATCGATTAGCTACCGGGCGCGCGCCGTCGCCGAAGGAGCGGGCGTTGGCACAGCAGTATCTGGCCCAAGGCTCGCTGCGCGAGTTCTCGCTCGCTGTGCTGAATTTGAACTCGTTTTTGTACGTGAATTGACATGCCCGAGCACATTCGTTACACCCGCGACCGCCGCGAATTTCTGACCGACGCTTTCTGCGGCTTCGGTTCGCTGGCCTTTAGTGCGATGGCTGCACAAGCCGCGCCGTCGAATCCGCTCGCGCCCAAACCGCCGCACATGCCGGACAAAGCGAAAGCCAAGTCCGTCATCTTCCTCTTCATGGCCGGCGGACCGTCGCATCTCGAAACGTTCGACCCCAAGCCGCTGATCAACAAACTCGACGGCCAGAAGCGGCCCAAGGAATTCGGCGAGGCGAAGTATCAGTTCGTCACCGCCGACGCGAAGATTTTGGGCACCAAGCGCACGTTCGGGAAGTGCGGGCAATCGGGCATCGAAGTGTCGGACCTGCTGCCGCACCACAAGAAGATCGTCGACGACATTTGCGTGCTTCGCTCGATGCACGGCGATATGGTGGTGCATTCCGCCGCGCAATATCAGTGCATGACGGGGCGGGTAATTCCGGGTTTCCCGTCGATGGGCTCGTGGGTGATTTACGGACTGGGGAGCGAGTCGCAATCGCTGCCCGCCTACGTCGTGATCCCCGATCCGAAGGGTGCGCTCGAAGCCGGCCAGCCGATGTATTTGAATGGTTTTCTCCCGGCCGTCTATCAGCCCGCGATGCTGCGGCCGGGCAAGAAGCCGGTGCTCAATCTCGACCTGCCGGAGGGCGTGAAGCTGGCCGACCGCCGCAAGACGATCGATTTGATCAAGCGCTTGAACGAAGCCGCGATGGCGAGCGAAGACGCCGAATTTTCGGCGCGCATCTCCGCCTACGACACGGCGTTCAAGATGCAAACCGAGGCTCCGGAAGTCTTCGATCTGTCGAAAGAATCGCCCGAGACGCTCGCGCTTTACGGCGTTGGCCAGGAGCCTACGGACGACTATGCGCGCCGCTGCCTGCTCGCGCGCCGGATGGTCGAACGGGGCGTGCGATTCACGTGCGTCGTCTCGGGCGGCGGTCCCGGCAACTTGCAGTGGGACGCCCACGAGGACATCGAAGAGAATCACCTGCGCATGGCGAAGCAAACGGACCAGCCCGTCGCCGCGCTAATCCAGGATTTGAAACGGCGCGGGCTGCTCGATTCGACACTGGTGCTGTGGGGCGGCGAGTTCGGGCGCTCGCCCGAAGCGCAAGGCGGTAAGGGCCGCGATCACCACAACCTCGGTTTCACGATGTGGATTGCGGGCGGCGGAATCAAGCCCGGATACATCCATGGGTCCACGGATGCTATTGGATTAAGGGCGGTGGACCGCCCCATGCACTTCCGCGATCTGCACGCCACGATGTTGCACCAACTCGGACTCAATCAGGACACGCTGAGCTACTTGCACCAGGGCCGCAAAGAACGGCTCACCGAAGTGCATGGCGAGATCGTCAAAGACATCCTTCTCTAGGTTGCCGCTACGATAGCGATATGAGCGTCGCGGAACTTTACGAGAAGGACTTCTTCCTATGGACGCAGCGGAACGCGAAGCTTCTCCGTGAGGGCAACGTGGGCGAGGCGGATCTCCGGCGCATCGCCGAGGAAATCGAGGATATGGGTAAGCGCGATCGGCGGACCCTTGTAAGCAAAACCGAAGTGCTGGTGGCTCACCTTCTCAAATGGGAGTTCCAGCCCCTCAAACGCAGCAAGAGTTGGGCGAATACGATTCGGGCTCAGCGTCGCGGCATCGCGAAGGAGCTGCGAGATATGCCCAGCTTGAGCGCGTATCTTGCGCGGAATCTTCGCGAGATTTACCGCGACGCGGTCGTTCTGGCGATGCGCGATACCGATCTGGACGAAGAGACGTTCCCCACCGCTTGCCCCTATACGGTGGAGCAAGTGCGCGACGAAGCTTTCTTGCCCGGCCCCCTATGATCGCCCTCCTGTTCCTCGCCGCGGTGCCGGTCGTCATCGAAACCGAACTCGGGTCCATCGAAGTGACGCTCGACGACCAACGTGCGCCTGCCACGACAGCGAACTTTCTGAAGTACGTCGACGCCGGGCACTATACTAACGGTCGCTTCCACCGGACCGTCAAGACCAAACCCGATAATCAGCCGCAGTCGGCGGTGAAGATCGACGTGATTCAGGGCGGGACGAGTCCCGAGATGCGCGAGAAGAACTTCGGCTCGATCGCGCTGGAGCGTACCTCCGTCACCGGACTCAAGCATTTGGACGGCACGATTTCGATGGCGCGCTTCGCGCCGGATTCCGCGGTCAGCGACTTCTTCATCTGCATCGGCGATCAGCCTTCGCTCGATTTCGGCGGCGCGCGGAACGCCGACGGTCAAGGGTTCGCCGCGTTCGGGAAAGTCACCCGGGGTATGGATGTGGTCCGCAAGGTTCAGAACGCCCCGTTCGAAGCGCAGGCGTTGAAGCCGCCCGTACGGATTATTTCGATCAAACGCCGCTAAACGATCTCCCAGGTTGTGGCTGCCAACTTGAGTAGACGGTCATGCCGCGTCTGAATCGCAGAAACCGTCCATTCTTGCTGATCGCAGATTTCTTTGGTTAGGTCGAACGATACCTTTCGATTCCGTTCGCCATAAACCTCCTTCTTCTTATCGAAGTCGTAGTTTTGAGCCTTGTAGTTCTTGTTGCCCGAGAGCAAGGCTAGATTGCCCAGCCTATGTAGCCACAGCGAGTGTTCGTCCTCGCTGAATCGCTGGCTCCAATAGTCGTCTTTCATCGCTTGCGGCAAAACATGTTCGATGGTCAAGCGTCCGCTGAAAATCTTCGTTACAGATTCATCCTGCGACGCTTCTTCCAGGCCAAGAAGTACGGCCTCATCGAATGGCCTTCCATAAAAGTCGGCTCCAAGGAGGTGGATGAATTCTGCGTTCTGGGCGTTATTGCGGAAGATCTGTCGTATGTCTTCAGCCATCTTTCCCGACTTCATAGCGCCGACTAGTTGATAGTACACAGTGAGCCTCGCCGTTCGTCCCAACCGCCGCACCCAGTTTTGAATCGTGATCTTTTCGAGCGATCTAGCGAACTCTGCGACTACTATTCCAGCAACCGGATGATTGAGGAAAGCCAGTAATGGCGGATGCCAATCGTTGTGGTCAACACGCTGGAGTGAGCGAATTGCCCGCATGGTCGCTGCATCGTCAAAATCGCCTTCAACGATGCGCATGTAGTTTTTGCCCGAGGAAATCACCGACTCAATGAATGAAAGCGGCCCTCCCACGTGAGCCTGGACCAGCGGTTTAATCTCCTCATGTAGCGAGCCGCGAGATTTAGCTCCGATAACGGAAGTCCTGTGGTGGCCAAAAAAAGAATCGAGACGCTCAATGCCGACTTCTCCCTCGAGCTGCAGCCAAAGATCCTCGAGTTTACCGCTCAGGTTCGTTTGCGTACCGAGAAATTCGAAAAGCGTATTCTTGATCAAGTCGGCATTTGACAAAGGAATACCGCGCGCGTTCAACACATTGAAGAGTCGATATGCCGACTGCCAAGAGGGCGTAGTGACGAAGACTACGTACACACGGCTAAGTAGGAAATTGGCGAACAGCTTCAGATCCGTTTCACTCTTGGCTTGGCAGAACTCGTCTACGGCTTGGCCATTCTCGATCAGGCGTCGTTTGGGAGCCTCAAGTTGGTCCCGCTTTTCTTCAGGCACTGATTGCGCCTCAAGCACGTGCTTTCGAAAAAACATCCGGTCCTTTTCGCGAAGTAGCAACCTTGGCGACTCGGCTTCGCCTGTATAAACATTACGAGGCAAGATTCTTTTGCCTAAATCCGCCTTTGCAGCGTCGTCGTGGATATGGTCGCGCATACGCGCGAGGATCAGGTTAAGTGTCGTCAGGCGCTGCTGTCCATCGACAACATCGTATCGATCCCGCTCTTTTTCAATGGTTATTAGCGAACCGATGAAGTACTCTGTATCGTTCTCCTTGTAGCCCTCCCAGATGTCATCAAGGAGTTGTTGAACGTTTTCTTTCTCCCACGAGTAAGGTCGTTGGTACGGAGGTATTTCATAGCAGATTTGCTCCGTCAGAATGTTCGAGATTGTACGTTCTTCGGCTTTCATTGGACTTTGATTTTATCCCCGATTTCCCTAGGCAGCGCCGCTAAACGGCGGGCGTGTCCGTTTGCGTGAGCAGCGTCAAAATCTTCTCGCGGTCTTTCTCGAGCGTCTCTACCGCCGAATCCATCGCAACCCAGTAGAAGCAGCCGGCCACCACCACGCCCGCCGCGATGACCGCGTAAAACGCCGCCTCCGTGCCAAAGGCGTAGCGGGCCAGATAGGCCATTCCGATCGGGATCGAGATGAGTGGGTAGAAGGCAAAGGCGATCAGCGAAATTTTCGTGTTCGAATTGCGCTTCCAGCCTTCGTTGGGATTCATCGCGCGGGGCGACCGCGTCGAGCCCAAGTTGCCGATGGCGAGCAGACACAGCAGAAACAGCAGACACACCGCCAGCGCTTCGCCGAGCTTCGACGAAGTCAGCGGCATGCGCAACGCGAGGCACGCCGCCGCGACGAGTCCGATTTCGGCGATCACGAAAAAGGCCGCCGCGAGATTTTTCGCCGCCAGCACCGTTCGCGGACCAACCGGAGTCAAGTAATACATCTGCGCCGCCGTCCGGTCGAACCCGAACGCGTTGTAGAAACAGACTTCGCTCAGCAGCATCATCGCGTAAACGGCGACGACGGACAGAAAATTCTGCGACATCCAGCCGCCGCCGCCCCGCCCGAATCCGGTAGCGAGCGGGAGCCAAATCAGCAGGCCGAAACTAAAGCCCATGAAGAAGACCACGCGGAAACGCGAAATCCGGCTGAGCGAGCGGATTTCTTTTTCGACCAGCGCGCCGAACGGATCGGGGAAGATTTTCGACGGCCACGAGTACATCCATTCGAGGCGGCCCTTGGGATCGCGGGCCTCCGACGCACGCACGCCGTCAGAATCGAAGTGCAGCGAACGTTGGAACTGCCATTGCCCGAACATCCAGGCGAGGGCCGCCGCCGCAAGCAGATAGATCCAGGGCAACGCTCCGTCGGCCGCTAGCGACGCCTTCGCCGCCGCCGTCCAAGGCAGCCAATCTTTCGGCGCCGTTTTGAAAAACTCCTTCACTGGCGCGGGGACGCCTTTCGCCGCAACCAGCGACGGTAGCGCCGCGAGAATCACGACCACTAGAATTCCGAACTCCCGGACGCGCTTGTTCGAGAACAGGCGCATCAACAGGTCCCGCAAACCGGCCCCGAGGGTGAGGTTGAAGACGGTGAAGACGACCGGCGCGAGCGCGCACCACTTCGGCAGAGCCGGGTTCCGCAACAGGCCGATCGCCATGCCGAGCATCACGATCGGCATTTCGAGAAACAGCGCGCTCCGCAGCAGCAGCTCGATGCGATAGAGGCGCGACTCGGGTACGGGGTAGACGCGGAGCTTCTTCAAATCGAGCAGCCCGCCGATACTCGCCAGTAGCAGCGGCATTCCCTGCCAATAGAGCAGCGCGAAGAACAACAGCACGGGCGTCGAGCGCTTGGCGAAATCGAGCGATTCGGCCCGCCCGTAGAACACCGCCGCGTACACGGCGATGGTCGCGAACATCAGATACCACAGCGCCTGAAAGATCGACGAAACAATGAAGCCGACGCGCCCGTTGCGGCGGTAGAAGTTCAACAGAATCTTCCACTGCGTGGAAAGGATCGCGGCGGCCTGCGTATCGATTAGCGGCATCTCAAAGCCACTCGAGAGAATCCGCCGAGCGTCCGCCGCCCACCAGCCGCACGAACAAGTCTTCGAGCGTCTCCGAACCGGACCGCAATTCGTCCATCGTGCCGTCGGCGACGATCTTGCCTTCGTCGATAATCGCCACGCGGTCGCATAAGCGCTCCACCACTTCGAGCACATGCGAAGTGAGAAAGATGGTCGCGCCGTGGCGCACCTGATCGAGCAGCAGGTCCTTCATCAACCGCGCGCCGACCGCGTCGACGCCCTCGAAGGGTTCGTCCATCAAAAACAACTGCGGGCGGTGAATCAGCGACGCGGCCATCGCCGTACGTTTGCGCATGCCTTTCGAGTACTCGGCGATCAGCTTGCGCGGCTGCGCGTCGAGTTCGAAGAGCGCCAGCAACTCGCGCGCCCGTTCGCGCGCGACGGACTTTTCGAGGCCGTACATCCGCCCCGCGAACTCGACGAATTCCTGTCCGGTGAGTTGATCGAACAGCAGCGTGTCGTCGGGCACGACGCCGATTTTCGACCGGATGGCGAGCGACTCTTTGGGCATCGCATGTCCGAGGATCGAGATCGCTCCGGCGGAGGGCGGCGCGAGGCCCATCATCATCTTGATGGTGGTGGTCTTGCCCGCGCCGTTCGGCCCGAGAAATCCGAAGAAGCAGCCTTGGGGAACGGTGAGACTCAAGCCATCGACGGCGGCCTTGGTCCCATAGATCTTGGTTAACGCCTTAATTTCAATCGCGGGAACCCGGGCGGCGGGCGGCGGCTCAACCTGAATCGGCGCGGTTTCGATGACATCCATCGGCTTATAGTTCTTTCGATTATCGCCGATAGGTACCAGTGACAAATATGGTTGCCACGACACCGGACTATCAGTCGCGCGTCTTGAAGAGCCTGGGGCAACTGCCGCCCTTCTCGCCCGTTCTGAATAAACTGCTGGCGACGCTGGCGCGCGAGGACGTGCCCTACATGGAACTCGCCGGGATCATCGAGAAAGACACGGTGATGTCGGGCAACGTGCTGCGGATGGTCAACTCGGCGGCGTTCGCGCGACGCACGGAAATCACTTCGATTCCGCATTCGATTTCGGTGATGGGTCTCGCGAAGCTGCGAAACATGGTGCTGGGTCTTTCGATCTCGCGGATGTGGGCGGGCGTCAAAATGCCGAAGTCGTGGTCGGCGGCGCGGTTTAACATGCACTCCATTGCCACCGCCGTGATGGCGGACAACATCGCGCAGCATGTTTCGACCAACTACCCCGAAGGAGCGTTCATCGCCGGTCTGTTGCACGACTTCGGGAAACTGCTGATAGCGGCGGCGATGCCGGCGGAAGCCGAGGAGATCGAACGCATGGCCGCCGAAACCGGGCGTCCGGCACTGGAGTGCGAACGCGAGATCGTGGGCGCGGATCACGCCGAACTGTCGGCGATCGCGCTCAAGGAATGGAATCTGCCCATGCCAGTGCAGATCGCAGTCGAGTATCACCACGATCCGCAACGCAATGAAGGTTATCTCGCCGAAGTCGGTAAGGCGCGTTTCCATTTGGCGGACATTGTGCGCGCGGCCAGTGAGTCGGTTAACCGGCTGGGGGTGACGGTCGCAGCGTTACCGCCCGATTTCACGCCTCACGCCAATCCCACCGAACCGGTGCAATCGATGACCGACGAAGAAACCACGTGGAAGATTGTGGGCGCGTTCGAGAAGGAATTCGAAGCGATCCGGGCGTTTTTCTAATCGGCGAGCCGTTCGTCGATCAAGAGCAAATCGGCACTCGCCTCCTCCGCCAAGGCGATCCTTTCGGCTTCGCCGGGATCGAGCGTGGGCATCAATTCCGCCGCTCGCGATCGATCCGAAACAACGATCATTTCAGCGCATAGCCGGCGTACTTCAGATCGTTTTCCAACATTTCCCTGTCGTACAGCGAGATCTCGCGCCGGCCAAGCTCGCGCTGAAACTCGATCCGGTTCAGGCCCGCCAGAGTGGCCGCTCGACCGATCGAAATTAGATCGTCCTGGTACAAGCGAATCGCCAGCGCCAGCCTCGCTTCGCTTTCCGTCAGGTGGAACGCCTGCAACTCTTCGTCGCTAAGAATGGCGGGCATACTCCGATGGTGGCCGGAAACGCTAGCTCTTCTTCTTGAAAATCAGAATGTGCTGGCGCGGCAGGTCCGGCTTCACCGCCTCCAGTACGTAGCCCTCGTGTTCCAGTTCGAGCTTGGCCTCGGCGACACTCATCTTGTGCTCCGGCCGGATCGGCACCCACGGGTCTTCTTTCCGGTACTCGAGTAGCACCAGCCGTCCACTGTCCTTTAACGCCTCGCCCAACTTCGCCAGCATCCGCTGCGGCTGCGCGAACTCGTGATAAACATCGACCATTAGGATCAAGTCCAGCGACTTCGGGGGTAACTTGGGATCGTTTTCGGCGCCGAGCACCGTCTCGATATTCAGGATTTGGGCCTTATCGAGCCGCCGGCGCAAAAGGCGCAGCATTTCCGGCTGGATGTCGACCGCGTAGACCTTGCCGGCGTGCCCAACCAGCCGCGAGAGCCGCACGCTAAAGTACCCCGATCCCGCGCCTACGTCGGCGACCGTCATGCCGGGCTTGATCCCTATGGCCTTGAGCGCGACGTCGGGCATTTCCTCGATTTCGCGTTCGGACCGTTCGAGCCAATCCGCGCCGCCGAAGCCCATCACGGGCGCGATGCGGCGGCCCGAAACGGGATGCTCCGCCTGAGCCGAAGCCGCCAAGGTAAAGGCAAGGGCGAAGACCGCCGATCCGAGTAAGCGACGTACTGTTTTGTGAAACACTGAGGTATCCGGACTGTTAGATGATCAAACGATATAAGCCGTTCCACTCGATCGCCCTCGCGGCGGCGATTCTCCTGGGCGGTTGCGGTTCGAAGCAACAAGGCCGCCTCTCGTTCCGAATGGGCGAGCGCATGCAAGTGGGCCCCTTGATTTACAACGTGTTGGAAGCGCGGTGGACGGCGCAATTGGGCGGCACGTTCGACGCCCGGATACCGGAAAACCGGTTTTTGCTGTTGCGGCTTACCGTTACCAATTCCGGCGGTAAGGAAGCGGGCATGCCGCTATTGTCGCTCGAAGACGGCAAAGGCAATTCTTTCCAAGAGTTACAGGACGGGAGGGGCGTCGAAGGCTGGTTTGGGTTGCTACGCTCGCTTCGGCCGGCGCAAACCGACGAAGGCTGGATTGTTTTCGACGTTCCCACCAACTCCTATCAGTTGCGGATTTCCGACACGGTCGGCGACACCGAACAAAGCGTTCTGATCGACATTCCGCTGAATCTGGATAGCTTGAATGAATCGGTACCCACGACGCTTCCCGGGGGCGATCCTACGGCCTTGCCTGTTCCTACTCCTGGCGGCAAGTAGCGGAGCGCAAACCGGGGCAAAACTCGCGATCGACGCCTTCTCCTTCCGCCAGTACGAAGGCGGACCGGAAGTAGCGGCGGGATTTCGCGCCCAACCCGGCTCGCTCCTTCACGTCGAGTTTCGCGTCTCGGGCTTCGGGAAATCGGACGACGACGATCCCAAAGTCCGGTTGGATTACTCAGTTCTCGTGACCGATTCCGCCGGTCTTCTTCTCGCCGACCCGAAGGCCGGCAAAGTGGAAGTGGAGCTCGCCGACGAGGATCGCGAGTGGCGGCCCAAGATCGCAGCGTCGTTCGCCCTGCCCTTGTATCTTCGTCCCGGCGAATATCGGGTGACGGTCGGCCTTCGGGACCGGATCGCCAATTCCGAGGCGCGGGGCGCATTTCCGTTTTCCGTTTCCGGCGAAGAAGTTCCTTCTAGCAATACACTTACAGCCTATAAATTCGAGTGGTTTCGAAGTGAATTAGAGGCGGACCCTTTGCGCGTAGCCGCCTACCGGCCCGGCGAACCCGTTTGGGGCCGATTCCTGATGACCGGATTCAAAGTCAATGAAGATCGGCGGGTCAACATAGAATATGGCTTGACACTTTCCGGCGAAAGTGGAAAAATTCTATTTCAACAAGAACTATGCGCGAGAGAAGACAAGAAGTTTCCTTATCCTCCCGCTTACTTGCCGGGTGTTGTGAATCTGCAGCCGGATTCGAAAGTCGCGCCCGGAACCTATACGATCACTCTGATTCTAAGAGACTTGATCGCCGGAACCACCTCCGAAAGCCGCCACAGCTTCCGGATCGAACGTTAGCCGGAGCGAGGTGAGGCGGCCATGGACGCGCTGACTCTCCACCGGTTGCACTTCGCGTTCACCGTCACCTATCACTACCTGTTTCCGCAGTTGACCATGGGGCTGGCGTTGCTGATCGTGGTCCTGAAAACGATTCACCTTCGGACCAACGACGAACATTACAACTCCGCCGCGAAGTTTTGGGCGAAGATCTTCGCCTTGAACTTCGCGATGGGCGTCGTCACCGGGATCCCGATGGAGTTCCAGTTCGGCACCAACTGGTCGCGATTCTCGAAGGCTGCGGGCGGCGTGATCGGGCAAACGCTGGCGATGGAAGGCGTGTATTCATTCTTCCTGGAATCCACGTTCCTGGGACTGTTTCTCTACGGCGAAAAGCGGATCGGGCGGATCGGGCACTATCTGGCGGCGGTGTGCGTGTTCCTAGGCTCCTGGCTGTCGGGGTTTTTCATCATCGCCACGGACGCCTGGATGCAGCACCCGGTAGGTTACAAACTCGGCCCGAACGGCGAAATCCTGCTGGATAGCTTTTGGGCGCTGATCCTTAACCCGTGGACCTTCTGGCAATACTGGCACAACATGATCGGGTCGGTGGTGACCGCTTCGTTCGTGATGGCGGCGGTGGGAGCGTACTATTTGTTGGCTGGACGGTCCCAAGACTACGGGCGGACCTTTGCGAGGCTCGGCGTAATCGCCGGTTGCGCGGCGAGCATTCTGATGCTTTTCCCTACCGGCGACCAACAGGGCCAAATGGTGGCCAAGCATCAACCGGCAACGCTGGCCGCGATGGAAGGTCACTTCGAGACGTCGAAAGGCGCGGGGGTGGCGATCCTCGGCCAGCCGGACGTCGAAAAGGGTAAGCTCGACAACCCGCTTCTGATTCCGCAGGCGCTCAGCATCATCACCTACAAGCGTTGGGACGCCGAAGTCCCGGGCCTTAACGCGTTTCCGCGCGAGCATTGGCCGGATAACATCCCGCTGCTCTACTATTCGTTCCACATCATGGTTGGCCTGGGAACGATCTTTATCGCGGCATACTCGCTGGCCGCGTTCGCGTTATGGCGCGGGTGGCTGTTCGCGAAACGGCCGCTGTTGTGGATGCTGCTGGCGCTCGCGCCGTTCCCCTACATCGCCAATACCGCCGGGTGGATGACCGCCGAATTAGGACGGCAGCCTTGGTTGATCTACGGCTTGATGCGGACCGCCGACGGCGCTTCGATGCGGGTGACGGCGGGCAATACGTTGTTTACGCTACTCGGATTCTTGGGCATGTACCTGCTGTTGGGAATCCTGTTCCTGTTCATGGTTTGGCGGCAGATCGAGAAGGGCCCGGAGGCGCGCTGATGGAAACGCTTTGGTTCGCATTGGTGGCCGTGATGTTAACCGTCTATGTCGTATTGGACGGGTTCGATCTTGGCGCGGGCATCGTCAGCTTGCTCGTCGCGCGTAACGAGGAGGAACGCTCCCGCGTACTGGAATCGATCGCCCCCTTCTGGGACGGCAACGAAGTTTGGCTGTTGGCCGGCGGCGGCACTCTCTACTTCGCGTTTCCGGTACTCTACGCGTCGAGCTTCCAGGGTTTCTATCTGCCGCTGATGATGGTGTTGTGGCTGCTGATGCTGCGCGGGATCGCGATCGAATTCCGGCATCACGTTACGAATCCGATGTGGCGGCCGGTATGGGATTTGGCCTTCGGCGGCGCGAGCGCGCTGCTGACCATCTTCTACGGCGCGGCGCTGGGCAATGTGGTGCGGGGGGTTCCGCTCGATAAGAACGCCGAGTTCTTCCTGCCGCTCTGGACCGACTGGACGCCCGGCGCGAATCCCGGCATCCTCGACTGGTACACGGTGCTGGTGGGCCTGCTGGCGTTCGCCGCTCTCGCGCTGCACGGCGGATTGTGGGTGGCGGCGAAGACGGGCGGCGATCTAAACGTGCGTGCGGCCCGATTCGCTCGGATGGCGGGGGTCGCGGTGGCGGCGCTGGTGGCGTTGGTCACCTGGGTGAGTTTCGCGGTTCAGCCGCAACTGGCCCGCAGTTTTGGGGCGCGTCCGTGGATGGCGATCTTCCCCGTTCTGGCGGTCGCGGGATTGGCGGGGACGTTCGCTTTGCGAGGCGAGATGGCGCGCTTCGGCGCGAGTTGCGCGTTCCTGCTCGGCATGATGACTTCGGCTGCGGCGGGCGTGTTTCCGTTCGTGTTGCCTTCTTCGACCGATCCGAATTTGTCGCTGACGATCTTCAACACGGCGGCGGCAGGCTATGGCCTGCGAGTCGGCTTGTGGTGGTGGCTACCGGGAGTCGCCCTCGCCGGTTTCTACATGCTGTTCCTCTACCGCCGGTTCGCCGGTAAAGTCGAGAGCCACGCCGGGCACTAGGCGCGCGTGGGCGGACGCAGAAGTGCGGCGACCACTCCCGCGGCGAGCGCAATGCCCGCGAGCGTCGAATACATTTCGCGATACCCGCGGGCGAGATCGCCGGCCAACCGCGCGTTGTCCATGATTCCCGCGAAGTAGCCCGGCACTAGAAATCCGCACAATCCCCATGCGGTAAAGAGCAGGCCGTAGTTCGCGCCGACGTTTCTCGCTCCGAAGTAATCGGCGGTCATCGAGGGCATCAAGGCGAGGTAGCCTCCGTACGCGAACGCCGCGAGACATAATCCGCCGAGCAGCGGCCAAAAAGACGACGCGGTACGCAGAAATCCGAGGCACGCGAAAATCGACACTGCCGCCATACCGAGCAGCGCGGGGCGGCGGCCCAACCGGTCCGAGAGCGCACCCCAACCTAGGCGGCCCGCGCCGTTGAAGACGCTCATCACGCCGAGCGCGGCGCCGGCCGACAGCGCGGCGTTCGTCCCGCCCATCTCTCGCAGTAACGGCGACGCTTCGCCGATCGCCGTTAGCCCGACCGCGCTACCGAGAAAGTAAACCGCCCACAGGGCGTAGAACTGCCACGTACGAACGATCGCGCTGGGCGCGGTATCGGCCAAATGCGCCCGTCCGGCGGGAGGCGTCCAACCGTCCGGCTTCCAACCGGCGGGCGGCACTCGATAGAGTTGCGCGAGCCCGCAGACTCCGATCAGGAACGACACCGCGAGGATGAGAAAGGTGCGCGGAATCGTCTCGCCGAACAGCGCAGGGTCTTTTCCGATCAACGTTTCGAGCAGCGGGCCGAACACCAGCGGTCCGAAGCCGAATCCCATTACGGCGAGTCCGACGATCATGCCTCGCTTGTCGGGGAACCACTTCACGCACATGGCGATCGGCGTGACGTAGGCGAATCCCATTCCCAGACCGGCGAACAAGCCGTATGACAATACGAGCCCCGAAACCGTATCGCCAAAGAACGCCGCACCGAGGCAACCGAGGCTGAGCAGCCCTCCGCCGACCGTCGCCACGACGCGCGGACCGCGGCGGTCCTGCCAAAATCCGGCCACGATCATCCCCGCCGCGAACGCCAGTGTCGAGTAGCGATAGGGCGCGATGGTCTCCGCTTTCGACCAGCCGTGCAGTTGCGCGAGCGGTCCGCGAAATACCGACCACGAATAGAGGATTCCGAGCAGCACCTGCATGCCGATGGCCGCGGCGGCGTAGACCGAACGGGGAGTCACCGCCTCAGTCTAAGGGAAATACGCTAATTGGAACCGAAGAACAGCGAAAAGTCGCCAATCCCGGGTCCACTTGGCGCGATCCCTATTTTCACGGGGACACCTCGCAACTCTCGCGGCATGTCGTCGCGGAGGAACTTCTGCGCGTAGTTCAAGTCGAGAGGTTCTCCAGAGGCAAGTTTCCAGCTTTTCCGAACCTGCGCTTCCTGCGCGGGGGGAAGCCCGGAGAGGATCAATTTGCCGAAGCGGTACAGCACTCCCCGATTCACAGTCACCGACACGTCGAGAGTGAGTTGTACGTCGTCCAATTGACGCTGAGCCTTAGCGCTTGCGTCGAGATAACCCGCATTCCGGATTGTCCGCTCGGCTTCGTCGATACCTTTTTGAATTCGGCTCCAGTCGGCGATCTGGCCTTTCTCGAAGCGTCCCGCTTTCCGCAGGGCGTCAGGCTCGATTCCCTCCCCCTTGAAAGCGACCTCGCGAAGCTTGAACTTCGGTCCTTCCTCGACTTCGGTTTCGGCTCGAACGGTGCCGTCGGCAAGCTTCGCCGCGCCTACGCGCGGAAACCGTACTCGGTACATGCCTCCTTCCTCGTAGGCACCGCGCAGATTCGCTTCCACAACTTCCCGAAACCGACGGTCGGTGTAACCCTTACCTCCAATAACTTTATTGAGGATGGCGGCGAGGCGATCCGGGGCGATTTCGCGAGCGCCAACGAAAGTGAACGTCGAAATTTTCGGAAGGTTCTGCGGCTGCATAGAGACCAACATTTGGCCCGTGCGCAAGTCGGACTCCAGTTCCGCCACGACCGACTGGCCGCCCAAAGACTCTTTGGCTAAGTCCTGAAGAAGCCCCGCCACAAACTGTTGGGCCTTCGCGCTTTCAGGTACCCGGTGGTCGAGCGCCGGGTAAGCTTGCGAAAGACTTCGCCACAGGAATTCGTCGTCGGCTCCGGGAATGTCGATCGCGGCGGCCACCGTCGCCCCTTCCTGCACCGAGAACTTCAGAACGTATCCACGCCGTTTGCCCGGCTCCACTCGATACGTCACGGAGGAGAAAAGTCCCGACTCGACGACCCGAGCTAGCGCGGCTTCGGCTTCGGACTGGCCGAACGGCGATTCAAGAGTTAAACCAGCGATCTTGGCGACAAAGGCCGGTGTCGCTCGGCTGCCTTCGACCAAAACCTCCTCGAGCGGCCGGGGCTGGGCGAGAGCGGCCTGGGAGACAAAGAAGAATATAGGTAGGGCGGACCAGCGTTGCATCTTTACAGTCTAAGAGGGGCTTCCGTCGAAAGAAATACGCTGTTCGTATGGAAATTCGCCTGTACCATTCGGAGGATCGCGCGGCGTTGCTCGACGCCTTCGATTCGAATACGCCCGAGTGGTTTCATCCCCTTGAGCGCGCGGCGTTCGAGAGCTTCCTCGCCGATCCGCCGGAGCGGTATCTGGTCGCCGAGCACGACGGGCGCGTTGTCGCAAGCGGCGGCCACGCGGACGCGCGAATCTGCTGGCTGCTGGTACACCGATCGCTGCACGGCAACGGAATCGGGCGATTGATGATGATGCATCTGTTGCGCGAAATCGGATCGCGCACGGTGACGCTGGCGACGGTTCCTAATGTCGTCGAGTTCTACCGGAAGCTCGGATTTCGAGAACTGAGCCGCGAGGCGGATGGCTTCGCACCGGGATTCGACCGGGTGGAGATGGTCAAGAAAATGGAAGTGTGCGGCTGAGCGCGTACACTGAAATTCATGCTCCGCGCCCTTCTTTCGTCGTTCGCGTGCGTCTCCGCGTTCGGCCAAGCGAACCTCTCCGGCACTGCGGAAATCTTGAAGTCGCTCGACCGTTTGAACACGCTCGGCAGCGTACTGATGATCGCCGCGCACCCCGACGACGAAAACACGGCGCTGATCGCCTACTACGCGCGCGGGCGTAATTTTCGCACCGGCTATCTGTCGCTGACGCGCGGCGAAGGCGGCCAGAATTTGATCGGTTCGGAACAGGGCGACAAGATCGGAATCATCCGCACGCAGGAGCTAATGGCGGCGCGGCGGATCGACGGCGGCGAGCAGTTCTTCACCCGCATGATCGATTTCGGGTTCTCGAAGAACGCCACGGAGACCATCGAGAAGTGGAACCGCGACGAGGTGCTACGCGACATCGTCTGGACGATTCGCAAGTTCCGCCCCGACGTGATCGTGCTGCGGTTTTCGGGCACGCCTCGCGACGGGCACGGGCATCATCAGACCTCGGCGCTCCTCGGCAAGGACGCCTTCGCGATGACCGCCGACCGCACGAAGTTTCCCGATCAACTGAAATTCGTCGAGCCGTGGCAGGCGCGGCGTCTCTACTTCAACCTGTTCAACTTCATGCCCGGCATGGAGGCCGAGAACGAGAAGACGCCCGGGACATTGGTTTTCGATACCGGCGTGTTCGATCCGGTGCTCGGTTATTCGTTCAACGAGATCGCCGGAATGAGCCGCAGCCGGCATCGCAGCCAAGGCATGGGGTCGCCGGAACGCAAAGGCTCGTCCCGCAATCATCTGTTGTTACTCGCGGGTGAGCCTGCGTCGAAAGATCCCTTCGATGGCATCGACACGACGTGGAATCGAGTGGGCGCGCCCGAAGTCGGCGCTTTGCTTTCGCGGGCGCGTCGCGAGTTTCAGCCCGGCAATCCGGCCGCGACGGTTCCCGCGTTGCTCGACGCGCGTAAGTTACTCGCGGCTAGGAACGACTTTTGGAGTAAGGGGAAGCTGCGCGAACTCGACGAGACGATCGCGTTGTGCGCGGGTTTGTGGGTGGACGCTTCGGCGGAACGGGCGGAGGTGGTTCCAGGCTCGACCGTGAAAGTCTCGGTATCGGCGATCGTCAGGTCGAACTTAGCGGCCTCGATCGACGGCAAAGCGCTGTCGCCGAATCGAGTGGAATCGATCGAGCGCAACTGGACTTTATCCGCCGATCATCCGGTATCGCAACCATACTGGCTGCGCGAATCGAAAGACGGGACAAGATACCGCGTGCCGAGCTTCGACTTACTCGGGTTACCGGAAAATCCGGCCGAGTCGAACTTACAATTCAAGGTCGCGATAGGCGGCGGGGAGATCGAGTTACAAAGACCCGTCCATTACCGCTATGTCGATCGCGCCGACGGCGAGTTAGTGCGGCCAGTAGTCGTGGTTCCCGCCGTCGCGGTGCAGTTGAGTAATAAGGTCATGGTGTTTCCATCCTCCGCGCCGCGATCCGTGGAAGTGACTCTCACCGCCAAAGTGGCGAACGCGAGTGGCGACGTGAGGCTCGCCGCCCCCGCCGGATGGCGCGTGGAACCGGCGTCGTCGCGATTTTCTCTTTCGCAGATCAACGAGCAAGTTACTTTGAAGTTCGCCGTCTCGCCGGGGCCGAAGGCCGGAGAACTGAAAGCCGTGGCCTCTTACAACGGGCGCGAGTATTCGCTCGGCATCGATACCATCCGCTATCCGCACATTCCGCCGCAAACGCTATTCCCGCCCGCGACCGCCGAGTTGATTCCGCTCGACGTCAAGGTGCTGTCGAAGAACGTCGGCTACGTGATGGGCGCGGGCGACGACGTTCCGGAGGCGCTGCGAGACCTAGGTTGCTCCGTGACTTTGCTCTCCGCCGAAGACTTGTCGCGCGGCGACTTGACCGCATTCGACGCCATCGTAACGGGCGTGCGGGCGTACAACACCCGCACCGATCTGCGTGCCAATCACGCACGACTGATGCAGTACATCGAAAGCGGCGGCACGATGATCGTGCAATACAACGTCGCCGACAATCGTTTCTGGGCGGGCCGCGAGTCGGTGGGGAATCGCTTCGGGCCTTATCCGATCGAACTGGGCAACGGACGCGTTACCGACGAGAATGCGGCCGTCGAAACGCTTGCCGATAGCCCGCTGCTGAAGTCGCCCAACGCGATTACCGCCGCCGATTGGCAAGGTTGGGTTCAGGAGCGCGGCTTGTATTTCGCGTCGAAGTGGGATGCGAAGTATCAGCCGCTTTTTCGGATGAAGGATCCGGGCGAGCAACCGCTCGACGGCTCGACGCTGGTGGCGAGTTACGGAAAAGGGACTTACATTTTCACGACACTCTCGTGGTTCCGGCAGTTACCGGCCGGAGTTCCCGGAGCGTATCGCATCTTCGCCAACTTCCTTAGCGCGGGGAAGAAGTGATCGACGAGAAACCACCGTTTCTCGGTTCGTGGCCGCGGGTTTATCTGGCAGTCGTGATTTACCTAGCCGCTGTCATCTCTCTGTTCGCCCTTTTCGGCAAGGCGTTCTCCGGATGAGACCGCTCGATTGGGCGGTTCTGGTCGCGACACTCGGCTTCATCATCGGCTACGGCTTATGGCGGTCGCGCGGAACGGCTTCGACCTCGGGATACTTACTCGCCGGAAAGGCGATGCCATGGTATGCGATGGCTTTGTCGATCATGGCCACGCAGGCTTCGGCGATTACTTTTATCTCGACCACGGGACAAGCCTACGTGGACGGCATGCGTTTCGTGCAGTTCTATTTCGGGCTGCCGCTGGCGATGATCTTGATTTGCGTTACAGCGGTACCGAAGTTTCATAACGCCGGTGTATTTACCGCTTACGAATACTTAGAAAAGCGCTTCGACGTCAAAACCCGCCTCTTGGTGAGCGTCATTTTTCTCATTCAGCGCGGATTAGCGGTAGGAGTTTCGCTCTCCGCTCCGGCGATCGTCCTCACCGTGATTTTCGGGTGGCCGGCGGAAGCGACTACGTTACTGGTTGGGTCTGTCGTCGTTCTGTACACCGTTCTCGGCGGTATCAAGGCGATTACTTGGACCGACGTTCAGCAGATGCTGATTATGTTCGCGGGAATCACGACGGCGCTAGTTCTCGCGGTCCAACTGCTGCCCGCCGACGTTTCTTTTTTCGACGCGATCCGGATCGCGGGCGCCGCCGGTCGAGCAAATCCGGTCACCACGGCTTTCGATTGGAACGACCGCTACAACCTGTGGAGCGGGCTCATCGGCGGCATGTTCCTCGCGCTCGCCTACTTTGGGACCGATCAGTCGCAAGTGCAGCGGTACTTGACCGGACGATCCATCGCACAAAGCAGACTAAGTCTGTTGTTCAATGCGGTCGCGAAAATTCCGATGCAGTTCTTCATCCTGTTTGTCGGCGCGATGGTATTTACGTTCTACACGTTCGAAAAGCCGCCTGTGCTGTTTCAACCCAAAGAGGCGCCGAAGTTCGCCGAGTTGCAACCGCAGTTCGATGCGGCGTTTGAGAAGCGGCGTGCGTCGGCGCGGGCTATGCTCGGCGGCGATACGGCGGCCCGCGGGGAGTTCCGGCAAGCGAACGCCGAGATGGAGGCGATTCGAAAATCGACCGGAGTGAACGACACGAATTACGTTTTTCTCTCCTTCGTGTCGAAATACACGCCGGCCGGAGTTGTCGGATTACTGATCGCCGTAATTCTCGCCGCCGCCATGACCGCCAGTTCGGGCGAGATTAACTCGCTCGCCACCGTAAGCGTCATCGACATTTACAAAAGGCACGTCCGGCGGGAAGCTTCGGATCACCACTATTTCCGCGCGTCGCAAATCTTTACGGCGTTTTGGGGCCTGTACGCGGTAGTTACCGCGCAGTACTCCCGTAACTTGGGGTCATTGATCGAGGCCGTCAACATCGTCGGGTCGCTGTTTTACGGCGGATTGCTTGGCGTGTTTGTGCTGGCGTTCTACTTTCCGCGAGTGGGAGCGAACGCCGCGTTTACCGGAGTACTCGCGGGCGAGGCGGCTATTTTTTCCGCTCGCGCATTTACCGGGATTAGCTTCCTCTGGTACAACGTCATCGGTTGCGCGGTAGTGATCGCGACCGCTTCGCTACTGACTTATGCGTTGCCGCCCAAGGGTAGCGGGACGAAGTCGTAATCGATCAGAACCTTCTCCTGCATGGCGATTTTCATCGCCCGCTCTTCCGCCGCGATCTCCGGTCTACCCGCCAGGTTGTTCAGCTCGGACGGATCTTTGTCGAGATCGTAAAACTCCCATACTTGGCGCGGATGGCTGAAGTAAGTGCGATCGAACTCCGGCGCGAGCTTGCCCGCTTGATGCGCGGCGACGATCTCTTGCCATCCGGGATCTCTTGCGCTATCGACCGGCTGGTACTTCATCCAAGGCGTGCAGTTGTAGATCAACTTGTGTTTGTCGCTGCGCACGCATCGCGACTGGTCCCATTCGCTGGCCTTGGTCTCCGGTGTGTAGCCCGCATTGCCGTGCGCGAGACGAGCGCCGAAGATGTACTGGCGCGGTTGATAGTCGCGGCCTAGGAGCAGCGGCGCGAACGATCGCCCGGTCATACCCTTGATCATCGTCTGACCGGCCACATCGAGCAGTGTCGGTCCTAAGTCCTCGCCCGAGACAAGCGTCTTTGTGGAAGAACCCGCCTTGACTTGTCCCGGCCATCGGACAATCATTGGCACATTGAGTCCGGGATCGTAAAGCGAACCTTTACCGTGTGGCAGAGCCATGCCGTTATCGCCCGCGAACACGACGATCGTGTTCTCCGAACCGCCGCGCTTCTCGATGAGTTCGAGCAACGCTTGAAAATCGCCGTCCAAATGTTCGATCTCGGATAGGTACCGAGCGTAATCGCCGCGAACGCCGGGTAAGTCCGGGACATGACCGGGTAACTTCACTTTCGCCGGATCGACGGGCGTCGCCCCTTGCGCATTCCAAACGTGGTGCGGGTCGGAAAAATTCGCCCAAAGGAAGAATGGCTTGTTGGCGGGACGCTTGTCGAAAAACTCGTTCGTCTTCTTGAGTAAGTTTGGCTGGCCGCTGGCGTCGAGAAAATCGACGCGCCGCGACCAGGTTCGCATCTCGTGCCGGTCCATGATCTCGCGCGTAATCGGGCCCGGCGTGGCCATTCCGTCGAGATGAAATTGACGTCCGCAGACTCCGGTAAAGTAACCCGCTTCGCGAAGCCGTTCCGGAAACGTAACGATATC